>NZ_CAXUQX020000002.1:0-1671064 GCF_964253315.1 Trinickia sp. LjRoot230
CAGGCGGGCCATATGCACGCGGCGCAAGCGAGCATCGAGATCGAGCCGCAGGTGCTGCATAAGCGCTGGCAATACGATCCGGTGGGCGAGGTGGTGAACAAAACGCACAACCGGTATGGCGAGACGCGCTACGGCTATGACCCGACGGGCCGCATCGAGCACGCGTTCGGCGCGGGGTTGCCAGCGCAGATGTTCCGCTGGGATGAGGCGGCGAATCTGGTGTCGGGTTCGCATCCGGGTGGATATGTCGAGCACAACCGGCTCAAGATGTTCGAGGACAAGCGCTTCGAGTACGATGTTTATGGGCGCCTGACGCGCAAGCTGACCGGGCGCGGGCCGTACAAGGAGCAGAAATTCGAGTACGACGCGGCGCATCGGCTGACGAAGGTGACGACGCTGGAGCGCAACACGATCGCAACGATTCGGTTCGAATACGACGCGCTGGGGCGACGCATTCGCAAGACGAACGGGTATGTGGGTACGGATTTCCTGTGGGATGGGATGCGGTTGCTGCAGGAGAGTCGGGGCGACGATGAGGCGACGTATCTGTATGAGCCCGATAGTTATGTGCCGCTTGCGCGGATCGATAGTCAAGCGGTGCAGGCGGCCAATGACGATGCAATCGATACAACGAAAACGGAAGGCATCTATTACTTCCATAACGATGTATCGGGCTTGCCGGAGGAGTTGACCGACGTCGAAGGGCACGTCGTGTGGCAAGCGCAGTATCGCGTGTGGGGCAGTACGGTGCGCGAGGAGTGGACCGTTGCGGAGAGTGAGCAAGCGACAGTGGTATGGACCTCACCCGGAACGGTGCGTGTTGTGCCGGCACCGCAACGACGCACGCCACTGCCGCAGAATTTGCGATTCCAAGGGCAGTACCTCGATCGCGAGACGGGGCTGCATTACAACACCTTCCGGTTTTATGATCCTGACATCGGGCGGTTTATCAGTCACGACCCGATCGGGCTGGCAGGTGGGGACAATCTCTATCAATACGCGCCCAATCCGCTTCAGTGGATCGATCCGCTAGGCCTTTGGGGATCCGGCCCACGCACAAAGTATCGCTATAACGGCGACGGCTCGCTCAAAAGTGCGACTGCGAGGATTCGCCCCGAAGATTTGGGCACCGGGACGCCGACAAATGCCAGTTCTCGTCTTTTTGCTCGGGCATTGGGTCTCAACGGAGATGATGCCGGTCACGCTATTGGTAACCGACTTGGTGGAAGCGGTGGAAAGGGCAACGTATTCCCTCAAGCAGTGAGCATCAACCGCGGCGAATTCCGTGACTTCGAAGGCAACATTGCCGAAGCGGTGAAGAGTGGCAGCAACGTTATCGTTCGAGTTGCGCCGTTGTACGATGAAGGTTCAACACGGCCTCATTCCATTCTTTACCAAGCCAGAGTTGACGGGCAGACCGAATCGCGGATCTTCAGCAATCCGCGCCCGTGTAAGCGTTGACGCAGGAGCAAACGATGTCACCGATGGACAGAATACAAACTTTTCTCCTTCAGATGTGGGAGTGGGAGGTGAACTTCCATGCCGAAAAGAGCAGCGATGCGTACAAGCAAGATCCGAATTACAGAGATCAGGCTGATCGAAACGCCAAATTCAAGTTGAAGACGATATTCTCCGAAAACCTCAGCATGAAGGCTTTCAATGACCTTGGTACAGCGCGGCTCGACACCCTTGGAACAGGAGTTCCTCCTGAGTATGGTCAAGCGGTGCTAGCTGACACCGAATCGCGTTCAGGGAGCGCCACAAATATCGAGGCGGTCAGGCAGAAGGGACTTAAGCAACGTTACCGCTACACAGTGATTATCGAACACGATCTACCGAAGATCGATGACGTATACATTTGGCGGGGTAGTAGTGGAAGGTGGGAGCGCCGGCATGCGCTCTAGAAATAAACTAGGACCGCAGTCTCAATCCGGTTCTGAACCGCTCCGGGAATCGTGGAGGCAGGTCACCCGGAAGCCATTCGAGCAGCAGAAAGGCGACGATGGCTAAAAGGGCGAACCCCGAAGGGCGGATGCTAACGGAGGGAGCATGAACGAGTTCTCGAAGTGTGGACAAGCGCTTACCCAGACTGATATAGAGAAGCTCGAGAGCGATCTAGGCACCCGGCTGCCGGAGGCGATGCGGGATCACTATTTGAGGTTCAATGGCGGCATGCCGACGCTCGACTGGTTCCCAATGACCGATGATTGGGACGCGATATGGGTGCACGAATTCCTTCCGGTTGGGACGCGAGCAGGACAAGAGCCGGCCATTCAGAGCATATATGCTCAAGTTGCTGGCAGGGCCGGATATCCTCGCTCGCTGATTCCCTTTGCTGTTGATCCTGGCGGGAACATCTTCAGTGTTGACACGGACAACGGTGCTGTCCATTACTGGTTAACCGACACCTATGATGAAACGCTGACTGATGCGGAAAATCGCAAGAAGGCGGATCGGCGCCTGACAGGCTCATTTGAGCAATTCGTATCCTCGCTCGTGTCCGAGGACGAGGCATTTAACTAACGCTCCATTCCTGGCAACAAGGGCCACTGAGCGGCCCTTATTCATTCAAGCGACGGTGATGGTGATCTTGCCGTGTTCGACAGCGATCTTGACGCGCTGGCCGGGTTGATTAGCCGGCGTGCTCGATCCACTGTCACCTTCCGGTTTTAGGATCCCGACATCGTGCGATTTATTAGTCAGGATCCTATCGGGGCTCGCAGGTGCGAGCAACCTGTATCAATACGCAGCAGGTGGATCCCGAATCCAGGCATAACGGCCGTCATCCCGATACATACGTGGAAGCGGCGAGCCGGCGATTGTTCGACGCGGACGCCATTACCGTGCCAAAAGGCACCAATTCGCCTGCGGCATCAGTTCACCAGATTAAATTATCAAAATATTAAATTATCAAATTAGAAATCCATTTATCTGGGTTTAATGTGCGTAACCCTACACGTCTCGGTAAAAATGGCCGCATCAATTTGACTAAGATCATGATTGCGAGTGAGTGATAACCGGAACATAACGAGGCGTGCGAAGCGATGATTGTCGATGCATTAATTTCGTTGCAGCGTTGCTGTGTTCGGAAAGCGATTAACTGATCAAAACCAGTGAAAGGAGGAGACCATGCGGTCAGCCAGCGTATCGACGCGTGCGCGCCGATTGATTTTGCTTGCCCTTATTAGCAGTTGTGCGGCTACGGCTTATGCCGCGGTAGGCGGCAAGGACCCGACCAACAGCTACAGGGTGCCGCCACGTCCGATTGGTTCGACACAGGCTGCCGTCAAGCCTGGCCTTTCGCATGAGGAATCGGAAAAGGCGTACAAGGAATCGGGCCGGCCTCCATTCGACCGGGCGAAGATAAAGCACGTAGGCGACGCAGTCGAGCGCGAGTGAGGAGAACGGCTATGAAAAAAATCATCGTTGCGACGATGCTCGTTTTTGCATTTATTCAGATTTCGTTGCCGTCTATCGCGCATGCGCAAACCACGACCGCGAAAACGCTGATTCTGTATGACAACCCACCTAATGACCCATATTCGAAGCTCGGCTTGATATACAGCATCATGCTGAGAAATTTGCTTGGGCATTTCAATGCAACCGTTGAAATTGTCCCGGTGCAAAATTATGTCGCCGGCCAAATTGGCAGCCACGACGCTACCTTCTACGTTGGTGACTATTACAACAATCCGCTGCCGGCTGTATTCATGAACGACGTTATGTCCGCCACCAAGACGGTGGTGTGGTTCAAGTACAACCTGTGGCAGATCGCCTGGAATACCGCGTACCCGTTCAACCAGACCTTCGGGTTCAACTTTGTGGGGCTGGCCGGCTTGAACGCGCCGCCGTCATCGAGCAACCCAAACCCTGGTTTCTACAATACGGTTACCTACAAAAATATGTCGCTGACGAAGTTCTACGCGTATGACGCGTCAACGGGTGTCGTCGAAGGGGACCCCGACGTTGGGCTTACGCAGGTAACCGATGCAACAAAGGCGCATGCGCTCGTCACCATCACGAACAGCGCGAACGGCGCAACCGCGCCTTACATCATGCGCTCCGGAAACTTCTGGTATTTCGCCGACATGCCGTTTTCGTACATCGGCCCGATGGACCGGTATCTGGTGATGTGCGATGTGTTGCACGACATTTTGAATACCGGCGCACCGGTCTCGCATCGCGCGCTCGTGAGGCTCGAAGATCTCGATGCGTTCACGACGACGAGTTCGATGAAGCAGCTCAGCGACTATCTGTTCTCGAAGCGCATCCCGTTCACGATGGCTACCATTCCGCTTTATACGGACCCGAATGGGTATTACAACGGAGGCGTTCCCGAAACGATCCATCTTGCGCAGGCAGCCGGTCTGAAGTCCTCATTGACGTATGCGTTGGCGCGCGGCGGATCGATTGTGATGCATGGCTATACCCACCAGTACGATGCCACTCCCAACTTGCAAAACGCGGTGAGCGGCAGCGACTTCGAGTTCTGGTACGCCGTGCAGAACCGCCCGGTTGATGAGGACTCGCAACAATGGGCGGCACAACGGTTGACGAATGGCTTGGCCGAGTTTGCGAACAACGGCTTCAAGGTACTGGGTTGGGGCGCGCCGCAGTATCAGGAGTCGCCACTCGCGGCCGCAGCGGTCGCGGCGCAGTTCCCGACCACATTCCAACGCGCGGTTTATTACACGGCTACGAACCCGCATTTGGGCACGGGCGCGGCCAATCAGGACTTCTCCGCTGGCCAGTTCTTCCCGTACATCATTAATAAGGACTACTACGGACAACGAATCATTCCCGAGAATCTCGGGAGCATTCAGTACAACATCTGCAACGTCGATCAGTTCTCCTGCATCGCCTACACCTGGCAACAGGTTCTCGCCAACGCGCAATACGCGCTCTTGGTGCGAGACGGCTTCGCCTCGTTCTTTTTCCATCCGTACTGGCTCGAGCCTAGTCTCCGCTTGCCTGCGTTGTCGGACTTCAAGAGCCTCGTGACAGGCGTGACGAATCTTGGATATAAGTGGGTCGATGGCACGACGGCGAAGTGATTTTAGATCGGGCAGCCGGCGCAGGCGATATTTGAGCGTCATCCAACAGACCGCATCGAACGCCGGCTGTACTGTAACGACGTCTGCTCGGGGTAATGAGCAAACTCAAAATGCACCATTGGCCAATGCCGGTGCGTGACAGGGGATAAGCAATGAAGAAGGTGTTGACGGTGTTTGGAACGCGGCCAGAAGCAATCAAGATGGCACCGCTCGTTCATGTGCTCGCGGCACGACAGGGGCTTGACGCAAAAGTGTGCGTCACCGCACAGCATCGCCAAATGCTAGATCAGGTGCTCGACTTATTCGATATCGTGCCCGACTTCGATCTCAACATGATGCGCGAAGGGCAAACGCTAGGCGATCTGACATCGGGCATCCTGCAATCGATCGGCGACGTCTACGATCGTTGGCAACCCGACGTCGTGCTGGTCCATGGCGATACGACAACAACGTTGGCCGCCAGTCTAGCCGCGTTTTATCGTTACATTCCCGTCGGCCATGTTGAGGCAGGGCTGCGTACGGGCAATGTCTGGTCACCATGGCCCGAGGAACTCAACCGGCGCGTGACCGACGCGGTGGCCTCATGGCTTTTCGCACCGACCGAGCAAGCGATGCACAACCTGCTCAGCGAAGGGGCGCCGGCGTCGCAGGTCGTACTCACCGGCAACACGGTGATCGATGCGCTGCATCAGGTGGAGCGCAAGCTGGCAGGCGATACCGCGTTGACCAGACGCATTGCCGCGCGCTATCCGTTTCTCGATTCGTCGAAGCGATTGATTCTCGTGACGGGGCACCGCCGTGAGAGTTTTGGCGAACCGTTCAAACATGTCTGCGAAGCGTTGCGCATGATTGCCGAGATGCATGACGACGTGCAGCTCGTGTACCCGGTGCACTTGAATCCGAATGTGCGCGAGCCGGTGCATGCGATTCTCGGCAATGAGCCAAATATTCATTTGATCGATCCGCAAGATTACCTGCCGTTCGTGTTCCTGATGTCGAAGGCGTATCTGATCATCACCGACTCGGGCGGAATCCAGGAAGAGGGGCCGGCGTTGGGCAAGCCCGTGCTCGTGACACGCGATACGACCGAAAGGCCCGAGGCCATTCGTGCAGGAACGGCACGGCTTGTCGGCACGCGCGCGGAGCGGATTGTTTCGGAGGTCAGCACGCTGCTTACAAACCACGCGCAATACGACGCGATGGCCCACGCGAGCAACCCCTATGGCGATGGCAACGCTGCTGAGCGGATCGCGGATGCGCTCGATAGCATTCCTGCCACATTCCGGACGAGCGGACCGACCGATGTTCAGCCCGCCATGCTGCATAACGCGGTGGCATCGGGCTTGTTCGCGTTGCGCACGGCGTGAAGATAAAGGCGAAGGGGGCTTACATACTGTGTGGCGTCGAACAGTCAGAAGGATGACCAAGCCGCAAGATAAGACAAACAAAGACAAAACAAGAAATGCAGCAGACGTCTCAACGGGGAATGGATACCGTGAATCAGATATCGAAGCGCCGACGCGCATCGGATGATTACGTGTGCCCATTGGATGTCGGATCTCATCGGCAGACAACAAAATGCAGGCTACGTCGATTTGGCAGTTCTACTGGGGCGCGTTGAATATCATCGCGTGGTCGACGGCCATTATCATTCTCGTCAGTACGCTCGACGATCTCTTTCTCGATGGATGTTATTGGGTATCCGAAATAGCGCGCCGGCTGCGCGGCGAGCGCAGTGTCGCCGTCGATGCGGCAGCACTGCGTGCGATGGACGAGCGTTACTTGGCCATCATGGTACCCGCGTGGAAGGAATACGATGTCATCGCCAAGATGATCGAGAACACACTGGCGACGCTCGAATACCAGCGCTATGTCATTTTCGCCGGCACCTATCGCAACGATCCCGAGACGACGGCCGAAGTCGAGCGGATGGTCAGACGGCATCCCGGGCGCGTGATACGGGCAACCGTGCTCAACGATGGGCCCACCTGCAAAGCCGACTGCTTGAACTGGATCGTCGCGAACATCCTCCGTCACGAGATGACGCACCATGTCAAGTTCGAGGCAGTCGTCATGCACGATTGCGAAGATGTCATTCACCCGATCGAACTCAAATATTTCAATTACGCTGTCTCCCGGCACGATCTCGTGCAATTGCCGGTGTTATCGCTTCCGCGTAAATGGAATGCGTTCGTTGCCGGAACCTATCTCGACGATTTCAGTGAAACGCATCAAAAAGACCTGCCGACGCGGGCGCGTTTGACGGGCATCGTGCCCGGCGCGGGTGTGGCGTCATGCTATAGCCGCCGCGCCATCGAGGCGGCGATGGCTGACTCGGAGGGAAAGCCGTTCAACACCGATTCGCTGACCGAGGATTACGACTTCAGCTTCAGGCTCAAGGCGCTCGGAATGACGCAAACGTTCGCGCACTTCCCGATGGCCGATGACGGGAGCAGGCCCCATCGTTTCGCCGCGGCACGCGATCTGCTGGCCACACGCGAATTTTTTCCCGACACGCTGCGCACAGCGTACCGGCAGCGTGCCCGTTGGATATTAGGCATTGCGTTTCAAGGCTGGCAGCAGATCGGATGGCAAGGCAGCCTCATGCAGCGCTACATGCTTTTGCGCGATCGCAAGAGCATGCTGACATCGATCGTATCGGTCATTGCGTACTTGCTGCTGGCCAACTTTCTTGCAATTGCTGCGCTGCAGGCCGCCGGCTATGCGCCTGCGATGGAAAAGGGCGGCACCGTGCTGAGTGCGTGGCTGATGCCGTTGTTGATGGTCAATACGGCGACGCTGTCTCTGCGTCTTGCTCAGCGCTGGTATTTCGTCACTCGGCTAAACGGACCGCTGCAAGGATGGCTGTCGCTGCCCCGGATCTTCGTGAACAACCTGATCAACTTTCTTGCCGTTTGCCGCGCGTGGCGCATTTTCATTCGTCATCTGGCGACGGGCAAGCCAATCGCTTGGGACAAAACGAGCCATACCTATCTGTCCAACGAAGCGCTCGGCAAAGCGCGTCGCAAGCTCGGCGAAATTTTGCTCGATTGGGGCGTCTTGACGCAGGCGCAACTCGACGCCTGTCTCGCACAGCAGGCTGCCTGTGGCCGGCGCCTCGGGGAATTGCTGATCGAAAACAACGAAGCGAGTGTCGAAGCGATTGCAGATGCGCTGGCCGAGCAGGCCGATCTGCCGCGGGTAAGTTTGAGCAACGTGGCGATCGGTCATTTCAGCAAGTCGCTCGCATTCGAGTTGCAGCAAGCGTACGGTGTCGTACCGTTTTCGACGGCCGAAGACGGCACGCTCAACGTGGCGGTCGGCAGCCCGCTCACGGACGACGAGCGCGACATCGTGAGACGCGGTGCCGCGGTGAATGTCGCCTACTTCATCGCTAGCGACGTAGAAATCGCGGCAGAACTGGCGAGGCACGCGCACTTTTTCGAGCACGAGCGAAGAACGGACCGGGAAGTGTCCGTCCGCCGTGCGGCGCCTTCGGGGCGCCCGGGGGAACGGGTATGAAACGATCGACGATATCGCGGGCGGTGCGCTTTGGCGTGCTGGTCCGCGCAGGGGGGATTGCCGCGCTCGCGACCTTCGCATGGAATACGAGCGGCGCCGAGGCGCTGACACCGAAGGCTTATCGGCTGGCTGACGCCGCTTATAAGGCCATCGCAGCAGGTGATCTACCGGGTGCGGAAAGCTATGCGTCGCGCGCGCTCAAAGCTCAACCGGCCAGCCTTCAGTTAGCACTCCTAATGATCGATGTCTTCGTACGCGAGGGCAAAGTGGCCGAAGCCGACGCACAATCGGAAGCTTTACTGCGCAGGCATCCGGACGATCCGCTGGTGTTGGCGCGACACGGCTTTTTGCAACAGGCACAGCATCAATACGAAACGGCGAAGCACGACTTTTCCGCCGCGTTGGAAAAGGGCAAATGGAACGCAACGGAGGAGCGCAACCTGCGGCTTGCGCTTGCCGACAGCGCACTCGGCGCGCACGATCCCGAAACGGCGAGTCGGGCTTTGGCGCCGCTCGAGAGCGCGCCCGACACAGCCGTGCAACTACGCATCGCGCAACTGCGGTTGCGCAACGGCGACCGTCAGGGTGCGTTGCGTGCTGCCGAGATTGCGCAACGCAATGCCACAACGGACGAAGACCGCCAAAGCGCGGCAACGCTGATCGAATTTGCGAATGCGCCCGAGCCGAAGGACGATACGGCGATGAAGACGCTGCAAACCGCGTACGACTTGTTGCGGGAGGGACACGATGCGGATGCGCTCGCAGCTTTTCGGCAAGGATTTGCGGGTGGTGCGGGCGGCGCGGGAAATTACGCGGACGCAGCGTACGCGGCCAAGCGTCTCGGCGAGAACGACGACGCCGTTGAACTTTTCAAGCACAGCCTCGATACCGACGATAGCGAGCACGCTTTCGACGTTCAGCGCAGGTTTGGTTATCGACGCGAAGTTCAACAGCTCGAGCGCACCTGGGGCTTTGTAGTCAGCTTGCCCTATCAGGGGTCAGCGTTTTCGCCGCAAGGTACGGTCAACGTGCTGCAACCCGGCATCGAGGCGTATTGGCAACCGCCGAAAATTGGCTATCAAAACGGGCGCGTCCTGCAGTTTTTCGTGCGCGGCTACGGCACGGCGTATGATGGTTCCGGTAACGTCACAGGCATGCCGACCGTGCAAGGTTCGGTGGGCGTGCGTTACAAACCCATCATCGATCAGAACCTCGTCGTGGCAGCGGAGCGGCTCGTGCGCATCGGCAGGTTTTCGACCAACGACTGGTTGGCGCGCCTGGGCTACTCATCGGAGGCCGGCAGCGATTTGCGTATCACCGAGCCGAGCTGGCGCAGTTGGCAGGTCTATGGGGAGGCCGACTACTTCATGCATCAAGGCCGCTATGTGCTCTATTCGGAGTTGCGCTACGGACACACGTGGGCGCTGCCCAGCATCAGCGATCACTTGACGATCTACCCGCACGTCGCGCTCGTGTTCGATCACGATAACCGCGAGACGCAAAAGACAGCGCTCGGTGTCGGCCCCGGGGTGCAATTTCGGTTCTGGTTCCGCGAGAACCGATACAGTGCCCCGGCCAGTTGGGCCGACGTGACCGTTCAATATCGTTTCCCCCTTACTTCGGCAGCGCGCGCGCGTGGTGTCGTCGTGCAGGCCACACTCTGGTTCTAGAACTGGACGAGACACGATGGCGTTATTGCTCGGCTCCTTTCGTTCGATCGCTATCGGTGTGATGCTTGGCGTCATCGCGCTGGGCATGTCGGCCATGTCGGGGTGCAGTGATATGCCCAAAGATGCCCACGTGGACGGAATCGTTTGGCAGCCTGACGAGGCGACGGCCCGTACTGCCGGCAACTGGCAAATGCTCGGCGTGCGCGAACTGCTGATTCAATGGATTGTCGTCGACGATATCGCATTTGTCAGCGGCGCTGGTCTTCCGACCGCACGACGCTTGCCCGACTTCGAACGCATTGGCCGCGAGCCATGGGCACGCAATGTCATTCTTGGGCTCGCCGGCTACGGTGACGAAAAGCGTGCGCGTGCCAATGTCGCGCAACTGGCGCAGCGGTCCGCGGCGCTTGCACGCCTGCCATTGCCGCTGCACGTTACCGGTTACTACTTTCCGGTGGAAATTGACCCGACTTGGACCGACGCGCCGCGACTCGCCAAGCTGCTCGATAAACTGCCGCGTCCGCTATGGGTGACGGTGTACGACAGCGCGAATGTCGGCGGCACGACGCTCGCGAGCTGGCTCGCAGCATGGTTGCCCGCGGACGTCGGCATTTTTTTTCAGGACGGTTGCGGCGTCCATGCGCGTGAGCCGTCTGTCGCGCGCGAATACCTCGATGCGTTATCGAACCGGCTCGGCAAGGCACGCGTGCGTGTCATTGCCGAGGCGTTCCGTCCCGCCGTGAAAGGCGGCTTTCGAAGCGCTACCGCTGATGAATTGCGCTCGCAGCTGTCGCAGTACAGCGGCTATACCGTCTTTCTCTTCGACGGGCCGCATTACGTTTCCGACGACCTTGTTCGTGCGCTCGCGCCTGACGCCGCGAAGGGCCTGCCCGAAAAGAGCAAGCCCCCAGGCAGTGTCAAGCCGGCGCCTTGAGGTTGAGGATCGTTTGACGAAGCAGTTGCCAGTAGCTGCTCGTCGTGTACGGAATCATTTCCTCCGCGTAATACCACCAGAAGAACCCGCCAATGAACCGGGGGTCGGCCATGCTGTTGACCATCGGGTAGTACGTGGTGATCAGACTCTTCTGAACGGAAGACGGCGCCGCCATATCCGACGTGCCAATCTCGCCGAAGCCGACCTTTGCGTTCGGGAAGATCGTCTCGAGTGCCGCGAAGTCGTTCTTCCATGAAGGCGACAATCCCGGGCAGTCCTGGTAGGGGTAATAGCTGAAAAGTGCATAGTCGGCGCCTTGGCGGACCGTGCTCGACAGGAAGCTCGTCGGCCAAGTCTTCCAGTAATCCTGTGGCCTTTCCCAGCAGTTGGTGCCCTTGCTGTCGTCGTTGTAGTAGAGCGTGATCGCCGTTTTTCCGCCCGCCGATTTGACGATCGTATTGGCTGCTTCGACCATCTGCCCGATTTGCGTCTCTTCGGAATTGACGACGGAGGTCGATCCGCTCGGATGGTTACGCAGCCATTCGCCGTTGATCTCATTGGCGATTTCCCAGACGTCGACCGTGTTCTTGAGCGTCGAGACGAGTTCTTGCGTTCGCGCTTTGTAGCCGGTCAATGTGGTTGGGAAGTAATACGAATCCATGACCTCACCCATCACATTGGCGACAGCATGCAGGCGTAACAGTGGCGCGTAATAGTCGCTCGCGGGCGTGCCGACATCGAACACGACGCGAACCGTTGGCCGATACGGTAGGTTCGAGAGCGAATTAACGATGGCGTCGATCTTCGTGAGGTCGTCGAGCGTCACGCCGTAGACTGGGTTTTTCAGGGGCTCCACTTGCGCGGTAGCGGGCGTCGACATCAATGCCGAAGCGGTGAGAAATGCCGCGGCGGCGGCTCTCGAGAGTGATTTGATCAGTCCAATAGCCACGTCTTTGTTCCTCCGTTGCGTTGAAAAAGCGCGATGTTACAGGAGGATGGCGGCCAATTATCCGACGATAACTTACCGCAAACGTTTGATCGAATACATCACATTGTGAGTAAAGAGTTGAAGCATGGATGATTAGTTAGGTTTCCTAATGAACGGCATTGATCTCGATCAACCACATCGTGCCGATGTGCAGGCAACCAATTTTCTTGGAACGAGGTGCCTCGGCGATGCTTCGCCGAGGCATGGCGGCGGGAAATGACAGTCAGGGATCGGAGTTCAGAGCGAAGGTAGCGCGGGCCGCGTTTCGATCGATCGGCGAATGAGGGCCTCGACTTCCTGGCGCTCCTGACCGACGAGAGGCAGCCGCGGCGGACGCACGGGTTCGGTGCCGAGCCCGACGATCGCTTCGGCGAGCTTGATGTTCTGCACGAGCTTCGACGAAACATCGAGCGCGAGCAACGGTGCGAACCAGCGATAGATTGCGCGGGCCTCTTCAATGCGCCCGAGCTGCAGCAGCCGATAAATCGCAACCGTTTCGTGCGGGAACGCACAGACGAGGCCGGCGACCCAGCCATGAGCGCCCATCAGAATAGCCTCCATGGCGAGGTTATCGACACCGCATAGAATCGAATAGCGCTGGCCGACCGCGTTGATCAGATCGGTCACGCGCCGCACGTCGCCGCACGATTCCTTGATGGCGACGAATTTGGGTTCGTCGGCGATCTCCGCGAACATCTCAGGCGTCATATCGACACCATAAGCGAGCGGGTTGTTATAAACCATCAGCGGCAACGGGCTTGCGTTAGCGATTGCGCGGAAGTGCTGCAGCGTTTCGCGCCGATCGGAGAGATAGCGCAGGCCGGGCAGCACCATATAGCCGGCGGCCCCGCGCGACGCCGCGCGCTCGACTTGGCGGCAGCCATCGAGCGTGCTGTTCTCGGCGATGGTGAGCAAGACCGGCACCCGCGCACCTGCGGCCTCGACAGCAATATCGAGCACTTCGAGCTTTTCGTCGAGCGAGAGCGTCGACGCTTCGCCGAGGGAGCCGCACACGATGATGCCGTCGACGCCCGCATCGATTTGCGCCTCGATATTCTTCTTCGTCCACGCGCGGTCTATGCTGAAATCTCCGTGAAATTTCGTTGTTACCGCGGGCAGTACGCCCTTCCAGCCTTGTGCCATCTTTTCTCTCCTGAGCGAAATCGATAACTGTAAATCTCCAGCGCAGTGTAAGCAGAGGGCGCCGCATCGTCTTGCGCGGTTCGCGCATTCGCGATGCCGATTTCGGCATAGCGCTCGGCGGGCTTCGGATATGCCGAAATCGGCATGCCACGCGCGCATCGACGCCAAGACGGTATGCAGCGTGCCTTCCTACTATTGCCGCATGAACCCTACATCCTTCATCGATTCTCATACCGGCGGCGAACCGACCCGTCTCATCGTAGCGGGTGGCCCCGCGCTCGGGCACGGACCGCTCGCCGAACGGCTCGAATTGCTGCGAACGCGCCACGATGACTGGCGCGCCGGTGTGGTGACGGAGCCACGCGGCTCGGACGTCATGGTCGGCGCGTTGCTGTGCCAGCCGCATGATGCGAGTTGCGCGGCGGGCGTGATCTTCTTCAATAACGTCGGTTATCTCGGCATGTGCGGTCACGGCACGATCGGCCTCGTTGCATCGCTTGCCTATTTGGGGCGGATCGCACCAGGCGTGCATCGAATCGAAACGCCCGTAGGCGTGGTAGAGGCAACGCTGAATGCCGATTCGAGCGTATCGGTGCGCAACGTGCCGGCTTATCGCTATCGGCATGCAGTTGCAGTCGACGTGCCGGGGCATGGTGTGCTGGCGGGCGATATCGCCTGGGGCGGCAATTGGTTCTTTTTAGTCTCCAATCACGGGCGGGAGATCGAACCAGCGCGCATTGCCGAGCTGACGGCATTCACGCGCCAGATTCGCGATGCGCTGGCTGCCGCCGGCATCACGGGCGCAAACGGCGCTTATATCGATCACATCGAACTCTTCGCGCCTGGCTCGAACGACGAAATCGATAGCCGCAATTTCGTACTGTGCCCCGGCGATGCTTACGATCGCTCACCATGTGGCACCGGCACCAGTGCAAAGCTGGCCTGTCTGGCGGCGGACGGCACGCTTGCGCCGGGCCAACGCTGGTGGCAGCAGAGCATCATCGGCAGCTTGTTTGAAGGGCGTTACGCATGGCTCGATGCGCGCGATGACGCGCATGATGAAGGAGCCCCCACGGCCAACGCAAATTCATTCATCGTGCCGACAATCACGGGGCGCGCGCACATCATGGCTGAAGGCACACTTCATTTCGAACAAGACGATCCGTTTGCCGCGGGCATCCCTCTCGCACGCAGTGTATGACGGCCGACGCAATAGTCGTCGGCGCGGGCATCGTTGGCGCTGCCGTTGCGGCGGAGTTGGCGGCTCGCGGCATGATGGTGGAAGTGCTCGATGCGCATGGCATCGGCGGTGGCACGACCGCGGCGGGCATGGGCCACATCGTCGTGATGAACGAGACGCCGGCCGAGTTCGCGCTCGCCCGTTATTCGCGCGAACTATGGCTGGCACTCGCGCCGCAGTTGCGCAACGCCGATGCATTCAGCCGTTGCGGCACGCTGTGGGTCGCGGCCGACGACGAAGAATGGCAAGCCGCGTGCGCACTTCATCACACCTTCGCAACGCATCAGGTGAGCTCGCAATTACTCGACCAACAAGCGTTGCGCGAATGCGAGCCCGCGTTGGCATCATCGATGAGCGGGGGCTTGCTCGTCGAAGACGACAGCATCGTCTACGCACCGCGCGCGGCGCAGTGGTTGCTTACTCAATCGTTAGGAGCACGAAATATTCGTGTGCGGACCGACGCCGAGGTGGTGGCCGCCTACGCGCGGACGGTGACGCTTGCTGACGGAAGTTGCATCGCGGCCGATTGCGTCATCGTCGCCAATGGCCTCGATGCGAAGCGCCTGGTGCCGTCACTGCCACTCGAGCCGAAGAAGGGGCATTTGCTTATCACCGATCGCTATCCCCGGTTTATTTCGCATCAATTGCTGGAGCTCGGCTATATCAAGAGCGCGCATCAGACGCAGGGCACTTCGGTTGCGTTCAACGCACAGCCGCGCCCGACAGGGCAATTGCTGTTGGGCTCGTCGCGCCAGTTCGAGACGACCGATGCGGCGGTCGACTTGCCGGTGCTCGCGCAAATGCTCGCACGCTGTGCGCGCTATCTGCCGGCGCTATCGCAACTCAACGGCGTGCGTGCGTGGACGGGCTTTCGAGGGGCGACGCCGGACGGCCTGCCGCTGATCGGCCGGGTGGGGCGGAAAGGCTTGTCAGATGCGCCCGATGCGGCGAGCGTATGGGTCGCAACGGGCCACGAGGGTCTCGGCGTGACCACCTCGCTTGCCACGGCGAAGCTGCTCGCGGCGCAGATTCTCGGCAGCGATGCCGAGATCGACGCGCTACCGTATCGCGTCGATCGTTTCGAAGCGGGGCTAAGCAATGCTTAAACGATGCACTATCGACCGTATCACCGTAACCATCGATGGAAAAGCACTCGTCGTTCCTGCCGGCACGAGTGTGGCGGCGGCAATGACGCTCGCATATGGGATTCGCGGTACACGGGTATCGGAAAGCGGAATGCCGCGTGCCCCACTTTGCGGAATGGGCGTTTGTCAGGAGTGCAGAGTAACCGTGAACGATCGCGCTCATGTACTGGCGTGCCAGATAGTGTGCGGCGAAGGCATGTCGATATTCACGGAGCGTGCCGATGGTGACGCATGAATTCGATATCGCGGTGATCGGCGCCGGGCCTGCCGGGCTCGCCGCGGCATGTGCGGCGGCGCGGCATGGCAAGCGCGTGGCGCTGATCGACGACAATCCGCGCGCGGGCGGGCAGGTATGGCGCCAGACGCCGCAACAACCGGCCGCTGCACCGTTGCGACGCGCGCTTGCCACGCTGCACGAAAACGACGGCGTGGCGATCTTCGTGGCGACGCGTGTGGTCGCGCCGTTGCCGCCGAACGCGCTGCTTTTCGAATCCGCAGACGGTCGCGCCGAAACTATTTCGTACTCCGAACTAATTTTGGCGACCGGTGCGCGCGAACGAATCTTGCCGGTAGCCGGTTGGACGCTGCCGGGCGTCACTGGGGCCGGCGCGTTGCAGGCGCTCATCAAAGGCGGTATGCCCGTGCGCGGCGAACGCCTCGTCATCGCTGGAACCGGCCCGCTGCTGATGGCAGCGCTGGCCACCGCGCGTCGAGCCGGTGCCGAAGTGATTGCGGTCGTCGAGCAGGCTTCGTTGCCATCGGTAGCGCGGTTTGGCGCATCGCTTCTCGCCACGCCATCCAAACTCTGGCAAGCGGCCTGTTTGACGCGCGGCTTCTTTGGGTTGCGCTACTGGAGCGGCAGCATCGTGCGCGAAGTCCGCGGACACGGCCGAGTTCAGAGCGTGGTCGTTCGTCGCGGGAGCCGGGACGTCGTGCTTGAATGCGATCGGCTTGCCTACGGCTACGGGCTCGTGCCGAATGCGATGCTTGCGCTGGCGCTCGGCTGCGAGGTGGACGCGAAAGGAGGTGCGATCGCAGTCGACCAAACACAGCGCACGTCGCTCGGAGGCATCTGGGCGGCCGGCGAATGCACCGGTATCGGCGGAATGGAACTCGCCTCGGTTGAGGGCGAGATCGCCGGTCTTGCAGCCAGTGGCGTGCCCGTGCCGCACGAACTGATGCTTCGGCGGCGGCGATGGCAGCGTTTCGCTGCGCGTGTTGCGCATGCGTTCACGCTCGGTACGTTGGTGGGCGAAGTCCCGAGCGACGACACGCTGCTGTGCCGCTGCGAGGATGTGACGTTCGGCGAGGTGGCTGAGCATACGAGTTGGCGCGACGCGAAGCTGCATACGCGTTGCGGCATGGGGCCGTGTCAAGGGCAGATTTGCGGGATGGCCGCACAATTTTATTTCGGCTGGGCGTGCGCGGCACCGCGGCCGCCGCTTCGCCCCGCCAGGATTGCGACGTTATTGGCAGCGGCAACCGGCGGCCACGCGCACTCTATAATCGAGCCATATTCGACTCTCGAGCGCGACGCGTAGGTGAAAGCGCGCCGCATGGATGATGACGCCGATGCATTCTTTGCCACACGCTCCTGCCGCCGCGACGCTCGCCGAGATGCTGCCGTTTTTTGCGCAACTGGAGCCGGTTTTCGACGCACTTCCCGAAGTGGTGTTTTTTGTTAAGGACTCCGAAACACGTTATGTGCTCGTGAATCGAACGCTGGCTTTCCGGTGCGGCTGCAAAGAAAAACGCGCGTTGCTCGGCAAAACCACGGAGGAGGTATTTCCGAGCCGTTTCGCGAGCGCGTACATGGCACAGGACAGATCGATTCTCGAAGGTGGGCCGTCGATGATCGATCAACTTGAATTGCATCTCTACCCCGGCCGTCAGCCGGGCTGGTGCCTCAGTTCGAAGGTGCCGCTGCGCGGCGCCGATGGCACGATCGTAGGCGTTGCCGGTATCTCCCGCGATTTGCGTGCGAACGAAAAGACCCATCCTGCCTATACGCGTCTCGCGACGGTCGTTCAACATATTCAGGACAACTACGTACAGCCGCTCAACTTGACGCAGCTTGCAAAGATGGCCGGCATGTCGGTGGCGCAACTCGAGCGCTACTTCCATAAGGTGTTTCATCTGACGCCTCGGCAAGTGCTGTTGAAGACGAGGCTTGATGCCGCAACGGCGCTGCTGGTATCGGACGACAAGGTAACGGACGTCGCCGCGCTATGCGGCTACACCGACCACAGTGCATTTACGCGGCAATTCAAGGCGACCGTCGGTGTCACACCCAGCGAATACCGTGCGCTGTTGCTCGGCCCGAGTGCGCGGTAGAGCGCTCTTACCTTGGATGTCATTTTCGCGGCGACTGCGTCTTCTTCGCTCCTGGTCAGCCCGCGCTAATCGGGCTCGTTAGCATTCGGTCTTCATTGGAATCGTGCCCAAGGAGCGACAATGCGTGCATCAAACATTGGCGGCGGTGCGCCCGGTCTGGGCCCGCCTGACGACAAACGTGATCCCGCTCAGCCACAGCGTCTATCGGCGACGCCTCAGCAGAACGTTGCAGGCTCGCTGGGCGGCTTAAGCCGGATCCATCGGCCCCCGCCGAACGCCTTCCCGCGTAATGCGCGTGAAACGCTTTTATCGGCCCTCGGCCCCGGCGCGACGCTCGTCAGCCCGCCGGGCGACAGCAGGACGTTCGTCGTCCAATTCGAAGGGCAAGCTGTCAGGCTGCACGTCTACGACATAAAAGCATCTACGGAAATGACGTACGTGCAAGTGGAAGGGGAGCCCGAACTGTTCGAGTCCGAGCCCGCGGATGACATATCCGATGTGTTGATTGGCTGGGACGATAGGCGGCAGGTATATTGCGTCAGAAGCATGGTACAGACCGGCATCGGGCAGACCGGCTTCGCTTACATCGACGATAAGCTCCTTGATGAAGCTCGGTGGAGGGGCATCGCATCGCGAACAGTCAGGACCGATGGGGCCGTCGTCGGGCGGATGTTTGCCGTTCCGCGCGCTGGTATAGCCTCGGCGCTGCGGCAATTTCTGGCCTCCCATCAACCCTCGTAGGCAGCGGCAGACTTGTAGCCTGCACATAGCGGCATGTAATGTGCTCGCCGCGCACCAACTCGATGCAGAAAAATAGGAGTCCGAATCGTTTTGCGGCTGACCGCTAGCTTCTGACGGATCAGCGCTGACGCGAATCGGCACGGTCTCTTGACGCTGCCCCGACGGCTGACCGATAGTGGGCTGATGACTGATATCCACACTTTCCCGGCAATGCTGACGCCGGCCAAGCGCTGTTTCTCCGGGCGACGAATCAACAGGTATGGCCATGCGCGCAGCGTGCACAATCTCGTATCGGGAGGCTGACGATGCTTCGCGAAAGTGCCAGTGCCAACATTCGCTTTCCGGCAACCTGTGCACGCTGCGGCGGGCACGTTGCAGAGCAGGTTGCCTTCTGCCCGCATTGCGGCACGCACGCCCGGCTCGCCTTCGCTAGCGATAACAGCCCGCCGCGCACCAGTGCCGCTTCGAAGACGCGTGACGACCCACGCGGCGAGCCGCGATGGTCGTCGCCGCCGAGGCCGTTGTTTGCGTCGGCCGCAGGGGGCAACGCGTATGCGAACTTACCGCCTCCGCCCGAGATTGCCGAAGGCGGCCGGCATTGGGGCATCAAGGCGGGCACGGCGCTGACGCTGGCGGTGTTCGTCGCGCTGTATGGCTCCATTGTGTTGGTGCATCGATATAACGATGCATCGTCTCGTATACAACAAAGTACGTTGCGTACGGTAGAAGGCACCGTTCAAGCCAACGCGACATCAGCGGCCGGTCAGCCGATCAATAAGCGCAATGCGGCCAAAGCGCCATCTACCTCGCCGCCGGCGACGGTTTCGTCGGTGACGCCTGCGCCGGCATCTGCGCCCGCGCCGACACAGAGGGCGTCGACTTCGGCGCCAGCGTCAACGCCAACGGCGGACTCGGTCGGTTCGACTACCACGTACGCGTCGCCCGACTCGAATGTCACTCCCGAGCAGCACGCGCGGGCCCCATCGAGCCAGGCCGTCGCCCCCGTGACGGTGCCGTCCATCGCGGGACGGTCGACATCGTCTGGCACATCGAGCTCGAAAACCGCAGCGAGAGAATCTGAAAAAGCAATTACTTCGAAGCCGACGCGTCATCCCAATGTCGCGAACACGTCTGCTGTTGCGAGCCTCGCAAGCACGAGCACGAGTACAAGCGCGCAAAAAGCGTTGGAGCAGCGTCGCAGCGCCTCGGTCGCGCGCTCGATCGCCATCGCGCAGGCAAGTCTCGAAAAGAACAACTTATCGGCTGCGCGCCGGGCATTGAGTGAGGCGCAGTCGGCGCAACCGGGGAACAGCGAAGCGTTCATGTTGCAGCAGGATCTGGTGTCACGCGAACGGGCACGTGATTCCGCGTTGAGCGCGGCGCGCATCTGCGCCGTGCAGCAGCAATGGAGTTGCGCGTGGCATCAAGCGGGCGCGGCGCTTGCGGCGGATGCGGGCAGCGTGGAAGCGAAGGCGCTCGTGCAGCGCTCGATCGTTGAATCAGGGGCCGCGACGCGGCCGGCCGGCCCTGGGCCCGACGGTCCCGATGTGCCGTTGCTCGCGCAATAGCGCAACAGCTCAATAGCTAGATAACGCCTCGGCCCTGGACCGGCTCGCACTCAGCGTCTTCGCACGAGGCGTTCGAAAAGCGTATCCCTGCCGATTCGCATCAGATAGGTCAATTCAGCGGCGGCGAGGCCCAGCCGCCCATAGGTGGGATGCAGGCCGAACTGCTGCAGTGCCTGCGGTAGCGGTATGTCTTCGGCGATCGCGGCGGCAAGCAACTCGCCCGCGGCGGTGGTGGGCGCAACGCCGTGCCCGCCGAAGCCGACTGCGTGCCAGATGCCATCGGTGCTCCGGCCGATTTGTGGCATCTTGTGCCGCGCGTAACTCATCAAACCGCTCCATGCATAGTCGATTCGCGTGCCGCGTAACTGCGGATAGACGCGCAGCATGTCACGGGCAAGCAAGCGGGAAATTTGTTCCGGCTTGCGTTCGAATATCGAAATGCGCCCGCCCCAGAGCAGCCGTGTATCGGGCAGCGGGCGGTAATAGTCGAACGCGAAACGCGTGTCGTAGACGGCAGAGCGACATGCAATCGCCTCTTGCAAACGCCTGCCCAATGGTTCCGTCGCAATCACATAGGTGGCAATTGGCAGCACTGCACGTTCGACACGCCGATAGACACCACGCGAATAGGCACCGGTTGCCATAATCACCTGTCGAGCGCTGACCGTACCGTTAGGAGTCCTTATCAAAAAGCGATTGTGTACACGCTCGATGGAGACGACCGGACTATGTTCGTAGACGCGAACGCCGGCTCCTGTCAGCGCACGCGTCATGCCGAGCACGTATTTGAGCGGATGAAAATGAAAGCCGTGCGGCTCGAACAATCCATCATGGTAGCGATCGGATAGGAGACGGCGGCGTAGATCTGGCTTCGCAATCGGCTGCCAATCAATGCCGAATGAAGCGCGCATCAATGCGCGCTGAGCATCGAGCGCGGCGGTATTGTTGAACCAATCCGCGAGGATGATGCCGGCATAGACGGCATCGCAATCGATCTCGTAACGTGCGATGCGCGAGCGTATCGTTTCGACGGCGCCTGTAGTTAGCGCATAGAGTGCGCGTGCGCCATGCGCTCCGACGCGCCGCAGCAGTTCGATGTTATCGAGACTGAATCCGCCAAAAACGAAGCCGCCATTGCGCCCCGATGCGCCGAACCCGACACGTTCGCCCTCGAGCACTACGACGTCGCGTTGCGAACGTTCGACGAGCCCGAGTGCCGTGGAGAGCCCGGCGAACCCGCCGCCGACGATGCAAACCTCGGCTTCGCCGGTTTGCGTGTCAAGGCTTGGCAGCGAAGGGCGCACAACAGTTGCTTCGTAGTAGCTGCGCGCTGGGGCGTGCATCGGATTGTCAGTCGCTCAGACGATCGGCGGATTGAGGCGGGCGAAGCCTTCTTGCCGATGATAAGGCGCATGCGGATAGGGCGCCGTCACCGCGCTCGCGCCATTGAGCAGTGCCATCTGCTCTTGCGTGAGCGACCAACCGATCGCACCGAGGTTATCGCGCAGTTGCGCCTCGTTGCGCGCGCCGATAATGACCGACGAAACGGTAGGACGCTGCAACAACCAATTGATCGCAATCTGCGGCACCGACTTGCCCGTTTGCTCGGCTATTGCATCGAGCGCATCGATGACGCGATAAAGCAATGCATCGTCGACGGGTGGCCCGAAACTCGCGGTCTCATGCAGGCGGCTTTGTTTGGGCAGCGGTTGACCGCGACGGACTTTGCCGGTCAGGCGGCCCCATCCGAGCGGGCTCCATACCAGTGCACCGAGCCCCTGATCGAGACCTAGCGGCATCAGATCCCATTCGTAATCGCGCCCGACGAGCGAGTAGTACGCCTGATTCGCGACATAACGCGGATAGCCGTACTTCTCCGCGACCGCGAGCGACTTCATGATCTGCCAACCCGAAAAGTTGGATACACCCACGTAGCGGATTTTGCCCGCCCGCACGAGGCTGTCGAGCGTTGCGAGCACTTCCTCGACGGGTGTGGCCGCATCGAACGCATGAAGCTGAAAAACGTCGATGTGATCGATA
Source organism: Trinickia sp. LjRoot230 (assembly GCF_964253315.1). Lineage (NCBI taxonomy): Bacteria > Pseudomonadati > Pseudomonadota > Betaproteobacteria > Burkholderiales > Burkholderiaceae > Trinickia > Trinickia sp. LjRoot230. Next base: position 22,380 of record NZ_CAXUQX020000002.1, read on the forward strand.
CCGAGCCGCTCGAGTGCCGCATCGACTGCACGCACGAGGCGCAACCGCGAGGAACCGCCATCGTTTGGTGCGTCGCTGAGCGGCAGCGACGCTTTCGTCGAAATCAGCACGTCGTTGCGGCGGCCCTTGATGGCTTCGCCAAGCACGCGTTCGGATGCGCCGTCCGAATACACATCGGCCGTATCGAACATCGTCACGCCAGCCTCCAGGCAAAGGTCAACGAGGCGCCGCGCTTCATGCACCTCGGTTGTGCCCCAGTTCGAGAAAAGCGGCCCGCTGCCGCCGAAGGTACCGGCGCCAAAGCTCAGCGCCGGTACTTTGAGTCCGGATTTTCCCAACTGCCGATATTCCATCTTCAGTCTCCTATTCGGAACGCTTCAATTGGTTACGCGACGATCGACGCGGCGAGGCGGCCGACGCTCGCAAGTGCTGCGTTGCGCTGTGCTTCCGGCGCGGTCGTCGCTGTCAGATAGGCTGCCACGAGCAGCGGCTTATCCGTCGGCGGCCACATAATGCCGACGTCATTTGTGCTACCGCGCTCGCCTGTGCCGGTTTTATCGCCGACGCGCCAGCCGGGCGGCAGGCCCGCACGCAGGCGCGCGCCGCCGGTGCGGTTCGCGGCCAGCCATGCAAGGAGCTGCGCGCGTGAGCCCGACGAAAGACGATCGCCCAGCAGCAACTCGCGCAAATCCGAAACCATGGCGGTAGGCGTCGTGGTATCACGCGGGTCGTCCGGCAGCGATTCGTTGAGCGTCGGCTCGTTACGATCGAGACGCGTGACAGTATCGCCCAAGCTGCGCGCGAATGCAGTGATGCCAGCAGGGCCACCGAGGCTCGCGAGCAGCAAGTTCGCTGCGGTGTTGTCGCTCAAGGTAACCGCCGCGTCGCACAGTTCACCAACCGTCATGCCGTTGCCGCCGGTACGGTGGCTCGTAACGGGCGAGTATGTCTCGAGTTCTGCCTTGCTAAAGACAATGCGGCGCTCGAGATTTTCGACGTGCCGGTCAGTGCGCTCGAGCACCGCAGCCGCGGCCAGCAGCTTGAAGGTGCTGCAAAGCGGGAACCGTTCGGACGCGCGCCGGCTTGCGATGAAGCCCGTGGCCGGATCGAAAATCACAACGCCGAGCCGACCGCCGACACGCGCTTCGATCTCGCCGAGTTGCGCCTCGATGGTGCGCTTCAATTGCGATGTTTGATATCCGGCCGGCCGGGCCGATGACCCTTTTGCCGCATGGCGGGCCGCGTGTCCAATCAGCGACGCACTTGAAAGCCCCGCGACCAAACCGCCCATGACCGTGCCGATGAACCGTCTTCTTTGCATCATCATTTCTCCGGTTGAAAGAGACGCGAATATCGCTCGGCAACCCGGTCGCCGACAATCGATGATATTTTTCCGGACGCAAAAGAAAATCTTATGGATCGATCGACATGGGACGTTATCTACCGCTTAACGCGTTGCGCGCATTTGAATCAGCGGCGCGGCATTTGAGCTTTACGCGCGCGGCGCGCGAGTTGAACGTGACACAAGCAGCCGTCAGCCAGCAAGTCCGCGTGCTTGAGGAGCGCCTCGGCACCGCGCTTTTCAAGCGTCTGCCGCGCGGGCTTGGTATGACGGATGAAGGCTTGGCGTTAATGCCCGTGCTCAGCGATGCGTTCGGCCGCATCGATGCCGTGCTCAGACAGTTCGAAGGGGGCCACTTTCACGAAGTGCTGACTGTTGGCGTGGTGGGCACATTCGCGGTCGGCTGGCTGATGCCGCGTCTCAATCGATTTCGCGCGGCGCATCCGTTTGTCGAACTACGGCTGCTGACGCACAACAATCTTGTCGACGTGGCAGCCGAAGGGTTCGATTGCGCGATTCGTTTTGGCGATGGCACGTGGCCCGGCATGCAAGCGGCCGCGCTCGTTGCCGCGCCGCTCGGCGTGCTTTGCGCACCTGAGGTGGCCGCACGGCTGCGCACGCCGCGCGATCTCGGCAACGAAACGTTGTTACGCTCGTATCGCGTGGACGAATGGACTCGCTGGTTCACTGCGGCCGGCATTGAGGCAAGGGCGATTCGCGGGCCTGTGTTCGATTCGTCGCGCTTGATGGTGGAGGCTGCGATGCAAGGCGCGGGCGTCGCGCTTGCGCCCGTGTGCATGTTCGAGCGTGAGCTGCACGCGGGACGCCTCGCGCGCGCGTTCGATATCGAGGTCGATACCGGTAGCTATTGGCTCACATGGCTGAAATCCAAGCGGATGACGCCTGCGATGCAGGCGTTCAAGAGCTGGATAGTCGATCAGGCCGGCACGTGAATCAAGCGCGTCCCAAGCGCTTGGATAAATCGGCGACGAGAATGGCGAGCCGCGCAGGCTTTTCGTAGCAGGCCACGTTGAAGCGGCGAATGACTTCGCTGATCTCCGTTTCGCTGGCTTTGCCCGTCAGTAATTCGCCGGTAAGCAATAACACCGGCGTGTCGGGCTTTGCCGAGCGGCGAATGGCTTGGATCGCGGCGGCGGCGGTGTCTTCTCCGAACAGCCAGTCGGTCACGATAGCGTCGACCGTTTGCACGCGCATCGCGATATCGAGGGCTTGCGGACTGGCGAGCACCACTGCCGTGAATCCGTTTTGTTCGAGGTAATCGCCTAGCGCTTCGGCCGCGGCAACATCGCTGTCGACGACGGCGACCACCGGGCGCGTAAGCTCGGCACGCTGCGGATGAATTTCGATTTTGACGACTTCGCAGGCGTCGGGCTCGGGCGGCGCGCCGTCGCAGCGCACGACACGCCAGCGGCTGCCGCGTGCATAGGCGACGAATTCGCTGCGCCGATGCGCGTTGAGCGGGCTGCCGATCCATGCAATGCAGGGCCATTCGAATGCACCGACGCATAAGATCGCATCGCAGGCGCTCGCATCGGCCAAGCCGTTCTCAGCCGATGGCAAGCCCACGAGCTGCGCCGCCGGTTCGTCGAACGCCTCGGCGACCTTTCTGATTTGGGCTAGCGTCCATGGGCTGCTGCCGCGCAGTTTGCGATGGCCTTGCGAAAAGCTGAGCGCAAGAATGCGGCACAGCTCGGTTGTCTGCTGCCGCTTCGCGATGCCATGCCGGCTCATCAACGCGCGTACGCGCTCGGCGACGGCTAGCGAGTCCATTGAGGTTGCGTCGTTCGTCATGCTGCTAGGAACGCTTCATCGTCCGATGGCGGAAACAGAACAAGTGGCGCCAGGTGGCCGGGCAGCCCCTGGCGGTGAAACAGCAGAAATATCAGAGAAGCGGCCGTATTTTAACGGCCAACACACCCCGTTTTTCGGGGAAATGTGTTTCCACAGGTTACGTCTGCAACTATCGGCTGCAAGCAAATTGTCCTAGTAATCCGGACACTTTTGGTCCAGTCGCTTATTAGTCGCCTGTGCGCCGCTGATCCGAAGCCAAATCAGGCGCGACGATTCGCCCGCGCTGCTGCAATTCGATACATTTGGATCGGCTTTCTTGCGCATTGCAGCGTGACTTTGTGCTGCGGCGTTCCCGCTCGGCAAGCCCGCGCCAAATCGTCGTCAATGCGTTACCGAGAGGAAGAGATAGGCCGCGAACACCGACAAGTGAACCGCGCCTTGCAAGATGGTGGTGCGGCCGGTGGCAAGCGTCAGCGTGCTGACGATCAGCGTCAGGGCGAGCAGAACCGTCTCCATACCGCCGATGCCAAGCGCCAGCGGGCGGCCGCTCCAAACGAAGACTGCTGCAACCGTTGGAATCGTCAGGCCGATGCTCGCGAGTGCCGAGCCGAGTGCCAGATTGAGACTCGTTTGCAACCGGTTCGCATGGGCTGCGCGCGCCGCAGCCATGCCTTCTGGCAGCAATACGAGCGCGGCAATGATGATGCCGACGACGGCCTGCGGCGCACCGGCAGTCTCGACCGCGCGCTCGACGGCAGGCGAGAGCAGCTTCGCGAGCAACACGACGGCGACGAGGCATGCCAGCAATGCAATACCGCTGACGAGCGCGACGCGCGTGCTTGGCGCGAGCGCATGCACAGACTCGTCGGCACCTGCTTCGTTCGTACTCGCAAGGAAGTAGTCGCGATGCCGGATGGTCTGTATAAAAACGAACACCGCGTAAAGCACGAGCGACGACACGCCGGCGAAAGCAAGCTGCGAGGTGGAGAGCACGGGGCCCGGCACGGCGCTCAAATAGTTGGGCATGACGAGCGTGAGGACGGACAGCGCGGCCAGAACGGACAGCGCCGCATTAGCGCCGCTTATGCGAAAGTCCTGCTCGCCGTGACGCAGTCCGCCCACCAACAGGCAAAGTCCGACGATGCCGTTGCAGACGATCATCACCGCGGCAAACACCGTGTCGCGCGCGAGTCCCGATTTCTCGGGGCCTGACGACAGCATGACCGAGACGATCAACGCCACTTCGATGACCGTGACGGCCACGGCGAGCACGAGCGTGCCAAGCGGCTCACCCACTCGATGCGCGACGACTTCCGCATGATGGACAGCAGCAAAGACGGCCGCTGCGAGTGCAATGCCGACGAGCGCGAGCAACAGCGGACGCTCGCCGAAATAGAGCGCGGCGGCGAGGACGAGCCATGCCGCGGGGGGCGTCAACAATGTCCAAGAAGGCAGCGGATTGGGCTGTCGATGCATCGTTGTGATCCTTGTTCGTAAGGGGCTGTACGGTCGTTCGGTCGCTCTATCGTCGGTTCATACCTGACGTAAGATGCCGCATTATCCGGGCAATAAAGCAAATATGCAGACTAACGATTTCCCCGTCGTTGATTTGCCGGCGCCGATCGTACGGCTTTCTCGTGACGAATTACCGGTCGACACGGTCGAGCTGGCCCGCTTCATGGTGGGCAAGTATCTCGTGCATGATTCGCCGCAAGGGCACATTAGCGGCAAGATCGTCGAGACCGAAGCTTATCCCGTGGGTGACTCCACGAGCCATGCATACCGCGGGTTGCGGCCGTATAACGGTGCACTGTTCAGTGCGCCCGGTCATGCCTATGTGCGGCTCGTCTATGGCGCTTCGTACATGATCAATATTTCGAGCGAGGCAGAGGGCATCGGGGCGGCGGTGCTGTTGCGTGCCGTCGAACCACTCGAAGGCACCGCGCTCATGCGTTTGCGTCGACCGCGTTCGGCCTGGGTCGATCTTGCGCGCGGGCCCGGGCGCTTGTGCGCAGCATTTGGCATCGGCCCCGAATGGGATGGGGCCGACCTGTGTGGGGCCGCTGCGTCGCTGTGGATTGGCCGCACGGCGAACGCCGTCACCGGGACGGCGCTACGTATTGCCGCAACCAAGCGCATCGGACTTTCCCGGGAAATGCATGCGCTGCTGCGCTTTTACGAGCCCGGTAGCGCATTCGTTAGTGGTCCGAAACGATTGCTTACGGCTGGCGCTTGCTTGGAGCCTCAGGCGGTCTCGACGAGTTGCTCGAAGAGCGCCTGATGGGTCTTTTCGCCCAGCTCGATCGTCAGGCCGACCGCATTTTCGACACCGATGCGCATCGGCGGGCCGAACCGACGCGTCTCGACACCGGTCTTGCGCAACAGGCGCTCGATTGCCGTCGTGGTGACCGTGACATAACGGGTGATGTTCATTTGATCCGCAAATTTCACGACTTCGCGCATCGCGTCAAGCGCAAGATTGGCAAAACCGAAACCGCTTTTCTCGTGCGTCACGATGGCAAAGCGGCTGAGTTCCCACACGCTGGGCGACACGGGCGCCGACTGCCCGTGCAGCAATTGTCCGAATGTATCGCGAAGCATGTACGGCCCCACGGTCGGCATGATTCGCCAGCAACCGCATAAGGCATCGCGCTCGTCGTGAACCAGCATGTAATGCGGCGACAGGGCATCGTAGCCATCGATTTCCATGCCTGACAGGATGGCGACTTCCCATCCCATGCGCTCGCCAAATACTTTGGCGCGGAGCCGGTACATCTCAGCCAATGTGTCGAGATCGAAGCTCTTCTGCGCGCCAATCGTGATTTTTGCGTTCATCTCGTCCTCCTGGGTGGTTGGGCCTACCTAATTCGCATAGACGATATGCACTTTGCGTGCTGCGCGTAACTGTCAAGCAAGATAGGTACAAATGAACGCCGACACTTGGGATGATTCGCGTACCGAGTTCATAACCCGAGGTGAAACCAGATGTCTCTGACCAACGTTTATCCGATGGAATCCGATGAATTCATGCGGCCCGTTCGAACGGAAATCGACAACAACTTTATTCAGGCATACCGGCGCAGAGTTCGCGAGAGCCAAAAAGTGTTTTGGGCTCGGTTTGGTGTAACGCAATCGCGCGGGAGCCGTTTCGAGCTGGGTGCGAATATCCCGAAACCCGTCATGATTTTGCTGAGACTTTATTTTGAAGCACGCATTACAGACGACGATATCGCGATGGTCAATCAGAAGCGTGTGCCGGCGCATCGGCCGGCCCCGCTCAATCAGGATCGATCAAGCCCATTCGGGTCGCTTTGACAGCCGCTGCGCTTCGCGAGCTGACCCCGAACTTCGTGCGGATGTTCGTCATATGGAAGTTGACTGTGGCTTCCGAGCAACCGAATATCTTCGCGATTTCCCAGGTCGACTTGCCTTGCGCGGTCCATTTGAGGCATTCGTGCTCGCGTGGTGTCAGTTTCGGTATCCGCGACTCCGTATGCCCGGCAATGAAGGGTTGCGCGGTATCGAACGCCACGTCGCGCAGCAACGCGAGCATCGGCAGGTGATACTGCACTTGTGCGCTCAGTTCGCGCTGCGATTGATCTCCGCATACGAAGCAGAGCATGCCGACTTCCTGCTTCGGGCCGTGAATCGGCAATGAAATGCCGGTACACAAGCCGTGGCGCCGGGCCTCTTCGTACATTTCCTTTTGCGAGCGGTCGGTAAAAAGCGAGGCGGACCAGATGAGCGGCGCCGCTTGACTCAGGCAGTGCGAGACGGTTGGATCGATACGCGCGAAAGCGCGTTCATCGTACGTTTGCCGCCACGACGACGCGTAGTCGCTGCGCAAATACACGTCGGTCATGCGCATGCCAGGCCGCGGCAGGACAGCAAACAGCGTCTGGTCGAAGCCGCATTTGCTGCCCAACAGAGACAGGGCCCGGAACCAGGATTCCTCATCTTTTGCGCGCCATAACGGCGACATGGGCTCGATAAATTGACGCGGCATAGGTCCTCTGGGTCAAAAATATTGCTTGCCTGAAACGCGGCCGAATCGATATCTTGCGCGACTTCGTTTGATAAAAATCGTTCGGTGGATGATATCGGGCACACTGGCGGATGGAATCATCCGCTTCTTTATGAGACTGGTAAGGGTATCGCAAAAAAACCATTTTCGAATAGTGGTTCGACGCAGGGGCGGATGGCATCGATTACAAAAATCGATAATGGTGATCCGATTTTCCGTAGGAATTAACTGAATCAATGATATTTGTAAATCGAACCGATTCCACATTTAATTGAAGGCAATTGGAAAGCCAATTCTTACTACTTGGCAGTGACTACATAATGATTCTGTCGTGGGAATGTTTGCTGAACCACGTATTCGTTCATTCGGTTGATCCTTCGCTCGCGCCGTGGTCGTGGTGTCCCGCCTGCTTTACGCTTTAAGCATTCAGGCTAAAATTGGCGTCGATCCGTATGCGAGTATCACCGAGCAGTGAGGGCCCGGAACGTGCCGGCCATGACATCCCATCGGCGGCTGCCGGGGCGTCAGATAACGCGATGCCGCCGCGTAGCGGCGTTGAACCCCCCCGGAATGACCTGCTGCGGGGGCTCGGTGCGAGGCCTACTCCTGCTGCGCGTGCAGCTACGTCGGCGGAAAATGCCTATCCCACGCGTGAGCTGCCGCGCGCCAAGATTGTCGACATGAACGCCGCCTACCACTTTGTGTTGAAAGACCGTCCTGCCGATGAAGCCGCCAAACTGCATGGCATTAAAAATCGAGAAGACCTCGAGCTGCTGAGTGCGCTTGCCGAGGATGCCAACCGCAGCAATCATCTGAACGCGGACTTTGAAGGGGCAAGGACCACGCTCAGAGAGGGTGGCGCTGCGGCGCAGTTTGTTATCGAGCTGTTTGCAATCAGGAATCCGAGAGAGCGCAGGCAGTTGTGCCTGGAAGAGGTGATTGTTAGGACAATGAACCAACATCTCGACGGTATGACGCAGGCGAGCGAACTCCGCTCCGCGGCGCCCCCGGTCGAGAAAGGTACCGATCACCGCCTGAGCGACTCTGTGATTTACGAGGCGATGTGCGCGATAGCCGATGGCGTTCCGCTCGCAAACCTGGTCAAAATATTCGACATTACCGATCGACGGGACCTGGCGCTGTTGCAGCCAGTGGCAGATGAGGCTGCGCGCTGGGGCTCGCGTGCCGGCGTAGCGCTGCTGATTGAGGCGCAGAAACGGATTCGCGAAAAAGGTATCTCTCCCGAGAAGGCAGCCGAGGAACTCGACATTACCCATCGCCAAGACCTCGCCGTCTTGCAGAAGCTGGCCGGATCCCAAGGCTTGATCGGTGTGGGCTAAGCGGTGCGCATCCGGCCGGCTCAGGTGCGCGCCCCAGTGATGTAATGCTCCAGTTGTTGAATCGTGAACTGTTGCTCGGAGATGATCGTCTTCACGAGGTCGCCAATGGAGATCATCCCGACCAATCGATCGTTATCGATCACGGGCAAGTGGCGCATCCGGTGAGCCGTCATTAGCGCCATGCATTCTTCGACCGTATCGGTCGGCCGCACGTAGCGGACCTGGGGGGTCATGATGTCGCGCACCGGCGTGCTTTTCGACGAGCGATCCAACAGCACGATTTTGCGGGCGTAATCGCGCTCTGTAACGATTCCAACGATCTTTCTGTCTGCTTCGCCCGTTACCACCAGCGCGCCGATTTGGTGCTGCGCCATTAATTTGACTGCCTCGAAGACGGAGGCATCGGCATCGATGGTGATGACCGGCTGATCGTGATCGAGGCGCGGGTCGGTTTTCGACTTCAGCATTTGCGCAACGCTCGGCATGGGCTTGTCTCCGTCTCGTTCGAGGGTGGCCCGGCACTTGCGTGGCGTCGCGCATGCCAGCAGCCGGTCGTTTTTCAGTATAGGCGCAAGCGACGAGGGTTGATGAGGTAGTCGCTGAATAGCGGTATACTCGCGCTTTGCGCGTCGCGCGACGGCGCGTGAAGAATCCCGCTTCCACCTCACTTCACAGTCATGCCCACGCGTTCCCACTCGTCGCCCGACGGCGGCGATAGCGACCAGCAGTGTGTCACGCTTGCAGCCACCGCGTCGCTTCCCACCCGCTACGGGGTTTTCAAGTCATATGCTTTTCGTGTCGCCACGGGCGATGCAGAGCATCTTGCGCTTGTAATGGGAGATGTCGGCGATCAGCGTTCGGTGTTGACGCGGCTGCATTCCGAATGCGTTACGGGTGATGTGCTTGGCTCTTACCGTTGCGATTGCGGCGAGCAACTCGATCTCGCGCTTCGGTATATTGCGGCGGAAGGCCGCGGTGCATTGCTCTATTTGCGCGGGCACGAAGGGCGGGGCATCGGTTTGTCCAATAAAATCCGCGCCTATGCGCTGCAGGAACAGGGGCTCGATACGGTCGAGGCGAATCTCGAACTCGGCTTGCCCGACGATGCGCGCGAATACGATTCGGCTGCGGCAATTTTGCGGATGTTAAAAGTCACGTCAGTCCGGCTCATGAGCAACAACCCGAAGAAGTTCGATACGCTTGTCAAGCACGGTATCCCGGTTTGTGAGCGCGTCGCGCTGGCCATCCCGGTGCGCAATGAGAACGAGCGTTACATCCGGACCAAGCAATTGAAGTTTGGGCATTACTTCGAAGAAAACGAATAGCTTGGTTGGACGGAGAGAGTCCATCTGGGCCTTGGTGTCGCGCCGTAGTCGTTTGATATAGAAGGATTTTGTTGGACGCGGGGCAATCTAGGGGCGCCGGTGTTTCCCATTACTACAATCATGACCAAGATAATGCCCGCTTCGTGAAAGCGGTGCGATCGCTACTGCGGTCTCACGACCCGCGTTTGATCTCCGTGATTAAGGATTGCAGCACGCGCCCGATCGGGCGCGAAAGCCGCCGTTCGCGCATCGTCATCACACAGACAATGCGCTGGTTGAGCACGGGCTCATCAAAGCGCTTCGCGATCAGCGAAAGCTCGTTCGCGAGGCCGAACAGCGAGAGCTTACTGCCAACCGTGATTGCGCCGACTAGCGCCGCGAACGCGTGCAAAGCGCTCGAATTGTTGCTTGTCAGGATAGGCTCCAGCTTGATGCCGTTTCGTGCGCAGCATTCGTCGAATAGCTGGCGAGCGGTATTGCCGCGTGCGAGCAGCGCGACAGGGTAATCGCGCAGATCCGCAAGCGTGAGCGACGCGCGACGCGCCAGCGGATGCTTGGGCGCAAGCAGCGCGCAGACCGGCGCTTCGGCGCTGTACTCCACCTGGACCTTGGCGGGGTCCCCACTCGAAAATGCCAGCCCGACATCCACCTCACCGGCGGCCACCCACTGCTCGACCTGCGAAGGCGTGCCCGAGCGAAGATTGAAATGCACTTGCGGCTCCTCGACATGATGCTTCGCGAGCACGTATGGCAAGAACGAGCGCGTGAAGCCATCGGTGCAGCCGATGCGCACGATGCCGCGCCCGAGCGCGTGGGCGGTCGCAATTTCGGCGAGCACGGCATCGCCTTCTAGCAACGCGCGCCGCGCGTGCTCAGCGAGCCGCTCGCCCGATTCGGTCAGCGCCATGCCGCGCGGCATCCGCTCGAAGAGCGGCGTGCCCACGTCCTCCTCGAGTTTGCTGATCTGCCGGCTGATCGCCGAGACGGCGACATGCAGGTTCTCCGAAGCCGCCGACAGCGACCCCGTGCGCGCAACCTCGACGAAGTAGCGCAACGCAATTCCATGAAGCATCGGCTTATCCATTCGGGCGCATCCAATACGCGCGCTGCGTTGCCATTTTGGCAATGCTATCCGCAAATTTTGAAATTGTTGCGAATTTTTGACGTTCCTAGACTGGCTTCATTTTCTGGACGAAAAGCCAGACAAGAGAAGAGAGGAGCTGCCCTTGAACGAATCCCGACAGGCCGCCATCGACCGCGCGCTGCGCGTTTATGACTCCGGCGAGTTTCTCGCCGATCTCCAGCGCCGCGTGGGCTTTCGCACGGAAAGCCAGAATCCGGCGCAAGGCGACGCGCTGCGCGCCTATCTCACCGACGAGGTCGCGCATTCGCTCGCTCCGCTCGGTTTCGCGAGCCGTATTGTCGAAAATCCCGCAATCGGGCGCGCGCCGTTTTTGATCGCCGAGCGCATCGAGGACGCCTCGCTGCCGACCGTGCTCACCTACGGTCACGGCGACGTCGTGCGAGGCTACGACGAGCAGTGGCGCGACGGTCTTGCGCCCTGGACTATCACCGTCGAAGGCGACCGCTGGTATGGCCGCGGCACTGCCGACAACAAGGGGCAGCATTCCGTGAACTTCGCGGCGCTCGCCGCGGTGCTGGACGCGCGCGGCGGCAAGCTGGGCTACAACGTGAAGCTGATCTTCGAAACCGGCGAGGAAATCGGCTCGCCGGGCCTCGACGACGTCTGCGCAGCGCACCGCGAAGCGCTCGCGGCGGACGTGTTCATCGCATCGGACGGCCCGCGCGTGCTAGCCGAGCGACCCACGCTGTTCCTCGGTTCGCGCGGCGGCGTGGCGTTTGAGTTGCTCGTCGACCTGCGCAAGGGGGCCCATCACTCGGGCAATTGGGGCGGCGCGCTGCGCAATCCTGCCGTCGTGCTGTCGCACGCGATTGCGAGCTTGGTCGACCGGCGCGGCGCAATCGTCGTGGACGGCCTGCGCCCGCCGTCCATCTCGATGAGCGTGCGGGAGGCGCTCGCCGACATCGTGCTCGGCGGCGACGCTGACGCGCCTGCGATCGATCCAGACTGGGGCGAGCCCGACCTCACGCCTACGGAGCGCGTGATTGCCTGGAACGTGCTCGAAGTGCTTGCGTTCAAGGCCGGCAACCCCGATGCGCCAGTGAACGCGATCCCGCCCGCTGCCAAGGCCACCTGCCAACTGCGCTTCGTGGTGGGTACGGACGCCGCGCGCGTGGGCGAGCATCTCGAAGCGCATTTCGCGCGACTCGGCTTCGACGATGTGAAGGTGCGCGTCACGCAGATCTCTGCTGCCACGCGCCTCGACCCCGACAACGCCTGGGTGCATTGGGCGCTCGATTCGCTGCGCGCATCCACGGGCAAGAAGCCGGCGTTGTTGCCGAACCTGGGCGGCACGGTGCCCAACGACGTATTCGCGTACACCCTCGGTCTGCCGACGCTCTGGATTCCGCACTCGTATCCCGCATGCGCGCAGCACGCGCCGAACGAGCATCTGCTCGGCTCCGTCGCGCGCGAAGCGCTCGCCGTGATGGCGGGGCTTTGGTGGGACCTTGGCGACGACGCGGCGCGGCTGGCCTCGATGGGCTCAGCGGGCTTACCGGGCCGAGCGCACGCTTCGCATTCCTCCGACGCCGTTCTTTAAACAAGGCTCTGACATGTCCGCCAAGCAACCCGTGAGCCTTGTGAGGCTCGTCATCGCCACTTCCGCCGGCAACGCCCTCGAATGGTTCGATATCGCCATTTACGGATTCTTCGCGGTGTACATCGGCAAGCATTTCTTTCCGTCCGCCAACGAGACCGCTTCGATGCTGCTCACATTCGGCACTTTCGGCGCGTCGTATCTCGTGCGGCCGCTCGGCGGCGCGATACTCGGCGCCTATGCCGACCGGCGAGGACGCAAAGCCGCACTACTGGTTTCGGTGGGGCTCATGATGGTCGGTACGGCGATCATCGCGGTGATTCCCGACTACGCGGCCATCGGCGTGGCTGCGCCGCTTGGGGTATTCGTCGCGCGGCTCATTCAGGGCTTTTCGGCGGGCGGCGAGTTCGGCGCGTCTACGGCAATGCTGATCGAGCACGCGCCGCACCGGCGCGGCTTTCTCGCGAGCTGGCAGTTCGCGACGCAAGGCCTCGCGACGCTGCTTGCAGCCTCGTTCGGCTTCGGCCTCGCTCGCCTGATGGCGCCTGCCGATCTCGCGGCGTGGGGATGGCGCCTGCCTTTTTACTTCGGATTGCTGATCGGTCCGGTGGGTCTTTATCTGCGCCGCTTCATCGAAGACGCCGAAGACTTCAGGCGCGCTGTGCGCACCGAGACACCCGTGCGCGACGTGCTGGGCCAACAAAAGCGGCTCGTGTTTACGGCCATTGGGCTGCTGACGGTCTCAACGGCGGTCAACTATCTGCTCCAGTACATTCCGACGTTCGCGATCCGCCAGCTCCATCTGCCCGCTGCAACGGGCTTTGCGGCAACGATGGTGGGCGGTGTGATTCTCACGGCCGTCACGCCGTTCGCGGGGCACTTGTCCGACCGCATCGGCCGGCGCACGCAAATGACCTGCGTGGCGCTGCTGTTCCTAGCCAGCGCGTATCCCGGCTTCGCCTGGGCGACGAGCCGCTCGAGTGCGCTGCCGCTCTTCGTGCTTATTGCGTGGCTCGCGCTTCTGAAGTCGATCTATTTCGGTGCGCTGCCCGCGCTCATGGCCGAGATTTTTCCGGCCGCGACGCGCGCGACGGGCATGTCGATCGGATACAACATCGGGGTGACCGTGTTTGGCGGCTTCACGCCGGCCATCGTCACATGGATGCTGAGCGCCACCGGCGACAAGAACGCGCCTAGCTTCTGGCTGATTGTGACTGCGATGATCAGTTTGTCGGCGTTGGCGTACGTGAGCCGTGTGACAGGCACGGCCACAGTTTCGCGGCAGGCGACGGCCTAGGGCCGCGTGGGCTGCGCAAGCTGCCTTCGGTTGCAACGCTCGCGGGGACGCCGGCCTACGACGTGAACGGTGTCGGCCGCCGACCGCCGCTTAAGCGCTCCGCGCGCTCGCCGGTTTCGGAGGACGCTTCATAACGCGGGTGCAATCCAAACAGACGCTCAACTTCCGCCACAGCCCAGCTGCATGTCTCGCGCGTGCACGTTGCGACGGCATTTCCGTTCCATCGATAGTCGAACGACACTTCTACCTCGACGCCCTCGGTGTGCACCGTGAGATCGCGCAGGTCCGCGGGCGACGAAGTAGCGCGTGCGCGGGCCGCAATCTCGGCGAAGTGGCAGTCGAACCATGCGGAGAAGAATCGAGCGTCGCCGGCTTCTGGCAGTACGAAGCTTGCCTCGCAAGTGATATAAGCGGCGCTCGCGGGAGAGCGCGCGGCGGTATCGCCGGATTTCGTGCCTGGCGCGCGCGTGCGCGATGAGTGCGTCGTGGCAGTCATACCCCAAGACTCGCCCGATGCTGCGCGATGACTGAGAGTGTAGTCGCGAAGCGCTTGCCAGACCGAGGTGTCATCGTCCTCCCGCGAGGGCTGCATGACCAACTCCAGTGCTCCGCCGCCGACGCGCGCGATTGACCGCGCAACGAGGCGGCACTCGCACAACAGTTCGTCGCCACATAGAATCTGTCCGGACCGCGGCAGGCCCAACGGCGGCAGGCTGGCGTCATCGGTCAAGCGGACCACGAACCCTTGACGGTCGAGCCGCGAAAGGAGCATCCGTTGCTCGCTGTTCGCGTACTGGATTGCGATCCGAAACCGGCTCACGAGATTGTCGCCGGCCCCGTAGGGACGGTTGGCCAAGAAGGCGTGCAAGATGATTTCTCCTTCGCGGGACGCCTTGCGGCGCCTTGGCTAAACAGGCTGATCGGTTTGGGCACTCAGGTCAGTGCCTCGGCGAGGGCCGGGTCGAGCCCCAGTGCATGAAGGGTTTGCGCGTCGATATCGATCCAACATGCAACGACCATACGGCCATCGATGCGCTGCGCGGGCCCGGCCCGGTGGGCATGAACGCCGATGCGCCGAAACAGGCGCTCCATACTCAGGAAGGTGACGCCAATCAATTGTCGGGCCCCTAATTTCGCGGCACACTCGACGACCGACGCAAGCATCGGCCGTACTGCCCAGGCGTTGCCTTCGTCAACGGGCGCCTCGCCCGCCGGATTGCCCGCGCTTGCGGCGAAACGCGAAAGCTCCCAGACGTCCTCGGATTGCGGCGCCGGCATATCCGCCGCCAGAAGAAATGGGAACAGTTCACCCAACAGATAGGGGCGCGTCGTAGGCAGGAGCCTCGCGCATCCGCAAATCGCATTGGATTCGTCGCGCGCAATGACATACACCGTATCGTGCCGATCGTATTGATCGCGTTCGAATTGGCTGTCGGCACACGGCAGTTTCCAGCCGAGCTGCTCGACGAAAACCCGGTGCCGATAATGTGCTAACGCGACATCGAGATCTTCGGGGAGGCGCCCGTCGCCGTGTACAGATGTCCGCATGGAATCCTCTCGTATGGTTTTTCTACGGAGGCATTACAGCGCGCACCCTCGGGAGCGGTAACTGTCAACGTTGACAGGGTTTTCGGGCAGTACGGATTCCGCGCAAGAGGCGGACGAATGCCCCTACGCAATCCGGGAGGATGTCATATTGAGATTGAAAATAATCGCTAACTTGCTTATAAATGAGCCTTGTAGAGGAATGATTGGATAACTGCGGAGCAGATGTTCGAATGTCTGCCCCTGCTTTCGTTTTATCTCGTTATTGGAGTGCGTGTCCCGGCACATCCGGCCCGTGCAGTTGTACAAGGGGAGCGTGCGCTACGGCGTTTGGCCAATTGAGTCGGGCGAGCCTGCGGATGAATAATTGCGCGGTGCGCGCCATGCCGACGTCGAGGCCGTGTTGATCGATGCACATGACGTTGCTGCGAACATCGCCCCAGGCAATGATTAATGCGCCGGTTGTGCGATCGAGATACCAATCCCAGCCGACCGAGACGTGCGCGCTTCCCGGAGCAGGCGGGCGTTGCCATTCGGTGTAACCGGCGGTAGCGGCGTCAATGTCCTCGGCGCGTAATTCTTCGATCAGGGCGTCATCGAGGCCTGAGTCGACGTGAACGAGCTGCAGGTCGGCGAGTGCCTGTTCGGGAAGGCGAACGTAGCCGTCTCGAGAAGGGCTGTCGAGCAGTGCTGAAGTGTGTCTCATGCGGGGACTGTAGCAGCCCGTTTCGGTCGTGAGACCTGCTAACTATGACAGCCTTGTGTTTGTGTACTGTGACGCGCGGAGTGCAGATGGAGTCGTTGAGCTGGCACGATAGCTACGAGCAATTGAGGGGCGCGAAGGACGAGCGTCAGCTCTTCGAGAAAATTGCCGGTTTTGCGAGGCAACTGGGGTTCGATTACTGCTGCTATGGGATTCGCGTTCCGTTGCCGGTGTCGAATCCGGGCGTTGCCATCTTCGACACCTATCCGGCTGGATGGATGGAGCACTATCAAGAAAGCCGCTTCATCGAGGTCGATCCAACGGTACGCGAAGGCATGACAAGCACGGGCCTCATCGTATGGCCCGAGGCCACAACAAGTGCTTCACGTCTGTGGACCGATGCGCACGATTTCGGCATGAAGGTGGGCGTCGCGCATTCGAGTTGGGCGGCACATGGCGTCTATGGTTTGCTGACGATGGCGCGGCCCTCCGATGCGCTGTCTAGCCCCGAGATCGATACGCTCACGCTGCAAGCGAGTTGGCTCGCCAATCTTTCGCACGCATTGATGAGCGAGTTTCTGGTCTCGAAGCTTGCACCCGAGGCGGATGTCGAGCTCACGCCGCGCGAGTGCGAGGTGCTGTGCTGGACAGGCGAGGGCAAGACCGCGAACGAGATCGGACAGATCCTCAATATCTCCGAGCGCACGGTCAATTTCCACGTCAATAACGTATTGCTGAAGCTCAATGCGACGAACAAGGTTCAGGCGGTCGTCAAGGCCATGGCAATGGGATTGATTTCGGCAGGTTGAGCCGACGTGCGTGTTATTTCAGCACGCCTTCGCCTTCGCATTCACCACTCGCATGGCGCGGTGCCAATGCGCCGAGATCGGCTAGCGGATGCGTTTGCTTGGTCCAAGGCGAAGCGAGGAAGTGGCGCACACGCTCGGGACTGACATCGGCGAGTGTGGCGGGGCGCCACTGCGGGCGGCCGTCCTTATCGATCAAATGCGCGCGTACGCCCTCGCGAAAATCCCCCTCATCGATGGCATGCGAAACGATGTCGAGTTCGGCTCGAAAGGCGTCGCCGAGTGTCATCGTCCGCCCGCGCAGCAACGCCGCGTGGGTGACATGCAGCATCGTCGGTGAATGCGCGCGAAGTGCATCGAGCGTTGCCCGAAGCCAAGCCTGCGTACCGTGGACATCGTGCGCGGTGTTTGGCCGAAGTGCGGATTCGAGCGATTGTGCGATGTCTTCGATCGACAACCGTGTATCGAAGTGCTGCGCGATTTCCGGCAGGTACCTATCGAGCGACGCCTGTGCGTTGACGTTGGTCTGCGGCACGAATACCTCGCGTAGTTGGGCTTCGACGCATTCCGGCGGCAACTGTGCCAGCCGTTGCTCGAAGCCGGCGAGCCAGGTGTGCGGCACGCATACGTCGGCGAGCCCGCAGCGCACCGCATCAGCGCCGCTCAATACTGCACCGGTCAAGCCGACATAGAGTTCGAGCGCCCCGGGCATGACGCTCAAAAATCGCGTTGCACCGACGTCGGGCAGGAAGCCGATACGCGTTTCGGGCATGGCTATCTTGCTGCGTTCAGTGCTTACGCGCAGCGTAGCCGCTTGTGCTAGCCCCATGCCTCCGCCCATTGCAATGCCATCGGCCAGGGCAACAATCGGCTTCGGAAACGCATGTAGCGCGAAGTCGAGCCGATATTCATCGATGAAAAACTGACGCCATCCGTGTGGCCCGTCCGCGAGCCCGGCCTGCGCCGCGCGATAGAGTGCGCGCACGTCGCCGCCCGCACAGAAGCCCTTATCGCCGCTGCCGCGCAGCACGAGAGCAACGACTGCGTCGTCTTCGCGACAGCGTTCGACCACGGCGGCCAGCTCACGCACCATTCGGTGCGACAACGCGTTCAACGCATGCGGGCGATCGAGCGTCACAATCGCAACGCTATTGACGACACGAACGACTATGCATCCATCGGCATGCGGCTCGTTGGCCACGTTAAGGGGTGTGCCGGTGGCGCGCTCGCTCAGCGAATCTGTTGTTGCGCGTAGATTCATTGATCGCCCTTGTGTTGTGGCTCCAGTTCGCGCTCATAGAGCTTGATGATGGCCGAGAAATCGAGGCGTCCATGGCCGCTCGTGCTCATGGCTTGATATAGCTCCTGGGCCAGTGCGCCGAGGAACACCGGCTGCCGCACCCCGTGAGCCGCGCTGGTTGCCAGGCCCAGGTCTTTCAGCATCAGATCGGTGCCGAAACCACCCGAATAGCCGCGCGAGGCAGGCGCACCAGGTACGACGCCAGGGTAGGGGTTATATGTATCGGCGCTCCAACAGCGCCCCGTCGATGTGTTGATGATGCCGGCCAGGGTCTTCGGATCGATGCCGAGCGCCACGCCAAGCGACATCGCTTCCGCGACGCCGGTCATCGTGATGCCGAGCAGCAAGTTATTACAGATCTTCGCGACTTGGCCCATGCCGGTGGGACCGCAATGAACGATGTTTTTACCCATCGCCGCGAGAATCGGCCGCAGGCTTTCGTAAAGCGGCACGCTCGCGCCCACCATGAACGTGAGTGTGCCTGCCGTCGCGCCGGCCGTACCGCCCGACACCGGCGCATCTGCAAACGCGTTGCCGTTTGCACGGGCGAGTTCGGCAAAGGCTTGCGCACTCGCCGGGTCGATCGTGCTCGAGTCGACGATCGGGACCCCGTCAGCGATGCCGGCCAGCACGCCGTCGGTATCGCTCAACACGCTGCGAACATGCGCTGCGGCGGGCAGCATCGTGATCACGCATTCGACATCGCTGGCCGCTGCTTTCGGCGATGGCGCGGCAAGCGCTCCCGCATCGACGAGCGTGTTCACCGCTTGTGCGCTCAAATCGAACACGTTGAGGGTATGGCCGTTTTTGAGCAAATTGAGCGCCATCGGCGCGCCCATGTTACCCAGGCCGATAAAAGCGATTTTCATTGATGTTGCCTCCGTACGTAGCGCTGCACGTGTTCAGCGCATGCTGATCGTGGTGTTCACGCCATCGTGGGTCGTCGCGTCGTCGAACCAGCGTGCGGTTATCGTTTTCGTTTGCGTATAGAACTGCACTACCTGTTTGCCATACGGGCCGAGATCGCCGAGCTTCGAGCCGCGTGAGCCCGTGAAGCTGAAAAACGGCACCGGCACAGGGATCGGAATGTTGATGCCCACTTGGCCAACGTCGATTTCGCTCTGGAATTTACGTGCCGCTGCGCCACTTGACGTGAACAGACCCACGCCATTGCCGAACGGATTGCGATTGACGAGTGCAATCGCTTCATCAAGCGTGGCAACGTTCAGCGTCACGAGCACGGGGCCGAAAATCTCGGTGCGATAGACGGTCATGTCCGTCGTCACGTCGGAAAAGATCGTCGGGCCGATAAAGTTGCCTTGCGGGTAGCCCGGCACTTCGATACGGCGACCGTCGAGTTCGAGTGTTGCGCCCTCGGTTACCCCCGTGTCTATCAGCGAAACGATGCGCTGCCTTGCCGCTTTCGAAATGACAGGGCCGATATCGGTGTTCGGCTCGATGCCAGCATTGACCTTGAGCGCCTTCGCGCGCGCGACCAGATCGGGCAGCCACCGGGACGCGCCGCCGACGAACACGACCGCCGAGGTCGCCATACAGCGCTGACCGGCCGCACCGAACCCCGCGCCGACGAGCGCGTTGAGCGTTTGCTCGCGGCTTGCGTCGGGCAGAACCACCGCGTGGTTTTTCGCTCCCATCATCGATTGCACGCGCTTGCCGTGCTGGCTGGCAAGCGTATAGACATGCGTGCCGACAGCAGTCGAGCCGACGAACGAGACGGCTTTGACGAGCTCGTGCGTGCAAAGCGTGTCGACGACGTCTTTACCGCCGTGCACGACATTGAGGACCCCGCGGGGCACGCCAGCTTCGATGGCCAGTTCGACGAGCGCCATGGTCGACAGCGGGTCCTGTTCCGATGGCTTGAGAACGAATGTGTTGCCGCAGACGATGGCCATCGGGAACATCCACAGCGGAATCATCGCGGGAAAATTGAAAGGCGTGATGCCCGCGCAGACGCCGATCGGCTGCCGCAACGTATAAGTGTCGACGCCCGTGGCGACATTCTCCGCGAACTCGCCGAGCTGGAGCGTGCCGATCGAGGCAGCATGTTCGACGACTTCCAGACCACGGAAGATATCGCCTTCGGCATCGGGCAGCGTTTTGCCTTGCTCGGCGCTCAGCGTTGCCGCGATGCTCGACATGTGTTCGCGGATGAGCGCCTGGTACTTGAGCATGATGCGAACGCGCGTGCTGATCGGCGTTGTCTTCCAGTGCTCGAACGCCGCGTGCGCTGCGTGAATGGCGGCATCGACTTCGCCCGGTGTCGCGAACGGCACGCGCGCAAGTACTTCCTGCGTGGCCGGATTGACGATATCTTGCCACTGCGCCGAAGCGGACTCGACAAACTCGCCGTTGATCAGCAGCTTGACGGTCTGACCTTGTGCGCTCATCGTGTGCCTCCCAAGAAAGAGTGTTTCGGTTTCAATCGAGATATTCAGGAGTACTTAAATTCAGGAGTGCTTATCATCTGGGAAATCCTCTTCCCAGAATTCGCCGGGCAAGCGCACGAGTGCATCGCCGCGTTCCATTTCTCTGCGGCGCAATTCCACACGCCGAATCTTGCCGGAGATGGTCTTCGGCAATTCGAACAGTTCCAGGCGACGAATACGTTTGTAAGGCGAGAGTTGTTGGCGCGAAAACCGGAATACGCTTTCCGCCAGGTCCGGCCCGTAGGTGAAACCGTGACGCAGCATCACATAGGCTTTCGGCACCGAAAGACGCAGCGGGTCGGGGCTGGGCACAACGGCCGCCTCGGCGATGGCTTCATGTTCGATCAATACGCTCTCGAGTTCGAATGGGCTTAAGCGATAGTCGGAACATTTGAAGACGTCGTCGGCACGTCCGATGTAGACGTAGTAGCCGTCGGTGCGACGCAGCGCGATGTCGGACGTGCGGTAGCATCCCGCGCGCACCACATGGTGCGTCGCCTCGGCATTGTTCGCGTAGCCGGCCATCAGCCCGAGCGGCGCTTTGCCCGAAAGTGCGGGCGAGAGGGGACCGTCAAGCACCAGCGCAAGCTCGCCCTCGTTAGCCGCGGTGCCGTCGGGGTCGAGAAGGGTGACGCGGTAGCCGGGCATCGGCCGGCCCATCGAACCGGGAACGACCACCTGCCCAGGCGAATTCGCCACCGTGCAGGTGGTCTCGGTTTGACCGTAGCCATCGCGTATCGTCACGCCCCAGGCTGTTTTGACTCGCTCGATGATCTCCGGGTTGAGCGGCTCGCCGGCGCCGACGATTTCGCGCAGCTTGACATCGTACAAAGCAAGCGGTTCTTGCACGAGCATGCGCCAAACGGTCGGCGGCGCGCACATTGTCGTCACGCGATGGCGAACGATGGTTTCCAGCGCCAGCTTCGGATCGAAGCGCGCGTATTGAAGGACGAATACGCAAGCGCGCGCGTTCCATGGCGCGAAAAAGCAACTCCACGCATGTTTGGCCCAACCCGCCGAACTGATGTTCCAATGCACATCGCCGGGCAGCAGGCCGATCCAGTACATCGTCGAAAGGCTGCCGACAGGGTAGCTCTGATGCGTGTGCTCGACGAGTTTCGGCTTTGACGTCGTACCCGATGTGAAGTAGAGCAGCAGTGGGTCGTTCGCGTGCGTGACGCCGTCGGGGGCGAACTGCGGTTGCGCCGCGTAGCCTGCGGAAAAATCAAGCCAGCCGTCGGGCGCGGCGTCGCCCGGGCGCTGCGTAACGGCGATCTTGACGAGGGCAAGCTGTGAGGCTTGCGCATCGTTGGCGAGTTCGTCGAACTTCGCATGCTCGGCCGCTTCGACGATCGCAAATGTCGGCCTCGACGTCAGCACGCGTTCGCGGACGTCTGCCGCCGCAAGCTGTGTGGCGGCCGGCAACAGGACTGCGCCGAGCTTGATGGCGGCCAGCATCGCGTCCCACAGTTCCACGCGGTTGGACAGCATGAGCATGATGCGGTCGCCGCGCGCGACACCTGACGCGCGCAGGAAGTTGGCAATTCGGGCCGATCGCTCCGACATCTGCGCAAACGAGAACCTTTGATCTGCCCCGGCGCTATCGACTATCCACAGCGCCGGCTCGTCGTTGCCCGCGGCCATTGGATCGAAATAGTCGAGCGCCCAATTGAATTCGTCGAGCGCTGGCCAGACGAATTCCTGGTAAGCGCGCTCGTAATCGGTTCGATGGCGCAGCAGAAAATCGCGCGCGGCGAGAAAGCGTTCCGATGCACTCATGGCGTGTCTCTGAGGGTCGTTTGTAATTGATGGCGCGTTGCGCGCTTCTTAGTTATAGCTGCAGCCCGCTTTTTCCGTTACTGCATTGCAGCGAGGGGCGGGACCGATGCGTCGAAGTGTAGGGAGGCGGAGGAATGCTTTCGATGCTCAATGCGCTCAATCTTCGTGAGCGCGTTTGCCATCGAATCGGAAGGCAAGCGAGGGGGAGGGGCGGATCTCAGGAAATGCCGAGACCCCGTAAGATGGCGTTGCCGTCAGCACTCAATTGAAAACGTGTATGGCCGTCCACCGAGTCGACCGGTTCAACCAGGCCGGCTTCGGCGAGCATCGGGATTTCGGGCTTGGCGCCCACGTCAATTGGCGCATGCAAAAGCAGCAGCAATGTCGCGATCTCGTGATGGCTGAGGATGCGCCGCAGTATCGCGCGGGGCGTGCGGTGGGTGCTCGTCGACATGGCGTCTTGCTTTGCGTCTTGCATGGGCGGGCCTTTATACGAAAATTCTGCTTGCCAAATGGTCCGCAACGTTGCTTAAGCGACTCTTAAGATTGCCTGGTAGTTGTTGAAACAATGCGTTACAACCGAGCTTTCATTGGAAGGGCGCCGACGACATCGGACGGCGATGCCGCGCCTGGGCGGCCAACCGTACGGCCGCATTGGCCGCCCCGTAGCCGTCATAGCCGCCGCGTCGTTCGACGATTTCGATCGAAAAACGCCCGTTGATAGGCTCCGTGTACGCATGGAGAAATTCGCCACCATGTCCGTCGCGATCATAAAGCACGTGGTGCTCGCGCAACGCCGCTACGACTGCCTCGTCTAGCGCATATCGGGCTGACAGGTCATCGTAATAATTGCCGGGAATGCTCAACGTCGGCACGTCGTTCGCATGAAATGCGATGATCGCTTTGAAAATGTCAGGCGTCCTGAATGCGACGTGATCGAGCCCAGACCCGCGATACGTTTCGAGTGCCCGTGCGGCAGCCGTATGGCGGTCCACCGACGCGTTCAGCGCGATGCGAACCGAACCGTCGCGGCTGCGAACGGCTTTGCTCCGCACGAGGCCATACGGGTCGGGTACCAGCCACGCCGATTCGGCTTGAAAGCCAAATGCAGTCTTGAAAAAGAGCACCCACGTGTCAAGCGAATCCGCGGGCAGCGACAACGACACATGATCGATTCCCTCGATATGCCCGTGATCGACATGCGTGGTTGGCGCAAGCACGAAGTCGGATTCAAAGAGCGTGGGCGCGCCGGGTTTTTCGTCGACGAAGTATTGCAGGCTGCCATCGGGCGCGAGCACGCTTGGCACGATGCGCTCGCTCGGGCCTACTCTCCCCGAAAACGGCGGATAGCCGAAGCTCGCTGCGTGTTCGAATGCGGCCGCGGCATCGTCGACGAGAAATGCCGACGCACAGAGCGATAGCCCATGCATTTGATGAAACGCTCCGGCGAACGAGTCGCGCTCGGCATTCAGAACGATGGCCGCCGCTCCCTGCTGAAATAGCGCGACATCCTTTGAGCGATGCCGCCCGGTGCGAGCGAAACCGAGCTTGCCGAGCCAGCTTGCGAGCTGCGTGCCGGCCGCGTCGTCGACGGCGAATTCGATGAATTGAAAGCCCACGTGTGCGGGCATCGCAGGCGGCGCGAACAACGCGGCGCGTTCGGCGATTGGTGAGGACTCCTCAATAAGCTGCTCGCGCACGCGCTCCTCGAGATAAAGCAGCGAGCGGTAGCCATCTTTTGCGGTGCTGACAGGCGGTGCGGCGCGAAAGCCGTCGTTGAATATTTCCAGCGAAAGCGGCCCCGCATAACCGGATTCGACAACGCGTGCCGTAAAGCGCACGACATCGAAATCGCCCTGACCGGGGAAGCATCGATAGTGGCGGCTCCATTCGAGCACATCCATCGCGAGCTTCGGTGCATCTGCGATTTGGACGAAAGCGATGCGATCGCCGGCAATGGCGGCGATTTCGTCGACTGAGTCGTTCAGCGACATCGTATGGAACGTATCGAGGACGAGCCCCAGGAACGGATGATCGACCGCATCGACGATACGCCACGCCTCGCTATACCGTTTGACGTGACGCCCCCAGGCCAGCGCTTCATATCCCGCCACGATGTGCGCCTGCTGCGCGGCGGTTGCCAGCGCGCCCAATTGATCGATGATCAGTTGTTCGTCGCCAAGCGCATCGGGCGAAACGTTGCTGCAGACAAGCAAACGCGATGCACCCAGCTCGTGCATCAAGTCGAACTTGCGGCGCGCGCGCTCGAGGTTGCGGGCGAACCGCTCTTTGCTCACCCCTTCGAAATCGCGAAACGGCTGGAACAGCACAATTTCCAGGCCGAGGTCGGCCGCGGCTTTGCGAACATCGGCGGGCGTGCCGTCGAAATAGAGCAGATCGTTTTCGAAGATTTCGACGCCGTCGAAGCCGGCTTGCCGGATCGCATGCAGTTTTTCGATGAGCGTTCCGCTGACGGAAACAGTGGCAATGGAACGTTTCATGCAAAGACTCCGGGGGCGCAAAAGCAGGAAAATGTACGAGTTGATTCATAGAAAATTGACGATAAGGCAGGAAATAACGTTCCGTATCGGCATTTTGTGGTGATTCTACAAACTAACTAGATGGTACAAATTAGCACAAACCCCAACCGACAATCACACGGAAAAGCGCGACACTTGCGTCTGAATTGGCGCCGTGCGTCTATCTTGAAGGCGGCGCGCGATCGCAATCGGGAGTCAATGTGGCAGAGAAAGTTGAGCGTTCGTTTCTGGTCGGGCTGATCGGAACGGGAATTGGCGGTTCGCTATCGCCTGCAATGCATGAAGAGGAAGCGCGCCGCCTCGGGCTAATGTATGTGTACCGGCGCATCGATCTCGAGGTGCTCCGCCGCAACGCCGCGGCGTTGCCCGAATTATTGTCAGCGGCCGAATCGATGGGATTCGACGGCTTGAACGTGACTTACCCCTGCAAGCAAGCGGTGATCGAACTGCTCGACGATTTGTCGGACGACGCCCGCGCACTGGGCGCAGTCAATACGGTGCTATTCAAGAATGGGCAGCGCATCGGACACAACACCGACTGGTCCGGGTTTCGCCGCGCCTTCGAGCGCGGCTTGCCCGATGCGCCACGCGAGCGCGTCGTTCAACTGGGCGCCGGTGGCGCAGGGGCTGCAGTCGCACACGCCGCGCTGACAATGGGAGTGCGCGAGTTGACGCTCGTCGATGTCGATTTCGAGCGGGCCAGTGCGCTTGCCGACGATTTGCAGGCGCGCTTTCCCGAGACGCAGGTGCGTGCCGGCGACGGCACACCTGGCGCGCTCGGCGACGCATTGGCGTTGGCCGACGGGCTGATCCATGCGACCCCGACCGGCATGACGAAGCATCCGGGTCTGCCGTTATCTGCTGAGTTTCTGCACCCGCGGCTATGGGTGGCCGATGTCGTTTATTTTCCGATCAAAACCGAGTTGCTGCGGGCCGCTGAACAGCTCGGCTGCCGCACGCTGACGGGTGGCGGCATGGCCGTTTATCAGGCGGCGAAGGCGTTCGAGATTTTCACCGGCGTCACGCCCGATCCCGAGCGCATGTTCAAGCATTTTCAGACGTTGCTGACAACCGAGACGCGGTAGCGCGATCTACGGCCGGGCGGTCCGGCGGTCCGGCGATCGCACACGCTTACGACAAATACTGACAGGAGACAGATGATGCGACCGAACCTTCCTTCCGGGCTGGTGGCCGAGCAGCAGGCCACCGACAATGCCGCCTCGGGCGCGATGCGCCGTTCATCGGCGCGCTACCAGATCCTCGCGTTGCTGGCAGTGGGCACGATGATCAACTATCTCGACCGCACCGTGCTCGGCATTGCCGCGCCGCAACTGACCAAGGAACTCGGCATCGGTGCAGCATTGATGGGCATCATGTTTTCGGCGTTTTCGTGGACCTACGTTGCCGCACAAATTCCGGGCGGCATGTTTCTCGATCGCTTTGGCAGCAAGCTGACCTATTACCTCGCGATGACGTTGTGGTCGCTTTGTACGCTGGCGCAAGGCCTCGTGCATGGCGTGGGTGCGCTGCTGACCTGCCGGCTTGGCTTGGGCGTGTCCGAGTCACCGTGTTTTCCGACCAACTCGCGTGTCGTCGCAACGTGGTTCCCGCAGCGCGAGCGCGCGTTAGCGACAGGCACTTATACAGTCGGCGAATACATCGGGCTCGCGTTCTTCAGCCCGCTGCTGTTCGCGCTGATGGGGGCCTACGGGTGGCGAACGCTGTTCCTCGTGGTGGGCGGTGCGGGCATTGTCTTTGGCGTGATCTGGTGGATGTTCTATCGCGAGCCGCGTGAGCATCCTGGGGCAAATGCGGCCGAAATCGAATATATCGAGGCGGGCGGCGGCTTGACCGGTCATAGCGGCACACATTCGGGCAGCACACGGCCATTCTCGTGGGGCACGATTGCAGAACTACTCAAGCATCGTCAATTGGCGGGCATCTGTCTGGGGCAGTTCGCCGGCAACTCGACGCTCGTGTTCTTCTTGACGTGGTTCCCAACGTACCTTGCGACCGAACGCCACATGGGCTGGCTCAAGATCGGATTCTTCGCAGTCCTACCTTTTATTGCCGCGTCGGTGGGCGTGCTGTTTGGCGGCTGGCTTTCCGATTCGCTGTTGCGACGCGGCAAATCGGCCAACGTCGCGCGCAAACTGCCGATCATCACCGGCTTGCTGCTCGCTTCGACGATCGTCCTCGCGAACTATGTCAAGAGCGATGCGGTGGTGATTGCAATCATGTCGGTAGCGTTCTTCGCGCAAGGCATGGCGGCGCTCGGCTGGACACTCGTGTCGGATATCGCACCCGAGGGGTTGCTCGGCTTGACGGGCGGCATCTTCAACTTCGCGGCCAATCTCGCCGGCATCATTACGCCGCTCGTGATCGGATTCATCGTGGCGGCCACGGGTTCGTTCGTCGGTGCGCTCGTCTTCATCGGGATCATTGCGCTAATCGGTGCGCTTTCTTATGTCTTCGTTGTCGGAGACATCAAGCGGATCGCGCTCGAAGCCTAGAGCCGAACCTAGGGTTTGCGCACGAAACGCAGCACGGCATCGACGATCATGTCGCGATGTCGTGTGCGTAACCGCGGATGAGACGGGTCGCGGCCGAACGCTGTGCCAAATGTGTATCGGTTGGATACGCGATGAAAGCAAAACGAACTGATCAACAAATGTAAATCGATGGCGTCGATGTCGGCGCGGAATTCGCCGGCGGCGACACCGCGCGCGAGCAAATCTTCGATCGTGTTGATGATGCTTGCATTGCGGCTCTTGAACGCCTTTAACTGCGTGATGTACTTCGCGCTGTGGATGTTCTCGATGGCAATGAGCCGCACGAAGTCGCGGTGCTTGTCGTGATAGTCGAATGTAAATTCGACCAACCGGCGCATGCCGTCCGCGGGCTTCAACTCTTCGATGTTCAGCGCTTGTTCGAGCGTGCGGATGTCGCCGTATACCTTTTCGAGCACGGCCTCATATAAGCCGTCTTTGCTCTCGAAGTAGTAATAGAGCATCCGCTTGGTTGTATTGGTGCGCTCCGCAATTGCGTCGACGCGTGCACCGGAGAGACCCATCGCGGAAAATTCCTGGGTCGCCACTTCGAGAATGTTGCGCTTGGTTTGTTCGGGGTCGTACTTGCGCCGGGCTTCGGGCGGAAGATCGTTGCCGTCGGGTACGGCTGCCGGCGGTGCTTTCCGTGCCTTCGGTACCTTGGGTGCCTGTTTCATTTTGCAAATGCGCGGCTGGAGCGGCGGATTCTAGCATGCATCCGTCAGGGCCTTGTGCCGCTAGCGCGGCGCACGCGCCCGTTCCAGCGCCTGCAGATTGCCTTCCCCGAAGCCATGATGGCCGCGCCGCTCGACGATCTCGAAGAAAATCTCGTCAGGCGCCCGTTTGATGAATGTTTGCAGAAACAGGCGCGGCGCGCCGTTCGCATCGATTTCGCCATCAACGAGTATGTTGCGGCGGCGCAGCGCATCGATGTCGAGACCGTGACCGGTCAAGCGAGCGTCGAGTTCGTCGTAGTAGCGCGGCGGCGGCTGCAGCAACTCGACACCGCGCGCCGCAAGGTGATCGATACATTCGAGGATGTTATCGGTGGCAAGCGCGATATGTTGCACGCCTTCTCCCGGGTGATCGGGCAGATAGTCGTGCAAGAGCCGCGTGCGCTGCGTGCCTTCCTCGTAAAGCGGAATCGTAATGCCGCCGCAGGGCGATTGCATCACGCGGGAGTCGGCTGACAGATGCCAGTCGGCGTGCAACTCGCGAATCTCGCGGAAATCGAGCATGTCGCGATAAAAGTCGAGCCATTCGGCAATGCGCCCCGCACCTACCATCTGCGTGAAGTGGTCGACTTCGCGCAACCCTGCTTCTTGATGGGTGCCGGCATGGGGCTGACCGACCGATACAGCCGTATCGAGCGGGCGAAAATCGATGTCGAAGATGGTTTCGTCGCCGGTTGCGCCACCGCGCCCACGCCAGCGATCCACAAAATAGATATGAGAATTGCCGATGCCTTGGATCGCCGGAATAACGAGTTCCGATTGACCCACGCGCTCGCCGTCAAATGCCCAGGCGCCACGTTCGGTGGCGCGCTCGAACGCACGTTGGGCGTTATCGACCCGAACACCGATCGCACAGATTCCCGCGCCGTACTCCTGCGCATAGCGCGCAGCGAATGAATCGGGCTCCGCGTTGATGAGGAAGTTCATCTCGCCCTGGCGATAAAGCGTGACGTCCTTGCTGACATGTCGCGCCGCGGCAGCGAACCCGAGTTGCGCGAACCGTTGCGCAAGCGCTTCGGGCGCCGGTGCCGCGAATTCCACGAATTCGAGCCCCGCAATGCCGAGCGGGTTGGGTAGGGCGGGGCTGGCCGTATGTGCGGATGAGGACGGATCAGAAAGGTCGGGGCTCATCGAAGTCTCCTGTCGGCCCAGGTTAGTGCTTTAGCACTTACTTGGGCCCCATGCAAAGCTGCTGCCTGCAGTGATATCTCGCGTAATTTTAACCACTCGGTACATCGTCTTGTGAGACTGGATGCGATACGCCGCAAAAATTGCGAGGTCCATTGTGGCGCAAATGTCGCGTGTTTCGGGAACGAGCTGGTTGGTGCTAACCCGAGAAGCGTGCGATTATCGCGCGAAAAAGTGCGATTAGCGCACGCGGTGGCGCACAAATTCATTGTGCGCGCGCTGACGTCGCGCTTATGCTCCAAGCAACCGTCATGCGGCGGCGCATTCGAATATATTCGGAGACATTCCTCATGATTCCAGTAGCTCCCGCGGTAGATAACGCCGCGTCCTCGCCGGCCGCCAGCCGAGCCCGCAAAGCGGCGCTCGGCAGCTTCGTCGGCGCCGTCGTCGATTGGTATGACTTCTTGCTTTACGGCATTGTCGCGGCCCTTGTATTCAATTCGGCGTTCTTTCCAAGTGTCGGTCCCGCGATGGGCGTGCTCGCCGCGTTTGCGACGTTTGGCGTGGGTTTTTTGTTTCGGCCGCTGGGCGGTGTCGTATTCGGTCACTTCGGCGACCGCCTTGGCCGCAAGCGCATGCTCGTGTTGACGGTAATGTTGATGGGCGTGTCGACTGCAATGATCGGCTTGCTGCCGACGTTCGCGAGTATCGGCTGGTGGGCGCCCGTGATGCTCGTGACGCTACGGGCAATCCAAGGCTTCGCCGTCGGCGGCGAATGGGGCGGGGCGGCACTGATGGCCGTTGAAAGCGCACCCAGCGGGAAAAAGGCGTTTTACAGCAGCGGCGTGCAGGTGGGCTATGGCGTCGGACTGGTCTTGTCTACGGGCATTGTTTCCATCATTAGTCAATCGATCGACAACGCGGCATTCAAGTCGTGGGGCTGGCGATTGCCGTTTCTTTTCAGCATCGTGCTGGTGGGCATTGCGCTTTGGATTCGTTCGAGCATGCAAGAGTCGGAGGAGTTCGTCAAAGTCGTGGAGCGTGGGCACGGCAAAGTGCGTTTGCCTGTGATCGAAGCATTGCGCACTCACCCCGGTGCGTTCGCGCTGATCATCGCATTGAGGCTTGCCGAGCTCTTCACGATGTATATCGTGACGACGTTCGCGCTCAGCTATTCGACGGCTAACCTCGGTTTGTCGCGCGAGCTCTTTTTGCATATCGGTCTCGCGATCGGTGCAATCAGTTGCGTCACGATTCCCTGCTTTGCCTGGCTGGCGGATCGTTTCGGTCGGCAGCGCGTCTATTTGACGGGGGCATTGATCGGTGCGCTCGCGGCCGTGCCGTTCTTCATGGCACTCGAAGCACGGGCCACATTGCCGATTGTCGTGTTCGCCGTGCTGCTCGCGAACCTGTCGCATGACATGGTCGTGAGCGTACAGCAGCCGATGTTCACCGAGTTCTTCGGCGCGTCGTATCGCTATAGCGGCGCGGGCGTTGGCTACCAGGTTGCGAGCGTCGTGGGCGGCGGCTTCACGCCTTTCATCGCTGCTGCGCTCGTTGCGTTCGCCGGGGGCTCGTGGCATCCGGTGGCCGGATATCTCGTGGCGGGCTGTCTGATCTCATTCGTCGTTGCATGGCGCATGGGCAAACGGTGAGCGAAGCATCTGCATACGCTGAGGCCGACTTTGACAACGAAG
Organism: Trinickia sp. LjRoot230; assembly: GCF_964253315.1. Lineage (NCBI taxonomy): Bacteria > Pseudomonadati > Pseudomonadota > Betaproteobacteria > Burkholderiales > Burkholderiaceae > Trinickia > Trinickia sp. LjRoot230. The sequence goes on from NZ_CAXUQX020000002.1 coordinate 53,429, forward strand.
CGAACGTCTTTGCTCGATAAGCGCGATTGGATCGCCGGGCTCGAAAAAGGGCTCGCGATTCTCGAGGCATTCGATGACAAACATGCGCGTATGACGGCGACCGATGCCGGCGTGCGCACGGGCTTGTCGCGCACGGCGGCGCGCCGCTATTTGCTTACGCTCGAGCATCTCGGCTACGTTTATACGGATGGCAAGCTATACGGCCTGACGCCGCGGGTACTGCGCGTGGGCTGGTCGTACTTTGATTCCGCGCGGTTGCCGCGTCTCGTGCAGCCTTACTTGCAGCAATTGAGTGCGGTGCTCAAGGAGTCGGTGTATGTCAGCGTGCTCGATGAATGGGAACTCGTGTTCATCGCACGAAACGGCGCATCGCGCGTCATGACGACCGGGTTCGTGCTGGGTGCGCGCGTGCCTGCGCCGCTTGCGTCGCCCGGGGTCGTTCTGCTTGCGCATCAGCCGAACCAGGATGACGTGCGTGAATGGCTCGGCAAGGTCGAGCTTGCGCCGTTGACGCCCTATACGTTGACGGACAAGACGCGTCTGCGCGAAACGATTCGACAAGCGCGGGTAGATGGGTTCGCCGTGGTCGAACAACAGCTGCAAATCGGCGTGCGCGGCATTGCATTGCCGCTCAAGAATCGGCAGGGCGAGGTAGTTGCCGCTCTCAGCACAAACATGCCGATTGGCAAGGAGACGACCGAAGCGGCGCTGCAGCGTGTTCTGCCGTATTTGCAGGAAGCGGCGCTGGGCATGATGAATGTTGTTTAGCGCTTATAGGTTAGCCAGACGCGTGAGTTCATCTGCACGTGGCTATGCACCGGTGTTGGTTTTAGGTCTGATTGCGTTCGGTCGAATGCGAACGGAAGAGACGATGGTGTCCCACACGGCGACGGCCTCGTGCGGCGTTAAGGACGAACCAACGTATTGCCCCGAGTTGGGGCCATTGGTAAGTTGGCCACCTGTATCGAGTTCGATCGACATCAAGGGGCGTTCTAGCGCGGGCTCGCGATGCACCGACTCCACCACGAAGGCGAGGGCTTCATTGCCGTGCCCATCAGACGTTTTGACAAGCCACTCCTGCGCTTGCATGCCACCCAATGTGGTCGTGCCGCGGCGCAACGCGTGTATGTCGGGGTGAGCCTCGGCGGCTGCTATTCGTTTGAGCAAATACTCCGAGGGATCGTCTGGCATCAATGCTTTGCTATAGATGCTGACGACCAGGCCCGGATATTTGTCGGTCGTGAAACTCATCGAGGCGATTTCCTCATCATTGTCGCTGTCGATTACCACCGGTCCAAGGCAAAAGCCCGGGCCGGCTGTTTCGGGATCGTCGTAGGAGTGAATGCGCTTGGCCAGTTGGAAGAGACGTTCGGCCACTTGCTCGGGGGTTTCTACCTTTCCGTTGGGCAAATAGCGTCCTGCTTCGGGGATGTTTTCGTACGATCTTGCCTTTAATAGGAGTTGCGTCTTTCCCTTTAGAAGATGGAGTTCGTGCTCGCTTCCCCCCGCCATTAGAATTGCAGCTTGCTTGCGAAGGTAGATCATATGCTCACTAATCACACGGTGATCCAGCAGCATCGACTTCTGGGTCTCCGAGTTTTTATCGCCCTTGTCGATTGCTTCGGCCTCTGCGTCCGTTTGCGTTCGCATGGCCTTGGGCGTGGCGTCGAGCGATTTGATGTTTACATCGACGGTTTTGAAGCCGGCATCCAAATCGTAGTAGAGCGTCACGCGTCCATCGAACGTCATGTCCTTAGGGACTGTCATTACGAATCTGCCGATGCAGACGGCCCTCATCTGGGTGGTCAATGTTTCGGTCACGTTTTTTTCCTTCGTGGTAGGACTATCTCGGCAAGCATGCCACTTACGCACTTACTTCCGAGCGTAAAGTACGACTGCTGTCCCGGAATGCATCTCGAGGCGGCGATGCCGTCGAAGTAGGTAGACATGCGTTTATCCCTTGTTTTTGGCGGCGAGACGACGTTGCGTTGACGACTATGACAACAAGCATCGTCAAGCGAATGAGTGCCGCAGCGAGGGATCGAACATAAACGCTTTTCACGCGAACGTGAAGCCGTTCTAAATGCGACAAGACATCTCAAATTAATTTTTGATATCGAGAGATCAATTCGGAATAGCCCGATGCGCCAAGCGCGGAAATCGTAGTCCCGCTCGCGCCCCAGACAGATTTCTGCAGACCGCACCCGATGCTGTCGCTGCGAGATCTTCGGCCACGAACTTTCGTTTCAACGGCGCGTGGTTCGCGCTTGGTTCGGGTCCGAGTGGAATTCAATGATATTTCTGATGGCACTTAGATTCGACGATGGGCCGCGCTATGTCATTTTTCACTCGCAATGCCACTGCTGGACTGTTCGAACCCCGAGCTGGAGTTGGGTTTCAGTGGCCGAGGCGCGGCGCCTCGGCTGGCTCGGCACCCGCGTCATCGCGTTACAGTGAGCGCGCAGCGGGTGGGGCCGCGCTCGCCGATATCCCGTCCCAAACCCCGCATCAGGCTCGGCATGCCGCCAACAAAACCAGCATTGCCAGCGCCCCGCGCGCCGGACTCTCGCGCTTGCTTGGCGCGATGCGCGTTGGCGGCCGTAGCCAGGCGCTGCTTCGAGACGGGGGTGAACTGGATCTCAGTCATTTGCGCGCTGGCGACATTCAGGACCTGAGGCGCCTGCTGCGCGATAAGCCGCCAAGTTGCGTTACGACGTTGCGTTTGCCCACGGGATTGAAATTGCTTCCATCGTGGATCTCGTCATTGCGCGCGCTCGAGCGAATTGAGATCGGTGAATTTGCGGGAAGTGAATTGCGTCTTGCCAACCCGATGCTCAAAGAGGTGCATGTACGCGGTGCAAACCTTCGGACAATCGACATCCCCGTCGAGGCTCGAGCCTATTGTCGCGATGCGGCGGGTGTCCGCGAGCGAATGATGCACGTCAGGTATCGCGATCCTCGTACCCGGGAAGTCGTCAGCGAAGGCGCGGCGATCGGACATCTGCATCTTGAATCGACGCTTTATGGTGCGATCGATCGTCGCAATTTGAACGACTCCGCTGTATTCGATCGCGGACGCGGCGCGCAACGCGTCTGTACCAACCTTGCCATGGGTTGGTTGCAAGCGCTTCAACGACATCGCGCTGCCAACGCGCTGCAGCCATTCTCCAAAGTTTGGGCGCAACGGCTATCAAGCGCCGGCAAGCTTGAAGAGGTAACCGGCCTCAAGACAGAACGCGATTACTCCGCGTTGCGGCTTCATGGCAGCGAACGTTACCTTACGGGGCATTCGCAATGGGGTGCGTTCATGCGCAGCCAGTTCGAGGCAATGCAGCCAGGCGATCATAAGCAGTTTTTGCTGCTGACGAGTGGGCATCCGATGGCGGTGGAACTTGCTGTCGACGCTGCGCCAAAAAACAAGCCACAGCATGAATATGTGGCGACGTTGTACGACCCGAATATGACGGCTAACCAAGCGGCTCGTATCGTCGAAGTCGATCTCGACGCGGTGACCCAATGGCAGGTCGGCACGTTCCTCGACTCGGACGGAATCGAGCGCTGCTACGGCTCCGTGGAATCGCATTGCGTATCGGAGTTCATCGCGGTGCCGCCGAATTTCGCCGACAGGAAAATCACAAGGTCGGCTGCGAATAGCACGGATAACTCAGTAGTCCTAAGTCGTTTCCTGGCCGATGGCGAGCGCATGACGCCCGGCGCCGTCCATATGTTGTTTCAATCGGGTGAGCTCACCCCGGAGGTGCTGCGCGAATGCGTCGCATCGTGCAACAGTGCGCAAGAGCGCATGGCAATGCTGGCCGCACGAGGCAAAGACGGCGTGTCCGGTATGACGCTCGCCTGTGCGGGAGGGCATCGCAACGCGGTTCTCGCGGCCGGCCGCGTGATCGGTGAGTTGTGCGAGGCCGGCCTGCTGTCTGGCGCGCAAGCGCTCGAATTGCTCGAGGGGCGCAATTCAGGCAGTGCGCCCGCTGCCGCGCATGCGCTCTCGGAGAACGGCGAGCTTGCCTTCGTTGCATTCAGCCATATGCTGCAAATGGGTGTTCACGAAGGCTGGCTGTCCCGCGACGAAGCCGCGACAGCATTCGCCGCGCGCTGGCCCGATGGCGATGGCAGTCGGACCACGCACGGGTTGTCGGCTTTTCACTACGCGATGTGGCACGGACTTTCGGTCGCCGCATTGACGTATTGCAAGGCGCTCGACAAACTGGTCGAGCACGGCGCGATTGCACCCGAACGCGTGTTCGAATTACTGCGTGCGCGCAGGAGCGACGGCACAGACGCGCTCGCGTCCGCGCTGCTACACGACCAAGCTCGGACGGTAGGACTGATCGGTAAACTGCTTGCTTCCCCCTTTCTTGCAGCGGCGTTGACGCGCGAGCAAGTTATCGCTTTGCTTGATGCGCGTACGAGCGACGGCAGACGGGCGTTCGCTGTCGCCACCGAGGAAAAGCGCACTGCGGCGTGCGATGCCTTCGCACAGGTTGTGTATGCGGTGCAGGCAAGCGGCACGATATCGAGGAGCGACGCGGACTATCTGCTCAGCGTCGGAGACGAGCGCTTGCAAGCCGTAAGTAGTCCTCAGCAAGTTTTGGAACGTGCTACATCGCTCGCGCGATGACCATCCGCTGAACCTCGCTCGTGCCTTCGTATATCTGCGTGATGCGCGCGTCGCGGTAATGGCGTTCCACCGGGTAATCCTCGAGGTAGCCGTATCCGCCGTGAATCTGAATTGCTTTTGAGCAAATCTCCTCGGCGGCTTCCGATGCAAAGAGCTTTGCCTGCGATGCCTCCGACAGACATGGCCGCCCGTCGCTGCGCAAACGCGCCGCATGGTGCACGAGCAACCGCGCGGCGTTCAGGCGCGTAGCCATATCGGCGAGCATGTTCGCAATGGCTTGATGCTCTCTGATGGCCTTGCCAAATTGAATGCGTTCTTCGGCATATCGGCGCGCCGCTTCGAATGATGCACGCGCAATGCCGACCGCCTGCGCCGCGATGCCGATACGCCCGCCCTCGAGATTCGACAACGCGATCTTGAGCCCTTCACCTCGGATACCCAGCAAGTTCTCGTCAGACACGGTGCAGCGATCGAGCGTAATCGGGCAGGTGTCCGATGCGCGGATGCCAAGCTTTTTCTCCGGGCGGCCAACATGAAAACCCTGCGTGTCGGTCGGCACGATAAAAGCGGAGATGCCGCGTTTTCCGAGCTCGGGATCGGTGACGGCAAACACGACAGCAACGCCCGCACGCATGCCGTTCGTCACGAATTGCTTGCTGCCGGTGAGTGTCCAGTGGCCGTTATCGAACGTTGCACGCGTCTTGAGGTTGTTTGCTTCCGAGCCTGCCTGCGGCTCAGTCAGGCAGAACGCGCCGATGGTCTTGCCGAGCGCGAGTTCGTGTAGCCAACGCTCGTGCTGCGCCGCGTTGCCGAATTGCAAGATCGGGCCGCAGCCAACGGAATTATGGACGCTCATCAGCGTGGCGCAAGCGGCGCAGCCCGCGGCGATTTCCTCGATCGCAAGTGCATAAGCCACGTAATCGGTATAAGTCCCGCCGAACTCGGACGGCACCATCATGCCGAGCAGGCCGAGTTCGCCCATCTGCGTGACGATCTGCTGCGGCAACGCGCCATTTCGGTCCCACGTTGCCGCATGCGGCGCCAAGCAGGCGACAGCAAACTCGCGCGCGGCGTCGCGAACCATTCTTTGTTCATCGGTATAGATATCGTTCATGGTAGGCCCCCTGCCTCTCGATCTCGCGTTCTGACGTCCTGAGCCCACGCTGGCTTGGCGGGAATCCTCGCGCGTCTTACACTGTCACGCGACGAAGTGTATGAAGGCTGCACGTGGCTTTCGATGCTCAAGCCGCTCAATTTGCATGAGCGCATTTGCCACCGGACAACGATGTCGATGAACAAAGAGAAAGGGACCATTGCTGTCAGCCTCGTCGAAGAGGCACTCCGGTGCGCCGCGCGGCGCGGCGCGGACTCGCTGCCGTTACTCGATGCCGCCGGCATCGCACCGAAGCTGCTGACGTCGCCTACAGCGCGCGTCTCGTCGGCGCAATACGGTGCGCTTTGGAATGCGATCGGGCGAACGCTCGATGACGAGTTTTTTGGCCAGGATTCGCATCCGATGAAAAGCGGCAGCTTCATCGCGATGTGTCAGTCGGCGTTGAGCGCACGCAACGGCGCTCAGGCATTGGCGCGTGCGGTGGGTTTCATGCGGCTCGTGCTTGACGACCTCTCGGTCGAAATCGATTCGACGAGCGAACGCGTGCGCTTGCGCTATCGGTTGCGTGCCGGTGTGCCGGACAAGGAGATGTTTGCTTACGCGACGTATTTCATCGTCGTCTACGGCGTCGTGTGTTGGCTCGTGGGCCGACGTATTCCGGTACTGTCGGCCCGCTTTCGATGTGTCGAACCGGCGGCCGGCCACGAATATCGGTTGATGTTCTGCGAGAATCTAGCCTTCGCTCAGCCGGAGTCCTATGTCGATCTCGCTCCGGTCTTCGTCGATTTGCCGGTCGTGCAAACAGCGGAGTCGTTGAAAGTGTTTTTGCGGGAGGCACCCGCGAGCTTCATCGTCAAATATCGCAACCCCGATTCCCTGGGCGCGCATGTGCGTCGGGCCTTGCGTGCACGGCCGTTCGGGCAGTGGCCGGCCGCCGACGCATTGGCGGCCGAGATGCGCGTGGCTGAGGCAACGATGCGCCGCCATTTGAAGCGCGAGGGCTACACCTACCAATCGATCAAGGATGCGCTGCGGCGGGACATGGCGATCACCGCGTTGCAAGCGGGGAGCGCGACGATTGCCGAGATCGCTGAATCGATCGGCTTTGCCGAGCCGAGCGCATTTCATCGCGCGTTTAGAAAATGGACGGGCGCGCGGCCAAGCGACTATCGACGAGAGAAGCCGTCGTCCCGTACGAGCTAGGGGCCGACGCCGAAAACGCCATGGGGCACGCGCGCCCCGACGCCCAGCATCTGAGCCGTGGCTGGCGCGCGGATCGCCCGCCGCCCGCCCGCCGACACTGTCGTTGCACAAGCTCTTCAACTACATCCTGCAGACGCTCTATAAGATGGCGGGGGCGAAACCGGTTGAATAAGACGACCCCGCAGGAGGAGGGATAAAAGCGAGCTCATCGGGCGCGGCCGAGCGGTTCGGCGTCTTGGCGACGGCTTCGCTTGTAACCGAAAATGTGGCTGGCTGCCCGCGTAACCTGATCGCTGAGTCACAAGTAGAGAATCGGTGAAGATGTTGAAGCGGACGAGCGCCACGATCGCGCCACCACGACCCGGGATGCCCAGCCGCGTGCCGTCAGGCGAATCTACCGTGGGCGACGGTAGTGGAGCAGGCACAGCGCCGCGCGCCCGCTCGCCGCAACCGCGTTTACTTCCTTTGATGGAGGAGCACGGCATGCCGCCGGTTCGTGGCACCGGTTCCGATGAGGCGCCGCGGCGTCGCGAAGCCGCCCCTGAGACGCCAACGCAAGACCGGACGCCGCGAGGGCAATCGGGGGGCGTTCCGCCCCAACAGCCTCCGCCGAACGATCCTGGCTCGCGCGCCACGCCTGGGCCCGATGACGATGGCGACGACAGTGGACAGGAGGTGTCTCCTGACTCGTTGCGCTGGTTGCCCCCGGAGCTGCCGACCGCTTCGTTCATGGCCGGACCGCCTGGTATGTTCAGTGTGCGCGGTCCCGACGGCTACAGCACGGTGATCGGAGCCGCGGGCGACGACGCTACCTTGCTCGATCGCGACGGCAACGCGATCTCGATTCATGAGGCCATCGTGGCATCGCTCGGGCTTGCGGATCGCCACAAGCCGTTTTACCTCGTCGTCGACGGCGCTGTCGAGGGGGGACCGGCGTCGCTCGCTCAACGTTGGGCGACCATTACCGGCCGCGAAGTTCTGGTGCAGGAGCCCGTCATCGCGCGCGGTCCGAATGGGCAGCGCATCATACGCGGCGACGGCCCTATTCGCCGTTTCGTTCCTCGAAGGGCAGAGCAGACGCCGGCGCTTGCGAATGCGGAAATGCGCGATGGCGAGATCGTGACAGTCGATGCGGACGGTACCGCGCGCGCCGTGCGCCCCGAGTCTCTCTTAGGAGAGGTGCTCGGGTGGGGGGAGGAGGGGGTCGTCTTTCGTCTGGCCGGACGATGGGCTGCCAAAGTCTTCTTCGACGATGTCGATGCGCCAGCGCTCCTCGCGCGCGGGAAACGGGTCCTCGAACGTCGGCGGGAGGAGGGATTCCCCGTGCAAGCCTACTACGGGCCGCCTCGGCGGTTGCAAAGCGGGCTTGTCGCGCAGTACCTGGATTTGTGGGAGGGGACCGACAAAGACGTCCTGGTGTTCGCCGAGTCGGACGAAACGGCTCACGGGAGACTTGCCGGGGGCGCTCGCTTCGCGCTCGATCACAGCCGGACCACGAGTTTCAACGAGCGAACGATCGAGGACCTCGACAAAATTCGCGAGTTGATCGAACTTCGACGGCCGTTTCACAACGACCCCGAATTCAACGATCCGGAACTCGGTTACGACGCGGACGGTCGCGTCTACCTGTGCGATCCCGTCGTCGACTACGAGGCGACCGACCTCCCGCCGCGCGAGCCCGATATGCTTGAGGGGCAGATACTGCAGGTAATCGCCCAACTCAGAGAAATCGCCAGCGTCAATCTCGTCGCGAAGCGGTTGGGATCTCCCGAGCGTGCCCGGGCGCCGCAGGGGCCGCACCCCGAGCGCCTTGCCGAAATCGAGCGTCTGCTGGCGGATCCGGCTTCGGTCGACCGTACGCCGCCGGGCCGCCGCATGGCCGCGTACCAGGCAGTGCGGAGCGGCCATCCGACGACCGGGGATTGGCGCATCCTGGTGCAAGCCGCTGTCGACGACGCACGCCCGTTCGCGGACGACTCGGCGCGTGCGCGGGTTGCAGCGCTTTCGTTTGCCTCGTACGCGGGGAACGCCGCGGAGAACGTGGCAACAGCTTGCGTGGATAGCAATGCTCTATTCGGGCTTCCAGTCAGTCACCAGTTCGCCATCGTGCGCGTAGGCGAACAACGCTATCTGATCGATCCTTCGTTTGCCGGACTTGCGATAGCGGCCCGGAACGCGGACGGCAGCGCAGAAGCGCCATGGGCGAGCGATGCCGAGGCCGCACGAATCGCATTGGTGCTCGCGCGGGACGGATTCGTGCGCCTCGACGAAGCCACTGAGCGACACTATGCACAAATGATCGATGCCGCTGCGCAGACGCCCGTTCTGATCGACGTGGCAGACGCACTGCGAGCAGTGACCTCGATGCTCGGCGATTCGAACGAGGCCATCTCGACGGGCGGGATGCGCGATGCCGTTACGATCGGTCGATGGCTTCCGAGCGGTGCGTTCGGTTGGGACGGCGAAAAGGGGGCGGTGGCCGCCGTCGCGCAAGATGCAAGACGACGGATCGTGGAAGTTGCCATTGCCGGTGACGAGCACGATGAGGTAGGCACGCTCACGTCGTTGTCGCTGAGCCTCGCCGCGCTCAGCGCACGAGTGGTCCACGAACCGCGATCGGATGTCGTGGCCGTGCGTGCGCGCATCGCGCCTGCGACACGCGCCACACCTCAATCGCTCGAGGATGCACGGGCGCTGCATGCGCATCTTGCCGCTCATCCGAACCTCGTTTGGGGCGTACCCCGAGGGGCAACCGCATGCGCGGAAATCGCGGTGCACGAGGCAAGGGGAAGAGGAATCGAGCCGAACGGAAAAGTCTGGGTCTTCGATCCCGACGGTGTGCGCATTCGCGTGGCGATGACAGTCTGCGTTCGCGACGAGGACGGGACGTTGCAGGTCCTTGCCATCGATCCCGGCCGCTTTCCGAGCGGGCCCGTCAGCATCGAACGGTGGAGCGCCGTGGCGGGTGGCCGGGCGACCGTGCTCGAGACGCCGTTGGGCGTCTCCCCGGTCAGCGGCGACGAAGGCGGAGGATACGAGCCCGGGCGCGTGCTCAAGGCGGGGTTTGCAGCGTACGACCATGCATTGCAAGTCATGCAAGGCCTTCGTGGCGGCGTCGGTACCGACTTCGATCCGCTCAATCCAGCCCGCCCCTCTGAGATCGACGCATTGGCGTCATGGTTTGACCCAAACCGCTCGCTTGTGAACCCGACAATCAGGGATCCGCTTGGCGAGCCCACGCTGGACGCGTTCGATCCCGCTCGTCGCATGTTCGACGGCCAGTGGACAATCGCGCCGGGGTGGCCCGAACTCACGACGCCGTCCGCGAGCGCCGAAGCAGCAATCTTCTCCGCGCCGGTCGAGGGTCCTCACGCACCGCTTGTTGAATATGCGCGTGAGTATCTCCAAACGCAGCAGCGCTATAACGGCGCACGCCCCGACGAACGGCTGATCGACTTCGACCGCGAGCGCACCCGCCGCGAATATGGCACGGCCGAGATCGCCTATCGCGAATGGATCAGCGAGAATCGAGCCGGATGGGCACCCTATTGGGATATCGACCCGCAGGCGCTGGCCGCGACGGGGGGGTCCCTGACTGTCTTCGGTGACGCGACAGCCGAGCCGCTTCGCGGCGCCGCCGGATGTGTGCGGTTCGTTGCGCATTATTTGAGCACGTCGGATATCCGTCGAGTAGGGATGGAGCTTGGCAGGCCGCCCGACGGCTATTTTCCGGCTGCCTTGCTCGACTCGCGTCGCAGCGTTCTTTGCGATACGGAAGAGGGACCTTGGGAGTTCAAATATCCGTCGCGCAGCGTTCGAACACCGGGCAAGGATTTGCTGCCTGTCCATATCGAGAAGGCGGTGGCGATGAGTGAAGCGCTGTACGGCGTCGCCCAATACTGCGAAGAGCCAGCCGGGGTCGTTGTGCAGTTCGAAGGTCAACCACCCATCAGCATGCTGTTGCGACGTGTTCCGACGGCCTCACGTGGTTTTCGCAGCGGCGATCACGCGCTCGCCGCGCATACCGTATTCGATCCCGAGTTCGCAGAGACAGAACTCGGGCAGCGGCTCTTCGAGCGGTGCGGCACGCAACAGGCATGGATCGACAACGAGTTCGCGCCGCGGGTGGCGCAGCTGCTATGGGATATCCAGACCGAGACGTTTCATCATGCCGAGCTGCACTCGCAAAACCTTATCGTCATCGTCGATGAGGTCGGTCGTATCGTCGAGCTCAAGATAAAGGACCTGGAGGGTCTACGCTTCGACGCGCGTGCGAGGGACGCGGTGGGCCACGGCCCCCAATCGCCGGCAATTGCCGGCACGATCGATCCCGACAGCCCCAACAACCTGTTTCGCGGCGATGGCGCGGAAAACGAATTGTTGCGAGTCGTGCGCTACTACGGCATGTTTTTTGGCGAACTCGGCCAGCTCGATGCATCCGTGCGAGGCCCCAGTCGCGACGACGCGTTTGCGCAGCGCGTCGTGCAGGAACTCGTCGAGCTCGCGCGCGAGTGGCTGGATGTCGAAGCGCTGACGGACTTGCCAGAGTATCCGCGCGTGTTCGCCGACGACGCTTCGCTTGACTATGCACGATGCATCGCCGAATTGCGCGAGTTGCTCGTCACGGTCTATCGCGATCGACCGGACGCCGTGTTGGTCGAAGCCCGTGATGCGCAGGGCGAACAGGACCCTGACGACGACCCCGATGATCCGCCGTCAGGAGCTGGCTCGTCCGGAGGCAACACGCCCCCTCTACCGAAGGCGCCATCGGGCGGAGCTGCCCAGCGTCGCGACGACACGCAGGCGCGCGGTTCGCGCCCGAGCGGAGGTACAAAGCGGTTGCCGCCATCGGAGGGAGAGCGATCGCCGGGGAACCCTGGCGTACCGGGAAATCGTGGCGGCAAAGTGGAGCCGCGCCTGTCGGAACGTACTGCGGGCCCGGGCGGACCTGCGTCCCCCGGGACGCCTGAATTGCCGGTACCGCCGCGATCGTCGACGTCCGAGCCAGCGGTGGCGCCAAAGCCGATTGGAGAGAGGGATTCCGCGGAGGAACCGGACCCGCCGAGGCCCACGGCGACTGATATCGCCGGATATTACCTCGATCGTCTCGCTCGCGTGCTTGATGAACTTGCGTCGGTCATGGATGCGACGCCGGACAACAGCCACAACGCGCCGGTCTTCTATCCGGTATCCAGGCCGAAGCGAGGCGTCGCTCCCGATCACGTCAAGGAGTCGGCTTATCCGCGTCCGGTTGAGCTGACGGCTAACCGAGGAACGAAAGCGGTTGGGGACATGACCACACGCAGATACGAGGCCGATGCACGCCAGATCGAACTCAACGAACAGCGCAAGAGGCTGCTTAGACGAGCGTTGCTGCTCCTTCAATCGTCCTCGTCCGCGGCAGTGCCGGCGATGCGCAGCGCCGCGGAGCTATCGGTCGCCCGCGACCGCGAATCGTCGCTGAGGCCCATCGGCGATGAGATTACCGCGATCGAAGCGGCGCGTCGCGATGACGCGCTTGCACTAATTGAGGCATTACGCGAACTCGATCGCGGCGCCACGCCGGACGTCGACAAGCTCAAAGGAGGGCTGCGCGGCTTGCGTGAACGCGTAACGGATACGCTAAGGCGCATAACGGCGGGCTTTGGTACTACCGGCTTCGGTCTCGAGACAGTCATACGCCGGGCAAGGGGCAATGCCGGATACGCCCTTGTTCTAGCCGCCTTTCATCAGAATCTCGAGATGGCGATCGCGGCGCTCGATCGCGCGCGTGGTGCCCCGATCGAGAGCGGCGAGCGTCTACCTGCCGCGGAAGCGAGGTTGCGCGATCTCGATCTTGATTTCAGCCACTTTCAGCGCTACTTGGCCGAACGAGAGCGGGCCGGTCAAGCCGGGATGAGCGCCAACGACATTGCCGCGTGGCGCGCACGCATCGCGTCGTTGCGTGCGGAAGTGGCGAGAGCTTATCGTCTGACCGGGATCGGAGCGCTTGCTCCACAAGGCAGCTTGCTGAGGTTCTCGTTCGACCTGCGGCAACTGAGTCGTCTCGTTCGAGGGCATCTGCCCGGTGCACTCGTCGACATCCCGGGATACGAGCGCGCGGCCGACTGGTTGCGGCAGTGGTGGGACGCGGTCAATCCGCCGGTCGTTGCGAAAGTGCCGCCGTCTGCTCCGCAGAAAGTCCTGTTCGAGCGTGCGGCCGGCATCGCGGCTGAAACGAGGTATGACGGCACCGCTCGGGAGACCAGCTACCGCCTGTGGGGCCTCGTGCAGTTGCTGGGCGGGCTACAACCCACCGAGAACCCGATGGCCACATTTAGCGACCACAGCATTGCAGGGAGGGTTCGGACGGCGAGACTGCATGCGGAAAGTTTTGACGACACTCCTCCTGGCAACCTGACCCAGCTCGAGCACCTGGAGGGCTTCATCATCCAGGCTGTCACGCAAACGAGAAAGTCGTTGCCAGTCTGGCGGAAAATGCTCATTGCCACGGCGGCACGAAAAACGACGGCGTCGGAAGAGTACGGAGTCGACAAAGATGGCAACCCGGACGCGAACGAACATATCGCGCGAGCGCTACGGGCGACCGATGAGGTCGCCGCACGACTACTCGGCGACAAACAGGGGAGTGGACCGCCGGAGTGGTACGAGATAGACTTCGACGCCGTTGAAACGCTGTTGCGAAACATCGTGGTTGATGTGCGCCGGTATTCCGATAGTGTACTGGGTGTCATGCCGCCCACGGCCACTGATGAGCGGGCGCATTACGCGGACGTAGTGGCGTTGGTCGAGCGCACGATCCAAACGGGCAATCTGGAGGAATGAGGCGGGCGACTACTTTTCACGTCCCGATTTATGTCGTGTCGCGTGAATCGGTGTCAACCGTAGGCTATGACGACGTTGTTCGCTTGTCGGAAAGCACCTATACAAAAAGTCGAAAGCGGCTACATAATCTTCGCAGGCGCTGACCATTAACGAATTGTGCGGTGGGCGAACTCGCCTTAGGGCGTGTTCACACTATCCAGGTCCATCAACGATGCGCGCGACGCGCATCGTCGGCGCGGACGAATTCGAATTGCCCGCGCGGCAATGGCCTGGGCGTTGACTAGGCGCTTAGAGCGCTTCGCGCACGGCGCGCAGAAACTGCCGGGTCCGTTCGTGCTTCGGATCGGAGAAGAATTCCTGAGGCGGGCCTTGCTCGATGATCTTGCCTTGCGAAAAGAAGCAGACACGATCGGCAAAATCCTTTGCAAAACCCATTTGATGCGTGACCATCAGCATCGTCAGATTATGTTCTTCGCCAAGCCGCCGAATGACGCTGAGCACTTCGCCGCACAACTCGGGATCGAGCGCGGACGTCACTTCATCGAACAGCATCACCTTCGGGCGCATCGCCAGCGCTCGCGCAATCGCGACGCGCTGCTGCTGGCCGCCTGACAACTGCGATGGATAATGCTCGCATTTATCCGCGAGCCCAACCAGCGAAAGCAATTCGCGAGCTCGCTCCACCGCTTCCTTGCGTCCGAGGCCGAGCACATGCATCGGCGCTTCGATCGTGTTTTGCAGCGCGGTCATGTGCGGAAAAAGATTGAACGACTGGAACACCATGCCGATCTTGCTGCGCACGGCGCGCAAATGGCGCAGCGATGCCGGCACGAGCTGACCATTACGCTGCATGTGCGTAAGCGGTTCGCCATCGACTTCGATCATGCCGCTCGTGAGTGGATCGAGCGTCATCAGCACGCGCAGCAACGTCGACTTGCCGGAGCCGCTCGGTCCGATGATGGCCACCTTTTCGTTGGGCGCCACTTCGAGATCGAGCGCGTCGAGTACGGTCAACGCACCATAACGCTTTGTGACACCACTGAAACGCACCATCGGTGCGGCATGCACGCTCGCCGGCGCTTGAATCGTGTCGTCGTGCGGCTGGCCGAGTGCGCGTTCGTCGTCTCGCTTCATGCGGGGCTCCATGACTGAGGTAGCGTTTGGTGGGGGAGATGTGCTTTGCGGCGTGTCAACGGGCGTTTTCACGGTAGCCTCACTGCGCGCTCGACGCGTCGCACGAGTGCTGCGAAGCTCACGCTGATGATCAGAAAGAAGATGCCGGCAAGCGTGATGGGCTCAAGGTAACGGAATGTTTCGGAGCCGATGTTTTTCGCTTGCTGCATCAGTTCGACGACAGTGATCGCCGAGAGCACGGGTGTATCCTTGAACATCGCCACGAGGTAGTTGCCAAGTGCCGGAATGACGGGGCGTATCGCCTGCGGCAGCACAATGCCTCGATAAGTGCGCCACGGCGAAAGCGAAAGCGCACATGCCGCTTCCCACTGACCGCGCGCGACACCATTCAAGCCGGCGCGGTAAACCTCTGACGTGTAGCACGCGTAATGCAGTGCAATGCCGAGCGTGCCCGCCGCCAAAGCGGACATCGTCACGCCATAGACAGGCAGCACATAAAAAAGAACATAGACCTGAATCAGAAGCGGTGTGCTGCGAATGAATTCGACGATGAAGGCCACGGTACGCGAGACGGCCTTGATCGGGCTGCGCCGAAGCACCGCAAACACAAGGCCCAGCACCAGTGCGATGGCGAAGCCGACAAGCGTGATGCCGATCGTATAGACCGAAGCATGAATGAGCGCGGGAAAGATGCGCTCGGCGTAGCCGAGATCGAAGAGGCGGTTCGCATCGTTCATTTCGCACCTCCGCGTGCGACGCCGTAGCCGTGGCCAGCACGCCGTTCGAAGTGCCGCATGACGGTGGCCAGCAGTTGAGCGAGCACGAAATAGATCACGAGCGTGAGCATGAAGATCTCGGCGGTCTTGAACGTCGCTTCATCGAGTTGACGCGCGCGAAAAGACAAATCGGACAACGTGATCAGCGAAACGAGCGACGTGCCTTTGAGCAATTCGATCATCAGGTTGGTCGCCGGTGGTAGCGCATTGACCATCGCCTGCGGGAGGATGATGCGGCGAATGCGCGTGAGCGGCGACATATTCAGCGCCAGCGCGGCTTCGAACTGCCCACCTGGGACCGAACGCAGCGCGCCGCGCAAAATTTCGGAGCCGTATGCGCCGTAATGCAGACCGAGACCGACGATGGCTACTGAAAACGGCGTCATGCTGAAGCTGATGGGCGGCAGCGGCAGCACGAAGAAGAACCAGAAAAGCTGCACGAGCAACGACGTGCCGCGAAACACTTCCACATACACATTGCCGATCCAGCGCAGCGGTGCGAAAGGCGAAAGCTTGGCTGCAGTGGCAACGAACGCCATGACGATGGCGAGCAGCGTGCCGAGCGCTGCGATTTCCACCGTGACGAGCGTGCCGCGCAACAGCAAAGGGAGCAATTCGGACATGGCGTTTCCTTGGCTTGGCGGGTTCCGGCATTGGCCGCTTCGAGCCTCGGCCGGATCGGTGCTGAGTGAAATGCGAGCTTACTTGCCGCTGCAGATTTCATCCGCCGTTTTCGTCGTCAGGTTGGCCTTGTCGAAGCCGAACGGTGCGACGGTCTGTAGATGGTCCGGGGTGCCGAGCCAGGCGTGCAATGCTTTATTGACCGCGGCGCGCAGGTCGGCATCGTCTTGACGGAAAGCGAGCGCGCCATAGCCAGTATGCTTCGGGTCATCCGTGAACTGACTGGTTACCTCGACTTGCTCGGCATCTTTTTTTGCCAGCGCTTTCATCGTGAGGCCAGTGCCGACGGCCGCATCGACACGCCGTGCGCGCACGGCCTGCAATTGGGAAGTGGTGTCCGGCACTTGTTGCAATTGCGCGTCCTTGATGCCTTCGTCCCGCGCGTATTTGATTTCGGCGGTGCCGGCCATCACGGCGAGTTTCGCATCGGGCAATTTGGCGATATCGCCATAGCTATGCAATTTCTTTGGGTTGCCCTTGAGCACCAGCAACGTGTCTTGAATCTGGTATTGCGGATCGGCGAATGCGACCTGCTTGCATCGTTCCGGCGTGATGTACATGCCTGCGGCAATCACGTCGAAGCGGCCCGCGCGGAGGCCCGGAATCAGCGAGCCCCACTCGGTCAAGACCGCATCGACCTTCTTCACACCGAGCTTGGCAAAAATCTTTTTCGCGATTTCCGGCGATTCACCGGTCACTTTGCCGTCGGGCTGGGTATACGCGAATGGCGCTTCGTTCGCATAGCCGATGCGGATTTCACCGGTACGCTGAATACGTTGCAGCGTCGTTTCGGTTTGGGCCGATGCGCCCGAAATGTGCATGGCAAAACCGGCTGCGGCAATGCCGCAGGCGACGAGCATTCCTGACAATTGACTGAATCGAGTGGTTTTCATGACATTCCCGTGCATTGGGTTGGTGCGTCTGATTCGGCGGGCGCCGGCCTGATCGGACAGGGCTGCATCGGGCAATGGCCGATGCAATGTCGTGAAACCCTGTTCTGAACGCAGGATACAAAGCCATTTTTTTATCGCGATTGCTCTAGGACAATAATTCTGTCTGGCGGTTGTGTCGCACCATGGGTAAATCCGATAAATCCGAATCTGAAATTCGCAGAAGGGAGACCGAGCGTGATCGACGAATGGCGCAGTGCAGTACGGACAGTTCATGGCGCTGAATCCAAATACAAGCGGCTCGTGAAAGCGATTGCAGGCGATATCGAGGGCGCCGTGCTGCGGCCCGGCACGCGCTTGCCGCCGCAGCGCGATGTCGCCGCCGAATTGCAGATCAGCGTGCAGACGGTCACGAACGCGTACAAGGAACTCGAGCGTCAAGGCTTGATTCGTTGCGAAGTCGGGCGCGGCAGTTTCGTCGCCCCGCGGGTGACGGAAAAGATGGCGAGCTACATGCTCGATACGGCCGAGCGGTCTGTCATCGATTTTTCCATCGCACGGATCATTCATACGCCCGAGCACGACGCCAGTTGGCGCAACGTGTGCGCTGAACTCGCGAAGATCGAGGACCAACCGTGGATTCGCGCGTTTCGACCGATCGCCGGCTTCGAGCATCATCGACGCGCAGGCGCGGCCTGGCTCGAGCGGCTCGGTATGCGAGCTTCGGCCGATACGCTGCTCGTCACCAACGGGGCAGCCCATGGCATCTTCCTTGCGCTTGCTTCGCTCGTTAGACCGGGCGACACCGTCGTTTGCGAAAGTCTGACCGATCACGGCGTGATCGGTTCTGCGAACGTATTGGGGTTTACGCTCAAAGGGCTCGAAATCGATGAGTTTGGCATTCATCCGGAGCATTTCGAAGAGCTTTGCGATAACGAGCGTGTGACGGCACTCGTCTGCACGCCGACACTCAATAATCCGACCGTGGCGCTGATGCCCGAATCGCGTCGTCGAGCAATTGCGCGCATCGCCGAGCGCTATGGCGTGCATGTCGTCGAGGACGACGTCTACGGTCCGCTGCCGGTCAAGCCGATCCCGCCGATCTCGAGCATGATCCCGGAGCTGTCGTTCTATTGCACGAGCATGACGAAATCGGTGCTTGCCGGGCTGCGTATCGGGTACCTCACCACGCCGCGCAGGCTGGCGCTGCGCACCGAAAGCACGCTGCGCGTGTCGAGCTGGATGGCGACGTCGCCGATGGCGGAGGTCGCCACGCGCTGGATCGACGATGGCACAGCCGCGCATCTGGTTGCACTGCAGCGCGAATGCCTGGCGCGACGCCAGGCGCTGGTGACGCAGATTCTCGGTCCCTACATTCAGGGAAGTCATCCGCATGCGCTTTCGGTATGGCTGCGTGTGCCCGATCATTGGCAGGCCGACCATCTCGTGCGGGCGCTGCGCAAGCGCGACATCGCCGTGACGTCGCCCGATCCGTTTCTTGTGCGCGGGGTTGAAAGCCGGCCCAATGCGGTGCGCCTGTGCGTGGGCGCCGAGGTCACCGACGCGGTTTTCGCACAGGCACTCGAAACGGTGCGCGAGGTGTTCGAGCAGTATCCGCAAGTGCATCCGCTCGATTGACCGATGCAACGCGAACCGCGTGAATCGCTCACGTGAATCGTTAAGCAGTGCGAACGAAATGAACTAGGACAATCGGATTCCTTTTTGCAGGACATTAGACTGGGCAGCACTGAAACGCTGTATCAACGCGCCCGCCTATGTCCGCTTTGTCTTTAGCCGATGTCTACCGCGCTCGCCAGCGGATCGAGGGGCGCGTCGTTCGCACGCCGCTGATCGCCTCTGCCGCGCTTTCCCGGGTGGCTGGCGTACCGGTTTATTTCAAGCTCGAAACCCTGCAGCCGACGGGCAGCTTCAAGATTCGCGGCGCGACGAACGCGCTGGCGCAATTGGCCGGGCAGGGTGCGAAGGGCGTTGTCACCGCTTCGACCGGCAATCATGGCCGCGCCATCGCGCATGCGGCGCGCGGCTTCGGCATGGAAGCGGTCGTCTGTCTTTCCGCGCTCGTTCCGCAAAACAAGGTGGATGCTGTGCGCGCGCTCGGTGCGCAAGTGCGCATCGTCGGCAAGAGTCAGGATGACGCCGAGGTCGAAGCGCAGCGTCTTGCACGCGAAGCGGGCCTCGCCTATGTGCCGCCGTTTGACGACCCCGCGGTGATCACCGGGCAAGCCACGATCGGCCTGGAAATCGTGGAGGCGCTGCCTGACGTTGCGCATATCGTCGTGCCGCTTTCGGGCGGAGGATTGTTCTCCGGCGTGGCGCTTGCGGCCAAGCAATGCTCCGCACAGGTGCGCCTCACGGGGGTCACGATGCGCCGCGGCGCCGCAATGCATGCCAGCCTGGCAGCGGGCAAGCCCGTGCTCGTGGATGAGCTCGATACGCTCGCCGATTCGCTGGGCGGTGGCATTGGCCTCGGCAACCGCTATACGTTCGCGATGACGCAAGCGTTGATCGACGATGCCTTGCTCGTCGACGAAGACGCGATCACGCGAGCTGTCGTCCACGCCTATCAGCAAGAGCGCTTGGTGATCGAGGGCGCCGCGGCGGTTGGAATCGCGGCGGTGCTCGAAGGTGGGCTCGCAAGCGGGAGCAACGAGGCAAGCGATAGCGCGTCCGGCCCCATCGTCATCGTAGTGAGCGGGGCCAACATCGATATGAACCTGCATCGACGCTTGCTGCTTGCCGCAGCCGCGACCGATGCGGAACCCGGAGCGGACTTGCCATGAACGCCATTTCCATCGTCGGCGAAGCGACGCTTCGCCGGCTCGTTCCACTCGACCTCGCAGCGATCGATCAAGTCGAAGCGGCCTTTGCTTCGCTTGCGACCGAGGCCGTTGCCATGCCGCCGATTTTGCGGCTGGATTTGCCGCAGCATCATGGCGAGGTCGACGTCAAGACCGCCTATTTGCCGCGCTTCGATAGCTTTGCGATCAAGGTAAGCCCGGGGTTTTTCGATAACCCGGCACTGGGCTTGCCGAGCTTGAATGGCTTGATGCTCGTGCTGAGTGCGAAGACTGGTTTGACCGAGGCGGTCTTGCTCGATAACGGTTACCTGACGGCCGTGCGCACGGCCGCGGCAGGTGCTGTTGCGGCGCGCTGGCTCGCGCGCAGCAATGCGAGCCGCGTTGCGGTGATCGGCGCGGGCGAGCAGGCGCGGTTGCAACTGCAAGCACTTGCCATCGTTCGCTCGATCAACGCAGCGACGGTGTGGGCACGTAGTCAGCCGGCGGCCGAGGCATTCGCGCTCAACGTGCGCGATACGCTGGGCATTCAATGCGACGTGGCGCACGACGTGCATGGCGCGTTAGCTGCAGCGGACATCGCGATTACCACGACACCAAGCCGCGAGCCACTTGTACACGCGGCGGATTTGCACGCTGGCCTGCATATCACCGCGATGGGATCGGACGCCGAACACAAGAACGAAATTGCTCCGGCAGCGCTCGCAGCGGCACGTTATATCTGCGATCGCCTGAGCCAGACGCGCGTGCTCGGCGAATGGCACCATGCGATCGAAAGCGGCGTGGTGGCGCACGATGCGGCGTTTGCCGAACTGGGGGAAGTCATTGCCGGGAAGATGCCGGGACGTACGAGCGCAAACGACGTGACGATTTGCGATTTAACCGGCACCGGCGCGCAGGACACGGCGATCGCGGCGCTCGCGCTGGAAAGGGTGCGCGCCGCGGGTGCCGGCACGACGTTTTGCAACGAATGAGTCTAGTTGATCCGAGAGGAAAAAGATGGCGGAAAACATCATGCAGCAACCCGTCCCCGTGCGTTTGACGACGCCGACCGTGCACTTGCCTTTCGAACGCGCCGAATACGATGCGCGCATTGCGAAGACGCGTCGCGCGATGCAAGGCGCGGGCATCGATTTGCTCATCGTGACGGACCCGAGCAACATGGCCTGGCTAACGGGCTACGACGGCTGGTCGTTTTACGTGCATCAGTGTGTATTGCTGGCGCTCGACGGCGAACCGCTCTGGTTCGGGCGCGGGCAAGATGCGAATGGTGCAAAGCGGACCGTGTTCATGGAGCACGCCCAGATCGTTGGTTATCCTGATCATTATGTGCAGTCGCCCGAGCGTCACCCGATGGAATACCTCGCGCGCGAGGTCATCGAGGCGCGTGGCTGGAGCGGCGTGCGCATCGGTGTCGAACTCGACAACTATTACTTCAGCGCGGCGGCCTACGTTTCGCTCGTGCGCAATCTGCCGCAAGCGAAGTGGGTCGACGCGACAGGGCTCGTCAATTGGCGGCGCGCCGTCAAATCGCCGCGCGAAATCGAGTACATGCGTATCGCGGCGCGCATCGTCGAAAAAATGCATGCGCATATCGTCGAGCGAATCGAGCCAGGTATGCGCAAAAACGATCTGGTCGCCGAGATTTCGGCGGCCGGCATCACGGGCACCGGCGAATATGGCGGCGACTATCCTGCCATTGTGCCGCTGTTGCCGACGGGGGCCGATGCCGCAGCGCCGCACTTGACCTGGGACGACACACCGTTCGCCGCAAACGCCGGCACGTTCTTCGAAATCGCCGGCTGCTACAAGCGCTATCACTGCCCGCTCTCGCGCACGGTGTATCTCGGCAAACCACCAAAGCATTTCATCGAGGGGGAACGTGCCGTCGTGGAGGGAATCGAGGCAGGTCTTGCCGCCGCGAAACCCGGCAACACCTGCGAAGACATCGCCAATGCATTCTTCGCAGTCCTAAGTAAATTCGGCATCGAGAAAAACAGTCGTTGCGGCTATCCGATTGGTGCGAGCTATCCGCCCGACTGGGGCGAGCGCACGATGAGCCTGCGCCCGGGGGACAAGACCGTTCTCCAACCCGGCATGACGTTTCACTTCATGCCGGGGCTCTGGCTCGACGATTGGGGCCTCGAGATCACCGAAAGCATTTTGATTACCGAGACGGGCGTCGAGCCTTTTTGTAATACACCGCGGCGGCTTTTCGTGAAGGAGTGATGCACGATGCGAGCTTCTCCGATTCAGCCGACGATCGATTTCGACGCGCCGGGCGAGCAGCATGGATTCTTGAAGCTGCCGTATTCGCACGATGCGTCAGCGTGGGGCGCCGTGATGATTCCGATCACCGTGATCAAACGCGGCGATGGGCCCACCGCATTGGTCACGGGGGGCAATCATGGTGACGAGTATGAAGGGCCGATTGCACTTTCGAAACTGGCGTCGACGCTGAAGGCCAGCGATGTCACGGGCCGCGTGATCATCGTGCCGTTCATGAACTACCCGGCGTTCCGCGCGGGCAGCCGAACGTCGCCGATCGATCAGGGCAATTTGAACCGCAGTTTTCCGGGGCGGCCCGACGGCACGGTCACCGAGAAAATTGCTGACTACGTTCAACGTTATTTGCTGCCGCTGGCCGATTACGTGCTCGACATCCATGCCGGCGGCAAAACGCTCGATTTCGTGCCGTTTGCGGCAATCCACGTGCTGGCCGACGCGCAGCAGCAAGCGCGTGCCGATGCCGCGATGCGCGCGTTCGGCGCGCCGTATTCGATGCGGATGCTCGAACTGGATAGCGTGGGGCTTTTCGATACTGCCGCGGAAGCGGCGGGAAAAGTGTTCGTGACCACCGAGCTCGGCGGTGGCGGAAGCGCGAGCGCAGCCAGTGTCGGCGTTGCCGAGCGGGGTCTGCGCGGTTTTCTGGTCAATGCCGGCATCTGTGCATCGGCCGGCAACGGACACAACGGTGCGCGTACGACCACGCTGCTCGATATGCCCGATGGCGATTGCTACACGACGAGCGAGCACGATGGCTTGCTCGAAATGTGCAAGGACCTCGGACAGAGTGTCGAAGCAGGAGAGCTGCTCGCGCGTATTCACGATGCGACGCGCACCGGTGCGCGGCCGCGCGAATACCGGGCACGTCGCAGCGGCTTGCTCGCCGCGCGGCATTTTCCGGGCCTCGTGCAAGTCGGAGACACGATCGCGGTGGTAGCCGATGTGGTCGAACGCGGAATAGCCGCGGGCTGCGCGAGCGCTTGACCCCGTGCCATGAACGCGATCAAGCTGGACCGATACGACCTTGCCATCTTGCGTATTTTGGCGCGCGACGGCCGCATCACGAAGTCGCGGCTGGCCGAGGAAGTGAACTTGTCGATCTCGCCGGCGTGGGAGCGCGTGCGGCGGCTCGAAGAAAGCGGTCTGATTCGCGGTTATCGCGCCGACGTCGATTGGACTGCCGCGTTCAAGGGCAGCCGAATCATCGTCGAAATCGCGCTCGCGCGACATACGGCTCAGGATATGGGGCGTTTCGAGCAACGCGTGGCGGCGGCGCCCGAGGTCGAGCAGTGTTATGCGACGGGCGGCGGCGTCGATTACGTGATGCACGTGGCGTCGCGCGATATCGATCACTATCAGCGCTTCATCGATTCGCTGCTGGCTGATGAGCTTGGCATTGAACGCTACTTTACGTACATCGTGACGAAGGTGGTGAAGCGTTATCCGGCAGATGTGCCGTCGTGGGTCGGGCAGGGCGACGAAGGCGGATGAACGAAAAAGTCGTGTGAGCAGTGCTTCGAACAGAAAAAAATTGGCTCGCAGCCGCACGAAACCGAAAATGTCGCGCCGCAACGGCCGCTAAAGTGACAGACATGGATCGACAAACGAAGGAGCCTTCCATGTTGCTGGGTCATCCCGTACTGATGAAGTCGCTTTGCTATATCGACGGACGGTGGGTGCATAGCGATAACACCGAGACCGTCGCCGTCGTCAATCCGGCGGACCAGAGCGTGCTGGGCCATGTGCCGATGCTCACCCGCTCGCAAATCGAAAGCGCGGTCATTGCGGCGCAGCGTGCGTTCGAAAGTTGGCGTTGGACGCCCGTCAATCAGCGCGCCGCGATGTTGTCGCGCTGGCACGAACTCGTCTTGCGTCATCGCGACGATCTCGCCGCGATCTTGTCGCTCGAGCAAGGCAAGCCGCTTAAAGAAGCGCGCGGCGAGATTGCATACGCAGCCAGCTTTATCGACTGGTTCGCCCATGAGGCAAAGCGCCTTTCAGGGCGCAATGTGCCGAGCCATATCGATGGCGCACATCCGGGGACGATCATCGAACCGGTCGGCGTGGCGGCGCTTATCACGCCGTGGAATTTTCCGGTTGCGATGATCACGCGCAAGGCCGCGGCTGCGCTTGGAGCCGGTTGCACAGTAGTGGTCAAACCGGCTCATGAAACACCTTTTTCCGCGCTTGCGCTTGCGCAATTGGCTGAGGAAGCCGGCTTTCCACGCGGGGTGTTCAACGTCGTGCTCGGCGACCCGAACCTGGCGATGCAAACGCTGGTGGGCGACCCGCGTGTGCGCGCGGTGAGCTTTACCGGATCCACACGTGTGGGTGCACTCGTGACACGTGCTGCCGCGCATGCTGGTATCAAGAAGGTCGCACTGGAGCTGGGCGGTAATGCGCCGTTCATCGTCACGGCCGATGCGGATCTCGAGCAGGCCGTGCAAGTCGCGGTGGCCGCCAAGTTTCAAACGTCCGGCCAGGATTGCTGCGCGGCCAATCGCATTTTTGTTGCGCGCGAACTATATGGTGCGTTCGTCGACCGATACAGCAATGCCGTTCGTGCGCTGAAGGTCGGTCCTGCGTTCGAGGCCGATGTCGATATTGGCCCGCTGATGCATCAGGCGGCGTTCGACGCGACGATCGAGCGCGTGGCCGACGCGCGCGAGGCCGGTGCACGCATTACCGTCGGCGGCTCGCCTCACGCACTGGGCGGCTGGTTCTTCGAGCCCACCGTTATTGCTGACGCCGCTCCCGGCATGCGCGTGTACGACGAAGAGAATTTCGCACCGATCTCGGCCGTTTCACCGTTCGATTCGCTCGACGAAGTCATTAGGAGTGCGAACGATACCGAATACGGCCTCGCCGCATACGTCTGCGCAACGAACCTCAACACCATTTTCCAACTGATTCGCCGGCTCGATTTCGCGATGGTCTCGGTCAACGGCGTGAAATTCACGGGCGCGCCGATTCCATTTGGCGGAATGAAGGCCTCCGGTCTTGGTCGTGAAGGGGGCGCGGAGGGCTTCGAACCTTTCGTCGAGACCAAATATTTTTGCCTCGGCCAACTCGGCTTGCCGACAACCGATGCTGTATCGCCTGAACGGGTTGCTGCTGCTGTGGCGGCGCGCTGATTTAATCGACTTTATCTATACGGAGAAACTCATGACCGAACTCGAGCGTCTTTTTGCGGCGGATCGCGCCCATTTCATGCATCCGTCGACGCATGCCCATGACCACGCGAGCGGCTTGCTGCCTGGACGCATCGTGACAGGGGCGAGCGGTATCCGCATTGAGGATCACGAGGGCCGCTCGTACCTCGACGCGTTTGCCGGTCTCTACTGCGTCAACATCGGCTATGGCCGGACCGAAGTGGCCGATGCCATCTACGAGCAGGCGAAAAAGCTCGCTTACTATCACACGTATGTGGGCCATTCGACGGACACCATCATCGAGCTATCGTCGCGCATCATCGACTGGTCGCCCGATGGCATGAAGAAGGTCTATTACGGCATGTCCGGCTCAGATGCCAACGAAACGCAGATCAAGCTCGTCTGGTACTACAACAACGTTCTGGGCCGTCCGAACAAGAAGAAGATCATCTCGCGCGAACGCGGCTATCACGGCTCGGGCATCGTCACCGGAAGTCTGACCGGTCTGCCGAGCTTTCATCAATACTTCGATTTACCGATCGAGCGGGTCAAGCACACCGTGTGTCCGCACTGGTACCGCAAGGCGCCGGTCGGCATGAGCGAAGCGCAGTTCGTCGCCTATTGCGTTGAAGAGCTCGAGAAGCTGATCGCTCGCGAGGGTGCGGACACCATCGCCGCATTCATCGGCGAACCCGTAATGGGAACGGGTGGCATTCTGCCGCCGCCTGCCGGCTATTGGCCCGCAGTCCAGCAAGTGTTGAAAAAGCACGACATCCTGCTGATTGCCGATGAAGTGGTATGCGGCTTCGGTCGCCTCGGCTCGAAAATGGGATCGCAGCATTACGGCATTCAGCCCGATTTGATCACGGTCGCCAAGGGATTGACGAGCGCTTACGCCCCGCTTTCCGGGGTGATCGTAAGCGAACGGGTGTGGGATGTGATCGGCAAGGCTTCACAGGAATTCGGCGCAATGGGGCACGGCTGGACCTACTCGGGCCATCCGATTTGCGCAGCTGCGGCACTGGCGAACCTCGATATTCTCGAGCGCGAGCGCATTCCCGAGAACGCCGCACAGACTGGTGCATATTTGCTCGCGCAGTTGCATGCGACCTTCGACTCTCATCCGCTGGTTGGTGAAGTACGCGGAGCGGGTATGCTTGCTGCGCTCGAGTTCATGGCAGACAAGGACGAGCGCCAGCCATTCGATGCCGGGCTCAAGATCGGGCCTCGTGTGTCGGCCGCGGCGTTGCGACGCGGGTTGATCGCGCGTGCGATGCCACATGGCGACATCCTCGGTTTCGCGCCGCCGCTCGTTACCACGCGTGCCGATGTGGACGAAATCATACGCTTGGCGCGTGAGGCGGTCGATGAAGTAGCGACGGAAGTCGCCGGAGCGACCGCTACCGCTTGATTCGCCGGCTACCGCAAAATCTCACTGAAATCTCGCAGCGCCCCGCTAGTCTCCTTGCCGCAAGACGGAGGCTGGCGGTTTTTTTTGTTTTCTTTCGTTTTATCCTCCGTCCTCGACTGACGGAAGACGGCAGCACTGCTTCGCCAAGTTGTGGAAAGTGACAGCGAGTGCCGGCAAATTGAGAAATTTTGCGCTCATCGTTCCACAGCGACCGCAGGCGCCGCTAAAATTCGATCCGTTTAAGCTCACGAAATTGGAGGAATTTGTCCGTGGCGACCTATAAAGAATTACTCGCGAAAAAGCAGGAGTTGGACGCGGAAATCGAAAATGCGCGTCAGGTTGAAGCACAATATGCGCTTAATCAGATCCGCGAAACCATCGCAACGTTTGGATTCACCCCCGAAGATGTGTTCGGCGTGCGGCGCAAAGGCAAGGCGCCGAACCGCGCGCCACAGTTCCGTAACCCGGAGACGGGCGAAACTTGGGGTGGCCGCGGTCCGCACCCGCGCTGGCTCAAAGGCAAAGATCCCGAGGAGTTTCGCATCAAGAGCTAATGGGATTTTCGCCAAGCAAATAAAACGTGGCGCATCCCGGTTCTTATAGGATTGCGCCAGGCAAAAACGCCTCGAGTTTTTGCAGCAGTGTCGCGCGGCGAAACGGTTTCACCATGAAATCGGCTGCTCCGGCTCGCAAGCTTTCCATTACCACGGTCCGTTCGCTGTGTCCTGTCACCATAATGACGGGGATGTGCGCGAGCGGGCGCACCGACTTTAACCGTCGCGTCAATTCCATGCCG
Organism: Trinickia sp. LjRoot230; assembly: GCF_964253315.1. NCBI lineage: Bacteria > Pseudomonadati > Pseudomonadota > Betaproteobacteria > Burkholderiales > Burkholderiaceae > Trinickia > Trinickia sp. LjRoot230. The sequence continues at coordinate 81,149 of NZ_CAXUQX020000002.1, forward strand.
GTCACATCGGGCAGATCGATATCCATCAGCACGAGGTCCGGGCGGCGATTCCAGATTGCGCCGAACGCTTGTGCACCGCTCGTGGCGCAACTCAGATCGACCTTTGTGCCGTCGAGCAATCGCGCGAGAAGCGAACGCTGAAACGCATCGTCATCGACTACAAGCACAGCGGGCCGCACCCGTTGCGCGAGTTCGCCCATCGCCCGCGCTGCGCGCAGTTGCGGCCCAAGCGCCACCGCCAGCGCTTGGGCGGCGTGGCAAAGCGCGTCCACCGATTCCCCCAAACGTCGAAACGGGCGGGCACACGCGTCGCCGGCCTCATGTTGCGCGGTGGCGGCTACCGCGCCCGTACGGTCGACTTCGCACGCGAATCGCCGCGCGAGTTCGGCGAGCGTTGGCTCCAAGCTCGCGATATGTCGCGCATGCGCTGCCAATTGGCCGGCGCTCACCGCATCGGGCGAGCTTTTGGAGAGCCTGTGCAGCGCATGGTGCACGGCCATTGCAAGGCGCGGCCCGTCGTTCGTGGTTGGCCAAAACAACACGTAATCGTCGAACACGCCGCGCTTGCATGAATCGTAGACGCGTCGTAATTCGTCTGCCGCGCATAGAACGATCGTTCTGTGCGGTATCGCATGAATTAGCCGGCTCGCGCCATAGAGCCGGTCGCAGTAGCGCGTGGCTGCGTCGAATCTATCGAAAGCAAGCACGACGACGACGGGGCGAAATGCTTCGAAGTCCGAAACAATGCACTCTGTACGGGTCGAAATGCGCACACAGCGGAATTCGTCCTCGACGAGACGCGCAACGCGGCGGGCGCTCGCTTCGGTTTCGGCTGCAATCAGTATTGACGGATCGTCTTTCAACGGGCTCACCTGTTGGCGCATTGCGCGCGCAGGTGGCCCCAAGGTTTGCAGGCTCAGCCCGTTCGGCTTGCCGGCAAGGCCTGCGACAGAATCCGCGCGGCTTCGACGGCCTCACTGTAGGCCGCGTCGAACTGCGCGCTCAGTTCGGTACAAGACATTTCGACGCCTTCCTTCGCATCGCTCTCGATGCGCGCACAGAGCTCGCCGAGTGCGAGCGCGCCGATCGAACGCGATGACGACTTGAGCTTGTGCGCAATCGCCGCTGCCTCGTGCGTGCGGCCTTCGTTCAAACAGGTACGCAATTGCACGGCCAGGCTTGCCGAACATTCCACGTATTCGCCCAGCAACGCGAGCACCGTTTCCTGATCGTCGCCTACGATGGCGCGCAGCACCTCGAGATCGATGATGCGCTCGGGGTCCGTCATCGGCTTCCGGTTGCCTGGCGGCACAAGTTGCGTGGGGCTTGGGGTCGGGCTCTCGACGGCGCCGAGCTCGACGTCGGCAGCGATATGCACCGTCGCAATCCAATGTTCGAGCGCCTGCTGCAGCAACGCAAGCTTCAGTGGTTTGGTCAGATAGTCGTCGATGCCGAATGCCTTGGCTCGGCTTGCTTCGCCGTGAATAGCGTTCGCGGTCAACGCGACGACGGGCACACGCTTGCGTTGCGTACGCAACTCTTCTTCGCGAATGGCTTGCGCGAGTTCATAGCCGTCGCGGTTTGGCATATGAAGGTCGGTGAGGACGAGCCCGTAGGGTTTGTTCTGCCACATCTTGAGCGCTTCGTCGCCATCGTTCGCCATATCGGCCACATAGCCCAGCAACTCGAGTTGACGCGAAATCACTTTGCGATTGATCTGGTCGTCCTCAGCAACGAGAATCTTCGGGCCATGGGCACCGCTCTGCGCCACGCGAAACGTCGCAGCTCCGTGCTCGTCGCCCGACGTACCGGCCGGCAGCACGGCTTTGCCGGCGGCGAGCGCGACTGCGTCGAGCAACGCGCGACGGCGCAGCGCCTGGGCGCCGATCGACACGCTTCCATCGGTTTCCGAATGCAGCATCAGGCCGCGAGCCGGCGTGATGGTGACCCGGCCCGCCGGGCACGCGCCGGCCGCATAGCGCCGGTCTTCGCCGCATATCAGCACGGCTTGGCCTACCGCATGCGCGAGCTGACGGTCCGCCTCCTCGGCGTCGTGCGCGATGGCAACATCCGCGGCCGCACTGCGCAGGTAGTCGGCCAGATCGTGAGCATCGAAATCAGCCGATTGCGCGACGACGCACGAGAGCCCCGAAAGATCGGGCAATACGCGCGGCGCGGCGTCCGGCACCGCTTGCAGCGGCAGGCTGACCGTAAACGTCGAACCCTTGCCGAGTTCGCTTGCCACCGACACCTCGCCGTCCATCATCGTCACAAGGCGACGGCAAATCGCGAGACCGAGACCGGTGCCGCCAAAGCGGCGCGTCGTCGATGCTTCAGCCTGGTTGAAGGGGCGAAAGAGCGTCGCGAGTGTATCGGGCGCCATGCCGATGCCGTTGTCGGCAATTTCGAAACGGATCGTCGATGCGTTCTCTTCACCCGGTTCGACTCTGACCGAAACACGTCCCGGCACATCTTGCCGGCTACCGGAGAACTTGATCGCATTGCCGACCAGGTTGTACAGAATCTCCCTTAAGCGCGTATCGTCGGACATCACCAGCGCGGGCAAGCGCGGAGAAACATAAGTGCGCAGCGCGACGCCGCGCGCATCGGCAACGGTCGCCAGCGAGGATGTGAGCCCGTCGACGATTTCCTCGATGGCAATTGGCACCGATTCGATTTGCAGTTTGCCGGCTTCGATCTTCGAAAAGTCGAGGATGTCGTCGATGATCTGCAACAGTGCCGACGCGCAGTCCCGGATAGTAAAGACCATCTCTTTCTGGTCGATGGTCAGCGTCGAGCGCGCCAGGACTTCGCTCATGCCAATCACGCCATTCATCGGCGTACGGATTTCGTGGCTCATCGTGGCAAGGAACGCGCTCTTGGCGCGCGAGGCGGCTTCTGCATCGGAGCGGGCCTGCTCGAGTTGCTCGGCCTTGGCCATTTCGCGCAAGTTCGCGGCCGCGAGGCTTTCGACCAGCATGTGCGTGCGGCGGTCGGCGAGCATGATGAGCAACGACAGCAAGATGGCGGCGCATAGCAAGAACGCGCTGCGCATGCGCCAGGGCGCGAGAAATTCCTGCGTCGAATAGCCGACGGTGACGGCAAGCGGATAGCCCGCGAGCGTTTGATAGCTGACGACACTATCGAGCCCTGTCACGAACGACGGAGTGCGCAGCGTACCAGTCGATGCGTGCGACAGGGCACGCCGTAGCGCGTCACCCGGCGGTAGCGCGGCTCCGACGGAGTTGTTTTGTCCGGCGCGCAGCGCCCGGATAACGAAGTCGCGCGTGCCGACAACGCTCACGATGCCCTGTTTGCCGATTCGCAAGCCGTTATAAAGCTCCGTGAAATAGGAGGGATCGACAGACACCACGACGACGCCGAGAAAGCGCCCGTCGAGACTGTTGATGCGTTGCGAAAGCTGCAGCGATGGTTTTTTGCTCGCGCGCCCAATGAGTGGTCGGCCAATTGTGAGCGCGGTGCTCGGATTGTCGCGGTGAACTTTGTAATGCGCTCGATCGGAAAGATCGATCGGCTTGAAATTCGGGATGGTCGACGCACGCAGATAGCCCTGCGCATCGATGACGGCCACCTGAACGAAGACGTCGAGCTTTAAAAGCCCCGAACTGACGTAATAGGCCAGTGGAATCGATACCCCGTCGTTTTGCACCTGCCAGGACACGAGCGCGGCAACCTGCTCGGCTTCGCGTATGACGCGCACAGTGTGCGCGCTGAGCGCGTCGGCAAGTGCAGTGGCACCCACGCGCGCATTGTTCATTTCGACGTGCTCGTCCCACATCGTCAACGCGCCGAGGGCGAGCCATAGCGTTGCGATCAGCAGAAGGCTCTGCAGCCGCAGATTTCCTGCGCGCCTCCAACGCGCCGCAGGCCGCTTGCCGGGCGACGGGACGGGCGACGCGTCAGCTTGCGCATCGGTCGTGGCATCCATCATCTGACTCGAAAAAACACCTCGGAAATTAGGGCCATTCGGCTCATTGCGCCCGATATTCGGCGGCACTGTATTTTTATTAACGGCGGGAGCAAGAGAAAGTTGATATCGCCTGCACCCAAACGTTTGCGCCGAGTAGGGATTGCCCTTATTCCCTTATTCCTTTATTAAGGACTCCTCAGTTTTTCGAGTGCATCCGGCACGATATCGAGCCGATACCCATGTCCGTAGACGGGGTGAAGCCTCAGTCCATTTTCAGGCCGCAACTGCAGTTTCGAACGAACCCGTGACATATGCGTATCGAGCGTGCGGGAGATCGCGTGCGGCGGCTTTCCCCAAACTGTTCCGCCAATATGTTCGCGCGACAAAATGCGGCCGATGTACTGGAACATCAGCAGCACGAGATCGAATTCTCGGCTGGTGAGGTCGATCGGAACGCCGTCGAGCACGCAGGTGCGAGTGGCTGCGTCCACGCGATAGCGGCCGATTTCGATTGGCGGCGGCACAGGTACCGGCTCGGGACTGACCCGGCGAGCGAGCGCGTCAATACGCGCGATAAACTCCGCTTTGCGAATCGGCTTGATCATGTAGTCGTCCGCGCCCGCATCAAGCGCGGAGACGATATCGCTTTCTTGCGAACGGCTTGTCATGAAGATGATCGGCACGCGTTCGCTCAGATTTGCGCGCGCCCATAGCGTGACCTGATGACCTGTGACGCCCGGCACTTGCCAATCGAGCAGTAACATGTCGAACGCCTCGCGCTTCAATTGGCGGATCAACTGGCTCCCGTCGAGGAATACGCGGCATTCATGTCCTTTAGCCGTTAAAACCTCGCGAATATGTTCAATCTGGCTTTCATCGTCTTCCAGATAGGCAATCTTCACTGTTTGCTCCGTGCGCTCAGGCGAATAGGCTTTCGTCGACGCTTGCCGAATCCGGCGCGACAAACTGCGCATTCTAACGCTGGGCCGAGAAAGTGGTATTGCTGGGTGTGCAGGGACAGCAAAATCTTTGGAATTAACAGTTGTTCACATTTGGCTGATTTTTTCAATTGAAGAATTGTTGCTTCAACGATGATTGCGCATCCCCGTCGCTGATGCGCACGCACATCGTTAGCGCTTTACAATTACCGCTTGGTTCTGTCGTTCAAAGCAGTTCGGTAGGCGCATAAAAGCGATTGAAAAATTGAGATGGCCTGCGTAACATCAGGTCACTTTTTCTTTTCCCGACGTGATGTCATCAGAACCCGTCATTTTTCCGCTTCTGCTCAAGCAGCAATCGTTAATCCATCGCGAGAAGTCGCGCCGTTCAAACGCACTTGCTTCAGCGTGCCTTGTATTCGCGGCTTTCGTGCCGCACGCAGCGCACGCAGCTGATTTGCCGGGTAGTGAAGTACCGGCAGGCACGGTCCCTTATCGGGCACTGCCCGGAGATACGCTCTATAGCGTGGCCGAGCGCTACTTGCGCGATCGCAATGATTGGCGCGTGCTGGCACAGTTGAATCACGTCGCAGCTCCGCGCAGGCTTCAACCGGGCAGCACATTGCGCCTTCCGGTCGCGTTGCTCAAGCGAGATTCGCTTGCCGCTCGGGTCGTGGCGACGAGCGGTGCGGTCGAGCGGCTGAGTCGTGCCGCTCCGCCGCTGCCGCTTGCGAACGGGACATCGCTCGGAGAGAGCGATGCAATTGGCACGGGCGCAGACGGTTTTGCAACAATTGAATTTGACGATGGCACCCATATCAGCATTGCGCCACAGAGCACAGTCGAATTCCGCGAGTTGGCCCGCACCGTCGTGAACGGCAGCACAGTGCGGCGCATCGACCTGCGCCGGGGTGAGGTGGACAATGAAGTGACGCATGCGAAATCCAAGCAGGATCGGTTCGAGATCCATGCGCCGTCGATTGTTGCGGGTGTGCGCGGTACGCGTTTTCGTGTGAGCACCGAACCGCGAGCAAGTGCTGTAGAAGTGCTCGATGGTACGGTGGCGGTCGATGGCGAGCATGCGTTGGCGCTTCACGTCAACAAGAAATCAATGACGTCCGGGCAGTTGTTGCCGGCGGGCTATGGCAACGTTACGCAGGCCGGCAAGCCGGTCGGCACTGCGGTGGCGCTGTTGCACGCGCCCGAGCTCATGCAACCGGATCGTGTTCAGTCGGACCCGGACGTTCGCTTCGAACTGATGCCGCTCGAAGGCGCGCGCCGCTACCATTTCGAAATCGCGCGCGATGCAGGCATGCTCGATCGCATTCGCGAGTTGCGCACGAACGGGCCGAATGCTTCATTTGACGATTTGGCCGACGATACCTACTTTGTTCGGGTGTCGGGCATTGACGATGCGGGGCTCGAAGGTATTGGGCGCATCTACGCTTTCGAGCGGCGTCGTTCGCAAGTCATCGCAACGGCCACGCCGGCGCATGGCACACGCAACTACACGTTCCGCTGGTTGGCAAGCCGCGCCGGCGTACCGACGCAATTCCGTTTCATCCTCTCGCGCAACGACGATCTGCGCGACCCGCTCATCGACGCAGTCGACTTGTCGGTCGACCGCCTCGCCGTAGCGGGCTTGCCACCGGGAGTCTATTACTGGGTTGTCGTAGCGGAGCAATTCGAAAGGGGCCGATTCTACGAGACTGCATCAGGCGTGCATTCCTTTACGCTCGCCAATTGAACCTATGCACAGATGAGCCATGAACCCGGGCGTGAAACGCCGCATGACCGCAAAGCCCTGTTGCTGCCGCATTGCATAGGCCGCGAGGCGAGGAGATATCTGATCGAGTGGCTCGCGCTCGGCTGCTTTGCAATTCTGGTGACGGTAGTTTGCATCATGACGCATGCAACGGCCGGGTTGGATCGTGTGGCCTACGATCGCCTGTTGCCTTTCGTTTCTCGGCCGCTCGTGAACGAGATTGCAGTCGTCGGCATCGACGACGACAGCATTGCCGCGTTCGGCCGGTGGCCTTGGTCGCGCGAGCAACAAGCGCGCGTGCTGCGCGCCGTTCGCGCAGCGGGTGCCGCCGCGATCGTCTATGACGTTCTGCTGACGGAGCGGGCAGACGGCGATGCCGTGCTGGCCGATGCAGTTCGTGCCGGGCCGACTTACCTGCCGCTGTTATTGACGCACCCCGAAAACGGCATGTCCGGCGCGGCGTTGCTCCCGCAGGGCGGATTTGCCCGCGCCGCGGCTGGTCTCGGACATGTCGATTTGGAAGCCGACCCTGACGGCATCGTGCGCACCGTCGCACTGGTCAGTGGCGATCCACTCACGCGTAGGCCATACATCGACGTGCCGGTTTATCAGGCGATCAGAGCGGGTACGGTGCCGTTGGCCGGCGGGCGATATGTCGCGCCCAATACGCGTGAGCTCGAGGCTGCGCTGCCATTGGAACCGCGCGTGCTGATTCCGTTCGGATCGGGGCAGGGAGGCTTCGGCGAGATATCCTGCGCGCAACTGCTTGACGGCACATTGACGCCTGATGCGCTGCGCGGCAAGGTGGTGTTTGTCGGCGTCACGGCGGACGGCTTATACGGCCACGTGGTCACGCCGATATCGGGCACGATTGGTCCGCTGCCCGATGTTGCCGTGCATGCGCATGCGTTGAGCGCGCTCTTGACGGGCAGCCTGATTCGCCCCGCGCGCGCAGGCTGGACCATCAGCGCGTCGTTGTTGCCCGCGGTGCTCTTGCTGGCGGGCATTTTTGTGTTGTCGCCGTGGCGCACGCTGTTGCTCGCGATCGGGCTTTCAGCATGTTGTCTGCTCGCCAGTGCGTTGCTGCTGAATCAAGCGCACATTTGGCTTTCGCCCGTTCCCGCGCTCATCGCACTGGCTACGCTTTATCCGCTTTGGAGCTGGCGTCGGCTCGAGATGACCATGTCCCGCCTGCGTCGGGAGCTCGCTCAGCTCGATAGGGAACCGCACCTGTTGCCCGAACCGCCTATGCCCGAGCGGGCGTTCGGCGGCGATATGCTCGAGCGGCAGATCGCACTCGTCGAGCGCGCCGCTCAGCGCTTGCAGGACATGAAACGCTTCGTATGGGACAGCCTCAACAGCGTGCCGGAGCCGGTGCTTGTCGCGGATGGTCAAGGTGTCGTGCTGCTCGCAAACAAGGTAGCGCGCTCGCACTTTGTTCGGCTCGGTATGCCCGAGCCGTGTGGACGCGGGTTGAGTGCGGTGCTGGGCGAGTTTTCGCTGATCAAGACGATGGATGCATCGGGAGATCAGGAAACCGATGTGCGCGCACGTTGGCCGGCTATCCTCGATCCGCGCGGGCCGTTGGTCGGCATCGTCAAACGCGGCCTGGAAATTCGTGACCGGACCGGACACGATTATCTGCTGCGTTATGCGCGCTGCAGGAACGAACACGGTCAGGAATCGGGCAGTTGGGTTGCGGCACTCGTTGAAGTCACGACATTGCACGCAGCCGAGCGAGGGCGCGAAGATGCGTTGCAGCTTCTTTCGCATGACATGCGCTCGCGGCACGCATCGATTCTCGCGCTCGTAGAACTCGAGCGGACGAGCACCGATTCGGACCGTACGCGCGCGCTGCTCGAGCGCATCGAACGGCATGCGCAACGAGCGCTGAAGCTGGCGGACGACTTCGTACAACTCGCGCGCGCGGAATCGCAGGCGTATTCGCTCGAGCCGACGAACTTTGTCGATATCGTCAGCGACGCCAGCGATGAGGTCTGGCCGCAGGCCCATACCAAAGGCATTCGTGTCGAGACGCACCTCGATGAGGAACCGTATTGGGTCTACGCCGACCGTTCGCTGATGACGCGCGCCATCGTGAACGTCATCAATAACGCAATCAAGTACAGCCCGAACGATACCGTTGTCGACGTAACGGTCAAGATGATCGCGCACGAGCCGCGACGCGTGCAATGTATCGTGGCGGACCGGGGCTACGGTATCCCATTGACGATGCAGCGCTATCTGTTCGAGCCGTTCCGTCGTTTTCAGGCGCCGGGGCAGCCAAGTTCCAGCGGGGCCGGCCTGGGCATGGCATTCATCAAAGCGGTGGTGGTGCGGCACGGCGGCGAGGTGCGTGTCGACAGCGAACCGGGACGCGGGACATCCGTCATGATCGCGTTGCCGACGCACGATATTGCTACCAACCACGGATGAGAGAGGTCAAGAGCGGTGCCTGATTTTTGCCATGTGGAGGGCAGACAAACCATGCGAGCGCCAATCGTGATGGCCATGACATTGTGCGTTGCCGCGGTGATCGCCGGATGCGCCAGTATCGAATCGGACGTTCGCGCATCGTCCGATCCAGCCGTGCGCCTCGAGCCGCAATCGAGCGGCTATGTACTCGAGCCGGGTCCGTTGCCGGCGATGCGGGCCGGCGCTGCGGGTTATGAAGCCGCAGTGCGGCAAGCGCTCGCGCAACGCGGCTTTGAAGCAGCGCCTGAGGCACAGGCGCGCTATCGCGTCTCGCTAGCATACGAAACGCATCCGAACTCGATTGCGTTGCTCGAAGGAAATCATTGCGCGGAAAATGGCGATTGTCGTGAGCCCCCGCGTTCGTGGTTGTTTCTGTGGCCGGGTCAAAAGGCGTTCGTTCATTCGCTGACGCTGCGCTTTTTTGACCGGGCGAGCGGTCATGAAGTGTATAAGGTTGTCGCGTCTTCGCGTGATCGTTACGCGGATGTCGGCCGTGCGATGCCCTATCTGATTGAAAGCGTCTTTGCACGCATGCCCTATCCGGGGCAGGGAAACTGGCGCGTCAAGCTGCATCCGGGCAAGGATGGAACGACGCCGGTTATCGTATCCGCGAACATGTACGGAGGCTGATAACGTTGTTGAGCTCACCTAACTAGCAAGCTTGTCAGGTTCGCATTGTGCTGGCCGCTGATAGATTCGCGCAACGATGCGCGAGCGCGGGAAAGCCCGCGGGCAGGCGCGTGCAAAACGCATGAGCGAACGGATAAGATCGATGGTCGACGAGAGGTGGGCATGCACGAAGGCCTCGGCAGCATGTCTGATGGCGGCCGTTTTGGCGAGTACGCCATCTGAGGGCAGGTCGGAGGCGGTAGCGCTCGCGAGCAACGTGGGCGTCGTCGCCCACGTCAATGGTGTGGTGATTACCGACGCCGCGTTGAATGCGGCGCTGGCGGTATCGGGCAAGCCCGATACCGCCGCGCTGCGGTCCGATCTCAAACAACGATTGATTGCACGCGAGCTGTTGCGCCAAGCCGCCGCGGCCGAGGTCCGTCTTTGTCGGAGTGCGACATACGATGGCCCCGCATCGAACGAGTCGGCCGAACTTTCGCCGTGCGTCGAACATGCGATCGGCGAGTACTTGCGTTCAGTTTTGCATCCCGGTGCCGTCACCGATGCCGACGTGCGCGAGCGCTATGCTCAATTCGTTTCCGAGCGCGGACTTCCTGCTGAAGCCGAGTCAAGCCTCACCGCACTGCGAGAGCGCATCCAGACAGAACGGTTCGAGCATGCGTTGCAACAGTTCGTCGATCGTTTGTTGAATGAGGCAGACGTGCTCCAATGAGTTAATTCATTTTCCATTCGAGTGGCAAGATGGCGGTAATCTTCCGTAGAATGCCGTAATCGCCGCAGCAACGCGCGCGTGCTTCATACGTAGTCAGACCTACTCGACAACGAGGCAGAAGCGGGCCACTACCATGATCGATACGATACAGCTGCAGCAACACGTTGACGATCCGCCGCGGATAGTCCGCCGCATCACCGGTTGGTATGCCGATTTATTGCTGGTCGCGTTTGCGCTTTTACCTGCGTATCTGATTGCCTACCTGTACTACTTTCAAGATTCCCGCCTTGTTTTCGAAAATCATCTGTTTCATGAAATCGCTATTGGCGTTGCGACGTTAGAGGGTCTCTTTGTTTGTTACGTGACGTGGCAGTGCTATCGGCGCTCTGGCGAGCCGATTCTTCGATGGCTGACACTTGGATTCGCCGGGTTTGCGGCGATCTATGCGCCGCATGGCGCATTCACGCCGCTCGCGCATCACAATATGTGGCTCTTTTTGCTGTACGGGCCCGCCTCGCGTTTCGTCATGGCACTGTTGCTATTTGCCGGGTTGCTCTCTTATCAGTCATCGCCCGATGCACTCGCGCGTCGAGAGGACCGTTGGTTTTGGTCGGCCTGGATCGTGGGGTTCATCGTCATCGATCTGCTCGTCGCCGTGCTGGCCAATTCGCCTTTTGCGGGTGCACTCGGGACGCGGCTTGCACTCGAAGGCGGCGCCATGGTCGTGTCGCTCGTCAATGTCGGCTGCATGCTCATGCGCAGGCTGCGCTCGCCGCTAATGCTCGTCTTCGGCGTTTCGGTCGTGGCCTTTGGACTCTCGTCCTTCGCGTTTTTGCTTGGTAAGCCGTGGAACCACATGTGGTGGCTCGCCCATGCCATTTTTGCCGGCGGTTTCCTGCTGCTGAGCTATGGCATCGTGCAGGCCTTTCATACGACGCACTCGTTCTCGACCATTTACAGTCAAGAAGAGTTGATGGCGCGTCTGCGCGAATCGATGGCACACACCGAGAGCGCGGTACAGGAGCTGCAGCGGACCAATCAAAAACTCGAGCAGCTTGCTGCTGCGGATCCGCTAACGGGTGCTATCAACCGCAAAATGTTTATCGAACGCGTCGAGCGCGAGATCATGCAGGCTGGTACTGGCGAAAAGCCGTTCTCATTGCTTGCGCTCGATCTCGATAACCTCAAGCGCATCAATAGCCAGTTTGGACGAGAGACAGGCGACCAGGTCCTCAGGAGCGTTGTCGAGATTTGTCTCGATGCGGTGCGTCCTCACGACGGCATTGCGCGCGTTGGCGGCGAAGAATTTATGGTGTTGCTGCCGCGTGCGGCGCTCGATGTCGCGTTGATGATCGGCGAGCGAATTCGCTCGGCGGTGCAAGCGACACCTTTCACGAGCGGCGAAGAGCGTTTCTCGGTGACGGTCAGTATTGGCATTGCGCAATACGCGCACGACGGCACGACATGCGATGCTCTGATGCATGCGGCAGACGAACGGTTGAATCGCGCAAAGAATCATGGCCGCAACTGTGTGATTGCCGTTTGACTTTGGCGCGGCGCAAAGGCGCACATCATCAACGGCGCGCTAACGAGCGCGGCGCTCGCCCAAAACGTCACCGGGGCACCGAAGCTTTGCCAAAGCCAGCCGGCAAGCAGGCTCGAGAACAACATCGCAGCGCCGCTCGCCAGATTGAACAAACCGAAGGCCGTGCCGCGCAGCGCGGCCGGCGAGGCGTCGGCGACCATGGCCGCCAGGATGCCTTGGGTGAACCCCATGTGAAGGCCCCATAGCGCCGCGCCGCCGTACACGAACGCGGGCGAAGTCTTATAGCCAAGCAAGAGGTCGGCCGCAATCAGCAACACGAGGCCGATCGCGAGCAGCACACGGCGATCGGCGCGATCCGACAATTTGCCCACAGGGTAGGCCGATAACGCGTAAGCGATATTCATGACCGCCATGACTGCCGGCACCCACGCGAGGTCGAACCCCGCCTGCTGCGCACGCAAGACGAGAAACGCTTCGCTGAAACGTGCAAGCGTAAAGGTCGCGCCGATCGCAACGACGAACCAGTAGCGGCCCGTGAACTCACGCACTGCGCTCCATTGCAACGGGGATTTGAAACGCCGCGGCGTCGTGTCGGGATCGCGATCGGGCTCGCGCACGCCGAACAGCAACACCCCGACGCAGACGAATGCGGGAATGACCGCAAACCAGAGCACGGTGCGGATGTGGTCCGCGAAGGCGAACATCAGCGCGATGGCGGCGAGCGGGCCGGCGACGGCGCCGATGGTGTCCATCGATTGGCGCAGCCCGTAGCACGCGCCGCGGATCGTTGCGGGCGCAACGTCTGCGACGAGCGCATCACGCGGCGCGCCGCGAATACCTTTGCCGATGCGATCGACCATGCGTGCGACGACGACGGTGGCGCTCGACATGGCGAGCGGAAACAGCGGCTTGGTTAGCGCTGCCAGCCCGTATCCGACGAGCAACAAGCCACGGCGCTTGCCGAGCCAGTCGCTCAGCGGGCCGGAGAACACTTTGACAATCATCGTCGCCGCTTCGGCGGCGCCTTCCAGCGCGCCCAGCGCAACGACGCTCATGCCCATCGTCGAAACCAAAAATATCGGCAGCAACGCATGAATCAGTTCCGATGACAGATCCATGAAGAGGCTGACAAATCCGAGCGCCCACACCGTACGCGGGATGGGCGGGCGAGAAAGCGAAGGCGAACGGATAGTCATCGGCTGATTCGGGTAAACGCAAATGGTTTGGCAATTCGACTGCGCTGCATAGGCGTCACGCCGATTCTGTCACAGTGCATTCATCAGATGGATGGTGATCGTTGGCATTGTATTGCGGCCTCGTTTCGCATAACCGAGCGTTTCTTCGCGCATTTAATTCGGATTCCTAAATGTAATTGGTAGCGTGTGAGCGCCCGCTATGCGGAACCGGGCCTGACAAGCAAACCGGCTACGGAGTTCCGGAGGTTTGTCTCGAGGATGCGGCTCGTTTCCGAGCCGGCAGCCACGCGTCGTTGCGCTCCGTCTCTATCTGTTATCGGTTGCGTTAATCCATGATGCTACAAAGCGGTTCCTGCGATACGTCTTCTGAACGGTCGACGTGGGAGCTTGGCAGGCGCCGGCTCGTCGATCTCGCGACGGTTACTTATACTTTTGGAGGCTATGCTTTTGCGCTCTATCTGGTGACGCGGCACGGTTGGCTTGTGCCGTCAGCCGGCGCATTGCTGATGGTGCATACGATGATCCTCAGCGCGCTGCTTACGCACGAGTGCATGCACGAGACGATGGCCAAAAGCGCTGCACTGAACGCCTGGCTTGGCAAAGCGATGACGCTCGTCAGCGGAGCCTGCTACGTACCGTATGCATTGCTCAAGAAACAGCATCTCGATCATCACCGAAACCGCGTGGGATACGACGGCTTTTCATTGACGCGCTGGGTCGCGCAATTGCCCGCGCCGCTGAGGCAACTGACGATCGGTCTCGAGTACATGTACTTTCCGGTACTCAGTATCGCGGCGCGTATTCGCTCGCTCGCGGTGCCGCTCATCGAGCCGCGCCATCGGAGACTGAAAGCCAGGATAGGAACGGTGCTGATCCTCCGGGCAAGCGGCTACGGCATTCTTTTTTGGGTATCGCCCTGGAGTTGGCTTTGGATCTTCTCCGCATACTTAGGAATGCTTACCATTTTGCGTATCTACGATTGCTTTCACCACACCTTCGATGTGATTGCGTTGGGTGCACCGATGCCGCAACTCGATCGCGAATATGAACAGCGCAATACGTATTCGTCGCTGCTCAGTGCAAAGCGGCCGTGGCTTAACGGTATTTTCCTCAATTACGGCTATCACAATGCGCACCACGCGCGTCCGCGCGCGCACTGGAGCGAGCTGCCCCGTATCGATGAAGCGTTATATCCGGCAACACGCGCGCATTGCATTTATTTCAACGAACTGTTGCGCTGGTATCACCGCCATCGAACTGCGCGTGTGGTCAACGGCCTCGGCCGACCGGAGGTCAGCGGCGGACGTCTGCTGATGGACCACTATTACGGAATCATCATGAATATCTCCTTTATTGTTTACGACGTGTAAGCGGAGCGCGGCAAATGGATCACGAAATAGACGAGGACGACGATATCGTGCTGCTCTCCACGGCCGGCCGCAATGACGCGCACGCCGAGGCCGGCGCGCCCGGAGAAGCATTTTCTTATCAGGCTGCCGCCGGGTATATGAAACGCCCGGGCTCGCTGTTCATGTACATGGCGGTCATCGCGCCAGGTGAAACCATTCCGCCCCATCTGCACCCGGCCGGCACCGAGACGATCCTTTATGTGCTGAGCGGTAACGTTGAACATCGATACGGGCGCGCGATGCAAAAGTCGATGCTCAACCAGCCCGGCGATTTCGTCTATATACCGGGCAATGTGCCGCATCAGCCTGTCAATCTGAGCGCGACCGAACCGGTCAAGGCCATCGTGGCTTGCAACTTCGATTTGAACGTCAAGACCAATTCGATCCCGTACGCAAATAGCGGCCTCGGCTAATTCACTCAGGTTTGAGCAAGCCAAACCCTAGGCTGCACGTCATCTCAAAATTCCGTTGACAAGTATGCGGCTCGCATGGAAACTCATCGATATGCATACGCTCGCCCACATCGCCATTAATCGCCCGATGCACGCCCACTGGGGCGCATCATCGGGGGCGTACGCGCGTTAGAAACAGCACGATGCACGACAAGGCCCCCCGGAAACGGATGGGGCCTTTTTTGTTTGTGTGGCGCCCTCCGTCTGCCGGTTCAATCGACGGAGAGAACGATGACCGAAAGCACCCCGCAGTTCGATTGCCGCACGCTACCCCTGCGCCGCTCGCAGGCCCGAGGCGCGAAATTGACGATCGTCGTGCACGCCACGCTCCAGCCGGGCAACCCGGTGGGGTGGCGCATGCACGCGGACACCGACGTGCGCGCAGAAGGGGCCTCGGTATGGCTGACGCGCGCAGGCTGCCTCGATGACTACTGGCTGCGGCCGGGCGATGTCGTGCGCCTCGCGCGCGGCGAACGGGTGTGGTTGAGCGCGGAAGGCGAGGCACCGCTACAGGTGACGCTGACGAGCCAATGCAGCGAACGACGACGGCTGCTGCGTAGATGGCTCGACCGCATTCACGCGTGGTTTTCGGCAGGGGCGCCGCCGCTGGGTGCCTGAGCTGCGCCGTCCGAGGTTTGCGCAATGCGGCTGAGCATGGGGCTCAGGCCGCTTGCGCCGCTCTTTTTAGCGCGCCGACGGCGCCACGCCGTTGGCTGGCGATAGCAACAATAGCGTCGTTGTCTTTACCGCTCGCGATCAGTATCTCGTGGAGCGCGCGCACGTGTCGTAGCGTGGGGGCGCCACCGTCGTGGCTCGCCATGTTGACGATATCGGCCGTTGTATAGCCAAGCTTGATCAGGGCGTGATGGAGTTTCGAAACTTGGCGTAACGCCTGAGCACCGCCTCCGTTCGCGGCGATTTTGACGATATCGGTCCGCGTGTAGCGGAGCGTGTCAAGCGAGGCGTGCAGTTCCCACATTGTTTGCAATGCCCGCGCGCCTCCGGCCTTACGAGCGATCTTGACGATATCGGCGCAAGCATAGTCGATTGCGTCAAGCGCGTGATGAAGATCGAACACCTTCTGCAATGCTTGCGCGCCGCCGTCTTTGCCAGCGATTTCGATGATGTCGGGCGGTTCGTAGCGAAGCGCTATTAGCGGGTCGTGAAGCTCGCACACCTTGTCCAATGCACGTGCGCCGCCGATATTGCCCGCGATCTTGACGATATCGGGCGGCTCGTAGCCAAGCGCTGTTAGCAGGTCGTGAAGTTCGCACACCTTGTCCAATGCACGTGCGCCGCCGATATTGCCCGCGATCTTGACGATATCGGGCAGCTCGTACCCAAGCGCTTTTAGCGGAGCATGAAGCTTGTGCACTTTTTCCAATGCTAGTGCACCGCCGTTGTTGCTTGCGATCTTGACGATATCGGCATTCGTGTAGCGGAGTTTGACCAGCGCTGGATGAAGCCTGCGCACCTGCTCGAGGGCGTAGGCTCCGCCGTTGTTCGCGGCGATCTTGATGATATCGGCGTCGCTGTAGTGAAGCTTACGGAGCGGGGCATGAAGCATCCGAAGCTGCTGCAAAGTTCGATTACTACCATAGTTCTTGGCGATCTTGGCAATGTCGGCCGCGCTGAAACTGTACGGCGGGCCATTCAATGCGAGATCGTGTTCGGCGTGCGTCGAATCGACAGTAGTACCGTGAATGACCGAACTGGCGGCTGTTGTACGCGTTCCCGAGCTCACGACGGGACGCCGAAGCGCTTGAAGGCCGGCAAGGCTATCTGGGGCAGGGGGTTGCTTGAAGAAAAAACGCGGATATGACTGTGACGCATCTTCGGTTCGAGCATTTGCAGGCGATGTTGGTCCGGTGCATGCGAGCCCTTCAATATGTATCCGATACATAGCGTGTTAAATGCAATTGCGTTGGGATGAAAGGAGAGCAGTTGTAACATTGCGCGCAGACCATACGCCTTCTTCCAGCGAAGCTGGCTACCGGGGACCGAACAGGACATTGGGCTGCGAGCCGCCAAGCCATGTGCATCGCTCGATCGGGCCGTGCAAACATTCGCCGCAAATCGCGTTGTTTCGCAACTGACCTTCCGGGAATTTGCCCTGATGTTATTAATAGGTGCGTTAGACAACAGGAGTAAATGATGGTGTCGAATGTGAGTGGCGCGGAGGGTCCGGGCAAACCGCACCGCTATGAAGTGGGCGGCGACGCGGCAAAGCCGGAGCGCGTTGCTCGGGGGCCGGCGCCGCGCGCACCCGACGAGCGATTTCCGCCGCCGAGATCATCGCCTTTTGCGTCGCCGCCTGACCAGCCTCGCCGCGACGGTGTGACGGCGGCTCCGGTCGGCGCCCCGAACGCGGACATTCCCGACGAATATCTGGCGCGACTCGATGCGACGATTGATGCCAATTTCCCCCCTCGTTACCTCAGATATCCCGAAGAAGTGTTTAGCGGATATCCGCCCTATTTGAAGCGAGAAGGAGAGTTGCATTATGTGCCGGAGGTGGTTGCCCGATATAACCCGTTCAACTTGACGATTCCGTATCGCCTTCAAAGCTACGAGACGTTGTACGACCATACAAGAGTTCCGCTCGATAGCTCCAATCCGTGGGTGGCAACTCGATGGGAGCTTGGAAGAAGCCTCGCGATCCGCACGCATCTTGATCTCGTGAAGCAGTACAACATTGCCTACGTCACCTTGCTGCGCGCGGTGAACGGATCGGGTGCAGCGCTGGCGGAACTCAAGACACTATTCACCGGAAACAAGATCCTCGAGACCGCAGAGGTGCGCGTCGAATTCATGAACACAAAAAGTACGCGCGACGACCACCTACAGACTTTTGTCGACGCGATGATTGGGCTTCTTTGCGTGGACGTGCTGCGTTCCTCGGATTCCCAGATCTCCACCGCCGCTCGAATCCGCGCGCTGGAAATATTAAGAGATGATTTCAATCTCGATGCGATAGCAACGGCGTTGACGACGAGAGGCGACGCCTTGGGGTTCCGCCTTACCGCCGGCCAGGAAGTTTACGACTTGATTCCGCGGACCTTCGTTACCAAGCGAGAGGAGGCGGGTGGCACGCCGCACGACGACCTCTTTTGGAAGAACGAAAAGATCAAGGAAATATTTCCGTCGAAGCCGCACCCGGGCGGCCTGGGAAACATCGTCGACTTGGACGAAGGCTTGCGTGAGCTCGTATCGAAATATCCGCGCGAGGCCGTGCAAGTGCTTCTAAGCGTGGTGCGCACCCAGAACTTTCAGGTCGATCAGACGCTGGCATTTCATGCCTTGGTCGCGTTGACCAAGCTCGATGAATCTCGAAAGGAGATTGTTTTTGGCAGCGGCGCGAGCTATCGCAAGCGCGACTCAGCCAATAAGAGCTTTCAGGAAAGAATGAGCCGGGCACTGAATGGCGTTCGCAATGCGAATGACCGCACCGGTGAGCACTAAGGTTGAGTAACTCCGATTGGGACGTTCATTTGGGGAGGTCCTAATCTGGGATGCTGCGCGCCTTATGGAGGCGGGCGGCCACCGTGGACTGCTGTTGAAGCGGTAGCCGATGCATCACTTGCTCGATCGTGGACCAGAGTGCCGTGCGTTCTGCTTTGCCCTCGGCCTGCGCACGTGCAATCAACACACACAGGAAACCGGCGGCCAATTCAGGCTCCATGTGGCCGGAGATGCGAATCAGATCTTTGCGCGTCACATCGCGAACGTCGGCTGGCTGTTGGGACGCAAATGACCATAGACCGTCGATTGCCGTTCGCCAATCCTGGCGTGGTGCCCGTTGGATCTCCTGCAGCGTCTTTTCAATCAAGACCCCTGCGTCGTTGGGGCCCAGATTCATTCGTCGCGATGCGATTTGGCTTACCAACTCGCTGCGGACGTCGTTGGGCATCCCTTCGCATCGCCCGAAAACGCGATTGATGGTCGATAGCCAGAAGTGCTTCGGCAGGTGCGGAATGCTATCGACGAGCGATAGCAACACGGCTCGAGCGTGTTCCGACGACCAGTCCTGCGTTTCGTCGAATAGACGATTGAAAATCGCGACTCGGGCCCCGTCCGGGTTGAGCGCTGATGCCTCTTGCTCTTCGTTTGGAAGCAAATCAATGTAGCGAGCAATGAAGCCGAGTGGCTCCGCGCGCTGCTCAGCTGGCCAATCAGCAGTGCCCTCGATGACTTCATAAGCCACACGCGTGCGCAACTCCATCGGCGTGCGATTAAATCGACGCGCCTCGCGGCGTATCGCCGTCGCTTCTACGGTATCGGGCTGGGCGCTTATCGGTTTGAAGCGCGATGGCTCGTATTGGCTGGTGCGCGGTTGGCCGCGCCCCGGCAAGCCGGCGATTGGCCCGGACGCAGTGCGCTCCGACGCGGCACTGACGTCCGGCGGATTTGGCTCCGTACCTGCATCTTCGGGTCTGTGAGGTTCGATGGGATCAGACGGGCCCGTCCCGCCAACGGGTCTTGGTGTCATGTTTCGTAGTACTGAATAGGTGGTCAGGCGAGAAATCGTACAACTGTCTGCGTGCCGTCGCTGGCAAGCACACGAGTTCTTGGTGATGAAACCGAACCGAGCGCAATAGATGAAGGCCCAAGACGCTACTGACCAGCCTGCACGAACTTTGCAAAATTATTCAATATCGCCTGCCATCCTTGCTGCTGTTGCTCGATTGGATTTTCGGATTCGGCATCAAACTCGACACGAACCGTCACGCCGTTCGTCCCTTGTATGAATGCCACCGATGCCGTGCGGTCGCCAAACGAGAACTCGAGCAGTTCGTTGGGCACCACCTTGGTATAGGTCCCTTCGAAATCGAAGCCGAAGCTGCCGTCCTTGGCCTCCATGCGCGACGAGAAAACGCCGCCGACGCGCAGATCGACAGTAGCGTTCGTTGTATGCCAATCCTCAGACGCCGTGTTCCACTGCATGATGTCGTTCGGCGTGATGTAAGCATTCCAGACCCTGGAGATGGGTGCGTTGACGAGCGTTTCGACGGTAAGTTTTGTGGCCATTGTCCTTCCTTGGTTTTGCTGTTCTCGGGTGGAAGTCGATGATGGCGCGCTCGCACGAGATCCGTTGAGCGGTGATCTGCTACTGGCCTTCGCAAATCTGCGCATCAACTACGGAAAATAGCTACGCAATAGAACCCGAACGTGAATATTAATAGCGTTTGGTAGGGTGGTGCGGACCACCCAAGGAGCCAGCGATCATGCCGACCGTGTTGTATTCGACGATGGCGGTGCCCGAGCGCGAGCGTTTCGACTATTGGCGCGAAACGCTCTGCCTCAATTTTTACGGCATGACCCCGCAACGGGAAGCGGCTCGGAGTACCCAGACGTTCGACGCCACCCTCAAAACAATCACGTTCGCCGATGCCGCACTGGTCGAGGTGAAAGCGTGCTCGCATATCTGCTTGCGAGGGGAGCACGAGATCGCGGAACGTCCTGGCGATTCCATGTACGTCTATCTGCAAAAGCGCAGCGGCGCCTGGTTCGATACACCGGACGACCGGCAACCGTTCGTGACCGACACCGGCGCAATGGCAATCGGTTTCTCGGACCGTCCGATGAGAACCGCGCCTACGGCCGGCGGGCGGTTCGATTTTCAGCTGGTCCGGATTCCGCTCGCGCGCGTGACGCCATTTCTCGATCGGCCGCCGACGATCCGTGCGCGCGCGCTCGACATGCGCTCGAGCATGACGGCGCTCGTGCGCGGCTATTTCGAACTGCTCGTTCGCGAGGCGCCCTCGATGGACGCCCCCACGGCCGAGGTGGCCACGCAGACGCTGGCGCGCTTGACCGCGGTTGCATATGGCCTTGCCTCGCCGCAACACGAAGCCATGCGCGATGCGGTGCGCGAAGCGAAACGGCGGCGCGTGAGCGCGTTCATCGAACGCCACGCGAGGCGGCCCGACTTGTCGCCGGCGCTCGCCGCGCGCGCCCTCGCCATGTCCGTGCGCCAATTGCACGGCCTGCTCGAACCGACGGGGGCGAGCTTCGCACAGTTGGTACGTATGCACCGCATACAGCATGCACGTCAAATGGTGATATCGCATCCCAAGATGAAGATCGCCGACATTGGCCTGGCGTGCGGATTCGACAGCGTCGGTACGTTTCATCGCGTGTTTCGACAGGCGTTCGGCATGACGCCCGGCGAGTTGAGAGCCGCCTTCGCGTCATCGCAGCCCGCTGCCAATGCGGATGCACGATCAGAAGATTCCGGCACCGCGGCCGAATAATCCGAACGGATCGAAGCGGTGTTTCCACGTTGCGAATTGTTCGTACATCGCACCGTAATGCAATTGCCAATCGGCTTTCGTAAATGGAATGGCATCCTCGAGATACCGCGTGCCGCCCATCGCAACAGCGCTTTGCCATAGCTGGTAGTTGCGTGCGAGCATCCGCGTGGCGAAGCTCGGGTCCGGGTTCGGCGTCAGCGAATTAGTTAGGAGTCCGAAGATCCAGTGCCAGCCGGACGCGCTCGGCAGCCGCAGCAGCGGCGCAACGGCACCGGACGCTACCGGCTCGATGACGAGAAAGGTTGTCGCGCTGAGATCCTCGGCGGTCAATGCCGGAACGACCGACTCGACGAACGTCTGCGCGGCGCTATCCGGCAAAATGACGTTGATCCATGGCTTGACGAGGCCTTCCCAGTTGCCGCTCGCCTTGAGCGCATTGACCGCCGTGTCGACGAGAAAAATGTAATCGAGGTATGGCATGTCTACGAACTGTCCTGCCTGTGCCAGCGCACTGCATCCGCTCATCAACGTGGCCGTGGGCGGCGGTGCGGTGTCGTTGAAGAACACGGCGGCCCACAGTGCAATCGGGGCGATGGGGCCCGTCATGTTGACGCTCGCAACCCAATCGAAACCACCGGGCCTTCCGCCGCGCGCAACCAGCGTTCGAATGTCGCTGAACGCCGTGGCGATATCGACGTAGGGAACGCGATAAAGCCTGACCATGCGCGGTGCCGGGATCATCTCGACGGTGGCGCGCGCGATCAGACCACATTGCCCGAGCCCCGCACGCATTGCATCGAAGAGATCGACGTTCTGCGAGGACGAGCATTGCACGACGTCACCCACGCCGGTCACGACTTGCAACTGCTTCACGTGATCGACCTGCCACACGTTCCGGTTGCTGCTGATTGCGTTGAGTCCGCCGATCGACAGTGTGCCGGCCACGCCGAGCTGCGTGTAGCCCGTGATCGATGCGGGGGTGACTCCCTGCGCATAGGCGGCCTTGATCAGATCCATCCACTGCACGCCGCCATCGACATCGGCGCTCGTCGATGAAATCGAATGAATCGTGTTGAGCGAGCGCATATTGACGATCAGCCCGCTATCGACCAGTGTTTGACCAAAGACGCTGTTCTTGCCGGTATTGCCCGTGAGCGGAATGTGAAAAGTGGCGCAATAGCGAATCATTTTGCGCAGATCGTTCACTGAGGCGGGATAAAGGACTGCGCACGGCGCGCGGTGAATCATATTGCCGGCGTCGTGCGTATTGGCGGCAAGGGTCGCCGGGTCCATCGCGAGCTTGCCGTCGAGCGGCGGCACCGCGACGAATGGCGGACACGCGGTGGCGGCCTGCGCTTGCGTAACCCACGTGCGTCGCGCCGGATCGAAGCCGACCACGGTTGCCGCTAACGCGATTGCGCTCGTCATGAAACGTCTTCTGTCGAATCTCACGGTTGTCTCCTCGTCTGGTCCATACAAAAACGTCGTTCGTTTCGAACTCACTCTTTGTGGGAAGTGGCAATCTATCCGTTGGCTCGTGCGCGGAGCGCGAGGTTTGACGGGAAGGCCACGTATGGCGTGATGTTGGCGCCGCGATCTGCGGTTGTCTTGCCAATGGGCGCAGAGCGGAGTGTCACTGCGTGCAATTCTGCGTTGGTCCGGTCAGGCGAACGCCCGGGTGAAAATCAAGGCAAGGGCCGTATCACATGGTTGCTTCATCTATCGCGGCTTGTTCGGAAATCGCGTCTACGTTTCGCTCCTGAGCAAATCGCAGCACGCGAGCGTGCTCAAATGCAGCGACTGTTCTATTGCCACGGAGACTGGTTATGACGAGCATTGAACGCGGATTGCCTCGGCGCACAGATCCGGTGGATCATGAATCCGCCGATCAAGGCACGCCCGCCCCGTCTTCCCTCGGGTCTCCTTCTGCGCGAGACGAACCTTCTGGGCAAATTGGCGGACTTCCGCGGCGTCCGGTGCGATCGAAGAAGGAAGAGCCGGGCGCTGGCGATGGCAGCACCCCAGCGATATCGGCGCCGGCGCTGCGGCTTCCGGCTATAGAGGACGACGCCCGGCAGCAAGCGCTGAGAGGACTTGCTGCCTGGGTGCCGCCGCTGCCTGAGCCATCGGCCGAGCGGACCGCCGAGTCATTCGAAGCACTTCCTGCCTGGGTGCCGCCGCTATCTGAGTCATCGGCCGAGCGGACCGCCGCGTTATTCGAAGCACTTTCTGCCGGGGTGTCGCCGCGATCTGAGTTACCGGCCGAGCCGTCCTCCAAGTTATTGAGGCAGATCAGCGACGCGCTAAGGACACCTACGTCGCTCCAGATCGCCGGTGGTTCCGACGTGGCTGCAACCTCACAGCCCACGACGACCCCACTTTCGGAAGAGGGGTGGGCTGATCTGCTCCGCGAAGTCGATGTTCGTCTCGATCTCGCGCCCCCTGTTCAACCCGCAGTGGCCCAATCAGACGAACCGAAAACGAATGCCGACAACGAATAACTGCGAGCGATAGGTACTGAACTAATAGTTCCGGCCGCAAGCGCGACGGCCGTGTAGGCGCAACAAGTGTTGTTATGCTGCAACGCAATATGACGATGAACTCCAATGCCGGCGGGCGCATCAAAAAAATTGTGCGCTGCACTAGACGATGTAGGGGGAAATACCTAGAATCCATTCTAGGGAAAACCCTTAATCGTCCGGAGCTGCCATGAGCTACATCTTCGCCTTGTTCCAAAAGATCAGCGATCTGTTCGCGTCCCCCCATTTGCCGCTCGACGCCGATTATTCATTCCAGGCTCGCCACCGCGAGGCTGAGCGTATCCGCCGCTCGCAGGCCACGTTCCTCGGCGTGCGTCTTGTCGATTAAGCGACATACACCGGCGCCACGCCGTACGTGGTTTTGCCGATATCGGTAGAATTGCCGGCTTTATCGTCCGGCTCGGCTAGCGATGAGCGATGTCATGCAGCGTTCCACCCAGGCGCGTACTGGAAAACATATCGGCCTCGTGCTATTTGCGCTCGCCGTCGGCGGATTTGCGATCGGCACCACCGAATTCGCGACGATGAGCCTATTGCCGTTGTTCGCCGAGGGCCTCGGTATCGACCCGCCAACGGCCGGTCACGTCATCAGCGCGTACGCGCTTGGGGTTGTCGTCGGCGCGCCGACGCTCGCAGTGCTGGGCGCGCGTCTCGATCGCCG
This sequence comes from Trinickia sp. LjRoot230, assembly GCF_964253315.1. Classification (NCBI taxonomy): domain Bacteria; kingdom Pseudomonadati; phylum Pseudomonadota; class Betaproteobacteria; order Burkholderiales; family Burkholderiaceae; genus Trinickia; species Trinickia sp. LjRoot230. The sequence goes on from NZ_CAXUQX020000002.1 coordinate 105,658, forward strand.
CACATTGCTCATTGCATTGATGGCCATGTTTGCTATCGGCAATGGCCTTAGCGCAATCGCACCGAATTACCACTGGATGCTCGTGTTCCGCTTTCTGAGCGGGTTGCCTCACGGCGCGTATTTTGGCGTCGCGGCGCTGGTCGCAACGTCACTTGTACCGGAAGATCGGCGCACCGTCGTGGTTGGCCGCGTCTTTCTCGGATTGACCTTTGCCACGATTGTCGGCGTGCCGCTTTCGAACTGGTTGGGCCATGCGATCGGGTGGCGCTGGAGCTTTGCATTCGCAGGCATGCTCGGCGCGCTCACGATGACGTGTGTCCGCCTGTGGGCACCGCTCGCACCGGCCGAACCGGGCGCCGGGCCATTACGTGAACTCGGTGCGCTCGCGCGGCCACAGGTATGGCTTACGCTCGGCATCGGCGCCATCGGGTTTGGCGGGCTGTTCGCCGTTTATACCTATTTGGCCGATGTGCTGAACGCGGTCACGCATGTTTCGGTGACTACCGCATCATTGATTTTGAGCGTGTTCGGGGTCGGACTGACGGTCGGCAATCTAGTGGTGCCGGTTTTTGCCGATCGTGCGCTGATGCCGAGCGCCGGCGCGTTGCTCGTTTGGAGTGCCGTCACGCTGCTGTTGTTTCCGTTCGCCGCTCCAAACGTGGGGGCGATCACGGTACTCGTATTCATGATCGGCATCGGCGGTGCGCTTGGCACGGTGCTGCAAACGAGGCTGATGGACGTGGCAGAAGATGCGCAGGGCTTGGCGGCAGCGCTCAACCATTCGGCTTTCAATACGGCCAACGCACTCGGTCCGTTTCTTGGTGGCCTTGCCATCGCGGGCGGTTTCGGCTGGACCTCCCCTGGCCCGGTAGGCGCATTGCTCGCGCTGGGTGGTCTCGGCGTATGGGCGTTGTCCTTGTTCGTGCAGCGTCGCACGAACAAGCGTAGCGCGGCGCTTCAATGCCGCGTGTGCGCCGAATCGGAAGTTTGCTGACGCCCCTGCGCCAACTGCAAAAACCCCATCAACGCCGCGACGATCGCTTCGGGAGCATCTTCCTGCATCAGATGGCCCGAGCCAGACACGCTTGCGAACTGCGCGCGGGGAATCAGTGCGGCTAACTCGATGCCGCGTTCGATTGGAATCCAACGATCTTCGTTTCCCCAGAGAATCGACACGGGGCAGCGAATCTCGCCATAACGTTGCTGCACTTCGTCCGTGTAGCGCTGATCCATCTGCGCGATTTGCCGGTAAAACGCTGCCTGACCGACCTCGCTTTTCCAGGGCGATGCATAAATGTCGAGCGCGTCGGCTGTCAATTCGCGATGCACGGCACCTTGCAGATAGGCGTCGACCATCGCCGCATGAATGTAGGCCGGGACCTCCGCAAAAGCTTGCTCGTGAGCGCGAACGTGCCGGACGAATGGCGAGCCCCAGGGCGCCACTGCTACCGGATCGATGAGCATCAGCGAACGGTATTCGCAATGATCGAGCACCGCTGCACGTAGCGCGGTTGCACCGCCAAAATCATGGGCGACGACATCGGGCCGACTTATACCCCAGTGCCCGAACAATGCCGACAATACCCGGTTTTGTATACCAAGCGATACGTCTTGCGCATCGTGCTGCGCCGATAGGCCATAGCCGAGCAGATCGTAATAGTAGACGCGCCTGAACTGCGCGGCGATCGGCGCAATGCGCCGCCATACCTGCGACGAAAACGGCGTGCCATGAATGAATACGAGCGGCTCGCCGTCGCCCATGACGCCGTAGCGGATTGACTGGCCTTCGAAGACGAACGTGCCGTCGAGCGGCAACGCATGAGTGGACTGGTGAGGCGAGGGTGCCATCTTCCTTTCCTTTCCTTTGACGCATTGATGATCACGGCGGTTTCGTAGACGGTACACTAACCAGTAAAATGGTTCAAGGAGGTTAGGTTAGTATGACGAGGAAAAACGATAGGAATACGGGTATCGATATCGGCGGGCACCCGATACTCGATTTTATAAACACGTGTGGCGGCAGCGGAAAGACGCGTGATAACGAGCAGATAACCGACTGGGGTCTTGCTCTGAAATGGGCTCGTCGTCATGGGTTCTTGACGTCGGCAGAACAGCGCACACTGCGCGATGCGCGCCCGAGTCCCGATGCACTACTCGATGCGTTGATCGATTTTCGCGAAACGGCGTATATGGTGTTTTCGGCGATCGCAACGGGAACGCGTGTTCCGCGGGTTGCGCGTTTGTCGTTACAAACGCACGTGGCGCAAGCAGTCGCGCAGTCGGAACTCGTTATTCCCGACGCGGGGCTTGCATATTGGAAGGTCTTCTCCAGGCATTCGGGAGGGGCGTTAATCAAAGACCGCCTTGCGTTGACTGTGCATGCGTTGCTCGCGCAATCGCACGTTCTCGATGTAAGAGAATGCAGCGCGTGCACTTGGCTTTTTCTCGATCTTTCGCGTGGTAAATCACGCAGGTGGTGCTCGATGGCGACTTGCGGCAATCGAGCGAAGGCACAAAGGCACTATGTTGCGACGAAGCAGGTTTCGGCAGCGCGGCTGAAAGGTAAACGTTAGGCGGTGGTTTCCTGTGCGTCATGCTTCCAACTCGGCAATCGTGGCCGTGTCTTCGGTTGGGTGAAAACGAAGAATCGATGGGCCTTTTCCGACGTTTTCCGGGCCAGCCCAAACCATTGCTTGTAGGGCGTAGGGCATGCTGGAATCTGGATTGAACATCGTCAACAATCGGTATGGCGCTGCGCGCCGTGCTTCCGGCAGGCTTTCCTGCACAGTCTCGGCCAGCCGGTACCAGCGAAGCGTCGCCACCGAACCATGGAGGCCGCTGAAGCCCGCGCACATCATGCAAAGCGTACTGAGTGCCGCTTCGCGTTCCGATTCGTCGGGCGTTTTCTGAGCGGCGTCTAAAAGGATGGCAAATGACCCGCGGTTCTTGCCCAGCGCGCCGAAGAGCGCCGAAGTTGCGCTGCCGTCCCGGCTTATTTGGAGTGCCTGAATCTGATCGATGATCCACCGCGCCGCCTCGGTTGCCGATGGCGATCGTGTATCCGACATGGCGGATGCGCCGGCCAGTGCGGGCAAAGCGTCGATCATGCCGATTAGCGCCCCGGAGAGATGAGTACGCGCGCGATAGTTGTCGAACGTATCGTGCGAGGCCTCAATGTCATGTTTCAACTGCGCGAACGCTTCACCGCGGCTTGAAACGGGTAGTTTCACGATTGCTTGCGCGAGCAGGCCAGCGACTTGCATGCGCTTGACGGGTTCGTCGGCGAGCAGGCGCGAACCGGCATCGCGGATTGCTTGCCATTGTGCAAGGGCGAAGATCTCGTCCTGCAGATGGCGCAGCCCCTCGGCGAAGGCCGGCAGAGCTTGTGCTTGCGCGGAATCGGGCAACGTGCAGCTATCGCGCCAACGCGATTTGAATGATTCATCACTGATCGATCCGCGTCGCACAGACTCGCCGATGGGTCCCGCCCGGTGTTCGCCGGGTAGGCGCTGCACATGTTCGCGAATTTCAGCGGGCATGTCCGCGCCCGCCGGCATTGCCGCGGTGATGTTGGTCAAGATAGCTGCGTGGTCGTCGTGTGCGTCCGGAGTGAGCGGCGCGAGGCGACTGAGTTCCTTCATCGTGCAGTCGACGGCGTAGTCCCTGTCCTGATCAATGCGCGGCAGTTCGCGCGAGAAGGTGCGCAATATCGAGAGCGCATTGGCAGGTTCGAGTTCACGCACCAGCTCCAGCGCGACATCGATGACCTTTTTTCGCTCGTCCGGCAAGGTCCACGTTCCCGCGATTCGGTGCATCAGCGCGTTCAGCGGGCCGTTCCAATGTTCCCGCGGTATTTCGCGAAACGATAATGGAATGCCCCCGTCCTTTTTCGCCGTCGTAATGCTTTTGAGGTCCACTAGGTTGCCGCTCGGGAGTTGAGCTTCCCATCGAACGCCGTCCGAACTCAATAGATGGCTTTCCAGTTTGTGCGCCCGCGCCTGTGGTGTCATTGATGGAACGTCGAAGCGCTGAGCTGTCGCGCGGAACAGCGGAATGGAGGATAGGCACTCGAATGCCGCTGCGACATCGTCGGGGGACGCGCTCCACGGGCTTGTGAATGCGGTGACGCGCCCTTGTCCATCCACGGTCAATTCCGCGAGCGCTTCGCCGGAGCGCACGACAAAGAGCCGCCGCGCCGATGCTGAAACGCCACGGCCGACCTCCAGTTCGATCGAATAGCCGCGCGGTATCCATGCGGTGTGCATGTCGTTGGCGAGTAGCGCGCGCGGCGGGATGCGCACCGCTTGTGGCTCAAATCCGCGCCTGTAGTAAAGGTTTTTTGCGTAGGCCGCAGGAATTCGCGTGAGCGATTCGCCGTTTTGGGCGTCGTTGAGAACCCGGGCCACGTGCGCCTGGCCGGCGTAGTCCGTCGGTGGCATCGGTAGCGCAGACCGTCGGATGAGGCCCTCGGATTCGTCGGTCGGTATCTTGCCTGCGACGCGCGACGACGGCGGCAATTCGGGGTCGCCTTGCGGCATCTTCTGCCGATCATTCGCGACAGGCGACTCCGACGCGTTCACGCCGTGCGGGTCGCGAGACGCTCCCGAGTCCGAGGTTCCATCAATGCGCCGCATGCCTGTTCTCCATTTACACTCGTTGCGACGCACGATAAATCGACGAAGCACCTCACGCCCGTCTCTTCGCGAAGCATCACTTTCCCAACCGAAGCTTTCTCGCAAGTACGGGTAATATCCCTCGAACAATTATTTTTTGCGCTGCATGTCGAAATCGTCGCAGGCCGTCCGACATTGTTCATGCAGCGCGCGGTGCGTTGCCATAACCGAAGGAGCAATTCATGGAATACCTGTTGATGATTTATCGTGACGAGGCGAAAGTCCGCGAGATGACGCCCGCGCAGGGCGCTGAGATGACCGCCGCGTTCGGCGCCTACGCGGAGGCGCTTCAAAAAGCGCAAGTACTGCGCGCAGGTGAGCGGTTGCGCCCGAGCAACGACGCCACGACGGTGCGCACGAGAAACGACAAGACCGAAGTGCTCAATGGGCCGTACGCCGAAACGCGTGAGCAGTTGGCGGGCTACTTCCTGATCGACGTGCCCGATCTGGATCAAGCCCTGGCGTGGGCCGCACGCTGCCCGGGCGCGCAATACGGTGCGTTGGAGGTTCGTCCAATTTGGCCGCGCAGTGAGTATTGATACAAACGCCAACGTCAACGCCGCGTCCGCCGCGGCGCGCGCCGCGCAAACGGCAGCCCGGGACAGCTACGGGAAGCTGGTTGCGGTGCTCGCCTCGCGCAGCCGCGACGTAGCGGGCGCCGAGGACGCGCTCGCCGATGCGTTCGCGGCAGCGCTCGCCGATTGGCCGCGCATCGGCGTGCCGCGCACGCCCGATGCGTGGCTGCTGACGGTCGCGCGCAGACGCATGGTCGACGCTGCGCGGCGGCGATGCCGCGAAGCCGAGGCGAGCCAGTACCTTCAATGGCTGGCGGATCTCGAAGCGGATTGCAATGCCGACGATGGAACGGCGGGGATTCCCGACGAGCGCTTGCAATTGATGTTCGCATGCGCGCATCCGGCACTTGAGCGCAGCGTGCGTGCGCCGCTGGTGCTGCAGGCGGTGCTTGGATTCGATGCGGCCACCATCGCATCGGCATTCCTGGTTGCGCCGTCGACGATGAGCCAGCGGCTCGTGCGCGCGAAGAACAAGATCCGCGAGGCCGGCATCGCACTCGGGGTGCCCGAGCGAGGCCAGCTTCCGGAACGGCTCGATGCGGTGCTCGATGCCATCTATGCCGTGTATTCGGAGGGTTGGTCGGACCCGACCGGCAGCGACGCGCGCCGCCGCAATTTGGCCGATGAGGGAATCTGGCTCGGGCGTTTGGTGGTTTCGTTATTGCCGGACGAACCTGAGGCGCTCGGATTGCTTGCACTGATGCTTCACACGCACGCGCGCTGTGCGGCGCGCCGTACGACGGACGGGGTTTATGTGCCGCTGAGCGAGCAGGATGTGGCGCTATGGGATGGTGCCACCATCGACGAAGCGGAAGCGCTGCTCAGTCGTGCAAGCCGTGCGGGGCGCGTTGGCCGCTATCAGTTGGAAGCCGCGGTGCAATCGGCACACGCGGTGCGCCGGCACGGTGGCGCATCGGACTGGCGCGCGATCGTGCAGCTGTACGATGTGTTGTGCTCGCTGAGCGGTTCGCCGGTTGCGGCGCTCAATCGCGCAGTGGCACTTGCCGAAACGGCCGGCGCCGCGGCTGGCCTGGCCGCGCTCGACGCCCTCTCGCATGATGCGCGGCTTGCCGAATATCAGCCCTACTGGGCCGTGCGCGCGGAGCTATCGGCACGCATTGGTGCATGGCAAGCGAGCAGCGACGCGTATCGGCTCGCGATCGGGCTCGAGCCTGATCCGGCGGTCCGACGGTTTTTGCAGCTACGCGCGGACGCAGTCGTCGCACGTGACAACACCGTGGGGTGAATGGCGAGTTCGGTATGTCATCGATTGGCTCGCATTGTGCTGAAAGTGTGATGGCGCAAGCGGTATGTTATCGGCCAACCTGAATTCCTACTTTCATGGAGGGCGAAGTCAATGAATCGCGTAGCTGGCGTAACAGCGAGTTGGGTCGCTCGGCTTTCTCACAAGGGCGAACAATCGGGTGGTATGGACAAGGTATCGACAAGCGGTGCCCTTAGCCCCGAAGCCCATCCCAAGCTAGCAGGGTTACATGGAATCGGTCCACGGTCGCCAAGTTCATTAGGAGTGCGAACTAACGCTCAGCCCGTGCAATTTCTTATGGCGAGAAGAAGCGGCGGAGGTGACGCCGGGGATCGAGCGCGAGACATATTGCAAGGTGCCGAGGACAAGCTGGATAAATCATATTTAGAGGCCCTCAATAAAGGGCTACCCCCCGATGAAGCGGCGAAGGAGGCAATAGAGAAATTAGGCCAGGACGACGCCCAGGTTGTCCTTGCGCCCGGTGACGCCGCGGTCGGCCTTGACAGCGAAGGCGTGCTGCAACGAAGCAAACGCATGCTCGGCGACGCCAGGCGCACACTGAGCAACGCCGCCGGTGCGATTGCGGATCGTCTACCCATGCAGCCTCGATACGCCTGAGAATTGCAGCCTCGAGGCACCTTCGTTATTCGATGTTTTCAATATCGATCAGACGTGCCTCGAGCAGACGCGCGAGCGCCTCACCGCCTTCGCGCATGATGCAATCATGATTCCACCGGAATACCCCGCGCGCAAACGGTGTGCGCGCGAGCGCGTTCATCCAGCCACTGGCCGTTCTGACATGCCAGTCGTAGCGCACCAGAGTGCGGCCGCCGTCAGCTTCGAAATGCCAGCGTCCCACGCCTTCCAGCGCACCGCTGGCCTGGCCCTCGAGCGCAACGAGCGGCGCGACGCGCGTGACGCGGACGTCGATGATCACGCGGTAAGGCAGCACGCCCTTCCACGTATAGCGATGCACGGCGCCCAGACCATCGGATGCGCCCGCCTCCAATTCGCGCACTGCCTCGACATTGCGCCACCATCGCGGCCAATGCATCGAATTATGGATCGCATCCCACACCGCCTGTATCGGCGCCTCGATGCGCCATAAGGTGGCCAGACGGAATTCCGCCATGTGTTGTTCCCTCCTTTTTCGCGATATGCAGGTGGATTCTCGCGGGCGTTGCGTGCCGCAAAGCGGTGCGCCACAATCGATCACGTTCGAGTGGAGTATAGGAGGCGGCGATGCGGATATTGGTAATCGGGGCCACAGGGCTGTTGGGCAAAGAAATCGTAGGTCTCTTGTCGCGCGAGCACGAGGTCATCGGCGCTAGCCGTAAAGGGTCTGGGCTCACGGTGGACATCGCCGATAAGGCGTCGATTGCCGCGCTATACCGCCAGGCGGGCGCACTCGATGCGGTCATCTGCGTAGCCGGCAGCGCAAAATTCGCGCCACTCGACGCGCTCACTGACGACGATTTCGCATTCAGCCTCGAGAACAAGTTGATGGGACAGGTCAATCTGGTGCGTTGCGCACAGCAGGCCGTCAAGCCGGGTGGCTCGATCACGCTCACGAGCGGCGTGCTCGCGCAACATCCTGTGCCAGGAAGCGCCGCGGTCAGTGTCGTCAATGCGGGCGTTGAAGCGTTTGTGCGTGCGGCGGCGCTCGAGCTTGCCGGCAAGCTTCGCATCAACGCGGTGAGCCCGGGATGGGTGGCCGAAACGTTGCAGGCGATGGGTCGCGACCCGCACGAAGGCGTGCGCGCCGCCGTGGTTGCACAGGCGTTTCTGACCTGTGTGACGCAAAACATCACGGGCCAAGTCATCTTGGCCGCACGTTGACCGTGCGTTCATCATTACGTTGGTCAATGCACTGATGAATGCGCTTTCCACAGACCGCGACTTCGTCGCTGTCGCGCAAGCACGCTTCGATGCGCTGACGAATTATCAGGTCACACTGAAATCGATGTCAGCGGGCGCCGAGTTGGTCGAAGCTCTGTACGGTTATCGCAAACCCGGCTTCGTCAGAATGGACTTCATTCGTCCGCATGCCGGTGCGACGCTTGTCTACAGTCCTGAAACAGGCGAGGTCCTGCTATGGCCACGTGGCCTCGATACGTTCCCGAAGCTCGTCTTGAGCCCTGACAACCCTATGATTCGAAGCCCAAAGGGTCACCGCGTCGATCAGTCCGACATTGGCGCGTTGCTCGTCAACGTTCGTACGCTGCAACAGCACGGCGATACACAAGCCGCAGGCGTCGAGATGGTCGGCGCGCATCGGGCGTCGCATGTGATCGTGACCGGAACGCCCGGACATACGGCGAACGGCGTATCGCGCTACGCGTTGTGGTTCGATGAAGAGCATTCGCTGCCGATCAAGGTCGTCAGCGAGGGCGCATCGCACGAGCCGATCGAAACGGTGTTGATGGAGGATCTGCGCATCGACGCGCAGAGTTCGCGGCTCCGCCCATTCGGGTAATAGCGGGTGGTCGCGCGGATGCCGGGTAGAATCGACGAGTTTGCCCGATTCTCACCGGCAGCCGAACCTTACTTCCGACTGTGACGACTTCGCTTGACCAACTGCAGTCCGGGCAATTTGCAGGCGCCCGGCAACTCAAACTCGCTTGTGGGTTGACCGAATTTCCGCGCGCGATTTTCGATCTTGCCGACACGCTCGAAGTTCTCGACCTTTCCGGCAATGCGCTGTCGACGCTGCCCGATGACTTGGCGCGACTGAGCAAATTGCGAATCATCTTTGCCTCCAATAACCAGTTCACTGAATTGCCGGAGGTATTGGGCGAGTGCGCACAGCTGAGCATGGTTGGCTTCAAGGCGAACCGCATACGCGTGGTGTCGGGCAGATCGCTTCCTCCGAAGCTTCGCTGGTTGATCTTGACCGATAACGCGATCGAAACGCTGCCGGCGAAGATCGGTCACTGTTCGCTGCTACAGAAGTTGATGCTTGCGGGGAACCGGTTGCGGACGTTACCCGACGCAATGTCATCGTGCTCGCGGCTCGAACTGATACGCCTTTCGGCAAACCGGTTACGCGAGTTGCCAGGATGGCTGCTACGCTTGCCGCGGCTGGCATGGCTCGCTTATGCGGGCAACCCGTTCGCCGAAGCGCTGGAGCGCGCGCCGTCAAGCGCAATCGATACGCAGATCGCCGACGTCCACTGGGACGCGCTCACGCTCGAGCGGCAGTTGGGGGAGGGCGCATCAGGGGTGATTTATCGCGCGGCGAGGCGACTCGACAATCAAGACGAAACACCTCAGCCGGTCGCCTTGAAGCTTTTCAAGGGCGCAGTGACGAGCGACGGTTTGCCGGAATGCGAGATGGCCGCATGCATTCGCGCGGGGCATCATCCGAATCTGGTTCGCGTAATCGGCAATGTGAAACAGCATCCGATGAATGAACACGGCCTTGTCATGGCACTGATCGATCCGACATTTGCCAATCTCGCCGCGCCGCCGAGTCTCGAATCTTGCACGCGTGATCGCTACGCCGCGGATGCGCGATTCGATCTTGCATCGGTATTGCGCCTCGCATACGGCATCGCAACGGCTGCGCGTCATTTGCATGCGCGAGGCATCATGCATGGCGATCTATACGCGCACAATATTTTGCACGGGGGCGCCGGGCGTGCGTTGCTCGGAGATTTCGGGGCGGCGTCTTTTTATGACGTGGATGATGCTGCGCTCGGCTTCTTATTGCAGCGGTTGGAGGTGCGAGCGTTTGGTTATCTGCTCGAGGAACTGATCGAGCGTTGCGAGGAGGGAAGCTCGCCCGCCGTACGCGAGATCGAAGCGCTCGCCGCGGCGTGCTTGAGCGAAGACGTCGGCAGCAGGCCTTCATTTGATGCGATTGCCGGGAGGCTGCGCAACTGCGAGGCATCTTTCTGATCGCGCTACCGCCTCACGCCGTCAGCGGGCGTAAAGCCTCAAGCGGCCAATGGTTTGTTTTCGACGGTGATGATCAGGTCAGGCGCACGGCTATACGTCGCCGGGCTCGACGGCATGTCGCTCGCGGGCGGCAGATGGCTTGCGCTGCCGCTTGGGTCTCGCGTGATATAGCCGCGTTGCTCGGGTGGTCGGGTGCCATGGCAAAGCTTCTCGATTTCGGTTCTGGTCGAAGCGGCGTTGCCCGTCACGTAGATGACGCGCTTCCCGTAAAAGGTGAGCATTGCGCCGAGCCTATCGATGGCATTCTCGACCCCTAGACGAGGCCCAGCACCCGTTGTTTCGATGTGCGTGAACGTGCCGACTATTGCAATGTGGCAGGTGTCGTTCGATAGCGCGGCGTTGATGATGTCTTCTTTGGAAGGAGGAAGTGACGTGCCATCTCCACGCAACGCCTGTACAGCGTAGATTGGCATGGTCGCATTGAACCACGCGTTCATGTTCCGCCGCGTTATCTGCTCGGCGGGGTCGTTCGACTTACGTGCCACACGAGCGCTGCTTGCCAGGTTACTTGCCTCCGAGTCACGCCTTGGTCTGGCAACAGGCAAGCCGGCGGGTCCGCTGAATAGGGCAAGTGGGGTCGCCGCGGAACGGCGGGTCGGAAACGATGCGATGTTCTCGCAAAGATCGCTTTGCTCCCGGGCCGCGGCAGCGCGCGACTGATGGACATGCATTGAATTCTCGCTGTGCAGATTTGCTGCCCTCGGTTATACGCCGCTTGGTCCGTGATCGTCCTTCCGGTTGCGAATCAAAGCCCGACTGCCCGAATACGCTACATCATCCGTTGTAAAACCGTATCGTTCAAAACGAACCGGTGATAAAGCGCGGCGCCGACGTGCGCTGCAATCAATGCCAACAGCACCCAGGCCAGCGCTTGATGGACGTCACCCATCTCATGTCCGATCGACGAGCCCCTTTCTGCCAGCGCCGGAAGGTTGACGACGCCGGCGAGTTTGACCGCCCAGCCTCGCGACGAGGCGTTGGCCCACCCAAGCAATGGAACAGCGATGAGCGCAACATAAAGCAACGCATGTGTCGCACTCGCGGCGAAGCGCAGGAGTGGCGGCTGTGTGTCGGGTGGCGGGCGGTGCGTGAGCCGCCAGACGATACGAGCGGCCACCGCGGCAACCAGCGCTGCGCCAACGCCCAAGTGCCAGGCGATCAAGCCTTCCGGCAAGGTGTCGCGATGAACGTCCGGCATCGCCCAGCCGATGACAAACTGTGATGCAACGAGCAGCACCACGAGCCAATGTAGGAAGCGCGCAAAGCCGTCGTACGTTGCAGCCTTCGAGGATTGCGAGACACTCATTAGGACTCCTTAGTTATTCACGAACGCACGAAGGATCGCACGTCGATCTTAGCCCAACCTTAAGCGGACAAAGTGAGATCCCAAATCGGTCGCGCGCACAAGGGCGGTGGTTCTGGAAACCCGATGGCGGGAGGGCGTTCGCTTGCGCCGACGATTACGTAGCAGGCGTTATTTGTAATCGAGCCGGATAATGAAAAAACGATATCAAAACGTGTGAAAGGACAATCAACGATATTGATAAATGTTAAAAATTGTTAATTCCAGGGTTGATGACTGCAAAATAAAATCAAAAGTACCGAATTAAATAACCATTCCATTCCGATCCGGGGCAGCTGTATCAAGCGCGCGATGCCCATATTTTCTTTCCAAATGTTAAATACTTCAAGCATCGCAAATGTCTTTCCTAGCAAAGGCTTAGGCTGTTTTTGCGAGTGATTTTGATGCCGGCTGCCGCCCCTTTTATAGGTCGATGTTTTTTGATAAAGCCGTCTTGACAGTTGATTCAACATTAACTAAATTATCCGTACCGTGCTAATAAACGGTAGATTTTACGGGAAGGCGGTTCCGCAATTGAAGGTTCGATTTGGGTGCCGCCTTATAAAATAATCGAGGGCCACGGCTGTTGCGATCGTCTCTTGGAGAGAAGAGGCACGCGGACATCCAGCCAGCCTCGATATGCGAGAGGGCCAAATCATGAAACCGCGACGTCTTTACACGACGCACCACGACCCTTAGTCCTGCGGTGAATCGATTCTCATTTCATGGACGGGATGGATGCGTTCGCCGCAGCCGCGACCGACCTCGTTCATGCATTAAGGAATAGTCGACGCCAGGTAGTCGATGTCTAGCGCAGTTGATGCGCGATCGATCGGGTACCTGTTGCCGAACGATTCACTCACACTAGCGCAACGGGGTAAGCAATGGATGTCGTATTCACGCGCAGTGAAGATGCCGAGGCAGTGTGCGAGCAACCGCTGATAGACGAAACGATTCGCTACGGCGATCCCGTGGTGTTGAGGAGCTGTGCCAGCCGAGACCCTGTATTCCTCGCGATGGTCAGACATCTGCACGGAAAACGCAGCCCGTCGGCGCTCCACACGGAAATTGCAGCCCCGGGAGTGCGCCCGGATTCGGACTATATCTGGACGTTCGTACCGGCCGCCGGAATCAAGAAAAAGCGTGGCGATCGCGTCGAATTTGCAGAACGTGTCCGCATTCAATTATTCGATTACACGGGCAATTATCGTTTTCTCGCGATAAACCCGGCGGACAGCCACTCGGTGATGGCGGAAAAAACACCGAGCGCTCACGACATCTCGACCTGGTCGATCGCATGTGCCGGGCGGCTGCGGCTCGAGCCGGGCGGACGCGTACTGCCCGATGGCGAACGCAAACAGTATCTGGAATATGGAACGAGCATGTATCTGGCGCTGATCAACGCCGCGGATTACCTGTGTGCGCGACGCGAAACGAATGGCGCGACCGGCATCGCAACCGGCATGGCGCGTGATCTTCCGGCGGCCGGCATGGGCGTATGGTGGCGCGTCTATCGGAGGCTAGCCGATGTCCACGTGTCCGTGTAGTGCGCGTCGGCTGATCGCGGCAGCCGGACGGCGGCATGAGCACCAGGTGACCAGGGAAGAGGGCAAGCGGCACGCGAGGCTTGACATCGGTCATCCGCGGCGAGCCGCTCCGCTGCTTCCGGGGTGGGGCAGCAGAATGGCAAGACTCGTTCAACCGAATTGCCGCTCGCTCGTCGATGCCACGTTGCCGTGGGACGAATGGCAGCCGGCCACAAGATGCGCCGGCCTATCCGGCCATGCAGTCCGTGCGCATCGTCCGGCCGGGCCGAGCTCGTTTGATCGGCGATGCGTCGGACGATGCGATGGGCGCGGGAGTCGCCGGGGTACTGATCGTCGCGACGGCTCGTGCATCGTTTGCCGACGTTGTGCGTCGATCTACCGCTGATCGACGCACAAAGCGCTCAGCATCAGAAACTGAAATTGACGTTGGTTTGGGGGCCGCCGGAGACACTCACTGCCAACGCTTGAGTAGCGCCTGACGCCGCATCGGCCTCGATCGTGTACTGACCGGCCGACGTCGTAGCCGTAGTCAGCGCAATCGGCAGGGCGTTGCTATACACGCCGACCATCGGTGATGCGGTCGGCAGGCTCAGCGCATACGCGCCGGTACTGAGATTCGCGTTGACCGATGCGATTTCGTAAATGCCCGTAGTCGTTCCTTGCAGTGCGCGAACGGCCGCGCTCGCCGTTGGGGTTACCGTCCCGCTCACGCTGCTCATCGTTGAAGCCGGCAGCGTGATGGGCGCGCTGAGCGTCGAGACATGGGTTGTCCCGCCGACCGCAACGGGCACTGTCGCAATGATGCCGCTCGCTATGTTGGCTTGCGCAATCACGACGTCATAGTTGCCGTTGGCTGCGCTGGCGACAAGCGGTGTCAGCACGAAATGCCCGGTACTATCCGCGAGTGTGCCGCTCACCACATTGCCGTTTTGCTCGGCATACACGGTCGCGCCAGCCTGAGCCGGGGCGACGTACCCGTCGATCGTGCCGCTGATGGCGGTGGGTGTGGCCGTTACGACCGGCTTGAGCGTATAGCCGCCGTTGCCTTGCGCAACGACCGATTTGCAGGCGTTGAAGTCGAGCACGAGATCGACCGTCGTGTTCGCGGGCACGGTGAACGGCCGAATGATCTTCAACCCGGTTTGCGTCGCGCTTGGCGTCGACAACGGTTGCTCGGTCGTGGTACCCGTCAGGACTACTGAATTTGCTGGCGTATTGCCTTGGTTTTGCGCGAGAACCAAGCGTATCTGCTGATATTGGCCCGCCGGCAACGTGGTCGCGCCAAGCGCGGTCATCACGCCGTTCGTCAGCGAGAGCAAATCGATTTTGCGAGGCGTGGCGAGTGTGATGTCACTCCAACCGCTATCGTTATCCCCCGCGGCCGAACTCGCATTGACGCGCACTTGGCTCACGGTGACATACACGTGATCGAAGCCGCATGCGGGCGAATCGGTCATCGAGACATGGAGCGTGCCGGTGGGCGCGTTGCCTGAGCCCCCCCCGCCGCAGGACACTGCAACGAGTGCAGCAGAAATGAACGACACGTAGGCCAGGGTTTTCCTGATGGCATTCATCGCAGCACCTGTCGTTTTGCGCCAGTGGTGCGTGAAGCATATGTCTGTATCGGCGTAACTATTCTGTCAGTTTGCAACAAACGGTAACGGCGGATAGCTACGGCGCCTCGTGGCGGGTGTGCACAGGCGGGCGTCCAAATTGGCGAGCGTACGCACGCGAGAAAGCCGATGCACTGCCAAAACCCACCCGCGTTGCAACGGACTTGATGCGCTCGCCGTCTACCAGCGCACGCTGTGCGAGCATCAGCCGCCAGGCGGTTAGATACGCGCTAGGTGTGGTGCCGACGATCTCGCGAAAGAGCGTCATGAAACGGCTGCGCGATAAACCGGCAAGACTCGCGAGATCCTCGATTCGCCACGCGCGCGACGGTGCGTCATGCATGGCCGCCAGCGCACGATGCAACGCGCCATGCGACAGTCCCGCAAGCAAACCGGGGGCAGTCGCGCCGGCATCGATGGTGCGGCGAAGCATCATCAAAACGATGACTTCACTCAGTCGCGCCAATGCCGTTTGCTTGCCACAACGCGAATCGTTAGCTTCGGCCACGAGGAGATCGGCTACGGCGCGCAGGCCCGAGTCGTCGTCCAACGCGATCTCGACGCTCGCCGGCAGCGCGCTCAGCAACGGGTTGAGCCCGCCTCCAAAGCCCACACAAATATTCGCGAGGATCGGGGCGTGGATGTCGTTCGCCTGCTCCGGTCTGACGGACAGCACGAGCCGGCTCGCAATGCCCGCGGTACCGACCGCACGAAGAACGGCGTCGCCGCGGCACGCGCCTGACGCTGTCTCGACGACGGTAAACGCGAAGGCGCGAAAGAAAGCGGAAAGCCGGTCGGGCTTGGCTTCGAGTTTGGCATCGGGTTTCATCGATTGTGGACTTTCGATCATGTTATCTGGACGTGGCATGACCAAAAGTATGAAAAAGTTAGGGTGCGCCGTCAATAAGGAAAGTCAAGCGGCCCGACCCATCAAGATCAGAGGACCCACATCATGTTGATTCCACGACAACCCGCCCCGCAACTCGCCGTGCCGACCGTGGCTCACGGCCCATTCGATCTCGCGCACGAGCGGCCCGAATATCTGACGCTGGTGTGCTTTTATCGCGGTCTTCATTGCCCGATTTGCGCGATGTATCTGAAGGAGCTCGAGCGTTTGACGCCGGCATTTGCTGAGCGAGGCGTGACAACTGTCGCGATTAGTTCGGACTCCGAAGCAAGGGCGAATGAGATGGCCGCGAAGGTTGGAGCGGCTCAGTTGCGAATCGGCTACGGGCTCGAACTCGAAAAAGCGCGCGAATGGGGGCTCTACGTGTCGGCCTCGCGCGGCAAGACGTCGATCGGCATCGAGGAGCCGCCGCTGTTTTCCGAGCCGGGCCTGTTCCTCTTCAAGCCCGACGGGACCATCTACTACGCCAGCGTGCAATCGATGCCGTTCGTGCGGCCGGCCTTTAACGAAATGCTTAAGGCCATCGATTTCACGATCGAGCATCGATATCCCGCCCGCGGCGAGTATGTCGGTGCAGTGTGACGGCACCACTTCAAGAAACCAGGCGGCGCCGTTCGAGTAGGCGCGGGTTGTCGGCGCGCAGTTGCGCGAAACGCTTGTCGAGCGAGTCGGCGAGGCCGCCCGCCGGTGCGTCGATGACATAGACACCGATCTCTTCGAGCAAGCGGCGTCCCGTCGCTATGCGTTGTTCGCGCGTTGTCCCGGGCGCCGCGCCAAAAAATTCGAGGTAACCGTCGAGTAGCCGCTTGCCGTCGGACATGATCGAATTGACCAGCAGCACCGGTTGCCTGGAGAAGGGCTCGATACCCGCGGCTTTGGCAGCAAGGATGAATCCGATTTCCTGCGCGGTGCCGATTCCGCCCGCGGCGACAATTGCCACATCGGCCGCGAAGAGCTGGTGCATCCGCGTGACAATTTCGGGGCTCACGTGCTTCACTTGGAGCGCGCTGGAAAGCTGGCCCGTTTGCGTTTCCTTGCCGATCACCATTGTCGTGCTGATCCCGGCCACTTTTCCGTCAATGCCGAGCATTGTCGCGTATCGCTGATAGTGCTGCTGGAGAGCGCCCATCAGCCCTTTGGCTCCGCCGCCGGAAATCGCATCGGCGTCCAGTCTCGCGATGCATTCAGCAATCACGCGAATTTCTTCGACGAGTGCCGGCGCCACCGCCTTGCCCGATGCAAGCACGACAATAGCGGGGTGTCGCTCGTCGCGCCATTCGTCGAGTGCGGCGCGGACATCGAAATCGGCCGTCGGAGCGATGCTGCCTCCGAGTGCTTCCGGTGTGACGGCCGTTGCCAAGCGTTCGTACTGTTTCCAGTGGCGAGCCAGCTTGTCGAGCGCATCGCGCTCGCTGGCGTACGGCAGCGTTAGCGAGAGCGGGTCTTCGCTGAGCCCGTAGCGATACTGCGTTTTGACGGCCTCTTGCAGAATCGACATGCCTTCGTCTTCTTCATTGACGAGCACCGCGGCGTTCGCGAAATCAGGATGTAGGCTCGTCAGCACGAGCGCAGAAAAATATTCGTAAAAACGCTTCGCGCGCGCCAGGAATTCGATGGGCGTTTTATCGAATATCAGTGCATCCGACCCAGCTATCCGCCTGCCGATTTCATAAGAATCGAATGCGGCAGCCGGCGCAATGCCGCGTCGGTTGGGAGCAATGACAGGCAGCGGCGTGCGCGCGCTGGCACGCGGGCCCGTGTTGTCGCGTTGCATCAGCATGTTCATCGACATTTGCAATGCGGTGCCACGCGTGCTTTGATCCGCACCGTGGAATGTGATCTTATAGTCGGGCACGCGTGCGACAGGCCTCGTGTTCGCGAAGACTACGCCATCCGCGCGCATCGCTTCGACCACTTTGACCCATGGCAGCGAGGGCGAGCGCGCGCCTTCGGGCGATGCATCCATAATCTCCTGCATCGATCGATTCTCTGGATTGTGGCTGCCTGGCTCGACGTACCACGCTTCAGAGGTTTCGCGATTGGGGAGGTCTGCTCTGGGGCGACGAAAGTCATACGTGGTGGCGCCCGAGTAGGTGCGCATCTCATAGTCGCCCGTTGTGAGATCCATCTCGACGAGGGTCGCAACGCATGCGGTTGTCACCTTGCGCGGGATGTCTTCGTTGGTTTTAGCCAGACGCTTCTTATAGGCGCGCTCGAAGTACCCGAACAAAGCCTCTATTCCGCCCGCCGTGTTGATCCACCATGTCATTTCGACACCCGGCACCGGCTGGATGCGCATATCCTGCCCGCCGACGCGCCGTTTCAATTCCTCAATCACACTTTTTTTGAACTCGCTATCCAGATGCGGCTCGAGCAAATCCCAATCGGGAAATTCGGCGCCGCGGTCATCGGTCATGAAATAGATCTTGCCGGTGACACCGAATTTCTTGAGACGATCGAGAAGCATCTCGCGCGAAATCGTTGGATGCTCGCCGTTGAGCACGCTTTGAATGACGCGCGCAAACGATTCGGCTTTGCCTGAATTGTTGGCGTCGGCGCCGGACAAGCCGCGAGCGTTCGCAGCGTAAGTCTTATGGCATTCGTCCGGGTTGCCGAGATCGTCGATGAGCGTCATCAGCGAATTGATCGTCACCGTTGTGCCGCTGAATGCGGCATTCAAATGCGCCAGCTTCGTTACTTTGTTGGTGCCGACGAAGAGGCACGGCACTTCGCGTACTTTGACTAGCCGCTGCTCGATATCGGCGAGCGACTCAGTTTGATCGGCCTGGGTACCGATAATCGCTTTTGTGCTTGGCGCGGGGAGGTCTTCGAGCGACCCGGGGATTTCGACGGTCACGTCGAGCCGTGGCGACTGCGGGCCGTGCATGCGTAGCAAGGCTTGCAACGATTGACGATAGTAAAAACGCTCGTTGGTGCCCGTAGGCGCGACACCGAAGAGCCGTCGAAGCAAGGGGCGATAGAATTCGAAATCGGCAATGATCAATCGTTTCTGACGCTTTGACTCCGGCACATCCTTCGGCGATCGACATCGCAAATAATCGAACGCCTCGATAAATTGGTGCAGTGCATGCGGATCGCCTGCGGCGAGTACGATGTCATCGGCCGAGTCCCACTGTTTCTGGCGCAAAGGCTCGTCGAGTTCGCGCGCGACGAAGCCGAGCACGGCGACTTCGCGCCCCTGCAGTTGCTGTTTAATGGATTCGGCATGTGCGACGGTATCAGCCGAAAACTCGCTGAATTGCGTTTGAATCTGGTCGGTCCGAATGCGCCCCCAATTGACATGCTCGATGGGGTCTTGCGTGACGAAGTTGCCTTCTTTCATGTTGGCAAGCAACTCGAGCAACCAGACATCGCCATCGCGGATCGTCGGCTTGTCGTTCGACGTCTCATCGACCATCTGACGCAGCAGGTCCCGCATACGTTCGAAGCGCGCAGCAACTGCGGCGGGGTTGCGCATGGTCCCGCGCCGATCGATTTCCTCGGCCGATAGCCTCGAGCGGTGCGGCACGATGATTCGCTGCTCGACGTTCGATGGTGGACGTGCCATTGTGTGAGGCCGTAGCGCAACCCAGTCCAGAGTCGGTGAGTTCACATGGCGGCTCGGCGCGATATTCCACCTGCCGCGCGAGTTGTCATTCGACCGTTCGTGCCGATGGATTGAATGGGCTGCGGTGCCGGTGCGGGTGGACTTGGTAGTCAATTCGAATCCTGGTCATGACCCATGTTGCGCGACACCCGCATTCGAGGGTGCCGCGAAACCCGACAATGTAGCGGCGCAGCGCCGCGCAGGGGGCGCGCGTTGCGAAGTCATTGCGACCGGCCCGAACGCAATGCGCGATGAGTTGCCCGATGAGTTGATGCGGCCTACGAGGTGATCTTGACTGTTATCCGGTTGCCGTCACGCGCCGCCGGCCGCACGGATATCGAGCGCCGACTCGGTGTCCGGCACCGCGTCGAGATCTGCGAGCCACGCCGCGGCGCTCGCATCGCTGGGCGCGCGGTAGTCGCCTCGGGGCGACAGCGAGCCGCCCGAGCCGACCTTCGGCGCATTAGGCAGACAGCTGCGCTTGAACTGCTGCTGTTCAAAGAAGCGGCGCAGAAAAACAGCCAGCCAACGCTTGATGTCAGCGATGCCGTATTGGTGCCGCTTGTTTTCGGGCAAGTCCGGCCAGAGACCTTGCGCGCGATCATGCCAGGCGCTCCACGCGAGAAACGCGACTTTCGACGGACGGTAGCCGAATCTGAGCAGATAGTAGAGATTGAAGTCTTGTAGCTCATAAGGGCCGATGGCCGCTTCAGTCAATTGGATTTCGCCGTCTTCACCGGGCGGAATCAATTCGGGGCTGATGTCCGTTTCGAGCACATCGCGCAGCACCGTGGCGGCGCGCTTGCCGAGCGAGCCTTCATCGGCCGTCCAGCGCACGAGATACTGAATCAGTGTTTTCGGCACGCTGGCGTTGACGCCGTAGTGAGACATGTGATCGCCCACGCCGTAGGTGCACCAGCCGAGCGCGAGCTCGCTCAAGTCGCCCGTGCCGACCACGAGCCCGCCATGCATATTCGCCATGCGGAACAAGTGGCTCGTCCGCTCGCCGGCCTGCACGTTTTCGAACGTGATGTCATGTACCGGTTCGCCGTTCGCAAACGGATGGCCGATATCCTGCAGCATTTGCATGCAGCTTGGCCGGATGTCGATTTCGCGTGCGCGGCAACCCAGCGCGGCAACCAGGCGGCGCGCCTGGCCGAGCGTGCGTTGACCGGTGCCGAAGCCCGGCAGAATGCAAGCGAGGATCGCATCGCGCGGCAATTTCAGTTGGTCTACTGCGCGCACGCATACGAGCAGGGCCAACGTCGAATCGAGCCCGCCCGACACGCCGATTACCAGCGTTTTCATTTTGGTCGCCCGCATGCGCGTGACGAGACCTTGCACCTGAATGTCGTAGATTTCTCGACAGCGCTCGTCCCGCCGCGCGGGATCGGCGGGCACGTAAGGAAAGCGTTCGTAGCTGCGCTCGAGCGGTAGATGGATATCGCGTGGCAGGATGGCCGGCACATCGATTGTGCGAAAACGCGCAGCGGCTTCGCGATGCACGTGCGCGGTGTCGCCGAACGTCGTTTGACGCATGCGTTCGTCAACGAGCCGATCAAGATCGATATCGGCGCAAATCAACTGTGCGGTGTCGGCAAATCGCTGCGTCTGCGCGAGCGCATTGCCGTTTTCGTAGATCATGCCGTGGCCGTCCCACGCGAGATCGGTCGTGGATTCGCCGTAACCTGCCGCGCTGTACGCATAAGCCGCGAGGCAGCGCGCCGATTGGCTTCCCGCGAGCAGGCGCCGATAATCGGCCTTGCCGACGGTTACATTCGAGGCAGACAAATTGAGCAACACCGTGGCACCCGCGAGCGCCGCGAACGACGACGGTGGGATGGGCACCCACAGGTCCTCGCAGGTCTCGATATGAAAGGTGAAGAGCGGCTGTTGCTCGAGGCGGAACAGCAGATTGGCCGAGCAAGGCACATCGGTTTGCCCGACGAGATCGATGGATTCGCGCTGAAGGTACGCTGCGGGCGCAAATTGCCGGGCCTCGTAGAATTCGCGATAGTTCGGCAGGTAAGTCTTCGGCACAATGCCGAGCAGCAAACCGCGATGCACGACGGCCGCGCAGTTGAAGAGCTGGCCGTCGATGGCCAGCGGCAGGCCGACCACGGCAATCGTCGACAGTTGGCGCGAGGCGGCGAGCACGTCGCTCAAGGCCGCAAGGCATGCGTCGAGTAATGCTTGCTGTTGGAAAAGGTCGTCGCATGCGTACGCGGAGAGACCCAGCTCGGGAAACAGCGCGAGTGCGGCATGCCGGGCGTCGGCTTCGCGCATCAGCGCGATGGTTTCGCGCGCGTTGAAGGTTGGATCAGCCACGCGCACAGGCGGGACGGCGACGGCGAGTCGCGCGAAGTTATGGCGATAGAGATTGAAAAAGGCCGGCACGTCGGTCATGGCGAAATCGTTCCTTGCAACGGCGACAAGCGGCGGGCAGCCGCCATCGATAATTGTCGCGTATTGTCGCATCCTAGCGTAATGGTGCACGGTAGCGCACCATGCGCATGCCTCTCACCATAGGAAACGCAATGGAAAAAAATCGACTTGAAGCATTCAGCGACGGCGTGCTCGCAATCATCATCACGATCATGGTGCTGGAGCTCAAGGTGCCGCATGGTGCGGATCTCGCCACACTGGTGCCGCTGTGGCCGACGGCGACGAGCTATGTGCTCAGCTTCGTCTATGTAGGGATTTACTGGAACAACCATCATCATTTGCTGCAGGCGAGCCACAGCGTCAGCGCGGGGGTTCTATGGTCGAACTTGCTTTTGCTGTTTTGGCTGTCGCTGTTGCCGTTTACCACGGGCTGGATGGGCGAGAACCATTTCGCACGTTGGCCCACGATGCTTTATGGCATCAACCTGCTTGCTTGCGCATTCGCTTATCACGTGTTGCAAGACAGGCTCGTGCGCCTTCATGGTTTGGACAGCGGGCTGGCCAAAGCGCTCGGGCGAGATATCAAAGGGAAGGCGTCAATCGTGCTTTACGCGCTCGGCATTGCGTTTAGCGCGGCAGACTTGGCGCACGTCGGCGCGCTTTTCTTTGTCGCTGTCGCGTTGATGTGGCTCACGCCCGACCGCCGCATGGAGAACGCGATGCGGGCGCATGATCGATGATATGTCGATCGCGCGCCCAATCGAATACCGCATCCGTTACCGCACGCGACGGCTGCGCCGGTAATGATCGAACAGCACCGCGAGCAACAGGATGCCGCCGCGAATCAGATACTGATAGAACGTCGGCACGTTCATCAAGCTCATGGCATTTTGCACCGAGCCCATGATCAACACGCCGACGAGCACGCCCGAGATTGTCGCCACGCCGCCGGTCAATGAAACGCCGCCCAGCACGCATGCGGAGATCACACCGAGTTCTAGGCCGACCGAGGTCTTCGGGTCGCCCAGGCTCATCCGCGACGCGAGCATCACGCCGGCAAACCCGGTAATGAGCCCTTGCAGCACGAACACCGTGATCTTGATGCGCATGACCGGCAAGCCCGCCAACGACGCAGCCTCGGCATTGCCGCCCACCGCAAGCACGTTTTTGCCGAACACCGTCTTTCTCAGCAAAAAGCCGAATACGACGAAGCCGACGATGTTGCTCCAGATCGGATAAGACATGCCGAGAAACGAGCCGCCGCCGAGGTCGAAGAAGCGTTCTTCGGAAATCATGACGGCGTCGCCGTTCGAGACGATGAAGGCCAGCCCGCGTACGACTTCCATCATCGCGAGCGTGACGATCAGCGAATTGATCTTGTAGCGCGCGATGAGTACGCCATTGAAAAGTCCGACCGCACCGCCTGCGAGCACGCCGCCAACGACGCCTAAAAGCACACTGTGCGTCACCGTGATCAGCGTGGACGCCACGACGCCCGCAAATGCGACGATCGATGCCACCGATAAATCGACCTCGCCGAGCGCGAGTACGAACATCATCGTGACTGCAATCGAGCCGATCAACGTGACCGAGAGCAGCAGGCCTTGCATGTTGCGGCTCGTCAGGAAGTCCGGCACGGCCAGCGCGAGCACCGCGAACAAGATCAGGAACACCATCACGATGCCGGACTTGTTGACGACGCGCCAGGTTTTCGCAGCGAGGGTAGGTGCCCCAGGCGAGGCGTGCTGTGTCGAGGACAAAGCCGGTTCGGCGGCAGGGCGGATGCTCGGAGGTTGTTGCATGATGTCTCTCATTCGTGGGCGCCGGGCCGGTTCGTAGCGGTGGGCGCGCCGGTTCGAAGCGTTAAGCGGTTATTGCGGCAATGCGAGCTTGATCAATTGGTCGGGCGTTGCCTGCGCCTTGGGCAGATCGCCCACGACGCGGCCTTCCTTCATCACGATGATGCGATCGGCCACACCGATGACTTCGGCCAGATCGCTCGACACCATCAGCACCGTGCGGCCCGTCTCGGCCAAGCCATAAAGCAATTCGTAGATCTGTGCGCGAGCGCCGACATCGATGCCGCGCGTCGGTTCGTCCATCACGAAGACGTCGATCTGCTCGGCGAGCCAGCGCGACAAAATCACTTTTTGCTGATTGCCGCCCGAGAGCGTGCCAATCAGCGTTTCACCCGTGCGCGTTTTGATCGAAAGCTTGGCGATGTAGTCGTCGGCCAACTCGCGTTCGCGCCGCGCGTTCAGTAAGAAGCGCGCGATGCTGAAATGGCGTCGCGCACTGATATTGAGGTTATCGGCAACCGATGCAATCGAAACGATGCCCTCTTGCTTGCGGTCTTCGGGGCATAGCGCGATGCCGGCACGCACTGCATCGCGCGGCGTATTGAACGAGACCCGGCGCCCTTCGAGTTCGACGTGGCCGCCGGTCGGCCGGACCGCACCGCAAACGAGCTTCATCAACTCCGAGCGCCCGGCGCCCACCAACCCAAAAAAGCCGACGATCTCGCCGCGACGTGCGTTGAACGACGCGGGCTCCGACAACCCCGGCCCCATCAATGCCTTCGCTTCGATTCGGATGTCGCCGACCGTGCGCGTCCGATAGCCATACACATCGCGAATGGAGCGGCCGACCATGCAACTGATCAGCCGATCGCGATCGAGCCCATCGACCGATTCGAAGGTTTCGATCGAATGACCGTCGCGAAAGACGGTTACGCGATCGCACAATTCGTAGACCTCATCCATACGATGAGTCACATAGACGATTGCACGCCCTTCGCTGCGCAATCCGTCGATGATTTTGAAAAGCTGCGTCGTCTCGCGCGAGGACAACGAGCTGGTGGGTTCGTCGAACGCAATGAGGCGCGCATCGCGCATCAGCGCCTTGCCGATTTCGATCATTTGCCGCTGGCCGATCGACAAATCTTTGACCTGTGTGTTCGGATCGATACGCTCGCCCAGCCGGGCCAGCGTATCGACGGCGCGTGCCACGAGCGCGCGCTCGTCGAGTACACCAAGGCGACTCGGCAGTTGCCCGAGCATCAGGTTTTCCGCAACCGTCAGCTCGGGCACCAGATGCAACTCTTGATAGATGATGGCGATGCCGGCGTCGATCGCCGCTTTGGTGCCGGAAAAATGTTGCTCGACACCGCCGAGACGTAATGTCCCGGCTTGCGGATGATTGACGCCGGACAACACCTTGAGCAGCGTCGACTTACCCGCGCCGTTCTCGCCCATCAGGCCGTGTACTTCGCCAGCCCGGACATTCAAGGACACCTGGTCGAGCGCGAGCACGCCAGGAAAGCTGACCGTGATGCCGTCGAGCTCGAGATAGGGCGCGTTAGCCGCGGCGCCTGGCACTTCGCCTGGCGCCGCTGCCTCGGCAATGTCGTTCGCGTTATGCATGCTTATGCCTTTACTTGCCTTTGCTTTTACTGATTTGCTATGACTTTCGTCCGCGCTTAGATTCCGAGTTCTTTGCGCACGTCTTGCCAGTTGTCCCGC
Organism: Trinickia sp. LjRoot230; assembly: GCF_964253315.1. NCBI lineage: Bacteria > Pseudomonadati > Pseudomonadota > Betaproteobacteria > Burkholderiales > Burkholderiaceae > Trinickia > Trinickia sp. LjRoot230. The sequence goes on from NZ_CAXUQX020000002.1 coordinate 131,052, forward strand.
GTCATCAGCTTGCCGGTCGTTTGCGTGTCAGCCGGCGGTTGCTTGCCACCCTTGATCCAGTCGACGAGGTTTTGCGTGCTTTCCTTGCCGTGGTTCGTCGAACTTACGGCGATCGTGCCGTAAAAGCCCGTCGGCTCCTTCTTCTGGAACTCGGCAAATGCTTCGCCCGCGCCGTTGATGCCAACGCCGATCACGTCCTTGCCCGGGATATGCAATTGCTCGGTTGCGCGCACGCCGCCCAGCACCGTCTCTTCGTTCAGCGCAAAGATCACCCACTTCTTGATGTTCGGATGCTTCGACAACACGGGCGATGCCGCGTTGAAGCCGCCTTCGTCATCCGTGGTCTTTTGCGGCGCATCGAAGATGTTTTCCTTCTTGAATCCGCTGGCCAGCAGCGTCTGCGTGGCGCCGTCGGTGCGCAGCTTGGCGGTCGGCAGTTCATAGTCGGTGATGCGAATGGCACCCACTTCCTCAGGTTTCCAGCCGCGCTTTTTCATCTCGTCGGAGATGGCCGTACCCACTTGATTGCCGATTTTGAAAGCGGACATGCCAAGGTGCGGCACGCCGGCAATCGGCTTGCCCGACGAATCGACGAGCTGGTCGTCCACCGTCACGAACTTCATGCTGTACTTGTTGGCGCGTGCCTTGATTGCCGGTCCGAGCCGCACGTCCGGTGCGCAGATCACGAAGCCCTTCGCACCTTGTGCGCCGAGGTTGTCGATGGCTGCGAGCACTTTTTCACCGTCCGGCGTGCCAATGTTGACAACCGAAAAGCCATCTTTTTTGCCGAGTGCCGTGGCCGCCTTTTGCTCGTTGATGAACCATGCCTGCTCGGGCATCTTCACGAGAAAGCCGACCTTGAGCGGCTCCTCCGCTTGAACCGCGCTTTGCATGGCAAACGGCGCGGCGAACGACACCGCCAACGCGGCGCACAACGTTAAGCGACGAAGCTTACTGGTCATACCTGTCTCCTTGGTATCGGTCTCGATGAGCCGATGGTGTGGTGTGAAACGATTTACGCCGCGCGAAGCGGCTTGTTTATGCGGGCGTTAGTCCGCAAATGGCTCCACTTCGCGATGCGTGCCGAGCAGGCACGCGTCGGCGACATGGCGCAACGGCCGGACGTCGACATCGTCCTCGCCGCGCTCGATCAATGCTCGCCAATGGGCGTAGAGCGACGGGTACTCGCGTTCGGGACCGATGTCGACTGATGCACCATCGATCTCCAGTAACTTGCCGCCCGCTTCGATGCGCAAGCTGCCGTCGCTCGTCTGAACGGCGATCTCCCATTGCTCGCGCGGGCCGTGACGCCAATCGAATTCGGCGCGCACAGGCGCACCGTATTCGTCTGCGAATACGAGGTTAGCGGCGATCGGCGTTTGAGTGTTGGCGGGCACGAACAGCGTGGCTGACGTGAGCACCATCTCGTGCGGCAGGATGCGCGTGACAATCGACAACGCATTGATGCCGGGGTCGAACACGCCGAGGCCACCCGGTTGCCAGATCCATTCCTGCCCGGGGTGCCACTTGCGAACGTCCTCTTTCCAGTAGACATCGACCGAACGAATCTCGCGCGACGCAAGCCACGCGCGCGCTGGTTCGACGGCCGGTGCATGGCGTGAATGCCAACTCGCAAAGAGCGTGCGGCCCGCCTTGCGCGCGGTGTCGCGCAGCACTTCGACTTCATGCAAGCTCGCGCCCGGCGGCTTTTCGAGCATCACGTGCTTGCCGGCGGCGAGTGCGGCGCGCGCCTGCGCGTAGCGAACCTGCGGTGGGGCGCACAGCGAAATGGCATCAAGTTGCGGCTCGGCGGCGAGCAATGCGTCGATGGTCGGATAATTGCGCACGCCTTCGACCTGTGCGTGACGGCTGGCGCAAGCAACCAACTCGAAGCCCGCATCAGCAGCGATGGCGGGCAGATGTTGATCGCGCGCAATCTTGCCGATTCCGACCAGTCCCAACTTCAGTGTCTTGCTCATCATTCGATCCGTGCTTCGGTGCTTTCGTGCTTTCGTTCTTCAACGGCCCCAGCGCAGCGCGAGCGGGTTCGCTTCGCGCGCGAGCTCGAGGAGTTCCGCACGCGTGGCCGCGGGCAATGCATCGAGCGGGTGCCGTACGGCATCGCTCTTGATGACGCCGCCTTCTTGCATCACCGTCTTGGTGGCGCGCAACCCGCACTGGCGGTTTTCATAATTGACGAGCGGCAGAATACGCGCATAGCCCGCGCGCGCGGCCTCACGCCGGCCGCCATGAAAATCGTCGAACACCGTGCGAATGAGGTCGGGCAACAGTGCGCTCGACATCGTTCCGGTTGCGCCGGCATCGAGATCAGGCATCAACGTAATCGCTTCCTCGCCGTCGAACGGCCCTTCGATGACGTCGCCGCCCGCAGCGATCAGCGCGCGCAGTTTCGCCGCTGCCTGCGGCACCTCGATCTTGAAGTAGCGCACGAGCGGCAATTCGCGTGCGACACGCACGAGAAACGGCACGCTGAGCGCGACACCCGAAAGCGGCGCGTCCTGCACCATCACGGGCACGCCCGCTGCTTCGGCCACGCGCGCGAAATGCTCGAACATGCCCGCTTCATCGGTGCGCATCGTGGCGCCATGATAGGGCGGCATGACCATGATGATGCTTGCACCGGCCTCGGCCGCACGCTTGGCGCGATCGCTTGCGATACGGGTGCTGAAATGGCTGCAGGTCACCATCACGGGCACACGGCCTGCCGTATGCGTCAGACATACGTCGATGAGCGTGTCGCGCTCGGCATCTGTGAGTGCGTATTGCTCCGAGTAGTTCGCGAGAATGCAAATACCGTCGACGCCTTGGTCGACCATGCAGTCGATTACGCGTCGCTGGCCTTCGAGATCGAGATCGCCCGTTTCGGTAAACGGCGTCGGTGCAACAGGAAAAAGACCCGAAAACGGACGGGAAAAGGTCACCACTATTCGACTCCTCGTTGGAAAGCTATTTGCGCGATCGGCTGCACGTCGATCGCACGCTCGTTCAGGCTCAGCGGCAATGTGTTGGTGCCGGTGCGCGGTGCGGCTTCGTTCGTTGCCGCCTGGCCGCCCAGCCCCGAGCCATTCGCCTTACGGCGCGCGGCTTGCCGCTCGATGATCCGCTGCAACAGACAGAACACGCAGAGCAGGGCACCGATAACGATGCGGGTCCACCATGAACTCAGTGTGCCGTCGAATGTGATCAGCGCTTGAATTGTGCCGAGCACACCTACGCCGAACACCGACCCGATGACATAGCCCACGCCACCCGTCAGCAGGGTGCCGCCGATGACGGCCGCTGCAATCGCGTCGAGCTCCATACCCTGTGCTTGCAGGCCGTAACCGGACAACACATACAGCGTGAATACGAGCCCCCCGAGTGCGGAGCACAACCCGCCGAATGCATAGACGCCGATCTTCGTTCTTGCCACCGGCAAACCCATTAGGAGTGCTGACTTTTCATTGCCGCCGATAGCGTAGACATTGCGGCCAAAGCGCGTGAAATGGGCGATATAGATTGCCACGGCGAGCATGGCGAGTGCGATCAGCGCGCCTGCGTTGAGATCGCCGCCGCCGATCGACAGATGAAAGCCTGCCAGCGCGTGAAATGTCGGTTCGCTGATTTCGATCGATTGCGTGGTGATCAGAAAGCACGCACCGCGTGCGAGGAACATGCCCGCCAGCGTGACGATGAACGGCTGTAAGCGGAAGAAGTGAATCAGCGCGCCCATCGCCGCACCGTAGGCAGCGCCGAGCGCGAGCACGAGCGGGGCGATCGCCCACACGGGCCAGTGCAGCCGTTCGGCACAGATCGCGCAGAGAATCGTGGTGAATGCCACGACCGCGCCGACCGAGAGATCGATGCCGCCCGAGACGATCACAAACGTCGTGCCGATTGCAACGATCAACAAGAACGCGTTATCGACGAGCAGGCCAACCAATACTTGCACCGAGCCGAAGCCCGTATACATCGCGGAGCCGAAGCCGAACAGTGCCGCGAAAAGAATGATGGTGACGGCGATGGGCAGTGTGCGCGGATCGATGAGTCGCAATAGCACGGCTCTCATTTCGCCGCCTCGCTGATGGGTTTGGTGCGCGCGAGATCGATCGCGTGCCTGAGCCCGCGCACGATCGCCTCACGCGCGCTCGATGACTGAACGACGCTCACGAGCAACACGACGATCGCTTTGACAACGAGCGTTGCCTCAGGCGGTACGCCGATGGAATACGTCGTATAAGTGAGCGTCTGGATGATGAGTGCGCCGAGCACCGTGCCCGCAAGCGAAAATCGTCCGCCGGCCAGCGACGTGCCGCCGAGTGTCACCGCCAGAATGGCGTCGAGTTCGAGCAACAGCCCGGCGTTGTTGCCGTCCGCGCTGCGAACGTTGGAACTCGTAATGACGCCGGCCAGCGCTGCGGCGAGGCCGCAAAACACATACACGCCGAAGACGATGGCGCTGGCACGCAGGCCGACCAATCGCGTTGCCACCGGGTTGATGCCGATCGCACGAATGAAGAGCCCGAGCGCCGTGCGGTTGATCAGCAGGGCGGTGAGCGCCGTCGCGGCAACCGCGATCCATACCGAGCACGGCACCGCAGCCAGATAGCCGCCGCCGAGCCGGAGATAGCCGTGCGCCGAAATCGGAATGATCTGGCCGCCGGTCAGCAATTGAGCAATGCCGCGGCCCGCGACCATCAGGATCAGTGTGGCGATGATCGGCTGCATGCCGATGAATGCGACGAGCAAGCCGTTCCATGCACCCGCAACGAGCCCGACACCGAGCGCTGCGATGACCGCCCGATCGACATGCGCCGGGTCGTCGGCAAGCAGCATGGCGGCCGTTGCGCCCGCGATGGCGACGACGGTGCCGACCGAGATGTCGACGCCGCGCGTGGCAATGACAAGCGTCATGCCGAGGGAAACAATCGCGAGTGGCGCGGCGCGATTGAGAATGTCGATGGGGGCCCCGAACAGATGCCCGTCCAACATCACGATCGAAAGAAAATCGGCACGATGCGCAACGTCGAGCGCGAACAGCAGCACGAGCGTGAGCACGGGCCAGAGCAGCGAATGCTTCGATGCCGCGCGAGCGAAACTGACGATCCCTTGCCTCATGACGCGGTGCCTCCGGCAATGAGCCGATAGACTTCATCTTCGTCGAGTTGATCGCCGGCCAACTCCGCTACTTTGCGCCGATCGCGCAACACGGCCACGCGATGGCTCACGCGCAACACCTCGCTCAATTCGGAGGAAATCAGCAAAATACCCAGCCCTTTGGCGCACAACGCGAGGACGCGATCCATGATGTCGAATTTGGCGGCTACGTCGATGCCGCGCGTGGGTTCATCGAGAATCAGCATGCGCGGCTCGACCGCGAGCCAGCGCGCGAGCAGCGCTTTTTGCTGATTGCCGCCCGAGAGCAGCTCGATAGGCTGCTCGGCATCGCGCGCACGAATGCCGAGCGACGCAATGTAATCCTGTGCGATGCGCCTCTCCCGCGCGCGCCCCAGCGGACGCCACCAGCCGCGCCGCGCCTGCAGCGCGAGCACGATGTTCTCGCGTATCGACAGCGCCGCGACGATACCTTCCTTCTTGCGATCTTCGGGGCAGTAGCCGATACCATGGCGCACCGCATGCCGAGGCGAGCCGAGCTTGACGGCCTTGCCGTCGACGCTCACCGTGCCGGTATCCGCGCGTTCGGCACCGAAGAGCAACTGCGCCGTTTCGGTGCGGCCCGAGCCGAGCAAGCCCGCGAGCCCGACGATGCGCCCGGGCTCGATCGCGAGATCGATCGGATGCAGCAGCCCGCGCCGCCCGACGCCTTGCATCTGGAATTGGGTCGTGCTCTCGCTATCGATAGCGTTCGCCGCTTTGGCAACCTGCTTGCTGGCGCTCGCTTGACGCTCGGCCATGCGCGTGTCGCCGACCATCTTTTCGACGAGCGTATCGACGGGCAAGTCTTTCGCGAGATATTCGCCTTCGCGCTCGCCGTTGCGCATGACGGTGATGCGGTCCGACACGGCGTAGGTCTGCTCGAGAAAGTGCGTGACGAAAAGAATGGCCATGCCCGAGCGCTTGAGCTTGCGAAGCACTTCGAAGAGCTGCGTGACCTCGCCATCGTCCAGACTCGAGGTCGGCTCGTCGAGAATCAGCACGCGCGCGTCCACCGAGACCGCACGCGCGATGGCCACCATCTGCTGAATGGCGATAGGGTACGTATCGAGCGATTTTGTAACGTCGAGCGACACGTTCAGCATCGCCAGCGCGGCTTGTGCCCCTTTGCGGATGGCTTTCCAGTCGATCGCGCCGCGGCGCATCGGCTGACGGCCGGCGAAGACGTTTTCAGCCACTGACAGATTCGGACAGAGATTGACTTCCTGATAAAGCGTGCGAATGCCGGCCGCCTCCGCTTCGCGCGGCGCGGTGAAATTCACGAGCTGACCGCCGATGCGGATGTCGCCGGCGTCATGCGTATGCACGCCGGTCAGCACGTTGATGAGCGTCGACTTGCCCGCTCCGTTTTGGCCCATCAACGTGTGGATTTCCCCCGCGTACAGGTGCAAATCGACATTGCGTAGCGCCTGCACGCCGGGAAACGACTTGGTCAGGCCGACGGTTTCGAGCACGAGGGAGCCGGTCATGGGCATTCGCTCAGGAAGGTCTCGTTGGGTCGCTTGCGGCGCTTAATATTTGCGCTGCGGCAGAACTTGCGCCGCGACGTTCATCGGGAACACCGTTTCGTTCGTCACGATGCGCTTGGGCAGGCTCTTGCCGGCAACGATGTCCTTCACGGCCGACATCAATTGCGGTCCGAGCAGCGGGCTGCATTCCACATCGACGTTGATCTTGCCGTCGATCATTGCCTTGAAGCCGCCCTTCGTCGCATCGAACGAAACCACGATCGGGTCCGTGCCCGGCTTCATGCCTGCTTCTTCCATTGCCTGGATAGCGCCCAGTGCCATGTCGTCGTTATGCGCGTAGACGACATTGATCTTCTTGCCGTACGTCTTCGCGAATGCTTCCATGACTTGCTTGCCGCCGGCGAGCGTGAAGTCGCCGCTTTGTGAAGCAATGATCTTGAACTTAGGGTCGTTCTTGATGATTTCCATCAAGCCCGAATGCCGGTCATTGGCCGGCGCGGAACCAACGGTGCCTTGCAGTTCGGCGATGTTGATCGGGCCAGCGTCATTCTTATAGTGTTCCTCGAGCCATTTGCCTGCGCGGCGACCTTCTTCGAGGAAGTCGGAGCCGATCATCGTCACGTAGAGGTCTTTATCCTTCACGTCGATGTTGCGATCGGTCAGCACGACCGGAATCTTGGCGCGCTTGGCTTCCTGCAAGACGGGCTCCCAGCCCGATTCCACCACCGGCGAAAACGCGATCACGTCGACCTTTTGCGCGATGTAGGAGCGGATCGCCTTGATCTGGTTTTCCTGTTTTTGCTGTGCGTCGGAGAACTTCAGGTTGATGCCGGCCTCTTTCGCCGCGCTCTTCACCGACACAGTGTTAGCGGTGCGCCACGCACTTTCCGCGCCTACTTGGGCGAAGCCGAGCGTGATCTTCTTGTCTTCCGCATGGCCCGTAACGGCGGCTGTGAGAAGCGTGACTGCGAACAAAGCCTTGAGCGTCTGGCGTACGGTGCGTCCCATTTGTGTCTCCAATTTCGCGTTGGTTGTCGTTTGTCGTTGTTGCCGCACTCCGAACACGTCGATGGCGTGTCGGAAATAGCCAAACTATAGGCATCGCGACAACGCCGCGCGATTAGCGTTTTCCCCAGATCACGAATCTCAATAGTAATGCTATTTATGTGCGGTCGATCCGAGAAATCGCCTGCAAGCTCGGCGATTTTCGGCAAAAATGGCAGGTAGCGGACTTCGCAGTCAACCAAAAGTTTGCTTTTCTCAAATAGTGGTCAGCCGACGAAGTTGTCAAAATAGTCGGACTATTTTGAAGGCTCAATCGAATACGAACATGACAGAAAAATCTCGCAAGCTGCGCTCGGCGCAGTGGTTTGGCACAGCCGACAAAAATGGTTTCATGTACCGCAGTTGGATGAAGAACCAGGGCATCCCGGATCACGAGTTCAACGGCAAGCCGATCATCGGTATTTGCAATACCTGGTCGGAGCTTACGCCCTGCAATGCGCACTTTCGCAAGCTGGCCGAGCACGTGAAGCGGGGGGTCTTCGAAGGAGGTGGTTTCCCGGTGGAGTTTCCCGTGTTCTCGAACGGCGAATCGAACCTGCGGCCCACGGCCATGTTTACGCGTAACCTCGCGAGCATGGATGTGGAAGAGTCGATACGCGGCAATCCGATCGATGCGGTCGTATTGCTGGCCGGCTGCGATAAAACCACGCCGGCGCTGTTGATGGGCGCTGCCAGCTGCGATGTGCCTGCGATTGTCGTGAGCGGCGGGCCGATGCTGAACGGCAAGCACCAGGGCCGCGACATCGGCTCGGGCACCGTGGTTTGGCAGTTGAGCGAGCAGGTCAAGGCGGGAAAGATTTCGTTGCATGAATTCATGTCGGCAGAGGCGGGCATGTCGCGCTCGGCCGGTACGTGCAACACGATGGGCACCGCGTCGACGATGGCCTGCATGGCCGAAGCGCTCGGTGTCACGCTGCCGCACAATGCGGCCATTCCGGCGGTCGACGCGCGCCGTTACGTGCTCGCGCATCTGTCCGGCATGCGCATCGTTGAAATGGCGCTCGACGACGTGCGCCTGTCGAAGCTGCTCACACGCGAAGCGTTCGAAAACGCCATTCGCGTCAACGCGGCGATTGGCGGCTCGACCAATGCGGCAATCCACCTAAAGGCGATTGCAGGGCGCATTGGCATCTCGCTTGAATTGGATGACTGGAGACGCGTTGGCCGCGGCACGCCGACCCTCGTCGATCTGCAGCCGTCGGGGCGTTTTCTGATGGAAGAGTTCTATTACGCAGGCGGCTTGCCTGGTGTATTGCGCCAGCTTGGCGAAGCGAACTTGTTGCCGCATCCGGGCGCACTGACGGCCAACGGCCGCTCGCTATGGGAAAACAGTCAAGAGGCGCCGATCTACAACGCCGAGGTGATTCGGCCGCTCGACAATCCGCTCGTTGCCGATGGCGGTCTATGCGTGTTGCGCGGCAACCTCGCGCCGCGCGGGGCGGTGCTCAAGCCGTCGGCGGCTACGGCGTCGCTGCTGCGTCATCGCGGCCGGGCCGTGGTATTCGAGAATTTTGACGACTACAAGGCGCGCATAGCCGATCCCGATCTCGATGTGACTGCCGATTCGGTTCTCGTCATGAAAAACTGCGGGCCTAAAGGTTATCCGGGCATGGCCGAGGTCGGCAATATGGGCCTGCCGCCGAAGTTGTTGGCGCAGGGGGTAACGGACATGGTGCGGATTTCCGATGCGCGCATGAGCGGCACGGCCTATGGCACCGTCGTATTGCACGTCGCGCCGGAGGCCCGCGCGGGCGGGCCGCTGGCCGTCGTGCGCAATGGCGATTGGATCGAGCTCGATTGCGAGGCGGGGCGGCTGCATGTCGAAATCGACGAAACGGAAATGACGGCGCGGCTGGCCGCATGGGCGGAAGTCGACCGGCGTGCGCCGGCCGATGCGAGTGGATATCGCAATCTTTATGTAGACCACGTTCTGCAAGCCGACGAAGGATGCGACTTCGATTTCCTGGTCGGTTGTCGTGGTGCCGAGGTGCCGCCGCATTCGCATTGACAGAAGACGGCACGAGGTACGAGGCAGAAGGCACCGTGTGGTGCCTTCCCTACGTGCCTCGGCGTCGCTTTAACGAGCGTTGCGGGTGGCGACCTCTAGAATTGTCTCTGCGTCGGCGCGTGCGTTTTCGAGTTGCACCAGGCTTGCTTGGCGCGCGCCGAGCGGATCGCGGTTTTCGATCGCGGTCAGAATGGCCCGATGGCGCGGCAGTGACAGCGCATGGGTGTCGGGATGGCGGCTCGTGAGTTTGATCGACTCCGAAAGCGCGAGCGACATCATGTTGCCGATAAACGCGAGCATGTCGTTGTGCGTGGCTGCCATAATCGCCCGATGAAACTCCAGATCGGGGTCGAGCAATTCAGCTGCGGTGCCGGCGTGCGACATTCGCTCGAACGCGCTGCGAATCCGCGATAAATCCTCCTCCGAACGTTCCGTTGCCGCGAGCGCTGCCGCAGCGGGCTCGATGATTCTTCGCACCGTTAGCAGCGAGCGAAAAAAGTCACCTTCGGGGGTCGAGCTGATGGTCCAGAAGAGCACATCGGGATCGAGCATGTGCCATTCTTCGCGTGGCCGCACGACGCTGCCCACACGCGGTTTGGATGTGACGAGCCCTTTGGCGACGAGCACACGGGTTGCTTCACGCAACACCGGGCGGCTTACCCCATATGCTTCGCAAAGACCCGGTTCCGGCGGGAGACGTTCGCCCGGCGCGAACTTGCCGCTGACGATCTCGATGCCGAGTTCCTGCACGATGCGCGCGTGCATGCTCTTGCGATTCTTGAGATGCCGATAGTCCATGGTGCCTTGAATGCGGTGTTCCTACCGCGTGACGCGAGACCCGCGCAGGCAGTGGCTGCGGAGGTGTTCGCAGCATAGCATAGGGGGAGCGATGCCGATCACGCGTATTTCCCGAAAAAATTTCGATTCCGCGGAATAATCGCGGGCGGTTAGCCGTTCTCTCCATGCGGATCGCTTTTGCGGCGTTTGCAAAGGCTTTGAATCGCACTTTGAATCGCACAACCAGGAGATGAAGATGACATTGCGCCGAATCCTCCCCGCCGTATTGACGATGTTTGCGCTTGCGTTTGCGTCGCTGTCCGCCACTGCCTGCTCGACGACCGATGGAACGACCTCCGGCAGCGCATCGAGCTCGAGCAGCGGAAGCGGAGGGTATTGACCTCCGCGGGCTATGAGCTTCGAAGCCGACGTCATCGACAAACTTCCGCAACTGCGCCGTTACGCACGCGCATTGACGGGGGACTCGGCGTGGGCCGACGATCTGGTCCAGGATGCCGCAGAGCGTGCGCTCGTGCGCCGCAACGCATTTCGGCCCGATAGTAATTTGCGTGCGTGGCTGTTTACGATTTTGCGAAACCTTTATATCGATCAACTGCGGGCGCGGCGCGAAGTGACGGTCGATGACGAGCACGCGCCTTGGCGCAGTCTCGCAGCGCCGCCCACGGAAGTCGACGGCCTGGTATTGCGTGACGTGCAGCATGCGCTTTACCAGCTTTCGATGGAGCAACGCGAAGTGCTGCTGCTCGTCGGTGTGGAGGAACTGTCTTACCTCGAAACGTCGGCCGTGCTCGGTGTGCCGATCGGCACGGTGATGTCGCGGCTTTCGCGCGCGCGGGAGCACATGCGGATGCTGCTGGACGGCGGGCCGGCACATAAGCCGGCCCCGCTCAAAGTCGTGAGAAGAACGCCATGAATGACCACCATCGCGAACCCGAGGGCCCTGACGGCGTCGACTTGCAGATGCTTGGCGCGTTCGTCGACGGGGAATTGCCCGACGAGCAGCGCGCGGCCGTGTTGGCATGGCTTGAACGCGATGCACAAGCGCGCGCATATGTGGCTTCGTGGCGTGCACAAAAAACGGCGTTGCAGGCGTTGTGCAATACGCCGGAGCGCGATGCACCACCCGTCGTCGTATTGCGCACGCGTGCATCATGGCCGCGGCGCATGGCCGTTGCGGCGAGCTGGCTTGCAGCCGGCATTGCGCTTGGGGTGACGCTCGCAGCCGTTGCACCGCGTGTCATCGAAAAGCAGCCCGAGCCAACGGCTTTCGCACGTCGTGCCGATATCGCCTATGCCGTTTATACGCCTGAAGTTCGTCATCCAGTGGAAGTGGGTGCGCGCGAGGAGGCGCATCTCGTGAGCTGGCTGTCGAAACGGCTTGGCAGGACGTTGTCGGTACCTTCGCTGCAGGAATACGGTTATTCGCTGGTCGGCGGCCGCTTGCTGCCGGGTGAAAGCGGCCCGGCGGCGCAGTTTATGTACGAAAGCACGGCGGGCGCGCGGTTGACGCTTTATATCACGCATATTCCGACGAACGAGACAGCGTTCAGACTGCTGCGTGACGGCGATCGCCGGACGTTCTACTGGGTCAATAACAACCTCGGCTATGCACTTTCCGGGCCGATCTCGGAGGCCAAGCTGCGCGCGATCGCGCTCGAAGTATGCAGCGCGCTGGGCGGCAAGCCCGATTCGTGGCAATAACGCAATTTTTTGAATTAATTAACTTTGTATGGGATCAGAGTAAGCGCTGAAGCGCTAACTCTGATCGACAACTTTGCATGGGACCAGAGTAAGCGCTAAAGCGCTAACTCTGGTCGACAACTTTGTATAGGAGAACGAAATGATCAAGACCGCCCTTAATGTTGCGACGACCGTCGCCGTCGCCATTGGCACTTCTGCCATTCCCTTTACGACTGCGTGGGCCGAGCAGCCGAAAGTCGGGCAGGGCATGCTCGTCGATGAAAACGGCATGACGCTTTACACGTTCGATGCCGATGCCAAAGCGGCGGGAGGTGCCAGTGCCTGCGTGGGCGCTTGTGCGACGATCTGGCCGGCCGCGACCGCGGACAGTTACGACAAGCCGAGCGGGGATTGGACGGTCGTCAAGACCGCCGACGGCAAGGAACAATGGGCCTACAAGGGCCACCGGTTGTATCGATTCGCGAAAGACACCAAGGCGGGCGAAGCGAACGGCGACGGCGTCAAAGGCGTATGGCACGTCGCTAAGCCCTGAGCCCGGGCGAAATTTTCCAGGAATCCAGGAAAACGGGAACGCGTCGCCAAGACGTGACGTCTATCGGCGCAGGAACGGCGAACCAACTCGTGCAGCGTTCGCCGTCGATTTACTCGTTACCTCCTGGAGACCGCTCATGACCCATCTAGCAAAGATCGCCGCACTGGCGACGCTGGCCGCATTGTCGATCAACGCATATGCACAGCAAAGCGCACCGACCGACGCGCAGATCGCCGCCATCGTCGTGACGGCGAATCAAGTCGACATCGATGCAGGCAAACTCGCTGATGCGCGAACGCATAGTAAGGATGTCAAACAGTTCGCACAACTCATGATTGCCGACCACACCAGCGTCAATCAATCCGCAGTCGCGCTCGCCGGAAAACTCGGCTTGACGCCTGAGACCAATGCCACGAGCCAAGCTTTGAAGGCGGGAGGCGACAGCAACGTCGCCAAACTGAAGACGTTAAAAGGTGCGGCATTCGACAAGGCCTATGTCGACCATGAAGTGGCCTATCATCAGGCGGTACTCGACGCGGTCGATCACACCCTGATTCCCGACGCGAAGAACGAGGAACTCAAAGCGCTGCTCGTCAAGGTGCGCCCCGCATTCGTCGCACATCTGGAGCACGCACGCCATCTTCAGATGGAATTGGGGAAGCACGGTGGCTAATGTTCTGGTACCGATGCGACGGACGACACCGACGCTGTTCGTAGGCGTCGCCGTTGTAATCGGCGGGCTGTGGGCCGGCACAGCGTTGGCGCACAAGCACACCATGACGATCGACATCGACGCAATGCAATTCAACCCTGCGACCGTGACGGTGGCAGCGGGCGACGAGGTTGTCTGGGTGAATAAAGACCTTGTCGCCCACACCGTGGTCGCGCCCGGCCGCTTCGATTCGCACGAGATTGCCCCGGGACATGCGTGGCACTATGTCACTGGCGTGCCTGGCCGTTATTCGTATGCATGTTCGTTGCATCCGATAATGAAAGGAACGCTTGTCGTGGAGAGAAAATGATGACCGGCGCGGCAGCATCCGATGTGCAGCAAGCAGGACAAGAGGACGACCGTACGCTCGCTCATCTGATCGCGGCGGGCGACCGCGACGCGTTCGCTCGTCTGATGCGATGCAATAACCGCCGTTTGTTCCGGCTGGCGAGGGCGAGCTTGCGCGACGACGCCGAGGCCGAAGATGCGCTACAGGAGGCCTATGTCGCGGCGTTTCGTTCGATCGGCCATTATCGCGGGGACGCTACGCTCGCGACGTGGCTGGCGCGCGTGGTGTTGAACGAGTGCATGAACCGTCACCGACGTCAGGCGCGCAGAAACAACGTTGCGCCGATGATCAGCCTGACGGACGGTGACGGCACCGAGCGCGACGTGGCGGACATCAGAAACATGACCGATGCGACGAATTCCAGCTCACCGGAGGAGGCGTTGATGCGCTCCGAAATACGCGCGCTGCTCGAGCGCAAGCTCGATGCGTTGCCAGAGGCGTTTCGCATCGTGTTTGTACTTCGCTGCGTGGAAGAGCTCAGTGTCGAAGAAACGGCGCAATGTCTCGGAATCCCCGAGGCGACTGTGCGCTCGCGTCATTTTCGGGCGCGCAGTTTATTGCGTGAGTCGCTGGCGAAAGAAATTGATCTTGCCGAAAGAGATGTGTTCTCGTTTGGCGGCACGCATTGCGATCGCATCGTCGCGGGCGTGCTGGCTCGGTTGGACCTGTAACCGGGCATGCCGGGAATAGTTAGGATTACTTAATGAAGGCAAAAGAAATCCTGAATTCACGGAAAGCGGGTAACAGCCTATGCTGGGTTGCGTTTAGACGGCCACGCTGCCGAGGAGACGCCCGTGCAAGCTCTGATTTTCGACGTCGACGGTACGCTGGCGGATACCGAATCCGCTCATCGCGAGGCATTCAACGCGGCATTTACCGAGGTAGGGCTCGACTGGCATTGGGACGAGCCGTTATACACGCGGCTGCTCGATGTCGCGGGCGGCAAAGAGCGGATCTTGCATTACTGGCGATGTATCGAGCCCGAGGAAGCTAGTGGCGCCAGGGCAGCGCAAACCGTGGCGGCACTGCATGCGATCAAGACGCGCCACTACGCCGCGCGTGTGGATGGCGGCACGTTGCCGTTGCGTCCGGGCATCGCGAGGTTGATACGCGAAGCGAACGAGACGGGCGTGCCTATTGCCATCGCGACCACGACAACACCCGATAATCTCGATGTGCTGCTTGCGACGCCATTCGGCGCGGATTGGCGCAAACGCTTCGCGGCGGTCTGCGATGCGTCGACGACCGCTGTGAAAAAGCCGGCACCTGACGTGTATTGGGCCGCACTCGATGCGCTGGGGGTGCAGGCTGCGCACTGCATTGCTCTGGAGGATTCTGAGAACGGCTTGCGCGCCGCTTGTGCCGCAGGCGTGCCGACCGTTGTGACACCTACCGCCTACACCCGCCATCATTGCTTCGACGATGCGTTGATGGTGTTGTCGCATTTGGGTGATGCTGACAATCCTGTTCCCGAGCTGATGGATGAAATCGAGCGACGCTACGTTGATCTGGAGACGCTGCGGCGCTGGCATGGGCACGCATCATTCGCTACAGCATGCCGGCCCGCGTAGGCAGTGCGCGGAGGCGCTACCACTGACGACGATGTATTCGGCGTGCCGGCTAGCGCTTCGTAGGCGGAGCTGACCTCAACTTCGGCATTGGCTACAGTTACCGCTACGATTGCTCCTACGAGGTCAGTTATGGTCGGCAGGGTTCAGGGGGGGGATTTTCCGTCGCAGGACTGGTCTGGTCAGCAACCAGATTCGAGGGGTTCGTCTGGCGTTTCCGGTCCTGCGGCAAACCGCGCTTCGGGGCGCCTTGCGGGACTCGCCGATACCGCACCCTCATTCCCGCGTGTGCAATCGAAATCACCGTCGCACGCGGATGCACAACAGTCTGCCGCAGCGCTTTTTCGAAACCTTGTGACCCTGCGTTGGCGTCGGAATTTAAGCACCGATTCCAAGACGTTGGACTTGAGCCATGCATCTGCAGAGACTGTCGACCCAACCATGGAGCCTGACGTCGCTGATGAATTGCATCGCGCGTTCGCGACGTTACGCAGCATAGAGGTGCTGCGATTGCCGCCGGGGCTGACTTCGATACCCGAATGGGTTTCGGCGCTGCCGTCACTCACCCGACTGGAAGTGACGGACTTTGCCGCGAGCGAACTCACCGTGAACCACCCTGGCGTTCGAGAAGTGCATCTGCTCGGTTACTTTGAGACGGCTAGCACGACCATGCCCGCCGGCAGACTCGTCAACGTTCCAGCAACTGCCGAAGTATATTGCCGACGCGCGCGTGGAGACGGTCCGGAGCGCGCGGTGAGAGTGGTCTATCGCGAGCCCGAATCGGGCGATACGCAAGACGGCTTGGCTGTCGGCCAGCTCTTTTATGCAGCTAGCCCTCCCGCTCGGAGTGAAATCGTGAACGGGTACAGGCGTATCCACGTAGGACCGATCCGTTGGGATAGAGCAGAGTCGTTACAGGGAGTGGAACATGAGCCGAGCCTGGCCGTGCAATTCATACGCGAACTCCAGGCTCATCGCGCCGACGGCAATACGACTTCATTTGCGCATCGTTGGGCTTCCAAGCATGGGGATTTCCACGAGTTAGGAGCATCGAGACAACTCGATAACGCGTTTGCGGAGTTGCAAGCTGATGCGCCTCACACGAGCCTTGTCGGGCATTCGCAATGGGGCGCGTTCATGCGCGAGCAGTTCGACGCGATGGAGACAGGCGCCTATCAGCATTTCGTGCTGTCCTCGCATAGGAAAATCGCTGTGGCGGCCGAACTCGCCGTGCTGGATACCCCACGCGGAAAGCGCTACATGGTCAGTCTGTTCGATCCCGAGTTCCCGCTGACGCATTCACGTATCGTGGAGGACGATCTCGAGCAAGTCGAGCAATGGACCGCCGCTAGTTTCATGCGTTCATCGTTGTATCGATCCGACACTGCAGATGAGATCGCGCTTTTCTCGGCGGTACCGCCGGACTTCCACACCCGGCCGCTGACGGGGCCTCTGCCCGAAGAGACGCCACGCGCGCGTGTATTTGAAGACAAGTTCCTCAACGCGCAGCAACGTGACAGCCCGTTTGCAGTATTTCAAATGGCACTCGCCGGACATTTGACGGAAGACGCGTTGCGCGAGCGACTCGCGCATTGCCCGACAGACTCAGCCAAGCGCGAGCTGATCGCTGCGAAAAGCCCGAGCGGGCTCTCAGGGTTAAGTGCGGCTGCTTTACGTGGCGAAGCGGTTGCGGTTCGCGCGTTTGGACGTGTGATGCATCAGGCATGGACCGAGGGGTACGTGTCGGACTCCGAGTTTGTTGACCTGCTTTCCGGCCATGAGCCCACGTCCCTGCTGCATTGGGCACTCCTTGGGGGTAAGGCGGACATGGTCGCGGTAATCGGCGACATGCTGTGGGATGTGACCGTATCGAATGGCTTAGGGAGAGGCTTATTGCACACCGAGCGTGAGCGAATCGCCAATCTGGTTGTTGGGGGGACGGATGCATCGGCGTTGGCCCGGGCTATGGCTTCGGGCCGAGCCGACGCGGTGGATGCTTACCGCAAGGTCCTCGGAAGGGCGAGGGCAGGGGGGCTGATAACACCGGATGAAACGTACGAGGCGCTGGACTTGTTTTCCTATCCCGGGGGCACCCTCAACCTCGGCGCGGAGCAGATCAAAGCTTTCGACGATATGCTTGCCGATCCTCAACTGGCGCCTGATCTGACTGGGGCAGATGTCAAGGATTTGCTGGCTTCACTTCTCGACGCCATTGCAATGCGCGAGGAGCGTGCAAAAATGGACGTCCCCGACGTGCTGATACAAGAGTTCAAAGCAACAGTGAAACGTGCGCGCACCAGAGGCCAGTTGTCCGAGGCCGACGTACGCGAACTTGATCGAGCGATCGACGGCGGTGTGATGGAATGAATCGCTTCGTTAGGACAACGTAACAACTGGCCGCGCAGCTGTAACTATTCTCTGTGAGCGAGCAAATTAACAAGCGAGCAGGGAAGCCAAGGTATTCAAATTAGGACTCCTGACCAACTGCGGGTCGTGCGTCGACCGATCGGTGCGCGATGATCCATCGCTTGTCGTCATCTCGACGACCGGGAGTTTTCATCATGGGACGTTCACTTATGCCGCTACGCCCCGATGTGTAAAAGCGAGACGTGGGCGAGGGGGGCCGCGCGCGCCTCCCTCTTGCTGGAAGCGCACCGCTAATCGACGAACACCACCGCCGCACACGCGAACCGATTTCGTGTATTGATTCACGCACCTCCGGGCATATCGATTGCTCCCTGCAAGTGCCCCGCAACGACGAGAAACGATCCGGGGTTCTTCAATCATTCAGAGGTGCGACATGAAGTACGTACGAAACTTGGCCGCGTTCATTGGTGCGGCGTTATTCCTCGTGGCTTGCGGCGGCGGCGGCAACGATCTGGGCCGGGAACTCGGCATCCAAAACCCGCAGTTGCATTTCATCAACGCGTTTCCGGCTGGACCGAACCTCGATCTGTTCGTCAACGGCACGGCCCCGTCCGGGCAGACCAACGTCCCATACAAGGGTGTGACGAATCTGACCAACATCGGCACGGGGAGCACGGTCATCGCCTATACGGCCACAGGCACGACCTCGCCGCAACTCGCATCCGGCACGTTCCCGAACGTCGCCAACGGCCACGAGTACACGGCCATCGCGTTGCCGACCACGACCGGCTACGGCATCGGCCTGATCGACGACCCGTTCGACAAGGGGCTGCTCTCCACGAGCGCGCGCGTGCGCAGCTTCAATGCATCGGCGAACGCGTCCAACGTCGACATCTACATCGTCGCGCCGGGTACGACGAGTGTGTCCGGCTCGCCGACGATGGCCGGCGTGTCGTACGGCAATGCCGTGCCGGCGTCGGGGCAGGACTCGATCTATTTGTCGGGCGGCACGTACATGGCGATCGTGACGGCAGCCGGCTCCACTACGCCGATCTACGAGTCGACGAGCTTCACGCTCGCCAACAATGCCGACTGGCTCATCACGACGGTGCCCTCGAGCACATCGGTGAGCGCGCTGACGACCGGCCAAATCCACCTGCTGATCGCTCAGGGCGGCAGCCAGCCGGGTACCGCACTCGAGCTGACGAATTCGTTGACGGGGCATTGAGGCAAGCAGTCCGCGGCGCTGCCGCAGGCGCCGGCGTCGCGGCTGCTACGGACCGGAAGCGGCAGGCGCCTGCGGAAGACTCGGCCAACGATTCGCACGAGGCTTGTGGTGCCCCGAACGCTAAGTCCGCCTCGGCATGTGATTCGCCGCGGCCGCAAGCGCGAAGGCGAGGCCCGCCGCGCACACGCCTGTCCAACCGAAGGCACGCCGCGCCAGAGCGCCGACGGCGGAGCCGGTCGAGCCGCCGATGAAATAGCAGACCATGAAGACGGTGTTGACGCGGCTGCGCGCCTCGGGCTTGAGCGCATAGATGCGCGACTGATTCGATATCTGCGCGGCCTGCACGCCGACGTCGAGCACGATCGAGAGCGAAATGACCGCACGCGGGCCGCGCTTGTCGGTCGAGCGTCCCGCCAGCGGCGCGGCGAGCGCGCCCGCCGCGCCGACGATGCCGAAAAGCCCCGCCGCCTGTGGCCCGAGATGAAACGGTTCACCGGTTGCTCAACGCAATCCTTTATGTTGCCGAGCACGGATGTAAATGGCGTGGTCCGCCGCCCCGTTTCGGCCGCTGGCACACGATCTACACGCGCATGAACCGCTGGTCTCGCAACGGCGTACTGGACCGAGTATTCACGGAGTTGCAGCGCGCGCGGATTATTCGCGTTCGGATTGAAGCGGTATCGCTGGATAGCACGATCGTGAAGGTTCATCCTGACGGCATCGGTGCGTTAAAAAAAATGGACCCCAAGCCATCGGCAAGTCTCGCGGAGGATGGACAACCAAGATTCATATGGTTGCCGCGGATGCTCGAACAGCCATAACGTTCGCACTGTCGCCCGGCCAAGCCGGCGATGCGCCACACGGACGCGCATTACTCGAACGCTTCGGACCGCCGAATCGGCCGCTGCACCTGCTGATGGACAAGGCGTACGAAGGCAACGAAAGCCGACAACTCGCGCTCGATCTCGGCTTCACCGGCGACAGCCTCGTGAACCGTTTTTCCGAGGAACCCAGCATTTTCGGTGCTCGCAGAGCGGTTTTGCCCACCTCTGGGGCAAACGTTCTCGTAACAGACGCCGGAATGCCCGTGTTACGGGAGTCTTGCCGTAGTCCCAAAACGGGACTAAACTGGGCAAATGAGAGTCATTGCTAAGAAAGTTCTTCTGGCGTTCTGCGATAAGCATCCGATCGTGCGGCAGTCGCTGCTTGCATGGCACGAAGAGGCTGTAAAGGCCGTCTGGATGACGCCGCAGGACATCAAGGCCAGATATCCGAGCGCGAGCTTTGTCGGTCGAAACCGCGTGGTATTCAATATCAAGGGAAACGACTACCGGCTCATCGTCGCAATCGCTTACCGCATCGGTGTCGTCTACATCAAGTTTATTGGGACGCACGGTGAGTACGACAAGATCGATGCTGACACCGTTGAATTGGAGTAACGAAGATGGAAATCCGCCCAATCCATAACGAACGCGACTACCAGGAAGCGTTGCAGATCGTATCTGGCCTGGTCGATGTTGACCCGGTAGTTGGCACGCCGGATGGGGATCGCCTCGAAATTCTAGCCACCCTGGTCGAGCGTTACGAGGCGGAGCATTTTCCGCTCGACCTTCCCGATCCTGTCGAGGCGATCAAGTTCCGCATGGAGCAAGCTGGGCTCTCGGCCAGCGACATGCAACCGTATATCGGAAACCTGAATCGTGTCTACGAAGTACTCAGCCGGAAACGCGGGCTAAGCCTGTCGATGATCCGCCGTCTGAATCGCGAACTGAAAATCCCCGCTGAAGTACTGATCGGATAGGAAAAACGCCCCGCGGGTAGGCGGGGCGTGGCGCGGTGGAGTGAATCGCTTGATGTTGTTGCACGGAGGACCGTTCTTTAGGACAACGTAGCAATGGGCACCACAGCTGTAACCATTCTCTGTGAGCAAACGAATTAACAAGCGAGCAGGGAAGTCAAGGCATTCAAATTAGGACTCCTGACCAAACTGCGGGTCGTGCGCCGACCGATCGGTGCGCGATGATCCATCGCTCGTCGTCATCTCGACGGCCGGGAGTTTTCATCATGAGACGTTCACTTAATCGCGCCATTGCATCGGCGCCGGCGCTTTTCGTCGCGCTGAGCTCATTCGTATTAACGATGCCTGCGTCCGCGCAGGACCACAACGCATCATCGCAACAGGCGACTCGCGCGATGGTTAAAGCGGAGCTCGACGAACTCGTCGCAGCCGGTTACAACCCGCGCGATTGGCAACACTACCCCGATAATCTTTGGGCCGCGCAAAGCGTAGTCGCGCAACGGCACGCAGCCCTCGCGCAAGACGGCCAAGCAACGAAGGACGCGGCTATGCCCGCGGCGGCAATGCAAGAATCGGTGGGCGGTGCGGCAGACGGGAAATCGGAGGCGGGTGCGCCAATGCATTCGGGCATACCCTGCACGGGTACCCCGCAATGTTCGGTCTATTTCGGACATTGATGCGACACGGTATCCACGAGACAGATTGATTCGTTGTGCGAACGACCATCCGGCGCACGCGGGCGGAAGCAGTGTTTTCGCGTGCCCGCTTGTGCGTTCGCCATCGATAAGCCCAAAAACGCTCATTGTCATTAAGCTGCCTATTTGCTTCACGATGACCTCTTGCTGCTCCTTCAGCTGGCCGACCGGCACCCCCAATTGGAGATTATCGCGATCATGGTTTCTATCGGCAGCAGGCAGCCGGACGGCGTTCATTTGCACCATGAATCGGGCAAAACGTTGCGGGAGCCGGCGGGTGCACCGTCCGGCCACGCAAGCGGGGCACTGGATCGCAGCGTATTTCTGGCCTCGATCAATGTGCGATTCCACCTACGCCGCGAGTCGAATAGCCACGAGCTGTCCGCCAAGTTAACTCATGACCGCAGCTTTGAAATCGTTGCGCGTGCGGCGCGGATCGGTCCGGGCAAGTCGGTAGTCGTCACGAAGCTGCGCAAGGGTGAACAACCAGAGGAAACGACCGGGCTGGTGCTGGCCAGCATGCTCGATCGCCACCGCACCGTTCCAATCCAACGACTACAGCTAACACCGCCGTCGGTGTATCCCGAAGACGTCCAAGAGGCGATCCGCACGGAGGGCGATCCGAGAGACACATCGGTTGGCCGAATCATGGAACTTGCTCTACATGGGCTCGGCAAGGAGGTCGAGAACTTCGACTTCGAGGCCGTGGCTTGGAGGCGAAATGGCCGACCTGGGCTCGTGCCATCTTTTGCAGTGAATGCCAACCTCAAAGACGAGGGGGTAATGGGACGATTGAGACGACTCCCGCTCCATGTCCCGCGTCCGTTACCCGCACGTGTTGATTTGTCCGAATATGCCGCGCGCGCCGCCGCATTGCGTCAGGCGTCCGCGCGAGACGTGGACGAGCAGCAGTAGCCGTTTTTTGCAACGCGCGTTGCCGACACTCACCACGTAGTCGGCCGCCAATAACTGGACATAACTGCGATGGTTTCAGTATCCAGAAGCAGTGACGGTGGGTTATCTGGCGACGATAGTAACCACACCGAGCATCGGCAATCCGCCCGACATGTTCCGACTGGCGCTCGGGCGCTGCTACTCGCCAAGCTGGCTGACATCCCGCGCAAGCGAACGCAACGCACGCCGCGCGTTGAATCAAGACCCGATGTATCCGACTCGACGGGCGCCGAGAGCCGTGCATCGCGGGTCATTCAGCGCGCGCTGCAACAACACGTTCTGCCTGTGGCCGACGCGATCGGACTCGACGTAACGGAGGAGACAGGCCACCCGCAGGGCGTCGCCACGTTGGCCAATTTGGCCACATCGTTTGGAGTTGACGTCACGCACGACGATCTTCGCTGTTGGAGTCTGCTGCTAACGATATCGACTGCGCTGGATGTACTCGTAGACGAAGACGGCGTCGCCGATATTGCACCTCACGCGAAGCAACTGACCGAGGGCAGGCCGATCAAAGGCGTAACGCAACAAGAGGCGACGCGCTTCGCCTCCGTGTTCAAATCGCTATCCGCACAAAAGCAAGCCAGCATCATGCAAGGGACAGCGCTTGCCGCATTTGCAGAGCGGCAGCGGGACGCCAAAACAGTTGACGCGTTTCGCTTGGTGCGATGCGAGGAAGCCGACATGCTTGCCGGAATTCTGAGCATGGAGCTTCGCGACGGCGCCGCCGATCGCGGCGCCCGGCTCGCGTTCAACCAGTGGATGACGCATTTCAGCCGGGCCGCCAATCTCCTCGATAGCCTGATGGATTTGCGTGCTGACTACGAACAGGGCTTGATATCGATCCCGCCCTCCGTTTCGAACAGAGGAAAGTTGAGTCGTCTGGCTGCAACGGAATTGCACAACTGTGTGCGCGGCTTGCCACGTGGCACCATTGCGCCGCTATTTCTGGCGAGCGTATCGAAAGCATTGCGCGACGCAGCAGGTCTGCCGCCGTCCGATTATCGCTATCGTTTTGGCGATCCTTCGCCATCTGAGCATCCATTTAATCGATATTGGCGTTCACCTCCGCCTGAGCGCTTCGTCGCCAACCTGCCGGCTCAACCGCGTGATGGAAATCGTTCGGTATATCGGGCGGCTCGTTTGCCGCGGCCTATCGAACGCGTGCTTGAGCCACGCGTCAACGCGGCCTTGCGGCGAAACTCGATTCACTCGAAGCTCGCGCAAATTTTCGCGATGGATGTGAGCCTGCTTTCGCAGGCGGTAAGCCGATTACCGAGGCCAAAGCTAGCCTCGGTCGAGACTATCCGAAACGTCGCACAAATCAAGCGCGGCGACGATGTGCCATACACGTTCACCGTCAACAAAAATAATCGGGCATCCGAGATTCTCGTGCGTAGCGACCTCGAATCGGTAGCGGACGTTCGCATGCAGGAGGAGATCTTATGGCGCGCACTCGGAGGCGCGCTGCTGCACCGCGAGTTCTGCGCGGCAGCCGAAGTCGCTGCACCGGGCCTGCAGGACGGCGCGGCCAGTTGGTTCGGTCGCATGATCGAGATGGAGCCAGCGGGCCGCGAAGACCCATCTGCTTATGCAACCTTGCTCGCGCACCGTGTGCGTCACGCCGTATCGCGCGGCATCGGCACCGACGATATTCGCGAGGAGGACCTCGGCCTGAAAGATCCCGTGCAGGCATGGCTGATCGAGCAAGTCGCCGCGCGGATGGGGCGGCACCGATTAGCGCAGGCAGCCTTGCTCGGTCAGCGCGATGCAATTGACGAATTTTCTCGCACGGCTGCATCCGTTGTTGCGTCGTACGCCGACATCATCCGACCCATGCACCCGAGGCACGACTCGGAATGAAGAAGGTGCGCTTCGCCCGAAATCGACAGGACTACTAAGCAATTGCCGTAGACCGGTCATTATCGAAAGACGCGGCGAGCGATAGCAGTGCCCACTTCATCCATCGCAACTTTCCCGCCGAGATCGGGCGTGCGTGGCCCTTCTTCGAGCGTGGCTTCGATGGCGGGCGAGAATGGCATCGTGCGCTTCATGCTCCTTGCCTGAATGATTGCGTAGAAAATCGAGCATCATCGCCGGCGGACCAGATCATCGCAATCGGATTGGCAACGCGCTTTCCTGCAATATCGGGCGCTGATCCGTGAACCGGCTCGAACAGCGACGGAAATGCGCGCTCGGAGTTCAGATTGGCTGAGGGTGCTAGCCCGATAGTGCCAGTGCATGCGGGCCCGAGGTCGGAAAGGATATCGCCGAAAAGATTCGTTGCGACGACAACGTCAAAGCGATCGGGGTTGAGCACGAACCGGGCGCACAGGATATCGATGTGCTGCCGATCTGATCGTGCCTGCCGGTCGTGTTCTGGCCATGCACGACGGCGTTGGCCGACAGGGGGAATCACGGATAGCGCACCACAGCGTGACCATGCTTGCGTGCGCTCGATGCTGTAGTTGGCGCCATCGGCGATGACGCGATCGACCGACACCTCGCAGGGCAGCTCTGCCTCCATCCCCTCGTGGTCAGACGCCTCCGTATCGGTGACGCTAATGGCGTGAACGTTCATGTCCGGATCGAGCAGCGCCGATTGTCATCGCCGTCGTTATTGTCCGCGAGCTCGAGTCGGAAGAGGGCGCCTGTTACCCGAAATGATTGCGATGCACTTGCGGCAGACTTTGTCACCGGCA
This sequence comes from Trinickia sp. LjRoot230, assembly GCF_964253315.1. Lineage (NCBI taxonomy): Bacteria > Pseudomonadati > Pseudomonadota > Betaproteobacteria > Burkholderiales > Burkholderiaceae > Trinickia > Trinickia sp. LjRoot230. The sequence goes on from NZ_CAXUQX020000002.1 coordinate 156,173, forward strand.
TACCCAGCCCCGCCAGCTTCAACTCGAACGCGATCTGCTCTTAGACTGCATCAGCCTCGCGTGATACTTGGCCGCTTCACGCCGCAAACGAAACTCTTCGGGTGAGACATAAATCGACGTCGTGCCGTTGATGTACCGTGCCCGAAAAGATCCGCTTAATGCTGCCAGTGCCGCATTATCCGGTAGATACCTCAAACCGCGCTTCGCTCAATTTCGTCGGAATCGCTTGCCCGCATGGGTTACCCCTCATTCGTTAAATCCAGAAATCTGAACTCTAACCGATCCGCTTTCGCCGATCGTAAATCCATTACCGGCGCGGCCCACAGACAAATTCGATGTCACATAAAAACTAGCACCAGTTGAGTACCTTTTTTCAGGTGTTTTCGGTATTCGAAATAGATAGACTTTTACAATGCCGTCGGAACGATGGCTGGACGATATCCTCTAGTAAATTCGCTTGAATTCTGTGACGAAGGACTTACACTCAAAATCGTTTTTAATTTATATCCGAGTATCTGATGTGCGTTGAAGCCGAAACCATTACCGCTACCTGCACACATTCACCCTTTGCAGCGAGCACCATGGCGCGGCGCAAAGCTGATACACGAGGTGTGCCTTCAGGCTAGACGCAGTGCCACGGACGACGTGCAACAGATATCATCTTCGACATGTCCAGCACAACGCATGACAGCGCGCATAATGATTTGCAAAAATCATCGGGGAGCAGCGAGATTCGCCGAGCCTTCTTTCGAATTTGAATATCCGCAATTCTCTCCTGCCGTAACGCTATAGCACGAGCTAATCCGCACACCTTTCGCGGCGGCTTGCATCGCGCCGCGATGAAACCGTATAGAGGTCATCGATGAATGCCCAGCATAAATGCCCATTAGGCGCCGCGGTCGTATTGTCAACTGTCCTGTTTGCGCCACCAGCCTTTGCCACCACTTACTACTGCGATAATGACCCCGATCCGAGTCAATATCCAGGCTGCAGCACCTGGGCGGGGTCGGATGTCTTCGTCTATCGAAGCGGACAATCGGGCGACTGGAACGGCGATGATCGCCTGGATCCGGCAGGGGGGCGATGGGCCGGCTATGGTTGGATATTCGCACATATCCATCCGTACAGGTACTACGCGTGGTTAGCCAACGACGCCTTTACGGCATCTGCCGAATATAGCTACTACAATCAGGCTACCTATCAGTATGGATCTCTCAGAACCCTTAATCAAAACACGGCTCCAGGTGGATGGAATTATCTCGGGAAGGGCACGGGCAACGCAGTGCAAATGATGCGAAATTATTCTCGGGGCGGACTAGGTGCTGATGTAGTCAAAGCCGTGACCATCAGCACAGTCGGCAACGGCCAATCCGCTGCCGACGACGAAATGGATCCATCCGCTTTGAACCCGTTCTCTCGCTGCGAGTCTTTAGCGATTCGAGATCCCGCGATCGCGGCAATCCAGCAGAAGATGCTGGACGCGGTCGATCATTACCGCGACATCCGAGGCTCCTTTCGCATCTCCTTTTCCAATAACAGTCAAGGCGACAACGTCGCGTTCGAGATCTCCGAGCAGAACCGAAGCAGCCTGGTTAAGATAACCGATGCCACCGGCAACCCGATCACCCATGTTTCGAATGGCCAGTCGGCGATGACTTACTTTCCTAGCGAGTCGAAGTTTCAGACATCGTCACTGGCCGAGACCGAGGCGCCTGCCACGGGCCCACGTTTCTATCGCAATGCCAAGTGCGAGCCGGTCTATCTTCATCGAGACGATCCGGCCGGCGCCACTGGTGCGAACGAAGTCACGTTGCCGCAGAACTACGCATTCTGGTTGACGACGGCGACCAGCAAGATTGCCGGCCATGACTACGTGGCGGGCCGCCAGGCCACCGTCATTGAAGGGCACCTCGACGCCTATCTGACGCGGAAGCTGGGTGCAAGCACGTTCAAGATGTGGGTCGATGACAAGACCGGCGTGTTGTTGAAACTGATCGGGACCGACGACAAGTCAAAGCAGGTCTATTCGATCGAGATGGTCAATGTTCAGTTCGATACCGGCACGGTGAAGGTCCCGGCAATTTCCACACCGCCTGCTGACTGGACCGCGATCACTCGCCAATGACCGAGACTTGTCCAGATCCGGGTTTGAGGCGTAGTGGATAGGCTTTGTTTGGCAGGGGTCCTTGGCGTTCGCGGAGCAATGGAACAGGCGTTTCGAACATTGTGATCGATCCGTCATTGGAGTTGGTTGACCCAGAAATGATCCGTACTCGCTATCCTTGAGGAAACAGCACCTCGAGCGGGTAGTGCGTTTTCACAAACGGCGACTTGATGATGACGTAGCTAAAGTACTTCTCGATGCCGATATCGCGTTCGAGTAGCCCTTCCATCACACTCTGATAGTGGCTCACGCTGCGTGTGACGAACTTGAGCAGGTAGTCATAGCCACCGCTGGCAAGATGGCATTCGATGATTTCGTCGACGTCGCGAATAGCGGCGACGAAGCGCACGAAGTCCTCTCGGCGATGATCGGCCAGCGTGACTTCCGTAAAAACGATTTGGACGTCGCCGAGTTTTTCGAGTTGGATCTGTGCGCCGTAGCCCACGATATAGCCGGCTTTCTCCAGACGTTTGACGCGGATCAGGCATGGGCTTGGCGACAAGCCGACCGCATCCGCGAGTTCGACGTTCGTAATGCGTCCTCTCTTTTGAAGTTGAGAAAGAATGCGCAGGTCAATTCGGTCTAGCTTGTTGCAATCGCTGGTCATCTTCAGTTATCGCCTTGCCTTTTGATCGAAAACGCGTTGACTACTTTAGCACGCATGTTCGCGATTGAAGCGGCCGAGCGCGGCTGCAATAAAACGTCTATATCAATAGCCGCGTTCGCGGTCGACTTGCCCGATCATCGGCAAGCCTGCCCGGTATCGCTCGATGTTATCGAGCACGGCAACAACCGCCGTCTCGGGGCGCGTGGCACTAGCGATATGCGGCGTGATGCGCACGCGCGGGTGCGCCCAGAGCGGGTGGTCGGCCGGCAACGGCTCCGGGTCGGTGACGTCGAGCAGCGCATAGCGCAGATGCTCGTCATCAAGCAGGCGAAGCAGATCCTGCTGCTGGAGATGAGCACCCCGGCCGGTCTGTATCAGCGAGGCGCCGCGCGGCAATTTGCCGAGGAGCTTGGCGTCGAGCAGCCCTCGCGTTGCCGAGGTCAGCGGCAACAGGCAGACGAGCACGTCAGTGCGCGACAAGAACGCGTCGAGTTCTTCCGCTCCGGCATAGCATGTAACGCCTGCAATAGCGCGGGCCGAGCGGCTCCAGCCCGCGCAGGCGTAACCGAATAAACGCAGCCGCTCGAGCACCGCGGTGCCGAGCATGCCAAGTCCCAATACACCGACGCGACATGACGACGCCGGTCGCACGGGTATCTCTCGCCAGCATGCTTGTTGTTGTTGCCGCCCGTACTCGAAAATATCGCGATGCACACTGAGCACGCCTTGGCATACGTATTCGACCATGCCTTCGACAATCCCAGGCTCGACCATTCGCACGACGGGGATATGCGCGGGGATCCCGCCAAAGTCGAATTGATCAACGCCGGCGCCGACCGAGAAAATCACTTCGAGGTTCGGCAGCGTGCCGAGAATGTCGTCTGGAGGCTGCCAGGCGGCGAGATAGCGTATGTCGGCGGTGTCCCCGAGGTCAGGCCATAGCCGAAAGCCGAGTTCGGGCGCGCGTTGCGCAAAAAGACGCGCCCAAATTTCGCCGCGCGCGGGATCGGCTTTATAGAGGAATGTCATCGGAGCGTTAGCCAATGGCCTGATTGATGATGCCGTACTGAGCGAATTGCGGGTCTTGCGACGCAAGGCGTTCGCCATGACGCGCCATTTTGACGACGCTGTCGACGCGCAACAAGCCGAGCGACTCCAGCCATGCGTGAAGGCCTGCGTCGCCGGGCACGTCGATCCGCACGAACTTGCCCGGGTTGGATGCCAACCAGTGGCCAATCAACGCTTTCGCGCGAAACGGCTCGGCGGTGCGCGGCGCGACGACGGGCCCGATGGCTCGGCCGCGGCCGAAGCGACGAAAGAGCGCGAAGCCTACAAGCTCGCCATCGCGGTCGAGTCCGATGCCGTCGGCGCATTCGATCAGCGCGGGAAGCACGGCGCTTCGGTCCAAGCCGCTTGCGCGAGATGCGAGCTCGACCAGGCGCGGCGTATCGTTTGCACCGAGCGGCCGCAACCGCTCACTTGGCGGCAGCGGGACCAACGGCGGCTGGAGCGCCGCACCCTGATGCTGATCAAGCATGCCGATGGCCACAAAGCCGAGCTTCTCGTACAGCGGTCGCCCCGCTGGCGTCGCGTGTAAAACCGTAGCGCGCGAGCCGAGTGTTTCGAGTGCGCGTTCCATCAGACGCCGGCCGACGCCGGCGCCCTGGTACGCGGATGAGACGATCACCATCCCGAGCGAAGCAGCATCCGTCCCATACTTCCAGACGAATGCCGTCCCGATCACGCGGTTATCGCATTCGGCGACGATGCCGTCACCCAGATCGGCCACGAACTGCCAGTCCTCCGCGCGATGCGGCCATTTGAGTTCGAGCGTCAGCGCGTGCGCTGCCGCGACATCTGACTGAGCGAAGCGCCGGTAGTGAATCGGAGCGGACACGCGTTTTCCCCTCGGAGCCTTGACGAGCGCACTGTGTCACGTGGCACCGGCGCTGACTAGGACGATCTTTTCGCAACCCGGCCGTATCAGCAGCACCGCAGACTCTGCTGTCGGTCGGCCTAAAAACGCGTGCTTTATAGCGTCGGTCCTGTTCGAATCAGAGACATTTTTGTTTTTGCATTGATTAAATCTCTATACGACGGGAGGCATTCGTGATCCGGCGCGAAGTTGATAAAGCCTTACCGCAGTTTTTCATCAATCACTTGTGGAGAAGCTCGATGAGCAAGGACCCGTCGCAATATGATGCAGGTGCAGTTCAGACCGCTCTCGAGCGATTGACAGCGAAAGGTGCGTCGCGGCGCGACGCACTGCGCGCGCTCGTCGCCGCTGGCGTCGTGACGCTGACCGGCGCGGGGCTCGTCACGGCGAGCCCGAATGCACGCGCACAGGACAAGCCGAGGCAAGGCGGCAAGATTCGGGTGGCAACGCAGTCCGCCTCTACGTCCGATACGCTGGATCCGGCCAAGGGCTCGCTCTCGACGGATTACGTGCGCTGCAATATGGTCTACAACGGTCTGACCGAACTCGACGCACACCTCGGCGCAAAGATGGCGCTCGCTACGTCATTCGATACGAAAGATGCAAAGGTATGGGTCGTCAAACTGCGCCAGGGCGTGCAATTCCATGACGGCAAGCCGCTCACGCCGGCCGATGTCATCTATTCTCTGACGCGCCACAAAGATCCGGCCGTTGCGTCGAAGGCCAAGACACTGGCCGACCAAATCAGCGAGGCGAAAGCGACCGGGCCAAACGAACTGACGATCACGCTCGCGGGCCCCAACGCGGATTTGCCTGCGATCCTGGCCGACGCGCACTTTCTGATCATCAAAGACGGCACCAAAGATTTTTCGACCGCTATCGGCACAGGCCCGTTCAAAGTGAAGGAGTTCAGACCGGGCGTGCGTACAGTCGTCGTTAAAAACGAGCGGTATTGGAAGCCGGGGCTGCCGCACCTCGACGAGATCGAGTTGGTTGGTATCGGCGATGAATCGGCACGTGTGAACGCGTTGCTCTCGGGCGATGTGCAGTTGATCAACTCCGTCAGCCCGCGTTCAACCACGCGCATCAAGAGTACCCCCGGTTTCGCGGTACTCGAGACGAAGACCGGCCAATACACCGATCTCGTGATTCGCGACGAAGGTGGCATTACCGGTAACGCCGATTTCCGCCGTGGCCTGATGTATCTGCAAAATCGCGAGCAGATGCGACGCACCGTGTTTCAGGGCTTTGGTGCCATCGGCAACGATCAGCCGATCGATCCGACCAATCGTTATTACTTTGCTGGTCTGCCGCAACGCCCGTTCGATCCGGACAAGGCAAAGTTCTATTTTCAGAAGGCGAAGGTGGGCAGCACGCCGCTGCAGCTATTCGCGTCGCCTGCGGCAGACGGGTCGGTCGATATGGCGATGCTGCTGCAGCAAGCAGCACCGCTTGCCGGCCTTACGTTGCAGGTCACACGCGTACCCTCCGATGGTTACTGGTCGAATCATTGGATGAAGCATCCGCTCGGTTACGGGTCCGTCAACGCGCGGCCGACCGCCGATATGCTCTTCACGCAATTCTTCAAGTCGGATGCGGCATGGAATGAAGCAAATTGGAAAAACGCGCAGTTCGATCAGATGCTCCTGGCCGCGCGCGGAGAGCCGGACGATGCGAAACGCAAGAAAATCTACGGCGACATGCAGGTGCTCGTGCACGAAAATGGCGGCGTCGGCATCCCGATGTTCTTGAGTTCGATCGATGCGCATGCAGCGAAGCTCCAAGGTCTCGGATCGATTCCCCTTGCCGGCTTGATGGGCTTCGCGTTCGCCGAGCACGTCTGGCTTTCAGCATAAACGTGTTCGTCGGCTGCGCTCGTGATGGAGGTGTCGCGTGAACGGACGGTTTGTGCGTCTGGGCGAAAAGCGGCGTGAGACGTTTCGCATCTACGTCGATGGCATGGCATGCGAAGCGGCGAACGGCGACACCCTGCTCGTTGCGTTGCTCAACGTCGTTCCGGCATTGCGCGATTCGGAGTTCGGCGATGGCCGGCGCGCCGGCTTTTGCCTGATGGGCGCATGTCAGGACTGCTGGGTGTGGTGCGCGGATGGTGCGCGCGTGCGCGCCTGTACGACGCTTGCCACGCCCGGCATGTGCATCGTGACGAAGCCCGGGATGGCAGGAGGACGCATATGGCCGCGCGCGTAATTGTCATCGGCGCGGGGCCTGCCGGCGTGCGCGCGGCGCAAGCGATCGTCGAGGCCGGATGGCGGCCGCTTGTGATCGACGAGGGGCACCGCGACGGCGGCCAGATTTATCGCCGCCAGTCCGAAGGATTGTCGCGCTCGTATGCGACGTTGTACGGCACCGAGGCCAAGCGTGCGGCAGCCCTGCATCACGCGTTCGATGCAATCAAACCTCACATCGACTATCTGCCGCAGACACTGGTCTGGAACATTTCACCTGGTGAGGTGCATGTCGTGACGAGCGAGCGCTATCGCGCGCATGCTTTTGATGCGCTGATCATTTGCAGCGGAGCAACGGACAGGCTGATGCCGGTGAAGGGATGGCATCTCGCTGGCACCTACAGTCTCGGTGGTGCGCAGATCGCGCTGAAAGCGCATGCATGTGCAATTGGCTCGCGCGTCGTTTTGCTCGGCAGCGGGCCGTTGCTGTATCTGCTTGCTGCGCAGTATGTCAAAGCGGGGGCCGGCTTGGCGGCCGTGCTCGACACGTCCACCGTGCGCACGCGTATGCGCGCGCTGCCGGCCTTGCTGTCGGTGCCGAGTGCATTGATCAAGGGAGCGGCGCTGTTGCGCATTCTGCACCGTGCTGACGTATTGGTTCATCGCGGCGTGCGGCCTATCGAGATCCATGGCACGCCCGACGACGGCGTCAGTGGTGTGACGGTGCGATTGGCGAATGGGCAACCGCTCGACCTGAGCTGCGATGCGATCGCACTCGGTCATCATTTGCGGCCCGAAACGCAATTGGCTGATTTGTCCGGCTGTGCATTCAAGTTCGACGAAGCAGGGTGCCAATGGTTGCCCAAGGTTGACCGCGATGGGCGCAGCAGCGTGAGCAATGTCTATCTCGCCGGCGACGGCGCGCATGTCAGAGGTGCCGATGCGGCGGAGCGTGCGGGCCGTCTCGCTGCACTTGCGGTGCTGCTTGACCAGGGCCGGGAGGTCGATGGCATGGCGATGCTGCGCAAGCAGCTCGCGCGCTATTCACGCTTTGCGGCGGGCCTTCGGCGCGCCTTTCCCTGGCCCGCCGAAGCGGCCGCGGCATTGTCCGACGATACGGTGATTTGTCGCTGCGAGGCGGTCACGGTTGGACAACTTCGTCGCATCGTGCAAGTGACGGGAGCCAGCGAAGCGAATCGTGCCAAAGCATTTTCTCGCGTGGGCATGGGGCGATGCCAAGGGCGCTATTGCGCACACGCCGCTGCGGAAGTCATTGCCGCAACTATATCGATACCGCTGAGCGAAGTGGGCAGGCTAAGGCCGCAAGCGCCTGTCAAGCCGCTGCCGATGGCAATCGTTGAGGACTCCTAAGGATGCATGCCGGATGAGTGCGACGCATACAGACGTCATCGTGATCGGTGGCGGCATCGTGGGCACAGCGACGGCCTTTTTCCTGAGCCGGCGGGCGCGCTCAGTAATGTTGCTGGAGCGCGGCTTGACGGGGCAGCAAGCAAGCGGTGTCAATTTCGGCGGAATACGGCGGCAAGGACGCGCGTTACATCAGTTGCCGATTGCGAACCGTGCACTGGTGACGTGGCGGAACGCGGCGCATTGGCTCCAGCACGACGTGGAGTTTCTGCCGGCGGGCCATACGCGCGTTTGCTATCACGAACAAGATGTCGAAACGTTCGAGCACTATGCGCGCGAGGCACGCGTCTTTGGGCTCGACCTGGAAGTACTGCGAGGCCGTGAGGTGTTCGCTCGCTTTCCGTTGCTCGGGCGGAAAGTCTTGGCGGCATCGATCTCCCCGCTCGATGGTCACGCCAATCCGCGCGTTGCCGCGCCAGCGTTTGCTCGCGCCGCGGCGCGTCTCGGCGCGCAAATACGGGAGAACGTGGCGGTCACGCTAGTGGAGCGAGACGGAGGCGGCTTTCGCGTGGAAGACGCGAACGGTCGCGTTTATCGCTGCGAGCGACTCGTGATTTGCGCGGGCGCGTGGGCGAATCGACTCAGTGCTCAATTCGGCGAACCGGTTCCGCTCGATGCGCATGGCCCGCAAATGGCCGTTACCGAGCCCGTGCCGTACGTATTCGGTTCGTCGATGGGTGTCTACACCCATGTCAAGGCAGAAAGTGTCTATTTCCGCCAAATTCCACGCGGCAATATCATTTTGGGCGGGGGCCCGCCCGGTCCTGCCGATATCGATACCTGTCGGGCCGCTGTGACGCCGCTCAATATGGTTCGCCAAATGGCGCAGTTCAGGCGTCTGGTGCCAGCGCTTGCGCCGCTGCATGTCATTCGGACTTGGAGCGGTGTCGAAGGCTATCTGCCCGACGGCGAACCGATCATCGGCGCAAGCGCAGCGGTGGATGGTCTTTACTATGGCTTCGGTTTTTGCGGTGCCGGTTTTCAACTGGGGCCGGGCGTCGGCGAGACGTTGGCCGAACTCGTCGATACGGGAACCAGTGCGATCGCACTCGACGCATTTTCGATCGATCGATTCACGAAGCGAGCCGCGACAGCTTTCAAAACAGCAGGTGCATCATGACGCGATCGGAAGGCCTCGATAGCGCGCGTGCTTTCATCGATGCGCATTTTACGGAGCCGCTCACCCTGGTTCAGATGGCCGCCCCAGCCGCGCTTAGCGTCTCGCGCTTTGTCACGGTTTTTCGGCTGCGCTTCGGATCGTCGCCCTATCGATATTTGTGCGGCTTGCGCATTGCTCGCGCACAGGCGCTGTTGTCGGCCGGACTGCCTAGTGTGGTCGTTGCGGCGGAAGTGGGGTTCTTCGATCAAAGCCACTTCGGCCGCCATTTCAAACGTTGGTGCGGAATGACGCCAACCACTTTCGCGGCGCAAGCGCGGGCCTTCCGCACCACTTCGAGCACTGGCACTAGCACGCACGATCATCGCGATTGCAATTAGTTCAAGCAATCACCTTGTCTGATGAATAGACTTGTCTGTATTGTTTTTGCGTTCAGGCGTCCACTGCTTCGGACGAACGCGTTTGTGATGTTGTCCCCGTCCCTACGATGGTTTGTTCCTGCAGCAACAGTAGTGGAGGTTCAGGGACATGAGCGGCAATATCGAAAGGACAGCAACACATACACACTTCATTGAGCGTCACCCCGATTCAGAAACGGCTGATGATCGCGCATCAGCGCACGGCGCAACGACACAGACGGGCGCCGATCCCAGGGACGAGCGCCTGCACGCTTTGCGAGAGCGGCACGTGTCGGGCGCAGCGTTGGCATCCTCACGCTTCACTGTGACACTCTCCGGGCAAAGCGTTGCTTCGTCGCATAAGATCAGGCCAGCGAACGCACCGGCGCTGCCGCAAAGGGTCAGGGGCGCACGCCTGTCTTGCGATCCTCGCGACCGCGTACTTTCCATGAGCGCTGACGGGCTGAATGTTGCTTTCGAGCTGCTTCAATTGGAGCCACTCAAGTCGATGACCGCGGCCTCGACGCCATTTCGAGCACGGATGGATCGGCTGCAGGCAGAAGCTTGGACCGTGCGCGTCACCGCGTCACCGGGTAGAGGTTCGTTCACGGATCACCAAGCGAAATCGATCGTCGTCGACAGGCGTTATGTTCTCGATGCCGCGGCTATGCCGGTCGAAACGTTCGCCATGCTTTCGCACGAGTTCGGTCACGCGGAGTTTCCGCCAATCGAGATCGATCCCGACGACGTGATGAGCGACCCGCCACTCGCTGAGCAAACGTACATTGCACTCAGCACCGAGTCCGCGCTTGACGAGGAGGGCGAAGCAGTGCTGGCCGAGCTAACTGACTTGTGGGCCGCGTTCAAGTCCGGTGAGTGGCCTCGGGCTCTGGGCGATCAGTTGGCGACGCACCGCGTCGGTTGTCAGCAGATTTTTATGCAATACGTAAAACCCGGGGAACATCAGGGCGACCGCGAGTGGGCACGACGAGCATTGGGGCAGTACATCGGCGATAACGAACGACCGTGCGTACAAAAGGTATCCGGGCAGAGCCTCACATATCGTCAGTACTACGAACGGATGTACGCGACACACTGGCAAGCGATACAGAAGAAACGACATTCTGGAGCTTGATCGACGCCGCGCGGCCGCCGCGATCGAACAAGCTCGGACCGGCGCCGCAAATCAGCCTTGCCGACTACGCGTTCGAGTAGCGGCTCGACATCGACCGCATCTCTACGATGAAGCCGTCGCCGAAATGGCGATGCTAAGCAAGCGAGAAAAAAATGGTTTTTTCCCATGTCGTTTCGATACCGCGGTGGTCCGTACGGGTCTACCACGCTGACACCGACGCCGGCCGCGTCGCGCACCATACGGCCTATTTGCGCTGGTTCGAGCAGGCGCGCGCCGAGTGGCTCTGCGCGAACGGGCTCGGTGCACGCGAGCTCGAAGCACAACATGACATCGCGTTCGCGTTGATCGAGGCCAACCTTGGGTTCCTCCAAGCCGCCGAAATCGATCAAACATTGGTGATTGCCGGCACGGCATCGCTTGCGAGTCGTTGCACCTTTCAAGTCAGTCAAACATTGATGCGGGACGGCACACCCATCGCCAGAGCCAATCTGAAGCTTGCTTGTGTCGGCTTGCAATCACGTTCGCTCGCGCCGTTGCCGGAAGCATTCAAAATGCTCTTCGCGCGGGAAGTGCCCCGCGCGCTAGACGACGCACCAGCAGTCGCCGAAAGCGCTTCATGAGCGCACCCGAGCGCCATTACCCCATGGTCCGACCCCGCGCCGATTCCAAGCGAAAAGCGAGTCGCTGAAGGTCATCCCGCGTTCGGATGACGTGAGGCACGCGCATTGCTGCCGCATCGTCATGAGTTCATTTGACGATCCGGACACGCCAACGACAGCGATGCATGTCGCCAATGCTGGCTGGCCGCCGCTTTGCGCGCGCGGTCAAGAGCGAGCCGCGCCGCCTCGTGCCGAGCCAGCCGCACTGACACGGCACGGCCTGCTCGAAGCAGGCCGCAACTGCGACTCGATACGTCACGCCGATCGTTTCGCACTCCTAATCGATGCCCAGGCATATTTCTCGGCGCTGCGCGAAGCGCTGACGAAAGCGCAAAGGACGATCTTTATCGTCGGCTGGGATATCAACAGCCGCATGAAGCTCGTACCCGAAGGCGCGGACGACGGCTGGCCCGAACCGCTCGGCGAATTTTTGCAAGCGCTGGCGGCGGCGCGCAGGCGTTTGCGCATCTATATTTTGGCGTGGGACTTCGCCATGATTTATGCGTTCGAGCGCGAATGGCTGCCGGTGTACCAGACCGGCTGGCGTGCGCATCACGGCGTCTTGTTCCGGCTCGACGGCACGCATCCGCGCGGCGCATCCCATCATCAAAAGTTTGTCGTCATCGACGATCGCCTCGCGTTCGTCGGCGGACTAGATCTCACGCGCTCGCGATGGGATACGCCGGCGCATGCGCCCGACGACGCGCGCCGGCGCGACCCGAACGGCACGGCATACGGACCATTCCACGATGTTCAGACGATGTTCGATGGCGACGCCGCGCGTGCCATCGGCGAGCTCGCGCGTGCACGGTGGCAGGCCTCGTGTGGCAGGCGCATCGCGATTCGCGCGCAGCGCTCGCTCGATGACAGTGCCGACCCATGGCCGAGCGAAGCGCGTATCGATCTGCCTGACGTGCTGTTGGGCATCTCGCTGACGGCGCCGCCTTATCGCTCGCGTATGCCAACGCAGCAGGTGCGTGCGCTGACTGCCGATTTCATTGCAGCGGCCCAGCGGTCGATCTACATCGAAAACCAGTATTTCACCGCTGCCGTCGTACGCGAAGCGCTATGTGAACGGCTTGCCGAGCCCGACGGGCCGAATGTCGCGGTAATCGTTCCTCGCATGCAAAGCGGCTGGCTTCAGGAAGCCACGATGGGTGTATTGCGCGCACGGCTGCATCGCGCGCTCGTCGATGCGGACCGCCACGACCGCTACCGCATGTATTGCCCGCATATCGACGGGCTAGGGTCCGGCTGTCTGAACATCCATAGCAAAGTCATGATAGTGGACGACACGCTGATGACGGTCGGCAGCGCCAACCTCAATAATCGATCGATGGTGCTCGACACGGAATGCAACATCGCTATCGATTCGAACGGCGATGCGCGTGTGCGTGCGGTCATCGCCGAATGGCGAAATCGCCTGCTTGCCGAGCATCTCGACGTCCCCGTCGACGATATCGTCGCAAAGCAACAACGCCACGGCGGGCTCAACGCTACAATCGCCGCGCTTGGGCGCGACGAAGGGCGATCGCTGCGGCCTTTCACGCCGGTGACGACAAGCGACCTGGACGCATTGGTGCCGGTCAACGCATGGCTCGATCCGGAGCAGCCCATCGCACCGCAAGCGCTGGTGCGCGAGTTCGTTCCCGAGGAGCACGGCAAGTCGCTCACGGCTCGCTTCTTGCTGCTTGGCGCGCTGGTGCTCGGCGTCGTCGTGCTGACGGTGCTATGGCGCTTTACCGCCTTGGGCCAGCACATCAATCTCGCTTTGCTGGTCCATTGGGGCAAGCAACTCGGCACATTGCCGTTTTCGCCACTGATCGTGCTGGCTGGTTATGTCGTCGCAGCGGTGTTATCAGTGCCGATCACTGCGCTGATCGCCGCAACGGGGCTCGTCTTCGGCGCATGGCCAGGCATGGGTTACGCGTTTTTCGGCACCGTGATTGCGGCGGCGACAACCTACGGCATCGGCGTGTCGCTCGGGCGCGATGCGGTGCGCCGATTGGCCGGGGCGAGAGCGAACCGGCTCAGCGAGCGAATCGGACAACGCGGCATCGTCACGATGATGGTGCTGCGTCTGTTGCCGATTGCACCCTTTACGATTGTCAATCTCGTGGCCGGCGCATCGCATATCAGCTTGCGCGATTATCTGATCGGCACAGTACTGGGCATGACGCCCGGCATTGTGTTGACCGTGACGTTCGCGCATCAATTGATCGCGGCGATACGGCATCCGGGCGGCGGCGCATGGGCGACGCTCATTGCCATTGGCGTCGCGCTGGTGGGCGTCTCCGTGATGCTGCAACGATGGTTAGGAAAACGCCAATGAATGGGCCAACGAGCACGCTCGACCTGGACGTAGACACTTCGGACCTGATAAGGCAGCCCGTACCCGCGTACGCGCGTTCGGTGCGTATCGCGACCTATAACGTGCACGGTGGGTTCGGAGCGTGGACGGTGCACGCGGCGCAACGGATGAAAGAGCGCGTGGCGGGTGTGATCGCCGAGCTCGATGCCGACGTGATCGCGCTGCAAGAGGTACCGCTCGGCGGCACTGACGCCCCAGATCTGCTGGCTCACCTGCGCGAGACTAGCGGCATGTATGCCGTCGAAGGGCCGACGTTTGCCACGCCGCGCCGGCGTTATGGCAATGCGGTGCTCTCACGCTTGCCGATTCGCGCGGCGCGCTCGGTCGATTTATCGTTTCATCGCCGGGAGCCGCGCGGGGCGCTCGACGCGGATGTCGAATGCGGTTCGACGATTTTGCGCGTAGTGGCGACGCATCTCGGTTTATCTGCAAGTGAGCGCAGCGCTCAGGTGCGCTCGCTGCTGGCAGCATTCGATACAAGCGAGCTGCCCGTTATTCTGCTCGGCGATATCAATGAGTGGTTCGTGCATGGCCGGGCGCTGAGAACGCTTGTCACGCATTTTCGCCGCGCGCCGGCACCGCGCACGTTTCCGACTTTCTGCCCGGTGTTTGCGCTCGACCGGATTTGGGTCCACCCCGGCGAGTGGCTGACAGGCGTCAGCGTGCATCGCAGTGCGCTTGCACGCAGGGCATCGGATCACTTCCCGCTGATCGCGCAAATCGATATACCGTCCGACGCGGCGGATAACGGAGGTAATGATGAACACCGCTGAGCTGACGGGGCCCGCGCTCGATTACTGGTGCGCGCGCGCGCTGGTCGACGATGACGAGGAGATACGTTTCGCGGCCGTCGACCCTACTATTGTCGTCACCTTCACGCACGGTGATCTACGAAAGCTCGATCAACGGTTCGCTCCCGCGGCGAACTGGGCCGATGCAGCTGACGTGCTCGAGCGGGCGCGCGAATTGCTGCTGACGACGAACGATGCGGGCGCCGCGCGCTGCCGCATTCGCTTTGCCGGCTGCGCGCAACCGCAAGAGGCTGACGGACCGGCGCCTCGTATTGCGCTGTTGCGCGCATTCGTTCGATCGCGTTTCGGTGACACCGTTGCCGACGACCACCCGCATATACCGCATGCGGTGCGCCGCGGCGTGGTCGTCCCGATAGAGGCGGGTGGCGGCTCGCCGACTTACGCTGAAGATCGTCAGCGCACCGGCGACGAAACGAGCGATATCCGGTCAGTGCCTCGTCTGTAACCTGTCATGGCATGCCAATTGGATATCCGCATTCTTCATCCAAATGTCATCGGTCTCTACGATTTCGAGTAGCACGGCAATTTGCCCACTTGCATACGATGGAGCCACGGCAAGGCCGTGAGCGCGTCGTCGACGCCCTCGTGCCCTTGCGCGACCTGCGAGGGGGCGGTATATGGGCATGGGTGAGAGTCGAACCAAGAACATCGTGATTGTCGACGGCTATTCGATGGCCCGCGAGCTGGCGCACGATCTGCACGCGATGGGCGCCAATCTGTTTCATCTTCGCTCGACTGCAGAGCCGCCGCCCGTATTCCGCGCGGGAATCAATATGTCGCCTTATCGCGGCGATCTCGGCTATATCGGTTCCGCTGAGCAAGCGGCCGGCGTCATACTCGACATGGACATCGATCATGTTGTTGCCGGTTGCGAGATGGGCGTCAGCTATGCCGAACGTCTCGCCCATCTGGCGGGTACACCGACCAATCTTTATCGAACGATCCCTGAACGTCGGAACAAGTTCCGCATGATCGCCGCGTTGCATCGCCGAGGCTTGCTGGCTGCCGACCAAACACTCGTTCGCGACGAGGAACAAGCCGTTGCATGGGCGCAGCGGTATGGCAACTGGCCGCTCGTCGTAAAGCCGCTCGACAGTGCGGGGTCGGACAACGTCACGATATGCCGAAGTCTCGACGAGGTACGCGCGGCATGCCGGCGCGCGTTTGGCGCGCATACCGTTTTCGCGCAGCCCAACCGTGAGTTGATTGTGCAATCGTGGCTCGACGGTGTGCAATACATTGTCAATACGGTCAGTCGAGATGGCCGCCACTTCATGACCGATGCATGGCGTACCAACATTCGGTTATTGCCCGGATACGCAATGGTGATGGAAGACTTCGAATTGCTCGATCCTGCATCGGAGTTGGCTTCGCATCTGCTCAGCTACACGTTCGATGCGCTTGACGCACTCGGTATTGTCAACGGCACGGCCCATAGCGAATTGAAATGGACCACCCGTGGGCCAGCGTTGATCGAAACGGGCGCGCGGCTGATGGGCGCGGCAATGGATCGCGACTCATATGCAGCGGCAGGATTGAAAACGCAGTCGATCTATCACGCACTCGATCTGATGCGGCCGGAAACGATGAATGAATTGCGCAGCCGAAGCGACAGGTATGCGCGCGGGCGTCACGTCGCCAAAGTCTTCTTCGCATTTGCGGGCGATGGCGTTATAACGAGTGTCGACGGGCTCAAACGCCTCAATACATTGCCCACGTTCCACGCTATTTATCGCACACTGCCAGCCGGCACACGTGTTCATCTCACCACGGATTCGACCGGGTGGGGTGGGGCGATTTATCTTGTTCACGACGACCCTGAACTTATCAAACGCGATCGCGAGCAGATCCGCGAGTGGGACGAGGCGGGGCTGCTTTACGACGTCGCCTACGAAACGGCGGAAGCACACGTTACGTCCATTGCCGCTTGAGCGCGATCGATATGAACGGTCCCCTTCAAGCGATGATGGCGATCTGCCTGCAATCGGTCGGGCAGGTTCTCTACTCTTATTTTCTACCCGGTGTCCCCGAACCTCTATTTGTGTTGGGCAGCTTCTTGTTCACCGCGATTGCATTGAATATCAAGAGTGGCTTCACGTTCGCCATCGCGCGGCGCGATTGCAGGTTGCTGGTGCAAAACAACCTCTATACGGCCATTACCTACCTGTGCTTCTTCTTCGCGTTGCGCAGGTTGGACCCGTCGGTGGTCGTCGCCATCGATACCGGCGTGGCACTCGTTGTTGGTGCGATCTGCGATAGCGTTCAACGGCGTGCATGGCCAAGCTCGCGCAGGCTGATCATCTGCGCCGGTATCGTTGCCGCGTGTATCTTGCTCGGCGCACGACAGTTCGGCAACGCGGGGCATGCGTCGCTCGATCTTGCCGTCTGGGTTGCCATTCTCGCTACGGCGATCACGGGCGCGTCATCGGCATTGACGATGTCGGTGTGCGCCGAACTCGCGGCAAAAGGGTGGTCCCGCTCGCAGATTGTGTCGCAGCGTTTTTATCTGACGATCGCCGCGACGTTGGTATGGTGCCTGTTATTCCGCGATTCGATTCACGTGACGGGTGGCTTTCATGCGTTGAGTATGGCTGCGGTAGTGACGCTCGCAGGCGTGTTGATGCCCATGTTGTTGCTGCAGTCGGCTATCAATTCGTCGGGACCGTTCACGGTGCTCGTGTGCATGTCGGTGCAGCCTTTCATTTCGCTTTTGCTATCGACGTCGTCGCGGCTGCAGGTGTTCGATGCCCGTACGCTCGCGGGTATCGCTATCGTTTCGGCGCTGGTCGTTTATGACGTCGTGGCAGACCAACCTCAGCCAAGGCGCAAACGTCAGCGCACGGAAGAGCCGCCCGCAATGGTGAGCACGCCGACCTCACCAGCGTAAAACCTTATCCGGAGTTCGCTTCGTTTGCGTAGCAAGCAGTTCGCACACCTAAGTAATCATGGGCTGTGGTTAGCTACATTACGCGTATCGAACTTTCTCCGGAGACCGCAGTGAAGGTCCGCGCTCAAACCCCTGTCCAGACAAACCCCACTCAATCCGACGTAAATGCGGCCCGGCCCACCACTGGTGTAATGGCAACGTTGAAGCAGCGTGCCAGCGGTGTGCTAGGAGGGCTCCTGAGCCGCAGCCGCCAACCTTCCGACGAGGGCGCGGCCGCTGCACCCACGGGGCGGCCAGTTTCTCGACGGGCGCTTTTGACGGCGCTAACTGGAGCGGGTGCCGCCGTAACGTTGGCTGCATGTGGTTCCTCGAGTTCAACCAAGCGAATCGCGAGCGAAACGCCGTCCACGCCGACGAGTCAACCGGGCAGCACGACATCTCCCGACCCAACGACGTCGACGGACCCGACGGCGAGTGCAAGTACGGATGCGACATCAGGGCCACAAGCGACGGCAACTAACGTTGCCGAGGCTCTGGCGACACTGGATGCAAAGTGCCGGGCAGAAGCAGACGCGATAGTAGCTGCGCCTCCGAACTACATGAATCAGCAGAACCAGGACCTGTTGAACGCGTTGGTCAACGTTTACCACGATGACGCCGGTAGGGTGGATACGAGCACGCTGACGCAGGCTCTTGATAGCTACTACGTGGCCGTCAAGGATGGTCATGTTGCGGAGGCTACGACCGTCCACAACGCGAGAATAGATAGACTGCAAGCGCAGATCAACGCTATGACTGCACAAAACAAGCCAGCGGATGAGATTGCAAACGTCAGAGCGACGTTGGCCGACGCAAAATTGCTTCCCACCACGGATGCTCCGGCAACGTTTCCGACTTCGGATGCGTCCGGCGGGAGCACTCCGCAGCTTCCTTCTTGGATGAACCCGGGCGGCTGAGCCGCCGCTCACTCGCTCGAGCGCCACGCGCCGCTTGATTCCCGCACCCTAAGCACGGCCGGCATCTCCACGCTGCCCACCCCTGCATCGCCGTTTAACATCTCGAGCAGCGCCTGTGCGGCGCTGCGTCCGATTGCATTCGTATCCACCCACATTGTCGTCAATGCCGGGCGCAGTTCGCGCGCGAGCGCAATATCGTCGAAGCCGGTGATCGACAACTGTCCGGGCACCGCAATGCCTAACGCTTGTGCCTCGAGCAATGCGCCAAGCGCGAGATGATCGTTGCCGCAAATGACTGCGCTCGGCCGCGCCTGCGGCTGGCTCCATATGGCGCGCAAGCTCGCACGACCGAATTCGATCGTCGCTAGCCCCTCGCAATAATGCGCTGGCCGCACCGCGAGACCGTGTACAGCGAGCGTTTCATGAATTCCGCGCAGCCGGGCTTGAACGCGATCGTTATCGGCTGACGGCTGCATGATGACCGCGAAGTCGCGATGCCCCAGTTCGAGCAAGTGCTCCGTCATTGTCACGAACGCTAAGCGGTTATCGAAGCCAACGCAGCAATGAGGGCTATCCTTCCGGTACGCGTAGGTCACGACGTACGGCACACGATGATTACTTAGGAGTGCGAACAGTTCGGGCGGATAACTTTCTCCGACCACCGACACCGCCTCGACCCCGCGCGCGAGCATCGCTCGCACTTGCGTAAGTGCTTGTTCGGGGTCGTAGTTCGCGCAGCCGAGAAAAAGCGTCATGCCATGCTCGGCCATGGCGGTCTGCATGCCGGCGACCTGCGAGGCGAACACATGGTTGTCGAGCGTGGGGATGATCGCGCCGACGATATGCGTGCGCGTGGATGCCAGCGCGCGGCCTGCGGCATTGGGAATCCAATTCAACGCATGGGCGGCCTCGCGCACGCGCGTGCGCACATCGGCCGACACCTTGCCCGGATCGTTATAGACGCGCGACACCGTGGCTGTGGAAACACCGGCCAATTTGGCGACATCGCCTAATACGGAACGACCACTGCCGCGACGCGCCCGCGCTACGGAAGCGGGTGCGCGAACTTGCACGTTTGATCGACTCACTCGTGGTCCTTCTGACGAATCATCGTTTACCCCGAATCACCATCGACGACCTTGCGCCGACGGGGCAGGTTGTGAGAATGTAAGCGCTGCCAGCGTAATTGTGTTTGATTATGCCAGCGAAGCCGGCGCTCTGTAGTGATTTCGGAAAACGAGACATTCGGAAGCCGGCTTTTATCCGCATTCAAATGTAAGCGATTACATTCGAATTGCGAATGGCCATAAAAACATGGAGACAACCGGAATGACCGACACATCCATACAGCCCAGCGCGCCACCTCGCATCCGGCGCGCGCAACAGATCGCGCTTGCGTTGTTGATGGTCAGCGGGGTGGTGAACTACCTCGACCGAGGCACGCTGGCGGTCGCGAATGCGTCGATTCGCGCCGACCTCGGTTTGTCGCTTGGGCAGATGGGCGTGTTGCTGTCGGCATTTTCGTGGAGCTATGCCCTGTGCCAGTTGCCAGTGGGTGCGCTGGTCGATCGCATTGGTCCGCGGTGGCTGTTGGGCTTCGGCCTTGTGGTGTGGTCGCTTGCGCAGGCATCGGGCGGGTTGGCGGCATCGTTCGGATGGTTCGTCATCGCGCGCATCGCACTCGGCATCGGCGAGGCACCGCAGTTTCCTTCGGCCGCGAGGGTCGTCAGCAATTGGTTCCCGCTGCGCGCACGCGGCACGCCGACCGGCATCTTCAATTCCGCATCGCCGCTGGGCACAGCGTTAGCGCCGTTGCTGTTGTCGATCCTTGTCGTGTCATTCAGCTGGCGCTGGGCGTTCATCGTGACGGGGGCAGCAGGGCTCATCGTCGCGATTGTATGGTTCGCGCTGTATCGCGACCCGTTGCGCGCACAACTATCTACACAAGAGGTGCAATATCTCGATGCCGGCAAAGAAGACGTTGCCGCACCATCGAAAGTGACGTTTGCCGAATGGCGCAGCCTTTTTTCACACGGCACGACGTGGGGCATGCTGATCGGCTTTTTCGGGTCGGTGTATCTGAACTGGGTTTACTTGACGTGGTTACCTGGCTATCTGACCGCCGAGCGGCACATGAGCCTGATGCACACGGGCATTGCTGCGTCGATTCCATTCTTCTGCGGCTTTATCGGTGCGCTCACCGCGGGTTGGTTTTCCGATTTGATTACGCGTAAAAGCAGCTCGGCCGTCGTGAGCCGACGTAACGCGGTGGTGATTGCCATGCTCGGCATGGTTGTTTTCACCATTCCAGGCGCGCTTGCGCAGAGCAACACCGTGGCGCTTGCCTGCATCTCGGTCGTGATCTTTCTTGCCAATGCCGCGTCGGCATCGTCATGGGCATTGGCCACTGCCGCGGCGCCGCCGAGCCGGGTGGCATCGCTCGGTGCTATCCAAAATTTCGGCGGGTTCATCGGCGGAGCGCTGGCACCGGTTGTCACGGGGTTCATTGCGCAGAAGTGGTCTTTCGTGCCTGCGTTGCTGTTTGCGGCGGCAGTTGCGTTCGTCGGCGCCATGGCCTATCTGGTGCTCGTCAAAAAGCCGATTCCCGAGCAAGAAGCTGGCGTAGCGCATGCGCCGTTGCCGGCGTGAAAGAACCATACACGGTTCTCGCGCCATTCACCTGAAGGAGAAGTGACATGCATCATGCAGCGCGACAACGCGCATCGATAGAGGGCATCGTGCCGGTCATGTTGACGCCGTTTAACGATGCGGGCGAAATCGACTATCCCGGTGTCGAGCGCTTGATCGAATGGTATTTGCAACACGGCGCCGACGCGCTGTTTGCGGTCGCGCAATCGAGCGAGATGCAGTTTCTGAGCCTTGCCGAACGTGCCGCGTTAGCGCGCTTCGTCGTCGAACGAGTGGCCGGACGAGTGCCTGTTGTGGTGTCCGGGCATGTCAGCCATGGGCCGAACGCTCAATGCGAAGAACTGATGGCGGCGGCCGAATCGGGCGTCGATGGTGTTGTGCTCGTCACTAACCGTCTCGATCCCGACCGACGCGGCACAACTGCGTTTCGGAGCAACCTCGATCGGCTGTTGGCACAGTTGCCGTCTGATTTGCCGCTTGGGCTTTACGAGTGCCCGGCGCCGTATCGCCGTTTGTTGACTGATGAAGAGCTGTCCATTTGCCTCGATACAGGCCGGTTCGTCATGCTCAAGGACGTCAGTTGCGATCTTGAGACGATCAAACGCCGCGTTGCGCTTGCGAAAGGCACACCGCTCAAGATATTGAATGCGAATGCGGCCATTGCCTGGGATGCGATGAAAGCGGGCTCGGCAGGTTTCAACGGCGTCTGCACCAACTTTCATCCGGACTTGTACCGGTGGCTGCGCACTTCCGCCGAAAAGGCGCCCGAGCTCGCCGAGGAGCTCTCGACATTTCTCGTTGTTTCCGCTGTGTCCGAAGCGTTGGGCTACCCGGCGCTTGCAAAGATCTACCATCAGCGCATCGGCACGTTTGCATCGATTCGTTGCCGCGTAATCGATTACGACGTGCGCGAGCGTCACTGGGCCCTCGATGCGGTACTCGACAAAATCGTCGCGGGTACCGAGCATTTCCGCTCGCGGATTGCCGCGCTATAGCGAAAGCGCAGGCGCGGATAAGGCCGGGCAAAAGCCCGGCCTTGTATGCCGTAGCCTTATTGAGCCGCGGTAGCTTGACACTTCTTTATGAATGACGCTTTAGCCGCGCCGTAAAGCGGTTTGCCGTTTTTATCAACGGCTTTTTGTTCGCATTGCGCGCCTGCTGCGGTTTTCATATTGCCTTCGCATTTCTTCATGAACGAGTTTTTGGCCGCGCCTTTGAGCTGCTTGCCATCCTTGCCCACGGCTTTTGCTTCACAGCCTCCCGACATGGGCGTGCTCGGCGCTTGGGCCGATGGGGGGGCGGATGACGGCCCCGGCGCCGAGCTCTGAGCAAGCGCGATGCTCACTGCGAACATGCTTGAAATGGCTGCTGCGACAAGTTTTTTAAACATGACTGTCTCCTCAACGAAGTGGCGCGAAGCTGATTGCTTCATTTCCGTTAACGAGGGACGAGGGAGTTGGTTGACCTGGGTACGCGAACTGCGATTGAATATCGGCCGACGCGTGAAGATGCAACGCGGATGGTGGACGCGGGACTAAGCCCCGTTGCTTAACGGACAGCGTTAGTCCCGCATCATCTACTCGAAGCGTTTAGCCGACCGCAACCTCGATACGCCGCGGTCGCGCTTCTTCACGCCGCGGAATCGATAGCTTTAACACTCCGTCCTTGAGATTCGCCTCGATCTTCGACGTGTCGAAGTCCGACGACAACGTGAACGTGCGCGCAAAGCGCGGTACCCGTACCTCAGCGTGCTGCAAGACCAGGCTTTGCGGCGTGATCACAGTCGCTTCCGCTTCGATCGACAGGCTGCGATCGTGCACTTTCACGTCGAGCTTGTCCTTGCTCACGCCGGGCAAATCGGCCCAGAGCGTAACGCCCTGGCTGTCCTCAAAGATGTCGACAGCCGGCGCGACCGTAACCGGACGCGGCGCGCTTTCGCCCTCGCGGCGCGTCACGGCACCAGCCTGGCGCTGGGTGAGTTGAGTTGTGTCGTTCATGGTTGATCCTCCTGAGAATTAGTCGACAGTAATAACCCGCGGCTTCGATGATTCCCGCTTGCCGACGCTGATCGACAGGCAACCATTTTGGTAACGGGCCTGGACCTTGTCGGGGTCGGCTCCCTCGGGCAGCTCGATCACGCGCCGAAATTCTCCGACGAAGCGTTCTTGCGCATACGCGCGCACTTCGCCGCTTTCCGGGGTTTGAGCGGGCGCGCGCTCGCCGCTGATTGTCAGGAGCCCTTTATCGACGGAAATGTCGAGCTTGCCGGGATCAATGCCCGGCGCAAACGCGACGATCTCGACCGAATCCTCAGTCGAACCCATATTGATTTGTGGAAAGGCACCTAAACCGCTTGCGCGAACGCTGAATGGAAAGCCGCCGAGCAGATTCGCCATCCGCTGGTGCAAACGATCGAACTCGCTAAAGAAGTCAGGGCCAAAGTACAGATCGCTCATCTTCGTAACCTCCTGATTTGGAGCTGAGAGGCGAATGGGCGTACACGCGTCCGCCTGCCAGCATGCCGGCAAACAAACAGAACATGCAGCGCGCGCAGCGCTACCGCATGAGTGATATCCAAGATAGGAGCGGTCGCTAAAACTTCAAGAGGGGTACCGGAATGATGTAGCCGTGCTGCCTTCAATCACCTATCGTCAGGAAAAAACGTACGAGATCAGCATCGGCACGACCATGTCAGGGGACAAGGCTTGCGCGCCTCAACTGGAGATGACGGTGACGTCGGTTTCGCAAAACGAGGTGGACTTGCACTTTGGCGTATACGAACGAATGCTTGCTGAAAAACTGGGCGCGGCACCCCGGCTGCAATAGGGCTCGTCAGGCGCTGACCATGGCACGTTAGATGCATCGCATCGAGCGCAGTGTCGTCTTGACGGCCTCGTCCCACTCCGTGTGTGGTTCGTCGCCAAGCGTCTCGAGCAAGCGCTGGTTATCCATGCGAATCGGTTGTTGCCACAAATAACGCATTTCACGCAGCTCCCTGAACAGCACGGAAAACGGTGACAGTAGCGGCAACGCCCACCATGGGAAGGCGCTCACCTTGAGCTTTTGCCCCGTCGCGCGACGAATCGCCTCCGTCATGCGCGTGCCGTCTTCGTCCCAATGGCCGCGCATGTGATAAACGGCGAATGCCGGCAATTGTCCATCGCGCTCGAGCAAACGTATGATAGTTCGCGCGACGTCGGGCAGATAAGCCCACTGGTGTCCCGTCCCGCGTGCGCCCGGGTAGCGAACCGTCCGCACCGGCTTACCGGGCTGAACCAGTGCGCCGGAAAACCAGTTACTGTTCGCGCTCGGCCCAAAGAAATCGCCGGCGCGCACAATTAGGCTAGGCACACCGTCGGATGCCGCGGCAGCCAGTCGGCGTTCGACCTCGACCCGGATCTTGCCTTTGCGCGTCGTTGGATGTTGAGCTGCGTGTTCGAGCAGAATCGGGCAGCTATCAGGCCCGAAGTTGTAGACGGTCCCGGGCAGCACGATGCGAGCGTGCGACGAGCGAGCCGCCGCAATGGTGTTGTCGATCATCGGTAACACCCATTCCGACCAATGCCGATACCCGGGCGGATTGACTGCATGGACGATCAGCGTCGCGCCTTGCGCCGCCGATACCACGTCGCTTTGCACCAGCGCATCGCCCTGACACCATTCGAATGCGTCGCTACGATTGGCAACGCCCTGCGGATTGCGATGCATCGCCCGTACGCGCCAGCCACTCGCCACGAGTTGCCGAGCAAGTTCGCTTCCTATTCCTCCGGTTGCGCCCAACACCAGCGCGAGTTGCTTGGTATCCGCCATGTTCCACTCCTGTCGTTTTGACGATATGTGATCGATTGGTGGCAATTGTGAGCGTGCTCATGATTAAATGAAATTGTTGAAAGTAGGCGGGTATATATACATTTTTTAATGGCTTGCAAGATGGAAGAAACCAGTCCTGGATGGGAGCTTTACCGCACGTTTCTTGAAGTGACGAGAGCCGGTTCGCTTTCCGGTGCTGCCCGCTCGCTTGGGTTGACGCAGCCCACGGTCGGCCGCCACGTCGACGCGCTCGAGCATGCGCTGGGCCTTTCGCTGTTCATGCGCACGCAGCAGGGTTTGAGTCCAACGGAAGCGGCGCTTGCATTGCGCCCGCATGCCGAGGCGCTCGAGGCCACGTGTGCGGCGCTGTTGCGAACGGCATCGAGTCAGGGCGAAGGCGTGCGCGGTACCGTGCGGGTAACGGCAAGCGACGTCGTAAGCGTCGAAGTCTTGCCGTCGATCATCGCCAATCTGAATGCAAAATATCCGAATTTGACAATCGAACTGGTGCCATCGAACCGCATGCATGATTTGTTGCGGCGCGACGCCGACATCGCCGTGCGTATGCAGCGCCCCGTTCAGGGCGTGCTCGTTGCGCGGCACATCGGCGCGATCGAGTTGGGCATCTATGCGCACCGCCGCTATCTGAAGCGCAGAGGCACGCCTGCCTCGCTGGCTGAATTGGCAAACCATGCGCTCATCGGCTACGACCGGGAAACCGCATTCATTCGCAGCATGAAGCAACAGGTGCCATGGATGCGCCGCGAATCATTCGCGCTACGAACCGATAACGACCTGACAGCATTGGCAGTGCTGCGCGCCGGTTTTGGAATCGGCGTATGCCAGGTCGGTCTCGCGCGGCGCAATCGGGCGCTAGTGCGGTTGTTTGAAAACGAGGTCGCCTTGCAACTCGATACGTGGGTCGCGATGCATGAAGGCTTGCGCGACACTCCAAGATGCCGCGTCGTTTTCGATGCGCTCGTGAGAGGGTTAGATGAGTATGTGAACGGGCATTGAACGTTGCCGGAGATGTGGTCGTTGCGTTTCGGTTGGTCACCCTAAACTCTGACCTCGCAGGTCTTAGGGTCGATCATCACGTTTCGCCAACGAAGCGATTCGGGCGCGGTAGCAGCGACGCCTGCGGCGACATTGAAATTGAGCGGTACGTTCATCGGAAGTTTTCCGACGCTCAGCATGCTTTGATAAAAGCCCAGGACGGCCGATATGAACGGCACGCCGATCGCTACCGAACGCGCCAACCGTTCGTCGGGCGTGGCGCCCAAGCTGCGGTTATTCATCAGATTCACTAGCACTGCGGGCATATAGGTCGGTGTGCGGGGCAATTGCGCCGCGCCGGAAACGCTGAGGCGGCGCAGTGCATCGTCGCTGTCGCGCGGCGATAGTGTTGAAAACCCGTCCTTAAGTGCGCGCCCCGCGTCAGGCGTAGCAAGACGCATCATTGCGCCAAGCCTTGCCAGCACACGGTCTTCCACCGCATGAGGCGAGAAGCCCAACCACGCCGCACGCGTTCGAAGGTAAGACTCGTACGCGGAGACCTCGTCGCCATGTTGCAGTGTGCGGCAAGCATCAAAGGTGGCCTCGATCGCATTGTGAGTTGCCTGATCATACGTGAGGGAGCCCTCAGGGTTCCGATGTCCGAGCGCGCCGGCGACATCACAAACATGGACAATTGCAGCGAATTCGAAGACGTCGGGATCTTGCTTCACGATGTCCGACGCTTTCAGTTTCGCGAACATGTGCGGGCCGCCTTCACAGTGAGTGATATGGCCGAAATGAGCCAAGTTGGCGCTCTGGCGCAACAAGTTCTGTTGTTCCGGGCTCAGTCGCCGAAACGATTCGAGCCGTTGCAACGCAGCGTCATTCGCCATGACGTGCCCGTAGAAGTCGTCGTGATCCGGGTCATGAATAGACAAGTCGGCCATCATGTCTCGTACCGATGCGGCCTTGGCCATATCGCCTAGCACGAGGGCCGTTTCGGCGGCCGACTGGAGATCGCCTGGAGAGATTCCTTTTTTCGAGAAACTGCTCGCGAGTGTCTCCCAGCGGTGAGAAAGTTTTGTGAGACTTCGATAGTTGAGCCTAGGCGATGCTTGTTTGGACGTCAGTTCCGCGTGTGCCGCACGGCTACCGTCAATGAACAGACTCATACATCGCAAGCTCGCGAGACTGCGCTCAAATTCGATGAAATGCTGTGCTTTACGCAGCTGTGCCGAGTAGCTCCCTGACGGCACGCTTTTATTCAGCGCCTCGTTGGTTGCCGTAACCGACGACGAGGCGAGGTAATTCAGTTCGGGATAAGTATCGACTCGCCGCCGTGCTGCATCGACGGCAGGGAGAAGGGGCAGACGCATGCGGACGACCGTGCTGTTGGTTTGCCGATCGCCAGTCACCTGCAGAGCCGCCAGCCCTGTCAGTTGATGGCCGACGACGGGCGGTTGTTCCGTGGCCCGCACATCGGATCGTGCGCGCTCGCCTTGGGCAGCATCGGTCGGATCTCTCTCTGCAGCACCGCCCGTGGCGCCGGGAGATGAAACCCGTGGAGGAATCATCGTGTAGTCCTAGAGTAAAGGCGACACGATGGTAGACGGAGTGGGGACTGCTGACGCATCTCGCGCGAAACGTTCGTGCGAGAGACGAAGCAACGCTGAGCGTCTGTTACCGCGCCCCTCCGAGCAAAAGCTCGAAGGGTAACCAGTTAATGGAAATTCGAAACGCGTTCCGACTACGGCGTGCGTGGCGCCATTACGCCGATTCCGGTTTGGCTCCATAGCGGCGATCATTGGCACGTCGCATCGCGCATCGTTCGGCGAGGTATTGTCAATCGACTGGCTCACTGAAGCGCGTTTGCCATTCCTGATACGAAGAAACCTCCCACAATACTTCGCCACCCAGTTCCTCGAATATCGTTCGGGCCTCTCCGCGATCTGCATCGAAACGAAGATGATCCAACACCAGCTGCATCTGTGCGAGCGGATCAAACCGCAGGGCGAGCGGCATTTTTCTCGTCGCGTCTGCAATTGCGTTGAACGCGCCAAGCTGCCGTTCGGCCGGCACGTCAGCGATCAATTCGGCAAGATATCCCAGGTCAGTTGCGCGCGCTCGACTATTCGGGCGCGCCGATACGACCAGACACATTCGATCGAATATCATCGCTTTCTGCCCGGGCGACCACTCGAGATGGCCGAATGCCGCCGCAGACACCGTACTGTTCGGGTTCGCTGCGATCGCATCGAGTATTCGGCCCAGCATTTCATCCGCGACCGGTTCGGGCAATGAAGAGACGCTCTTTCCCATCTCACTTATGATTTGATCGCACACGTTCGGCGAGGCGTGTTGGCTTGCGTCCAAGATGGCGTCGATTGCTTGCCATGTTGCGACGCGATCCTCGAACCGGAAGATATTGCTGGCGAGAAGGGGCAGTGCAGGCTCGGCTTGTTCGCGCGTCAGTTCAGCCAAGCCGTCCCACGCGCGATTGAATGCCGCCTCCTGGACGGCGCGAGGCTGAAAAATAATTTCATGGCTAAACATGTTAGCCAACGGTAACGCTCTCAGCGCCTGAGGCAGTTCTTTGATCGCGTCCACGATTTTGTCCATCTCGACGAAATCCACATCGTGCTGCAGCGACGACTGTGAACGGGCGAGGCCGCTAAGAATCTCGGCGTAGTCGGTGGTGCTAACTTTTTCTGCCAGCCAGCCAGCACGCGCCAATGAGAGGACGTCATCGCGCAGTCCGTATGGGTCGGGCGGCAACTCGATTGCTCCGTAAGCCAACGCCTTGAGCGGTTCAGCCTGATGTTCCTGATGGAGCGCCCGGGTTGCCGAGAGGATGGCCATGAATACTTGGGGACGCTGCGCAAATCTCATGTAACGCAAGCGTCCCAAAATCACGGCAAGCGGTTCGGCCTGCAGCTTCTCGGGCAGATTGCGGATCGAATCGGCGCTTCGTCCAACGCGGTGATAACCGACGCATGCTGTCACACCGGTTAGGTCTGTGACCTGGCCCGCATCTTCGATGAGCTTGGCCTGTCGCGCCTTGGCATCATCACCGGCATGCTTCGGAAGCAGAGCGCGCCGTTGCTGAAAAGACTCCGGCGGCGACGCGGCCGGTCTTTGATCAGCCGGTTGAAGGGCGCTGAGTTGGGGATCAATAGATGGCGTAGACGGTGCTGATAAGTTCTCTTCCTGCATTTCAGCGTTACCCAGCGCATCCCCATTATCAGGATGCGGAGCGCCGTCGCTCGGACCAATACGGTTAGTCATGTGCAATGCTCGTGCCGATAAAGTTGCAGAGATAGCACACGAGTTGGACATTGCTTGCGACGCGACGAAGTCTCCACCTGAAAGCCGAAATGATCCTGCTCTTTCCACGTGGTTCGGAACTGCCCGGGAAGCAATCTGAGAAGTCATTTCGCGCAGAGAAGGGCTATGTGCGAAGGCACGAAACGGTGGAAAAAGATCACGGTCGCTTTGAAACGCGACGCACAGTGGTCAGCACCGAACTGGGTTGGCTGGCACAGAAAGACGAGTGGGCGGGATTACAAGCCGAGGCGATGGTTGAGTCCAGCCGTGAAATCGGCGGCAAGATCAGTTGCGAGCGCCGCTACGATCTTTTCTCCATGACCGACGTCACGCGCATCGCACTGAGCATTCGCCAGCATTGGGCCATCGAGAACCAGCAGCACTGGATACTGGGCGTGCAATTCGTGGAAGATGCCCGCCGCACCAGAAAAACCATTCCGCCGCCATCTTGGCCTGATTCGCCGGGCAGCCCTCAATTTGCTGCAACAGGATACTTCCAGCAAGGGCAGCATCCGGCGTCGCAAGATGCGTTCGCTCTTCGATTTAAACTGCCGCGAAACCCTGCTCTTCAGACCGCCCGCTGCTCAGGCTTCATAGCGCGATTGCCTTGGTCGCGAGGTGCTTACGTTCATTCGTGCCGATGTTCGGCATATGGCACGCGAGCGGCACCTTCAAGATGGGCGATGTGAGCGACGTCATGGCCGTGACGGACAACGCGGGCCGCGTGCGTGGCGTGCAGGGCTTGCGGTTGTCAATGCGTCACTGATGCCGCGGCTGCCTTCCGCGAATACGAATATCCGGACCATCATGATGGCTGAAAGGCCGCCAACGCGATGCTCGCGCGATGGAATCCGAGCGCAGCGTCGAGCACAACCTCGCTCTTGTCGAAGGCACGGTGGCGTCGATGCATACCATCGGCACCGAATAGGTCTCGCCGAAATATCGCGGTGCAGTGTCAGGGCGGAAGCGGTGGCGTGGCGGGACTCGGCGCATTGCTCGCATCGCTCAAGTATCTGGCGATGTCGGCGATCTTCCCGGGCGACCTGTCCGACGTGTGGGGCTGGCGCTGCAGGTTCCTCACCGGCATCGTCAGCTCGATTCTCGGCTTGGTCGTCTTCAGTAGCCTCGAAGAGTCGCCGCTGTCGACGAAGCTGGGCCGCCGAGAAGGCCGCCGAGGCCGCAATGCAGAACTCAGGCACATCGGTTGAGGTCGTACGCGCGCCGAACCGCACGCTGTTTTCGCGCGACTATCGCGCGATTCTGTTCGTCAATCTGTTGCTGGCAATCGGTGTGGGCAGTAGTTACCACCTCACGTTCGGCTATCTGCCGACCTTCCTCGAGGTGGTGAGTCACGCACCGAACGGCGCCGCGGCCGCGATTCTGATGATCTCCAGCGTCGCGGTGGTGATCGCGTCGATCGCGGCGGAACATCTGAGCACCTTCATCGGACGCAAGGGCGCGTTCGTCTGGATCGGCCCGATTCGCTTGTTCGCGCTGCCTGCGCTGTTTCTGCTGTTTCTGCTGTTGCCCACAGCGCAAAGCATCACGATGATTGGCATCTACGCGAACGTTGAAACACGTAGTCTTCCCCGAATTGCTTTCCCCCGCCTAAGATGTTTAGCACTTTCCCCACCATGTGAGAATTGCATAATTATTTCGCGTGCGCTGCTTAGAGGACACTGCGCATCCTTCGCGTCGGCCCGACTCTCGGGAATCGATAAGTCAGTTGCGCGTCGAGTAGCTGTCCCCGCCAAGTCTTCGTTCACGAAGATTCGAGAGACCTCATGCCGTTTTCACGTTTGCTTGGGCACAGCACTTCGACGGTCTCGCGCGAGTTGGCGCGCGACCGAGACGTGGCAGTGCTGGGCTACCATGCCAGTGGAGCGGCGGCGCCTTACCGCATTTGTTATCAGCGTTGCGCGCGTTGGCGTAATGTAGCTTTCGACTCCCCGCTGTATCAGTATGCCGATGACCATCTGAATTATTGGCGTGCGTCGCCACAGCGGATTACTTTCAGACTGCGCGGCGCGCATTCCGGCGACACCGACCAATGCATTTGCCACGAGACGATTTACGCCCCGAAGGCAATCTCCTTGGGGAAGGCGGCGTTCAATCGTTCCCGCGTGGGTATGCTCGTGGAGCGCAAGACGCGCTATGTCGTGCTGTGCCGAATGGACGGCTGCACGGCCAAGGATGCTCTTGAAGGTTTCACTCGCCAGATGAGAAGGCTGCCGGCCTTTCTGCGGCAAAGCGTGACTTACGACAGCGGCAGGGGAATGACCTGTCTCGTCGAACTCGCCAAGCGCCTGAACTTTGATATTTGGTTTGCTGATTCGCACGCACCCACGCAGCGTGGCAGCAACGAGAACACCAACGGCTTGCTGCGCAAGTTCTTGCAAAGACCTGGACCGGTCGCCTGTCACGCGGATCCAATTCAACGACATCGCCAAACTGTTCAATGGTCGGCCTCGCCCAGACGCCCGGTTGGGACACCCCTGAGGAAGCGATGGTCAAGGAATCGGAAAAGGGCCAATTAGCTAAACGTTGCACTTGTCTTTTGATGACGCGCTGTGTGAGGCGGTCGATTGATATCTCTGATCTCGATCAAGGGATAGAAATTCTCGATGAGAGATTGCCAGAGCCTGCAACATACGAAGTGAAATTGTGCGTGCCATGTGTCGTTTATGCAGAAGTGACGAAAGAAGGCAATCTTTTTGGTGATTCGCACGCATCTGAGTGAGTGTTCGATGAATTAGATCAGCAGAAGAAATGCCAGATCGTGGAGGGGCACTTGATGTCGGATCACGTGCACATGCGCATCAGAATTTCACCGAAGCATTCCGGCGAAAACTTCTGGGCACGGGGTTACTTTATTTCCATCGTCGACCTCGACGAAACTATGATCCGATAGTACATCCGCCAGCAGGAAAACAGCAGGGAAAGGAAGATGCGCATTGTGAGCAGCTGAACCTGATATGCAATGATCACCTTCACGCAGCTCAAGTTCTTGCCCCTTTTAAGAACTAACACGCTAAAGCCCCAGCTTTGCTGGGGATACTTACCGATTGATTTGAACTAAATGCTTGGGTGGCGCGATATGATGATTTTGTCACATTCAGAAGAAGGCATGAAAAATCAAGCCAATCAGGATGCAGGGGGAGCAGTAATAGATCGACAACGGGCTGATGCAGGCGCTCATAGCCATGAATTAGCTACGACGCAGAAGGCAGTATGGCTGGATCAGATGCTGGCACCTCATGTGCCTTATTACAATATTGGCTTCGTATGGGCGGTGCGCGGCGAGATCGATCTCGCGTCATTTAGGTGCGCGGTCGAGCACGTCGCAAACTGCAACGACGCACTTCGCGTGACGCTGGATCAAAGCGATGATTTTCCTGCGCAGAGGATCTCTCCGGCTGTAGAGGCCCCTGTTGTTGAAGAGGATTTCGCGCGAGCTACGTCAACAGATTCTGATGTGTGGCAATACCTTCATGAATTGTTTGAAGTGCCATTCGATTTGTACGGAGGTTTGTTGTGGTCAGTGCACGTCGTTCGGCCGCGAAAGGCGGAGCAATATATCCTGTTTCGGTTTCATCATCTGATTATCGATGGTGCCGGTCTGTCGCTGTTTGGCAATTCTGTTTCTGATGCCTACAATCGCATTGTAAAACGCGAGTCACTGCCGCTCGATAGTTCATCTGGATCATATTTTAAATACCTGGAAAGCGATAGGGACTACCTTTCGTCGGCCCGGTTTTCGCAGGATCGAAAATACTGGCTAGACCGAATTAGTGAGGCACCGGCGCCGCTGTTTGACTATGTGCCGGATATGCTAGTGAAATCCCGCAGTGAGAAAGTACTCTGGCATATTCCGCGAGACACGTTTGGCTGTGTCGAATCGTTTGCTCGTCTTCATGAGAGTTCCGTTGTTCAAGTGATGATCACCTTGCTGATTTGCTATTTTGCAAGGACGCTTGAGCGTGACGAGGTAGTAATTGGATGTCCGGTTCACAATCGCGGTATTGCTGGATTCCGAGAAGCAATTGGAATGCTTTCGTCGATGAGTCCGATTTCGGTGCGATTGGATCAGCGCTGTTCTTTCGCACAAGCGATGCAGGACGTTTCACGGGAGCTGAGGCGCTGTTATCGGCACCAAAGACTTCCGCTGTCGGAGCTTTATCGGCCACTTGGACTGAGTCGAGGGCGCAGGCAAATATTTGATGTGTCGTTGTCGGTTGAGAGTTTTCCGGGGGATGTTTTTCTTGGCGAGTATGAGCCTGAGCTCGTGGTTATGCATCATGGGTTTGAACAAAATCCGCTTGGTATTTATGTTCGGAACTATAAGAAGTCCGGTGAGGTGACCGTCGAATTCAATTTCAATGTGGGGGCATTGGAGCGTCATCAGGTCGAGAGCGTACAGAGAAGCTTGGCTGTGATGCTGAGCGCCGCGATGGCAGACCCAAATTGCCCGGTTGATTGTTTGCCATTGCTGGATGAGGACGGCCGGATAACGGTGGTAAGTCGATTTAACGCGACCGGAAAAGTGTTCCCGTCGGCGCGTTGCATTCATGAGCTGATCGAGGCGCAGGCCGCGCGCACGCCGCAGGCGGTGGCGGTGGTCTATGAGGAGCACACGCTGAGCTACGCGCAGCTGGAGGCGCACTCGAACCGGCTGGCGCGGCATCTGCGCAAGCTCGGGGTGAAACCGGAAGAACGGGTGGCGCTGTGGATGGAGCGCGGTCCACAGATGGTGGTGGGGCTGCTGGGGATCCTGAAGGCGGGCGGGGCGTATGTGCCGCTCGATCCTGGGTATCCGGAGGAGCGGCTGCGGTACATGTTGGCCGATAGCGAGCCGGTAGTGGTACTCACGGACGAGTCGGTGAGCCAGAGGTGGGGCGAGCTGCTCGAGGCGGTCACGGTGCCGGTGGTGAACGTGCAGACCGAGGCGTGGCGGTGGGCGCACGAGCATGGCGAGGCGCTGAGCGATGTCCAGGTACAACCGCATCACCTGGCGTACGTGATTTACACCTCGGGCTCGACGGGCCAGCCCAAGGGGGTGATGGTCGAGCACCGGTCGGTCGATAACCGCTTGCAGTGGATGCAGCAGGCGTACGGGCTGCAAGTGCAGGAGAAGGTGCTGCACAAGACGCCGGTGAGCTTCGACGTGTCGGTGTGGGAGTTGTTTTGGACGCTGCAGCAGGGTGCGACGCTGGTGCTGGCGCGCGCGGGCGGACATCAGGACCCGGGGTATCTGGGAGAGGTGATTGATCGTGAGCAGGTGAGCACGCTGCACTTCGTGCCGTCGATGCTCAGTGCGTTCCTGGAGTCCGGACAGGCGCAGCGGTGTCGCAGTGTGCGTCGGGTGATCTGCAGCGGCGAGGCCTTGCCTGCGGGGTTGCTCAAGCGGGTGCAGGCGCAGATGCCGTGGGTGCAGGTGCACAACCTGTACGGGCCGACCGAGGCGACGGTGGACGTGACAGCGTGGACGGCGCCCAGCGGGTGGGACGGCAGCACGGTGCCGATCGGTGCGCCGATCGCGAACACACGGATCTACATTCTGGATGAGCGAGGCGAGCCGGTGCCGGTGGGGGTGGCAGGCGAGCTGCACATTGGCGGGGTGCAGGTAGCGCGGGGGTATTTGAAGCGGGCGGAGTTGAGCGGCGAGCGGTTCGTGGCGGATCGGTTCAGTGAGCAAGCGGGCGCGCGGATGTACCGCACGGGGGACGTGGGGCGTTGGCGTGCGGACGGCACGATCGAGTACCTGGGGCGCAACGACCAGCAGGTGAAGCTGCGTGGCTATCGGATCGAGTTGGGGGAGATCGAGGCGTGCTTGCAGCAGTACCCGAGCATCCGCGAAGCGGTGGTGCTGGCGCGCGAGGACGGCGCGGGCGGCAAGCGGCTGGTGGCGTACTACACGCGGGGTGCAGCACAAGCGACGGCACGAGAAGAACTGGACGTTCAAGCGTTGCAGTCCTACATCCGGCAGCAGCTGCCGGAGTACATGGTGCCGGCGGCGTACGTGGCGCTGGAGGCACTGCCGCTGACGGCCAACGGCAAGCTGGATCGCCGAGCGCTGCCGGCGCCGCATGACGAGGCCTATGCGCGCCGGGAGCACGTCGAGCCGCAAGGGCCGGTGGAGATTGAACTGGCCAAGCTGTGGACGGAGTTGCTGGGCGTGGCGCGGGTGGGCCGGGAGGACAACTTCTTCGAGTTGGGTGGACATTCGCTGCTGGCGGTGCAACTGGCCTCGCGTATTCGAGCGCGCATGGGTCGGGAGATGGAGCTGCGGGAAGTATTCGGCAAGCCGATGCTTTGGGAGCTGGCGCAGTCCCTGATCGAAGCGCCGAACGTGGGTGTGCCACCGATCGAAGCGAGGAGCGAGCGGGAGGTGGCACCGCTGTCGTATGCGCAGCAACGGCTGTGGTTTATCGCGCAGATGGACCGGCGCGCGAGCGCGGCGTATCACGTTGCGGGAGGCGTGAGGCTGAGAGGGGCGCTGCGCGAGGAGGTTCTGCAGGCGGTATTGGACGAGATCGTGATGCGTCATGAGGCATTGCGTACGCGCTTCGAGGTGGAGCAAGGCGTACCGGTGCAACGCATCGAGGCGCAGGCGAGCTTTGCGCTCAGGCGCTACGAGCTGAGCGATGAGCAGCAGGTATGGCATCACGCGCAGCAGGAGTATCAAGAGGAGTTTGAGCTGTCGAGAGGCGCGTTGATCCGGGGGCGGCTGCTCAGGGTTGGGCAAGAGGATCACGTGCTGCTGGTGACGATGCACCACATCGTGTCGGACGGGTGGTCGATGGGGGTGTTGATCGATGAGCTAGGTCGCCTGTACGAGGCGTACAGCGAGGGTCGGGAGGCGGAGCTCGAGGCGTTGCCGATCCAGTATGGGGACTATGCGGTGTGGCAGAGGCGCTGGCTGCATGAGCAGGCGCTGTCGGAGCAGCTGGCGTATTGGCGAGAGCAGTTGAGCGGAGCGCCGCAGTTGGTGGAGATGCCGACGGACCGAGCGAGGCCGGCGCAGCGCGACTACGCGGGAGCGCAGGTTGGGGTGCAGCTCGAGGCGGGGTTGGTGCAGGGGCTCAAGGGTTTGGCGCGGCGTCATGGGACGACGCTGTACGTCGTGGTGTTGACGGCGTGGGCGGCGGTGGTATCGCGCTTGAGCGGACAGCGGGAGGTGGTGATAGGCACGCCGGTGGCGAATCGTTCGAGGGCGGAGACGGAGGGGCTGATCGGGTTTTTTGTGAATTTGCTGGCGCTGCGCATCGAGGTGAGCGAAGGGGTGCGGGTGGAGCAGTTGGTGCGCCGAGTGCACGAGACGACAGTGCAAGGGCAAAGCCGTCAGGAGGTGCCGTTCGAGCAGGTGGTGGAGGCGGTGAATCCGGCGCGATCGCTGGGGCACAGTCCGGTGTTCCAGTTGCTGCTGGCGTGGGACAACACGCGAGCCGAGCAGGTCAAGCTCAAGGGTCTGGAGGTGGCGCGTTTGCGGTTGGAGCAAACGGGCGCGCAGTTTGATCAGAGCTTGAGCCTGAGGGAAGAGGAAGGTGGTGGCATAGGGGGGAGCCTGAACTATGCGCAGGCGCTGTTCGATCGGGAGACGATCGAGCGTCAGTTGGGGTATTTGAAGGCGATGCTGGAGGCGATGGTAGCCGACGATGCGCAGGAGGTGGAGCGTATCGAGTTGCTGAGCGAGGCGCAGCGCGAGCAGGTGGTGCATGGGTGGAACGAGACGGGACAAGCGTACGGGCCGGCGCGTTGCATTCATGAGCTGATCGAGGCGCAGGCCGCGCGCACGCCGCAGGCGGTGGCGGTGGTCTATGAGGAGCACACGCTGAGCTACGCGCAGCTGGAGGCGCACTCGAACCGGCTGGCGCGGCATCTGCGCAAGCTCGGGGTGAAACCGGAAGAACGGGTGGCGCTGTGGATGGAGCGCGGTCCACAGATGGTGGTGGGGCTGCTGGGGATCCTGAAGGCGGGCGGGGCGTATGTGCCGCTCGATCCTGGGTACCCGGAGGAGCGGCTCAAGTACATGCTGGGGGACAGCGAGCCGGTGGTGGTGCTCACGGACGAGTCGGTGAGCCAGAGGTGGGGCGAGCTGCTCGAGGCGGTCACGGTGCCGGTGGTGAACGTGCAGACCGAGGCGTGGCGGTGGGCGCACGAGCGTGGCGAGGCGCTGAGCGATGTCCAGGTACAACCGCATCACCTGGCGTACGTGATTTACACCTCGGGCTCGACGGGCCAGCCCAAGGGGGTGATGGTCGAGCACCGGTCGGTCGATAACCGCTTGCAGTGGATGCAGCAGGCGTACGGGCTGCAAGTGCAGGAGAAGGTGCTGCACAAGACGCCGGTGAGCTTCGACGTGTCGGTGTGGGAGTTGTTTTGGACGCTGCAGCAGGGTGCGACGCTGGTGCTGGCGCGCGCGGGCGGACATCAGGACCCGGGGTATCTGGGAGAGGTGATTGATCGTGAGCAGGTGAGCACGCTGCACTTCGTGCCGTCGATGCTCAGTGCGTTCCTGGAGTCCGGACAGGCGCAGCGGTGTCGCAGTGTGCGTCGGGTGATCTGCAGCGGCGAGGCCTTGCCTGCGGGGTTGCTCAAGCGGGTGCAGGCGCAGATGCCGTGGGTGCAGGTGCACAACCTGTACGGGCCGACCGAGGCGACGGTGGACGTGACAGCGTGGACGGCGCCCAGCGGGTGGGACGGCAGCACGGTGCCGATCGGTGCGCCGATCGCGAACACGCGGATCTACATTCTGGATGAGCGAGGCGAGCCGGTGCCGGTGGGGGTGGCAGGCGAGCTGCACATTGGCGGGGTGCAGGTAGCGCGGGGGTATTTGAAGCGGGCGGAGTTGAGCGGCGAGCGGTTCGTGGCGGATCGGTTCAGTGAGCAAGCGGGCGCGCGGATGTACCGCACGGGGGACGTGGGGCGTTGGCGTGCGGACGGCACGATCGAGTACCTGGGGCGCAACGACCAGCAGGTGAAGCTGCGTGGCTATCGGATCGAGTTGGGGGAGATCGAGGCGTGCTTGCAGCAGTACCCGAGCATCCGCGAAGCGGTGGTGCTGGCGCGCGAGGACGGCGCGGGCAGCAAGCGGCTGGTGGCGTACTACACACGGAGCGAAGGACAAGGCACCGAGCGCCAAGACCAAGACCAAGAGGACGAGGTCCAGTCGCTGCAATCGCACGTGCGCGAGCGCTTGCCGGAGTACATGGTGCCGGCGGCGTACGTGGCGCTGGAGGCACTGCCGCTGACGGCCAACGGCAAGCTGGATCGCCGAGCGCTGCCGGCGCCGCATGACGAGGCCTATGCGCGCCGGGAGCACGTCGAGCCGCAAGGGCCGGTGGAGATTGAACTGGCCAAGCTGTGGACGGAGTTGCTGGGCGTGGCGCGGGTGGGCCGGGAGGACAACTTCTTCGAGTTGGGTGGACATTCGCTGCTGGCGGTGCAACTGGCCTCGCGTATTCGAGCGCGCATGGGTCGGGAGATGGAGCTGCGGGAAGTATTCGGCAAGCCGATGCTTTGGGAGCTGGCGCAGTCCCTGATCGAAGCGCCGAACGTGGGTGTGCCACCGATCGAAGCGAGGAGCGAGCGGGAGGTGGCACCGCTGTCGTATGCGCAGCAACGGCTGTGGTTTATCGCGCAGATGGACCGGCGCGCGAGCGCGGCGTATCACGTTGCGGGAGGCGTGAGGCTGAGAGGGGCGCTGCGCGAGGAGGTTCTGCAGGCGGTATTGGACGAGATCGTGATGCGTCATGAGGCATTGCGTACGCGCTTCGAGGTGGAGCAAGGCGTACCGGTGCAACGCATCGAGGCGCAGGCGAGCTTTGCGCTCAGGCGCTACGAGCTGAGCGATGAGCAGCAGGTATGGCATCACGCGCAGCAGGAGTATCAAGAGGAGTTTGAGCTGTCGAGAGGCGCGTTGATCCGGGGGCGGCTGCTCAGGGTTGGGCAAGAGGATCACGTGCTGCTGGTGACGATGCACCACATCGTGTCGGACGGGTGGTCGATGGGGGTGTTGATCGATGAGCTAGGTCGCCTGTACGAGGCGTACAGCGAGGGTCGGGAGGCGGAGCTCGAGGCGTTGCCGATCCAGTATGGGGACTATGCGGTGTGGCAGAGGCGCTGGCTGCATGAGCAGGCGCTGTCGGAGCAGCTGGCGTATTGGCGAGAGCAGTTGAGCGGAGCGCCGCAGTTGGTGGAGATGCCGACGGACCGAGCGAGGCCGGCGCAGCGCGACTACGCGGGAGCGCAGGTTGGGGTGCAGCTCGAGGCGGGGTTGGTGCAGGGGCTCAAGGGTTTGGCGCGGCGTCATGGGACGACGCTGTACGTCGTGGTGTTGACGGCGTGGGCGGCGGTGGTATCGCGCTTGAGCGGACAGCGGGAGGTGGTGATAGGCACGCCGGTGGCGAATCGTTCGAGGGCGGAGACGGAGGGGCTGATCGGGTTTTTTGTGAATTTGCTGGCGCTGCGCATCGAGGTGAGCGAAGGGGTGCGGGTGGAGCAGTTGGTGCGCCGAGTGCACGAGACGACAGTGCAAGGGCAAAGCCGTCAGGAGGTGCCGTTCGAGCAGGTGGTGGAGGCGGTGAATCCGGCGCGATCGCTGGGGCACAGTCCGGTGTTCCAGTTGCTGCTGGCGTGGGACAACACGCGAGCCGAGCAGGTCAAGCTCAAGGGTCTGGAGGTGGCGCGTTTGCGGTTGGAGCAAACGGGCGCGCAGTTTGATCAGAGCTTGAGCCTGAGGGAAGAGGAAGGTGGTGGCATAGGGGGGAGCCTGAACTATGCGCAGGCGCTGTTCGATCGGGAGACGATCGAGCGTCAGTTGGGGTATTTGAAGGCGATGCTGGAGGCGATGGTAGCCGACGATGCGCAGGAGGTGGAGCGTATCGAGTTGCTGAGCGAGGCGCAGCGCGAGCAGGTGGTGCATGGGTGGAACGAGACGGGACAAGCGTACGGGCCGGCGCGTTGCATTCATGAGCTGATCGAGGCGCAGGCCGCGCGCACGCCGCAGGCGGTGGCGGTGGTCTATGAGGAGCACACGCTGAGCTACGCGCAGCTGGAGGCGCACTCGAACCGGCTGGCGCGGCATCTGCGCAAGCTCGGGGTGAAACCGGAAGAACGGGTGGCGCTGTGGATGGAGCGCGGTCCACAGATGGTGGTGGGGCTGCTGGGGATCCTGAAGGCGGGCGGGGCGTATGTGCCGCTCGATCCTGGGTATCCGGAGGAGCGGCTGCGGTACATGCTGGCCGATAGTGAGCCGGTGGTGGTCCTGACCGACGAGGCAGTGAGCCAGAGGTGGGGCGAGCTGCTCGAGGCGGTCACGGTGCCGGTGGTGAACGTGCAGACCGAGGCGTGGCGGTGGGCGCACGAGCGTGGCGAGGCGCTGAGCGATGTCCAGGTACAACCGCATCACCTGGCGTACGTGATTTACACCTCGGGCTCGACGGGCCAGCCCAAGGGGGTGATGGTCGAGCACCGAGGGGTGTTCAATCTGGCCATCGCGCAGGCGCGGCAGTTTGAAATTGACGTCGATAGTCGAGTATTGCAATTTGCATCGGTGAGTTTTGATGCGTGCGTTTCCGAGGTCATGACAGCGCTATGTCATGGAGGCAAGCTAGTTCTGAGTCGACCTGGAGTACCGCTGGTTGGCCAAGTATTGATGACGGCGGTCCGGGAGTATGGCATCACGCACGTGACGTTGCCGCCGGCGGTGTTGGCGAGTTTGCCCGATGATGCCGAGCTGAAAACGCTTCGCACACTGGTTGTGGCGGGTGAGGCCTGCAGTGCTGAGTTGGTGAGGCGGTGGGCAGGACGTTGCCGACTGATCAATGCTTACGGGCCGACTGAGGCGACGGTCTGCGCAACGATGCAGGTGTGCGATCCCACGGCGGAAACGGCGCCACCGATTGGCAGGCCGATCGCGAACACGCAGATCTACATTCTGGATGAGCGAGGCGAGCCGGTGCCGGTGGGGGTGGCAGGCGAGCTGCACATTGGCGGGGTGCAGGTAGCGCGGGGGTATTTGAAGCGGGCGGAGTTGAGCGGCGAGCGGTTCGTGGCGGATCGGTTCAGTGAGCAAGCGGGCGCGCGGATGTACCGCACGGGGGACGTGGGGCGTTGGCGTGCGGACGGCACGATCGAGTACCTGGGGCGCAACGACCAGCAGGTGAAGCTGCGTGGCTATCGGATCGAGTTGGGGGAGATCGAGGCGTGCTTGCAGCAGTACCCGAGCATCCGCGAAGCGGTGGTGCTGGCGCGCGAGGACGGCGCGGGCAGCAAGCGGCTGGTGGCGTACTACACACGGAGCGAAGGACAAGGCACCGAGCGCCAAGACCAAGACCAAGAGGACGAGGTCCAGTCGCTGCAATCGCACGTGCGCGAGCGCTTGCCGGAGTACATGGTGCCGGCGGCGTACGTGGCGCTGGAGGCACTGCCGCTGACGGCCAACGGCAAGCTGGATCGCCGAGCGCTGCCGGCGCCGCATGACGAGGCCTATGCGCGCCGGGAGCACGTCGAGCCGCAAGGGCCGGTGGAGATTGAACTGGCCAAGCTGTGGACGGCGCTGCTGGGCGTGGCGCGGGTGGGCCGGGAGGACAACTTCTTCGAGTTGGGTGGACATTCGCTGCTGGCGGTCAGCCTGATCGAGCGCATGCGCCGCGCCGGGCTGCACACAGACGTGAGGGCGGTGTTTGCAGCGCCGACATTGTCGCAGCTGGCGCGCAGCGTAGACGGGCGCAGCCAGGAGGTGGAGGTGCCGGCCAACCTGATCACGCTCGAGAGCGAGCACATCACGCCGCAGATGGTGCCGCTGG
Organism: Trinickia sp. LjRoot230; assembly: GCF_964253315.1. Taxonomy (NCBI): domain Bacteria; kingdom Pseudomonadati; phylum Pseudomonadota; class Betaproteobacteria; order Burkholderiales; family Burkholderiaceae; genus Trinickia; species Trinickia sp. LjRoot230. The sequence continues at coordinate 198,417 of NZ_CAXUQX020000002.1, forward strand.
TCAAGCTGAGTCAGCAGGAGATCGATCGGATCGTACAGACGGTGCCGGGCGGGGTGGGCAACGTACAGGACATTTATGGGCTGGCCCCGCTGCAAGAGGGGATCTTGTTTCATCACCTGATGGAGCAGCAAGGCGATGCGTATGTGATGCCCGCGCTGATGCGCTTTGACAGCCGGGAGCGCTTGGCGGGTTGGGTGAGGGCGCTGGAGGCGGTGATCGAGCGTCACGACGTGTTGCGCACGGCGGTGATGTGGGAGGGCTTGTCGCAGCCGGTGCAGGTGGTGTGGCGTCGAGCGCCGCTGCAGGTGCAGGAGGTGGAGCTGGAGGCAGCCGCAGGGCAGGTGGAGCAGCAGTTGCGCGAGCGCTTCGATCCGAGGCGCTATCGGCTGGACGTGAGATGCGCGCCGCTGATGAGAGCGTTCGTCGCGCAGCGGGAGGATGGGCCAGGGTGGGTGCTGTTGCTGCTGTTTCACCACTTGATGATGGACCACACGGCGCTGGAGGTGGTGCGTCAGGAGGTGGGGGCGCACTTGCTGGGCGAGCAGGCGAAGCTGCCGAGGGCGCTGCCGTTTAGGAACTTCGTGGCGCAGGCGCGGGGGGGCGTGAGCGAGCAGGAGCACGAGGCGTACTTCCGGGAGATGTTGGGGGCGGTGAGCGAGCCGACGCTGCCGTACGGGCTGAGCGATGTGCAGGGAGATGGGCAAGCGATCGAAGAGGCGAGGCTGAGCGTGAGCGCGGGCTTGAGTGTGCGCTTGAGAGCGCAGGCGCGCGCGCTTGGGGTGAGTGCGGCGAGCGTGCATCACCTGGCGTGGGCGGCGCTGCTCTCGCGGGTGAGCGCGAGCGCGGAGGTGGTATTCGGCACGGTGTTGTTTGGTCGGCTGCAGGGTGGGGAGGGCTCGGATCGGGTGCTGGGGCTGTTCATCAACACGCTGCCGTTGAGGGTGAGCGTGGATGGGCGAGGGGTGAGGCAGGCGGTGCGCGAGACGCACGAGCAGCTCACGCAGCTGCTGCGTCACGAGCATGCGCCGCTGGCGCTGGCGCAGCGCTGCAGCGCGGTGGCGCAACCGATGCCGCTGTTCAGTGCGCTGCTGAACTACCGTCACAGCGTGGTGGATGAAGCGCTAGACGCGAGGGCGTGGGAAGGGTTGGAGGTGGTGCCCAGCGAGGAGCGCACGAATTACCCGTTCGGGCTGTCGGTGGACGATCTAGGAGAGGGGTTTGAGCTGACCGCGCAGGTGAGCGCGCCGGCCGATGCGGGGCGTGTGTGCGCGATGATGGAGCGCGCACTGGAGGAGGTGGTACGGGCGCTGGAGGAGGCGCCGCAGCGGGCGGTGCACACGCTGGAGGTACTGGATGAGGCGCAGCGCGAGCAGGTGGTGCATGGGTGGAACGAGACAGGACAAGCGTACGGGCCGGCGCGTTGCATTCATGAGCTGATCGAGGCGCAGGCCGCGCGCACGCCGCAGGCGGTGGCGGTGGTCTATGAGGAGCACACGCTGAGCTACGCGCAGCTGGAGGCGCACTCGAACCGGCTGGCGCGGCATCTGCGCAAGCTCGGGGTGAAACCGGAAGAACGGGTGGCGCTGTGGATGGAGCGCGGTCCACAGATGGTGGTGGGGCTGCTGGGGATCTTGAAGGCGGGCGGGGCGTATGTGCCGCTCGATCCTGGGTATCCGGAGGAGCGGCTGCGGTACATGCTGGCCGATAGTGAGCCGGTGGTAGTGCTCACGGACGAGTCGGTGAGCCAGAGGTGGGGCGAGCTGCTCGAGGCGGTCACGGTGCCGGTGGTGAACGTGCAGACCGAGGCGTGGCGGTGGGCGCACGAGCGCGGCGAGGCGCTGAGCGATGTCCAGGTACAACCGCATCACCTGGCGTACGTGATTTACACCTCGGGCTCGACGGGCCAGCCCAAGGGGGTGATGGTCGAGCACCGAGGGGTGTTCAATCTGGCCATCGCGCAGGCGCGGCAGTTTGAAATTGACGTCGATAGTCGAGTATTGCAATTTGCATCGGTGAGTTTTGATGCGTGCGTTTCCGAGGTCATGACAGCGCTATGTCATGGAGGCAAGCTAGTTCTGAGTCGACCTGGAGTACCGCTGGTTGGCCAAGTATTGATGACGGCGGTCCGGGAGTATGGCATCACGCACGTGACGTTGCCGCCGGCGGTGTTGGCGAGTTTGCCCGATGATGCCGAGCTGAAAACGCTTCGCACACTGGTTGTGGCGGGTGAGGCCTGCAGTGCTGAGTTGGTGAGGCGGTGGGCAGGACGTTGCCGACTGATCAATGCTTACGGGCCGACTGAGGCGACGGTCTGCGCAACGATGCAGGTGTGCGATCCCACGGCGGAAACGGCGCCACCGATTGGCAGGCCGATCGCGAACACGCAGATCTACATTCTGGATGAGCGAGGCGAGCCGGTGCCGGTGGGGGTGGCAGGCGAGCTGCACATTGGCGGGGTGCAGGTAGCGCGGGGGTATTTGAAGCGGGCGGAGTTGAGCGGCGAGCGGTTCGTGGCGGATCGGTTCAGTGAGCAAGCGGGCGCGCGGATGTACCGCACGGGGGACGTGGGGCGTTGGCGTGCGGACGGCACGATCGAGTACCTGGGGCGCAACGACCAGCAGGTGAAGCTGCGTGGCTATCGGATCGAGTTGGGGGAGATCGAGGCGTGCTTGCAGCAGTACCCGAGCATCCGCGAAGCGGTGGTGCTGGCGCGCGAGGACGGCGCGGGCGGCAAGCGGCTGGTGGCGTACTACACGCGGAGCGAAGGACAAGGCACCGAGCACCAAGACCAAGAGGACGAGGTCCAGTCGCTGCAATCGCACGTGCGCGAGCGCTTGCCGGAGTACATGGTGCCGGCGGCGTACGTGGCGCTGGAGGCACTGCCGTTGACGGCCAACGGCAAGCTGGATCGCCGAGCGCTGCCGGCGCCGCATGACGAGGCCTATGCGCGCCGGGAGCACGTCGAGCCGCAAGGGCCGGTGGAGATTGAACTGGCCAAGCTGTGGACGGAGTTGCTGGGCGTGGCGCGGGTGGGCCGGGAGGACAACTTCTTCGAGTTGGGTGGACATTCGCTGCTGGCGGTGCAACTGGCCTCGCGTATTCGAGCGCGCATGGGTCGGGAGATGGAGCTGCGGGAAGTATTCGGCAAGCCGATGCTTTGGGAGCTGGCGCAGTCCCTGATCGAAGCGCCGAACGTGGGTGTGCCACCGATCGAAGCGAGGAGCGAGCGGGAGGTGGCACCGCTGTCGTATGCGCAGCAACGGCTGTGGTTTATCGCGCAGATGGACCGGCGCGCGAGCGCGGCGTATCACGTTGCGGGAGGCGTGAGGCTGAGAGGGGCGCTGCGCGAGGAGGTTCTGCAGGCGGTATTGGACGAGATCGTGATGCGTCATGAGGCATTGCGTACGCGCTTCGAGGTGGAGCAAGGCGTACCGGTGCAACGCATCGAGGCGCAGGCGAGCTTTGCGCTCAGGCGCTACGAGCTGAGCGATGAGCAGCAGGTATGGCATCACGCGCAGCAGGAGTATCAAGAGGAGTTTGAGCTGTCGAGAGGCGCGTTGATCCGGGGGCGGCTGCTCAGGGTTGGGCAAGAGGATCACGTGCTGCTGGTGACGATGCACCACATCGTGTCGGACGGGTGGTCGATGGGGGTGTTGATCGATGAGCTAGGTCGCCTGTACGAGGCGTACAGCGAGGGTCGGGAGGCGGAGCTCGAGGCGTTGCCGATCCAGTATGGGGACTATGCGGTGTGGCAGAGGCGCTGGCTGCATGAGCAGGCGCTGTCGGAGCAACTGGCGTATTGGCGAGAGCAGTTGAGCGGAGCGCCGCAGTTGGTGGAGATGCCGACGGACCGAGCGAGGCCGGCGCAGCGCGACTACGCGGGAGCGCAGGTTGGGGTGCAGCTCGAGGCGGGGTTGGTGCAGGGGCTCAAGGGTTTGGCGCGGCGTCATGGGACGACGCTGTACGTCGTGGTGTTGACGGCGTGGGCGGCGGTGGTATCGCGCTTGAGCGGACAGCGGGAGGTGGTGATAGGCACGCCGGTGGCGAATCGTTCGAGGGCGGAGACGGAGGGGCTGATCGGGTTTTTTGTGAATTTGCTGGCGCTGCGCATCGAGGTGAGCGAAGGGGTGCGGGTGGAGCAGTTGGTGCGCCGAGTGCACGAGACGACAGTGCAAGGGCAAAGCCGTCAGGAGGTGCCGTTCGAGCAGGTGGTGGAGGCGGTGAATCCGGCGCGATCGCTGGGGCACAGTCCGGTGTTCCAGTTGCTGCTGGCGTGGGACAACACGCGAGCCGAGCAGGTCAAGCTCAAGGGTCTGGAGGTGGCGCGTTTGCGGTTGGAGCAAACGGGCGCGCAGTTTGATCAGAGCTTGAGCCTGAGGGAAGAGGAAGGTGGTGGCATAGGGGGGAGCCTGAACTATGCGCAGGCGCTGTTCGATCGGGAGACGATCGAGCGTCAGTTGGGGTATTTGAAGGCGATGCTGGAGGCGATGGTAGCCGACGATGCGCAGGAGGTGGAGCGTATCGAGTTGCTGAGCGAGGCGCAGCGCGAGCAGGTGGTGCATGGGTGGAACGAGACGGGACAAGCGTACGGGCCGGCGCGTTGCATTCATGAGCTGATCGAGGCGCAGGCCGCGCGCACGCCGCAGGCGGTGGCGGTGGTCTATGAGGAGCACACGCTGAGCTACGCGCAGCTGGAGGCGCACTCGAACCGGCTGGCGCGGCATCTGCGCAAGCTCGGGGTGAAACCGGAAGAACGGGTGGCGCTGTGGATGGAGCGCGGTCCACAGATGGTGGTGGGGCTGCTGGGGATCCTGAAGGCGGGCGGGGCGTATGTGCCGCTCGATCCTGGGTATCCGGAGGAGCGGCTGCGGTACATGCTGGCCGATAGTGAGCCGGTGGTGGTCCTGACCGACGAGGCAGTGAGCCAGAGGTGGGGCGAGCTGCTCGAGGCGGTCACGGTGCCGGTGGTGAACGTGCAGACCGAGGCGTGGCGGTGGGCGCACGAGCGTGGCGAGGCGCTGAGCGATGTCCAGGTACAACCGCATCACCTGGCGTACGTGATTTACACCTCGGGCTCGACGGGCCAGCCCAAGGGAGTGATGGTCGAGCACCGGTCGATAGTCAACGAGGTAACGGCATTGCAGCGCCGCTATGAACTGGGAGCGGATGACCGGGTACTGCAGTTTGTGGCGGTAGCGTTCGACGTATGTGCGGAAGACGTTCTGAGCACGCTGACGGCAGGTGCAACGCTGGTCATGCGTAGCGAGGCGTGGGTAGCGGGGGCGCAGCGTTTCTGGTCGCTATGCGAGGCAAATGGTGTGACGTCGTTGAGCCTGCCGGCGTTGTTCTGGGAAGGGCTTGCGCTTGACGCAGGTGCGCCGATTCCAGCGAGCGTGCGCCGGATCACGATTGGCGGAGAGGCGCCGGGCGAGCGGGCGATGGCAGCGTGGTTTAGTCGTCCGGGCCATCGGCCTCGCTTGTTCAACGCGTATGGGCCGACCGAGACGACGGTATGTGCGGCGTTGTATGAATGCGAAGCTGATGAGGGACGGCCACCGATTGGCGGGCCGATCGCGAACACGCGGATCTACATTCTGGATGAGCGAGGCGAGCCGGTGCCGGTGGGGGTGGCAGGCGAGCTGCACATTGGCGGGGTGCAGGTAGCGCGGGGGTATTTGAAGCGGGCGGAGTTGAGCGGCGAGCGGTTCGTGGCGGATCGGTTCAGTGAGCAAGCGGGCGCGCGGATGTACCGCACGGGGGACGTGGGGCGTTGGCGTGCGGACGGCACGATCGAGTACCTGGGGCGCAACGACCAGCAGGTGAAGCTGCGTGGCTATCGGATCGAGTTGGGGGAGATCGAGGCGTGCTTGCAGCAGTACCCGAGCATCCGCGAAGCGGTGGTGCTGGCGCGCGAGGACGGCGCGGGCGGCAAGCGGCTGGTGGCGTACTACACGCGGGGTGCAGCACAAGCGACGGCACGAGAAGAACTGGACGTTCAAGCGTTGCAGTCCTACATCCGGCAGCAGCTGCCGGAGTACATGGTGCCGGCGGCGTACGTGGCGCTGGAGGCACTGCCGCTGACGGCCAACGGCAAGCTGGATCGCCGAGCGCTGCCGGCGCCGCATGACGAGGCCTATGCGCGCCGGGAGCACGTCGAGCCGCAAGGGCCGGTGGAGATTGAACTGGCCAAGCTGTGGACGGAGTTGCTGGGCGTGGCGCGGGTGGGCCGGGAGGACAACTTCTTCGAGTTGGGTGGACATTCGCTGCTGGCGGTGCAACTGGCCTCGCGTATTCGAGCGCGCATGGGTCGGGAGATGGAGCTGCGGGAAGTATTCGGCAAGCCGATGCTTTGGGAGCTGGCGCAGTCCCTGATCGAAGCGCCGAACGTGGGTGTGCCACCGATCGAAGCGAGGAGCGAGCGGGAGGTGGCACCGCTGTCGTATGCGCAGCAACGGCTGTGGTTTATCGCGCAGATGGACCGGCGCGCGAGCGCGGCGTATCACGTTGCGGGAGGCGTGAGGCTGAGAGGGGCGCTGCGCGAGGAGGTTCTGCAGGCGGTATTGGACGAGATCGTGATGCGTCATGAGGCATTGCGTACGCGCTTCGAGGTGGAGCAAGGCGTACCGGTGCAACGCATCGAGGCGCAGGCGAGCTTTGCGCTCAGGCGCTACGAGCTGAGCGATGAGCAGCAGGTATGGCATCACGCGCAGCAGGAGTATCAAGAGGAGTTTGAGCTGTCGAGAGGCGCGTTGATCCGGGGGCGGCTGCTCAGGGTTGGGCAAGAGGATCACGTGCTGCTGGTGACGATGCACCACATCGTGTCGGACGGGTGGTCGATGGGGGTGTTGATCGATGAGCTAGGTCGCCTGTACGAGGCGTACAGCGAGGGTCGGGAGGCGGAGCTCGAGGCGTTGCCGATCCAGTATGGGGACTATGCGGTGTGGCAGAGGCGCTGGCTGCATGAGCAGGCGCTGTCGGAGCAACTGGCGTATTGGCGAGAGCAGTTGAGCGGAGCGCCGCAGTTGGTGGAGATGCCGACGGACCGAGCGAGGCCGGCGCAGCGCGACTACGCGGGAGCGCAGGTTGGGGTGCAGCTCGAGGCGGGGTTGGTGCAGGGGCTCAAGGGTTTGGCGCGGCGTCATGGGACGACGCTGTACGTCGTGGTGTTGACGGCGTGGGCGGCGGTGGTATCGCGCTTGAGCGGACAGCGGGAGGTGGTGATAGGCACGCCGGTGGCGAATCGTTCGAGGGCGGAGACGGAGGGGCTGATCGGGTTTTTTGTGAATTTGCTGGCGCTGCGCATCGAGGTGAGCGAAGGGGTGCGGGTGGAGCAGTTGGTGCGCCGAGTGCACGAGACGACAGTGCAAGGGCAAAGCCGTCAGGAGGTGCCGTTCGAGCAGGTGGTGGAGGCGGTGAATCCGGCGCGATCGCTGGGGCACAGTCCGGTGTTCCAGTTGCTGCTGGCGTGGGACAACACGCGAGCCGAGCAGGTCAAGCTCAAGGGTCTGGAGGTGGCGCGTTTGCGGTTGGAGCAAACGGGCGCGCAGTTTGATCAGAGCTTGAGCCTGAGGGAAGAGGAAGGTGGTGGCATAGGGGGGAGCCTGAACTATGCGCAGGCGCTGTTCGATCGGGAGACGATCGAGCGTCAGTTGGGGTATTTGAAGGCGATGCTGGAGGCGATGGTAGCCGACGATGCGCAGGAGGTGGAGCGTATCGAGTTGCTGAGCGAGGCGCAGCGCGAGCAGGTGGTGCATGGGTGGAACGAGACGGGACAAGCGTACGGGCCGGCGCGTTGCATTCATGAGCTGATCGAGGCGCAGGCCGCGCGCACGCCGCAGGCGGTGGCGGTGGTCTATGAGGAGCACACGCTGAGCTACGCGCAGCTGGAGGCGCACTCGAACCGGCTGGCGCGGCATCTGCGCAAGCTCGGGGTGAAACCGGAAGAACGGGTGGCGCTGTGGATGGAGCGCGGTCCACAGATGGTGGTGGGGCTGCTGGGGATCTTGAAGGCGGGCGGGGCGTATGTGCCGCTCGATCCTGGGTATCCGGAGGAGCGGCTGCGGTACATGCTGGCCGATAGTGAGCCGGTGGTAGTGCTCACGGACGAGTCGGTGAGCCAGAGGTGGGGCGAGCTGCTCGAGGCGGTCACGGTGCCGGTGGTGAACGTGCAGACCGAGGCGTGGCGGTGGGCGCACGAGCGCGGCGAGGCGCTGAGCGATGTCCAGGTACAACCGCATCACCTGGCGTACGTGATTTACACCTCGGGCTCGACGGGCCAGCCCAAGGGGGTGATGGTCGAGCACCGGTCGGTCGATAACCGCTTGCAGTGGATGCAGCAGGCGTACGGGCTGCAAGCGCAGGAGCAGGTGCTGCACAAGACGCCGGTGAGCTTCGACGTGTCGGTGTGGGAGTTGTTTTGGACGCTGCAGCAGGGTGCGACGCTGGTGCTGGCGCGCGCGGGCGGACATCAGGACCCGGGGTATCTGGGAGAGGTGATTGATCGTGAGCAGGTGAGCACGCTGCACTTCGTGCCGTCGATGCTCAGTGCGTTCCTGGAGTCCGGACAGGCGCAGCGGTGTCGCAGTGTGCGTCGGGTGATCTGCAGCGGCGAGGCCTTGCCTGCGGGGTTGCTCAAGCGGGTGCAGGCGCAGATGCCGTGGGTGCAGGTGCACAACCTGTACGGGCCGACCGAGGCGACGGTGGACGTGACAGCGTGGACGGCGCCCAGCGGGTGGGACGGCAGCACGGTGCCGATCGGTGCGCCGATCGCGAACACGCAGATCTACATTCTGGATGAGCGAGGCGAGCCGGTGCCGGTGGGGGTGGCAGGCGAGCTGCACATTGGCGGGGTGCAGGTAGCGCGGGGGTATTTGAAGCGGGCGGAGTTGAGCGGCGAGCGGTTCGTGGCGGATCGGTTCAGTGAGCAAGCGGGCGCGCGGATGTACCGCACGGGGGACGTGGGGCGTTGGCGTGCGGACGGCACGATCGAGTACCTGGGGCGCAACGACCAGCAGGTGAAGCTGCGTGGCTATCGGATCGAGTTGGGGGAGATCGAGGCGTGCTTGCAGCAGTACCCGAGCATCCGCGAAGCGGTGGTGCTGGCGCGCGAGGACGGCGCGGGCGGCAAGCGGCTGGTGGCGTACTACACGCGGAGCGAAGGACAAGGCACCGAGCACCAAGACCAAGAGGACGAGGTCCAGTCGCTGCAATCGCACGTGCGCGAGCGCTTGCCGGAGTACATGGTGCCGGCGGCGTACGTGGCGCTGGAGGCACTGCCGTTGACGGCCAACGGCAAGCTGGATCGCCGAGCGCTGCCGGCGCCGCATGACGAGGCCTATGCGCGCCGGGAGCACGTCGAGCCGCAAGGGCCGGTGGAGATTGAACTGGCCAAGCTGTGGACGGCGCTGCTGGGCGTGGCGCGGGTGGGCCGGGAGGACAACTTCTTCGAGTTGGGTGGACATTCGCTGCTGGCGGTCAGCCTGATCGAGCGCATGCGCCGCGCCGGGCTGCACACAGACGTGAGGGCGGTGTTTGCAGCGCCGACATTGTCGCAGCTGGCGCGCAGCGTAGACGGGCGCAGCCAGGAGGTGGAGGTGCCGGCCAACCTGATCACGCTCGAGAGCGAGCACATCACGCCGCAGATGGTGCCGCTGGTCAAGCTGAGTCAGCAGGAGATCGATCGGATCGTACAGACGGTGCCGGGCGGGGTGGGCAACGTACAGGACATTTATGGGCTGGCCCCGCTGCAAGAGGGGATCTTGTTTCATCACCTGATGGAGCAGCAAGGCGATGCGTATGTGATGCCCGCGCTGATGCGCTTTGACAGCCGGGAGCGCTTGGCGGGTTGGGTGAGGGCGCTGGAGGCGGTGATCGAGCGTCACGACGTGTTGCGCACGGCGGTGATGTGGGAGGGCTTGTCGCAGCCGGTGCAGGTGGTGTGGCGTCGAGCGCCGCTGCAGGTGCAGGAGGTGGAGCTGGAGGCAGCCGCAGGGCAGGTGGAGCAGCAGTTGCGCGAGCGCTTCGATCCGAGGCGCTATCGGCTGGACGTGAGATGCGCGCCGCTGATGAGAGCGTTCGTCGCGCAGCGGGAGGATGGGCCAGGGTGGGTGCTGTTGCTGCTGTTTCACCACTTGATGATGGACCACACGGCGCTGGAGGTGGTGCGTCAGGAGGTGGGGGCGCACTTGCTGGGCGAGCAGGCGAAGCTGCCGAGGGCGCTGCCGTTTAGGAACTTCGTGGCGCAGGCGCGGGGGGGCGTGAGCGAGCAGGAGCACGAGGCGTACTTCCGGGAGATGTTGGGGGCGGTGAGCGAGCCGACGCTGCCGTACGGGCTGAGCGATGTGCAGGGAGATGGGCAAGCGATCGAAGAGGCGAGGCTGAGCGTGAGCGCGGGCTTGAGTGTGCGCTTGAGAGCGCAGGCGCGCGCGCTTGGGGTGAGTGCGGCGAGCGTGCATCACCTGGCGTGGGCGGCGCTGCTCTCGCGGGTGAGCGCGAGCGCGGAGGTGGTATTCGGCACGGTGTTGTTTGGTCGGCTGCAGGGTGGGGAGGGCTCGGATCGGGTGCTGGGGCTGTTCATCAACACGCTGCCGTTGAGGGTGAGCGTGGATGGGCGAGGGGTGAGGCAGGCGGTGCGCGAGACGCACGAGCAGCTCACGCAGCTGCTGCGTCACGAGCATGCGCCGCTGGCGCTGGCGCAGCGCTGCAGCGCGGTGGCGCAACCGATGCCGCTGTTCAGTGCGCTGCTGAACTACCGTCACAGCGTGGTGGATGAAGCGCTAGACGCGAGGGCGTGGGAAGGGTTGGAGGTGGTGCCCAGCGAGGAGCGCACGAATTACCCGTTCGGGCTGTCGGTGGACGATCTAGGAGAGGGGTTTGAGCTGACCGCGCAGGTGAGCGCGCCGGCCGATGCGGGGCGTGTGTGCGCGATGATGGAGCGCGCACTGGAGGAGGTGGTACGGGCGCTGGAGGAGGCGCCGCAGCGGGCGGTGCACACGCTGGAGGTACTGGATGAGGCGCAGCGCGAGCAGGTGGTGCATGGGTGGAACGAGACAGGACAAGCGTACGGGCCGGCGCGTTGCATTCATGAGCTGATCGAGGCGCAGGCCGCGCGCACGCCGCAGGCGGTGGCGGTGGTCTATGAGGAGCACACGCTGAGCTACGCGCAGCTGGAGGCGCACTCGAACCGGCTGGCGCGGCATCTGCGCAAGCTCGGGGTGAAACCGGAAGAACGGGTGGCGCTGTGGATGGAGCGCGGTCCACAGATGGTGGTGGGGCTGCTGGGGATCTTGAAGGCGGGCGGGGCGTATGTGCCGCTCGATCCTGGGTATCCGGAGGAGCGGCTGCGGTACATGCTGGCCGATAGTGAGCCGGTGGTAGTGCTCACGGACGAGTCGGTGAGCCAGAGGTGGGGCGAGCTGCTCGAGGCGGTCACGGTGCCGGTGGTGAACGTGCAGACCGAGGCGTGGCGGTGGGCGCACGAGCGCGGCGAGGCGCTGAGCGATGTCCAGGTACAACCGCATCACCTGGCGTACGTGATTTACACCTCGGGCTCGACGGGCCAGCCCAAGGGGGTGATGGTCGAGCACCGGTCGGTCGATAACCGCTTGCAGTGGATGCAGCAGGCGTACGGGCTGCAAGCGCAGGAGAAGGTGCTGCACAAGACGCCGGTGAGCTTCGACGTGTCGGTGTGGGAGTTGTTTTGGACGCTGCAGCAGGGTGCGACGCTGGTGCTGGCGCGCGCGGGCGGACATCAGGACCCGGGGTATCTGGGAGAGGTGATTGATCGTGAGCAGGTGAGCACGCTGCACTTCGTGCCGTCGATGCTCAGTGCGTTCCTGGAGTCCGGACAGGCGCAGCGGTGTCGCAGTGTGCGTCGGGTGATCTGCAGCGGCGAGGCCTTGCCTGCGGGGTTGCTCAAGCGGGTGCAGGCGCAGATGCCGTGGGTGCAGGTGCACAACCTGTACGGGCCGACCGAGGCGACGGTGGACGTGACAGCGTGGACGGCGCCCAGCGGGTGGGACGGCAGCACGGTGCCGATCGGTGCGCCGATCGCGAACACGCGAATCTACATTCTGGATGAGCGAGGCGAGCCGGTGCCGGTGGGGGTGGCAGGCGAGCTGCACATTGGCGGGGTGCAGGTAGCGCGGGGGTATTTGAAGCGGGCGGAGTTGAGCGGCGAGCGGTTCGTGGCGGATCGGTTCAGTGAGCAAGCGGGCGCGCGGATGTACCGCACGGGGGACGTGGGGCGTTGGCGTGCGGACGGCACGATCGAGTACCTGGGGCGCAACGACCAGCAGGTGAAGCTGCGTGGCTATCGGATCGAGTTGGGGGAGATCGAGGCGTGCTTGCAGCAGTACCCGAGCATCCGCGAAGCGGTGGTGCTGGCGCGCGAGGACGGCGCGGGCGGCAAGCGGCTGGTGGCGTACTACACGCGGAGCGAAGGACAAGGCACCGAGCACCAAGACCAAGAGGACGAGGTCCAGTCGCTGCAATCGCACGTGCGCGAGCGCTTGCCGGAGTACATGGTGCCGGCGGCGTACGTGGCGCTGGAGGCACTGCCGTTGACGGCCAACGGCAAGCTGGATCGCCGAGCGCTGCCGGCGCCGCATGACGAGGCCTATGCGCGCCGGGAGCACGTCGAGCCGCAAGGGCCGGTGGAGATTGAACTGGCCAAGCTGTGGACGGAGTTGCTGGGCGTGGCGCGGGTGGGCCGGGAGGACAACTTCTTCGAGTTGGGTGGACATTCGCTGCTGGCGGTCAGCCTGATCGAGCGCATGCGCCGCGCCGGGCTGCACACGGACGTGAGGGCGGTGTTTGCAGCGCCGACATTGTCGCAGCTGGCGCGCAGCGTAGACGGGCGCAGCCAGGAGGTGGAGGTGCCGGCCAACCTGATCACGCTCGAGAGCGAGCACATCACGCCGCAGATGGTGCCGCTGGTCAAGCTGAGTCAGCAGGAGATCGATCGGATCGTACAGACGGTGCCGGGCGGGGTGGGCAACGTACAGGACATTTATGGGCTGGCCCCGCTGCAAGAGGGGATCTTGTTTCATCACCTGATGGAGCAGCAAGGCGATGCGTATGTGATGCCCGCGCTGATGCGCTTTGACAGCCGGGAGCGCTTGGCGGGTTGGGTGAGGGCGCTGGAGGCGGTGATCGAGCGTCACGACGTGTTGCGCACGGCGGTGATGTGGGAGGGCTTGTCGCAGCCGGTGCAGGTGGTGTGGCGTCGAGCGCCGCTGCAGGTGCAGGAGGTGGAGCTGGAGGCAGCCGCAGGGCAGGTGGAGCAGCAGTTGCGCGAGCGCTTCGATCCGAGGCGCTATCGGCTGGACGTGAGATGCGCGCCGCTGATGAGAGCGTTCGTCGCGCAGCGGGAGGATGGGCCAGGGTGGGTGCTGTTGCTGCTGTTTCACCACTTGATGATGGACCACACGGCGCTGGAGGTGGTGCGTCAGGAGGTGGGGGCGCACTTGCTGGGCGAGCAGGCGAAGCTGCCGAGGGCGCTGCCGTTTAGGAACTTCGTGGCGCAGGCGCGGGGGGGCGTGAGCGAGCAGGAGCACGAGGCGTACTTCCGGGAGATGTTGGGGGCGGTGAGCGAGCCGACGCTGCCGTACGGGCTGAGCGATGTGCAGGGAGATGGGCAAGCGATCGAAGAGGCGAGGCTGAGCGTGAGCGCGGGCTTGAGTGTGCGCTTGAGAGCGCAGGCGCGCGCGCTTGGGGTGAGTGCGGCGAGCGTGCATCACCTGGCGTGGGCGGCGCTGCTCTCGCGGGTGAGCGCGAGCGCGGAGGTGGTATTCGGCACGGTGTTGTTTGGTCGGCTGCAGGGTGGGGAGGGCTCGGATCGGGTGCTGGGGCTGTTCATCAACACGCTGCCGTTGAGGGTGAGCGTGGATGGGCGAGGGGTGAGGCAGGCGGTGCGCGAGACGCACGAGCAGCTCACGCAGCTGCTGCGTCACGAGCATGCGCCGCTGGCGCTGGCGCAGCGCTGCAGCGCGGTGGCGCAACCGATGCCGCTGTTCAGTGCGCTGCTGAACTACCGTCACAGCGTGGTGGATGAAGCGCTAGACGCGAGGGCGTGGGAAGGGTTGGAGGTGGTGCCCAGCGAGGAGCGCACGAATTACCCGTTCGGGCTGTCGGTGGACGATCTAGGAGAGGGGTTTGAGCTGACCGCGCAGGTGAGCGCGCCGGCCGATGCGGGGCGTGTGTGCGCGATGATGGAGCGCGCACTGGAGGAGGTGGTACGGGCGCTGGAGGAGGCGCCGCAGCGGGCGGTGCACACGCTGGAGGTACTGGATGAGGCGCAGCGCGAGCAGGTGGTGCATGGGTGGAACGAGACGGGACAAGCGTACGGGCCGGCGCGTTGCATTCATGAGCTGATCGAGGCGCAGGCCGCGCGCACGCCGCAGGCGGTGGCGGTGGTCTATGAGGAGCACACGCTGAGCTACGCGCAGCTGGAGGCGCACTCGAACCGGCTGGCGCGGCATCTGCGCAAGCTCGGGGTGAAACCGGAAGAACGGGTGGCGCTGTGGATGGAGCGCGGTCCACAGATGGTGGTGGGGCTGCTGGGGATCCTGAAGGCGGGCGGGGCGTATGTGCCGCTCGATCCTGGGTACCCGGAGGAGCGGCTGCGGTACATGCTGGCCGATAGCGAGCCGGTGGTGGTACTCACGGACGAGTCGGTGAGCCAGAGGTGGGGTGAGCTGCTCGAGGCAGTGAGCGCGCCGGTGGTGAACGTGCAGACCGAGGCGTGGCGGTGGGCGCACGAGCGTGGCGAGGCGCTGAGCGATGTCCAGGTACAACCGCATCACCTGGCGTACGTGATTTACACCTCGGGCTCGACAGGCCAGCCCAAGGGAGTGATGGTCGAGCACCGGTCGATAGTCAACGAGGTAACGACATTGCAGCGCCGCTATGAACTGGGAGCGGATGACCGGGTACTGCAGTTTGTGGCGGTAGCGTTCGACGTATGTGCGGAAGACGTTCTGAGCACGCTGACGGCAGGTGCAACGCTGGTCATGCGTAGCGAGGCGTGGGTAGCGGGGGCGCAGCGTTTCTGGTCGCTATGCGAGGCAAATGGTGTGACGTCGTTGAGCCTGCCGGCGTTGTTCTGGGAAGGGCTTGCGCTTGACGCCGGTGCGCCGATTCCAGCGAGCGTGCGCCGGATCACGATTGGTGGAGAGGCGCCGGGCGAGCGGGCGATGGCAGCGTGGTTTAGTCGTCCGGGCCATCGGCCTCGCTTGTTCAACGCGTATGGGCCGACCGAGACGACGGTATGTGCGGCGTTGTATGAATGCGAAGCTGATGAGGGACGGCCACCGATTGGCGGGCCGATCGCGAACACGCGGATCTACATTCTGGATGAGCGAGGCGAGCCGGTGCCGGTGGGGGTGGCAGGCGAGCTGCACATTGGCGGGGTGCAGGTAGCGCGGGGGTATTTGAAGCGGGCGGAGTTGAGCGGCGAGCGGTTCGTGGCGGATCGGTTCAGTGAGCAAGCGGGCGCGCGGATGTACCGCACGGGGGACGTGGGGCGTTGGCGTGCGGACGGCACGATCGAGTACCTGGGGCGCAACGACCAGCAGGTGAAGCTGCGTGGCTATCGGATCGAGTTGGGGGAGATCGAGGCGTGCTTGCAGCAGTACCCGAGCATCCGCGAAGCGGTGGTGCTGGCGCGCGAGGACGGCGCGGGCGGCAAGCGGCTGGTGGCGTACTACACGCGGGGTGCAGCACAAGCGACGGCACGAGAAGAACTGGACGTTCAAGCGTTGCAGTCCTACATCCGGCAGCAGCTGCCGGAGTACATGGTGCCGGCGGCGTACGTGGCGCTGGAGGCACTGCCGCTGACGGCCAACGGCAAGCTGGATCGCCGAGCGCTGCCGGCGCCGCATGACGAGGCCTATGCGCGCCGGGAGCACGTCGAGCCGCAAGGGCCGGTGGAGATTGAACTGGCCAAGCTGTGGACGGAGTTGCTGGGCGTGGCGCGGGTGGGCCGGGAGGACAACTTCTTCGAGTTGGGTGGACATTCGCTGCTGGCGGTCAGCCTGATCGAGCGCATGCGCCGCGCCGGGCTGCACACGGACGTGAGGGCGGTGTTTGCAGCGCCGACATTGTCGCAGCTGGCGCGCAGCGTAGACGGGCGCAGCCAGGAGGTGGAGGTGCCGGCCAACCTGATCACGCTCGAGAGCGAGCACATCACGCCGCAGATGGTGCCGCTGGTCAAGCTGAGTCAGCAGGAGATCGATCGGATCGTACAGACGGTGCCGGGCGGGGTGGGCAACGTACAGGACATTTATGGGCTGGCCCCGCTGCAAGAGGGGATCTTGTTTCATCACCTGATGGAGCAGCAAGGCGATGCGTATGTGATGCCCGCGCTGATGCGCTTTGACAGCCGGGAGCGCTTGGCGGGTTGGGTGAGGGCGCTGGAGGCGGTGATCGAGCGTCACGACGTGTTGCGCACGGCGGTGATGTGGGAGGGCTTGTCGCAGCCGGTGCAGGTGGTGTGGCGTCGAGCGCCGCTGCAGGTGCAGGAGGTGGAGCTGGAGGCAGCCGCTGGGCAGGTGGAGCAGCAGTTGCGCGAGCGCTTCGATCCGAGGCGCTATCGGCTGGACGTGAGATGCGCGCCGCTGATGAGAGCGTTCGTCGCGCAGCGGGAGGATGGGCCAGGGTGGGTGCTGTTGCTGCTGTTTCACCACTTGATGATGGACCACACGGCGCTGGAGGTGGTGCGTCAGGAGGTGGGGGCGCACTTGCTGGGCGAGCAGGCGAAGCTGCCGAGGGCGCTGCCGTTTAGGAACTTCGTGGCGCAGGCGCGGGGGGGCGTGAGCGAGCAGGAGCACGAGGCGTACTTCCGGGAGATGTTGGGGGCGGTGAGCGAGCCGACGCTGCCGTACGGGCTGAGCGATGTGCAGGGAGATGGGCAAGCGATCGAAGAGGCGAGGCTGAGCGTGAGCGCGGGCTTGAGTGTGCGCTTGAGAGCGCAGGCGCGCGCGCTTGGGGTGAGTGCGGCGAGCGTGCATCACCTGGCGTGGGCGGCGCTGCTCTCGCGGGTGAGCGCGAGCGCGGAGGTGGTATTCGGCACGGTGTTGTTTGGTCGGCTGCAGGGTGGGGAGGGCTCGGATCGGGTGCTGGGGCTGTTCATCAACACGCTGCCGTTGAGGGTGAGCGTGGATGGGCGAGGGGTGAGGCAGGCGGTGCGCGAGACGCACGAGCAGCTCACGCAGCTGCTGCGTCACGAGCATGCGCCGCTGGCGCTGGCGCAGCGCTGCAGCGCGGTGGCGCAACCGATGCCGCTGTTCAGTGCGCTGCTGAACTATCGTCACAGCGCGGTGGATGAGGCGCTCGACGCGAGGGCGTGGGAAGGGTTGGAGGTGGTGCCGAGCGAGGAGCGCACGAATTACCCGTTCGGGCTGTCGGTGGACGATCTAGGAGAGGGGTTTGAGCTGACCGCGCAGGTGAGCGCGCCGGCCGATGCGGGGCGTGTGTGCGCGATGATGGAGCGCGCACTGGAGGAGGTGGTACGGGCGCTGGAGGAGGCGCCGCAGCGGGCGGTGCACACGCTGGAGGTACTGGATGAGGCGCAGCGCGAGCAGGTGGTGCATGGGTGGAACGAGACGGGACAAGCGTACGGGCCGGCGCGTTGCATTCATGAGCTGATCGAGGCGCAGGCCGCGCGCACGCCGCAGGCGGTGGCGGTGGTCTATGAGGAGCACACGCTGAGCTACGCGCAGCTGGAGGCGCACTCGAACCGGCTGGCGCGGCATCTGCGCAAGCTCGGGGTGAAACCGGAAGAACGGGTGGCGCTGTGGATGGAGCGCGGTCCACAGATGGTGGTGGGGCTGCTGGGGATCCTGAAGGCGGGCGGGGCGTATGTGCCGCTCGATCCTGGGTATCCGGAGGAGCGGCTGCGGTACATGTTGGCCGATAGCGAGCCGGTAGTGGTACTCACGGACGAGTCGGTGAGCCAGAGGTGGGGCGAGCTGCTCGAGGCGGTCACGGTGCCGGTGGTGAACGTGCAGACCGAGGCGTGGCGGTGGGCGCACGAGCATGGCGAGGCGCTGAGCGATGTCCAGGTACAACCGCATCACCTGGCGTACGTGATTTACACCTCGGGCTCGACGGGCCAGCCCAAGGGGGTGATGGTCGAGCACCGGTCGGTCGATAACCGCTTGCAGTGGATGCAGCAGGCGTACGGGCTGCAAGTGCAGGAGAAGGTGCTGCACAAGACGCCGGTGAGCTTCGACGTGTCGGTGTGGGAGTTGTTTTGGACGCTGCAGCAGGGTGCGACGCTGGTGCTGGCGCGCGCGGGCGGACATCAGGACCCGGGGTATCTGGGAGAGGTGATTGATCGTGAGCAGGTGAGCACGCTGCACTTCGTGCCGTCGATGCTCAGTGCGTTCCTGGAGTCCGGACAGGCGCAGCGGTGTCGCAGTGTGCGTCGGGTGATCTGCAGCGGCGAGGCCTTGCCTGCGGGGTTGCTCAAGCGGGTGCAGGCGCAGATGCCGTGGGTGCAGGTGCACAACCTGTACGGGCCGACCGAGGCGACGGTGGACGTGACAGCGTGGACGGCGCCCAGCGGGTGGGACGGCAGCACGGTGCCGATCGGTGCGCCGATCGCGAACACGCAGATCTACATTCTGGATGAGCGAGGCGAGCCGGTGCCGGTGGGGGTGGCAGGCGAGCTGCACATTGGCGGGGTGCAGGTAGCGCGGGGGTATTTGAAGCGGGCGGAGTTGAGCGGCGAGCGGTTCGTGGCGGATCGGTTCAGTGAGCAAGCGGGCGCGCGGATGTACCGCACGGGGGACGTGGGGCGTTGGCGTGCGGACGGCACGATCGAGTACCTGGGGCGCAACGACCAGCAGGTGAAGCTGCGTGGCTATCGGATCGAGTTGGGGGAGATCGAGGCGTGCTTGCAGCAGTACCCGAGCATCCGCGAAGCGGTGGTGCTGGCGCGCGAGGACGGCGCGGGCGGCAAGCGGCTGGTGGCGTACTACACGCGGAGCGAAGGACAAGGCACCGAGCACCAAGACCAAGAGGACGAGGTCCAGTCGCTGCAATCGCACGTGCGCGAGCGCTTGCCGGAGTACATGGTGCCGGCGGCGTACGTGGCGCTGGAGGCACTGCCGTTGACGGCCAACGGCAAGCTGGATCGCCGAGCGCTGCCGGCGCCGCATGACGAGGCCTATGCGCGCCGGGAGCACGTCGAGCCGCAAGGGCCGGTGGAGATTGAACTGGCCAAGCTGTGGACGGAGTTGCTGGGCGTGGCGCGGGTGGGCCGGGAGGACAACTTCTTCGAGTTGGGTGGACATTCGCTGCTGGCGGTCAGCCTGATCGAGCGCATGCGCCGCGCCGGGCTGCACACGGACGTGAGGGCGGTGTTTGCAGCGCCGACATTGTCGCAGCTGGCGCGCAGCGTAGACGGGCGCAGCCAGGAGGTGGAGGTGCCGGCCAACCTGATCACGCTCGAGAGCGAGCACATCACGCCGCAGATGGTGCCGCTGGTCAAGCTGAGTCAGCAGGAGATCGATCGGATCGTACAGACGGTGCCGGGCGGGGTGGGCAACGTACAGGACATTTATGGGCTGGCCCCGCTGCAAGAGGGGATCTTGTTTCATCACCTGATGGAGCAGCAAGGCGATGCGTATGTGATGCCCGCGCTGATGCGCTTTGACAGCCGGGAGCGCTTGGCGGGTTGGGTGAGGGCGCTGGAGGCGGTGATCGAGCGTCACGACGTGTTGCGCACGGCGGTGATGTGGGAGGGCTTGTCGCAGCCGGTGCAGGTGGTGTGGCGTCGAGCGCCGCTGCAGGTGCAGGAGGTGGAGCTGGAGGCAGCCGCTGGGCAGGTGGAGCAGCAGTTGCGCGAGCGCTTCGATCCGAGGCGCTATCGGCTGGACGTGAGATGCGCGCCGCTGATGAGAGCGTTCGTCGCGCAGCGGGAGGATGGGCCAGGGTGGGTGCTGTTGCTGCTGTTTCACCACTTGATGATGGACCACACGGCGCTGGAGGTGGTGCGTCAGGAGGTGGGGGCGCACTTGCTGGGCGAGCAGGCGAAGCTGCCGAGGGCGCTGCCGTTTAGGAACTTCGTGGCGCAGGCGCGGGGGGGCGTGAGCGAGCAGGAGCACGAGGCGTACTTCCGGGAGATGTTGGGGGCGGTGAGCGAGCCGACGCTGCCGTACGGGCTGAGCGATGTGCAGGGAGATGGGCAAGCGATCGAAGAGGCGAGGCTGAGCGTGAGCGCGGGCTTGAGTGTGCGCTTGAGAGCGCAGGCGCGCGCGCTTGGGGTGAGTGCGGCGAGCGTGCATCACCTGGCGTGGGCGGCGCTGCTCTCGCGGGTGAGCGCGAGCGCGGAGGTGGTATTCGGCACGGTGTTGTTTGGTCGGCTGCAGGGTGGGGAGGGCTCGGATCGGGTGCTGGGGCTGTTCATCAACACGCTGCCGTTGAGGGTGAGCGTGGATGGGCGAGGGGTGAGGCAGGCGGTGCGCGAGACGCACGAGCAGCTCACGCAGCTGCTGCGTCACGAGCATGCGCCGCTGGCGCTGGCGCAGCGCTGCAGCGCGGTGGCGCAACCGATGCCGCTGTTCAGTGCGCTGCTGAACTATCGTCACAGCGTGGTGGATGAGGCGCTCGACGCGAGGGCGTGGGAAGGGTTGGAGGTGGTGCCGAGCGAGGAGCGCACGAATTACCCGTTCGGGCTGTCGGTGGACGATCTAGGAGAGGGGTTTGAGCTGACCGCGCAGGTGAGCGCGCCGGCCGATGCGGGGCGTGTGTGCGCGATGATGGAGCGCGCACTGGAGGAGGTGGTACGGGCGCTGGAGGAGGCGCCGCAGCGGGCGGTGCACACGCTGGAGGTACTGGATGAGGCGCAGCGCGAGCAGGTGGTGCATGGGTGGAACGAGACGGGACAAGCGTACGGGCCGGCGCGTTGCATTCATGAGCTGATCGAGGCGCAGGCCGCGCGCACGCCGCAGGCGGTGGCGGTGGTCTATGAGGAGCACACGCTGAGCTACGCGCAGCTGGAGGCGCACTCGAACCGGCTGGCGCGGCATCTGCGCAAGCTCGGGGTGAAACCGGAAGAACGGGTGGCGCTGTGGATGGAGCGCGGTCCACAGATGGTGGTGGGGCTGCTGGGGATCCTGAAGGCGGGCGGGGCGTATGTGCCGCTCGATCCTGGGTATCCGGAGGAGCGGCTGCGGTACATGTTGGCCGATAGCGAGCCGGTAGTGGTACTCACGGACGAGTCGGTGAGCCAGAGGTGGGGCGAGCTGCTCGAGGCGGTCACGGTGCCGGTGGTGAACGTGCAGACCGAGGCGTGGCGGTGGGCGCACGAGCATGGCGAGGCGCTGAGCGATGTCCAGGTACAACCGCATCACCTGGCGTACGTGATTTACACCTCGGGCTCGACGGGCCAGCCCAAGGGGGTGATGGTCGAGCACCGGTCGGTCGATAACCGCTTGCAGTGGATGCAGCAGGCGTACGGGCTGCAAGTGCAGGAGAAGGTGCTGCACAAGACGCCGGTGAGCTTCGACGTGTCGGTGTGGGAGTTGTTTTGGACGCTGCAGCAGGGTGCGACGCTGGTGCTGGCGCGCGCGGGCGGACATCAGGACCCGGGGTATCTGGGAGAGGTGATTGATCGTGAGCAGGTGAGCACGCTGCACTTCGTGCCGTCGATGCTCAGTGCGTTCCTGGAGTCCGGACAGGCGCAGCGGTGTCGCAGTGTGCGTCGGGTGATCTGCAGCGGCGAGGCCTTGCCTGCGGGGTTGCTCAAGCGGGTGCAGGCGCAGATGCCGTGGGTGCAGGTGCACAACCTGTACGGGCCGACCGAGGCGACGGTGGACGTGACAGCGTGGACGGCGCCCAGCGGGTGGGACGGCAGCACGGTGCCGATCGGTGCGCCGATCGCGAACACGCAGATCTACATTCTGGATGAGCGAGGCGAGCCGGTGCCGGTGGGGGTGGCAGGCGAGCTGCACATTGGCGGGGTGCAGGTAGCGCGGGGGTATTTGAAGCGGGCGGAGTTGAGCGGCGAGCGGTTCGTGGCGGATCGGTTCAGTGAGCAAGCGGGCGCGCGGATGTACCGCACGGGGGACGTGGGGCGTTGGCGTGCGGACGGCACGATCGAGTACCTGGGGCGCAACGACCAGCAGGTGAAGCTGCGTGGCTATCGGATCGAGTTGGGGGAGATCGAGGCGTGCTTGCAGCAGTACCCGAGCATCCGCGAAGCGGTGGTGCTGGCGCGCGAGGACGGCGCGGGCGGCAAGCGGCTGGTGGCGTACTACACGCGGGATGCAGCACAAGCGACGGCACGAGAAGAACTGGACGTTCAAGCGTTGCAGTCCTACATCCGGCAGCAACTGCCGGAGTACATGGTGCCGGCGGCGTACGTGGCGCTGGAGGCACTGCCGCTGACGGCCAACGGCAAGCTGGATCGCCGAGCGCTGCCGGCGCCGCATGACGAGGCCTATGCGCGCCGGGAGCACGTCGAGCCGCAAGGGCCGGTGGAGATTGAACTGGCCAAGCTGTGGACGGCGCTGCTGGGCGTGGCGCGGGTGGGCCGGGAGGACAACTTCTTCGAGTTGGGTGGACATTCGCTGCTGGCGGTCAGCCTGATCGAGCGCATGCGCCGCGCCGGGCTGCACACAGACGTGAGGGCGGTGTTTGCAGCGCCGACATTGTCGCAGCTGGCGCGCAGCGTAGACGGGCGCAGCCAGGAGGTGGAGGTGCCGGCCAACCTGATCACGCTCGAGAGCGAGCACATCACGCCGCAGATGGTGCCGCTGGTCAAGCTGAGTCAGCAGGAGATCGATCGGATCGTACAGACGGTGCCGGGCGGGGTGGGCAACGTACAGGACATTTATGGGCTGGCCCCGCTGCAAGAGGGGATCTTGTTTCATCACCTGATGGAGCAGCAAGGCGATGCGTATGTGATGCCCGCGCTGATGCGCTTTGACAGCCGGGAGCGCTTGGCGGGTTGGGTGAGGGCGCTGGAGGCGGTGATCGAGCGTCACGACGTGTTGCGCACGGCGGTGATGTGGGAGGGCTTGTCGCAGCCGGTGCAGGTGGTGTGGCGTCGAGCGCCGCTGCAGGTGCAGGAGGTGGAGCTGGAGGCAGCCGCTGGGCAGGTGGAGCAGCAGTTGCGCGAGCGCTTCGATCCGAGGCGCTATCGGCTGGACGTGAGATGCGCGCCGCTGATGAGAGCGTTCGTCGCGCAGCGGGAGGATGGGCCAGGGTGGGTGCTGTTGCTGCTGTTTCACCACTTGATGATGGACCACACGGCGCTGGAGGTGGTGCGTCAGGAGGTGGGGGCGCACTTGCTGGGCGAGCAGGCGAAGCTGCCGAGGGCGCTGCCGTTTAGGAACTTCGTGGCGCAGGCGCGGGGGGGCGTGAGCGAGCAGGAGCACGAGGCGTACTTCCGGGAGATGTTGGGGGCGGTGAGCGAGCCGACGCTGCCGTACGGGCTGAGCGATGTGCAGGGAGATGGGCAAGCGATCGAAGAGGCGAGGCTGAGCGTGAGCGCGGGCTTGAGTGTGCGCTTGAGAGCGCAGGCGCGCGCGCTTGGGGTGAGTGCGGCGAGCGTGCATCACCTGGCGTGGGCGGCGCTGCTCTCGCGGGTGAGCGCGAGCGCGGAGGTGGTATTCGGCACGGTGTTGTTTGGTCGGCTGCAGGGTGGGGAGGGCTCGGATCGGGTGCTGGGGCTGTTCATCAACACGCTGCCGTTGAGGGTGAGCGTGGATGGGCGAGGGGTGAGGCAGGCGGTGCGCGAGACGCACGAGCAGCTCACGCAGCTGCTGCGTCACGAGCATGCGCCGCTGGCGCTGGCGCAGCGCTGCAGCGCGGTGGCGCAACCGATGCCGCTGTTCAGTGCGCTGCTGAACTACCGTCACAGCGTGGTGGATGAAGCGCTAGACGCGAGGGCGTGGGAAGGGTTGGAGGTGGTGCCCAGCGAGGAGCGCACGAATTACCCGTTCGGGCTGTCGGTGGACGATCTAGGAGAGGGGTTTGAGCTGACCGCGCAGGTGAGCGCGCCGGCCGATGCGGGGCGTGTGTGCGCGATGATGGAGCGCGCACTGGAGGAGGTGGTACGGGCGCTGGAGGAGGCGCCGCAGCGGGCGGTGCACACGCTGGAGGTACTGGATGAGGCGCAGCGCGAGCAGGTGGTGCATGGGTGGAACGAGACAGGACAAGCGTACGGGCCGGCGCGTTGCATTCATGAGCTGATCGAGGCGCAGGCCGCGCGCACGCCGCAGGCGGTGGCGGTGGTCTATGAGGAGCACACGCTGAGCTACGCGCAGCTGGAGGCGCACTCGAACCGGCTGGCGCGGCATCTGCGCAAGCTCGGGGTGAAACCGGAAGAACGGGTGGCGCTGTGGATGGAGCGCGGTCCACAGATGGTGGTGGGGCTGCTGGGGATCCTGAAGGCGGGCGGGGCGTATGTGCCGCTCGATCCTGGGTATCCGGAGGAGCGGCTGCGGTACATGTTGGCCGATAGCGAGCCGGTAGTGGTACTCACGGACGAGTCGGTGAGCCAGAGGTGGGGCGAGCTGCTCGAGGCGGTCACGGTGCCGGTGGTGAACGTGCAGACCGAGGCGTGGCGGTGGGCGCACGAGCATGGCGAGGCGCTGAGCGATGTCCAGGTACAACCGCATCACCTGGCGTACGTGATTTACACCTCGGGCTCGACGGGCCAGCCCAAGGGGGTGATGGTCGAGCACCGGTCGGTCGATAACCGCTTGCAGTGGATGCAGCAGGCGTACGGGCTGCAAGTGCAGGAGAAGGTGCTGCACAAGACGCCGGTGAGCTTCGACGTGTCGGTGTGGGAGTTGTTTTGGACGCTGCAGCAGGGTGCGACGCTGGTGCTGGCGCGCGCGGGCGGACATCAGGACCCGGGGTATCTGGGAGAGGTGATTGATCGTGAGCAGGTGAGCACGCTGCACTTCGTGCCGTCGATGCTCAGTGCGTTCCTGGAGTCCGGACAGGCGCAGCGGTGTCGCAGTGTGCGTCGGGTGATCTGCAGCGGCGAGGCCTTGCCTGCGGGGTTGCTCAAGCGGGTGCAGGCGCAGATGCCGTGGGTGCAGGTGCACAACCTGTACGGGCCGACCGAGGCGACGGTGGACGTGACAGCGTGGACGGCGCCCAGCGGGTGGGACGGCAGCACGGTGCCGATCGGTGCGCCGATCGCGAACACGCAGATCTACATTCTGGATGAGCGAGGCGAGCCGGTGCCGGTGGGGGTGGCAGGCGAGCTGCACATTGGCGGGGTGCAGGTAGCGCGGGGGTATTTGAAGCGGGCGGAGTTGAGCGGCGAGCGGTTCGTGGCGGATCGGTTCAGTGAGCAAGCGGGCGCGCGGATGTACCGCACGGGGGACGTGGGGCGTTGGCGTGCGGACGGCACGATCGAGTACCTGGGGCGCAACGACCAGCAGGTGAAGCTGCGTGGCTATCGGATCGAGTTGGGGGAGATCGAGGCGTGCTTGCAGCAGTACCCGAGCATCCGCGAAGCGGTGGTGCTGGCGCGCGAGGACGGCGCGGGCGGCAAGCGGCTGGTGGCGTACTACACGCGGGATGCAGCACAAGCGACGGCACGAGAAGAACTGGACGTTCAAGCGTTGCAGTCCTACATCCGGCAGCAACTGCCGGAGTACATGGTGCCGGCGGCGTACGTGGCGCTGGAGGCACTGCCGCTGACGGCCAACGGCAAGCTGGATCGCCGAGCGCTGCCGGCGCCGCATGACGAGGCCTATGCGCGCCGGGAGCACGTCGAGCCGCAAGGGCCGGTGGAGATTGAACTGGCCAAGCTGTGGACGGCGCTGCTGGGCGTGGCGCGGGTGGGTCGAGACGACAACTTCTTCGAGTTGGGTGGACATTCGCTGCTGGCGGTCAGCCTGATCGAGCGCATGCGCCGCGCCGGGCTGCACACGGACGTGAGGGCGGTGTTTGCAGCGCCGACATTGGCGCAGCTGGCATTGAGCACGGCGCATGCGCTCCCTGAATCTCTCAAGAGTGGCATTGTTCCCGTTCGCACTGGAGGGACTGGAACCCCGCTATTCCTGATGCACGAATACAGCGGTTATGCAACCTACTTTTCGGTTCTCGGCGCACGCATTGGCAATCACATACCCATCTGGGGCCTATCCGGCGTCCCTGTAGAAGAGCCTCAGCTAGCCACCATCGAATCCATGGCGGCAAGGCTGGTGCGACTCATCCGACGCGTGCAACCGCACGGCCCGTATCGTTTGGCGGGCTGGTCCTTTGGCGGATTGCTCGCCTACGAAACAGCCGTTCAACTGATCGGACAAGATGAAACAGTTGAATTTCTCGGCTTATTGGACACGCGTTGTCCGAACATTTTGAGTCAGCCTCCCCTCCAACTTTCACCACAGGCGCGTCTTCGTCGCCTGCTGGAGGATCATGCGAGCAGGCACCGTGAGCTGTTTTCGGAAAATGACGCTCGGCACACGGAACTCGATCGGATCCACCGCCAGTTCGATCAACTGGATCTCGACGATTTGATCGACGTTTGCGCAAGGTACGAAATTTTGCCGCAAGAGATCCGCTCTCGACGGGACTTCGAGCTCGATTCGATGCGCCGCTCCGCATACGATCACGCCGCGTCCGCTTATGCGTCACAACCCGTGTCGATACCCGTGCATCTGTTCGTTGCTGAAGACGAGGCGAGAGCACAAGGCGACACGGAGCGAAGACTCACGCCGGCCCTCGGGTGGGATGCAGTCGTCCCGCGCGACCTGATTCGCCGCATTGATGTTCCCGGCACCCATCTGACGATGATGGAACAGCACAACGTGGGTGCGCTTGGCGATGCGCTCACGCGCGCGATCGACTCACGCGATTTGCCGAAACGCAACGAGGACGATTACGTTGCGCATGTACTCATACAAAGCGGTCACAGGGATGTCGCGCCCGTATTCTGCATCCCGGGTGCCGGAAACAGTGCCGTGACGTTCGCTCACCTGGCTTCCGCAATGCCGTCGCAATGGCCGATTCATGGCCTGCAGGCGCGAGGCCTCGATGGGCGCCAGTTGCCGCATACCACGATCGAAGCTGCAGCTTCAGCTTACATCCAGCTGATCGAAGATATGTATCCGCACGGACCGATTCATCTCATCGGGCACTCGTTCGGTGGATGGATCGCCTTCGATATCGCGATTCAGCTGAGCGAGCGCGCAAGAGCGATCGCTTCGCTGACGCTGCTCGATAGCGAACCGCCCGATGGCGCGGGAATCATTGGGAAAGAATACTCGGCAACGGATATCGCAATGGAATACGTCCGCGCATGTGAGTTGTCCGCTGGGCGATCGCTGGGCATATCGCGCGAGTGTCTGGAGCTGCTTCGGCCGGATCAGCTTCTTTCGACTCTCCACGAGGCAGTCGTCGCTGCCGGTCTGCTTCCGCGTGCGGCGGGTGTGAATGCGATACGTGGGCCGTTGCGTGTATTTGGCACAGCACTGAGAACGACCTACGCACCCACGCGGCCATTCGCGGGACAAACGAGGCTCGTTCTTGCAACCAACGTCTCGAGCGACGCCCCAGGCGAGTCGTCAGATCTTGTGCGCGTCGAAGCGAGATGGCGTTCATGGGCGCCGTCTCTGCGGGTATGGCATGCGCCAGGCAACCATATGACCATCTTGCAGAGTCCGCAAGTGACACGGCTTACCGAATGGTGGACACACTCACTGCAGGAGGGCGAAGGTCAAGACGTGGCAATCGCCAGCGATTTCGGCAAATGATGCAGGCAGGCGACTGCTCGCCGCATGGAGAACGTGAGACATCCCGGACAACGTGCTGCGACACGAAAGCACGATGGCAGGCAACCGCGAGAAACGATCGAAGGTAGAGAAAATGACATCATTGAATGCCCCGCAGTTAGTCGAAGACAAACAAAGCGCCTCGGCCGCCGGAAAACTGGTGCCGAGCGCGAGGCGGCTGGAAATGCTAGCCAAGCCGATTACCCGATTTCATGAAGCGATCCGCGGCGACCTGCCCCTGCACGGGAAGATTCGTTCCATCCTGATGCATCAGTTTCAGTCCTATTACTTCGTGCAAACACCGATGTGGCGCATGCTGCTCAGAAGCTTGGCGTCAGACCGCGTTGTTCCGGACTTTGCTTCAATTGGAGCGGTGCGTTCAGGCACATCGGCGCTGAGTCAATATATTTTTCAGCATCCGTGCGTCGTTCTGCCGATCGCAAAGGAGCCGCACCTTCGTCTTCCGACGAAGCGCTTTTGCATGGCCTCTTTTCCGCGCAAGAAGGAGATGGATGCCGCTCGCTCACGTTTGGGAGCCGCCGCTACCGGATACTGCACACCGATCGTGCCGGACCTGACGATGCCGTATCTGATGAGGGCGATCAATCCCGCCTGCAAGATCGTGCTGATTCTCAGGAATCCCATCGACAGAGTGCTTTCACACTGGCAGTGGGACCAGTTGCTGACGGCGCAATGGAACAAGGACGCACTCTGGAAATACTTTCCGGACTTCAAGCAGATGGTTGACATCGAATTCATGAGCCTCGCCAGCGGCGGAGGCGGGCTACGCACCATGACCGGCAACGGCAACGGCTACTTGCTGAACAGCATTTATCTTCCCTTTATCCGCGTGCTTCGCGAGCAACTAAACGACGAACAGATCCACATCGTCTGCGCGGAGGAGTTTTTTGCCGAGCCGCTCCGCATCGCGAAGGAAGTCTACGCGTTCCTGGGACTTCCCGATTGCGAGCCGCTCCAAGTTTCGGAAAAGAACGCCAGCGGAGCATCGACGCTCGACGGGACGACGCGTAAGCGCCTGAGTGAATTTTTCAGGCCACATAACGAGCGGCTCTTCGAATATCTGGGTCGCGACTTTGGATGGGACAAATAGCCAAGCGACGACGAACCGCGTAACGGTGCCCGGGCTCGGGCCACGCAAACCACCCCAGCGAGAAAAGGTAATGACTGCCCACCAAGCTTCGACAAGCGATCGATCATCGACTTCAGAAGCGTTGAGGTTGACGCGAAGATTTTGGCCTTTGATTTGCTGCGGGGCTGTGGCGGGAATTGGCGGGGGGCTGGCCACCACGTTTATTATCGCGATGATCAATCGCTCCCTTCATGCTGGCGCGGGCGCGCCAGCGTCCATTTTCACGAGCTTCATCGCGCTTTCGATCTTGAGCGTCACGGGGCAGGCCATCGCGGGTGTCGTCAATACGAGCGTCAGTCAAAAGGTGATCGCGCTGCTTCGCAAGGATATCGCCGCGCGTGTGCTGAGAATGCCGATCGGCGCACTCGAGCAACTTCGCGCACCACGAATCATGGCGGTGCTGAACAACGACATAGATTCGATCAGCGCATTTGCTTTGTTCTTTCCTTCATACGTCGAGGCCCTTGCTCTGATGATCGGCGGGTTTGCGTACCTGCTTGTTCTGTCGCCAGTCGCCGCGGGCTTTGCCGCCTCGGCGGTTGCCGGGGGCATAGTCATGAGCGGGTGCGCACATAGCCTTCGGAGGAAGGATTACATGCAAATACGCGCGGCACAGGACGACTTGCAAAACAGCTATAAGGCCATCACCGACGGAGCAAAAGAATTGCGGATGAACCGCGGACTGCGCGAGGTCGTCTACCGGGACTTGTTGTGCGGGTCCGTCGATTCGATAGCAGAACGTCGGATCGCGGCAATGCGCCAATCCTGGCTCGTCGATGCGCTTGGTGTAGCGATATTTTTTTTCGTCATCGGCGGATTGATTGCTTACGGTTTGGCCCATGGAATGGATAAGGCGGTCATGGCGGCAGCTGTCATCGTCCTGTTTTTCATCAGAACACCGGTCTCGCAATTGGTCAGCGCCCTTCCGATCGTCGCACAAGCGCACATCGCGATGAAGCGGATTGTTTCGTTGATGTCGGAATTCAGCGTTGGACTACTCGATATTCCGTTGATGCACGAAAAGACCGAATTGGGTCTCGATTTCGAATCGGTTCAATTGAAAGACGTGACATACGCGTTTCGCGACTCGTCCGGCAAGTCGGCTTTCTCGCTTGGTCCGGTCGATGTGCACGTTCGCCGCGGCGAAGTGCTATTCGTCACGGGCAAGAATGGTTGTGGCAAGACCACGCTCATCAAGATTCTGCTCGGCCTTTATCGTCCGAGTGGAGGTGACATCTCGTTGAACGGCCGGCCCGTCGGATCCCAAATGATCGACGACTATCGCCAGCTTTTTTCGGTGGTATTTTCGGACTACTACCTCTTCGAGAGCTTCAGGGTGGATGCGGCGCTCGAGTGCGACGCGAACGTCTATCTGCAGCGATTCGAGCTTGCCGGGAAAGTTCGGCTCGAAAACGGGTACTTCTCGACAACCGATTTGTCGACAGGCGAGCGCAAGCGCCTTGCGCTGATTCGCACCTATCTGGAGGACCGGCCTATTTTGGTTTTCGACGAATGGGCGGCGGATCAGGATCCGGTGTTCCGGCGCATGTTCTACCGTGAAGTGCTTCCCGATCTCAAGCGAAGGGGTAAAGCGGTGGTCGTCATTTCCCACGACGACAGGTACTTCGACGCTGCCGACCGGGTTCTGTCGTTGAGCACCGGGTGCATCGTCGAAGAAACCACGTGACACCAACCGTTCGCATGAGAGCCCCCGATGCCGACCACCACGACTCCCGCACTTCTTTCGCACTTGCAACGGCTCGAAGCCGAAAGCATTCACATCATGCGCGAAGTAATGGCCGAAGCGCAGCGTCCTGTCATGCTCTATTCGATCGGTAAGGACAGCGCATGCATGCTTCATCTCGCACGAAAGGCGTTCTACCCGGCCCCGTTACCGTTTCCGCTGCTTCATGTAGACACTACCTGGAAGTTTCGCGACATGTATACGATGCGCGATCGTGTCGCGCGCGAGCCGGAAGTCGAGTTGCTCGTGCATCGAAACCCCGAAGCCGAGGCGCTTGGCATCAATCCGTTCGATCACGGCTCACAAGTGCATACGGATATGTGGAAGACACAGGGGCTCCGCCAGGCGCTCGAACGCCACGGATTCGACGCGGTGTTCGGCGGTGCGCGCCGGGACGAGGAAAAGTCGAGGGCCAAGGAGCGCATCTTCTCTCGTCGGACGGCGGCGCATCGCTGGGATCCGAAGAATCAGCAGCCCGAACTCTGGCGGCTCTACAACGGCAAAATGCGTAACGGCGAATCCCTGCGCGTTTTCCCGATCTCGAACTGGACCGAGCTCGATGTCTGGCAATACATCCATCGCGAAAACATTCCGGTGGTGCCACTTTACTTCGCGGGGTTGCGGCCGGTGGTAGTGCGCAATGGAACGTTGGTGATGGTCGACGATGAGCGGATGCGGCTCGCACTGGGCGAGCGGGCGGTACGAAAGATGGTGCGTTTTCGGACACTCGGCTGTTATCCGCTCACGGGCGCGATCGAATCGGATGCCGCCACGGTACCGCAAATCATTCGCGAAACGCTGGCCGGCACGATGTCGGAGCGCCAAGGCCGCATGATTGATCGCGATGGCGCCGCTTCGATGGAGATGAAAAAGCAGGAGGGTTACTTCTGATGGAACGTGGACACGAAACGGAGCCAGCGCAACTCGACGATTGCGTCGCGCGGCATGCCAACAAAACGTTGCTGCGCTTCATGACGTGCGGCAGCGTCGACGATGGCAAGAGCACGCTGATCGGCCGGCTGCTGTTCGACACGAAGGCGCTCTTCGCCGACCAACTGGCTGCGCTCGAGCTCGATTCGAAGAGATTCGGCACGCGCGGAGAAGAGCTCGACTACGCGCTTTTGCTCGACGGCCTTTGTGCCGAGCGGGAGCAGGGCATCACGATCGATGTCGCTTATCGCTTCTTCGCCACCGAACGGCGCAAATACATCGTTGCGGATACGCCAGGACACGAGCAGTACACGCGCAACATGGTCACGGGAGCGTCGACGGCCGATCTTGCTGTGATCCTGATAGACGCGCGCAAGGGCTTGTTGCGGCAGACGCGGCGGCATAGTTATCTGATTTCGCTAATCGGAGTCCGGCACGTCGTGGTTGCCGTCAACAAGATGGATCTCGTCGACTATTCGCGGGACGCATTCGACGTAATCTCGCGTGAGTACCGAGCGCTTGCCGAGCGCATCGGTGTGCGCGAGGTGACGCTCATCCCCGTTTCCGCTGTTTGCGGTGACAACATCGTTCGAAAGAGTGCGAGAACGACTTGGTATGGCGGCCCCACGCTTCTGGAGTGCCTCGACGAAGCGTCGATTGACGAAACGTATCTGCAGACGCAGCCGTTGCGCATGCCGGTGCAATGGGTCAACCGGCCGCATGCGGAGTTCCGCGGATTCGCGGGGACGGTATCCTCGGGGGTGCTCGCACGCGGCCAGCGCATACGCGTACTGCCGTCGGGGCGCGAGAGCACGGTGACGCGTATCGTTACGGCCGACGGTGACCTCGCACAGGCGGTCGCTCATCAGTCGGTCACGCTGACACTGGCGGACGAGATCGACGTCTCCCGCGGCGATCTGATCGTCTTGCCGGAGTCGCCCGCGCAATGCGCAGAGCAGTTCGAGGCCACGCTGGTCTGGATGCATGAGCAGCCTATGCTGCGCGGACGCAGCTACACTTTGAAGATCGGCGCGGCTACGGTGGCGGCCACGGTGCTGCCGCTCAAATACAAGATTGATATCGGCACGTTTGGCCACCTGGCAAGCGAGACCCTGGCGCTCAACGAAATTGGCGTGGTCGAGTTGCAACTCGACCGCGCGATCGCCTTCGACTCTTACGAGCGCAATCGCGATACGGGGGGCTTCATCCTGATCGACCGCATCACCAACGACACGGTCGGAGCCGGCATGTTGCGCGCGGGTCTGCAACGGACGAGCAGCATTTATTGGCAAGCGCACGCGGTGGACAAGCGTGCGCGCTGCCTGCTCAACGGGCACCGCAGTGCGGTCATCTGGTTGACTGGATTGTCGGGCGCGGGCAAATCGACGATTGCCAACCGCCTCGAAATGCGTTTAAACGCGATGGGCAAGCGAACTTACCTGCTCGACGGCGATAACGTGAGGCATGGCTTGAACAAAGATCTGGCCTTCACCGCGGAGGATCGCGTGGAGAATATCAGGCGCATCGCCGAGGTATCGAAATTGATGGTCGACGCGGGGCTCATAGTCATCACGGCATTCATCTCGCCGTTTCGCGCGGAGCGGCAGATGGCGCGCGAATTGATGAATCCGGGCGAGTTTGTCGAGGTCTTCGTCGACGTGCCGTTGAGCGTGGCCGAAGCGCGCGACCCGAAGGGACTTTACAAAAAGGCGAGGCTTGGCGAGCTGAAGAACTTCACGGGAATCGATTCACCTTACGAAGTGCCCGATGCGCCCGATCTCCGTATCGATACGACCATGGTCGACACCGACGGTGCAGTCGAGCAGATTCTCGAGCAACTGACCGCGATTGGGCTTTTCGGGAGCGTTTGACGAAAGGGGATGACAAAGCACGGGCGGTTGCGAGAATGCTTGGCGGCTCTTTTTATTAACATATTTAGTAATGCATCTATCTGCGCGAATGAAATTGCGTAAATCATAAAAGAGAGTGCATCATGATTGAGAAAATTGTTAAGGTTATTGACCTCGTGCCAGGGGCGGTCCGTGAGTTGCCAATGCTGGAAGCAGAATCATTGAACAAAGAGGAATTTTGGGACGAATTCGTACGTAAACATAAACCCGTCCTGATCAAGGGTGCCGTAGAAAAATGGCCGGCGGTGGCAAAATGGGGAATCCCGGGCTACCTGGATGAATTTTCTGACATGGAAGTGCCGATGTCACAAACGTTCAATCCAATTCCGATTGAACCCTATCGCCAGATGGCCTTTCGACGTCAAAAACTATCCGCATGCTTAAAACAGATGCAAATTGCACGGGACGATGAGACATACTCAATTCCATCAATACCGGTCCCGAGGAACTGGCCAAACGATCTCGGCGATTATTCTTTTTTGGATCAACACCGCGATCTGCGTCCGCGTGTCTATCCGCGCAGGAGGCTTTTCATATACAAAAATGCATCAACCGAATGGCACTACCACCTTACCGACGAAACATTAACCACACAGATCGTCGGATCGAAGCGTGTGTCATTGTTCAGACTTAACAGTGAAAACTGGGGCCTTTACTCCAAACCTATCGAGGCTAACTTTCATCACCTTAGTTGTAGAACGCATTTTTTCCCGAATGAGAACCAAATCGTAAAATATGAAGGAATACTTAATGCTGGCGATGTCTTATACCTTCCACCATTTTGGTGGCACGGCATTGACACTGCCGATGCAAATTTCGGCATTACGCTCGCACATTGCTTCCGCACGCCGCTAAAGCGACTAGGTGACTGGAATGAACCGGCTTTGAAAGCTGTCATGCAGAAACAGGCAAAACTACTTGCGTATATTCGGATAGGAATGCCCATAACGATCAGTTCACTAAGCCGACTTATAGCGCGCGAGAATTGGTGACGATTGGCCAGGGTGTGTTGTTAAGTGTTCCGGGTAAATGGCATAGGTGCCACAGGACTCCTGCCGCCGGGTTGGATGTGAGTGCGCAGTCGATCTTAAATAAAGAGGAGTGTGAAATGTTCTACGGCCAATCAGTCTATCCTTTCGTCAAGAATCTTGAAGACAACTATCCATCTATTCTTTCCGAGCTGCAAAATCTTGAAAAAACGTATTTCATGGATTGGCCAGAAAAAGAGATATACAACGGCAAATGGACCGTTTTCGGATTTTATAAATTTGGCCAACGAATAGCAGAACACTGCGATTTATGCCCAAGCACAGCACGAATATTAGAAAATATTCCTGGTATGTTGACTGCCGGGTTTTCTTCCCTCGCGGCGGGGACTTATCTCAGGCCGCACGTAGGCTATACCAATCAGGTATTAAGATGCCACTTGGGGCTAGTTGTGCCTGAAAACTGCGGAATACGTGTAGGGGATGAGTCGCGAAATTGGAAGGTTGGTGAAGCGTTCGTTTTCGACGATACGATTGAACATGAAGCATGGAACCGAAGCGAGTCAACACGTGTTGTTTTATTGCTTGATTTCAAAAAGAATCTAAGCGATACAGTAACCTTCGATCCCCACCTACTGCAATATTAGGTAGGTGTGCCGTGTAGCTTAGTTTCAGAATTGTGAGTCTGACAGGCCATCCTAGCCTGATTGCTTGCCTGTCGTTAGCGGCGGTGTAAATCCGTCACTCAACGGCGGCGCACCAGTCGGTCGAGAATCGCGTCGGCGAGCGTCGGGCCGCCGATCCCGGCAGGTCACCTTGAGATTACCCCAATATTTGACATAATCTAAATTATCACTAAAACAGATGTTGGAGCTTTTTGCCACCGTCCCGATCGCCGCATCCAGCATGGTATTCACAAGCTCGGCGTCCGGACGCGTGCCGATCGACCAACTCAACGAGCCCATCGAAACAGTCGATCACAGGCGATAGATCTTATTCGGCGCTGCTGCCCGAAAGTCGCGATTGATGAGGTTCTCTGGCGCGGGGCCTATTTCTCCTTGATAGGAGCCGTAGCGACGCCGGCGGGTACTGCCAGCGGCCAAGCCTCCTTGCCTCATCAAACGTCGCACGACTTTCTCCGATATGAAGACCTGCTGCTTACCCAGCGCCGCGCGTATCCGGCGATAGCCATAGCAACGGTAATTGAGTTCGAAGATGTCTGTGATGACACGACGCACGCCAGCATACTTGTCAGCAACAAGCAGTCGTGCGCGATGGTAAAAGTAGGAACTGCGGGCAAGACCCAATACAGCGAGCAGTTCTGGCAGCGCATAGATTTGTCTCAGGGCATCAACCAGCGTCGTCTTCTCCCGATTGCTCAGGAGCTGCGGGTCGACGCCCAGGCCTTTTTTTGCTGGATTCTTATGGGATTCATGGATGCCGGAGCCTCACGACCGAGTAGCTTGTTTTTCCAGTTGTATAGCGTCGGCCTACTCACGCCTATATCTTTTCCGCGACCACGCGTGCACCTCCGTTTCTGGTGCACAACTCAATGACCGCGGCCTGCTTTAACACTGGGATGACGGCACATTCGGAGCATTGCTGACAAGACGTTTCCGAATATTGGGGCGCAGCTCGTCGACCCACGCGGCCAGCACTGCGCGACACGGATATCCAAGTGCTCTTGTGGTCCCCGCGAAATTACGGCCATGATTCAAATAATGCTCAACCGCGATCTCCTTCTGTTCGGTGGAGTATCTTGGCCTGGAGCGGCGATAGCCCGCCGGCAAATCGCCCACCTCAATGAACGCGCGGTACCATCGCGCCAAATTCTTGCGTGAAGGATATCCCCGCTCGCGAATAGTTGCCGCTGCGCTCCTACCGTACTTGATGTAGAGCCGAACTGCTCGAACGCGGTCTTCGTATGAGTACATGAACTACCTCCAGGTAGTCCAAGTTTTCGTCCGCACCTCCACAGCGACTGATTGGAATGCCCGGTCGGGCGCATCCATCCTGCTCCCAGGGAGCCTGCTCGCCACTTCTCTGTGCCCGACCACCGGACAACCGTCCTGACGGAACGCCAGACGCTGATCTTCGCTTCGCTCTCACTACTGCGTCAGCGGTTTGGTACAAACGGCATTTGTGCACTGCCTAACGACCAGGCCTCTGCAGGCAACACAATATGTAACGTGGCCAGCAACTGCCCCATGCCGGCGAACACCCGGTAGGCGCTCGCCACCTCCGCATACTGGCCGCCAACATAAGCAACGCGTGCACTGTAGTACTCGTTCTCCGCATTGAGCAAATCGAGTAGCGATCGTTGCCCGATTCCGAACTGCAACAAATACGCCTCCCGGGTTGCCGCACTGGAATCGACGTATTGCTTTAGCACGACCACCCGATCGCGTGCCGTGAGGTACGCATTGAACGCAAGCGAGACTCTTTCTTGTATCTCCAGACGCGTACGGCTGCGTACTTCTTCGGCTTCCCGGATCTGGGCGTGCGTCTCCCCGATTCGGGCTTTACCAGCCCCGCCCTGGAAAATGTTGTAGCGAAGGCGCAGCATCACGCGGCGATCGTTTATTGGCCCGAGAACGCCCTCTCGGTCATGGCTCGTGCTGAGCTCCAGATCGAGGCGTGGCCACAACGCCGACTTGGCGACGTCGTACTGTGCCCTGGCTTGAGCGACGTCCGCCTCGGCGCCTGCGAGCGAAGGGTGGTTGGCCAACGCCGTGTCCAGCGCCTGCTGTTCGGTTTGCGGCAACTCGCTCTCCGGTGCTACCGGCTTGGCAAGAGCATCCGGCGGCATGCCCACCAGACGAGCGTAAGCAACCTCGGCATCTTTCAGGCTGCTTTGCTCGGATCGCAAATTGTCCCTAGCCAGAGCCAGACGACTTTCCGCCTGATAAAGATCGGCACGGCGTCCGACGCCGCGATCGCTGCGCAGCTTGATCTGGTCGTAGATACGGAGGTGGGATTCGATGTTGTCTTCGGCGGCAGCCGTTGTCTCCTTGCGGCGCAGAACTTCAAGGTAGGCGCCCACCACACGCAGCGCCACGTCCTCTGCGGTGGTGGCTACTCCATAGGCCGAGGAATCGATGCGCGCGCTTTGACGCGCCACTTCACTTTTGACGGCGAACCCGTCGAACAGCATTTGCGACAGCGTCACGTTGGCGGTGCTATGCGTGAAGGTGGTTCGATTCAAGCCGAGCAGGCGCGTCTCTTCGTCGTCGCGCCGCTCCCTGCCGATGGCCGTGTCGACGTCCAGGCGAGGCCAGTAACCGGCCTGAGCCTGCTTCAAGCCCTGGTCTGCTGCCTGTCGGTGATGAGTTGTGGCTAGTACTTCGGGATTGGTTCTTATCGCCTGTTCGACTGCTTCCTGGAGGCTCTGCGCGCCTGCGAGTGAAGGTGAACCTGCAATCGCCGATACCAGTACAAGCTTGGCTAGCAATGGACTATTTCTATTCATTGCGCATTTCCGGTAACCTGACGGTGGCTGGTTTTCACTGCCGCTCAAGCACAAACAGATATTCGCGATGCTCGGAACCATGTGGCCGACGCATGTTACTGGAGATGTGTTGCGCTTTCAATAAACGTATCCCCGCTCACCAGATACCCGGTGCGGTGTCTCGGCACCGTCAACTGTCGCGGGAAATGCGTTGAGAAATGTGACCCCGTGAGGAAGGCTTTCAATGCTCGATGATTAATTCAAGCGTTACTCGCGGGGTATTCTGGTTGCCTAATATTCCTGAACGTGGGGCAGCGGTGGCGTAACGTAAGTCACGACGGTGCCACTGCCTTGATCATGAGTGAACTGGAAACCGGCGGCAGACAGCCCGCCTTGCAGCGCGATCTGAGCCGAGTGCACGCCGTCGCTGACGGTCAGCGTGCCTCCCGTTCCCGCATCATTGGTCGTAAAGCTGAGTGTCGTGTGGTCGTTGCACAAGACGTCCGCAAGATCCAGGGTGTTGCCAGCGCCGAACCCGGAAACCGTACCGGTGAAGCTGCCTGATTGATCGAGCCTGAGCGTGCCCGTTGCGCCGTCGGCGAACGTCGTGTTTTCCGTCGATGCAGCGCCGAACTCGAGTGTCGCCGCGCCGCTGATCGTCGCGCTTCCGTTGCCGGTGACATCACCATGGATCGCCAGGTTGCCGTTGTTGGCCAATAGGTGGCCCGCATTGGCCACTGCACTGTCGATCACGAGACCCCCGCTGC
Source organism: Trinickia sp. LjRoot230 (assembly GCF_964253315.1). Classification (NCBI taxonomy): domain Bacteria; kingdom Pseudomonadati; phylum Pseudomonadota; class Betaproteobacteria; order Burkholderiales; family Burkholderiaceae; genus Trinickia; species Trinickia sp. LjRoot230. The sequence goes on from NZ_CAXUQX020000002.1 coordinate 237,101, forward strand.
CCGTTGCTTCAAGCGTGCCCGTGTTGACTACGACATTGCTTCCTGTGTCAATCACGAGCGCGTTGGCACCGTTGGCGACAATCGTCCCCTCATTGACGAGCGTCAATTGGCCCGTTCCAATCTGGCCGGCACCGGCGATCGTGTTGTCGACGTTGATCAGCGTCGCGTCGGGACTGCCGCCAAATATGACGTTGTGGCTATCGTCGGACAGCGTAAGGTGTCCGCCGCCTTCCAGCGATGCGCTCTTCACCAGGACCTCGAGGTCGGTTCCGTCGCCCGTTGACGCAAGCGCGATCGTACCCGTGTTGTTGATCGTTCCGCCGAGGGGAAGCATTGCACCATCGTTCACCGTCATGAGGCCCGAGTTGATCATGACCGGCGCCTGGTCAAACACGAAGTTGTCGCCGGTGAGGTCAGCGGAATGGACACCCATTACCGTGATGGTTTCGCCAGCGCCCAGTGCAATCACTGCGTTGCCGTTGGCATCATCGGTCATGTGCGTCTGAACGTCGCTGAAACCCGTGATGCCTGTGAAGCCCACGAGATCGACTTTGTCCGCTGCGAGGTCGAGATTATGCAGCGTGTCGTTTCCGATTGGTTGCGCGAAAACGAACAGGTCGTTGCCGGCGGAACCCGTCAAGTGGTCGTCGCCCGACCACGCGAAAATCGGCGAGTTTGCCGCGTATGCCTCCACATTGTCGGCAACCGTGACGGTCGCATGGCTGCCGTCCGCGTTGGTCCAGTTCTCGGTCACCGTGAGCACCGTAGCGCCAGTGAAGGACGCTGACGGCGTGACCGCGAGAGCGCTGAGATCGTTCGTCGGGACGAGCCATGTGCCGTTGCCGAGCTCGGTTCCGGCGTTCAGTTGCCAGCCGGAGGGAATGCCGGCGATCGTCACTGTGAGCTCGGTCGGATGGCTGGACAGTTCAGTTAGCGCAAGGTTGATTTCGGATCCGGCTACGCCGGCGGGGGCTGCGTGTGTGGAGCTCCTGGTGTTGCCTGCGAGGTCCCACTCAGTCACCGTCAAGCTGTCGCTTTTTAGTCCCGCCTGGGTTAAGGCCCAAGTTCCCCCACCCTGCTGTGTCGCGGCATAGTCAGCCGAAGTATTGTTGTCGTGGACCGCGACGTTCCAAACGTTGGAAGCATCGGTGGTGGCAGTCAGCTTGTTCCCACTGTAACTCCACGACAGGATCGCTGGAGGCGTTGTGTCGAGCGTGAAGCTGAAGCCCGTTGCCGCCGACACATTGCCAGCCACATCGGTCTGCCGGACCTGCACGGTGTTCACCCCTTCGACGGCGCTGAAGCTGCTACTCCAGTGAGCCCCGCTATCGATGCTGTACTGCACCGTCGCGCCGCTCTCGACACCACTGAGGCTGAGCGTGCCGACGTTGGTCACGTGATCGGAAGCGCTGCTGCCGGAATCAGTCGCGAGCGTCACCCCGGGTGCGGCCGCGGCCGTGTCGAGCGTGAAGCTGAAGCTGCTTGCCGCCGACACGTTGCCAGCCACATCGGTCTGCCGGACCTGCACGGTGTTCACCCCTCCGACGGCGCTGAAGCTGCTGCTCCAGTGAGCCCCGCTATCGATGCTGTACTGCACGGTCGCGCCGCTCTCGACACCACTGAGGCTGAGCGTGCCGACGTTGGTCACGTGATCGGAAGCGCTGCTGCCGGAATCAGTCGCGAGCGCCACCCCGGGTGCCGCAGCCGCCGTGTCGAGCGTGAAGCTGAAGCTGCTTGCCGCCGACACGTTGCCAGCCACATCGGTCTGCCGGACCTGCACGGTGTTCACCCCTCCGACGGCGCTGAAGCTGCTGTTCCAGTGAGCCCCGCCATCGATGCTGTACTGCACGGTCGCGCCGCTTTCGACACCGCCGAGCGTCAGGGTACCGACGTTGGTTACGTGATCGGAGGCGCTGCTACCGGAATCGGTGGCGAGCGCCACCCCGGGTGCGGCAGCCGCCGTGTCGAGCGTGAAGCTGAAGCTGCTCGCCGCCGACACATTGCCGGCCACGTCGGTCTGCCGGACCTGCACGGTGTTCACGCCTTCGACGGCGCTGAAGCTGCTGCTCCAGTGAGCCCCGTTATCGATGCTGTACTGCACGGTCGCGCCACTCTCGACGCCACCGAGCGTCAGGGTATCGACGTTGGTCACGTGATCGCTGGCGCTGCTGCCGGAGTCGGTCACGAGCGCCACCCCGGGTGCGGCAGCGGTCGTGTCGAGCGTGAAGCTGAAGCTGCTTGTCGTCGAGACATTACCGGCCACATCGGTCTGCCGGACCTGCACGGTGTTCACGCCTTCGACGGCGCTGAAGCTGCTGCTCCAGTGAGCCCCGTTATCGATGCTGTACTGCACGGTCGCGCCGCTCTCGACGCCACTGAGGCTGAGCGTGCCGACGTTGGTCACGTGATCGGTGGCACTGCTGCCGGAATCGGTCGCGAGCGCCACCCCGGGTGCGGCCGCGGCCGTGTCGAGCGTGAAGCTGAAGCTGTTTGCCGTCGACACATTGCCGGCCACGTCGGTCTGCCGGACCTGCACGGTGTTCACGCCTTCGACGGCGCTGAAGCTGCTACTCCAGTGAGCCCCGCTATCGATGCTGTACTGCACGGTCGCGCCGCTTTCGACACCACCGAGCGTCAGGGTACCGACGTTGGTCACGTGATCGGAAGCGCTGCTGCCGGAATCGGTCGCGAGCGTCACCCCGGGTGCGGCAGCCGCCGTGTCGAGCGTGAAGCTGAAGCTGCTTGCCGCCGAGACATTGCCGGCCACATCGGTCTGCCGGACCTCAATGCTATTCAGGCCCTCAGCCGGACTGAAGCCGGTGTTCCATGTAGAGCCGCCATCGGTCGAGTATTCAACCGTCGCGCCACTCTCGACGCCACCGAGCGTCAGAGTACCGACGTTGGTCACGTCATCAGTGGCGCTGCTACCGGAATCGGTGGCGAGCGCCACCCCGGGCGCCGCAGCCGCCGTGTCGAGCGTGAAGCTGAAGTTGCTCGCCGCCGACACATTGCCGGCCACGTCGGTCTGCCGGACCTGGACATCATTCGTCCCTTCCGCAGCAGTAAAGCTGCTGCTCCAGTGAGCCCCGTTATCGATGCTGTACTGCACGGTCGCGCCGCTTTCGATACCACCGAGCGTCAGGGTACCGACGTTGGTCACGTGATCGGAGGCGCTGCTGCCGGAATCGGTGGCGAGCGCCACCCCGGGTGCCGCAGCCGCCGTGTCGAGCGTGAAGCTGAAGCTGCTTGTCGTCGACACATTGCCGGCCACGTCGGTCTGCCGGACCTGGACATCATTCGTCCCTTCCGCAGCAGTGAAGCTGCTGCTCCAGTGAGCCCCGCCATCGATGCTGTACTGCACGGTCGCGCCGCTTTCGACGCCACTGAGCGTCAGGATACCGACGTTGGTCACGTGATCGGAGGCGCTGCTGCCGGAGTCGGTGGCGAGCGCCACCCCGGGTGCGGCAGCCGCCGTGTCGAGCGTGAAGCTGAAGCTGCTTGCCGCCGACACATTGCCGGCCACATCGGTCTGCCGGACCTGGACATCATTCGTCCCTTCCGCAGCAGTGAAGCTGCTGCTCCAGTGAGCCCCGCCATCGATGCTGTACTGCACGGTCGCGCCGCTTTCGACGCCACTGAGCGTCAGGGTACCGACGTTGGTCACGTGATCGCTGGCGCTGCTGCCCGAGTCGGTCGCGAGCGCCACCCCAGGTGCCGCAGCCGCCGTGTCGAGCGTGAAGCTGAAGCTGCTTGCCGCCGACACATTGCCGGCCACATCGGTCTGGCGGACCTCAATGCTATTCAGGCCCTCAGCCGGGCTGAAGCCGGTGTTCCACGTGTGGCCGCCATCGGTCGAGTATTCGACCGTCGCGCCGCTTTCGATGCCACCGAGCGTCAGGGTACCGACGTTGGTCACGTGATCGGTGGCGCTGTTGCCGGAATCGGTGGCGAGCGCCACCCCGGGTGCCGCAGCGGTCGTGTCAAGCGTGAAGCTGAAGCTGCTTGCCGCCGACACATTGCCAGCCACATCGGTCTGGCGGACCTGCACGGTATTCACGCCTTCGACGGCGCTGAAGCTGCTGCTCCAGTGAGCGCCGCTATCGATGCTGTACTGCACGGTCGCGCCGCTCTCGACGCCACCGAGCGTCAGGGTGCCGACATTGGTCACGTGATCGCTGGCACTGCTGCCCGAGTCGGTCGCGAGCGACACCCCGGGTGCCACGGCGGTCGTGTCGAGCGTGAAGCTGAAGCTGCTTGCCGTCGACACATTGCCAGCCACATCGGTCTGCCGGACCTGGACATCATTCGTCCCTTCCGCAGCAGTGAAGCTGCTGGTCCAGTGAGCGCCGCCATCGATGCTGTACTGCACGGTCGCGCCGCTCTCGACGCCACTGAGGCTGAGCGTGCCGACGTTGGTCACGTGATCGGAAGCGCTGCTGCCGGAGTCGGTCGCGAGCGTCACCCCGGGTGCGGCCGCGGCCGTGTCGAGCGTGAAGCTGAAGTCCGTTGCCGCCGACACATTACCGGCCACATCGGTCTGGCGAACCTCGATGTTGTTCAGGCCTTCCTGTGCCGAGAAGCCGGTGTTCCATGTGGAGCCGCCATCGGTCGAGTATTCGACCGTCGCGCCGCTCTCGACACCACCGAGCGTCAGAGTACCGACGTTGGTCACGTGATCGGCGGCGCTGCTGCCCGAGTCGGTGACGAGCGCCACCCCGGGTGCCGCAGCGGTCGTGTCAAGCGTGAAGCTGAAGCTGCTTGCCGCCGACACATTGCCAGCCACATCGGTCTGCCGGACCTGGACATCATTCGTCCCTTCCGCAGCAGTGAAGCTGCTGCTCCAGTGAGCCCCGTTATCGATGCTGTACTGCACGGTCGCGCCGCTTTCGACACCACCGAGCGTCAGGGTACCGACGTTGGTCACGTGATCGCTGGCGCTGCTGCCGGAGTCGGTCGCGAGCGCCACCCCGGGTGCCGCAGCCGTCGTGTCGAGCGTGAAGCTGAAGCTGCTTGCCGCCGACACATTGCCGGCCACGTCGGCCTGCCGGACCTGCACGGTGTTCACGCCTTCGACGGCGCTGAAGCTGCTACTCCAGTGAGCCCCGCTATCGATGCTGTACTGCACGGTCGCGCCGCTTTCGACACCACTGAGCGTCAGGGTACCGACGTTGGTCACGTGATCGGTGGCGCTGCTGCCGGAATCGGTCGCGAGCGTCACCCCGGGTGCCGCGGCGGTCGTGTCGAGCGTGAAGCTGAAGCTGCTTGCCGCCGAGACATTGCCGGCCACGTCGGCCTGCCGGACCTGCACGGTGTTCACCCCTTCCACGGCTCCGAAGCTGCTACTCCAGTGAGCCCCGCTATCGATGCTGTACTGCACGGTCGCGCCACTCTCGACGCCACCGAGCGTCAGGGTACCGACGTTGGTCACGTGATCGGAAGCGCTGCTGCCCGAGTCGGTGGCGAGCGCCACCCTCGGCGCCGCGCCGGCTGCCGTATCGATTGTGAAATTCAAGGTGGTCGCAACCGAGACGTTCCCGGCCACATCAATCTGCCTTACCTGCACGGCATTCACGCCTTCCACGGCGCCGAAGCTGCTGGTCCAGTGTGCGCCGTTATCGCTGCTGTACTGCACCGTCGCTCCATGCGCGAGCCCGCTGACCGCGAGCGCGCTATCGGATGTGATGTGGTCTGCGGCCGAAACGCCAGTGTCATGCGCCAGCGTGACGACGGGTGCAGGCGGCGCAATGTCGACATAGGCAGTCGCCCAACTCAGGGTGCCGTTGCCGAGCCGAATCGCATAGGTAAAGCTATCTTTTGCGTATCCGACAGTATTGAAGCTGTTCGAGAGCCAGGCTGAATCCAGGTGACTCGCGTCGTATCCCACCTTTCCGTCCGATGTGATCCAAAGGTGTGCGCCGTGTGCGCTGTAGTCTGCGCTGACGGATTCCGCCCTGGCGGTGTCTTGTGTCAGCAGGGCTGTTTGCTCGAGCGCTGTCGTGGCTTCGGCACCGGAGTCGATCGAGTAGAGCGTCTTGGCCGCTCCGCCGAGATCGTTGGCCATCACGTTAAGGTAGACGACGCCGAGCGCATTGTCGGTGAGCCCTGTCTGGGCCGACGTAAATAGATCATTGCCGGCTTGCGGCGTGTTACTGATGGAAACCGTAATTCCATTCGTAATGGTCGTCATGATGCCCCCGTTATCGTTAAACTCGTCTCAGCGTAAGATGCCCGCCGCGTGTGGTACCGCGGTGCGCCGCCAATGTGCAATAAATAGGATGACCAGGCGTTCGGTCGATTGCGAACCGACACGCGAGGCAGGTTTGTCGTTAGCCTTTGTATGAGTTGCGCCGGCGATGTCGGTCACGCTTGCTCTCTCGTCATAGGCCCTGTGTGGCGGCCACGTCTTCAATCGATCTTCGTTTGCAGCCTTCTCAACGCTCGCGCAGCGCCGTTTCCTTGGTCTTGATTACGGGCTTGAGCAGGTAGTGCAGCACGGTCCTGCGCCCAGTCCGGATATCGACCGTAGCGATCATGCCCGGCACGATCATGACCGGCTCACTCTGCCCACTGGGCTTGTTCTGCCTGGTGCGAACCAGTATCCGGTAGTAACTGTCCGGTTTCTCGCCGGGTCGTTCGGGCACCAGCGTGTCGGCGCTAATGTCCTCCACGGTCGCAGGAAAGCCTCCGTAAATGGAGAAGTCATACGCAGAGAGCTTGACCGTGGCCTCCTGCCCAGGATGCAAAAACGCGATATCCGACGGGCGCACACGCGCTTCAATCAACAGCGTGTCGCCCAGTGGCACGATCTCGAGGAGATCCATGCCGGGCTGAACCACGCCGCCGACGGTATTGATCTTGATCTGCTGGACCATGCCCTTCAACGGAGCCCGCACCAGCGTGCGGGTGACACGGTCTTCCAGAGCGATATTGGCCGCGCTCAGAGCCGCCTGCTCGCCGCGCGCCTGATTCAGATCCTTCATCGCGTCGGCACGGAAGTGCGCAGTCAATTCATCGATCTTCTGGCGAGACTCGCGATAGGCAGCGTCCAGTCGCGGCATCGCGAGCCGCGTCGCATCGAGGTCGCCTTTCATGTCGTTGGCCTGGCGTTCGAGCCGAAGGACTTCGACATCGGACACCGCACCCTTCTGCACAAGCGGGCTTGTCAACGCCAGTTCCTTCGCGACAAGGCTGTAGCTTTGCTGCAGTTGCACTTCGCGTGAGCGTTTTTCCGCGAGTTCCTGCCGGTGCTGGTCGGCCTGTTGTTTGAGCACGGCCAAATTGGCCTGCAATTCACGCTGGCGGGACTCATACAGCGATTTTTCTTCTTCCAGCAGCTTCGGGCTTGTCTGCTCCAATCGGGCAGGCGCAACGAAGGGGGTGTTGTTCGCCTCGCCAGTCAGGCGCGCGATCCGGGCAATCAATGCGGAATCCTTGGCCTGCCCTTCCTTGTACGACGAGGTAAAACGCGTATCGTCGATGCGCATGAGCGGCTGGCCCTTTTGTACGACCTGCCCCACGCGGACCATGATTTCGGACACGATGCCACCCTCCAGGTTCTGCACCACTTGCACCCGGCTGGACGGAATCACCTTCCCCTCTCCAACAGTCACTTCGTCCACGTTGGTGAACGCAGCCCAAATGAACGCAGCGACGAAGAAGGCCAGCGTCGACCAGAGAATCCAGTGGGTGAAATAGCGTGGCCCTTCCATGGCCGCTGCGCAGCTCTCCCGCATGAACGCGCTGTCGTCCACGCGTGGCTTGATGGCTGCGCCAATTCGGCCGGCCAGCTCTTTAAGCCCGACGCGGCGGCACGCCGGCAATGGATCCGCGCCTTCAGGCTTAGCCAGCAGCGACATGGAGCTTCCTCCCTGCAAGGGCAGCCAGTACCTGTTCCTTGGGCCCATCGGCGACGACGCGGCCCTGATCCATGACGATCAGGCGGTTGACCAACGTGAGCAGCGATGCACGATGAGTAATGAGCAGCAGTGTGCGGCCTTCGAGCTCGGCCGCGAGTCTCGCCTTGAGCAACTCTTCGGACCGGTTGTCCATCGCGCTGCTGGGCTCATCGAGCACTAGCACCGGTGGCGAAAGCAACACTGCGCGGGCAATCGCGATGGCCTGCCGCTGACCGCCCGACAATGCTTCGCCGCGCTCACCCACGACCAGATCGAATCCGTTCGGCAAGCGGTTGACGAAGTCGCTCACGCCCGCGATTTGCGCGGCACGCAGCACGGCGGCGTCATCCGTACTGGGTGCGCCCAGTACGATGTTCTCTCTGACGGTGCCGTTGAACAGCATCACATCTTGAGGCACGTGCCCGATGCCTCGGCGCAGCGCCGCAGGGTCGAACTGACGCAGCTCAACACCATCAACAAGCACATTTCCCGAACTGGGCGGGTACAGCCCTAGGATGAGTCTTTCGATCGTGGTCTTGCCCGAGCCGACGCGTCCGATGATGCCGACGCGCTCACCAGCAGCGATCCGGAACGAAACGCCATCGAGCGACACGCCACTCTGGCCGGGGTATGAAAAGCTGACGTTCCTGAACTCGATGTCACCGCGCAGCGCCGGACGATGCACGAAGCTCTTGTCGGCCGGGCGCTCACCGGGCAGATTCATCAACCCATCGATCGATGCCAGTGCATTGCGGGATTGATGGTAGCGGGTCAGGAGCGTCGCCACTTGGCTCATCGGCGACAACGCACGGCCCGTGAAAATCGTGCAGGCGATCAAGCCGCCTGTGGTGAGTTTGCCGTCGGCGATCATGTAGACGCCGCACAAAACCACGGCGAGATAGGCTGCCTGCTGGGAAAACATGGCGAAGTTGACCGCGCAACCCGACAGAAAACGTGACCGGAGCCCGAGCCTCGCCATTTGGCCGAGCAACTGCTCCCACTTGGCTTGCATCGGTCCTTCCGCGCCAGTGACCTTGATTGCTTCGAGGCCCACCAGGGTTTCGATGAGAAGCGCTTGCCGTTGGCACGCGTGGCGCTGACTGGCCTGCACGGCCCGTGCAAGCGGCCCTTGCACTGCGACGCCTGCTCCGATCACGAGCGGCAATGCCATCAGCGGCAGCCATCCGAGCGTGCCGCCGACCCAAAACATCGCCACAATGAATACAACCGAAAACGGAAGATCGATCAGGGCAGCCGCGGTGGCCGAAGTGAGAAAGTCCCTTACCGCTTCGAATTCCTGTATCTGGGAAGCGAACCCGCCGACGGAGGGCGGGCGCACGGTCATCTGCATGCCGAGTACTTTCTCGAACATGTTGGCGGAGAGGATCACGTCGATTTTCTTGCCAGCCACGTCGATGAAGTAGCCGCGCAATGTACGCATCAGCAAATCAAACACGATCACCAACATGATGCCCGCCGCCAGCGCCCACAATGTCTCGAGCGAGTGGTTCGGCACCACCCGGTCATATACGTTCATCGTGAAAAGCGGCATGGCCAGCGCGAACAGGTTGACCAGCATCGACGCAAGCATCACTTCGCCGTAGATCGGCCAAGACTGCCCCACCACACCCCAGAACCAGTGGCGAGGGCGAGGCACGGCACTCTGCGCGCCGCGCTGGTCAAACCGGTGAGCGGGGCGAGCGAACAGCACGTGGCCCGCATAACGTTGTTCCAGGTCCTCCAGGCTGACCTCTTCTTCTCCGGCGCCTGTTTCGGGGAGGATGACTTGCATGCTGCCACAGATGTTTCTGCGTACCAGCACGCATGCCTGCCTGTCGTTCAGCAGTAAGACTGCGGGCAAGACCAGGTCGGAGATGCCTTCCAGCGCACGCCTGCCTTGCTTGGCAGACATGCCCACGCGAGCCGCTGCTCGAATGAATAGCTCCGGCGTCAACCGGTGGTCTATCAGCGGCAGGCCGGCGATGAGGGTGTCGGCCCCCACCGGCTGGTTGAACAGTCGAGTCAGTATGAGAAGGCAACCCAGCAGCGGATCGTCTTCGACACCGGACGTCGGTGGCAGGTCCCACCCTCGCGTGGCACACTGTCCCGCTGCTTCCGCTGCGGCTTCTGTAGCGGCGGCATGCATTTACAGCACGCCAGTGCGCTGGTGACGGTCTGATTGACGCGGCAGCCCAATAGGCGCTGAAGTCCCCGCTGTCAGGCGCTCGCTCTTGCACATGATGTACCCCGTTGATATTTGTTTTGTGTTCGTTGTTCGGCGCGACTGCTTATCTTTGTATCAGAGGCAGATGCAAGTACTGGGCCATATGCCGTGGCTAGGGTACGAGACACAACGGTGAGCTATGGATATAGTGGGCGAATGAAACAGGAAGGCATGTTGGTCTCAGAAGTGAGACGGATCTCACCATGCGGAGTGACAGGGCCGCTATGAGCGAGGCACCATGCCCCCCGCCGCTCGCCCCGGAAACCGGGGTAACTGGACGTATAGGCAATGAGTGCGGCGACAGTCGAGTCCGGCGTCGAAGACGTGCCATTTTTGAGACATCCGTCTGGTGTGGCGCACTTCCGATTCAATGTGATGGGTGTCTGCTCAGCCGGGTACGTTAACGGGCACGTTTCATCTTTGAAACATTCCGTTGGTAATCGGAAGGACTTGGCTGTCTCTTATCTCGAGCGAGTCGTCAAGGCCATGAACTGCATGGCTATCGCGAGCAAATGAATTGTCCGCACCCCCAACCTGGACATTTAAAACCAGCCTCGACAACCAACCGACTGTAGAGGTTAAGTGTGGTTCGGCCGTGATTCGTTAAGTTTTCGCCAAAACAGTCTTAAAGCCACGATTTGACGACGAATTTTTCCTGTCCGACAGCATCTAGTGCTGATGACGGTGATGGATGTCGGGGAAATGCGCATGCGAGTGCGTAATGGGCAGATGAACATGAGGATGGGTATGCGGTTCGTCGCCGGCATACGAAAACTCGTGCTCATGTTGATGATGTTCGTCGTGGCGGTGCCGATGCGTATGTTCGAGCAAGTCGTGAGTATGGTCATGCTCATGTCGCTCTCGCAGATGCAGCCAAACACCGAGCGCCATCAAAACTGCGGCCCCCCAGAAGAATACGGACGGTAGCTCGGGCCATATCACGAGCGACAGCGCCACGCCGAATAATGGCGCAACCGAGAAGTACGCGCCCGTTCGAGCCGTGCCCAAATGCCGAAGCGCAACGACGAATAGCACGAGACTCACGCCGTAGCCTGCGAAGCCGGTGAGCATTGCTGCGCCGACGGCGCTGGCGGGCGGCAACGTCGCCCCGGTGACAAAGGCGATGCCCAAATTCACCGGTCCGGCGATCAAGCCTTTCAAGCAAGCGATCACCATTGCATCGTTCGCGGACACCTTGCGCGTCAGGTTGTTGTCGATCGCCCAGCACGCACAGGCGCCAACGATCAGTAACGCGCCAACCGGGATGGCCACCTGGCCCGGGTGCCACGACAACAGCACGCCTCCGGCGACGATAGCCACCATCCCGAGAAACACCTGGACATCAACGTTCTCTCGGAAAACCACCCAGGCGATCACGGCGGTCAACACGCTTTCAAGATTCAGCAGTAGCGAACTCGTTGCGGCTGACGTGCTCGACAAACCCAGCATCAGCAGCGCGGGCCCCACGACACCTCCCGCGAGAATGGCGCCCATTAGCCACGGCAGTTCGGCTTTTTGGATCCAATGGCTGGCCGTTGCGCTCTGATTGGGCCGCCGCAGCCGCCTGGCAAGGATCCCGATGCCGAGGCCAATGCCGCTGCCGAAGTAAAACAAACCAGCGACCATCAAAGCAGACATGGAACCGAGAAGCGCTTTGGCAAGCGGCGTGGCCGCGCCAAACAGCCCGGCGGCAGCAAGGGCGATAAACACTGCGTTAAGTCTTGAATTCATGGCGTCCGAGTATGTGGGGTCGTGGCGCGCGGCGCCTAAGCGCAGTCTAGCGGATCGTCATCGCTCGGATGTATGGCTCGCTCGAATCGAATCTCAAAGTAAACTTGTATCAATCGCTACCTCTATGTAGCATATTCGACATGAATTTGATATCGACTTGGTCGCTGCTTGTGCTGACGTTGCCCACGGAGAATGCGACGGCACGGATGCGTTTTTACCGGGCACTCAAGGCAAAAGGCTGCGCGGTGCTGCGAGATGGCATCTATCTGTTGCCCTACAGCGAGGCGCATGAAGACAAGCTGCGGGAGCTCGCTGGGGCTATCGCCGAAAGCGGCGGTTCCGCACATCTGCTGCGCGCGCCGAGCCGCGATGCGTCGCAGGAGGACGAGTTCAGGACACTATTCGACCGCGAAAGCGACTACGACACGTTCATCCGCTCGCTGGCAGAGGCCCGCAAGACGATCTCGGGCCAATCGGCCGCAGAGTTGACCCGGCTGCTGCGCCGCTTGCGCAAGGACTACGAGGCGATCCGGGCAATCGACTATTTCCCGGACGATGCCGCAACGCGCGCAGAGGTGGCCTTGCAGGACTTCGTCGCGCTCGTCGATACGGCACTCTCGCCCGGCGAGCCCCATTCGGCCGAACGTCCCATCCCTCAGCGCTCGCGCGACGAGTATCAGGGCCGGACGTGGGCTACGCGGCAGCGGATATGGGTCGATCGTGTAGCCAGCGCGTGGCTCATTCGGCGCTTCATTGATCCCAACGCGCACTTCCTCTGGCTGACCTCGCCAGATGCGTGCCCGGACGGTGTACTGGGCTTTGACTTCGACAGTGCGGCGTTCACGCATGTGGGTGAGCGTGTGACCTTCGAGGTGCTGCTCGCAAGCTTCGGCCTCAACAAGGATCCGGCATTGCTGCGGCTGGGTGAAATCGTACATGCACTCGACGTGGGCGGGCCGGCCGCACCCGAGGCGGTCGGCTTCGAAGCCGTGATGGCGGGCATGCGCCAGCGCATTGAGAATGACGATCAACTGCTTGAGCAGATGAGTCCGGTATTGGACGCGCTTTATTCGCATTTTGCCGCGAGTGCAACGGAAGAAACAGGGAGAGGTTCTTGAGCATGGTGACCACCTCAGCATCCGCTTCGTATTCATTGGGTCAACTCGTCCGATACATGTTGCGTCTTGGCACTTTCGGCTTTGGAGGCCCCGTTGCGCTCGCCGGTTACATGCGGCGTGATCTCGTCGAACAGCGAGGATGGATTTCCGAATCGGACTACAAGGAAGGACTCGCGCTCGCGCAGCTCGCACCTGGGCCGTTGGCTGCGCAACTAGCGATCTACCTTGGCTATGTTCACTACCGGATTCTGGGCGCCACCCTCGTGGGGTTCGCCTTTGTCCTCCCGTCGTTTCTGATGGTGGTCGCGCTCGGTTGGGCCTATGCGCACTTCGGCGGTCTTTCATGGATGCAGGCCGTGTTCTACGGTGTCGGCGCCGCGGTGGTAGGCATCATCGCCATGAGCGCATACAAGCTCACCACGAAGACGGTCGGCAAAGACAAACTGCTATGGGTGATCTATCTGACACTTGCGATCGTCACGTTCGTGACCGAATCGGAGATTGCGTGGCTGTTCATCGCCGGCGGGCTGATCGGGTGGCTGTGGCGCGCGCCGCCGAAGTGGCTTCACAAGGGGGGCATCAACGCCGTTGCAGCCGCGAGCCTGCCGGCGGCGAGCGGGATCGTTGCCGGCATCGATTGGCCGCAGCTCACGCAAATCGGCGTGTTTTTCATGAAGGCCGGCGCGTTCGTGTTCGGCTCGGGGCTTGCGATCGTACCGTTCCTGTACGGTGGTGTTGTGACCGAGCACCAGTGGCTCAACGACAAGCAATTCGTCGACGCGGTCGCTGTAGCGATGATCACACCCGGACCGGTCGTCATCACGGTCGGCTTTATCGGCTACCTCGTAGCGGGCTTTCCGGGTGCGCTCGTCGCGGCGCTCGGCACTTTCCTGCCCTGCTATCTGTTCACGGTGATCCCTGCACCGTACTTCAAGAAATACGGTCGCCTGCCAGGCGTCAAGGCATTCGTCGACGGCATTACCGCAGCGGCAGTCGGCGCCATCACGGGTTCGGTGATCGTAATTGCCAAGCGTTCGATCATCGATGTGCCGACGCTCATCGTCGCCCTGGTCACGATCGTTCTGCTATGGCGCTTCAAAAAACTTCAGGAGCCGGTTATCGTCACGGCGGCTGCGCTCCTGGGCCTTGTCGTTTATCCGCTGATTCATTCGAACGCCATCTGATAGCACATGACTAATGAATCGCCCCGCATCCTGTTGGCGATGGGGAGGTGATTGCCTTCGATGTTCGCTCATTGCATTGTAGGCGGACGCTTGTTTTCATTCTATATTTCGACTAGTATCGAATTATGAAAACGAAACAAGCTATTGAGGCCTTGGCGGCTTTGGCGCATGAATCTCGTTTGGCCGTCTTTCGTGCGCTGGTTCAGGCCGGTCCCGAAGGACTGCCCGCTGGGCAAATTGCGACGTTGCTGAACGTGCCGCCGTCGTCGCTGTCTTTCCACCTGAAAGAGCTGGCGCACGCGAAACTCGTGACAAGCCGGCAGGAAGGCCGCTTCGTCATCTATTACGCGGGTTTCAGAACGATGAATGGGCTGCTCGCCTATCTCACCGAGAACTGCTGCGGCGGCAACCGTTGTTCGCCGATCACAGCGTGCTCGGATACTTCGGAGAAGCAATCATGAAGCGCTTTCATGTCCACGTCAGGGTAGCGGACCTCTCGGCCAGCGTACGCTTTTATTCGGCGCTCTTTGCCGCCGAGCCCACCGTGCTCGAGAACGACTACGCGAAGTGGATGCTCGATGATCCGCGCGTGAACTTCGCGATTTCGCAGCGCGGCGTCGAGGCATCAAAGACCGGCGTAGATCACCTCGGCATCCAGGTCGAAACCGAGGATGAACTGACGGAGATGCACGCCCGGCTCGCGGCAGCGGAACTGCCTATTGAGGCGCAGGTTGGAACGAACTGCTGCTATGCGAAATCCGACAAGTACTGGAGCGTCGATCCGCAAGGGGTGGCCTGGGAATCGTACCGAACGCTAGGCGCGGTGCCGATGTACGGCGAATCCCGCAACGAGGCAAGCGCGGGAGCCTGTTGCAGTCCTGCCAAGTCGTCCAAACAAGGCGGCTCGGCGGCATGCGGTTCGTCCAGTCAATCCAATCAATCGTCTTGCTGCTAAGACCATGAACCGTTTTCGCCCGGCGCGCGCCAGTGACTTGCCGGCCATCATCGCGCTGCTGCAGGCGTATGCGTTGCCGACGGCCGATCTTGTCTTCGACAAGCTGCCTCACTTTCTCGTGCACGCAGACGGCAGCGGTGACCTGCATGCATGCGTCGGCATTGAGATATTCGGTGACACGGCACTACTGCGCTCGCTCGCGGTCGCTGATGTACAACGTTCGAACGGTCTGGGCCGCGCTGCGCTCGATGCAATCGAAACGCATGCGGCCGCAGCCGGCGTTAGACGTCTTTACCTGCTCACCACGACCGCAGCTGTGTTCTTCGAGCGGCACGGTTATCGGCAAGCCGCGCGCGACACCGCACCTGAGCCACTGAAAAGGACTGATGAGTTCGCTTCGCTGTGTCCGGCTTCCGCAACTTTTATGACCAAAGATATTTGACGCCAGAGGAACGCCAACCGTGCCAGCGAAAACCTACAACGTTCTTTTCCTATGCACCGGCAATTCGGCGCGTAGCATCATGGCTGAAGCGCTGTTGAGTACCAAAGGTCAAGGCCGTTTCAACGTGTTCAGCGCAGGCAGTCATCCAGGCGGTGTCGTCAATCCGTTCGCGATTGAGCAGGTCGCGAAGACCGGTTATCCGACCGACAGGCTTCGCAGCAAGAGCTGGGACGAATTCGCCGTGGCTGGCGCCCCACCCATGGACTTCATCATCACAGTGTGCGATCAGGCTGCCGGCGAAGTCTGTCCGATCTGGCCCGGCCATCCTGTGTCGGCGCACTGGGGTTTCGAAGATCCGGCAGCCTTCCAGGGCAGCGACGAGCAAAAGCGCTCGGTGTTCGACAAGGTGTTCCAGCAGATCCTCAACCGCGTGCATGTCTTTGCGGGGCTGCCATTCGATGTGCTGGAGCGCGATGCGATTCAGCGTGAAATGAAGAAGATTGGTGAGACCGATCCCGATGTCCTCTCTCGATAAGACCGCCGCCTCTGCGCGTGCGCCATCCATCGGTTTCTTCGAACGCTACCTGACCGTCTGGGTGGCGCTATGTATCGTTGTGGGCATCCTGCTGGGCCAATGGCAGCCGGCGGTGTTCCAGGCGATCGGAGGCATGGAACTCGCGCAGGTCAACCTGCCGGTGGGCATCCTCATCTGGGTCATGATCGTGCCAATGCTGATGAAGATCGACTTCAGAGCGTTGCACCAAGTGCGCAATCAATGGAAAGGCATCGGCGTCACGCTGTTCGTAAACTGGGCCGTCAAGCCCTTCTCGATGGCGCTGCTCGGCTGGCTATTCGTGCGACATGCTTTTGTGCAATGGTTGCCGGCGGAGCAACTCGATAGCTATGTCGCCGGCCTAATCCTGTTGGCCGCGGCGCCGTGCACGGCGATGGTTTTTGTCTGGAGTCAGTTGTGTAAGGGCGATCCGTATTTCACCCTTTCACAGGTGGCAGTCAATGACGGCATCATGCTCATCGCCTTTGCGCCGATTGTGGCGCTGCTGCTGGGTCTGTCGAGTATCACGGTACCGTGGAACACGTTGCTTACGTCGGTGGTGCTTTACATTGTGATTCCGATCGGCATCGCGCAGGTATGGCGCAAGGCGCTCCTCGCCAAAGGCAACGCGGTGCTGAGCGCAACGCTCGCTCGCATTGGTCCATGGTCGATCGCCGCGCTGCTTACGACGCTGGTTCTGCTGTTTGCGTTCCAGGGCGAAGTGATCGTCCGGCAGCCGCTGATCATCGCGATGCTGGCGATACCGATTCTCGTGCAGGTGTTGTTCAACTCTGCGCTCGCCTATCTTGCTAATCGGCGGCTGGGTGTGGCGCACAACGTGGCCGGCCCGTCCTGCCTGATCGGCGCATCGAACTTCTTCGAGCTCGCCGTAGCCACCGCAATCAGCCTGTTCGGCTTTCACTCGGGCGCAGCACTGGCGACTGTTGTCGGCGTGCTTATCGAGGTGCCGGTGATGCTGCTGGTCGTCAAGGTGGTGAACTCAAGCCGCACCTGGTACGAACGCGGTCATGATCGCCAATCAGCGTGACGATGACGCGCACCCTATCCTGATTCGAGTGCCCTGAGGCGCGCGGCCGATCGCCGGGTTGCCGGCATGCGCATGCATGCAGGAAACGCATGAGAGGGATGTTTTATTGCAGCTAATGCGCCGCAGGCGAATGCCCATCGGCGGGATGGACGAATCAAATTCGGACATCCATGGCGGGGCGCGCCCCGTCCTGCACGCAACAGTCTCATTTCGGAATGGGAGGGGCGACTTCGTGAACATTCGCATGAGTTGTCATCATGCAGCGTAGGGTGTGCCGCTTGCGTGCGGGCATTGATCCCGTGTTCTGTAATTCCCAGTTTCGGAGGCAGGCCTATGCGGTCGTCAGGAGCGGATGGTAGCGGTGGAGCACCGGATTTGTCCGGCTTGGGTTCTTCTTCAAGCGCCGGGCGCGGGCCATCGTCGGTTCCACCGCGTCCGCCCGCCGCCTCAGCGCCGGACGCTCGCCTCCAAGGATTGCGGCCGTCGTCGCGACGAAGTCGGGAGGCAGCCGCTGCCGGCCGTTCAATCAGGCCGCCCTCGCCTGATCGGCTGCGCGGGCAAGCGGATAACCCGCTTGGTCTAAGCGTGCCTGAACGATTGGCAATCGGAAGCAAGCGTGGCGGTCGGGAAACGCTGGATTTCATTCAATACAATCACCAACGATTAACTACGCCCCCTTGCAACCTGAGCAGAGCCGACATCATCAGGATCGCGAGCAACGATGGCGGGACTCAGGCTTTGCAGGCGGTCCTCATCCATCATCCGGCGCTCACGAACGCGGGCTTGCGCCCCGCTGACATTGTCAGGATCGCGGCCAACGACGGCGGCGCCCGGGCCCTGCAGGCGGTTCTCGACCTGGGTCCGGAGCTCAAGGACGCGGGCCTCGCTACTGCCGACATCGTCAAGATTGCGGGCAATACTGGCGGTGCCCAGGCCCTGCAGGCGCTCTTCGGCTGTGGTCCAGACCTCAGGGACGCGGGTTTCGGTACCGCCGACATCGTCAGGATCGCAGGCAACAAAGGCGGCGCCGAGGCCCTGAAAACGCTCCTCCACCATGGTCCTGCGCTCGAAGCCGCGGGCTTCTGTGCCGACGACATCGTCAAAGTCGCGGCCAACGATGGCGGCGCTCAGGCGCTGCAGGCGGTCCGCGACCTGGGTGCGGACCTCAGAGCCGCGGGCCTCGATGTCGTCGACATCGTCAAAATCGCAGCCAACAAAGGCGGCAGCCAAGCTCTGCAAGCGGTCCTCGACCATGGTCCTGCGCTCGAAGCGGCGAGCTTCGGTGTTGCCGACATCGTCAAG
Source organism: Trinickia sp. LjRoot230 (assembly GCF_964253315.1). Classification (NCBI taxonomy): domain Bacteria; kingdom Pseudomonadati; phylum Pseudomonadota; class Betaproteobacteria; order Burkholderiales; family Burkholderiaceae; genus Trinickia; species Trinickia sp. LjRoot230. The sequence goes on from NZ_CAXUQX020000002.1 coordinate 255,553, forward strand.
ATCGCGGCCAACATCGGCGGTGCCCAGGCCCTGCAGGCGGTCCGCGACCATCGTCCGGCGCTCGAGGCCGCAGGCTTTAGTGCCGCTGACATCGTCAAGATTTCGGCTAACGATGGCGGCGCCCAAGCTCTGCAGGTGGCCCTTCACCATCGTCCGTCGCTCAAGGGCGCGGGTTTCAGTGTCATCGATATCGTCAAGATCGCGGCCAATACCGGCGGCGCCCAGGCCCTGCAGGCGGTTCTCGGTCTGGGTCCGAACCTTAAGGACGCGGGCCTTGCTACGATCGACATCGTCAAGATCGCCGCCAACGATGGCGGCGCCCGAGCACTGCAGGCGGTCCTCGATCTGGGTCCGGACCTCAAGGGTGCGGGTCTCGCTACCGCCGATATTGTCAAGATAGCGGCCAACGACGGCGGCGCTCACGCCCTGCAGGCGGTCCTCGACCATCGTCCGGCACTCAAGGCCGCGGGCTTTGGTGTCCCTAACATCGTCAAGATTGCGGCCAACACCGGTGGCGCCCGAGCCCTGCAGGCGGTTCGCGACCTGGGTCCGGGCCTCAAGGAGGCCGGTTTCGCTATCGCCGACATCGTCAGGATTGCCGCCAACAACGGCGGCGCCCGGGCCCTGCGGGCGGTACTCGACCTGGGTCCCGATCTCGAGGGCGCGGGCTTCGATGCCGCTGACATCGTCAAAATCGCGGCCAACATTGGCGGCGCCCGAGCCTTGCAAGCGGTCCTCGATCATCGTTCAGCGCTCGAAGCCGCGGGATTCAGTGCCGCCGACATCGTCAGGATCGCAGCCAACAACGGCGGCGCCAAGGCCTTGCGGGCGCTCGTTACCCATCATCCAGCGCTCACGAAGGCAGGGTACTCCAGGGAGCGCATCATGGCGCTGGCCAGCAAACCGCGAGGTGCGGCAGGTGCCCTCAGACGGGCGGCCGATGCAAGCTGAAGGCATCGTGCAGGTAGTGTGTGTCGCTTCGATGCGGGCATCGGTCTCGCATTCTGTTATTCCCGGTTTCGGAGGCGGAGTCTATGCGGTCATCAGGAGCAGATGGTAGGGGTGGAGCACCGGATCCGTCCGGCTTGGGTTCTTCTCCAAGCGCCGGGCGCGAGCCGCCGTCGGATCCACCTCGTTCGCCCGCCGCTTCAGCGCCGAACGCTCGCCTCCAAGGATTGCGGCCGTCGCCGCGACAAGCGCAGGGGACAGGCGCTGCCGACCATTCAAACCGGCCGTCTCCATCCGATCAGCCGGGCGCGCAAGCGCATAACCCGCTTGATCTGAGCGTGCCTGAACGATTGGCAATCGGAAGCAAGAGTGGCGGTCGGGAAACGCTGGATTTCATTCAATACAATCACCAGCGATTGACCACGCCCCCTTACAACCTGAGGAAAGCCGACATCGTCAGGATCGCGAGCAACGATGGCGGGACTCAGGCCCTGCAAGCGGTCCTCATCCATCATCCAGCGCTCACGGACGCGGGCCTGCGTACCGCCGACATTGTGAGGATCGCGGCCAACGACGGCGGCGCTCAGGCACTGCAGGCGGTCCTCGACCTAGGTCCGGACCTCAGAGGCGCGGGCCTCGCTACCGCCGACATCGTCAAGATCGCGGGCAATACTGGCGGTGCCCAGGCACTGCAGGCGCTCCTCGACCATGGTCCGGCACTCGAAGCCGCGGGCTTCGGTGCTGTCGACGTCGTCAGGATTTCAAGCAACGCCGGCGGCGCCCAGGCACTGCAAGTGCTCCGCGGCAATCATCGGGCGCTCGAAGCCGCGGGTTTCAGTGTCACCGATATCGTCAAGATCGCGGCCAACAACGGCGGCGCCCAGGCCCTGCAGGCGGTCCTCGACCTAGGTCCGGACCTCAAGGACGCGGGATTCGGTGCCGCCGACATTGTCAGGATAGCGGCCAACAACGGCGGCGCCCAGGCGCTGCAGGCGGTCCGCAACTATCGTCCGGCGCTCGAAGCCGCGGGCTTCGGTGCCGCCGACATCGTCAAGATTGCGGCCAACATCGGCGGCGCCGGGGCGCTGCAAGCGCTCCGCGACCTGGGCCCGGACCTCAAGGACGCGGGCCTCTCTACCGCCGGCATCGTCAAGGTCGCGGCCAACATCGGCGGCGCCCTGGCCCTGCAGGCGATTCTCGACCTGGGTCCGGACCTCAAGGACGCGGGCTTGCATACCGCCGACATCGTCAGAATCGCAGGCAACCATGGCGGCGCCCAAGCTCTGCAGGCGGTCCTCACTCACGGTCCGGTGCTCGAGGCCGCGGACTTCGGCGCTGCCGACATCGTTAGAATCGCGGCCAACAACGGCGGTGCCCAGGCCCTGCAGGCCGTCCTCGACCTGGGTCCGGACCTCAAGGACGCTGGCTTGCATACTGCCGACATTGTCAGGATCGCTGCCAACGATGGCGGCGCGCAAGCCCTGCATGCGGTCCTCGACCTGGGCCCGGACCTCAACGACGCTGGCCTCGATACCGCCGCCATCGTCAGGATCGCAGGCAACAATGGCGGTGCTCAGGCACTGCAGGCGGTCCTCGACCATGGTCCGGCGCTCGAAGCCGCGGGCTTCAGTGCTGCCGACATCGTTAGAATCGCCGCCAACGATGGCGGCGCCCAGGCCCTGCAGGCGTTCCTCGATCATGGTCCGACGCTCGAAGCCGCGGGCTTCAGTGCCGCCGACATCGTCAGGATCGCGGCCAACGCTGGCGGCGCCCAGGCCCTGCAAGCGCTCGTCGATCATGGTCCGACGCTCAAAGCCGCGGGCTTCAGTGCCGCCGACCTTGTCAGGATAGCGGCCAACGCCGGCGGCGCCCAGGCCCTGCAGGCGGTCCGCGACCATGGTCCGGCGCTCGAAGCTGCGGGCTTCAGTGTTGCCAACATCGTCAGGATCGCCGCCAACAAAGGCGGCACCCAAGCCTTGCAGGCGGTCCTCACTCATCGTCCAGATCTAGAGAGGGCGGGCTTCGGTGCTGCCGACATCATCAAGATCGCGAGCAACATCGGTGGGGCGCAGGCCCTGCAGGTGGTCCTCGACCATCATCGAGCGCTCAAGGACGCGGGTCTCGACGCCGCCGACATCGTCAAGATTGCGGCCAACGATGGCGGCGCCCAGGCTCTATGGGCGGTCCTCACTCACCATCCGGCGCTCAAAGCCGCTGGCCTCGATACCGCCGACATCGTCAAGATCGCCGCCAATATTGGCGGCGCCCAGGCCCTACAAGCGCTCCTTGCCTATCGTGTAGATCTCAAGGCCGCAGGCTTCAGTGCCGCCGATATCGTCAAGATTGCGGCCAACAGAGGCGGCGCCCGGGCCCTGCGGGCGGTACTCGACCTGGGTTCCGACCTCGAGGGCGCGGGCTTCGATGCCGCTGACATCGTCAAAATCGCGGCCAATATTGGCGGCGCCCGAGCGTTGCAAGCGGTCCTCGATCATCGTTATGCACTCGAAGCCGCGGGCTTCAGTGCCGCCGATATCGTCAGGATCGCGGCCAACAAAGGCGGTGCCCAGGCCTTGCAGGCGCTCGTTACGCATCATCCAGCGCTCACGGAGGCGGGGTACTCCAGGGAGCGCATCATAGCGCTGGCCAGCAAAACGCGAGGTGCGGCAGGTGCCCTCAGACAGGCGGCCGGCGCAAGCTGAAGGCGTCATACAGGTAGTGTGTGCCGCTTCGATGCGGGCATCGGTCTCACATTCTGTTATTCCCAGTTTCGGAGGCAGGTCTATGCAGTCATCAGGAGCCGATGGTAGGGGGAGCACCGGATCCGTCCGGCTTGGGTTCTTCTTCAAGCGCCGGGCGCTGATCGAATCAATAAGAAACGATCGGCCGCAAGCCTGGAACCCGTATCACCGACCAACTGATCTCTTCGAAACATGAGCTCTCCCATCGATACCGGCGGGCATCGCAGCGCACACGTCGATTGCCATACGGATTCGGCCGACAAGGCCGACGCGCAACATTCGCCGAACGGACGGCCTACGCCGCCAACAGATCTACGACTGCATGGCCTGCGGACCACCTCGTCAGTGTCAAATGCGTCGAAATCGGCCGATAGGATCTTCTCTCCCCGTCTCATGCTTCCACCGGGGCGCTCGGCAGGACGCCTCGCGCTGACAGCCGGGTCGGCAGCGCAGCAGTATTTCACGAGCGAACGCGCCGCTCTGTTTGCATCCTTGCTGGATGCGGCACGAAGCGCCCGTGCATTACGCAACGCGCCAACACCGGGTCAACACCCGCCACTGCCTATCATCGGCGCACGGGTCCTTTCCCTTCGGCCGTTCGTGCATCAAAGCGCGAGCACCTATTCGATCATCACGCGAGATCATCCGTCCTTCTTCGCTCACGCCACCCTCGATGACGAGGGCACGCTGCATGTGCAGGACGTCACGCGTTTCGCCGATGCAAACGGACGAGAGCATCGCGTCAAAGGTCTGAACAGCCTCGATTTCATTCGCGGAGCGCTCGAGCATTTCGGCGATAACGTACGTTCGATTCATTGGCAGTGGGACCGATCAGGCGACAACGTCGGACAGTTCAACGAACTGCTGCCGCAGCACCTATGGGGCCTCAGGCAAAGCATCGAAAATACGCGGACCGGTGCGTATCTGGAACAGGCTGGTTTCGCGCTGACCCACACTGAAGTGGCAACATCGCGGATCACGGATACGGGCCCTGTCTACGATGCGATAACGGTGCGCTGGAAAGTCGCTCAAGCAATCGATGACACGAAGCCGGACGATGAGGGCGTCGGCACATCGCTAATTTACTTCTCGGCCGAATGCGACCTAAGCAGCGCAAAAAGCCCCGAACAACGGGCATCGATGATCACTGAAGCCGCCGACCGGATCGAGCAGCAGTTCGCGGACAACGACGATGCGCCGATTGTTGTCGGGCGATGCCTCCCGGAAACGGCGCAGTATATTGCCGACGCTAGCAATGTGCCGGTGACGGTTGAGAGCACGCTGATCGATGGCCAACCCGCTGTCTATTTGCCGCGGATGTATTTCGGCGTGGCCGACGCCAGGGAACTCGAGGCGGTCGTCTGGATGTTCCGATATTGGACATTGCATCGTCGAATCCCGAACGACGAAATAGTGCTTTTGCGCCACTACGATCCCCATCTGCGCGAGCAGCTTCAATCGCTGGCGGACCGCACGGGCTTGCGCATCGCGTGGTCAGGAGAAGCGCCGTTCTGGGGCGACGACATCGTCGCGAGCCCGACGCGGGATGTCGACAGCGCGCCAACGACCTACGCCAATATGCCGCGCGACGGCACGGTGGTCATTTCACGTCCGCTGCTCGAGCCCGAGGTCGATCCGGCGTCGCCCCAAGTACTGGGAACAATCGACTCGATCCCCGTGGTCGAACGTTTCGATGCCTTGTTCAGCAGTTGGGACGCCCACCTGCGGGCACGCGGCGGCTCGCGACACGTCGATCACGCGCTGGCCTTCGATTCCTCCAATGTTCATTCGCCGTCGCTCGCGCAGGCCATCGCCGACCAATATGACATCAGGCTGGAGATCATGACGCTGTCCGGCGATACGCAAGAGCCGTCCGAAGCGCGTCCGGACCGATTCAGCGTCGCACTTACCTATCATCCGCGTCTGCGCTGCAGGGTTACCCATAAATCGGTGCGCGAATTCGCCGACTATCTACGCCGCACCGGTGCACTCCCGCCTTCGGGCATTGTCATTCATCCCGACTCGCTGCCCACCGAATGGCGCGATATCAAGAACGAAGCGTTGCAAGCCTTAGCGGATTTGCTCAAAGTACCCGTGGCGTTGGCGCGGTTTGACGATCGTCGCCGAGACGACAACGATGAACATCTCTCGGCTACCGTCGCTGAATCGACGGATGCCGCGCCCTTGCGGCTTTATCGCGACGAACGGCTGTTCCAGCCACAATCGATCAGCTTCGAGATCGGTGAGAAGAACGGCGACGCATCCTCCCCTGCCGCGCTCGCAGCTTCACCACGCGTCGTGTCGAACTTTCGTGATTCGGTTGCCCATAGCCAAACCACGTTCGACGCATCGGCACGTGCCCTTCCCTCGATTCTCGAGGACCTTGAAGCAAGACTCGCAGCCATCCGCGACGCAATCGCTCTGGCGCGGGAGGATCTCGCGCATGCGCGTGAAGCCGCCGATCGCGCGGAAAGCAGCGCAGTGCGCGCAACGGAAGAGAAAACAAAATGGCAAGGCCGCGCGATGCTGCAGGAATTGGATTCCTTGTTCCCCGCGGACATGTTCGGGACAATCAGCGGTGAGTTCAAAAAGCTCGCATTGCGATGGGTGAACCAGGACTTGCCCTCCGACGCCCGCTCCCCCGAGTTCGACGCGCTGATATCGGAAGTTGCGTCCGCAACGAAACTCCGGCAACACGCCGATGCGACAGCGCTTGGCGACGCCGAACGCGACGCGAACCTGGCGAGCGAGGCGGCGCGAAAAAAACTTGATTCCGCGCGAGTCCAACTGGCGGACCAGGAGCGGAGCGCCATTGCTTTGTATGAAGCGTGGGATGCGGCTCACGCCGCGGTCGAGGTCGTCGGGCGAGCCTTGTCGGCCCGTTCGGCGGCTGAGAGGCGCACCAGCAACGTCAATACTGCTGCCCTCGCGGATGAAATTGCCGGCCAGGCGAACGACGCGCTATTCGAACTCTATCAACGGCTCGAAGCGCTGGCGTCGGAATCGAACTCCGATGATCGGTCGGCCGGCTGAAGCGTAGTCACGAGTGGTTCGTCTGAGCGGCGGTTTTTCAAGTCGATGAGCGTTTCTCCCGCTTGCGGGAGAAACGCTCAAGACAAAGATGCCTCGCAACGCGATTACGCTTGCTCAGCGTCGTCGTTGGGTTTGGGCGCGACTGTAGAGTCCAAACCACTCTCGTATTTTTCCAGCGTGTGACCGGAATCAACCCCCCGCTTGTCTGCCTCTGTCACCTGACCGCCTGCAAGCTTGACGATGTCGGCGGCACTCAAACCCGCGGCCTCGACGAGCTCCGAGAGTCGATCGAGGACCGCCTGTATGGGTGCCTCCGGCAACGGTGGAATCTGAGCCGCAAGCTTCGGGAGCTTTTCCCTGCCCGCCTCCGTCACCCGACCGTTTGCGAGCTTGACGATGTCGGCGGCACTCAAACCCGCGGCCTTGAGCTCCGAAAATCGATCGAGGACCGCCTGCATGGGTGCCTCCGGCAAAGATGGAATCTGAGCCGCAAGCTTCGGGAGCGTTTCCCTGTCTGTTTCCGGCGACCGTGCAGGTGCAAATAGAGCCGGGGCTTTGCCCTGCGCGTCCGCCCCCGGGTCTTCCGGCTTCGAAGGCAACGCGCCGAGCGCTCCAGGCCTGACTTGCCGGGTGGGCTTTGCGGATGGGTCGGACGTGCTCTCCGCGCCTGATTGATGTCTTGGATCGACTGGGTCAGGCGATCCCGAAATGCGTGTCATAAGTGGGCTCCGCGAAAATGACTAAGCGGCCCAACATTCGCACGTCCACCATGCGGCGGACTCTTTGCGCGCGAAGCATGGTCGCGAAGTCCGAAAAAACACGGCCCAAGGGAGCGCTACGCGACACGGCGTCACGCATTCAAACATAAACCCGATGGATTTTCCTTCTCCTCAACATCTCCCACATTTTCGTGCGTAAGCCCCGGTAAGGAAGCCGCTTTAATTGTCCATGTTCAACTTGGATAGAAATGCCAACGCTTCTGGATTTTCCACGCCAGTCAGATCACTTGGCGGCGTGCCGCGGAGCACATCCCTTATCAGTCTTCGGACAATCTTGCCGTTTCTGGTTCTGGGCAGGTCATCCACGAAGAGCACAGCGGCCGGCCGGAACGGCTTGCCAAGCGCTGCCTCCACGTGCTTGATCACCGCGCGCGACAGTCCGTCCGAGGCCGGCGCCGACGTGCTGGCGCAGATAACAAGTTGCTCTCCCTTCACAGGATGCGGCACCGTTACCGCGGCAGCATCGCGTACGTAGGGCAGATCAAGCACGATGGCCTCGACCTCCGCAGGCCCAACGCGCTTGCCCGCGATCTTCAGCGTGTCGTCCGTCCTGCCAAGGATGAACCACTGGCCATCGCCGCGTTCGAGGAGTAAATCACCGTGGCTCCATCGCCCTGGCAATGCATTCCAATAGGTCTCCAGATAACGGTCATTGGCCAGCCAGAAACCCGCTGTCATGCCGACAAATGGTGCGTCAATCACCATTTCACCAGGTCTATCCATGACCTTTTCCCCTGCGCTGTCGGCCGCATACGCGGTGACACCGGGCGAGACGGCATTGAAGCCGCATGCAACGATCGGCAGGGCGAGTACATTGGCAACAAGCCCTCCCGATGCTTCAGTGCCGCCGCTATAGTTGATGACAGGGAGCCGCGATCGGCCGACGTTGCGGAAGTACCATTCGAAATGCTCGTGGTCAATGACTTCCCCGGCGACGATCAAAACGCTGAGGCCATCCAGCACTGCTTTATCGAAAACGCCGAGGCTCGCTGCCAGGGTGCGGATCAACGTGGGCGATGCGCCAAAGTGGCTGATGCGATGGCGGTCCATGAGTTCAGGAATTCGCGTTGCCGTGGGATGATCAGGCGCGCCGTCGTAACAAACTAGTGTGGCGCCTCGGCACAAGGCGCCCACGGTTGTGATCGGCCCCACGATCCATCCCATGTCGCTTGGCCAAAGCCACCGGTCACCTGCGCGAATCTCGAAATGGTAGGCGCAGTCATGCACAATCTTGAGAGGAAAGCCGCCGTGAACGTGAACGGTTCCTTTCGGCTCGCCTGTCGTGCCGGAGGTAAACATGATCATGAACGGATGATTGGCATCGAAGGCCGGCAGCGTGTCCAACGGCTCGGCGAAGAGCGCGGACCAATCGATGAAGCGCGAAGGCGCTGTTGTGGCATTTCCATGCACAGCAATTTTCAGATGAGGAAGCGATGCGCGCAGAGCGTCGAGTGTGGTAGTCAAGTCGACGTATTTTCCTCTGCGGCTGTAGCCGCCGCTGGCTAACAGCCAAGTTGCCCCGGCTAGCCGGAGCCGTGCGGCTGCGGCGTCAGCGCCGAAGCCAGTAAAAAGCGGCACAGCGATCGCACCGATCGCCGCGATGCCGAGAAAGGCGGTCGCCGAAGCGCTACCCATCGCCATCATCAAGCCGACGCGGTCACCGGCATGTATACCGCGGGCGCGCAGCCCGGCGGCAAGCCGACATACGTCGCGGGCAAGCGCGCGGTAGCTCACGCTCGTGACTTCGCCCACTTCGTTTTCAGCGATGACCGCCGCTTGGTCGGCGATAGCGCCCCGCGCGTTGGCCAACACATTGTCGACCCAATTGAGTTCGCCACCTGGGAACCAATATGGGAAGGCGGCCCCTGCGGACAAGTCGACGAGCCGCGTCGGCGTATTGCGCCAGCGAAAATCGAGATGACTGGCCACGGTAGACCAATACGAGTCTGGCGCCACGAGCGAGGCGTGCCGAAGCGCTTCAAAAGATGCCACTCCGACGCGTTGGCACAATTCGCCGATCAGCGTGCTGCGTATCCAATGCTCAGGAGGTTGCCATAGCGACTCATATGCAGGCATGGGCTTCTTCCCGACCGATCATTTCGCGCGCAATGACAAGCTGCTGGATCTGTGACGTGCCCTCGTAGATTCGGTAGAGGCGCGCATCGCGATAGAGACGCTCCACGGCGTACTCCCGCATGTAGCCCGCCCCGCCGTGAATCTGTACGGCCCGATCAACGATTCGTCCCAACGCCTCGCTGGCAAACAGCTTGCAACATGCGGCTTCCAGCACGACGTCGTCGCCCTCGTCACGCCGGCGGGCGGCGTCAAGCACCATCGCGTGAGCGGCATAAGCTTCTGTCTGCGAATCCGCAAGCATCGCTTGCACCAATTGAAACGCGGCGATCGGCTTTCCGAATTGTCTGCGCTGCGCTGCGTACGCAAGCGCGTCCCGGATAACCCGGATGGCAATTCCGGTGCACACCGCGGCGATATGCAGGCGCCCACGGTCCAGCGTTCGCATTGCCAGTTTGAAGCCCTGCCCTTCTTGGCCTAGCAATGCGTCGGCGGGCACTTTGCACTCCTCGAGCATGACATCGGCCGTATGCGTCCCTTGCTGTCCCATTTTTCGGTCGGCTGGACCGATACTCAGCCCGGGGCTCGATCTCTCGACAAGAAAGGCCGAAATGCCGGAGGACGTTCGAGCAAACACTGTAAATAGCCCTGCCAAAGGGGCGTTTGTAATAAACCGCTTCGTGCCATTGAGCACCCAATGATCGGACGACCATCGGGCAGTCGCACGCGGGCTCGCGGCATCGGAACCGGCGTCGGGTTCAGTCAGCGCAAACGACGCGATCAACGCGCCTGACGCCAGTCTTGGCAGGTAGCGTTCCTTCTGCGCTTCGGTGCCGCTCAGGATGATGCCGAGCGATCCGATGCCGTTGTTTGTGCCAACCAGCGAACGGAAAGCAGGAGAGGTCTGACCGAGTTCGATGGCGACCTTGACTTCTTCTTCCATCGTCAGTCCCAATCCACCATATGCCTCGGGAATGGTCATGCCAAAGAGGCCCATCTCCTGCATATCCCGCACGATTTCCTCCGGGATGCAGTCTGACGCGGCGACGTGATCCTCCGCGGGAACAAGCCGTTCTCGGACAAAGCGCTGAATCGTGTCCAATAGACCAGCCAGGATATCGGCGTCGCGAATCATGCCGTACCTCCCTGTCCTTGACGGCGGAATCGAGCGGGCCGTTTTTCCAGGAAGGCCTGAGTGCCTTCGCGCGATTCCTCCGTCCCGTAATAAAGCGAAAGCGCCTCGAATCCCAGTGCGCCGATGGCACGGATGTTCTCCGAGTCGGCATTGAACGAACGCTTTGCGATGGCCAGCGCTTTGGGGCTTAGTGCAAGAATCTCGTCGCACCAGCGCGCCACCTCTGCGTCCAGTTCCGCCTGCGGCACGACGGCATTGATCCACCCCATGTCCAACGCCTGGGCGGCGGAATAACGACGGCAAAGGAACCAGACCTCGCGGGCGCGTTTCTCTCCGACGACGCGCGCCATCAGTGCGGTCCCGAATCCCGGATCGACTGACCCGACCTTCGGCCCCACCTGCCCTAATACGGCGGATGCGCTCGCGATCGCAAGATCGCATACCGTCACGAGTACATTGCCGCCTCCGATGGCGTAGCCATTCACTCGTGCGATGACGGGCTTCGGCACGTCGCGAATCACGCTCTGAAGTTCGTCGACGGGCAGTCCGATCGTACCTCGGCCGCCGTAACCGCTATCGTCGTGATTAGCATGATCGCCCCCAACGCAGAAGGCCTTCGGCCCCGCCCCGGTCAGCACGATCACGCCGATGTCGCGATTCCAGCCGGCGCGCTGAAACGCATGCAGCATTTCCTCCACCGTATGGGCTCTGAAGGCGTTCAGGACCGCAGGGCGGTTGATCGTGATGGTCGCCACCCCGGCGTGCTCGTTGTACAGAATATCGTCGTAGTTCATCGTGCGTGCTCCATCGCGGTAAGCGCTGCGTCTAGCGCAGCGAAGCCTTGGTCGAGTTCGGACCGTGAGATCACGAGAGGGGGCGCCACGATAACGACGTTGTATCGTCCATAGGCATGGACGCCCCGGCTGAGCAGTTCGCTGTAGAAAGCTTTCATAGGTAGAGAGCCCGCCGGGTGATGCCACTGCACGAGCGGCTCGCGTGTTTCCCGGTCACGTACCAGCTCGATGCCGAACAGCGCGCCCATGCCGCGTACCTCCCCGATCTGCGGGTGGCGCGCTGCCAGTTCGTTCAGTCCATCGCTGAGCCAGGTCTCGATTTCCCTCGCCCGCTCGAAGAGCCCGTCTTCGATGAAGACCTTCAGCGCGGCCAGCCCTCCCGCCACGGCAAGCACGTGGCCTGAATGGGTGTGCCCGATGTCGAACAATTCGGCGTCGAAAAACTTGGCTACGCTTTCGCGGACCAGCACGCCACCTAGCGGCGTATAGGAGGAACTCGCGCCTTTCGCGAAAGAGATGAGATCAGGCAACGCACCGACGCGCTGGGCGCAGAAGGCTGCGCCGGTACGGCCGAAGCCCGTCATCACCTCGTCAAAGATCAGCAGAATGCCGTATCGGTCGCACAGGGCTCGCACCCCCTCGAGGTAACCATCCGGATAGACGACGACGCCGCTAGAGCCCGTCATGGGCTCAAGGAGAATGGCGGCAACGTTCTGCGCGCCTTCGTGTGACAAAATGCGCCCCAGATGCTCAAGCGCCCATCGAGTTTCATTCTTGGGATCGAGCGTGTGAAAGGGGCTGCGGTAGGGGTAAGGCGCAAAGAATTTCACCATGCCCGGTAACGCCGGAAAGGGATCGCGCCAACGATCGACACCGGTCATCGAGCTCGCACCGATGGTGCCTCCGTGGTACGAGCGGTAGGCCGTCAAGATTTTGGGGCGCCGGGTCACCAGCCTCGCGATCTTTACCGCGTCGTCGTTCGCCTCGGCGCCGCCGCATGCGAAATGCACGCGCATGCCTTCGGCCCACGGCGAGATACTGTTCAGCAGTTCCGCGTACTCGGCGCGCACGTCGTTGAAATAGCTCGACGCGACCCAACACATGCGCTCGGCCTGGTCCTGGATGGCCTTCACGATTTTCGTATGCCCGTGCCCCAACGGCATGGCCACGTAGCCGCTCGTCAGATCAAGGTAGCGCTTGCCATGATCGTCGAAGAAATAACAACCCTTGCCGTGTGTGACGACTGGTGGATTTAGCCCGCCCTGTACCGCCCAAGGCACAAGCACCTTACGAAATGCAGGGTCCAAGGCGAGATTCGCCTCTGCGTGGATGCTCAGATCCATGTTGACTCCAATCTTTGATTGACTCAGTATTTCTGGGTCTGGAATTGACACATCGAAGGTTAGTCGTCGTCGATTGGCGGTACAAACCAAATGTTTTTGCTCTGAGCCTCAAAATAATTAAGCCATGTCACTCCAACTTCCTCCTATGCTGGCTATTCGAGCTTTCGAGGCAGCAGCAAGGCATGCAAGCTTCGCAAAAGCGGCAGCGGAACTATGTGTTTCTGCGGGCGCCGTTAGTCATCAGGTCCGCCAGCTTGAAGATTGGTGCGGCGCGCCGCTCTTTGTCCGAGGCGCGAGGTCCGTGGAACTGACGGAAGCCGGGAGCCGCTATTTTCTGGAGGTTCGGGCCATGCTCGAACGATTGGAACGGACCTCGCTTGAATTGCGGGAATCCGTCAACTCGGCGGAGGTGACCGTCAGCGCCATGCCGTCCTTTGTCACCCGCTGGCTCATGCCGCGACTTGGTGGATTCCGACAGCGCCATCCAGACATCGAAGTGCGTCTACTGGCTTCGGTGCCGCCCGTGGATTTCATACGCGACCGTGTGGATGTCGCGATTCGCCTGGGGGCCGGTCCTTACCCGGGCTTGCTGGCGGAGCCATTGCTCACGGAGACCTTCTGCGCAGTCGCTCAGCCCGCGTTGTGCCGTCGGTGGCGAACGATGGCTGACGTATTGACGGCAATTCTTTTGCACGACGAATTCGAGCCGCGCATCCCTGAGCAGATCGATTGGCCTCGTTGGGTTGCCGCCCAGGGGCAAGCAGCGAAACAATCGAGACTTCGCCAGGGCCTGCGCTTCTCCCACACCTACCTCACGCTCGACGCCGCCGCAACAGGACAAGGCGTCGCCATTGCTTCGGACGTGCTCGCTGCCGATGCGGTCCGCACCCGCTCGCTAGCGATAGCGCCGGGAACGCCCATCGCGGGACCATACCAGTACCATCTGCTGACGCATCGCACTGCTATAGCCCGCCCCCAAGTCGGCGCGTTTTGCGACTGGCTGCGTGTCGAGGCGCAGATTCATTCGGAAAACGGATGGCGCTTACCGGCTTGAGCCGGCGCTCCAAGAGTTCGTTTCGCTTCCATGCTTCGATAATCTTCGAAGCATCAAATTGACAGAAGGACGAAGAGCACGTGGAGCGTTCACGTCTCGCAGCGCAATGCCCTGTGCTCCGAAACCCTGACGCAAACGATTGGCGTGCACCACGAAACCTACAGAACCACGCGCAGCAGCCGATACAACACTTTAGCGGTGGAGTTTTCGATCCGATTCGTCGGTTGTGGTCAGCGCAAGCGCACCGCCGACCTGTGAAGGATGAGCCTTTACGTCGGCAGACCAACTCATTTAGGACGGCGCATATGTTCAAAAACGTCAAGATCGGTACGCGGCTGAGCGTCGCCTTTGCGTTCGCCACGCTGCTCACGACGCTTCTCGGTGCCACCGCGTTTTACAAGGTATCCGCCATCGCAGGTGAATGGATCACGTTCGAATCGCGGACAATGGCAAAGCTCAAGCTAGCAAATCACGCAAAAGATGCGCTCGGTGAAGGGATACACAATTACAAGGACTACGTCTTGCGGGGGGGCGCGTACAGCGCAAAGTTCGCCGATAACATGCTCGACATAGACGAGTCGATCAAGTCGTTCCGCTCGCTTGGAAACATCACGTCGGATGAAGACGAGCAGTTGAAAGCAGCCGCAACTGGCGTAGAGAATTATCGCCGGTCGATGGTGAAACTATCCGATTTGGTCAATAGCGGCGCTCCGATCGAACAAAGAGATAAAGCGGTGGCCGGTGCCGATAAACCGATCGGCGTTGCACTAAAGGCGCTGATCAACATGCAATCCGCACGCACCGTCGAGCGCAGTGCCGCCATCAGTAGCTTGGCCGAGACAGCAGAATGGTCCGTGGTGATCGTTACGACGATCGCGCTATTCGCGGCGGCAATTTCCGCTGTCGTCATCACGCGCAGCATTACGCAACCGATCGGCGAGGCGGTCAGAGTTGCCGAAGCCGTTGCCGCCGGAGACCTCACCTTTCATGCGCGTGTGTACAGTGTCGATGAGGTAGGACGTCTGCTTGGCGCACTTGCTGCCATGAATGAAAAGGTAAGCGGCGTCGTACGCCACATCCGCAGTGCATCTGACTCGATACTCACTGCGTCAACGCAAATATCGACCGGAAACACCGATCTTTCGCAGCGTACTGAAGAGCAGGCCGCATCGCTTCAACAGACAGTATCCAGCATGGAGCAGTTGACTGCCACGGTAAAGCAGAACTCCGCCAATTCCGATGCAGCCAAGGCGCTTGCGTCAAACGCGTCGAATAGGGCAACCAACAGTAATCGCGACGTCAAACTGGTCTCGGAGACGATTTCAAAGCTCTCAGGTGAATCGCAAAAGATGACAAACATCATCTCGGCTATCGAGAGCATTGCTTTTCAAACCAATATCCTGGCCTTGAACGCAGCTGTCGAAGCGGCGCGCGCCGGTGAACAGGGTCGCGGTTTCGCTGTGGTCGCATCCGAAGTAAGAATGCTCGCGCAACGCAGCGCCACGGCAGCAAAAGAGATCAAGGAGCTGATCGTGGCGACTAGCACCTCGGTGACGACCGGTGCCGAACAGGCCATTCAAGCAAGCGGCGCAATGGCGCAAGTAACGGATTCGATCGATAACGTCGCTACGTTGATGAGCGAAATTGCATCGGCTTCCGCGGAGCAGGCTGCCGGCATCGAGCAAGTCAACCGGGCGGTCTCGCAGATGGACGAGGTAACGCAACAGAATGCCGCGCTAGTAGAACAGGCAACAGCCGCCGCCGGTTCATTAGTAGAGCAGGCACAAGCGCTAAAGATGCACGTCGCGTTTTTTAAAACGAGCGCCGAACTCCCGGCTTAGCCCAGCGAACGGTCGTTGGCCTCAGCGCATATTCCCCGTATGCCCAAGCGAATAGCGCCCGGGCTGCGGCCAGACCGTCAGCCCATGCGGCTCCATCCCGACAGGAATCGATTTCACCGAACCCGTCGCGGTATCGATTGCGTAGACGACGTCGTCGAATCGGCCCGATAGCCACAAGGTCTTGCCGTCCGCACTGACGTTGCCCATATCGGGGCTGCCGCCGCCAGGAATCGGCCAGGTCGCGAGCACTTTGCGTGTCGCGAAATCGATCACCGTTACGCTGCCTTTCCCGTGACGCGGGCCATGAATCAGATTGGTGCCGCGATTTGCGACATATAGCTTCGTGCCATCGCGGCTCGGATACAGTCCATGCGTGCCCACGCCCGTCTTGATGAAGCCGATCTTCGTGAAGCTGTCGCCGTCGACGAGGAACACGCCGTCGGCCATCATGTCAGCAACATAGAATACCTTCCCGTCCGGTGAAATCCGTATGTCCTGCGGCATGCCCTTCTTTTCGAGTTGCAGATCACCCACCACCTTGCGGTGAACGAGGTCTATCTTCGCAAGCTTGCCGCCGAACTCGCATGTGAAAAGCGCATAGGTGCCGTCGATCGAAAAATCAGCATGGTTGATGCCCCTGCATTGCGGTACTTCGAGGCTCGACTTCATCGCCATCGTGTGCGAATCGCGAAAGTCCAGCCGCGCATGTGCTTCGGCCACGACAATCGCTTCCTTGCCATCGGGCGTGAAGTACATGTTATAGGGGTCGTCGACCACGACTTCGCGGCCGGGCTTGCCCGTTTTCGGATCGATCGGGGTCAGGCTGCCGTCAACCCGGCCTTCGGCGTTATTGGCAACCCACAGCGTTTGCAAATCCCATGAAGGCACGACGTGCTGCGGACTGGCGCCTACATGAAACCTGTCGATGACCTTGTATGTTGCCGGGTCGATCACATACACGTCATTCGAGCGCAAGTTCGGCACGTAAATGCGTGGCAATGCGCGAGCCACCGCGGGGCTCATATGCCCTGCTCGCGCTTCACCGTACAAATTCGCTCGGTTCACAACGGGCGGCATGCCGGGTACGGTGACAACGGCGGATGCGGCATCGGCATTGCATATGGCGCAGTAACCGGCCAGCATGGCTAGCCATGCCATCGCGAAGCGCGAGAAACGATGAGCAAACAACGGCATGACAAAACCCCTCTCGGTATATGCACAGGACAGCGGCACCGAAGATCTCAGTGACCACCCGCTTCCTTTCTGATCGCATCGATTGTGCGCGAGACGATCGCATCGATTCCCAGCCGGCCAAGTTCGGCACTTGAGCGCCGCGGGTCACCACCGTAAACACCATCCGCCGGCCCGGGTTTCGAAGCACTGCGCAGCCGGTCGACGCGCACCATCTGCGGCGCGACAGAGAGCAACAGCGATGTATCGGCGAGCCCCGCATGCGTACCAATCTCGCTATCCGGCACACCGTGCTGACGCAGAATCTGCGCGTAGCCATCAGAACTCGTGCCGTAGTACTCGGGCGGGACGAACGCGCGCGCATCGGAGCCGGCCCAAGCTTTGTTGAGTTGCGCAACTGCATGCCGGATGTCGCTCTGATAGCCGCCATGATCGCCGAGAAAGACGATATTCGTGAAGCCGTGAATCTTCAGGCTGTTCGCCGCGGATTCGAGTGTCTTTTCGAACACATCATCGGGAACGGTGATGGTGCCGGCAAAGCGCATATGTGAACTCGGCGGTGCATAGCTCCCCTCCGGCACATAGGCAATGACCGGTGCCACAACCGCATTGCCGAGACCTTCGGCGATGCGCGCGGACAGTGCCTTGACGCGCACGTTGTGCTTGCCGAGTGCGACGTAAGGCCCGCTTTGCTCCGTTGCGCCGATCGGAATGATGACGGTAGTCTTGCCGGCGCGAATGGCGTCGCGTAACTCGGTCCAGGTCAGATCTTCGATCTGTACCGTTTTCGGTGCTTGCGCGATTGCGGCATGAACTGCCGCAAGCAAAGCGATGGTGGCGAAAGATAGCCGCGCAGTGAAGCGCATGGTGACTCCTCGATGGCTAATTGCTTGGAACGATGCAAGTCGTTTGTGGGCGTGCTCGATCGTACTCCACCGGCGACCGACGGCCGTTTGATTTCGCACTGCCGCTTATTGCTTCGCCTCTCGGCAGTTGCAAAACACTTCTATCCAACCTCAATTGCGTATTTGGTCTTTTTGCTTCGCAAGCGGTCGCGACAAATTTGTCGACGGGTCCAAGATTCCAGCCACTTTCTCGTTATCAACGGATAGGAGCCCGAGATCATGAACGGTGTAGGAATAACAGGCCCGAGTGGCGAGAATCACGATTGGACGAATGTAGTCGCAGGAGGCACGCCTGCTACAAGCGGGCGCGAACCAGGCTCACAGCCCTCCGCGCCTTCGTCGCAACCCGCGATCGCTCCGCCGGGGATGGGGGCGAGAACGGGCGGACGCAACGCTTCTTTCAAGGCAGTGGCACCGAGCGAGACAAATGCACCTGAAGCACCGCTTGATAAGCTCAAGCGCGAGCTAGTGGACGATCATAGCTTCGCTCCCTATCAATTGGAAGAGATCTGCGACGCGCTAGGCGACGAGGCGTTCCAATGCCTCACGATGCTTCAGAACCTCGTCCCCAAATTTACCGACTTCCACTGGCAACGTGCGAGCGCATGGCAATTACGCGTTGAACTCTTCGCCGCAGCAAAAAGCGAGGGGACGGCCGGGCTGCGGAAGCTTTCGAATCGGCTGGAACTCGAAGGCACTTTCGGCTATGACAAAGCGCCGTTAGACAAGGTGGTGCAACTTGGCGGACACGAAGCACTCGAAGCGCTGCGCAATATTCACCGCGTTCCGTACGACTTCGATCGTCGACAACTGTTGAATATCGTGGCCACGCACGGCGGCGTCGACGCGTTAAGAATACTGACGCAGCATGCGGAGATCTTGTATCAGCACGCACCGCGCGAGCAGTTGTATCAGCTTGCAACCGGCCCAAATGCAGCTGAGGCAATTCATACCCTCGCCGGCGAGCTTCACGACGCGGCCAGCCTTGCAGAACAGCCGCGCAGGAGGCACAAGGAGCCTCTCAAGGCAGTGGCACCGAGCGAAACGGATGCGGCCAAATCACCTCTTGATGAGATCAAGCGCGAGCTCGTGGACTATCACGGCTTCGCTCGCAGTCAATTGGAAGACATCCGCGAGGCGCAAGGCGACAAGGAACTCGAATGCCTCACGATGCTGCGGAACCTTTTCCCCAAATATGCTGACTTCCATGAGCAACGCACGGACGCCTCGCAATCACGCGTTGAACTCATCGATGTTGCAAAGAACGAGGGGACGGCTGGGCTGCAGCTACGTTGGGATGAAATAACTAACGCTGACAATCGATGGCAGCTCGCAGATGCTTTCCGCTATGACAAAGCACAGTTAGACAGGGTTGTTCAACTTGGCGGACACGATGCACTGGGAGCGCTTCGCAATATTCATCGGGCACCGTACAACTTCAGTCGTCAACAACTGCTGGATATCGTCACCAAGCAGGGAGGCGTCGACGCATTAAAAACGCTGACGCAGCACGCGGAGGTCTTGGAGAAGCACGCGCCGCGCGAGCAGTTGTATCAGCTTGCAACTGGGCCAAATGCAGCCGACGTCATTCATACCCTTGCCGGCGTGCTTCACGACGCGGCCGACCTTGAAGAACAGCGGCGCAACGTCGCGAATACCGATTCCGCAGATGAATCCGTTGCGATACACCATTTTCTCGACGGGACACAAGTGTCCGACATAATGATCGACGGTTCGCAAGAAGCGCTAAACATCATCATTGAGAATGCGCCGATCTTGCGCCAGCTTACCCTGTCCGAGAAGATTACGAGGATCGCCGTTAAGCCAGACGGAACGTACCAACTGAATGCGATCATCTTCGCGCTTACGCACCGCCCAGGCGTTCATATCCGGCCAGACGCAGCCACCGAGTAGCGCCAAGTTAAATATCGCGAACGCCCGCGTGCTGTTATCGCGGGTTCGTCGCAGTATCGGCGGCGGCGTCCTGCTTCGCGCTCGCGCTTATTGCTTCACTCAGCAGCGGTTATAAAAAATTTCGTATTTGACATTTCCGCTTCGCAAGCGGACGTGACAAATTTGTCGACGGGTCCAAGATTCGAGCCACTTTCTTTTTACCAATGAATAGGAGCTCGAGACCATGACCGGTGTAGGAAGAGCAGGCGCGAGTGACAACCATCGCGATGAGAACAGGACAACCGAAGCACGCACGCCTGCCTCGCCCCCGAGTGAATTAATTGAACCGCCCTCCCCGCCCCCGCTGCAGCCCGCAATCAACCCACCAGGGGCGGGGGCACGGGACGGCGCTCGCGACGCCGCGTCCTTTAAGACGGCCGCGGCGAACACCGCGGACACAGATGAAATCAGAACCGCTCTCGCCGAGATCAAAGGCAAACTGGTACGAGACCACAGCTTCGCCCCCTATCAATTGGAAGACGTCTGCAACGCGCAGGGGAATGCTGCGCTCCAATGTCTGCAGACACTGTATGACGTGTACGAGTCACTTACCAACAAGGGGCGGAACCGTTTCCACCTCATCGAAGTCGCAAAGCGCAACGGAGCCGCCGGGCTGCAGCAACTCGAGGCCCGTCTGCGCGCAGCGCAGAATCGGCGCGAACTCGGAAACCCAATCGGTTACGAGCCAGAGCAGTTAGACCAAGTGTTTGACGCCGGCGGCGACGACGCACTGGAAGCGCTACGCAACATTCACAGCGGACCGCATTTCTTCACTCATGAGCAACTAGTGGATATCGCGAGTACGAAAGACGGCGCCAATGCGTTAAAAGTGCTTTTGCACCACGAGGCTGTTCTGTATCAGCACGCGTCGCCTCAACAATTGTATGTGCTCGCCACAGGGCCGAACGCAGCCGACGTACTCGATATACTCGCCGGAGTGCTTGTTGACACGTCCGAATTCACAGATAAGCAACTCAGCACCACCGGTGTAAATGCTAGTGATGCCCCAACTGCTACGGATAACCTCGTCGGCAAGATACAATTGTTAGATATGCTGATGCGCGTCTTGCGGGAATCAAGACAAAGCGTTGGCGCCAATTGGTCGATCTCGTGGCGGCTTGCGGACCACGGCCAAGCGCATGCACAACTCATCGAAGTGGTAAAGTGCGAAGGGCTCACAGGACTGCAGCAGCTCGTCGTAGAGGTGAACTTGGCTATGGACCGGCGTGAGCTCAAGGAATTATTCGAATACAACGACGAGCAGTTATACATGGTTTCCAACAGCGGCGGAGACAACGCACTGCGAGCGCTACGCGACATTCAGAACGCACCGTATCGTTTCAGTCACGAAGAGCTGGTTACTATCGCGTGTGCCGAAGGTGGCACCAGTGCGCTAAAAATGCTGCTACGGCATAGCGACATTCTGCATCAGCAGGTGTCGCACGAGCAGTTATATGACCTCGCAACGGATCCCAATGGAGCCGACGTGCTTCGTACTCTCGCAGGCGTACTGCACGATGCAGTTCAGCTCCAACAAGATCCGCGCAGCATCGCAACGTTTGGCGATAACCTCGGAGTTATAACCGGCTTCTTCAATGGGCATCAGATGTCGAATATCTTTCAGCACGGCCCGCAGGAAGCAATGGACATCATCGTCGCCAACGCGCAAGTTTTTCGACGGTTTACCTACGCCGCCGATATTGAGGCAATCGCCGTTAAGCCGGACGCAAAGCGTCAACTGGATGCCATCGTCGTTGCGCTCACCCACCCCCCCGGCATTAACGTCGACCCAGACACGGGCACCGCAAAAGTTTAAGCGTTGCGAAAACCCGCGGTACCCTATCGCGTGACGCCAGCCGGCCCGACACCCACCGTACGCAACGCACCGTCCGTCACGTACGGTATCAGCCCTGCGTCGCTGATTTTGCGGGCCAACTCGCCGCAGTACGCGGTGTTTTCGGGCGAGCAGTAGTCGATGGAGATGACGGGTAAGGCATAACGCTCGCGGATGACGTTTGCCTGCCCAAGCAACCACGTGCGATCGGCAACCGACACCTCGCCATATCGACCGTTGCGCTGATCCCAGCTACCGTAAAGCGATTCGAAAGCCACTGCTGAAACCATATTGTGAACGCGCGGCAGCACTTCGAATCCTCGGTTCAGAATCAGTCGCGCACCGGGATAGCGCGCCTTGATGGCACGAATCACAGCAACGATGCCGGCCTGCTGCCGCGCACGCTCCGGATCGGTCTTTGCAACTATCTGGTACGAATCAAGCGTGTCGAGAAAGAACCCGCGATATCCGCGCTGCCAAAGCGGTGCAATCACATGCTTGACGAAAAACGCAGGCCACCTGCTCGCCGATTGATCAACGATGGTGGCATCCCAATCGGCATTGCGGCCCGTTAGCCACCGCTTGGGTATCGCTTGATAGTAAGCGCGGTCTGGCGTTACCTCACCCACGCTCACATAGGCGAACCACTGCGGCCCGTGTGACCGGTATCGGTTCGGGTCGAACGCCGCGTCAGGCTCGACGACGACCACATCAAAACCCGCGAATCGCTCGACAGGCACCGTTTCGCCGTAGAAAAACGCAACCGAATTCAGCGGTATTGCGTCGCTGCCCCGTTGCTCCGCACGAGCATCCCGCGCTGAGGGCAGCATCATCGCTGCGCCAAACGAGGCGAACGATACAAACGCCGCGAGCCAACGCTTGCTTCGCTGCGTGATTTTCGACGTGGTCATGCGCGCAAAGAAATAGTCGTCAATTGCGCAGCATATACGTTTCGTACTCAAGCCTCAAAAAGATGCGATCGAGCAACAGCACGGCGGTCGCGACCAGAATCAGCAGCGTAAGCGCGAATCCGTATCCGTAGAAATCGGGAGCCATCCAAAGCGTGATGCCTGTCAGTACGCCGTTCAGCACCACGAATGCGGTACAAATCTTGAGCACCGTGCGCCGCTCGTCGAGGTAGAACAGCACGTTCAGCACGCCAAGCAGCAACACCTGCAAACTCGCGGCGATCACGTCTACCAGCAGTAACGGCATATAAAGCGTCGAAATATGCAGCGCACTGAGCACACGCTCGCCAAACACGACGACGAACAGCAACACCACCGTTTGAATTTTGACAATTTCGTAAAGCCCCGCGCGCACGCTCGTCACCATCATGTCGCGCATGTCGTTGATATGGCGCAGCGTCGCACCACTGCGCACGGCATCATAAAAGGCGTCGTAATACTCGACGAAATCCGCTTCAATGCGCACGAGAAACGTAGCCATGCCAGGCATCACGCAAATGTATGCGATAAAAACGGGGATGTCGTAAATCACCGAAGCGTGCAGCGGCCCGATCACCTGCGCCCCAGTGCTCGGCGCATACCAGAACATGAATTTGTCGAGCCACACCCCTACGTTGAAGAAGAGGCCCACCAGCGCCAAACTCGGATACGCGAAGCGTCGATCGAGCATCTCGAACGAGATGAAGCGCGTGCTGCGGTAGTTGCGATAAATGAGCCCCGACAGTCCGATCAGCAACACGACGTGTCCGGCGACAAACCCCGCGAGCAGACCGGAAATACCGAGACGATTGAGCGACAGCGAAAACGCCACCGTGCACGCGTACCCTACGACGAAGACAAACAGGATCTGGCGATACTGCTTGACGCTCGACAAAAAGATGACGGCAATCCAGATATTGCTGATGACAACGCCACCGGCGATCATCAGCATGCGGTAAGCCAGCGGTTCGCCGCGAAACCCGATCGCGACTGCAATGAACCCGACGACACCCGACGCCAAAGTCGAGATCAGCACAACACCGTTGTAGGTCGAGAGCACGAGGTCGTCGCGCTTTTCGAACAGGCGATCCGAGATGAAGCGCGTAAACGAGAGTTGCAGTGGCCCGGTCACAATCAAACTGCACGCAATCAGATAAGTCACCGACACCTGAAATTGCACAATCGCGTAGCGCGGAATGGTGTAATCGAGGCTCATCACCCCGATCATTAGGATTCCTAAGATTGATAGAATCAGCGGCCCGGAGCTGATCAGCCCCGCATAGGCGTAGGCGCGTGCAGCGCCCGTCAACGTCTGACCCTTCAAAATCTTGCGCAGTTCAAAACCAATGCCAGCCATTAACGCTTCTCCGGCAAGTGGGACGGGGACGGCTGCACCGCATTGATTGCGTTACCCGCATGCATCGGACAACCGGCACGAGGGTTTGCTTGCGAGCCGCCGGCAGTGCCGGGCTCGCGATCGGGCAGCGAGCAAAGCCGCTCGTACAAGGCACGGTATCGATCAATCATCGCCTGCTTCGTGTAAAAGCGCCGCACGCGGGCAAGCGCTGCTTGCTGAGCACGCTGCCAACGCGCGTCGTCTCCGAGCATGTCGAGCGCCGCTTGTGCGAACGCGGCAGGATTGGCAATCGGCACGATCGCGCCAGCCGTACCAATGGCGCGGTCCTCGCTCGAGTCTCCTTCGATCAATTGACGACATGATCCGACATCGGTCGTAACGGCCGGAACGCCTGCCGCAAAACCCTCGAGCACGACCAGCGGCAATGCCTCGCTGATCGACGTCAATGCAATGAGATCGATCTGAGGCAACATATCGGACATGCGGCGAAAGCCCTGGAACACGATGTGTTCCGAAAGACCCAGGCTCTGCGCAAGCGCGCGACATTCGTCCGCATAAACCGGGTCCTCTTCCTCGGGCCCTACAATCCAACCTTCGATATCGGGCATCGTGCGCGAGGCGATAAAGATGCCGCGAATAAACGTCTTCACATCCTTGATGGGCACGACGCGCCCAACCATCGCGACCACACGCCGCTTGCGCGGCGCGCGCTCGGCAACGAACGGAGCGAATGCATCGACATCGACGCCATTGGGAATGGTCTGCGTTCTCGCGGCGTCTGCCCCGTCGGTGATTTGACGTAACCGGTTCGCTTCGTAAATCGCTACGATTTCATCGGCGGCATCGTAGGCCATCCGGCCCAGCGCTTCGAAAAAACGGACCCACAATTCCCGGAAATAGCTGATCTTGGAGACGTCTTTCTCGAAGGCGCCGCGGTTATCGCTGATCCATTCGCTCTGAAGCAAATCGATCTTGCGCTCTTTGGTATAGATGCCATGCTCCGACACGATCAACGGCCGACCGGTCCGGTAATGCAGCAGCGCACCGAGAAAACCGGCGTAACCCGTGGACACCGCTTGGTAAGCCTTGGCGCGCGGCAGTGTCCGCGCCAGACGTTCCAAGTGCCATAGCGGCTGGTGCATGATGCGCACAGTCCAGAAGTAATCGGTAAACGACGGGTCCGTACAATTGCGGCCGTATTGATCGACGATGTAATTCCACGCAGCGCGGCTCGATAAGAAGGCCTTCTCGTTGAGCGCCTTGTCATCGCCGATCAAATCCGCGATCTCCTTCATGAGCACCGCGCCGTCGGCATGATGTTCGCCGCGCCACGCGGCATGCAACTCCGCGGATTTTTTGAATGCCTTTTCGTCGCCTGCAATTTCACGCGCGGTTCCGTGGTCGGCCACCGCTTTCGACTCGTAAAGAAACTGCTCGGTGAAATGCACGACGTTATCGGGCAATTCATAGGCGGGCGCGCCGTAATCCTCTTCACGGCTGCCGATAAACGCAATCGCAAAGCGCGTATCGGGAAACGACCGGATCATGTCGTTCACCCAGCTCGACACACCGCCGCGCACATACGGAAACGTGCCTTCCAGCAGCAGACAAACGTCGGCATCGGCGGAGCGGCGAAGCAATGACGATTTCATGTTGACCAATAGCGCACGAGGGGTTTCAGGACGGGAAGCGCGGCGGTGTTACCGAGCGAGCCCAACAGTTCCGACACGCGGCTGTATTCGCCACGCAAGAACGCAGCCTCGGCAAGCCACGGCACAAGGCGCTCCCGCGGGAAGCCGCGCGCCTCTGCTTTGCCGATGTAACGTCCAGCGGCCTCGGCCTGGTTGTTGGCAAGCGCGACACGGCCTCGGATCAGCCATAACGCAGCGTCGTTGTCGTCGTTTTCGAGCGCGATGGTGGCATGCCGATCCGCCTGCTCCAACGTATGTCGATAAACCGCACCTTGAACAAGATTCTGATAAACGAGCTCGAAGTACAGTTCCGCAAGTTGCCGGTGCAGCGTGTGACGTTCTTCCCGAGCGTCGGCACGCGTTTGTTCGAGCGCTTCGGACGTGCGAAAAATGCGCTGCATGATTTCGTTCTCGGCGCGATCCAACGCGCCGTAGGCGATCAGCCGCACGTCTTCGATCGGATCAGCCAGCAGATCACGCAGCAACGGCCCGGTGGTCCGCGTCGGCATGCTTTGGATTGCCACCAGCGCGGACAACCGATCCTGTGCCGCCACCTGTGTATTGACGAGCCGCGCCTGCAAGCGAGCCCCTCCGCCGTGCGACACGCGCGAGATCAGATAGGACACGAACTGCGGAGCGGCGATATCGCCGTATCGGTCTTTATGATCTTCACCCGGAAACCAGGCGGCCCACACGCAGCTCGCAAGCACGACCATTCCGCCCAACAGCGGCACGAACGAGCAGGCAAGCCATAGCCACAGTAAGGCCCAACCGCGCGGCTCGCGATATGCAGCGGGTAGCAGCGCGTGGCACAGCAGTGCTTGCACCGCGCCACCACCGAATGCGATGGCCACCACTGCGAAAAACGGATCGCCCTGATCCACGCGGTTGACAATACCGCATACCGCGACGAGCTGAAGCGCCGTCACTGCGGCGAGCCCGAGCAATGCGCCGGCGACGAGCAAATAGTAGGCGGGCTTAGACATCGACGCCACTTCGCTTGAGCAATCGAGCGAGTGCGCTGCCCGGCTTGGTGTCGGTCAAATGCAGCGTGTGCACGCCGACGCGTGCGCTTTCGAAATCGAGCCGGAACTGCGCCAGCAGGCTTGATTCGATCCGGGCAAGATAGCCGTCGACGCCGGTGCTGTCGGTGGCAGGCATCAAGTTGATGATGACCGATGCACCGGGCTTGCGCACAGCCCAAATCAGATCGAGCGAGCGACGGCGTCGTAGCACATGCTCGAACAGCGAATCACCCGCTTCGTCCTGCGGAAACACGAGCGCGACGAGTGACGATGCGATGCCGCACTCCCGCTCGAGCCTCGCAAGCCGCCCAAGTTCGAGCGCGAAATCCACCGGGCAATCGGGTACATCGCTTGTGATGGTGCGTGCGAGCGCCGCATGCTCGACGCCGTCGGCGTAGTAGCCGAGCATGACGAGCAGCAACTGCAGGTTCTCGAAGTTGAGCGAAAGAAACGGCATCCGCTTGATGGCGAGTACGGCTGGCGTGCTGCCGTCAGCCGCAACGAGCGGCGCGCATACGAGCAATTGCGTGCCGGCCGCCGTTTCGGCGGCGTCCATCAAATGCGCAACTTGTTTGGTCCCCAGCGCACGCGTAACAAGCTCGTCGTGCAGATCGAGCTCGAACGGCTCGCCAATATGAGCGAGCGGTATACCGATCACCTTGCCGTCGCGCAGCGGGAAGAGCCCTGCAACGTCGATCTGGCACGATTGCGCGACGAATTCGAGCAGTGCTTGCGCACCGGTCATCGCGCCGCTTTCGCCTTGCTCCTGCGCCGTCGCTTCGAGGCCGCGTGTAATCGACAAGCGCCTCAATTCGGTAATCGCGTCGCGCAACGTCGTCGGCTTCGAAAGCAAATCCTTTTCCAGGCGCTCGTGCGAAAGCCGCATCAGGTAATGACTGTTCGTCAGCGCAACAAGACGATCGTTCAGATAGTCGTTCAGCGCCGTTGCGCGCGCCGTGCGATTGCCCCACGTGTCGCCGAAGTGTCCCGCAACGATGGTCTGCACGAGGCCGCCCACGATGAACGGCGTTTGCCACGCTGCATCGACGCCATGTTTTTGCAACAATGCACCCGCGGCCAGCAACGCACCGCCAAGGATGCCGAGCAACGTGCCATAGCGCAGGGCTATAACGAGCGGTGCCAGCCATAGCCACGGGAAGCCGCTATGCGCGAGCAATGGGTCGTCAGGCACAAGCCAATGGGCCAGCGCGAGCACGACGAGCATGAACGCAATCGTTTCGACAATCGCGAACGGGCGAGCCACCGCCGGCGCAATGAACCGCCGCAAACGCCCTAGATTTCCGAAAGGATTCGAATAGCGCGGCCTTGCCGGCGTCGAAGCAAGCGGTGCACTGGCAGTGGTCATGATCGGCTCCCGGTCCTACGATCCAAAATAACGCGGTGTAAGCTTGGGCTCACGAGCGCGGGCGCAGCGGCGAAAGCAAGCCGCCAATCAGCGCGGACGCAGTGCCCGACAAACTCGAGCGGCTCCATCCCGAACGCGTGCCGGTGGCACTCCAGACCACACGGCCCGATGCCGTGTCGGTCAACTCGAACGTCACGCCGGCAACCGGCTCGCCATCAACGCCCGTCTTATAGCGCCACTCTTCGACCGCGCCGCTGAGCACATACTTGATGTGCTGCTCGCGCGCCCATGCAAGCTTCTTGTCACCGAGCTCGCGCTGCGCCGTATCGAACATCGTGTTCGATTGTTCATCGGCCGGTGCCACGCGTACGTTGGCGAGACCATTGACGCGCAGCACGCCGGCGGCGATAGCCGCTGCGTTGCCGCCGGCAGCCGGCGTTTCCGTAAAGTTCACCATCGGCACGACAGCGATCGAGTCCTGCGTAGTCAACGCCGGCGCTGCCGTTTGCTGGATCGTACCGCACGCGCCGATCGTCGCGACCGCCAGCGCGAGGAGCGCAAACCGTTGCATCGAGCGACCCCACCCTTTCTTGCTGTTCATCGAATGACTCCTCATTGATTCAGTTACTTGCAAACCGCCTCGCGGCTTAATAAAACCAGCTATAACGAACACCTACCTGCGTGACCGGCGTACCTTGACGCGACACGCGTTGATGCTCGAGAAAGAGCGCCGCGTGGTCGCCGCCGAAGACGGTGCCGGCCAATCCGACGTTGACGCCCGGCCCCCAGCCCTGATTCGAGTCGTGCACGATGCCAACATCGAGATACGGACGCCAGGCGCGCGTGTACCGCGTCAGCAAATCGTTGCCGAAGCCGAAAAAGAGCCCGTATTGCGTGTAGGTCGACGGCATGAAATCAATCGCTGTCGCAGGTTGATTCGCAAGCGGAATGAGCCTTGAAACGAGGCTATCCGCGTTGCCGCTCGCGTGATAGTTGCCGCGCATACCGACGAGGCGCACCGTGTAGTCCGGATAGTTGGTGCGAATGCGGTAGCTGATCTCGCCAGTGGCAAGCACACCGCTGCCCAGGAAATTGCGCGCTTGGCTATAGAAGCGATCGGCCTCGACGCTGCCCGTGATCGACATGCGTTGCGTGATGCGCCAAGTGGCATCGCCAATGAGCTCATCCTTCATCCCGCCGATAGCGAGCAGTTGATTTTCGTCCGCCATCCGGTTGCGGCCGAACCGCATGCCGAGCGTCAGCGGCGAATTGCGGCCCGCTTGAGCCGCAAGCTCCAGCGTATAAAAACTGTTCAGCGCTTCGCGACGGCCCGCAGTCACGGACAGCATCGAATCGAGTGTCTGCCGTTGCAGCGAGAAAGCGATGGACCGGTCAACCGACGGCACATTGACGAGCTGGCTCGAATCGGTCGAGCGTTGGAACCGCTGAACGCCGAGTGCGCCGATCATGTAGCGCTCCGACAGCTTGCGGGTCGCAGCCAGCGTTTGCTCGACGTAATCGAGCGGATGCTCGACATGGTTCGTCACGCCCGCATCGATGGATTGCGGCCACGCCATCGTTGCCTCTACGAACCGCGTATGCAATTCGTCGTCCGCGGGCGCACCGTCCAAACCGGTATACGCGAGGTGCACTGCTTCGCCCGGCCGATCGGCGGCCAATGCCGCATCGATACGATCGTAGATCGGCAAGCGCGAACGTTCGGCTGCGAGCAGACGCTCCATTTGAGGCACGTCGTTGTCGGCCAGCGCGATCGTGAGTTGCGCGTCGGCAGGTCGCAGCAATCTTGCTGCGTACTGCTGAGCCAGCCATCGCTTGGCAAGCGGATTCGCCTCGTGCGACACGGCCCACGCAATCGCCACTTCCTTAGCCGCCGCATTACGCAGGCGTCGGCTGCGAGCCACGTCGGCTTCGCTTCCCGGCATCGGCCCCGGCAATCCGGGTACCGAACCGAGCAAGGACACCGGCGTTTGTCCGGCATTGCTCACGCCCCGATCGGCGAGCAACTCATCGAGCAAAGCGAGCGATTTGTCGCCCGTGGTGAACGTCGTCGACAGCGCCACGCGCCGAGCGCGCAATTCGTCCTGCGCATCGGCACTCGGCGCCGCGCGCAACGCCGTCACCGCTTGTCGCGCACGTGTGCGGCCATTGGTCGCGACGGGCTGCTGCCGCTCGCGCGCAAGCTGCTCCCAGACGCGTTGTCGAATCGACCATGCAAGGTCGCCGCGACCCGCCATCTCTTGAGCGTCGGCATACGTGAGCAGCCATAGCGGATCACGCGAAAGCAGCGCCGATTGACGGCGCAGGTATTCGAGCGCGACAACCGGCCGATGCGCTCGCATCGCCGCCGCGGCCAACGGCCCCCACAGCGATGCACTCGATGCGCTGCCGCTTTGCATGTGACGCAGCGCAACGGCCACCTGTGCGTCGGTGCCGAAGTCGATCAACATCCACAGATAGGCCGCACGCAAATCGTCGCTCGCGCCGGGCAACTCGAGTGCCGTGCGCAGATCGGCGATCGCTTCTTGCGTATGGCCGGTCAACCGGAAGTATTCCGCTCGGGCGCCGAGCACCGCTGGCGACGCTTGTACGGCCGTTCGATCTTGCGAGCTGAGCGTTGCGAGCAGCGCGGCGATGCGGTCCATCGCACCGGCCTCGGTGTAATAAGAAAGCGCATCTTGCAACGCAAGCATGCTGTGATCGCGGTGAAAACGCAGTTCGGCGACGCGTCCTGCGTCGATCGGGTAGGCGTCGTAAAAATGCGTCATGTCGCCGAGATCTTCGCCCGTTGCCTGGCCGCCGGCAAGCAAATGACGGTAAGCCTCGTTCGCCTCACGATCGCGCTTGAGAAGCCTTGCGAGCTCGCCATAGTTACGCCAAAAGGCCACGTTCTTATCGGTGGCGGCATGCTTTACGGCGGCCAACGCTGCGAACGACGCACGATGATCACCTCGTCGATAAAGCACGCTCGCGGTACGTAACGCAGCGTCGATATCGCCCGGTCGATGCGCTTGCACCGAGCGATAAGCAGCCAACGCTTGATCGTCATGGCCCGCGCGTTCCGCCAGTTGACCAATGCGTGTATCGAGCGCATCGACATGATCGGTGCGTGGCATTGAGCGCAAAAACGCGAGCCCTTCATCGGGGCGTCCCAGACGTTCATAGGCCGCCGTAACAGCATCGAGCTTTTTCAGGTCGGCCGGCGAGGTGCGGGCATCGTGAATCGCAGCCGCCAGATAGGCCTCGTCGTCATCAAGCATGGGCGCCATGCGCAACACGTTCTGCCACGCGGCCGGCGCGTTGGACAGGCGCGCATAGGCAAGCCACGCGTGCAATGCCAATGCCGGATTGCGGTTCCATTGCGCGACTTCGGCCAAGCGCTGCGTCCATTTCGTCGAACGCGGATCACGCTCCACTTGCTGTCGGGCGATTCGCTCGGCGCTGGCCGTGTCGCCGGATTCAACGAATGCCCGGTAGACGATATCGGCAACATCGCCGGATGCTTTGTTCGCTGTCTCTTGACGCGTAGCCGAAGCAGCTGAGGTCGCCGAAGTAGCTGAGGTCGCCGAGGCGGCAATACGCAAGACACGATACGGATGCCCCCGCTCACCACCCGCACGCGCCAATACGATGGCCGACGCATATCGCGGCCTTTGCGGCAATGGTCCGTCCATATAGGCGTATGCGTCGACAGCGCGCACAGGTGCATCGCTTTTCGCAAAACGCGCAAGCATCTTCGCGAAGCGATCGACAGCGTCGGGACGGTTTGCCGCGCGCGCGAGGTCCACGAGTTCGATCAACGTGGCCGAATCGTCAGCAAGCGGGCCGAGATGCGTGTTTGCCGCATCGAGGGCCTCGTTCATCAGGTTGCCTGCACGTAGGGCGTGAATGCCGGCGAAGAAGCAGCGACGCATCTCTGCCCGATCGCCCGCCTCATCTTGTTGCCGGAACCACGCTGCTGCTGCTGCGCGATAGTCCCCGCTTTCAAGCGCATAACGCGCGACGTTCGCGTCCCACTCTTTGCGTCTGGCCGCATCGACGTGCGACAAGCGCGCGTAGACCTTTGCGGCCAAGCGCGGATCGTTTGCCTCCACTGCACGCTGCGCGAGCCATGTCAGTTCGCTCACGGAAGTGTCAGCCTGGGATGCGGCCGCGATGCGTGTGCGCCAATCGGCAAGCGCCGCGGCACGACGCGGGTCTTCGGCGGCCAATCCAAAATACCGTTGTGCGGCGATCGATACGCCCACGAAAGCCGCAACTCGCTGCGATTGAGGCGCATGGCTCGCTTCAAGCCTAGCGACCATTCGTTGCGCATCGTCGATCCGACCCAACGACGCGTACTGCGACGCCAGCATCGCAATGAATTCCTCGTTATGCGGCTGCACTCTCGACCAAGCTTCGAGATAGGCAACGCTGAGCGCACTCGGTGCACCAACGGAAGCCACGCGTTCGCGAATGCCGCCGCGCAGCGTAAGGACATAAAGCGCAATCAGCACCGCACCGGCGAGCAGTGCGATGAGCCAGGATGAGGCGATACGTGGCGGTTTAGTGTTCACAATCGATCTCGACCAGTCGATACTCGACGCGCTGCCCTTCGGTCGCGGGCATATCGATCTTCACGTCGCCTCCGTCGCGGCGCACTGCCACGGGCTTGCCTGCGACCGTTGCACGACAACTGCGTGCGCTGGCAAGCTTGATGAACGGCTGGTAGTAGCCGCCGAATTCAAACGACAGCGCGTGCGGCTTGCGTACGAAGTGACGCACAAAACCGTTGGCCTCGGCGATATAAGGCAACGAGGCGGATGACGCCGGCGCCGCCGAACCGCGTTGATTCGAATCGAGCGATACCGCGGCCGCGCCGCCATCGATATGGATATAGGTGCCATCGGGGCCTGTCGCAAAACCCGTAACGCCCGAAGCGCCCTGCAAATCGGGCACGGTGCTGCCCGGCCAATGCAACTCGCGTACAGCGCCGTCGCCGCGCACAATCCACCGGTTGCTGGCAGGCTCCACCTCGCGCGCCACCGCAAACGAGCGCCAGTCGAGCACCTTGTTGGTGTAGTCGGTCACATGAAGCGGCAATACGGGTTGCTTGAGAACGTTCGAGAAGATCTCATCGAGCGCACGCAACGAGGCGATTTTCGTGCCGCTATACATATGGAAGTAGATATCAATCGGCTTGAAGCGCAGCGGTTCGTCGGTCATTGCGTACGTCTCGAGCACGCGCGTGAACCCGTAAAACGGGCCGAGCCAGTCGTTCGTATAGACGTTCTCGTCCTGATTGGGCGCATAGATCTGATAAGCGCCCGGCCCCTTGTCGACACCGATCGGCGCGATGTTCGTCCAGCTGCTCGCCCGCTTCGTGATCACGGTGTCGCCGCCATTGATATTGGCGACACCCGCTTCATAGACCTTGTGCACAACCATTTCCGGCGGCTGACAGTTGCCGGGCCATTGCAGCACGGCGGTCTGTTTGCCGGGCGGCGCGAGCCGCGTGTTGATGTAGTCGATCGAACCGCGTATCTCGCGATCGATATTGAACTTGTAGTTGGGGATCTCGATGGAGAAGGCGGTGTCGCCGCCACCCCGGTCAATACGCGCACCCGTAGTCGCGTCGACGAGCGTCCAGTCGAATGGATGCGAATAGGTGTGCGTGCCGATCTCGACATAGGGCAGCGCGAACATCTTGCGAGCGATGACTTCGAGACGAGGGGAAAGCTCGGGGTAACGTCCGGCAGGCCCCACTTCGCCCTCGATGACCGATAGCGTCATCGGAATCCGATAGCGTGTGAAGATTCGGTTATAAAGCGCATCGCCCGAGTAATCGACGCCGGGGAATTCGGCGCGCGATGCAAAACCGTCACCGTCTACGTGCACCATCAACAGCCGCCGTCCATTTTCGGTCGTCACGCTCGGCGATGGCATGGCGGGCAAGCGCAACGCTTCCTTCAAGAACGCGATTGGCTGAATGGCCCAGCGCTCCTGCTCGATGCCAGTCAACGGCACGACCGTGTACGGGCTCAGCGCAAACCCGCCCCACGGAGTAATGGCTGCTTGATCGACGGTGGCTCCGCCGACGCGCGCGCGCAGCAGCGGACGGCTCGCCGCGCCGACCTTGAGTGCGGCTACGTCGCGTGCATCGAGCCCCGGATCGATTTCGAAGCCGATCATCGCATCGCGCATCACTGTCTCGACTTGCCCGCTAAAAGGGCCCGCGACCGGGCTCAAGTCGAGCGCCGCGCCTTCGTCGGCGGCAGCCTCGAAGCCGAATTGGCCGACGAACGCGATGGGCACGTGCGCTTGCACGCGTGCGTCGACCCAACGTCGCCACGCGTTCGCATCGCGCACGCCAACACCTTCGAGCCATGCCACCACGCCGGCATAGCGATCGGGCGTGATGTCATCAGGCAAGCGTTCGTTGACGTTGACGTATTCGACGTCATAGCCGAGATAGTTCAGCGGCATCGCTAGATTGCGCACCCCGGGCGTCAAATCGAGCGGCAGATCGGGCGCCGTATCCTGAACCACGAGCACTTTGCGCGGCAAGACCTCGATTGCCCCGATGCCCACGACATCGCGGCCCGGGTCGGTCACATAAGGTGTCACGCCGGCGGAAACGACATCGATTGCCGTGCGGCGCGCGCATTGGCGATCTGCACGCTCGCAGAATTCGAGCGACAACACCGGCACGCCCGTCTGCCGCATGAATGCCTGGGCGGCCGCTGCGCGCGTCGCGCGCTCCGCCGCGGGCACCTCGACTATGCGCGCGGCCTGCTCGTCCCAACCGCTTGCCAACGGCTGGCCGAGCACGGCATAGGTCGAGCGCGCATGAGCAAGCGCGGCGTTCAGTGCGTCAGGGCCGCCAACGAGCAGCCGCGCGTCGGGGTGCGCGGTCGAAATCGCGTCGAACGCCGCGATAGCCGCGGCGTTGTCGAGCAGAAACCCGCGATAGCCGCGCGCCCAAAGCGGCTCCACTTCTTGCGCGACGATCTCTGCGGGCGAGGCGCTTGCGCTGGGCGCGATGCGGGCAACCCAGGTGGTGTGAGCCAGCTTTTGCGTGACCGGCTGGAAATGGCTCGACGGTTCGAGCACAACAGCGTCGAACGCTTGCAGTGCGTCGACAGGAGGCTTGTCGCCATTGAAAAAAGCAACGTTGACGTGGCTACGGACGGCCGGAGCAGCCGACACGGCCGTGGTCATGACAATGGCCGCGGCGAGCACGAGGGCATGCCGCGCGCTGATCGCACACGCCAATGTCCAACTGCAGATCCCCGCTCGCTGCTTGGTCTTCAAGTCACACCCCGTAAGCCGATGATCATGGTTCGCTGAACCGGTCACGGCAAGTACATGGGCTTGAAACAAGGGCCAACGTGTTGCCGCGTTATTTCTTTTTGCTTTTTGCTAGACCGGCGGATTCTATACGACGTCAATACGAAAAGTAAAACATTGCGGCCCGTAGATTGCCGAGTTGACGTTCGTAAAGAATTAACATTTTTTAACGCAAACGTTTGCCGCCTTGCCAGTTATGCCTGACTAGCTACGATGCCCCAGAGGGAAGAAAACTTGATCGGTGAATGTACCTGTTGTATCCACACAGCGCCCGGGCGCCATACGCCAGCCAGCGACGTGTAACCGCCATACAACGACCTCATCGAACGGTCACTCCGTTGTTGGCGCGCAGGGTGCAATGCATCGGCGCGCAATCGCGGCTTGCGAATTAACCGGTAATTTCGCCCGAGTTGGAGATTCGATCGCTTCTAATTAGCATCGCGGCAATGTTTGCCCCCACGGATGTTATTTGGCACTGGCGAATTCGCGATGTCTTGCTTAATCGTTTGGGAATTTAGTCCTTGCCGTATAGGAACTGGCTCTCCGCCTTTTCCTTAGACGTATTCATATTTCGTAGTACGAAACAACCGCATAGCCGTACCGCTATCGCGCACCGCTCAGCTTGCGCCACAGCGTGGTTTTGCTTATCCCGAGCGCCCTGCACGTCGCATCGCGATCGCCGTTGCATGCGGCGAGCACGGCGCGGATTTCGCTCGCTTCGACATGACGACTGCGCTCGCGCAATGTTTGGCTGTCGGCATCGGGACGTCGCTGCCGGGCAAACAGCTCCGGCGCGATGGTCTGCATAGCCTCGCGCGTCAATGGTCCGCGCGTCGACGCGAGCGTATCCGCATCGGCCAACTCCACGGCAATCCGCTCGATGACATTTTGCAATTCGCGCACGTTGCCGGGCCATTCGTAGTCACGCACCAGCGCTTCGATTGGCGAGAGCAGCCGCTGCGCATCGTCGGCGTTGTGTATGCGCGCATTGAGCCGAGGTTCGCGGCGTGCCGCTTGCAGCAACAATTCAGTCGCGAGCTCGAGCAGATCTGCGCCGCGTTCACGCAGCGACGGCAGCGCAATGCTGAGGATGTTGAGCCGGTAGTAAAGGTCCGCGCGAAACGTGCCGTCCTCTATCGCCCGTGACAAACCCTTGTGTGTTGCCGCGACGACACGAATATCGACGAGCGTCGGCTCGGTCGCACCGAGGCGCACGACTTCGCGCTCTTGCAACACGCGCAGCAGCCGGCTTTGCAGCGGCAACGGCATTTCACCGATTTCATCGAGAAAGAGCGTGCCGCGATGCGCCGCTTCGATCAATCCCGCCTTGCCGCCTTTGCGCGCTCCGGTGAACGCCCCTTCCTCATAGCCGAACAATTCGCTCTCGAGCAACGCTTCCGGAAATGCCCCGCAATTGATGGCGACAAACGGGAATTTGCGGCGTGCGCTCAATCGATGCATGCTCTGCGCCACCATTTCTTTACCGGTACCGCTTTCACCGAGCACGAGGACGGTCGCATCCGATTTCGCGTAACGGCGCACGAGCGCGCGCACGTGCTCCATCGATGCGCTTTGCCCGACGAGATCCTCGAGCCGATACCGCGCCGCAAACTGATGCGTGAACTGTTTCGAGCGCAACGTACGGTCGAGCCGCTCCACCGCTCGTGATTCCTGGAACGTGAGCACCGCGCCCTGTTCTTCACCGCCTGCTGCCAGCGGGCTCCGGTGCACGAGATAGCTGACCCCGCGAACTGATAGCAGGACATCGCCGTCTACTTCGGGTAACGAGCCGACAAGGGCTGGCGCGAGTTCGGATAGCGCTTTGCCGGGCGCCGCTATCGGATCGATGCCAAGCGCGGCCGCCAAGCGTCGATTAATCGCTTCTACGCGCCCCTGCGCATCGAGCGCAACGACGCCGTCGCGCAAGTGTTGAAGCAAATTGTCGACATGCTGGCGGCGCCTGGCCTCACTACGTGTTGCTTCGGCTACTTCGAGCGCTGCATCGAAGGCGGCGCGGACCGACGCATGCGAATAGAGGAACACGGCGCTCATTCCGGCCGTCGCGGCCAGATCAGCCACGAGCCCGGGTCCCACCACGACTTCCACACCCTTTTCGCGTAAATCGAGAACGCAGGCTTGCGCGTCCGGCGCCGAACGATATGACGAAAACACGACGTCGAGCCCATAGGCGGCAACGAAGTCGCGAATCTCGGGCGGTGTCTCTCCGGGGCTGACAAGCGCGACCGCCGCAGATTGGCGGCGTGCCCGCGCGAGCGAATGCATGATGTCGAGACCGCTCGGGTTGATCTGGACGACTGGCACGGGAATGCGCGTTTTCAGGTATGCGGCGTTGGAGCCGCCCGCGACGACGATATCGGGCATCCTCGCACCAGCCGCGTCAACTTCATGAACGGCATCGTCGTAAGCGCGCGCGATGATGCGCAAGTCAGCGCGGGCCTCGTACTCGCCGACAATCTCGAAGAAAAGATCGCGCAGGCGGCTGATACCGAATGCCCAAATGACGGGCCGAGGAGCAAGATCGGAAATAGCGCGGCTCATGTAATACCTTGATGCGACGACAAAGTGCTCATTATGAGCCCGATCATTTCGTTTATGAAATGCAAAATTTCATAGATGAAATATCGATTCGCATCCGCTTGGATTCAATAGTCTGTTTAATCAATAAGTTAGGAGTCCTTTGTAATCCTGGTCCGCACCTTGCTATTGTCTGCCGACCATATCAATCAGTCCGCCTTCATGGGAGGGAATCGACGTTGAACTCAGTCAAACAGCAATCAGCTAGCGCAGGCGCCGCGTTTCGCGCCGCGCTCGCCGATGCGAAACCGCTGCAAGTGGTCGGTGCCATTACCGCGTATGCGGCGAAGATGGCCGAAGCCGTCGGCTTCAAGGCCGTTTATCTCTCGGGCGGCGGCGTTGCCGCGAACTCGTTGGGCGTGCCCGATCTCGGTATCAGCACGATGGAAGACGTGCTGATCGATGCTCGCCGCATCACGGACGCCTGCTCGCTGCCGCTGCTTGTTGATATCGACACGGGCTGGGGTGGCGCATTCAACATTGCACGCACTGTCCGCTCGTTTATCAAGGCGGGCGTCGCGGCCGTGCATATCGAAGATCAGGTCGGACAAAAGCGCTGTGGGCACCGGCCCGGCAAAGAATGCGTGCCGGCTGCCGAGATGGTCGATCGCATCAAGGCGGCGGTCGATGCGCGCACCGACGATTCATTCGTCATCATGGCCCGCACCGACGCGGCGGCGGCAGAAGGGCTCGAATCGGCCATCGAGCGCGCAGTGGCCTATGTCGCAGCGGGCGCCGACATGATCTTCCCGGAAGCCATGAAGACGCTCGACGATTACCGCCGCTTCAAGCAAGCGGTGAACGTGCCGATTCTCGCGAATCTGACCGAATTCGGTTCGACACCGCTTTTTACGGTCGATGAATTACGGCAGGCCAATGTCGATATCGCGTTGTATTGCTGCGGCGCGTATCGCGCGATGAATGCGGCCGCGCTCAATTTCTACGAGACGGTGTTGCGCGACGGCACGCAACAAGCCGCGGTGCCCACCATGCAAACACGCGAAGATTTATACAAATATCTCGGCTATCACGCGTACGAGGACAAGCTCGACGCGTTGTTTGCCGCCCAAAAGTAATCGATGATTTGGAGACGATGTCATGAGTGAAGCAGGTAACGAAGCACCGGCACAAGGCGGCTTCAAGCCCAAGAAATCGGTCGCGCTATCGGGTGTGAGCGCGGGCAATACCGCCCTATGCACTGTTGGGCGCACGGGCAACGACTTGCACTATCGCGGCTACGACATTCTCGATCTCGCCACCGCCTGCGAATTCGAGGAAATCGCTTACCTGCTCGTGCACGAAAAGCTGCCCACGCAAGCCGAGCTCGCCGCTTACAAAAGCAAACTCAAGGCGTTGCGCGGACTGCCCGCGAACGTGAAAGCCGCGCTCGAATGGATACCGGCCGCGGCGCACCCGATGGATGTGATGCGCACCGGCGTATCGGCGCTTGGCACCGTGCTGCCGGAAAAGGACGATCATGCGATCGCCGGCGCACGCGATATCGCCGATCGCCTGATGGCCTCGCTCGGCTCGATGCTGCTTTACTGGTATCACTACTCGCACAACGGCCGGCGCATCGAAGTCGAAACCGACGACGATTCGATCGGCGGGCACTTCCTGCATCTGCTGCACGGCAAGGCGCCGTCCGGATCGTGGGTGCGCGCGATGCATACTTCGCTCAATCTTTACGCCGAACACGAATTCAACGCGTCGACGTTTGCCGCGCGCGTGGTTGCCGGAACCGGCTCGGACTTTTACTCCGCCATCACAGGCGCGATTGGCGCATTGCGCGGGCCAAAGCATGGCGGCGCCAACGAAGCGGCATTCGAGATCCAATCACGCTACACCACCCCGGACCAGGCCGAGGCCGACATCCGCCAGCGCGTGGCGGCCAAGGAAGTGGTGATCGGCTTCGGGCATCCGGTCTATACAATCTCGGACCCGCGCAACAAGGTCATCAAAGAGGTCGCGAAAAAGCTGTCGAAGGAAGCCGGCGACATGAAGCTGTTCAATATCGCCGAGCGGCTCGAGGCCGTGATGTGGGACGCGAAGAAGATGTTTCCGAATCTGGACTGGTTCAGCGCGGTGTCGTATCACATGATGGGCGTGCCGACCGCGATGTTCACGCCGCTTTTCGTCATCTCGCGCACTTCGGGCTGGAGCGCGCATGTGATCGAGCAGCGTATCGATAACAAGATCATCCGGCCCAGCGCAAATTACACCGGTCCCGAAAATATGAAGTTTGTGCCGATCGAGAAGCGTTGATCGACGAGACCGGCCACACCGACTGGAGAAGGTCCATGAGCGCCGAAATGTATGAAGCAGGGCTCGGCAAAAACGCCGCGAATTTCACCGCGCTTACGCCGTTGAAATTCATCGAGCGCACGGCAAACGTGTACCCGAACGCGCTCGCCGTCGTACACGGCAACGTGCGACGAACCTGGGCGGAAACGTATGCGCGAACGCGCCGCCTTGCGTCGGCGCTGCATGCGCGCGGCATCGGCATCGGCGATACGGTCGCCGTCATGCTGCCGAATATTCCGGCCATGGTCGAAGCGCATTTCGGCATTCCCATGGCCGGGGCGGTGCTCAACACGCTCAATACGCGGCTCGACGCGCCCACCCTCTCCTTCATGCTCAATCACGGCGAGGCCAAGGCGTTGCTTGTCGATCGCGAGTTCGCGGGCCTGATGCGCACGGTGCTACCGTCGGTCGAGCGGCCGATTCTCGTCATCGACGTCGATGATCCGGTCTATACCGGCTCCGGCGATCGAATCGGAGAAATCGAATACGAAGCGCTGCTCGAAAGCGGCGACCCGACATTCGAATGGCAACTGCCCTCCGACGAATGGAACGCGATCAGCCTGAACTACACCTCGGGCACGACGGGCAACCCGAAGGGGGTCGTCTACCATCACCGCGGCGCTTATACGAATGCCATCAGCAACATCCTCGAATGGGATATGCCGAAGCACGCCGTATACCTGTGGACGCTGCCAATGTTTCACTGCAACGGCTGGTGTTTCCCGTGGACCGTTGCCGCGCGCGCAGGCGTAAACGTCTGCCTGCGCAAAGTCGAAGCGCAAGCCATCTTCGACTTGATCCGCAACGAACACGTGACGCATTACTGCGGCGCGCCGATCGTCCATCACCTGCTTGTCAATGCGCCGGACGAATTGAAAGCGGGCATCACGCACCGCGTCAGCGCAATGGTGGCCGGTGCGGCGCCCCCTGCTGCGCTAATCGAGAACCTCGAACGGCTCGGCTTCGAACTCACGCACGTGTACGGGTTGACCGAAGTGTACGGGCCCGCTGCAGTCTGCCCGCAGCAGCCGTCGTGGCGCACGCTCGATATTTCCGAGCGTGCGCGCCTGAACGCACGACAAGGTGTCCCCTATCATCTGCAAGACGACCTTACCGTGCTCGACCCGAACACGATGCAACCGGTGCCGGCCGATGGCGAGACCATCGGCGAAATCATGTTCCGCGGCAACATCGCGATGAAAGGCTATTTGAAGAATTCGACGGCAACCGAAGAGGCGTTCCGCGCGGGCTGGTTCCATTCGGGCGATCTCGGCGTGATCTATCCCGATGGTTACGTCCGCATCAAAGATCGCAGCAAAGACATCATCATCTCGGGCGGCGAAAACATTTCGAGCATCGAAGTCGAAGATGTGTTGTACCGCCACCCCGATGTGCTGGCCGCAGCCGTGGTCGCGAAGCCCGACGCACGATGGGGCGAGACGCCCTGCGCTTTCGTCGAACTGAAAGCGGGTGCGAAGGTAACCGCCGCCGAATTGATCGCGCACTGCAAGGCGCACTTGGCTGGGTTCAAAGTGCCGCGCGCCATCGAATTTTGCGAGTTACCGAAGACGGCGACCGGCAAGATCCAAAAATTCGAGCTTCGTAAACGGGCCGGCTCCGTGGCCGCCATCGACCAATAACGTCTTGATCACCCGATGAATATCGAACATCGCAAACCACTGCCGGGCACCCGCCTCGACTATTTCGACGTGCGCGCCGCCGTTAATTCCATTGCGCCGGGCGCCTTTGAAACGCTGCCTTATACCTCGCGTGTGCTCGCCGAGAACCTCGTGCGACGGTGCGATCCAACGCTGTTGAAGGCCGCGCTCGGGCAGTTGATCGAGCGAAAACGCGAGCTCGAT
This sequence comes from Trinickia sp. LjRoot230, assembly GCF_964253315.1. NCBI lineage: Bacteria > Pseudomonadati > Pseudomonadota > Betaproteobacteria > Burkholderiales > Burkholderiaceae > Trinickia > Trinickia sp. LjRoot230. Next base: position 297,668 of record NZ_CAXUQX020000002.1, read on the forward strand.
TTCCCGTGGTTCCCTGCGCGCGTTGTTTGCCACGACATCCTCGGCCAAACCGCGCTCGTCGATCTGGCGGGGCTGCGTGACGCGATCGCCGCGCAAGGCGGGGACCCCGCGCTGATCAACCCCGTGGTGCCGACGCAACTGGTGGTGGACCACTCGTTGGCCGTCGAATGCGGCGGGTTCGACAAAGATGCGTTCGCTAAAAACCGGGCTATTGAAGATCGGCGCAACGAGGATCGGTTCGACTTCATCAACTGGACGAAGCGGGCTTTTCGAAACATCGACGTCATTCCACCCGGCAATGGCATCCTGCATCAGATCAATCTCGAGCGAATGAGCCCAGTCGTTCAGATGCGCGATGGCGTGGCGTTCCCCGACACGCTCGTCGGCACCGATTCGCACACGCCAATGGTCGATGCACTCGGCGTGATAGCGATCGGCGTGGGCGGGCTGGAGGCGGAAAGCGTGATGCTCGGCCGTGCGTCATGGATGCGTCTGCCCGATATCGTCGGCGTCGAGCTCACCGGCACGCGGCAGCCGGGCATCACTGCAACGGACATCGTGCTCGCGCTGACCGAGTTTCTGCGCAACGAGAAAGTGGTCTCGTCATACCTCGAGTTTTACGGCGAAGGAGTCGCGCGCTTGACGCTGGGCGATCGTGCCACGATCTCGAACATGGCGCCAGAGTTCGGCGCCACCGCCGCGATGTTTTACATCGACGAGCAAACCATCCGATATTTGAAGCTGACCGGGCGTGATGATGAACAGGTCAAACTCGTCGAGATCTATGCGAAAGCCACTGGATTGTGGGCGGAGAGCCTCGAGCATGCGCAATACGAACGCATATTGCGATTCGACTTGTCCACGGTGACACGCAATATCGCCGGGCCTTCGAATCCACACAAGCGCGTGCCGACTTCGGAACTCGCGGCACACGGCATCAGCGGCAAGGTCGAAAACGAGCCCGGCAAGATGCCCGATGGGGCCGTCATCATCGCCGCCATCACGAGCTGCACCAATACCAACAATCCGCGCAACATGATTGCGGCGGGCCTGCTCGCCCGCAATGCCAACCGGCACGGTTTGCTGCGCAAACCCTGGGTCAAAAGCTCGCTCGCGCCTGGTTCGAAAGCCGTGACGCTCTACCTTGAAGCAGCCGGCCTGCTGCCCGAGCTCGAACGTTTGGGCTTCGGCGTGGTTGCCTATGCGTGTACGTCGTGCAACGGCATGTCCGGCGCACTCGATCCGGCGATACAACGAGAGATTGTCGAGCGAGACCTCTATGCCACTGCCGTGCTCTCGGGCAATCGCAACTTCGACGGGCGCATTCATCCGTACGCCAAACAGGCCTTCCTTGCTTCGCCGCCGCTCGTTGTTGCCTATGCGATTGCGGGCACAATCCGCTTCGACATCGAGAACGATACGCTTGGCGTCAATGCAAACGGCCAGCCGATCACGTTAAAAGACCTGTGGCCGACCGACGAGGAAATCGACGCTCTGATTGAGTCGAGCGTCAAGCCCGCGCAATTTCGTCAGGTGTACGAGCCGATGTTTGCGCGCTCGGCCGATTCGAGCGAGCCGGTCAGTGCGCTTTACGATTGGCGGCCGAGCAGCACCTATATTCGACGGCCGCCGTACTGGGAAGGTGCACTATCCGGCGAACGAACGCTTAATGGCATGCGAGCACTCGCGGTGCTCGGCGACAACATCACGACCGATCACCTATCGCCGTCGAACGCCATTCTTGCCGACAGCGCCGCAGGCGAATATCTGACGAAAATGGGCTTGCCCGAAGAGGATTTCAACTCATACGCAACGCATCGCGGCGATCATCTGACGGCGCAGCGCGCCACGTTCGCCAACCCGACCTTGAAAAACGAAATGGTGGTGGCGAACGGCGTGATGAAGGCCGGTTCGCTCGCGCGCATCGAACCTGAAGGCAAGGTCACACGCATGTGGGAAGCCATCGAAACTTACATGGCACGCAAGCAGCCGCTGATCATCATCGCAGGCGCCGACTATGGCCAGGGGTCGTCACGCGACTGGGCAGCCAAGGGGGTGCGGCTTGCCGGTGTCGAAGCAATCGTCGCGGAGGGGTTCGAGCGGATTCATCGCACGAATCTTGTCGGGATGGGGGTGCTGCCGCTCGAATTCAAGCCCGGCGTCAATCGCATCACGTTGGGCATCGACGGCACCGAGACCTACGATGTGATCGGCGAGCGCGACGCTGGCGGCGATCTCGCGCTCGTGATTCATCGACGAAATGGCGAACGTATCGAGGTACCGGTGACATGCCGGCTCGATACAGCCGAGGAAATGTCGATCTACGAGGCCGGTGGCGTATTGCAGCGCTTTGCGCAGGACTTTCTCGCATCGGCGGCGAGCGCTTCAGCTTGATAGCTTTTGAATTTGCTTAGGACACCTAATTTATGGTTCACGCACCGCAGATCAAGATCTCCGCAACTTATATGCGCGGAGGCACGAGTAAAGGCGTGTTCTTTCGCCTGCAGGACTTGCCCGAGGCCGCACGTGTGCCAGGGCCAGCACGTGACGCATTGTTGTTGCGTGTGATCGGCAGCCCTGATCCATACGGAAAACACATCGACGGCATGGGCGGCGCGACATCGAGCACGAGCAAGGTCGTCATCGTGGCCAAGAGCACGCGGCCCGGCCACGATGTCGATTATCTGTTCGGGCAAGTATCGATCAATGAACCGTTCATCGATTGGAGCGGCAATTGCGGCAATTTGTCGGCAGCGGTGGGCCCATTTGCGATCGGCAGCGGGCTCATCGATGTCGATCGTGTCGCGCACGACGGCATCACGACCGTGCGTATCTGGCAGGCCAACATCGGGAAGACGATCGTCGCGCACGTGCCGATGACGCAGGGCGCCGTGCAGGAAACGGGAGAGTTCGAACTCGACGGTGTGACGTTTCCCGCGGCCGAAATCGAGTTGGCATTCATGGACCCGGCAGCCGAAGAAGATGGCGCCGGTAGTGCGATGTTTCCGACCGGCAATGTTGTCGATGATCTGGATGTGCCGGGGCTTGCCATGTTGAAAGCAACGATGATCAACGCGGGCATTCCGACGATATTTGTCGATGCGGCGGCAATTGGCTACACCGGTGCGGAGCTGCAAGATGCGATCAACAGCGACGCGAAAGCGCTAGCCAAGTTCGAGACCATTCGGGCATATGGTGCGTTGCGCATGGGGCTGATCAAGAATGTCGACGAGATCGCCAAGCGGCAACATACGCCGAAGATTGCCTTCGTCGCAAAGCCTGCTGACTATCTAACGTCGAGCGGCAAGCGGGTTGCGGCGCATGATATCGATCTGCTTGTACGCGCGATGTCGATGGGCAAATTGCATCACGCCATGATGGGCACGGCGGCGGTCGCGATTGCGGCCGCGGCGGCGGTGCCGGGCACGCTCGTCAATCTCGCCGCGGGCGGTGGCGAGCGCGATGCGGTGCGCTTTGGTCACCCATCAGGGACGCTTCGCGTGGGTGCGCAGGCGAAGCGGCAAAACGACGAGTGGGTCGTGACGAAGGCCGTCATGAGCCGCAGCGCGCGCGTGTTGATGGAGGGATGGGTACGGGTGCCTGCGGTTTTAACTTAGCCCGCTCAAAATGCCGCGATATACACCTCCAACGCATCCACTTCCGTCATCGGCTTCGGATTGTTGATCAACAAACGCTGTTGCAACATCGCATCTTTCGCCATACGATCGAGCCCGCTGCGTTCGATGCCCACTTCGCGCAAGGTCTTTGGAATGCCCGTGGCTTCGATCATCCGTTCCAAATGTTCGATCAGCATCTGCGCCCTGGCCTCGACGCTTCCTGACACGTCCGACAAAATCGCCCCTGCAAGCTGCGCATAAAGCGGCGCCGCCACTTCTGCGTTAAATCTCATCACATGGGGCAACACAAGCGCGTTCGAAAGACCATGCGGTACGTGGTAGATACCGCCGATCGGATAGGCCAGCGCATGCACGGCCGCCACGGGCGCATTCGCAAACGCCTGACCCGCCAATGTCGCACCGAGCAGCATCGCTTCCCGAGCTCGACGGTCCTGACCGTCGCGACACGCGCGCAGCAAATTCGCATCGAGCAACTGCAGCGCCTTCATGGCCAACATATCGGACAAAGGATTTTTGAGCCGCGCCGACGTATAGGCTTCGATTGCATGCACCATCGCATCGATGCCTGTTGCCGCCGTCGCCGCAGCCGGCAGTCCCAGCGTGAGCTCGGCATCGAGAATCGCGAGGTCGGCCACTAACTGCGGCGCCACGACGCCCATCTTTTTCGATTCGCCTACCGTGACGATCGATACGGCCGTAACCTCGGAACCGGTGCCTGCTGTCGTGGGTACCTGGATGAGCGGAACACGCGACCCCACGATCTTGTTCACGCCGTACATGTCTGTCAGTGCCTGACGTTCACTTGCACGCAAGACGGCAACCAGCTTCGCCACATCCATCGACGATCCGCCACCTAACCCGACGACGATCTCACTATCGGCACCCGCAGCAATCGACGCGGCCTCAAGCACGACACCCTCGGTTGGGTCTGCAATGACGTTATCGATGATCGTTACGCCCCACCCGTTTGCTTCGAAGTCGGCCAGCGCCGGCGCCAACAACCCGCTCTTGTGCAAAAAACCGTCCGTGACGAGGGCGAGCCGCTGGTGCGACGGATAGCGTTCGCGTAGTAGCGCGCCAATGCGACGCGCCGCACCGAATTCGACGATAAGCGTCGGTACAGTTTGAAAACGGAAAGAATTATTCATGCGAACTCCTCTCATGTCTCGCTTGCGCCGTCCACGGGCGGACCGGTCTGCATGGGCTACCTGCGAATAATGTCGAATTACCGCCTGTCAAGCAATGGCCTTGCGCAAGCAATAGCCCTAACCGTTTCTAAGCCGGAATAAAACGGCATCGCGGCGTGTTTGCGTTGCGTAGACGAAAACGGAGCACCCGATATGACTCGCCCGTCAGCCTTCTTCATGTGTTGCGTGGCGAACGCATGTGCAGCGCTGCTATTGCTCACGACGTGGTCAACCAAGGCAGCGGAGCAGCTTGAGACACCGCGGCTGTATCGATTGGAACCGCAACATTCGAACATCGCTTTCGCGCTCGAACTTGCCGGACGTTCGCGCTTGACCCTGCACTTTCGCCGCGTGGACGCCCTGCTCGAGCAGCCAGCGGGGGGCGTCAGCGCACTGCGCTTGGCCGCGAACATCGATGCGCAAAGCCTCGATACAACGGCACTGTTTGCTGCTCGCGTCGCGAAGAGCCCACGATTTCTCAATGCGGATCGTTACCCTGTCATCCGCTTCATCAGCACACGCTTCGTTCGTACTGGCGCCGATTCAGCGATTTTGAGCGGCAATTTAACGATACGCACCACCACGCGGCCCATCACACTGGTCGTTTTATTCGAACCCAATGCTCACGACATGCTCGCGCACGGCGATGCCCTTTCGTTCTCGGCCGACGGACATTTCAGCCGATCCGTATTCGGCTTGACATCTTGGCCCGCGACCGTGGGCGACGATGTTCATTTGGTCGTGCACGCGCGCTTCGTTCCGCTGACCCGCAGCCGCTGACCCGCAGCCGTTGATTCGTCGCCGCCGATGCGGGCACGTGCGATGCGGTTCATCGAGGCACCCTGCATCATTAGGAGGCTTTAGCGATGAACTGGATTGGAAAATGGCGGAATCAGTATGGGTCGATCGTAGAGATCATCGACGACGCCAATGGAAAGCTGGCAGGCATGTTTCGAACCGCGTTACCTGATAGTGCCTTTTACGGGCAGGACGTTCGAATTTCGGGCATCCATCAAGGAAACTGCGTGTGCTTTGCGGCAGCTGGACAAGGGCCGGCGGGCGACGTCATCGTTTCGTATACCGGCATGATCCGCGAAGGGCGTATGGAAACACTGTGGTTTGTCGTAGCCGACGCGGCGCTGACAGCGTCGGCTGCCGGAGAACCGGCTGCGGTGAAAAAGCTCAATTGGTGGCGCTCGATGACGACTAGCGCCGATACCTTCAAACGCGTTTCCTGACATCGTTTCATTCGCGTAACCGCATCGTTGTTCGTTCGACCGGCTTGCCGCATGCCCTGCTTGAAATACGATCTGAGCCATTCTCAAGGAGGCTCTATGTCGATTTCAGCATCCGGCGGCCCCGGTGCCGCGCGTCCGGGCGACGGTGCGTTACCACCGCACGAGTATTCTGCGCGCGCGCCTAAGGAATCTGAACCCACCGCCACTCCGCAGACGGACAACCCGACGCTGGATATGCTCCGATTGCGGAACACTGTCACCGTTGATGGCGAACCGTGGGATGTCGCGGCGCGATGCACGCAATGGACCGTTCTCACTCAGCCGGACCAAACCATCGGAAGCGATCCCAAGCGCGTCGCGCGCTTTCGCGTCGTCAATCTCGATGAGACCGGCCGCCGCAGGTTCTACGAAGTCCAATCAGGGAAATTTGGCGAACCCATCGTTGTCCCCGAACCGGAAAAAGCGCTCCCGGTACCCGCAAACGTCAAGTATGTGCACGGCCGCACCGGCGATGCCGTGACGCTTCCCGAGAAAATCGCAGGGATCATCCTGAGAAACGAGAAAGGTTTCACGGTCGGACGCTTCAGTCTCACGAACGCCGAGCGACAGGGAACCCAACTGTCGCTGGACAATAGCGGCCGCCTGGAGGTCGACGGCAAAACGTTCTTTTTGCAGTCCATTCTGATGCCGGATGCTAATCGCGTTCGCAACTACGACGCCTATTTCGGTCCGACGAGGCCCGAGTCAGGCAACGTACGCGTTTGGGAAAAAGGATATCTGCCGATTTGAATCGGTTGTCCCTTGTCTCTCAACGAATGCGGACGCATTGCCGCAACCGCTACGGAAACGACAACAACAGGAATAGCTATGGGCGTTACGCCACCGTCTCGGAATTCGGATAACCAGGGGCCCATCGATCCGCATCATCTTCCCAACGATCATCCGTTGCCGAGCGAACCTTCGAGTAGCGGTACAAACCAACCGCGTTTTCCCGGTCTGCCGCTGAGAAGGCATCGTGACACCGCAGGCGCATCGAGCTCGCGTGGCAGCAGCATAAGAAAGCCCGACCCGAAGGCACTGGAGCGTGCGCGAACATCGGACGCACTCCCCCAAACGGAAATCGAACGGCTCTCAAGCGCTCACGCTGCGCGGGCTATTTCGCCTACCCCGTTGGACGCGGCCCGCGAACTCAGCCAAAGCCTCGATCAGCTGAACCAATGCGTTAGGTTTCTGCAGCAGGAACTCCCCCCCGATATCGCCGCGAAGCTCAACCTGACGACATTTGCCAGCGCAGACGAATTCGCCGCGAATGCGGATGAGTTGCTGAACGTTATCAGGTCATTCGTCGTGCTTGGGCCGGCGGCCAACGACCCCACCACTACGAATATCAATGCCCACGCACTTGCCGATATTGACGAGTCCGAACGACATCGCCTGATGATGCGGATGATTAGGTCTCCTAAATTTCAGGCGATCGCGCTTACCTTCATAGCGACCTTTTTGAAAACCGCGGCGTGGTATGGGCAAACGTTGCCCGTCTTTACCGACGACAACGTACTGGCATTTTTCGGCGCTGCAGGGCTCACCGGTTCAGCGGCAAGGACAGCCGTGGCGACGATGTTGAAGGCGCTCAGCAGTTGGACCGTTCCCGCGCTGCTCGAATACATTGCCGTTACCAGCGCGAATAACATTGCCGATAAATCAGGCGACCTTTCGAAGGTTCGGGCGATCGGCCAAACAATGGATTTGGCTTGGTTCACGGTGTTTCTCGAATTCCTCAAGCACGAGCCGCTCGAAGCGCAGAATTTTGCGGGACTCGCGGTGGTAGTGGGCGGCGCCATCGTCGCAAACAAGCCCGACTCCAAATTGCCGCGGATCGATCAAATACTGCACGAACTCGAACCACGCGACTCGAAGCTATCCCGCATGCTCGCCGCTGTACGCAACGTCACGCCCGGCTTAAAGAACGCTGATCCGCGTACCTCGCACATCGCGTTGCGAGAGCGCGAAAAGGACGCGCGTGCGCTCGTCGAGCATCTGAATGGCGAGGTCTGCACGCAGTTGCAATCGTTGCGCGACGGGATACAGGGCATTTTGTCGGCGCCCGAGGCACTTCCGCCGGACGTCGATGTCGCCGAATTAAAGCGGCAGTTAAGGCGCTGCGACAAATTGCTGAAAGCCATCCCGAAGATGTCCGAGCAACTCGGCGAGGTTGCCAGCGACGCCGAGAACGCGTCCGCAGCCAAGTCGGAGAAGATGAAAAAGCGCTTCAATACGATCTTGTGGAGCACCGAGGCATTGATGGCCGCCGCCACCGCTATTGCGCTGAAGGTCGATCCCGCCGTTAGTCTTGTGCCGGTGATGATCGCCGCAACCGGGCTGAAAAATATCGCTTGGTACAAACACACGACGAAAACGGCTGACGAAATGCGGCCGAAGTGGCTGTCGTTCAAACAACCCAAATTGCAAAAGATCGTCGACGCCACCTCCCGCGTGGTGTTCAGCTGGAAGTGGGCATTCTTCGAATATGTTTATTTGGCGATTGCCGACCGCGTCGCGCAAGACAATCACATCAACTTGATGACGGTGCGCGGCCCCATCGAGTTCGTCGACCTCGCATGGATGGCCACCTTCATGTACATGGTCAAGGATCAGAAGCTCAAGTGGCCGCAGGTGACTGGGCTCGCGATGGCGGGAGCGGGAATATTGATCGCCAACCTTTAGCCGTAGTGACTCAAACGCCGGATGCAGTCGGATTCGACATTAATTAATAGCCCGCCCGGGAGATCGGTTCGCACATCAACACATAAATTCGCCCAGCGCACCAAGCCCCTTCGACGCACGCGCTATTTTGCAATCGCACATTCGGCGCCAATGCAACCCGGCGTCTGCTTCTACGGTATTTCTTTCCGATTATGTGCGGTGCGCAATACCGCCCATCCAGTAAGGAGAGCACGTGTTGAAGACGATGGACTTTCGTCGCGCGACTAGCGCGGATGAACCTTCGATTCGCGCACTGGTCGAGGCGGCCTACGCTCCGTGGATTCCGATCGTGGGCACGGCGCCCGAACCGCTTGGCCGAGACTATGGATGGGTGTTGCGCAACCATGCTGTATGGGTTTATAGCCCGGACGACGCAACAATCGATGCGATGCTGGAGCTGGTCGCCACACCCGATTACTTGCATATCGCCAATCTCGCCGTGTCGCCCGCGCGGCAAGCGAAAGGCCTCGGAAGCGCATTGCTGCAATTTGCTCAAGAGCAGGCGCGGCAGTTGCGCCTCCCTGCTTTGCGGCTATGCCTGAATCAGGAAATGGTTGCGAATCGACGCTTTTACGAACGACGCGGCTATGCATTGACGCATACCGAATGGATCGACGGGCTCGAGATCGCATTTATGAAAAAGGGTCTTCGCCACCCTGATATTGGCGAAAAACGGCCGAATTTTGCGCACGCGACGTCATCGGTTCGCCATCCGGAGCGTCTCGCGCAAGACTCGGTGTAGAGTTCGACACATCATAGCCAGCAGGCCAAGCAATCATGACCACCCGCATCGCGCCACGTATCGACGGAACGCCGAGCCAAACCGCCTCGGACCCCGCTCAAGACGGCGCCCGGCCACCGGCCGGGGCTGCTGTACCGCAGCGGCGTGACCCACGCCTCGCCGGCATTCAGGACCACGGCTCCCAGACCGGCGCCGTTTCGCGCTTCGGTTACGCCAACAAAGCGGGCGAATCGCGCAGCGCATCTCGACCCGCTTCGGCAGGGCCGGATCAGGATGGGCTGCAAGCGCTGTTCGACGACGTCCGAGAAGCGGTGAAGCAGGCGGCTTCGATGCCGAACCCGGCTTCCGCGCTCGATGTTGCCACCAGGCGCGTCATTGCATGGCCATCCACGAACGGTCAACTCGAAGCACTGCGCCAGGGGCGCATTGCTTTCGAAGATTTGCCCAAGGATCTCAGAACGCCTGAATTGGAAGCCGCCATCGGCAAGGCCCATGACGAGGTGATTAATCCTCGGATGAAGCGCCTGGCGGAGAGTATCGACTCGCTGGACGTGTTAAAGGATCTGCTCACATCCTTCGACCCCAGCAATCCCAATCTGAAAACCGACCATTTGAGCGAGCTCGCGCGCGCTCATTTTCTGGCCGCGGCGGTGGGCCAGATCTCGACCTTCCCACCTGAGGATTGGCGTGAAGCGCATGCCGAGATATCCAAGGCAATCGACACATTGTCCGGGCCCATGGCCGAATATCCGGGCTTTATGCTCGATCATGCGGTGGCGCACGATCTCTTGGCGCCAGATGTCAAGGCCGCGTACGACCGAAGCGCCCAATTGGAACAGGCCGCATCTTCCGTGCGCGACTTGTCTGGTTTGCGCGCGCGTCTGAGTGAACCCGGTATTCAAGGGCCAAGCGTCCCCGACGATACGCTGGGCTTCATTTCTCAGGACATCGACGGCAACTTGGGATTGTCGATGCTGCCCCGCCCCGAGCCGCTTGCCGTGCTGGCCAGTCGAATCAGCGTGTTCGCACCGGATGAGGCCAACGCGGCGTTTTGCGAAGTATTCGATGCAACCGATGCCGTTCAACCTGCGTGCCGACGTTTACCCGCGCTTGCGGCGCTGGCCACCGCTACCGGCCACCTCGGCGAGCGTGATAGGGCCGTGGCTTACGAACGCTTGCTGAGCACCGCGCATTCGTTAAGAACGCAAAATGCGATCACTTCCGAGCAACTCGCGCAGTTGCTCTCCGAAGTGCAAGACACGATGGCGCAACACGCCGGCCCGGCGGAACAATCAGTGGCAGCGCAATTCAAACGTTCTGCCAGCATCGTGCCGCCTGGCTATAGAGCGGCCTACGATTTGGCTTACGATTTGACAGCTTGAACAAGCAGCCGCTCGTCCATCCGGCGAGCGGCCGCGGATGCGATGAAACCCGCAACAACCGCACAACGAAACCCGCCCACCCGCTTAATAAGCACAACTAAGTAATTAAAAAACACCAAACGCTTTCAAATATTTCAATTCGAAATCCAATGCAGGATTTTCGTTCAGCGGCATCGCACTTCGCGCGAGAAAGAAATCACCGCACCTTGCGGCTTTAGAGTAACTCAATCGATTTTAATTGGCGGCTGGTTTTATCCGACGGAGATTTATCTGGGATATCTGGCTCGATTTCCCATCTCCTCGAATATCCGCAACAGCCAGTTTTACGGCAAACGAGAAATTCGGCGCTCCAACATTCAATAACTACGAAATATAAGAGCGTCGACCTTTTCATCGCCCGCTAAATTAGTAAGACGAGCGTGGCAAGGAGGAGAGTTTGAAAACCAGTAAAAGCATCCAACACAGCCTGCTGATGTTGGACGGTCGCCAGAATTGCCTGCCGGAATTCGTGCAACGATCTTCAACGGCGGGCCGCTCAGCCATCGTCGATGCGCTGAGCGCGGCGAACGGACCGGAGCAGCGCCGGTTGGTTATTTCGGCAACAATCGGAACCATCGGTTTCGACTGGGTCTGCTATTGGCGTCTCGCACGCACAGGCGACCTGATGACGCGCGCGCTATATGTGCGTGAGTACTCCGCACCGGAATGGCCGGAGCATTACATCAACGAACGCTACATCGAAGTCGATCCCCGCGTGGCGTTCGCGTGCCAGTGCGAATGGCCGCTGATCTGGGACCTCAATTCGCTCGCGCAAGCGCCGCATGCCGAAAAGCCGGGAGGAGATCAGTCCCGGCTGCACAGCTTGTTGACCGACGCCGACCGCGCCGCTTTGCGAAGCGGCGTCACATTCGGATTGGCCAACCCGCGCAGCCCGTTCCAAAGCGTAATCTGCTTTAGCGCGGCGAATGAATCACGCGAATGGATCAGCGACAGGGTTGTCGGCCAGGCCTATGCTGTGGGTCTAGCCTTGCACGAATATTTGCTGGCCCACGCGCCCTCTCTTGACGAAGCGCCGCCTACGAAGCCTATTACGCAGACGCAGCGCAAGATTCTCGCCGCATTGACGCAGGGCCTGAGCGACAAGGAAATCGCCGACGTACTCGGCACCTCCGCTTACAACGTCGATTATCATCTTCGCCAGCTCAAGCGCCGCTACGGCGCACAAAACCGCGTGCACCTCGCCTATCTTGCGGGTTGCCGCGACGATTGGCGCCAGGACTGCGGTTTGCAGCGCAACATCGCGCGTGCAACTTCAAGCGTCGCCTCGAACGCGCCGCATAGCTCGACGGTAGCCTGAGCGGCTGCATCGCCTCGCATCACATTCCACCGCATCGCAAGAGATCGAACGCCCGACATGGGCGCTCGGCTCTTGCGCGCCCCCCTTCAGCAGCGCAAAAGTATCGAATGAGTCTCATTTAATGTTCAAACGAACATTTGCGCGCATGTTCCCCTTCGTTTTTTAAGTCACTACATCGCATCGGTGTAAGTGACTACATTTGGCCACTTTTATAGTCAGTCATCTGGTCAACGCTCGGCCGGGCAGCGTACACGGCTATCCGGAAGACCTTCAGCCGGCATGACTGAACAGGTTATGGGAGAGGCGAAGTGAGTTGGAAAACGATCCGGCATGGTTTGCTGCCTAGCGGCAGCGGGGCAACTCCGAGCAACGAGGCCCCGCAGAACAACATCGCGCAGCCGAATGAGCCGCTGCCGATGCAACGTCGCCCGGGCACGGTGCTCGGTAGTCTGTTGACGCGCAACAAGGGCAACGGCGACGTCGCCGAGCCCAGCGTTGGGACGGTGCTTCGCGAAAAGGTGCGCCGCATTGCTCGGCCCTACGGGGTGACTGTTTCAACCCCGCTCGGCTCGACGCAGAAAATTAAGCCTGCTCCAGCAGAGCCCGAATTGAAACTGACTCGGGGTCATTTGCGCACGCCGAATGCGCCAGGCGGCCAGAAACTTGTCGATAAGCAGCGCAGGGAGAATGCTCAGGCGCTGTTTGGCAATGTTGGCGACGTTGCAGCATCCACGCCTGACATGCTCAGCGATCCGTTCGAGGCAACGGCGTACATCGAGCAATTGTTCAACGGCAATACCACGGCGGCAACTCTCGACGCCTTCGATTTCGCACACGAGATTCGAGCAGCGTTTGCGAACGAAGGGCAAACAGAAATGCCTTATCTGAGGCCGGTCCTGGTGGCGAACGCACTCGCTGAAGTATCGAATGGCGATGTGCCGCGCGCGCGAGACATGTTCCGCGCGCTCCAAGGGCGGATTGCAGTCGCCGACGATGCGCTGGAGCATGACCGGTTCGCACTGCAGTGCCAGCTGGCGCTCGACCCGACCAGTTTCGATGCACTGCTCGAAATCGCGCCTAACACGATGACGGGCTGTACCGTATACAGCAGCAAAACCGAGGAGAAGGTGCATCGGGATGCGCATATCTATACGCTGCGTGCAGCGCATGAATTGTTGCAAGCCTGGCCTGCGGAATTTCCGCCGCCTCGAAATCTCGATGAACTGGTCGCGACGGCACGGCGCGCGCTGCCGCCCGAAGGGGGAAACGGGTTCTCTTGGTTTGAGCGTCCGTTGGACGAGCCCTTGCGCGACGCGCTGATGGAGCATCCAATCGCCGTTCGCGCGTTGCTTTGCGGCCGGGAATTGATGGCGGACCCTACAGCTGAGCCGCCCTCTGCGATGCGCAGCGGATATTTCGCATTCCGAAATAATATTGACGAAGCGGATTTGCCGATCATCCAATCGAGAACATTTCGAATTGTGACGGCCGCGCAGAAGAATGTGCGCGATAACGCCGAGACGCAATCGCGGATGAAGACCTTCGTGAAAGAATTCAAGGACGCGATGGCTCGACAGCGCAACGCCGAAGACTCTCCATTCGCTGCATTCGCACTGGGCACCGGCGGCGTATTCCTTGACCACCCCGAGAAGGATTTCGGCCAGGCGCACGCAATCGATGTTGTCATCAAGGAACTCAACAATTCTGTACTGGCCGAGCCGGCGCGTAAGCCGGGCGAAAGGCCGGACCCAGCCGTTGTGGAGGCTGCGATCGGCGCGGCGGTGTGCAGGCACTGGAAAGAGAGAATCATCCACACCGGCCGTTGGCGTGACGACTTGCCCATTGGACGAAAGGCCCGCAGGCAAATCCTCCGCGATGTCGCAGAGTCGCTGAACCTCGATCGTAAATACATTCTTGCCAACCGCAGGCTGTGTCGGGTTCCCAAGGTGATGAGCGCGGTACGCCTCCGTGATCTGGCCGAGAAATTCGGCGCAGATATGGATGCGGTTATCGTCCATGGCCATCGTTCCCATGCAACCGATGGCCCCGCACCCACCACGTTGGACCAATGTCTGACGCGCATGGTGCGGATGCACGAACGCAACTATCTGCCGCCCGAAGAACCGCAAGGCAATTTCGACGTGCTGGACGAGTTTGTCGAACACATCCCGCCGACCTGGGAATATAGCGCAGGCGCGGAGCGCGTGAACGGAGGCGGTACGCCGTTCACGGCGAACTCTGGTTCGAACTTCGGCACGCCCGCCTTGCCTATCGGTGCGGCGGCATGGCCCGACGTTACCGTTGCAAACGGCAATGGACTTGCCATCGGCATCGGCTCGACGGCGCACGCGGGTCATCTGAAGCTCGTCATGAAGGAGCGTCGGGTCCGTAGCGGCGGAGTGGGCGTGTATGCCGGCGTGACGGCCGGCGTGGCGGTCGCCAGCGTGCACGGCGGCGTTTCGGCTGGCTCCGAGAAAGTGAACGAGCGCGGTGTCATATTCCGTGCGCGTCTCGCCAGCCACGACGATCCGGTCAATACCACGGCCTGGCGCAAAACGCTCAAGAATCTGATCCACGTCATGTCGACGTGCGGGCCGGACGGAGGGTTGCCGCGCACCCGGGAAGAACTGTGGAATGCAATTGCCGACGCACATTATAAAGACCCGTGCTTGTCGGTGAACTGGATCGAACGCGATGGATCGACCAAAGTCCGCTCCGCAAATGTTTCGGGAGGGCTGCGGGCGACGACCCTTACAGGCTACAAAGGGGGCACGTTCCTCACGGCCGTCGGCAACCGGTTTCGCAGCACCGAAAAACGCCGCGATACCAAGGGGAGCCTGACCGTGGCCACTGACGGCCGCGAAAAAGGTCGGAGCGTTACAGGAGCGGCGTCGCTTGTCGTGGCAGCCCCTTCGATCGACGCGAAGGTTGGGCCAGTTGCATCGACTTCGGTACCGAGCTTGCCACCGCTCGGTGTGAGCGCCACCGCGTTCAAAAAATCGACGATGGCCGTGCTGCGCACCTACTACGAAGATGGGCTGATCGTCGCCGACAAGACCTTTCTCGATGTGCAATTTCCCCGTCCGAAAGATTTTCTCGCTTATGTCGATAACAATAACGACGGCTGGCGCGACGCGTTCGGAGGCAACCAGCGAGAACTCAACACGTTTCTGACCAGGGTCAAGCTCACGCACAGGAGCGGCAATCAGGTCTACGGCGAGCGCTTGAACCTGTCGCCTGATGCGGCGGAGAAAATCAACAAAAAGCTCAGTTTCGTGCGCTCCTTCGAGAACAGCCGGCGCCCGTTGACCGACGCCGATCGCCAAGCCATCGACAACGCAAAAGCCGAAGTGGCGGCCATGCTCGAGGACCCGAATAGCTTCGAGCGCTTGCTGCTGTATGGATTTGAGGAGAATGGAATTCAAAGAACCCGCGGGTTCAATTTCCTGGTGAGAAGAACCAAAACCAACATAATGACGGGCGAACGTGAACTGACATTCAAACGTGCGCACAATCCCCCGAAAGCGATCGTCTGATCTTGCGAACGCCCGCTCTCCCCAAACGCCAGGGGGGAGCGGGACTGCCACTACTGCGCGCTTCATGCCGCCATCCCCTTTCTGATGCATGCTCCGCACCATTTAATAACAGGAATGGGAAAATATGGTGCATTGCCGCGAACAAATGTATGTGATCGCGAATTCAGCCGATTAATTCACTGATGAATGACGCGTTTATTATCAGAATAATGAGATTTTATTAAGTCTATCCAACATTGCGCATTTAAAATTTTTATCGTTTTATTCGATACGCATATATATCGCGCTGGATAATGAGCATTTTTGCGCTGCAATGCGCACGTGTTCGCATCTGGCCGCGCATTGCATCTCGTCCCCGCAGTAAAGTTGCGCGCAAATACGGTGTCGCGTGAAAGCGCTTGAATGGATCGGATTGCGCAGGTAAGCAGCGCGGCGACACGCCGACCTCGCTTACAGCAAATGGTCGATCTCCGGCCTCGATCCGCGCATTGTTCACTGCCACTGGAGTGCCGAGCCCCGCCGAGCGCGGATCGATCGGCGCGCAGATTCCCGGCTATCGGAAACGCACGGTTGCGAGTTCACCCGCTCGCACCGGCTCCCCTCGTGCGCACCTCGCGCCGCTGATCGCGGGCGAGCCCGCCACGCCACGCCGATGGCATGTACATCCCAAGGCAGCCCTATCGTTGGTCAAGTGCCGAGTACGGCGCGCCCGCGCCTGACTGACTTGACTGGTTCGTCTATTTTTGTTGTCGTTCAGCGTATGCGTAATGAATGTAATTTGTTAGACTCGTTCCTGTTCCGGCACCGATTCCGGCTCGCGGCCTCTTCGTCGGCAATCGCGCGATCATTGCCCAAAGACCTTCCGATGGCAGCAAAAGTTGTCATGCGTTGTGCGCTTGTCGCGCGACGCCGCCGGCTGTCATTCATGCAAAAGACGCAGTTGACGGAATTAATTGCATGACAACTGGACGTAATCGCCTTCGATTCAGCAATGTTTTCCGATCTGTACCAATGGCTTCTCCGAATTCGATAATTGGTACGGTCATTCCCCGCTTGCGCCCCCGTTAGACGAAGTTCAAGCTCGCAAACGGCGACGCAACAGCGCCCGGCGAATGGCAAGCATTGTGCAATGCACATACACGATACAAAGGATGCCGCGTGGAGTCAGTCAGTAGGTCAAGCCACACTCACCCACATGTTGCGCAGGTCATCCGCTTTCGAGAAACGGACATGCAGCGATACATCTCCAAGGAGGAACTTGGAGCAGACACGCACATCGCTTCCGAGCTCGGGGCGGCCGTCACGCACGATGAAAAGTCGCGCCTGTTGCGCAGCATGATTCGAGCGATCGGATTCGATTCGCTGCGCTACTTCGCCGCGCGCTTGACGCCGTCCGGCGAAGCCGAGCGCATCTATCTGATGGAGAGCTACCTTGCTCCGCCGCACTCGCGTTTCTTCGACGATGGGCATTACCTGAACGACGAACGCTTCAAGGCGCTGATATCGAGCCCGTTGCCGTGCGCGTGGGATATCCCGCAACTGGTCAGGCTCTGGCGCGCGGGGTCGGGGCCCAGTTCTTACCGCGACTGGCTGACGCTGTTGCACACCGACGGAAAGATCAGCGGTCTGGCATTCTCGATGCGCATCCCAGGCAGTTCGCTTTGTGCTGTCGTCAGCATGTCTGCTTACAACGCCGATTCCGGCTGGATCACAGACAGCGTCATGGTTCAGGTGCTGACGCTCGGCTTGTCGATTCAGCAACGCTGCTCGGCTTATGTGCGGGCCATCGATCAAGATATTTCAGGTGGGGCGCTGTCCGAAATGCAGCGGCGGGTGCTCACATTGGTTTCCGACGGGTTATCCGATAAGGAAATCGCGACACGTCTGGACATGACGCTCTATAACGTCGATTATCAGCTTCGCCGCCTGCGCGAAATTTTCGGCGTCACCAATCGAGCCCGGCTGGCATTCATGGCTGGCCGCCTGGGAGTGATGTGATGAACACCACCACGATCCGACAAAAACCTGCAACCGGCGCAGCCGCCAATGTGGTCCTCTTCGGTGATGACGATGTTGCCGCCCATACCGCCGAGCGGCCGTCCTCGCTTTTCATTCCGCGCAATGCGCCGCTCGGACAAATCGCACAACAGCTCAACGATACGAAGGAAGGCTCCGAACGGCGCGCACTGATGCGCAATATCCTGCGCCGCGCCGGGTTCGATTGGCTGTGCTACTGCCGGATCTTGCGCATCGGCCAGCGCGTGGTCGAGCTCGCCTGGTTCGATACCTATTCGCCCCCTGGCTGGGCCGCTCGTTATTGCAGTGAAAGCCTCTTTGCCGTGGACCCACGCGTCGATGTGGCCTGCCGCGTCGAATGGCCATTTCTGTGGGACGTGGACAGCCTCGCCTCATTAGCGCCCGCGCCATCGCGCACAGCGCGAATCCAACCACTCACCGACGCGGCCAACGCGGCTGGTATGCGCAGTGGCGTGTGTATCGGCATTGGCACGACGAATCCGCTCGAGCGCTGCTTTGCAATTTTGTCGAGCAGCCAGGCGGGGCGTTCGTGGATTGCCGATACGACCGCAGGCACTGCCTATGCAATCGCGATCGGCCTGCACGCTTGGGTCGATCCGTACGCCAGCCAGTTGCTTTCGCGTATCAGCGTCGATGGGCTTAGCGTTGTGCAGCGCTCGATTCTGCAATGTGTGACCGAGGGCATGAGCGATCGCGAAATCGCGGCGAGCGTCGGTATGCAACCGCATCGCGTTGCCCAGCATGTGCGTCAGTTACTGAGTTTTTTCCGCGCGCACAACCGCGTGCAGTTGGCCTATATCGCGGGGACCGTGTCCGAATACGAGAGCGCACGATAAAAGCGGGTGAGGACCATGAAGGTCATCACCCGCTTCGGGAACGAACTGCGCTTGATACGTGAGTCAGGATGAGGCGTGTTGATTCTCTGTGCGGCCAAGCAACTGCTGCATAGCCTGACGCACAAAAGGATCAGGGTCCTCCACTTTTTCCTCGGCATAGCGATTCCATGTCGGATCGCCCAGTGCATAAAGACAAAGTGCCTTCAGTTCGTGATAACGCCCTTCGGGGAAGCTATTCAGACGATGCAGGGCATCCAGCGTCTGGCCGCGGCGAATCGCGATCACCGTTGGAAAGACCAACGCATCCTGTGCTGCAGGGTTGACTTCACAGAGTTGAGCGTACAGCCCGTCTGCTTCGTCGAGACGGTCGCTCTCGATCGCCTCGACAAGCTTTCGCACGAGCGGGCCGCTTTCCGGTGGATTCGACGAATTCGCGGACATGTGAGCTTATTCCTCAGATCGGCCCGGTCATGTCGGACGCAACTGACGGTGGAAGCCCGCCCGTTCCGCCGCCCAGCGACTGGGAACTGCTACCCATCAATAGCGACTGCGCCGCCTGAAGCGGCGCCGTGACCATATTGCCCACACCTTCCACCGCCTTGGCGGGATCCAAGTGCAGCACGCCGCTCAGCGCCTGCCCTAAACCATCGAGAAGTCCCATATAGCTCTCCTGATACGAAGTAAGAAACTGCATTCAATGAACTGGCGGCCTTTAGCAGTTCCGCCCCAACAATGTATCCCGCATCATGTTTCGCATGACGACGCATGCGAAGCGACGTGCGGCAATACGCAATTCATCGTAATGCACGCGCGCAACAGCAACACCAACACCACTCATAGATAGTCCGCGCCCACCTTTTGC
This sequence comes from Trinickia sp. LjRoot230, assembly GCF_964253315.1. Classification (NCBI taxonomy): domain Bacteria; kingdom Pseudomonadati; phylum Pseudomonadota; class Betaproteobacteria; order Burkholderiales; family Burkholderiaceae; genus Trinickia; species Trinickia sp. LjRoot230. The sequence goes on from NZ_CAXUQX020000002.1 coordinate 317,246, forward strand.
GCGATGCCTTCGGCGAGTGGCTCGTCAGTCACTTGGAGAAACTTGCTCGCGATCGTGATGCCAGTGACGTCGCTGCTCTTGAGCACATCGGCGATGCAACGGCGCCATCCTTCGTCACCCATCACATGCAGGCACCATCCTTCGAGTGCCGACACCACAGGCGAACCGTTGCCTTGCGCTTCGATTTGCCGCAACAGGCGCAGTGCCTCCACCCAGCGCTGAGCGTTCACCAGCAGCCTGACCTCGCACAGGTCCGCCACCAATTGATTCGGATGCAACAAGCGCAACGCGAGCAGCAACTCCTCCGCCTCTGCATGAGCCTGCACGCGCAAGCCGCCTGCGAAGATCGTCAGCAGAAAATTGAGTACGACCGCGTTGCAGCGAATATCTACCATGGCTCGTCCCCGAGGTTTCCGGGCCAACGAAAAAGCGTCGAACGCTGCAGTCGCGCGCGTCTCGTCCAGCCCCTTAATTAGCCATTCTGCTGCGGTGCTGTCAGCATTCGCGAAGGGAACGCGAAGCCGTCGCCACACAAGCGAAGCTGACGCAAAACTACGAGGCCTCGTTGTCACCCGAGGCTGCGCTGCTTTGGGGTGCGGGTATCGATGAATCGTGGAGGCATGCGAAAAAATTCGGTCTGCGCGACTTTGCTTCGCATCGGGGGGCGCATTCCCTGTCAATTCCCCTACCCTTCGGGATGAAAACGTTCAACCTGCCAGTTAGTCAGTTACCCGATCAGATACACATAGCGCGCAACCAGCAACCTGTGAGACAACCATGACAGTCACAACTTTTCCGTTCCAAACCGGCTCGTCGTCCTCGTCCAATCCCATCTCGAATTCGTTTATGCAGAGCATGGGGACGGGATATCAGCAATCCACAGGAGGCGCAGACGACAATCGAGTAATTGAAGCGCTTCTGGCGCAACTAGGAATCTTCGGCGGCAGCGGCAATCAGTCCCCCACGGGCGGGATGAACGGTTCAAACGGTTCATCTTCACAGGGCTGGCCGGCTGACTTGAATCAATACGGACAGTACGGCGGCGTGCAAAATATGCAGCCGGTGAACGGCAAGCTCCCTACGATGAAGATCACGACGGAGCATGGTGATCCGCTTCAACTTCAGTACAACCCGAGTACGCGCGCGGTCTACAACATGCAAGGCAAGAGCGTAGGCTCGCTCAATCAAGACGGATCGCTGACACTCAATTCGGATGCGAAGGAAGAACAAGCGAAACTCGAACACGGCGTGAGTGACGCGCCCGGCTTTTTGCAGGGCGCATTGCTTGACATGCGCCGCGATGACAATGGCAACGCCACGTTCAAGCCGGATGAAATCACGGAAAATGCAGGAGATCTTCCTCAGGCCCCGCGAAACGGCACAACCACCGGGGCGATTCCGGTTCAGTCCGCGGTATGGCAACAGGGGGGCGGCGTGGGCTACAACATGCCCGGCGGCGTCGCTATACCCGGCATGGAAAATGCGGCGCCCGTCAACGGACAGCTTCCTACGATGAAGATCACGACGGAACATGGTGATCCGCTTCAACTTCAGTACAACCCGGATACGCGCGCGGTCTACAACATGCAAGGCAAGAGCGTAGGCGCGCTCAATCAAGACGGATCGCTGACACTCAATTCGGATGCGAAGGAAGAACAAGCGAAACTCGAACACGGCGTGAGTGACGCGCCCGGCTTTTTGCAAGGCGCATTGCTTGACTGGCGCCGCGATGACAATGGCAACGCCACCTTCAAGCCGGATGAAATCACGGAAAATGCTGGCGACCTTCCGCAAGTACCGCAGCAGCGAACCGGCTCGCCGACCATAGTGAACGCGACAGTTCAGCAACAACCGATCGTCCCGCTCAACCTGCAGGAGGTGTAAGGGTGTAAGGCGAGCGCTGCGCATCGATGATGCGCAGCGCAGTGACGGATTAACGAACGGCGGTGGCGGCATCGATATTCGGTGCACCACCGCCGTTGTCATTTCATGCCCGCTAAACGCGTTGAAATGTGGCGTCGACAGTCTGTCGACGCCACATTCATTTGGATCGCATCGGTTGAGTCAGATTGGCGATGGAGCAGCCAGGTTCTAACGACTGAGAAACGTCACGTTGCCCCGATTGCCGGTCCACGTATCGTAAGACACGACCTGTGGGCCGCTACCGCCTTGCGTGTTGTTGGAGCCGATCAGCGTGATCCGACCGTTGTCGTTTTTCGCGACAATCTCGGTATGCTTACCCGGTTCCACGATACAGACATCGCCCGGCTTGGCGTTCGAGCGGCTAACCGAGTGCCAGCCCCGACCCAGCAGCGTGCTTTTCAGCTGCGCAACACCGTTCGTATGGGCGGACGCGGGCAAGAGTCCAGCCTTCACCAGGCACGCCGACACGAAATTCGCGCAGCACACATCTGTTGGAATGCCCCGATCCATCGGCACGTTCTGGCTTGCCATCAAACTGGCCGCCGACTGCCCGCGCACCCCTTGCGCGATGCCCGCCGGATTGCCGCCGCCCACCGGGGCAACGTTCGAATCGCCCGGAGCGCTCGTTCCTACGCCGGTTTCGGAATTCTGCGAACCCGCCAAGCTCGAGAAGAGACACGACATCAACATGCCGGACGTGTCCAGATTCGGCATGCCGTCATCGTCATCCGACGCGATATTGCGTAGCGCGGAGAGCGAAATGATAAAGGAGAACAACATGTCGAGATCGTCGTTCCCCGACGTGGCATTCGACCCTTGGTCCGGCGTAAGCGCCGTATTGACCAAATTATTCATGTACGCGTTCTGCACAAGCGGCGTCTGCTTGATGTGTTTCGCCCGCTGCGCAGTAGGCTGATATGCCGACAGCATCGACAAATCATTTCTTGTCATCAAATCGACCGTACCCATAGTGACACTCCGGGATTAAGGCAAAGGCTTTCAAATGCCATACAAGCTCGCGGCGTCATCCTCCCTGCCGCGTGGCACCTCCTGCCCCTAACTCTACGGAACCCGGGTGCACCCAACGAGCGCAAAGCGCAGCAGTGTGCGAAAAAACGAACTGGCGCGCAGCGAGGTATCGATTTCCGCATTTGTCATCCTACGTATTCGCATAGATGCGCTTTACCATACATGACTTCGTTTCGCCCGCCCTCCTTGGCCGATAGATTGCCGGTATGCTGCGCGGTACCTCACGCTCTCATCTTGCCGATGACCCGCTCGCCAATCAGCTCGTGCGCTTCGCTCATGCATCCGTCGCCGGCAGCGATGGACGGTCTTGTCCGTTCATTGTGCAGCGTCGCTGCGGCGGCCGCACTCGTCGGCTCGCTTGCAGCGTGCGCGACGCGCGAGGTGCCGCCGGCCAACAGTACATTGCCGGAGTCACTGCGCACGCCGCCACAGGAAGTGCTGCAGGATGCATTGACGGCCGTCGGCGAATCCATCTACAGTTGCCGCCGCACTGACGGCCAACTGAGTTGGGTCAAAAAAGGGACCGAGGCGACGCTGATCGATGAAGGACGGCGCACCGTCGGAACGATCGTGCCCGGGCCCCGCTTCATGGCTTACGACGGCAGCTTCGTGATGGGACACATCGCGGCGGAGGAAATCGTAGCGACCGATGCGTTGCCATGGCAGTTGATCATTGCGCGCCGCAAGGGCGGCGAAGAGCACAAGGGACGCTTCGCGCAGGTCACGTCGGTGCAGCAAGTGCGCACGAGCGGCGGGTTGCCGCCGCAAACCCGCTGCACGCAGCAAGGGATGTCGATGCTCGTGCCCTATTCCGCTACGTATTTGCTCTATCGCACGGCAAATACAATGCCGCTGGCTGCGCCCAAAACAGAAGGCACTGTCGCACCGGCTCCCGCGGCTTCCTCATCGAGCCGGCCTTCGTCTGGCGCTGTTTTAACGGTTGCTTCGGTGTCGGAATCAAGTGCAGGTGGGCTACCGTTTTTCTTCAACGTTATGAGGCCTTAGTCCCGCCCGACAAAGCCCACTGTATAACGGTGATTAGTCACGACGCGAAAACTATGCATGCGGCGTCTTATTGTCCCGTCAATAAGATTACCGAAAAATCAAAATACTACGAATCTACGCAAATCGGGTTCCCCATCCGGCAAAAACGGCGTATAGGCCCTACCCACGGGGGCAAACAGCCGACGGACAGACGCGCACATCCGGAGTTTCGCGACAACGCTTCACGCTTAACCTACGGATTTTCGCCATCATTTGTTTCTGGCACCGTGACTTATCATTGAGCACTCCATCAGGTCAATTCGATTGAAACAAAACGTTACATCCTAATGGCGTTTAAACGTTTACTGTCCGGTTATTCGCAGTTAATGAAGCCGGAATGTTGTTTCCCTTCGTGCGAGCACATCGTGCGACAGGAACCACTGGAGGGAAGATGAAACTCGCAGTCATGACCAGAAGCACGGCGCTCTTCCGGTTGATCTGTCAATGCTTCGAATCCGACGGCGCGCAATGCACGCGCTTTTCTGACGAAGTAGTCTTCGCCCGCGCCATTTATCGCGACGACTACGCCGCAATATTGATCGACGCCGAAACCGGCATGAACCCGATGCGGCCCGTGCTGGCACGCCGTTCGTGCTATGCCGACCGCCGTGCTCCGCTCATCGTCGTGGGCGCACACGAGGATCGCGCCAGCATCGTCGATCTGTTCGACGCGGGCGCGGACGATATCGTACTGTGCCCGATCAACTCGGCTGAACTCGTGCTCCGCGTTCATCTTGCCGTTCGTCGCTTTCAACCGCAGCAAACTGCCGAGACCGCTGACCGTCTGGAGTGCGGCCCCTATCTGCTCGATCGTCGAACCTGCACTGTCTGGGTCGACGACGAACCGGTGCGGCTGACCTCGCGTGAGTTCGCCATCGCCTGGCTCGTGTTCTCCTGCCCAGGCGAGTATGTCAGCCGGCGACAAATCGCAGGCGCGGTATGGAGCAGCTCGGAAGACATCGTCGGGCGAACGCTCGAGCAACATATCTACAAACTGCGCAAGAAGCTCAGCCTGAACGGTTCGCATGATGTGCGCCTGCGCACGATGTACGCCCATGGCTACCGTATCGAGCTCGAAGTTGAAAAGAATGTGCGTGATCTGCGTGAAGCACCGCGGCGGCAAGCGGTTGCGGTGACGCCCGCGTCCGCCAAGATGGAGATGGCGGTCGAGATGTCGATGGAGGCACAGGACGTGCTCTCCACTATCGCCTCACGCTGCACGCAAGCCGAAAGTGTGGCGGCCACGGCACAAGTCGACGGCTTCACGCTCCATGGCACCTCTTCGCGTGCCGAATTGCATGCTGCCAATAGTGAAACGGCGCTCAGCGCGCGCGCATGGACTGCGGCCGACTGCGCCGATGTGCTTGCCGTCTGCACACCGCCCACCGGGCCGCGCGTGCTGTCGTGCGCCGTCGGCGAGCCCGTACACAGGCGCGGCAACAGCCACTGAGCCGGCGACTGAAACGGTCGCGGCGAAGGTTTTCCTTCGTCGTCTCGTTGTCCGCCATGTACCCCACGCCCCACGCAGACAGCGAACTGCGTGGGGCGTGGCGCTTCGCGCGCCCCTTTCATCATTACCTCGATCAATACTCCAGTATCCGCGGCGACAGCAAGAAGAGCCGCTCCATATGGCTGCGCTCATTCGAGCGATAGCGAAAGAGTGCACCGAGCACCGGGATCTTCGAAAGCAACGGGATGCCGGTCTCGCCATTGGTCGAGCTATCGACGCGATACCCGGCGATCAACAGACTTTCGCCCTGCCCCACGAACGATTCAGTGTTGATCGTGCTTCTCGTAATGATCGGAATGTTGTCGACCTGCTGATTAGTCACCGTGCCATCCTCGATATTCACCTTCATCTTGATCTGTTGTTGACCGTTTTCTTCGACGACCATCGGCAGCACCCGCAGCGATACCCCCGCCTCGACGCTATACAAGTCCGCGGCCGTGTAGCCGGACACCCGTACGAAGAACTGCGTCTTGTGGTCCATCACGGCCTCGACATTGTCGAGTGTCGCAACCTTCGGGCTCGCATCGATCTTGGCCAAATTGCTCTGTTGCAGCGCATTCACGCGTGCCATCAGATAACGGCCCGCGTTGCCGAGCACCGCGGTGAGCGAGGCGCCAATCGGCGACGTATTGATGATCGTCGTGCCGTCTTGCAGCGTCTGCGTGCCGAAGGTCGGATTGATGTTGCCGTTATAGCCGTTTTGCTGCGTCGTGCCATTGCCGGTTTGGAAATCGACATGGCTGTTGTGCGCACGCCAGTCGACGCCGATTTGCTTGAGCGCGCCGTCGTCGATCTCGATGATATGCGCTTCGATTTCAATCAGCTTCGGCTTCACATCGAGTCTGTCGATCAGATCCTGATATTGCGAAAGCCGCTGCGGCACATCGCGAATGAGCACCGAGTTCGTGCGTGGATCAGGCTCGATGACCGGCAGCGACTTGCTGCCGACAATCGCGTTCGAATCTGTCGTGCCGGTGCCGCCGGAGTTATCGTTCGACGAAAGCGTCATGTTTTCAAACCGCGGCATGGTAGATGGCGGGCCACCGGCCGACATTCCGCCCAACAGGCCCGCGAGGCCCGACGCCGGCGCTGTCGCACCGTTCATCGACTGCGGCAGCGGCGGGTTCAGCCCACCGCCCTCATACCCGCCGCCCACCGTACCGCCCGCGACATCGCGCATCGGTCGCATGCGCTGCATCGCCGGCGCTTGCGCGGGTCTGCCGCCGCCGCCGTCGAGCCCCGCCGAACCATTGAGCGAATCATGACCGCCCTCTGGGTGATACATCCTCGAGAGCACCGTTGCCACACCGGGCACCGTGACGGTCTTGCCGTCGATCTGCACGTTATGATCGTCGGCCCAGGCGTGATGCAGCGAGAACACCCTGATCGACGAACCGAGGCGCTCGCCGGCACGGTCGTCAAGCCGATGCGCAATCTCGGCAACCATCTGCACGTAAGGCTGCGGCCCGCTCACCAGCGCCGTCCCCTGCGTCGAGTCGTAGGTGATCGGAAAGCGTGGATTGGTAATACGCAACTGCACAAGTGCGGTTTTCAGATCGTCGGTACTCGCGTGATCGAGCTTGACGATCTGTCGCGTGACGCTGTTGGCATCGCTGATCGACAGCACATTTCCGTCATAGAACCACACAAAGCCGAACGTCGACGCCAGCGTGTCGAGAAAGCGCTGAGGCGACATGTCGAACTGGCCGGTCACCGTTCCATGCACATCGCCCGCAATGGTCGCGGGCACATTTTGCCCCGCTGTGAAATCGCGCAAGACGTCCTTGAGATCCTTGCCTTCCACCTGCAGGTGAACGCGCTGGCCATGCCAGCGGATAGGCTCCGCGTCAGCGTGAGATCCAATCAGAGACAACGAAAGGTATGCCGCCATACAGGCAGCGCGAACGAGCCGCTTTTTTTTCATGGCATTCGATCATATAAGAGTAAGTGACGGCAAAGAGCCCCGTACCGTGCACGCGAGCGGACGACAATCTTCTGCAATATGCTCGGCCAGCATGATTCATGATGGCCGATGCCCGCGTAAGCCCAATGTAGCGAAGTGTGCGATCCAACATCTTCAACAAATCTGAGTTGGAGCCCCCATTTGAGAAGGATTGAGATTCGAGCCTCGCGCAAGCGGCGTGCTCACCCGACACTACTTGGTGGCTGCGGGTCCGGATGCGGGTGCCGGCGATGTGGCCATGGCTCGCAGTTGCTCGGCGAGCCCCTTGAGCACCAGTTGATCCTTGACCTGATCGACGAAAATGCCGACAAAGAGTGCCAGGATGAACACGGTCACGGCGCCTTTCACGGGCTGGCTCAAGTTGATGAGGTCGAGCTTTTGCGCGCTCTTCGAGGCGAACCCGAATGCCACGTCGATCAATACGAGAACAAACATGATGGGCGCCGCCAGCTTGGCAACGGTTTGCATCAGCGTATCGGTTTGGCTCAGCACAAAGCTCTCGACAACATTGGTCGCAATCGGCGCGTTCGACGCAATCGGCCACCAGTTGTACGATTCGTAGACGATCGCGAGCAAAAACGTCATCCCGCCCAAGGTCCAGAACGCAACGCTGGCCACCTGTGAAAGCAGGATCGAGGTCGGTGTCGCCTGCTCATCGCGTAGCGGGTTAGTCACCTGGGCGTTGTTGTAGCCGGTCAAGTCGTCGATATAAGTTCCGGCCGATTCGGCCACCCAAAACACCGTCGACGCGGCGAAGCCGAGCACGAGGCCGACGAGCGCTTCCTTGAGCGCCATCACGATCATCATCGTGGTGCTCATCGTTTCCATGACGAAAAGCGGCTGCCCGTAGGCCACGAACGAGCCCAGCAGCAGCACGACGCCATTACGCACCACGCCTTGCAAGATGCCATCAGCCGTCGGCGGGAAGATCGAGAAGATGACGTAAAGTCGTATCGACGACAACCCCAGCAACATCATCAAGCGAATGGGGTTCGTCTGGGGCGAAGAAAACAGAAAGAGAAGCTCGCTCATACGCGCATGTTCGTTAGTAGTCCTAATGACGTGTCGCCGACGCAAGCCGCGCGCGCGCAAGTGCCGCCTCCTCTGCTTCCTCGTCCGCGGCGTCGCTTGCCTGCATCAGTTGGTCGCGTTCAAGGTCCTTGATCCGGTCTTTGCACAAGTCGATACGCCCTCGATTGTTCGCAATGGCCCGCGCCGCGAGCGCCACCTGTTGCGCCTTGTCCTGCACCGCGGCCTCGATCGATTGAAGCTCGCCCTCCCGCGCGCGCAAACGTTCGGCGACGACGTCCGTATAGCGCATGCACGCCGTCATTTCCGTGACGGAAACCACCGAGCCGCCGCTCATCATGTTCGCTATTCGGTCGTAATACGTTTGCAGCAGATCCCGCTCTCGCTGCACTTCTTCTTGCTTGGCATCGCATTCCCGCTGCAATTGCGCCTGCTCCTCGCGGCGCGCGGCAAGCTCGGCCGTCAGTGTTTCATCCAGGCGGCGCCTGCGGGAGACGGTGCGTTCGAGGGCCGCAATGCGCCGGGCGATGCTGGCCGGATCCATCGCTTCAGCGGTCGGCTAGCATGAAAAGCTGGGCCTCGGTGTCCTCGGGCGGGGCATACTCCTGCGTCGATTGCGAGAAGAACGCGCGAATCGCGTCGACCTTCTCGATGGCCTCGTCAGCAACGGGGTTGCCACCTGGCTGATATTCGCCGATCTGCAACAGCATCTCGACCTCGCGATATTTCGCCATCAGCTCGCGCAGCCGCGACGCCGCCTGCACGTGCTCCGGCGGCACCACCTGCGGCATCACGCGCGACAAGCTCGCGAGTACGTCGATGGCGGGATACTGGTTCTTCGCGGCTATGTCGCGCGACAAAATCATGTGACCGTCCAAAATCCCGCGCACTTCCTCGGCGATCGGATCGCTGCCCGATTCATCTTCGGCCAGCACCGTATAAAGCCCCGTAATCGAGCCTACCGCACCCATGCCGGCGCGCTCGAGCAAGCGCGGCAGTTCGGCGAAGATCGACGGCGGGAACCCGCGGCGTGCCGGCGGCTCGCCCGCAGCCAGGCCGATCTCGCGTTGCGCGCGAGCGAAGCGCGTCAGCGAATCCATCATCAACAGCACGCGCCGCCCCTGGTCTCGGAAGTGTTCGGCAATGGCCGTCGCGACGTAGGCCGCCTTCGCGCGTTCGATCGACGAACGGTCCGACGTTGCGCATACCACCACGGAGCGCTCCATGCCGGCAGGCCCGAGAATCTGCTCGACAAACTCGCGCACTTCACGTCCCCGTTCGCCGATCAGCGCAATCACCGTCACATCGCACTGCGCGCCGCGCGCGAACATGCCGAGCAATGTACTTTTACCGACGCCCGCAGGCGCGAAGATGCCCATACGCTGGCCTTCGGCGATCGTCATCATCGCGTCGACCACGCGCACGCCGGTTATCAGCGGCGCCTCGATGAGCTGGCGCGTCATCGGCTGCGGCGGATCACCAAAGATCGGTCGTTCGTCGTCGACGTCGATTGGTCCCAGCCCGTCGATCGGCTCGCCAAGGCTATCGATGACGCGCCCGAGCAAACCGTCGCCCACCTTCACCGAAAGCGGTCGGCCAAGGCCGATCACGCGCGTCGAGCGCGAAACATTGGCGAGTCGGGAAAACGGCGACAGCAATGCAACATCGCGCGTAAAGCCGATGACCTCCGCATGCTGTAACAACGCGCCGCTCACCGAACGCAATTCGCACAGTTCGCCGAGCGATACGTCGAGACCCGCGACTTTGACCAGCGTGCCAATCACTTCGAGCACCTTGCCCGTGCGCTCGACGTGCGAGCTCGACAAAATCTCGTGCTCGATCGCCTCGGTCAGGCGGTCGACGTCGAGCGCACCGGGCCGCGGCCCGGGCGCGCCAGCGTAATTCGCGGCGGGCTCAGGCGGCGTGGTCGTCATCGCGGAAGTCTGCATATTCCCTCGCTACCGTATCGGCATCGGCATCGGCATCGGCATCGTCGTCGTAGCCGTGCTCGAGGTCGTCGAGTTCATTGAGTTCATCAAACTCGTCCGCGTTGCCGAGCAGCGCATCATGGTCGAGATCGCGCGCGCGTTCGCGCGAGGGGGCATCAGCACGAAGCGGCTGGCCACGATTGCCAAGCCCGAACTCATCGTCAGACTCATGCTCGCCCGCTTCGGCAGATCGTTGTCCTAACGAATTTACTTCGGACTCCTCATCAGTCGGCGGCGCCGTGTCGTCGGCGCGCGCCGACTGCACGTCGTTGACCGATTGCTTGAGCGCCCGCGAAACAGCCGAGCGCATCGCGCGCAACTGCGTCGCAAGACTTGCGTCGACCGCGCCGAAGTCCGATTCGCACAGACAACTACCCGGCGGTAAGCGCTTGTCCGCAACGACCGACAGCGGAAACGGGCGACCCAGCTCGCGCCAGCGCGCCGCCAGCCGCTCGAACGCCGTGTTCGCCACATCGTAATCGGCAGGGCTGACCGACACGCGCAGATAAGTCGCGCCTTCGACGATGCGATCGACGGAAGACAGTGCTTTTTCGAACAGGCTGCTCGATTCCTGCACGCTTACGATCTGCTCGACGGCCACGGTGACGATTTGCGCCAAACGTTCGCGCATTTTCGATTGCAGCCGCCGTTCGTCGGCATACGAGCCCGCAAGGCGCTCCATCCATTCGCTCAACGCGCGACGCTCGCCATCACGGTAGCCGCGCGCCGCAGCACTCTCGTATTCGCGCTGGGCCTCAGCCACGATGGCCTGCGCCTGCTCGCGCGCCAGGTTGACAATTTCCTCGGCTTCGAGCCGCGCGTCCGTCAGCACCGCCTCTCGGTCGGTCGCCAATTGCTCGTAGGCTTCGTCGATCTCCATTAATGCGCCAAACGCGTCGCGAGGGACGACGTCGCCATGTGCGCCCACTCGCGCCGCATCCGGTTCCGGCGCGATACGATCCGACCTCAGCCAAATAACCATGCCCACTCCGGAAGCAACTTAGGCAACTGCGCAAACAATTCCGCCGTGCCGTTCATATCGATGGCGCCGGCGCTGTCGCGCATCCACGCGGTATTCGGCATCGCCTTTGGCAATGCCAGCCGCAACAACGGAAATGGTGTTGCCACGCAACGCAAATCGCGCATGACGAGCGCGTAACCCTCGTAGGTCAGCGCGTCGGCGTCGAGCCGGTCGAGCGGCGGGATCTCGTCGCGAGCAATATAACGGCCGATGTCCGGCGCATTCGCACCGCTTTGCGCACTTTGGCTGACCAGATGATCGAGCGGAATGCCGAGCCACTCCGACAATTGCATCCGGCTGCGTTTTTCGATCAGGCGTCTTGCTTCCGAGCGGCGCAAGCTGACGGCCCGCATTCGCAGCACGCGGATGCCGGTGTCCGCCGGCAAACAATCGAGCAACGCCGCGCCGGGCGTGCGCAGTGCCGAGAAGTTCGGCGGCATCACGCTCGCCGCGCGCAACAGCGCCTGCGAGCATGCATCGATGTTGCTGCGCTTGGCCGTGTCGAGCGCTTGCCGAAAAAGCCCCAGCGCGTGCAACTCCGAACGCAGCAAAAATGCAAACCAACTCAGATGGGCCCAGCGCGCGGCGTCGCGCGCGTTGCGCTCGTACGCTGCCAACGCGGCCGCCGCACGCGCGAAGGGAAACGCAATTGCGGCATTCATCATGCAGCCGACGAGGGCTTGGTTCGGCGCACGCGTGCCATCAAGGTCTTGAACTTGGCCTGCACGCCGGCCGCGAATGCGCGCACATCAAACGAAGCCGGCGCGCCGCGTTTCAACCAGACGTATAGCCCTGACGCACACAGCAGGAATACGATTGCCGCCGTGAGAATCACCGTGGACGCCGTATTCGCCGGCGCGTGCCGCGACAATTCGACTGGGTCGGCAGGTACCGCTGTGACGCTGACCGCATCATAGGTCAGCCCTTCGACGCTATGCATGATCAGTGTTTTGATTTGCGGCACCAGCGAACTGACGTCGGAATCGGGCCGATATTTGATGAATACCGCGGCCGATGACGGCTTCATCTGCTGCGCAAGCGGGTCGTTATTCGGCAAGACGATCTGCACACGCGCGACGATGACACCGTCGATTTTGGTCAGCGTGGACGACAGTTCCTGCGAAAGCCCATAGATGAAACGAACGCGCTCTTCCGTCGGTGTCGAGACGAGCCCGTCCTTTTTGAAAAGATTCCCGAGGTCGTCGTACTTCGCATGCGGCAGACCGCGCGCGCGCAACACCTGCATCGCGCGAACGAGTTGCGCGTCATCGACGTCGAGTGTCCAGGTCTTGCCGTCGTCAGTGGTCGACTTTGCTGCCTCGACATTTTGCTCGAGCAGCGCCACCACCATCTCGTTGGCGTCCTGCTCGCTCAAATTGCCGTACAACTCCTTCTTGCAGCCTGCCAATGCAAGCAGACACACGAGCGCAAGCGCGCACAGTCCGACCGTTCGCACGCGATGCCTCACTCCGCTTACCGTCGCATCAAGCATGGCTCATTGATTCTTCATCAACGTTTCGACGGCCGACTTCGACGAATTGACAATGCCCATTTTCGCCTCCATGTCGAGTTGCGCACCCGTGATTTCCATCGTCACGCGGATGGTTGCAGCGTTCATCTCCTGCATCGACATATAGGGCGCCTGCTCCTGCATCGTCATCGTGTCGCTGACGGCGCGCTGTATTTGCGCATCCTGTTGGCCGGCCATCGCGGCAACGACGTTCATGCCGTCGTTCTGATGTGTCGACGGCGCAGCCATATTGGGCTTGTCCATCATCGCTTTGAACTTGTCGCCAAGCTGCTGGGTGGCCGCGTCGCTCGCACCCGGCTTCGTGGCCGCGTTCAGCGCCTCTTCAATCTGCTTCGCACTAACAGCTACAGGTACAGTCATGGCGCGTCTCCCAGCAAGAATCCCAACGATGAACCTTCGATAACACGACTTCAAATACGCAAATATCCAGGCTGCGCCACGGGCTCAGATTGCCCCTGACCCTGGTTCTGACCCTGCGCGGCGGGCGCACTTTGCGCCGGCAGCGAAAGGTCCGGCTCGCCGTCGACATCCTCGCTCAACGTCGCAACCGAAATCGGCACTTCGAACGGCGCACCATCCTTGTGCACTCGCAGCGCCTCATGCAGATCGTCGCGCGCGGCAAGTGCCCGCACAAGCTGACGCGTCTCGCGATTCGGGCTTTCATGCATGGCTTCCGATGCGGTCTGCCGCCAATTCGGATCGCCCTTGAACGACAGGCAAAAAGCAAGCAGCGCCTTCGCATAGGTGAAATGCGGCACATTTGCGGCAACGCGGGAAAAGATGTGGATTGCTTCGTCCCATTGTCCGCGCTGCATTTTCAGTAGGGCCGAAAACGTCTCGAGCTCGGCCACCTTTGGCCGCAACGTGCGTAAGACGTCGAGGACCATTTCGATGTCCTCGGGATCACCCTCGATGACCGGAAAATTGCTCAGAAGCGCCGCGGTTACGGTTTCGATCAAACCACCGACCACGTCCTGACTGCAGTTCAGATATGTCGGCAAGGGAGTGCTCATGGCGCAAAACTCCTGCAATGTAATACACGGATAGGCGGCGCGCACAGCCCCACCGGGGACCTCCGCCGATCAGGCGTCGCGGCGGTGCGTTCACCCAAGAAAGATATCCAACCGTTCGGCTGCCCCACCCGCCCGACACGAAGCAAGGTCATCCTGCGCGAAGTCTCGGGCGGTTTTGCAGTGAAATTCGTAGTGGGCTTTGCACCAATTGATGGCATACATGACTCTCGACCCTACGAAAATCCATAGAGATCGGCGCATTTTTTCGCCAGCCTTCCCCCTGGTCGCTTCGCGTTTGAGTCACTCTCTTCGCTTCGGCCACGCTTGCCCCATGCCGCTGCTATATCGTCTAAGCGCAGCAACCCACAATCCATGCGTTCGTGCGCGATGGACAGTCGGGACACGCCTTTTTGCCGGAACGATCGATGAGCGACGAAAAGACCGAACAGCCAACCGATAAAAAGCTGCGCGATGCGCGCGACGACGGTGACACGTCAAAAAGCACCGATCTCGTCGAAGCGGTTTCGATGGCGGCAGCGATTGGCGTGCTGATCTTCGCGACGGGCATGTTCACCAGCGCCTTTCAGCTGATCGTCCATACAGCGCTTGAATTTCCGCTCGGCGATCGCGATCTCAACACGGTCTACGCCAGCATGCTGACGATGGGCCTGCAATTCACGACCGTGGTGGGGCCATGCCTGCTTGCCGCGGCTATCGGCTCGGTTGCCGCGCTCGGCATTCAGGTCGGCTTCCAAATTGCGACGAAGCCCGCCGTGCCGGATTTGAACCACCTGAATGTGGTTGAAGGCATCAAGCGCATTTTTTCGTGGAAAACGCTGATCGAGCTCGGCAAGATGCTCGTCAAGGCGATCATCATCGGCTGCGTGATGTGGTTCACGATTACGCGGATGCTGGGGCTGATCGTCGGCTCGCTTTATCAGCCTTTGCCGCAGCTTTCAACGACGTTCTGGCAGTTGCTGCTGAAGCTTTGCGCAGTCGCCACGGGTGTGTTCATCATCATCGGCGCAGTGGATGTGCTGCTGCAGCGCACCATGTTCATGCGCAAAATGCGCATGTCGAAAGACGAGGTCAAACGGGAACACAAGGACCAGGAGGGTGATCCGCGCATCAAGGGCGAGCGCAAGCGCCTTGCCCGCGAACTGGTCATGAACGCCGCGCCGGCGCAACGCGTCGGGCTGGCCAATGCGCTGATCGTCAACCCGACCCACTACGCCGTGGCCATTCGCTATGCGCCCGACGAACACCCGCTGCCGCTCGTGACCGCCAAAGGCATGGATGAAACCGCGGCGCAACTGCGTCGTTTTGCGCAGGAAGCAAGCGTGCCGATCATCGGCAATCCGCCCGTCGCACGTGCGCTTTATAAAGTCGGGGTCGATGAACCGATCCCGGAGGAACTGTTTGAAACTGTGGCGGCCATTTTGCGGTGGGTCGAGTCCATCGGCAGCAAAACGGCAAAGCCCCCCGGCGCGGCCCCAGCCTCGGCGTTGAACTGAATGGAATTGTGACGAATAAAGATCGAAAGATAGCGACTCGCGAAAGCACGAAACAAGCAGCAAACGAGCGTTCGCACCATTTACTTAGTATTGCTTAGGATGTTCCGAGATGCTGAAGGCATTCAAGATTCCGGCCAGTGGGGAAATCGGCATCGCGCTTTTGGTGGTCGCGATCATCTCGCTGATGATCCTGCCGCTACCGCCGTCCATCATCGACGTACTGCTCGCCACCAACATCACCATCAGCGTGACACTGCTGATGGTGACCATGTACGTGCCGAACGTCGTGTCGCTTTCCGTGTTTCCCTCGCTGCTGCTTTTCACGACGCTTTACCGGCTTTCTCTGAACATCGCCTCCACCAAATCGATCTTGCTGCACGCCAACGCGGGGCACATCATCGATAGCTTCGGCGAGCTTGTCGTAGGCGGCAATCTCGTGGTCGGCCTGGTGGTGTTTCTGATCATCTCGACCGTACAGTTCATCGTCATCGCCAAGGGCTCGGAACGCGTTGCCGAGGTTGGTGCGCGCTTTACGCTCGATGCATTGCCCGGCAAGCAAATGAGTATCGACGCGGACTTGCGCGCCAATTTGCTGACGCCCGAAGAGGCACGCCGCAAACGTGCGACGCTCGCGATCGAAAGCCAGCTGCACGGCGGCATGGACGGCGCGATGAAGTTCGTCAAGGGCGACGCGATCGCCGGGCTCATCATCACGTTGGTCAATATCGTGGCGGGCATTGCGGTGGGGGTCGCTTATCACGGTATGACGGCCGGCGAAGCGGCCAACCGTTTTTCGATTCTCTCGATCGGCGATGCAATGGTGTCGCAAATTCCATCGCTGCTGCTGTCGGTTGCGGCCGGCGTCATGATCACGCGCGTGGCCGACGATCGCGATTCGAAGCCGCAATCGCTCGGCAATGAAATCAGCCGTCAGTTGTCTGCAAGCTCCCGCGCGCTTTTTTTCGCCGCGTTGCTGCTGATCGGCTTTGCGGCGGTACCCGGTTTTCCGACTGGGCTCTTTTTGCTGCTTTCGGCAACGCTCGCTTTTTGCGGCTATCGGCTCAGCAAACACGAGCCGGAGGCGGCTTCGCACGCCAGCGAGCCCGTCACCGCGATGCAACGCGCCGGCGCCAAGGTGGACGTACCGGCCATCTTGACGCGCCCGCCACAATTCGCGTGCCCGCTCGGTGTGAGAATGGCGCCGGACCTCGTGCCTCGTCTATCGAGTTCGTCGCTTCAGAAATCTTTCGAGTCTGAACGCTCGCAATTGCAAGAGTATCTGGGCCTGCCGTTTCCCGGCATCACGATGTGGACCAGCGACACTGTGCCGGAATCAACCTGCCAGTTGCTGATGCACGATGTGCCCTACTGCTCGTTCGAATTGCCGCCGGGCAAGGTCATGCTCGCCGAGTCGGTGACGCGCGATGCGTTGCTGACGTCGAATCGCGAGATGCTGGAATTGATGGAGCGCTGCGAGCAGCGCCCCGGCCTCGACGGCAGTGCCGGGCCGACCTACTGGATCGACGAAAAAGCGTTGCCGCCGAAGGTCACGGCGTGGCGCACCGAGCAAGTCATCGCACACGCATCGGTGGCGATGCTGCGCCGCCATGCATCGCTCTTTCTCGGCATCCAGGAAGTGCAATGGATACTCGAGCAGCAAAACGCTGAATATCCGGGGCTCGTGGCCGAAGTGCAGAAAGTGCTGCCGCCGCAACGGATCGCCGATGTGCTGCGGCGCCTGCTCGAAGAACAAATCTCGATCCGCAGCATGCGCAGCATCCTCGAGAGCCTGATCGTTTGGGGCGCCAAGGAAAAGGACATGCTGATGCTCACCGAGTACGTGCGCGGCGACCTCGCTCGCATGCTCGCGCATCGCGCAGCCAACGGCGCGCGGCAGTTGGCTGCCGTGCTACTCGATCTGCCGGTTGAACAACATATTCGTCAAGCGATCAAGCAAACGCCGACCGGTAATTTCCTCGCCCTGCCGCCCGACGAGGTCAACTATCTGATCGACAAGATTCAATCGTATGTGGGCGACGTGCCGCGCGAAGGCGTGGCGCTCGTGACATCGATGGACATTCGCCGCTACGTGCGCCGCATGATCGAATCGCGGCTCGGCTGGCTATCGGTGTATTCGTTCCAGGAGCTCGGCGAGCATGTCGAACTTCAGCCGCTTGGCCGTGTGACGGTCTGATCGGCTCGTATCGACATCGACCATGCCCGTGATCGAACCCCGCCCGTTGCGCATCATCGCCTCTCAATTAGAGGCGCGCGAGCGCGCCGAGCGCAGCAGCACGCGGCGCTTCGACTATGCCGCGCTCGCGCGGCGTGCGCGCGCGAAGCTCGCTCAACAGGTGAGCGCCGATGACGGTGCGTCCGCCGACTCCGATGCGCAATCGTCTCCCATTCCCGACCTCTTTCTTCACTCGGCGGACGACGGGCTGGACGACGAACGCGGTGGCGCCAACGGCATCGATTTGCCTCATGGCCGCGGTGCGGCAAAGGCAATCGAACTCACCGAACGCATCTCGAGCAGTACATTGCCCATCGTCGATGCGATGTATCGCACGCAGGGGCAATTTATCAAGCTCGCCGCAACGTTGGCCACGGAAGTGGCGTCGTTCTGCGGCGACCCGTCGATCACGGCGAGCGGTAACTGGGACGCGCAGCTTCCGCTCGATCGCACCATTCTTCCTGACACCGTTTTGTACCTCTCTCTTTCGCCTTTCCGTCTCTCGCTTCGTTTCGATACCCAAAGTGCACTGTCCAGACAGTTACTCTTGGACCACAGCACGTTCTTGGAGCGCGAGCTGGACTCGCTGCTGCGCGCGTGGGGCACACCACGCGACATCGAATTGACGGTCTGGTAAGCCGTGCGCCGAGTGACGCGCACCCGCAACTTCATTGGAACGTAGAAACCAACGTATGGGCTTCCCGATCGCTGAAATGCCTGGCGTCGACCCCGCTGAGGGCCGCGGAGCCGACCATGCTGGCGAGCGCGAAATGCGCTTGGGCGACCAGGCGTCGTTCGACGTGCCGATCGAAAAGCTCGCCCTGCCGGCAGTCGACCCGATCGTCGCGCGAACGGCGCGCGTCGTCGGCGACCTCCGAACGATGTCCTTGCTGCGGCGCTTGCCCGAAGTCGAGGCATGGCAAGCAGGGCTCCACGCCGACGAGCATGACGCGCAGCCGAGTTTCGAGGAACCCGGCATCATCGAGCTCGCGCATCCGCGCGGCGCCATGCGCGTGGCCATCGATCTTGCTGCCTACCCTTCGCTCAATATCGCTGCGTGGACGCGCGGCGAGGCCGCCCCGCCCGACGCCGAACAGGCGTTGCGCACGGCCGTCGCAGGTGTACTACTCGAACCGTTGCTCAAGCGGCTTGCCGCCGTGGGCCTTGGCGACTTTCGCGTCGTGCGTGTGCTGCGCGGGCAACCGGCGTCCGATCAAGCAACGAAAACGGCGCCTGTGCCACCCGTCACGCTCTCATTCACCATCGAGGGGCGAGTTCACGCGGCCATCGTGCGCGTCGATCCTCCGTTGCTCGACGTGCTCGAAACGCTGCGCACCCAGCGCTTCACGTCATCGAAATGGGCCGTGGCATCGTCGGCCGCGGTATCGCCCGACAAGCGCGCGCCGTATGCGGACCATCTCGTGCCGGGGCGACTCGTACTCGGTGCGCGGCGCCTCCCTATCGAAACATTGCATGCTCTAGCACCCGGCGACGTGTTGCTGCGCTCGCTGGCCAATTGCCTGTCGTCGCTCGTCGGCGGTGCGGCGCACCATGCCAAAGCCTCCGCGACAGCGATCGCCGCGTGGGGTACGCCTGGCCTCGTGCGGCTGCAAGCGCCGGTAACTATCGACGGACTCAAACTTTTAGTCATGAAGGAGCCGACCATGACCGACGAGCTGGACCCGACTCACCAGGACGAGACGCTGTCAAGCGATTCACCGGACGATCCGATCGACATCGGAGAGTTGGACCTGCCTGTGCAGTTCGAGGTCGATACGATTGCACTGCCGCTTTCGCAACTCTGCGCACTGCGCCCAGGCTATGTGCTCGAGCTGCAAACACCGGTTGCCGATGCCCAGTTGAAACTCGTGGCCCATGGGCAGACCATCGGCTTTGGCGAACTTGTTACCGTCGGCGAACATCTCGGCGTTCGAATTCTGAGGATGGCACACGGCGATGGTCCAGTTCAGTGATCTGACAGGGCTGCTGCTCGTCATCGTAGCGATCAGCCTGGTGCCCTTTGTCGCGATGGTGGTAACGTCCTACGCCAAGATCGTGGTCGTGTTCGGCCTGCTTCGCAACGCGTTCGGCGTACAGCAGGTGCCGCCCAATATGGTGCTCAACGGCATTGCGATTCTCGTCTCGCTCTATGTCATGGCACCTGTCGGCATGAATGCGCTGCAATCGCTACAAGGCCAAGCGCTTGCGCCGCAGCCCACGCAGGCGGTGATCCAATTGTTTGGAGCCGCGCGCGAACCGTTTCGGACCTTCCTGAAAAAGCATGCGAATGAACGCGAAAAGCGCTTTTTCATGCGTTCGGCGAATATCGTCTGGCCCAAGCAAATGGCCAGCAGTCTGAAAGAAGACGACCTGATCGTACTCGCGCCGGCGTTCACGCTCACCGAGTTGACAGACGCGTTCAAGATCGGCTTTCTGCTCTATATCGCATTTATCGTCATCGACCTGATCATCGCGAACGTGCTGCTCGCGATGGGGCTCAATCAGGTCACGCCAACCAATATCGCGATTCCGTTCAAGCTATTGCTGTTCGTTGTGATGGATGGCTGGTCCACGCTTGTACACGGTCTCGTAATGACTTACCGTTAGGAGTACTAAGGAAACCGGTATGGACGTCGACACCTTGGTTCGCATGACGACGCAAGGCATGCTGCTGTGCCTTTATGTCTCTTTGCCGATCGTCATCGTTGCGGCAGTGGTCGGTCTCGGTGTTTCGTTTCTGCAGGCCATAACATCGATGCAGGATCAAACGCTTTCGCATGCCGTCAAGCTCATTGCTGTGACAGTTGCCATTGTGATTGCCGCCCCGTTTTCGGCCGCGGCAATCTTGCATTTTGCCAACGAAGTGATGCGCACGGCAGTCCCGCTATGACACGTATTCCCGGCGCCCCCGTCGATTCCGCGTCTGTCAGGCCGGCGGAATCGAACACCAGCGCGCCCGCCAGCGGAACGCCGAGCGGCTCGGGATTTGCCGTGCTGTATGGAACCACCGTCTTCAGGAATTCCACCTTCGGTCAGGTCAACGATGGCCGCGGTTCGTTGCGCGCACGCCAGCTCGCGAAAATCGCGGCGCGCAAGGCGGCGCTCGCGAAGCGTCAGCGCCGCAACGTAAGCGGCGGCGACGATGACGCTGACGATTTTGGCGACGCCGGCTCTCAAAGCGGGACACTCCGAGCGGAGCGCGGCGGCGGCGCGGGCGGAGGGGGCGGCGGCGGATCGGGTGGCCATTCGCACCAGGACGAGCACGGCGGCGGATCGGGCAACAGCGCCCCGCTCGCTGTGACGGTCCCGAAAACGCCGCCTGTTCCATCGCCCAAGCCCGGCGCAATCTCAAAACACCTCGCAGCGGAAGGTAAGGAGTCCTTACAAAACGGCTCGGCGGCCCAAGCATGGTTCTCGTCGGTGCTCGATGTACGCAAAAAGTTACTGGCCAACCCCACTTGCGAAATCGATTCTGCGTTGCAGGAACTCGTTTTGGATCTGCGTCGCGCGCAGGAAGAGTACGGCTGCGCACCCGCAAAAGGGGCTGAGCAATGGCGCGAGTGGCTGAAGGAACAGGTCGAGCCGATGCCGAAGCGCCCGGGGCAACAGCCTGCACAGGCCGCGCAGGCCAGCGCGAGCGGGCCACATGAGCCGGACCGCATCGGGTTGTTCAATCTGCTACTCCCGCTTTTCGTAAAACTCCACGACCAGCCGACCGCGCCGTCGCGGATCGAGCACTCGAAAAATACCGTCACGACGATACGTAACGGAATCCTTGCACGGCATGGCAAACGATAGTCATGCGGTGAGAAGTACCGACTGAGCATGCGCACAAATTCGCATATGCGATGTCCGCTTCGCATGGCGCCCTGCCCGCCCACCCAGCGCGGGTAGAGTATGACGACATGCTGCGCGGCATCCGCGCGCGGCAACATGCGAGAGCCCTGTCCGCCAAATGACGAAACTGCTGCGAATTCTGACTGGCATGCATGCAGGCGCCGAACTGCGCTTGGGCGCGGGCGCCTATCGCGTAGGGGCGGACGACGATGCCGATATCCGCATCTCCGACTGGCGCGGTATCGACGTACGGTTGAACATCGACGAAATCGGTCTCGTGAGCGCGCACCGGCTGGTGCCTGAGCCGGAGCTAGCGATTTCGGAAGGCGCTGTCGCGGGCGAGCATGCGGCGGGGCAAGCATCGGGGTCGGGAACCGTTAAGGAGAACGAAGCATCGCAGGAGGGCGCGGCGGCCATCGACCCTGGCACCGTCCTGTTGGTCGACTTCGTGCCGATGCAGTTCGACGACACGGTGCTGTGCGTGGGGCCGGCCGATGCGGTCTGGCCGAGCGATCTCGAGCTGCTTTCCACACTGCTGAGCAAGCCCGAGGAAGTCCGGCAGAAAGCTGAAGCATCGAGCAAGCGCAAGGTCGTTGGCATTGCGCTGGGGTGTTCGATGCTCGGCGCGATCATCGTCATCGGCTCGGTGTTGATTACGATGGCGGTCAGCCGGGCCGCATTGCCGCACGAGCCTGCTGACCTTGCGCAGCGCGTGAATCAGGAATTGATTTCGGCGCATATGAGGGAGTTGCATGCGCGTGTTCAAGGCTCGCATGTGATCGTGAGCGGAATGGTGCCGACGCAGGACGACGACGCCGCGGTGCGGGCCCTGCTTGCCCGTTTGTCGCCGAACGCGATCGTCCGGCAATACGACGTGGCACAAATTGATGTGCGCAATCTCGAGGAATCGCTCAACACCCCTGGATTGCAAGTGAAATATGCGGGACATGGGTCCTTCGATATCACAGGCTCCGTGGCCAATCCGCGCGATGTCGATGCGCGGCTCGTGCGTATGCGTCATGACATGAGCCCGAACATCAAGGAATTGCGCGTG
Source organism: Trinickia sp. LjRoot230 (assembly GCF_964253315.1). Classification (NCBI taxonomy): domain Bacteria; kingdom Pseudomonadati; phylum Pseudomonadota; class Betaproteobacteria; order Burkholderiales; family Burkholderiaceae; genus Trinickia; species Trinickia sp. LjRoot230. The sequence continues at coordinate 339,935 of NZ_CAXUQX020000002.1, forward strand.
CAGGTCGTGCAGTCAGATGAGGGGGGGCCGCCGCCGGAATCGTTCTCGGAGTTGATGACTTCGGAGTCGGTGCGTTATGCGCAAACCCCTGATGGCGTGAAGCATATTCTGGTCATGCCTGGCGACGACGCGGCGTCCGATGTCGAAGCCGCGAGCGCGGAGGGCGCGTCCCGCGCCGCGGCGGCAACGGACGCGGCCACCGCGGCATCGGGTGCGGTTGCGGCACCAGGTGCTGTTGCGGCACCAGGGGCTGTAGCCGCGGCGTCTGCGAGTACCGGGGCGTCGGCGCCGGTTGCCGCTGCGATGTCGGGCACTGCATCGGGTGCTGCGGCCGTCTCGGCTGCTCCTGCCGCCCCACTCGCCGCAGCGTCGCAGACGCCGCAAAGCAACAACGCCAACAGGCCGCCCGAGTCCAAGCCGGCGCACGCGCCCGCACCGCCGAAGACGGCCTACCTGCCACTGCCGAGATGAATTTTTTTGGGGGAGATACCTAGATGTACGAACCAATTGAAGCATGCGCGACGGACTTCAACGAATTCCAGAAGATGCTCGCGGACCCGTCGAGCACCGAGCGCATCGAGACCATCCGCGCTGCGCTCGAGGCAACCGCCGCGAACATCAGTAAAGAGACAGGGTCGAACGAGATGGAGCGTAACCAACTGGCGCAGCTGTATCGCGGCATGCTGGCCGCCAGCCGCATCGTTGCGCATCTACAGGAAAAACGTGGCGCGGCTTGACACTGCCGCCGCCGCACCCGTGCGTTGCATGTAGCGGTAGATCATGCAGCGCACGGGAAGAGGCTTGCTTACGGGAGCGCGTCAGACGCTTCAATCTCCCGGAGCTGCAATTGGTGTCATTTTTTCAATGGAGGTCTGTCTATGGTAGCTGCAGCAGCTGGTGGAATGTCCGCTGAGTCCGTCTTGTCGATGGGGGCTATCACAGCCGCGTCGAACCAAGCCACGAAAGCGGCGGCACTTATGAATGTGAGTCAGGCTACGACCGCAGCTGTGTCGGGTATGGCAAAAAACGGTGCCAACAACATCAAAGACGCTGCTCGCTCACAATAGCGATCGAAGCAGCGATACCGGTGCGCGGCTATGCCGCGCACCGTTTTCTTTTTTATTGCCTGCCCCATCTGCGCTCGTCGGGCGGCACTTCATCGCACGCCATGTCCAGCTCGGAACGATACGCACAGCTGATTCGCGATCTCTGCTATACCGTCGGGCTTCCCGATGCCGAGCACGTGCTTCGCACGCGTTCGATCGAGGTCGAGGGGTTCGATGTGCGGCTCGAGCATTTCGAAAACGATCTGGAGGCGATGTACGCGAATTTTCACTACGGCACGGTGACCGCCGGGCGTACGCTGGTCGTGTTTCGCCTGATGCTCGAAGCCAATCTGCTCATCTACGCGCAAGATCAAGCGCAGCTAGGGCTCGACACCGATACGGGCGGGATCGTGCTGATTCTGCGTTTGCCGATGACGCACGATGTCGATGGTGGAGTATTAGCCGATCTGCTCGCGCATTACGCCGAGCATGGACGATATTGGAGGCAGAACATCATCGAATCGACCGATGAAATGTTCGAAGGGATTGTTGCCGGGGATTATGTTTGGTTGCGGGCGTGATTAAAATCGGTGCGGCGAAATAGCGATAGGGGGAAGCGACGCTGCCACCGCCTCCCCGAGCACATCCTCTATCGACAGTCGCCTTACTTAGCCGCGTCAGCGAGGTTACGGAAGCCCTCTTTTGTAATCTCCGCCAGCATACCGACGATTCTAGTTTCCGCTCTCATCGTCTCCATCTGCATTTCAGCGTTGAGCATATCCTGCTGCGCGTGGACCATCTCTTCCTGCCGATCGGCAAGATCTTCATGCCGGCGCGTATACTCCTCCTCGCGAGCTTCACGACGGGCCTCGTCAATGCGCTCGAGCGTTGCTCCCATACGCAGAGGCATCGGCATCACCACCACCGGGGATGTCCCCCTCGATGCGGCATAGGAATTGACTTCCCTCGATGTCGGGATCGCCACCACGGCAACCGGCGCCGGTGAAAGCGCCGCACCCGGAATGCCAAATCTTGCGCCGCCGCCAGCGGTGCGCGTCATCACCGCCACCGGCATTCCATCAAACTCGGCACGGCGCGCCATGGCAGTAGGTGCGCCCGGGGCTCCGCCTCTACGCGCAGGTACCAGGGCGGACCCGGGACTCGCGGCATCGGCCCCCGCGGGGCCTCCAACAATAGTTCCCTCGACAACTTTCATAGTCAGCATGCTCCTTCAACAGAAAGCACGGCACGAATCGTCCGCATGTCATGCACCTTACTGCACCGATGCCAATGGCGACCGCAAAACGCGAAGCAGTGGCCCTCGATGCGAACCCGAGCACCGAGATTTGCGGTTTTCATCCCCACCGCACTGCCCACCTCGCCCGCCTCGCAATCCGCAATTCGCTGGCTCGCGCTTTGCTTCGCGCACAAACGACAGCTTACGCGCGCACCGGGCACAATCAAACCCCGGTGATTCGTAGGAGTCGTCAGATGCTTCCCTTTCGCGCCCCCCAACTGATCGAGACGGACGAACTGTTTCTGCGTCCGCCCACCCCGGACGATGCGCAGGCGCTCTTCGATGAAATGTTCAGCGATGTGGAAACCATGCGGTTTCTGCCCTTTCCGCGCCATGCGGAACTGAGCGACACCCTCGAATACATTGAAGAATCGAAGCAAGGATGGGAAAGCGGCACGATGCTGCGCTGGGTGCTCGCGGACAAAGCGACCGGTAAGCTCGCGGGCCTGTTCCAACTCGAGCCGCGGCCGCCACGTGCGGAAATCGGCTTGATCACGAGCCGCGTGGGAGGCACACGCCGCCGTCGCGCGTGGGTCAAGATGTTGCGCCGCATGCTGAAATGGTTGATCGCGCAACCATCTATCTATCGCGTCACTGCATGCTGTGCAACCGATGGGCCCGCGCAAAGCTTCATGGAAAAGCTTGGCTTTACGCTCGAGGCGAAGCTGACGAATTATGAATCGCGTCCGAACATCGGTCTGATCGCCGGCGACAGCTACTTGTATGCGATGACACGAACCATCCGCCTACCCAAGCCTACTCCGGCGACCACATGGCTCGCAGCCGAGGAAGGACAACAGGCATCGCGATAGCGTGTGCATTCGACACGTTGAAAATGCCAAGCGCGTATCTCGCGCTTCGTATTCGAAGGCATGACTTCGCGCCGATGCGTCTCGCGTGACATTGCTTGTCACATCCGAACGCCATAGTGCAATGCAGATTCACTCTCTCGCATTGCAATGGGGAAACACCGCCGCGTCGATCAGCCACTGCCGTTCGTTGTCGTCGCGTACGATCACGCGCCGGAAAAGCCGCACGTAGATGGCGGTACGCCTGCGCCCTCAGCGCCGATCAGCGCGAGCGAGCCGCTGCGGCGGCTCAAGCTGGCATTTGCACGCTCGAAGAAGGCGTTTCAAGCGCGTCATGTCGACCTGAACAGCGCCGTCTCTCAGCACAGTCGATACGGACGATCGTCGAGCCCCTCGCATTTCACGCGGCATGATCACGAACGCGATACCCCGCATGTGTATGCCGCTTCCGCTTTGCCGAAACATGCAAAACCACGCAAGCGATCGGGACAACTCGTGACGGCTGCCATCGCGCGCGTGCGCGCGCCGCAAGCGACACGGCAGCAAGAAGCGAGTGTCGGCAAACCAGCGAAGCCTGCTTTGTGGATATCAGATTCGGCCAGCAAACAACGCGACGTGCTTGCCCGCGCAGAGCAAGTGTTCACGAGTTCGTCCGGTTACGCGAAAGACATCGACGCCCTTGCCTTCCACCTGTATGACATCGCGTCAACGGGCGAAACGCCGTCGGTGGCCGCATCGCGGGCGCTTTTGCTGATCGAAGCTCTACGGGAAGCCGGAGCAACCGAGACTGCATCGGCCAATGACACGCTGCGGCGCATTGGCCAGCTCGATTTCGATCGCCCGCACACTCGCGTCTTTGCAGACCACGGTGAACGCCGTGCCTGGCATGTCGTCAATCTGCTTGCACGCTCGAGCGGTGGTTTTTCGATACTTGAACGCCTGCGTGTGAACGAAGGCATGCCGTTCCCTAACGACATGCATCGGTTAGCGCTGAAAACGCTGCTCGAAAGTGGCGCAGCGCTCGACTATTCCGAAGAGGAGTTGCGCGCGCGGTCGATTCACGATTACTCGCCCGGTGCCATCGCCGCGAGAATGGGCCTTTTGCGCCAATCGCGTTTAGCCGCAATCGAGCCCGGGCCAACCGCCCTTGCCAAGCGCGCATTCGACGCAGCGGTGTCGTTGCTCGAGGATGGCCCGGATTCGCTAACAGCGGACCAATGTGGCGCGTTATTAGCGTGGCGACAAGGTTTTCGTGAGGACAACCGCGGAAGCGACCTCGCGCAAGCGCGCGAACGCCTATACAAGTTTCTGACTCAGACGATTCCGCGCGTCGAAGAACCGCGCTGGAAATCGCGCATTCCCCGCGTCTTCCGCGGTACGAGCGGGTCCGCCCTATCGGCATTGCGTCTGGGCACCCGCGGTGTACCGCGCAAAACGATCGCGCACGAGCAAGCCGCATTGCGCGACAAAATGGCCGAGACGCAACCCGATTTCGACCGAAGCATCGGTTGGGACTCGTCCTCCGTATTGGCTCACGCCCATGTGCCGCGCAAAATGGCCGAGCGCGCGACGAAACGAATCGGCGCGCAGTACGATGACTCGCGCGAAGGCCGGGTACGCGAAACGATGCGCCAGGCCATGTGGCGGCTGATGCGGATGTCGGCAATGCGTCCATCCGCGTTGATCACGCATGCACGAGCACAACAGTCGGTCGTGGAGCTTGCCGCGCTGCAAATCTGGCTCGAACGCGGCGGCTTCGCGAACGGGCGGCCCAATGCGGCAGCACTCGCCGCGATTGCGAAGCGCGCGCGCGAAATCGCCGAACAATTGGCGGCCTCGAGCAGCACAGGCAAGCAAAGCGTACGCATGTCGCGCAAAATCGAACGCATGCTCGACGCTACAGCTCAATGGCAAAGCAGGACCGGCGAAGAATTGGTCGATATCAAACCGTTTAGCCGGATAGCGCGTCAATCGTTCAGCATCGAGCGGCTCGCAGCGTGGGGCAAAGTGGCCGGCGTGCCAGACGATGACGCATTTTGGCCGCTCATTGAAGATCTGATGTCGCTGGCGCACCCGTCGACGAGCGTCAAAGACGCACAAAGCATCGACGGAGTACATGCGACGCTCAAGGAAGTGGTCGAAGGACTGCAATCGGGCCATCGCCTGCACTTGAGCGATGGGGGGCACCAGGGCATCAGCACGCGAGGCCTGAGCGGCTCGACGCAGCTGCTCATCAACGGCGCAGCGCTGCCGATCTCGCCGCGCCTCGATGTCCGTGCTTTGCGCACGCGTGCGGCCGACGTTGTGATCAGTCGCACGACGCACTGCGCCGAAATCTTCGCGGGCACGACAGAAACGCGGCAGCGTCATTTCGGCGCTGGCTTGCTCGTCGGTTATGACATCGACGTCGACTTCACGGTTCTTCGCGCCGGTATCGTGACAAACGTCACGCTGCACGGACGCGAGCTTAGCCAGCCTCGTGGCGTATCGATACGCGTGGCGAGACGGCTCAATGCTGATGGAACCGGCTATGACGACAAAGCGATGCAAGCGAAATTGAGTGAAATCGTCGACCATTTTTTTGCTGAGGCTCAACAAGCGCACGATGATGGATCGAACGGCGTGTGGAATCGGTTCGCGCAGCGTTATTGGGCTGATCCCGACGTCTCGGTGAGTTGGACGGAAAGCGAGACCGTCACCCGACGCCACGGGCTGACCGTCGATGCGAACGCCACAGTTGCGTTGCCCAAGTTCGGCGCTCGCCAACCCACAGATCCTGGCGAACTGACTTTTCGTGCGGGGCCTTCGATCGGCGCCGGCTGGCAACGCTCGCGTCAGACGATGGACTCGGTCGAGCGTACCGGCATGCTCCAAGTAGAGCAGCATCGTGTGAGCCTCGGTGCTTCATGGCAGGCGCGCACCGGCATTGCGCCGAGCGTCGCGCATCCGGTGTCGTCGAACGGCCGCCACAGCGTAGGACTGATGTCGATCGATGCCCCAGCATGGTCGATGAAACTCGATGAGCGCAATCAGTCGGCGAAGGTGCAACTGGTATGGGAAGGGGGCGACAAGCTCAACCACCGCGCCTGTGTACTCGATATCGAATACCTAAACGCTGACGCGTACATGCGTTCCGTTCAATCCTCTCGCGGTGAATTGCTCAGGCTTTTCTCGGCGCAGGCTTCAGGCGCGGGCAAGCATGGTCAACATACGTCTGTCAGTCGCCGGGAAAAAATCGCACGCGCGGGCCAGCGCATTGATGCGCATCTCGCCGATGTCGACGTCAATCGTGGGCCGCATCTCTCCTATGTGAAGCGATATCGGCTACGTCGCGAAGTAGCCGAGCAGCTGGAAGCGAACGCGATGCTTGTCGCGCAGTCGGATCATGACCCGCGCGTCAAAGCGGCGTTCGAAGCGCGAAAAGAACAGTTGCTCGGCAATCGCGCCTCGTGGCTGCTCGTCGAACTGAAGGTACGGGAGCGCAATACGCGTGCCCGTAGTTTTGGGCCAAGCATGATGTTGCAGTTCAACACGCGTATGAGTGCAACGGGCGATCGCGAGATTGTGGCGGAAAATGCCCCATTTAATGCACTGGAAGCGCTCGACGGTCCTTCCTCTGGCTCGTGAACACCGCTGCCGAGTTCGTTTGGTCAGTGCACGGTTCGCACTGCACCATCACAATGCGCGTTGCCGGCGCGACAATCGTTCTCATCATTGGTTAGCAAGCAAATGGAGAGCGCATGGCCAGAATCAATGGCATCGATCCGGCATCGCAGCCGTCATGGGGTACGCCAAACGGGAATGGATTTGGCACCGGGCAGGCGCACGGATACGCGCGCGCTCAGTCTTCCAGTCCGCTGATCGACGGCCTGCGCTCGCTCGGAGACAGCGCACAGCGGGTCCGTCAACGCATAACGGAGAGCGTCTCCAACTTGACGGGCCAACAGCGCGGCGGACATACCAGTTGGCAGCAGCCGTACCCCGGCGCAACTCAGCATAGTGGCAACCCCGGCGATCCTCCCGCAGGGGGACCCTACACGGTGCGCTACGATCAAACCGTCCAGCCACAGCCGGCACCGCCGGACGTTTTCGGCTCAAAAGCGCAGAAAATGATGGCTGCCGGAGTCGCACTGGCATTGGGCTCGGCATTCCTGCCATTTGCCTTGTTCGGGATCGGATTCCATCGTGACGCCCAAAAAAATGCGGCGCGCTTTGAGCAAATGTACGGAGCGACATCGCCCCAATCCAGCGATAACACGAGGCAAAACCGGGCTGCCCAAGCAGCGTACGCCGGTCCGTCTTATATCCCTCCGATGCCATGGGGCATGGGTTCCGGTATGGGACCCATGTGGACCCCGGACGGCGGCTGGGTTCCGAACATGTACCAATCGGGGATGCCTTACATACCTTACGTTTCTCCGCTCTGGTGGCCTCAGCAGACTAACGCGTGGAACCCCACCACAAGCGGGCAGCAGAGCGCCGCCCCCCAAACGGCCAGTGCCACAAACACAGGCACGCCGCGCTTTGCGCATGGAAGGGGCCCAGTCGCGACCGCAGCAGCAACGCCAACGCCAACGTGGAAACCTCAGGCAGACGCAACGGGCAAGGCCGGTTCTCAACGAGTTCGCGATGTGGTCATCAATCAGGTCCCCTCCGGCCCCCCGGCCACGCGTACCGCGGAGCCTGACGAAGAGGGCATCGTCGATGCCGAAATCGTCGACGAAGACGACGACAAACCGGCAAAAAACGACTGGCGCGCATTTTTTGGCCTCGGCGACGACGCGCAGCGCGCTCAAGTCGACATGAGGTATATGGAAATGATGCTCCAGAGCACACGCAGCGCACACCCGGATGCGCCCAACATGGCATCGATAAGCGCAGCTCATGAGCAAGCTATGGCGTATTTCGATAGCCGCGGCGCAGCGTAAAACACGACTCGTTCGAGAGCGCTCGGCAGGTGTAGCCTCTGGCGGCCGCCGACTCCGGCGGCCGTTCCGTTCGTTTGTGTTTGTTGACTGACGCCCCGACAGTAGCCCGCCCTCAAACGCCCTGCGTCTGAGCTGCCACAAAAGCCAGATGGCTGCGATTGAGCGCTTTATATTTATCGCGCAATTGCCGCAAGTGATAGTCAACGTTATGCGCAGTCGTGTCGAGACGAATTGCAATTTCCTTATCGGAAAGCCCGAGTACGAGCAGACTCAAAATGCGCTGCTGCAACTGCGACAGCACGCCCGCTGTCTCGCGCCTGCGCACGGCCTTGATATAGGCCGAGCACCGTTGGTGCAACGACAAGCCCAACGCGAGCGACTGCGCCACCACGTTATCGTTGATCCATGCCGCGTTATGACGCGGCGACGTAAAGCTGACGATCGAGCGGATGGTCGTATGCGTAATCGACACGCCGAAGCTCAGCCCGCTGCATACGCCTTTGTCGCGCATTTGATCGGCCAGCTGCTGACCACGCGCGTAATCGCCACTTTCGCGCCATGCCGTCACGAGACTCTTCAGGTCCCATACCTGCGGAACGTCGCTGGTCAGCGCACCATGAAGATCGCTTTCGCGTTCGAGAAAACCGGCCTCGAGCATCTGCGTGGCGATGTTCGTCGTCATGTAATTGCGCAAAACGTAGACGCGCTCCGGGCGACCGAGCTTATCCATCTTGACGGCAAGATAAGCGAGGCCGCTATAGCCGAGCATGCGCAACAGCGTACGAACGAGCCGCACGCGCTCCTCGGCGTTACGCGCCGCACCAAGCTCCACGGCGATATCGGTTTCCCGCCCCAACTCGTCGCCACGGATCATCGACGCAATTTCCGTCTCGTCGACGTAGCAGATTTCAGGACCCGGGCGCACGGCCGGTGTATCGAACTCGTCTGCGCGTTCGAGAACCGCCGTATCCACCCGATCGTGTACGAGAAAGTCCGTGGACTCTCTTGCTGTGTCTTGGTACGACATTCGAGCTCCTCATCATTGCAGCGGAAAACGACATTCCCCCACGCATCACTCGATGCGACAGCGTACCCCGTACTGAGTGGTTGTATTTTTCCGGGATAACGTCCCGGAATATTGGTATGGTGATGACCGTCTTTTTTTATTCGTCGAGAATCCGGCCCGCGATATAGGCCAGTTGAACCCGGTTTTGTGCGTCAAACCGCTTTTCGAGTTGTCGAAGGTGATAGGCAACGGTGTGCACCGACATCGTCATGCGCTCCGCGATCTCACGATTGCTCAGCCCTTGGGCGACGCAACGGAGCATGCTGCGTTGCACGTCGGTCGGCTTCGATGTCTCCCACTCGGGCAATAGCCGACCGATGCGGGGTTCGATGAACGAATGCAGCGACACACCAATCGCATAGGCTTCGCCGATCGTTGCATCGGTAATCCAGCGGCGGTTGGGTTGAGCACTCGAAAGCGTGACGACGGCATGCTCGAACGGACGAGCAGTCGGCAAACCGAAAGTGACGCCGCTATGCGCACCAAACTGGATCGCGCTCGATACGAACCGCTTGGCAGCAGCAGCGTTCACTTTGTTTTCAGGATTGGCAAACAGCGAATCGAGATCCCACGCGAGCGGCCAATCGAACCGGCAGGCGAACGCAATTCGCGGATCGGTGTCGAAAAACGCGTCGCGGTTGAACCGCTCGGCCCATCCGGGTGGCGAATAGGTATCAAACCATGCGAGAGAGCTCACGCGTTCGCCCACGCGCTGTATGAGCCAATAGCAGAGCCAGTCGAAGCCTGCCTTATGAATGGTGGCGCTGGTGAAGTTGCGGCGAGCGACCAAATCTTCGCAGCGCCCGAGGTCCGTCAGTAGCGCGGGCGTGGCGGCGCCGCTGACCGGATATGATCCGTGAAGTCGCGCCTGCACGGGGACGCTGTCGAGTTGCCTGTCCCCAAACATGACTACGACGGCGCGGTGCTTCTTTGTCCCGCTCATCATTCGTTTCCACCCGCAATAAGAGTTGCATTCCCCGTCCCCTTTTCATCCGCTGGGCACAGCGGCGCCGCGGCGCAGGCCATTTGCGCCAAGACCGCCTTCCCACAAGCCGATTACGGTTTTCCCGTTTCTATGATTACTTTGTGACTATTTCGTGGCAATTCTTCTTCGTCGCAACAGCGGACCAGCAAATCAATGGACGGCCAGGCGTGAACTTGTGCACCGTGCGTTCCCTTCCTTCTTTTTCGCGCACTTCTTGTTGTCGCCCGAACATCGTGGTGGTCTCGCGAGTCGAATCGTCGACTACGAATCGAAGCGCGCATGATATGCCAGATAGTTGCACAAACAACTAGTTTGCAGCAAGGTCACTACGCGTTTTCGAAGCCAGATGCATTGCCTCAATGACATTTTAGGAAACACGCATGGCGTGCAATGCATAGGCTCTCGTCAGCTTGGTCGAGGTGAGTGGCCCGATCCTACGTTTTTTGGGGATGGCGGAACTGTCGGTAGCCGACAGTCGATTGTCAGCTTCGATCGAACTGCAAAGTTCGCGTACGCTTTATGACGTTCGTATCGTCAAGCGCGTTGCGCATCGAGCCGGCTTAACATGACCGCGTCTTCACTGGAGCGACGGACATGATAGATCGTATTGGCGGCGGCGCTGGCGCAAATCAACCGGAGCGTCCAGATGGAGTCGATGGAGCGGCGGTAACCGGCAGCATCGACGGAAGCGCAACTCAGCAGTCGTCGAACCACAATTTTGGACAACTTCGAGCGGATAGCGCTCAGCCGAAAAATAGAGCGCCGACGTTTGCGGCTGGGAAAGACCGCGCGACCACTGGCGATATATTGGCCGAGAAAGCAAACGCCGTCAGGACACTCGATGACGTGCGCACACTACTCGGTCGATCAACGTCAATGCCGTCCGGGCCAACGATCGCAAGTGTCCCGTTCAGTCAGCAGATCGAACTGCTCCATACAATCGGTCTACACATGGGGTTCATCGAACCAGCGGCGGATCGTACTACGGTGATGCGAGAGATCCTCAACACAACGAGGGATATGCCGGACACGGTAGATCGCGGCCCGGTTCTCAGTTTGTTGCCGCTTGCGATCAAAGACCTCGACGCGAAGGATCAAGAAACGGCCTTCAGACTTTTGTCCAAGGAACTTAATGCGGCGCAACGCAAGAACTCGATCGATGCGGCCGACTACACTGTGGGATTCAGTGGCCTGATAGAAGCATTTGAGAAAATGTCTCCTACATTTCAGCGGGCGCACATTGGGAAACTCTTGGGAGACATAGCAAATCTGCCACCAGACCTACAAGCCGCGGCGCTCTATGTTCTCGGCACGGAGCACTTCTCGCTATCGGACGAGATAAAGCCCGAGGTCAGCCGCGCGATCGTCCTCGCCTGGGCAAGCGACCATTTCAATAATGAGCACCGAGGCATGATCTGCAGTGGACTCGTCCGGGGTGTCGGCGCGCTGCGACCTAGGGCCGCTGCGGATGCCGCCGTCATGACGCTACTTGACGCCGCCGAAGAGCTGCCAGCAATGGAACAGCGCATGGCATTCGCCTACTCGCTGCAACCGGTTATGCCCATTGATGAAACCTCGCAAGCGTACGCGGCGCTCGTGCAGAAGTTTGACAAAACGTTCAAAACTGCCCTGAATGTCACCGAACTCCCGTTGCGCTATCAGATGCTGCTAGGCCTCGCCATGGAGTTGCGCAATCTTTCCAACGTCGATGCCACCAACTGTCCGCTATCCAATGATCGTTATACCCGTTATCGGCAGCTGTGCGACGCGATGTCGTCATTTTCGGCCTCGGACATTAAAGCAAACCAGACCGTGCCGCTGTACATCTCGAAAATCAATGAGACGTTGGACAACGCTCGAGTAGACCTCCTCCGCCCCGAGGAAAACGAGGCAATCGAAGCGTTTACGGCGTTTATGGCTGGGAAAGACCTCGCGACCACTGGCGATATATTGGCCGAGAAAGCAAACGCCGTCAGGACACTCGATGACGTGCGCGCACTACTCGGTCGGTCAACGTCAACGTCCGGGCCAACGATCGCAGGTATCCCGCACAGTCAGCAGATCGAGCTGCTCCATACAATCGGTCTGCATATGAGGTTCATCGAACCAGCGGGCGATCGTATTGGCGTGATGCGAGAAATTCTCAACACAACGAGCGGTATGCCGGACTCGGTAGATCAAGGCCCGGTTCTCAAGATGTTGCCGCATATGATCAAGGAGCTTGAGCCGAAGGATCAAGATGCGGCCTTCAAACGCCTATCCAGAGACCTTAGCGACGCGCTACGCAAAGAATCTATCACTGCCGAAGACTATTGTATGGGGCTCGGCGGATTGGTACTGACGTTCGGGAAAACGTCCCTTGAATTTCAGATGGCTCATGTCGGCAATCTCTTCGCCGACATAGCAAAGCTGCCACCACACGAGAAAGCCACGTTACTCCATATTCTCGGCCAGCAGCGTTTCTCGCTATCGGACCAGATAGAGCCCGACGTTAGCCGGGCAATCGTGCTCGCCAGAGCAAGCAACAGGTTCAATGATCAGCAGCGGCACATGATCACGCAGGGGCTGGTCCTGGGTATCGACACGCTGCCGCCCGGGCCGGCGCGGAATGCCGCGCTCGCGACATTACTCGAGGCCGCCGAAAGCCTGCCGACACAAGAACAGCGCATGGAGTTCGCCAAGTCGCTCGAGCCGTATATGCCAAGCGATGGAAGCGAATCAAGGTACACCGCGTCGTTGCGCGAGTTTGATAGACGCCTCCAAGTCGCGCTGGGTGTAACCGATCCACCAACGCGCCATCAGATACTGAAAAATCTGGCGGCGGAAATCCATACGCTGTCCAACGTCGATGGCGACCAACCGCTGACCAATGACCGCTACCGCCGCTATCAGCAGATGGCCAACGTCCTGTTGCCCGCTCTCGTTGCGTCCAGAAACGCAAACCAACCCGATCCGGACCACCTCTTGGATCTGAACCAGGCGTTGCATAACGCTCGAGCATTCCTCAGCGACGAGGAAAACGCGGCAGTCGACGCCGCCATCGAAGCAGTGGGCCTTAGGCCCGAGACGCGCTAACTTCCACCAACTCTACTTGGTTGTGCCCGCAACTTTACCGCAATGCGCTGTGCTTATCAATTAGTTGCGCGCACAACTACTAAAATTATTCCACCGCCCCACCCGATGTCGCCCCATCGGCTCTTGGCAGCTTGATCGAGGGGAGTGGCTCGGCCGTACGTTTTTTTGGGGACGAAGGAACAGGAGGAACGGGCATGATAAATCGCGTTGGTGGCCCCGGTACACCTGAACCTGGCCAACCAGAGGAAATCAAGGGCGCAGGCGAGGCAGCAGGAACCGCCACCCCTGCCGCGCAGAACGCGGCTCTGCAGAAGTTGGAACCGGGCGACGCCAAACCACGGGGCACAGCGCCGGTGTTTTCCGCGCCGATGGCAGACATATTGGCCGTGCACGTCGACACGGTGACGACGCTCGATGGTGTGCGCACGGCACTCGGTCAACAAACGTGGGGGGCTCCGCCATGGCCAACGATCGAAAGCGTTCCGTACAGTCAGCAGATGGTGTTACTGAAGACGGTCGCCCTACGTATCAAGTTCATCGTAGAAGTCCATACCTTTTCCAACGACGACGTCGATGGTCCGCTGACCAATGATCGCTACCTGCGTTATCGGGCAACTGTCGACGTGCTTTTGGCGGCTATCACCCCATATAGAAAGGCAAATCAACCCGTTCCGACGGAACTTATCGAGATCTATGCGACGCTGCACGTGGCTCGCGCATATCTCAGCGACGAGGAAAACGCCGCAATCGACGCAGCCATTGAGGCTGCAGGCTTTCGGCCTGAAACCCGCTGATCGCCATCGCCTCGACTTGGTTGTGCACGCAACCACACGTGGTTCGGTAAGTTGTACTAACCAATTGCCAAACTATTGATATTTCCTAAAATCATGACAACCGTTGAGCGTCTCAAGCGTTATACCTCCTGGGCGATCTTGGAGACAAGTTGGCATGGCGCAAAGGCGATTGAGCGAAGCAGCAAAGAAGCGATTGAAGGCTGGTCGGCTGCTGCTGGCGGGCAAGGGCTGCGCCGAGGTGGCGTTGGCTGTGGGCGTTGCTCGGCAGACGGTGTACTCATGGAAGCGGCTGCTCGATGAAGGCGGCATCGATGCCCTGCGAGAGGTGCCCGAGCGAGGGCGTCCGGCCCAACTCGATGAGCAACAGTTGGCGGTTGTTCGCGCCGCCCTGCTACAAAGCCCCGTCGAGCATGGATTTGGCACTGAACTGTGGACTCTCAAGCGTGTGGGCGCAGTCATCGAGCGCATGCACGGCGTTCGCTTTGGCCAGACGCAAGTTTGGCGCATCCTGGGTTCGCTGGGCTTTAGTCCGCAAAAGCCAGAGAAGCGGGCCATTGAGCGCAACGAGGATGCCGTGCGCAACTGGAAGCGTCGCACCTGGCCGGCCCTTAAAAAAAAGCCCGACGAGAAGGCCGACTAATTGTCTTCGTGGACGAGTCTGGTATCAGCGAGCGCCCGACCAGAGTCCGTACCTGGGCACCCAAGGGACAGACGCCCATCATCCAGTTTCACTTCAACTGGAATCACGTCTCGGTCATCGCCGGGCTCACGCGCACCAACTGTTTGTTCCGCCTGCACGAGGGCAGCATCAAGAAGGAAGAGATCGTCGAATTCCTCAAAGCGCTCAAGGCCCACTTGAAGCAGCCTCTGCTGGTGATCTGGGATGGCCTGAAGGCGCATCGCAGTCGTTTGGTGCGCGAGTACCTGGACAGCTTGAAAGGACACATCCAGATCGCGTTCCTGCCGCCGTATGCGCCGGACATGAACCCGGTCGAATACCTGTGGGCTTGGTTGAAGCGCCACGCGCTGGCCAACTACTGCCCCAATGACCTTAGCGAACTGCACGCGAGCGCCCGCAACAAGCTTAAGAGCGCTCAAAAGCGACCTTCGATTATTGCCGCTTGTTGGATGCAGGCTACGCTGTGGTGATGTCATGAATTATGGAAGTCTCAATAGCTAGCCCCCTCACACACCAGTGTCACTCCACCGCAGCCCCCGGCCCCGCCCGATCAGCCACCTCTGTGGGACGTTTATCCGAGAGCGCACCCCAACGCCGCAGGATAGCCGCGATCTGACGAGCGTACTGATCGCGCAACGCTGGCGTGGCCGAATGATAAGCGCCGATCGCGGCCCACGTATTACCGTACTTCAGTATCTGGCGGCGCAGTTGCCATGCCGCAATAAAGATGTTCTTGCAAGGCGACATCAGCTCTTGGCGGCCGATGCCATATTTGGAGAGTGTCGGAAGGTGGATCGTATTGATCTGCATGACCCCGTAGTCGACCGATCCGTTCGCATTCGCATGCGTGGCATTGGCTCGGTTGTGCGACTCCTGCCAGGCGATGGCACGCAGCACCATCGGGTTGACATGCTGATAGGCAGCCGCGGCGTCGAAGCAATCGGTCGTCTGCGCGCTCGCTGAACCGCTCATTGCGCAAGCGAATGCAACGATAGCGGCAGGCAGCAGTGCGCGAGCGCCGCGGGTGCATGGATTGGCGCCATGGCCTGGTTCAGTCATATTCGAACGAGTGAACATATGCGGGCAATCGAAGGTTACTGAAAGCAGCAGCGCGGCTTTGAGCCGGCCACCGCATCATGCACGATTCGAATGCGCCGAACCCGTCACGGCGCGAAAGGTTTTGTCAAAACGCGAAACAAACGGAAACACTGCCCGCAGTTGCGTTTCCTGATGACCTTGCGCCTAGCTCGCGCTCACCGCTCGAGCGTTTCCGACGGCGCTTCGTTGAACTGCTTGCGATAGCTCGAAACGAGCGTTGAGCGATTCTGCACGCCCCACTTGTTGGCCGCACCGAGAATATTGCGGTCCGTCGTAAATGGGTCTTCCAGCTCGGCGCGGATGCGCTCCATGCGCTGACGGCGAATCAACTCCGTCGGCGACAACCCGAGAAAATTCTTGAACGCCGTTTGCAACGCTCGTTCGGTTACACCGATCTCGATGGCCAGCTCCCGCACCGACAAATCGGCCCGGTCGAGATTTTCCTGCATGTACCGATAAGCGCGGCGATATTTCGCGGGCAGACGCGCGCCCACGTCATCGAGTTGCGGCGGCCGACGCGTCGTTCTGCTGACGAACGGCGCGATCGCATGAGCATCCGCGCGCAGGCACTGCATCGAAAGCAGCGCATAGCGGCTGTAAAACTGCATCGACTCGGGGGCGCGCCCCTGAACCTGCCGCAGCTTTGCAACGCAGTAAAGATATTCGAGCTGCCGATGGCCCGTCGACGTTGCATGGTCGAGCCGGTGCAGCGGCTCGATCAGCGTTTCGGCAAGCTGCGGCGCCGCACAAGCTAATACGGCGAGAACGGCTTCGAGCCGCGTCGTGCGTACGTATTCGTGCAGCCCGGCCTGCTGAGCCCATTGCAGATGTCGCGCGATGCTTTCCATCGCCGTGCGCTCGCCGCGGACCAGGGCGCGGATATCGCGCAGATAGTCGATTCGTTGTCGCAGCAACGGCACCTCGACGCGCAGCGCAGCGCTTTCCCGAGCGGCGATGCCCTCGCCCGCCTCCGGAACCGCGGCCATGCCGTCGGCCGTCTCCGAATGCCAATACACGTGATCGCCCAGCGGGGCCGCACTGCGCAGCTCGTGCTGTACCGCGAGGTCATAGCGCAGCGTCGTCACGACGTCGCGCAAGCGCACCGCATCGCTTTCGTCCATCGTCTCGACAAAGGCGCCGAGCTCATCGAGGTGATTGATCGCATCGCGTGGGTGGCCCAGCTGGTGAAGCGCGCAGATGATGCCGACGCGCGCGTCGAATATCAGCAACGGGTCGATCCCCGTCTCTTCCATCACACGCGCGAAGCAGGACAATGCCGTCGTCAGCCGGTGACGAAAAAGCGCCTGCCACCCCGCGTTGCGGCACGACGCTGCCCGCATCGCCTGACGTGGCGCACGGATCAGCTTCTGAGCGCGACGGTATTGTTCCTCGGCTTCGTCCCCGATGCCGAGTGTGCTGAGCATGTCGGCATGCAACTGCAAGAGCCACGGCAAATCCGCGTTTTGCGGATCTTCATCGGCCCATCGGTTTGCGTATGCGCTTGCCGCGTTGAGATTACCTTCGCGGACTTTATCTAGAAACGCCGCAGGCGAACAACGCATGCCTTGCGCTGCAACCAACGGAAAATAGAGAGCCGGAAACATCGTGCAACTCCTCGTTGATGCACTTGTGCCGGTGCAGCGGCACGTGATGACGTGCAGATGCGATGGACAGATTGTAAGCCGCCCACTACCGGCACCATGGACGTAAGGTCGAGTGCATTTGCACCACTATAGAGAAGCACTCGAACGACATATTCAACAAATCTGACTATCCGCAATCATTTGAGAACTGTTGAGAATTCTTCGTTATCGATCGCGTACGAAGCTTCGTAGTTAATGTTTGAACTTTTGAGCGTTTGAACGATAGTAGAGCAATAAAACCGGCATCGGTTACCGCATCAAAAACCGAGCGGGTCAATATTGACCGACCGCATGGCACACCCCTCGTTTCGCTCAAGCATATGAGTTGCGCGGCTGACGGGCACATCGTATTTCCGTAGTTCAGCGTGGCGTGGGTTGCGCGAACCACGGGAGATCGATACGCACCGCACAGGCGTTCAACGGATTTATGTTCAACGCTTAATGCAACGGATGAAAGCGGGCCAGAAAATGGCGCAGCGTCGGCGGCTCTTGCTCGAAGGCATAGCCGCGCAGTTGCGCGGCCTGCGCTTGGGTGTCGATAATGACGTCCGCCACGTAATCCATGTGATCGTTCGTATAGGTGCGGCGTGGAATAGCAAGCCGAAGCAATTCGAATGGCGACGCCTTTTGCACGCCCGTTTTTGGATCGCGCCCGAGCAGCAACGAACCGATCTCGACGCCGCGCACTCCGCCCGCCACATAAATCGCGTTCGCAAGCGAGAGCGCGGGAAACTGTTCGGCCGGAATATGCGGCAACAGCCGTGCGGCATCGATAAATACGGCGTGCCCGCCGCAAGGCCGCTGAACCGGAACACCTGCGTCGTCGAGCCGGCGATGCAAATGGGCAACTTGCGCGATGCGGTAGGCCAGCAGTTGCTCGTCGACCGCCTCGGCAAGCCCTGTCGCCATCGCTTCGAGGTCCCGCCCTGCAAGGCCGCCGTACGTGACGAAGCCCTCCATCAGCACGCAGCGCGCGCGCACCGCCTCGAATAGGTCGCGGTCCTCACGAATACAGCAGATGCCGCCGATGTTGACCATCGCGTCTTTCTTGGCCGACATCGTCAACATATCGCCATACCGGTACATGTGCGCCACGATTTCAGGGATCGAAGCATCGCCGAAACCGTCCTCGCGCGCTTTGATGAAATAGGCGTTTTCGCTAAAGCGCGCGGAATCGATGACGACGGGAATGCTATAACGATGCGCGAGGTCGTACACCGCCTTCATGTTCGCTAGCGAGACCGGTTGGCCGCCGCTGCTGTTGCATGTCACCGTGGTCACGATGGCGGCCACGTTACGCGGGCCGTGTGTTTCGATCAGGTGAGCCACTTGTTCGAGATCGAAGTTGCCTTTCCACGGATCGAGCGAAGCGGTGTCGAAAGCGCGGCGCGTCAGCGCGTTCAACGCGCGTGCGCCGGCCAACTCGACATGTGCGGCTGTCGTATCGAAGTGATAGTTCGAGATGAAGACCGGTTCGGTCGCGCCGCGCTCGCTGCGCGCACGCTCGACCAAGCATGGAAACAAAATATGCTCGGCGCCGCGCCCCTGGTGCGTCGGCACCATGTAGGCGTAGCCGAACAGTTGCGCCACGACTTCCTGCAATCGGAAATAGCTGCGCGAGCCGGCATAGGACTCGTCGGCTTGCATCAACGCGGCCCATTGACGATCGCTCATCGCCCCAGTGCCCGAATCCGTCAACAAATCGACGTAGACATCATCGCTGCGTAGCTGAAACGGGTTGTAGCCCGCGTCTCTCAGTGCCTGTTCGCGTTGCGCCAGTGTCGTCTCGCGAACTGCCTCGACCATCTTGATGCGAAAAGGCGCTGGGACTCTCTGCATGAATCGCTCCTCGGCGTGGATTGGCAAACCGCGTACCGCCCGGTTCTATCTGATACCGACCCGAGGCGGCGCACGAGGGATCGTAAGGGTCATTCTATGGGCCAGGAACCCGCGTCGCCCCGGTCGATCCGTAGGTCGAATGCAACGAGCATTGCGGCGCTACGAAAACGATTCACTTGCGCGCGCTGTGGCGATTGTTTCGATTGCCCGTGCAGATCGTCGAGCAACTAGGTCGGGCAGTGAACCGCCTTGACCAACAACTACTTACAAATGTCACTAATGGCGCGTCCACCGGCGAGCCGCATGCCGCGTTTTTGAGGCAATCATTCAGGAGTCCTACATGAACATGAACACGAACCTGCCTCGCGAGTTGTCGCCCCGTCATCGGATCCACCCGCTCATCGCGACGGCGGCCGTCGCCGTGGTGCTCGTCAGCGCGACCGGTATCGCAGCGATGACAGGACTGCTGCCGACCTCGCGCGCCGTCACCGCACCGCCGCCCGATCAGGTCGCGTCATCGGCCGTGGCGCTACCAGCCGCGAGCATGTCTGCGGCGCCGCAACGCGGTCCGCTTGCGTCGAGCAACGAGCCAGCGGCCCCCGTGAGCGTACCGCGCGTGCCGCATCATCATGTCGCGCGTCCCGCACAGGCTCCTTCGTATACCGACAATGGCGTGCAAACGCGTTCGCCCGCGCAGCCCGCCATCGATCCGACGGCCGGCGAAATCGTCGCGATCAATGCGGTTCAAACGCCGGAGCAAGCGACCGGCGTCGGGGCAGTCGGCGGCGCGGTGGCCGGCGGCCTGCTCGGCAACCAGATCGGCGCCGGACGCGGCCGCGTGCTGGCGACGATTGCCGGTGCGGTCGGCGGGGGCTTGGCCGGTAACGGCATCGAACACGCCGTGCGCAAGAATACGGTGTATCAAGTGCAGGTGCGGATGCAGGACGGCAGCTACCGCAATTTCAACTACAACACCCAGCCGGCTTTCCAGATCGGGGAGCGAGTGCACGTGGCCGGCGATTCATTAAGCGCCTCCTGACCACACAAAAATCAGGGTTAACCCCGATTAGCGAGTCAATGCCGTCCTCGCCTATTCTGAACGCGCACCTCCCTTTAAACGCTCTATCGCCCGCAAGGAACCCAACCGTTGGCCAGCCAATCGATTAAGAAAGTTTTCGTGCTGATGCTCGAAAACCGCTCATACGACAACATTTTTGGCTGGTCCGACTTGCGCGGATGGACACCGGACGGCACGCCGACGCAAGCCGAGGGCCTGATCGGCAAGCCGCTCTTCACCAATCGGGACCGCAGCGGCAACGTATATTCGATCGGCGCGGGCGCACCGTTCCAACTTGATGGGGACCCGGGTCACGAGTTTTCCGATGCGCTGCTGCAGTTATGCGGCCCGGCCGCCATAGCCAAGGCTGATTGCGTCGGTGACGCGATACGCCTCGGCGGCAGCTACCCTCCACCTGCGGCATCGGCTAACGACTATGGCTTCGCGGCCTGCCTCGACGATCATGGCTGCGACGTGGCCAGCGCGTTGCGCTGCTTCACACCCGATCAGTTGCCCGTGCTGAATTTCCTCGCCCATCAGTTCGCCGTGTGCGATCACTGGTTTTCGTCGGTGCCCGGGCCCACGTGGCCGAATCGATTTTTTACATTGGCCGGTACGTCGTGGGGGCTAGACCACAGCCCAAGCGATCTTTCGACGCTCGCCTCCGATTTTCTTGATGCAGCCCGCTTCGGCAACGGCGCCGACTCCGTGCTGACGAGGCTGAACCCGCAGGAATGGATCGTGGCGAGCGGGGATTTCCCGCAATCGTGGGCGCTGGCGGGCGTCGATCGTCACGTGGGCAATTTCGTGACGTATGCCGATTTTCTCGGGATGCTCCGCGGCGCACAACCGTTCGCGCCGAGCTTTGTCTTTATCGAGCCGACCTACGATGCCTCGCCGCTGAGCCGCTTTCGCAACGGCAACTCGATGCACCCGCTCGGCGATGTGCGGCGCGGCGAAGCCCTGATCAAAGAAGTCTATGAAGCGGTGAAGGCATCGCCCTATTGGGAGCAAAGCGCGTTGATCGTGCTGTTCGACGAGCACGGTGGTTTCTTCGACCACGTCGCTCCCGGCGCCTGCGTGCCGCCATCGGCGCCGAGCGCGGGCAACGATCTGAACGTGCACGGCTTTCGTTTTGATCGCCTCGGTTTTCGGGTACCGGCGCTCGTTATCTCACCCTACGTTCGGCAATCGACGATCGATCACACGGTGTACGACCACACGTCGCTGCTCAAGACGGTCGACGTGCTGTTGCGGCCGCCGCCCGGCAAGCCCGTGATCACGAATGACCGTATCGCTGCCGCGCACGCGTTCGATCGGCTTTTTTCGCTGAACACGCCGCGGCACCGGGACGACATCCCGCCGTGCCCCTCGCCGATTGCACTACCGGGCAGCCAGCCGAGCACATCGGCTGCTGCCAGCCGTTCCATTAGCGCGTTTCAAACGCTGCCTGTATACCGCGGTGCCGCTTGAGCGTCATCCGACCAGCAGCGACTGCCCGCCGTCGATCCAAACCGGCGTACCGGTAATGAATTTCGCGCGGTCGGATGCGAGAAACGCAACGAGTTCGGCAATATCGCTGCTTTTGCCCGCACGCCCATCCGTTAGCGGAATCTTGCCCTCGGGATACTGTGCCGGTTCGGACGCCTCTTCATTCCCTCGCGCGCGCGTGTTCTCGTTGATCTCGGTGTCGACTTTCCCCGGACACACCACGTTCACGCGGATGCGATGCTTCGCGAGTTCAAGCGCGAGCATTTGGCCGAGCGCGAGCAGACCGCCTTTGGTCGTGGAATAGGCGGAGGCGCCGCCGTGGCTGAACATGCGCGTACCGTTGATCGACGACACGATGACGACCGACCCGCTGCCCGCGCGCTTGAGATGCGGCACAGCGTAATGCAGCGTCAGATAGGTACCGCGCAAATTGGTGTTGATCGTGTTGTCCCACTCGTCTGGCTGCAGCGCGTCGATCGGCGCCCATACGCCGTTGATGCCGGCGTTCGCGACGACGATATCGAGCGTGCCGTAATAGTCCACGCCGCACTTGATCGCCTCGCGCATGGCGTTGTCGTCACGCAGATCGGCCGTAACGCCGAACGCGTCACCGCCGTCGCGTTCGATCTCGGCGACAGTCGCCTTGGTTTCCGCCTCCTTGTGCGCGTGCACGATGACACGCGCACCGTCCGCGGCGAGCTTCACGGCACTGGCTTTGCCGATGCCCGATCCGGCACCGGTCACAAGGGCAACGCTTTGCTGCAAATCCATTTCGACCTCCGTTCGTCTCAAACGCATCCGACAAGCAGAGTGGCAAATCGCGTACCACAGTCGGTGGGTGCGGCCCAGAGCCGATAGTAAGGAGTGCTATCTATTCGCGAGGTATTATCAATTCCTGATAATTCCGCTATCATCCAATCAGATTTATTGATTTGACCTATCAAAGCCGCCAGGAGCTCCACGTGATCGACGTCAACGCTTGGTTGACTTCACATGAGTACGCACATCGCCTCGTGCACGAGGTGACGGGCAAGCATGGCTTGATCGTGGTCGGCGTGGGCCGCGCAAGCGAGCGCGGCTTTCAGATGCTCTATCGATTCTCCGACGTCTGCGATCGCCTCGAAGCGCGCGGCATCAATGTGATCTTCGTCTACCCGAAGGAATCGGCGCGTCACGTGTTCGATATCACTTCGATCAGGGGCGCCCGTTACCGCGGCAAAGCGTGCCTGTTCCTCGATGCTGAAGGCCGGTTATTCAGTACTCCTCTCGATGCGCGAGCGCTGCGCGCCATCCACCTCGATCCTGAAATGCGGCAAACTGCGGCGGCTCATGTCCCGCTGCGCGACGACACATGGGACACGCAGCTGCGGACGTTTTTTTCGAACGTGGCGGAACGCTGCGTTCACTAGTGCTAGCGCGCGTAAAAGCGCCGGCGATAACGCCGCACACCATTTCGTTGTACGAAACCTTCCGATAGCATTGCGGCCTCTATCGGCGCTACACTTTGAGCATCACTGCGCCGGAGAGCCACTATGAGCGACCTCGACCCGAACCGGACATTTCGCGGGCTCCCTTTGACGGCGGAGCAAGATGCCGAGATCAGGCATTACATCAAGGTCTGCAAGCAGCAGGGCAAGCCGTGGGATACGGCTGAACTCGACGCGATGCTGCGCGACATGCTCGAACCGCCCACCGATGAAGACACCGACGACACCTTCGACCCTGATTTCAATGATACGCGGCATGCATCCGAGCGCGCACAGTCTTCGATCGAAGACGAAATGGACCCGATCGAAGCCTCGGAAGAATGGCAAGCAGCGATGGAATCCGAGGCAATGAAAAGGCTGAACCGTTAATCACAATCGCGATTTACGGCCGCGCGATAGCCACTCGTCCCAAAATTTTCACAACGCGTAACACAGCGGCACGTCGTCAGTAGCATTCGCACCTCAACGGCAAGCTGGCCCGTCATGCCAGCGCCTTATATGAACGTTGGGGTCACTCATGAATGCGAATCAAACCGCCACCCATGCCGTTAGCGCGGCCGACGGTGAATTGGACAATAACGCCATTGGCCTTTGCGAAGGCAGACGCGATAACCCGGGCGCCGTCATCTCGCTGACGCCTGTCGATGCCGGCGGGTGGGCGAAGATGGTAAGAGTAAGAACGAATGTCATCATCAAATGGCTCAAGCTGCCGAGTCAGCCGTCATTCATTCATACCGTCGACAGTCATATCGATCCGGGATTGAAATTGCCGAGACGGTTTTCACAGCGTGATCAGCGGCCGCTCGTGAGCATTCGAACGCAGGTCGGCGCGCATCATCGAGCCGGATATTTGCTCCACTACGGCCGGTTGGATGAAACACGATCCAGCCTCGATTCCCACATAATCAAAATAACGCCGCTCGGAAAATGGCAATACCCCGTTCCCGCTGGCGCGACGGTGATCATCGAAAATCGCAGCGACCCGACTGACACGCTAGTGGCCGGCGTATACGCTAATCAGGCCGCGATCTTCATGGGCACCACCGCGCCAATCGCGTTTTTGAAAGAAGGCCCCAACTAAATAAAACGCCGGCCCACGAGGGCCGGCGCTCTGACCTGCTATTCCGCCGCAATCAATCACTTCGGCTGTGCGACCGTACGCAAATACGGTTTCAACGTCTTGAAACCCTGCGGATACTTCTTCTTGGCTTCTTCATCGGAAACCGACGTGGGAATAATCACGTCGTCGCCCGGCCGCCAATTCACCGGCGTGGCAACCGCATGCTGCGCATTGAGTTGGAGCGCGTCCAAAAGGCGCAGCACCTCGTCGAAATTGCGCCCTGCGCTCATCGGATAGATCAGCATTGCCTTCACTTTCTTATCGGGCCCGACAATGAACACCGACCGAATCGTGGCGTTATCGGCCGCCGAACGCGTGCCGCCGCTCGCGTTCGGATGAATCATGTCGTACAGCTTGGCCACGTTGAGATCAGCGTCGCCGATCATCGGATAGTTGACTGCGTGCCCTTGCGTTTCCTGGATGTCGCCAACCCACTTCGCGTGATCGCCGACCGGGTCGATGCTCAGGCCGATGATTTTGGTGTTGCGCTTGTCAAATTCAGGCTTGAGCCGGGCCATATAGCCAAGCTCGGTCGTGCACACGGGGGTGAAATCCTTCGGATGCGAGAACAGAATTGCCCAGCCGTTTCCGATCCAGTCGTGAAACTTGATCGGGCCTTCAGTCGTTTCAGCGGTGAAATCGGGGGCTTCGTCACCGATGCGGATGGTCATATCAGAGCTCCTTTTAGTCTGTGGTTGACGAACTATTGACAAGCTGTTGACTGCATGCGGCTCACGATTATAGACACAGACGCGCACCGCCATATGTTACCCACCGTGCGCACCGAAGCGGACGGCGCCGCGCCGAACGGGTGCGACGCCCGCGACGCCCTGCACTGCTGCGGTGCAACACCCATCCCGTGACCGTGCCCAACGAATGGGCCGATTGCGCTCAGAGCCTTGCAGTACCTAGCTTTCGAAATGCTGGCATAGCCTTTGCGTTAACCGCGGCCATGCTCCGGCAACGGTGTCGGAGCGCATGCTGCAAAGACGCGATGCGGCACCCTCTCGGGCCGACATCGCGATGAAAAGGACAACGGCGTCCCCTCGTGCATCGACACGAGCGGGCGCCGTTTGTTTTTGGCTTCGGTTTCGGTCGAGCAACGACGCTGCGACGCCCCACGCTTGAAGGAGTCCACATCGATGAACAAGCCACGACTCGTCGTGATCGGCAACGGCATGGCCGGAATCCGCACAATCGAAGAGCTGCTGGCGCTTGCGCCCAATCAGTACGACATCACCGTCTTCGGCGCCGAACCGCATCCGAACTACAACCGGATTTTGCTCTCGCCGGTATTGGCCGGCGAGCAGTCGTTCGACGACATCGTGCTCAATCCGCTCGATTGGTACGCGAAGAATGATATCCGTCTGCATCTCGGCAAAGCGATTTCGCGCATCGATCGCAAGCGTCGCTGCGTCGTTGCCGAAGACGGCACGGAGGCACCGTATGACCGTCTGCTGATTGCAACGGGCTCGCAGCCGTTCATTCTTCCCGTGCCCGGTGCATCGCTCAAAGGTGTGATCACCTATCGCGATATTCAGGACACCGAAGCAATGATCAAGGCGGCTGAGGTCAAGCGTCACGCGGTCGTAATCGGCGGCGGGCTCCTGGGCCTCGAAGCGGCCAACGGGTTGAAGCTGCGCGGCATGGAAGTGACGGTCGTCCACCTCGCCTCGACGCTGCTCGAGCGTCAACTCGACGCCAATGCGGGCAAGCTGCTGCAGCGCTCGCTTGAAGCGCGCGGGCTCTCGTTTCTGCTGTCGAAGGCCACCACTGAGATCGTCGGCAACGAAGCCGGCGAAGTCGCGGGTGTACGGTTCAAGGATGGCGAGGAAATAGCGGCCGACATCGTCGTGATGGCCGCCGGCATCAAGCCGAACACCGCGCTCGCCGAGCAGGCGGGCTTGTATTGCAACCGCGGCATCGTCGTCAACGATACGCTGCAGACATACGATCCGCGCGTTTATGCCGTTGGCGAATGCGTCAGCCATCGCGGTATTGCTTATGGCCTGGTTGCCCCGCTTTTCGAGCAGGCGAAAGTCTGCGCGAATCACCTCGCGCTGATGGGCATCGGCAGCTACAAGGGCTCGGTGCTCTCGACGAAGCTCAAAGTGACGGGCATCGATCTCTTCTCGGCGGGCGACTTTATCGGCGGCGAAAACACCGAGCAGATCGTGCTGTCCGACCCCGCTAGCGGCGTCTATAAAAAACTGGTGATCGAAGACGACCGTCTCGTCGGGGCTTGCCTTTATGGCGATACCGCCGACGGCGCGTGGTACTTCAAGCTGTTGCGCGAGGGCCGCAAGCTTGGCGAACTGCGTGATCGACTGATGTTCGGCGAATCGAGCATTGGCGACGCCGGTGTGCAAGGACAAAACCGAGCGGCCGCCATGGCCGACGGCGATGAGGTATGCGGCTGTAATGGCGTCTGTAAAGGCACCATCGTCAAGGCCATCACCGAAAAGGGGCTTTTCACGCTCGATGATGTGAAAAAGCACACGAAAGCGGCCAGCTCGTGCGGTTCGTGCTCCGGTCTCGTCGAGCAGATCCTGATGAGCACCGTTGGCACGAGCTTCCAGGAAACGCCGAAGACCAAAGCCATGTGCGGCTGCACAGACCACACGCACGACGAACTGCGCAAGGCCGTGCGCGAGCATAAGCTGCTCACGCATCAGGCCGTCTATGAGTTCCTCGAATGGCGCACGCCGAACGGCTGCGCTACCTGTCGCCCGGCGATCAACTACTACCTTATTTCCACTTGGCCGCATGAGGCCGTCGACGATCCGCAAAGCCGTTTCGTCAATGAGCGCGTGCACGCCAATATTCAAAAGGACAACACGTTCTCCGTCATTCCGCAGATGAAGGGCGGCGTGACGACACCCGACGAGTTGCGCCGCATTGCCGATGTCGCCGACAAATATCACGTTCCGATGGTGAAGGTGACGGGCGGCCAACGCATCGACTTGCTCGGCGTGAAGAAAGAAGATCTCGTCAACGTTTGGAAAGATCTCGGCATGCAATCGGGCCATGCGTACGGCAAATCGATTCGCACGGTGAAGACCTGCGTGGGCAGCGAATTCTGCCGCTTCGGCACACAAAACAGCACGCAAATGGGCATCGATCTCGAAACGATGCTCGCGAACATGTGGTCGCCGCACAAGGTCAAGCTCGCCGTCTCGGGCTGCCCGCGCAATTGCGCCGAAGCTGGGATCAAGGACGTCGGCGTGATCGCGGTCGATAGCGGATGGGAGCTGTATGTAGGCGGCAACGGCGGCATCAAGACCGAGGTCGCGCAATTTCTCGCCAAGGTCAAGACGCCCGACGAGGTCAAGGAATATACAGCCGCGTTTTTGCAGCTCTATCGCGAAGAAGCGCATTACCTCGATCGCACCGTGCATTACGTGGCACGTGTCGGCCTCGATTACGTGAAGCGCAAAGTGGTTGACGACGAGGCGAGCCGCAAAGCGCTTTACGAACGGCTGCTCTATTCGCTCGAGGGCCTGCCCGACCCGTGGCAAGCGCGCGTCGAAGGTGCTCAGCCGCGCGAATATATTCCGCTCACGGTTATCGATTAAGGATTTTGATGATGGATCGCTCGTCTCTTCCCAATTGGACGCATGTCTGCCAGGTGTCCGACATTCCGCGGCTCGGCAGCCGCGTGCTCAAGCATGCCGACGCCGACATCGCCATCTTTCGTACTGCCGACGATGAAGTCTTCGCGCTGCTCGATCGCTGCCCGCACAAGGGTGGCGCGCTTTCACAAGGCATCGTGCACGGCAAGGCTGTCACCTGCCCGCTGCATAGCTGGAATATCGAACTCGCCACGGGCGAGGCGCGCGCGCCCGATGAAGGCTGCGCGCGGCGCTTTCCCGTGAAAGTCGAGGGCGAGGCAGTGTACCTTTGCCTCGCGTAACGGGAGTGCATTAGCAATGAAGACCGTCACGCGTTCGACCTGTTGTTACTGCGGTGTCGGTTGCGGCGTGCTGATCGACGCCGAACAAGGCCGCATTACGGGCATTGCCGGCGACCCGGATCATCCGGCGAACTTCGGGCGTCTTTGCACCAAAGGCCGTTCGCTGCCGCTGACCGCGGCGAGCCTCGATGGCCGCGCGCTCGTGCCCGAAATCCGCACCGAGCGTGGCAGCCCGCGCGTGTCTACCGATTGGGCGAGCGCGCTCGATCACGTCGCCGCGCGTTTTGCGGACGTGATCAAGCGCGATGGCCCCGACGCTGTTGCGCTTTATGTGTCCGGCCAGTTGCTTACTGAGGACTACTACGTATTCAACAAGCTGGCCAAGGGGCTCATTCGCACCAACAACATCGATACGAACTCGCGGCTTTGCATGTCGAGTGCGGTGACCGCTTATAAGAAGGCACTCGGGGCCGATGGGCCGCCCACCTGCTACGAAGACCTCGAACGCGCGCAGACGGTGCTGTTTGCCGGCAGCAACATGCCCTACGCTCATCCCGTGCTGTTTCGCCGGCTGGAGGACGCGAAAACGCGCAACCCGGCCACGCGCTGGATCGTCGTCGACCCACGTCGCACCGATGTGGCCGCGCTCGCCGACTTGCATCTTGCGATTCAACCGGGAACCGACGTCGCGCTGTTCAACGGCATGCTGCACCACCTCATTTGGGAAGGCATGCTCGAGCGCACGTTTATCGACGAGCACACTGATGGCTTCGCCGCGGTGAAGGCGCTCGTGCGCGAGTACGCGCCGCGCACCGCGGCGAAGATATGCGGCATTACCGAGCGCGATTTGATTCAGGCGGCTGAATGGTTCGCCGCGAGCCCTGCGACGCTCTCGCTTTATTGCATGGGGCTCAATCAGTCGAGTCACGGCACCGAGAAAAATCTGGCGCTAATCAACTTGCACCTTGCCACGCAGCAGATCGGCAAACCGGGCGCGGGCCCGTTCTCGCTGACCGGGCAACCCAACGCGATGGGCGGCCGCGAAGTCGGCGGCATGGCCACGATGCTTGCGGCGCACCGCGATATCGGCAACGCTGCTCACCGCTCGGAACTCGAGGCCCTGTGGGGTGTGAAAGACCTATCGGCGCGCCCGGGCTTGCCCGCCGTCGAAATGTTCGATGCGCTCGCCGAAGGAAAGATCAAAGCCGTTTGGATCGTTTGCACGAACCCGGTGCATTCGATGCCCGATATCGCACGCGTGCGCAACGCGCTCGAGAAGGCCGAGTTCGTCGTGGTTCAAGAGGCGTTCACGCACACCGATACCGTACCTTATGCCGACGTGGTACTGCCGGCCACCACCTGGGGCGAAAAGTCGGGCACCGTCACAAACTCCGAACGTCGCATCTCGCGCGTGCGGGCGGCCGTCGAGGCGCCGGGCGAGGCCAAGGCCGACTGGTGGATTGCGAACGAAGTGGCCCGCCGTTTGGAATCGAGGCTGGCGACGTCGGAGCACGGCGTGCATCGTCGCGCGAATCGTTCGGAGTCCGAACTATTTCCGTTCGCATCCGAGCAAGACGTCTTCGACGAACATCGCGCGCTGACGGTCGGCCGAGACCTCGACATCGGCGGTCTTTCGTATGCGCTGCTCGATGCCGAAGGTCCGAAACAATGGCCGTTGGCCGCGGGTGCGAGCGACGGAGCATCGCGCCGCTATACCGACGGCATTTTCGCAACGGCCAACGGTCGCGCGCAATTTCATGCAACGCCCTACCGGCCTGTCGCCGAGCCGGCTGATTCGCGCTATCCGTTCCGGCTTGTCACGGGCCGCCTGCGCGATCAGTGGCATGGCATGAGCCGCACCGGCCGCGCAGATGCCCTCTTCGCGCATGCACCGGAAGCCGCCGTTGTGATGCAGCAGCGCGATGCCGCGCGCCGCGGCTTCAAGACCGGTGATCTGCTGACGGTTGCGAGCCGCCGCGGCAAGCTCGTCCTGCCGCTCGAAACGTCGGACGATGTCCCGTCCGGCACGGTATTCACCGCAATGCATTGGAGCGGCCAGTTCCTCAACAGCGGCGGCATCAACGAAACGACGATTGGCGCCGTCGATCCGCATTCCTTCCAGCCTGAGCTCAAGCACGCGGCCGTGCGGATCGAGGCGGCCGATCTGCCGTGGCGTCTCGTGGCCGCGAAGCGCGGCGATACGCAGGCGCTGCGTGCTGCCGTGCAACCACTGTTGGCGGAGCGTCGCTATGCTTCCGTACGAATCGAGGACGAAAATCTGCTCGTGGTGTCCGCTGCCGATTCGAGCGCGGATGGCAAGTGGGCGGAACGTCTGCACGATGCGCTAGGATTGCCGCGCGGCGACGATTTGCTTGAATATCGCGATGCACGTCGCGGCCGCGAGCAACGCGTGGCTTGGAACGGCAACGTGATCGACGGCTTTTTGCTGACTGGCGAAACGAGCGGCGCACCCGCGCTGATCGAGCAAATCCGCTCGGGCACCCCATGGCCAGGCCCGCGGCACACGATCTTCCTGCCCGGCGGCGAAGATGCATTGCGCGCGTTGGCACCACGCTCGCGTATCGTTTGCAACTGCAAACAGATCACGCAAACGCAAATCGAAGCGGCGGTGACGGCACACGCGAGCCTCGAAGATTTGAAATCGACGCTTGGCTGCGGTACTGTGTGTGGCTCCTGTATCCCGGAAATCAAGAGACTGATGAACGCGCCTGCTATTGCATGAGTCGCTGGATGATCCGCCGCATAGCCCGATAGATGCTACGCATCCTGCTCGTTACCGATACCGACAAACCCATCGGCGAAATGCGCGAGGCACTCGCTCGCCTGGGCTACGAGATGCTCGAGCAAGCCGCGACGCCGCAAGCGCTGCCGAAAGTGGTCGAACGCGAGCGGCCCGATGTCGTCATCATCGATACCGAATCGCCTTCGCGCGACACGCTCGAGCATCTCGCGGTGATGAACGAGACGGCGCCCCGCCCCGTGCTGATGTTCAGCCATGACGCGAATCAGCAGCTGATTCGCGATGCGGTCGATGCAGGTGTGACGGCGTATGTGACGGAAGGGCTTGCACCCGAGCGTCTCGCACCGATTCTCGAGGTCGCGCTTGCGCGCTTCGCTCACGAGGAAAAGCTGCGGCAACGCCTCGCAAAAGTGGAGAGTGAGCTCACCGAGCGCAAAACCATCGACCGTGCGAAACGGCTGCTGATGGAGCGCGGCAAGATGTCGGAGCACGACGCCTATGCCACGCTGCGCAAGCGTGCAATGGATGCCGGCGTGCGGCTTGCGGAGATCGCGCGCCGGCTCGTCGACGCAGCCGATTCATCGAGGTAGGACATGGATACACAGCTCGAAAAGACCCACCTCCGCATCGGCTTCGTTGCGCTTTCCGACGCGGCCCCGCTTATCGCGGCGAAGGTGCTCGAGTTCGGACACCGCCACGGGCTGACACTCGAACTGTGTCGTCAGCCGTCATGGGCGGCGGTGCGCGACAAGCTGCTGTCGGGCGAGCTCGATGCCGCGCATGCGCTTTATGGCCTCGTATATGGCGTGCAGCTCGGCATCGGCGGGCCGCAGGCCGACTTGGCCGTGCTGATGGTGCTCAATCGCAACGGGCAGGCCATCACGCTTTCGACGCGTTTGGCGCGCGCGCTCGACGAAACCGGCAATCTGAAAGCCGCGCTCGCTACGCTTGGCCGCACGCCGGTCTTCGCGCAGACGTTCCCGACCGGCACGCACGCGATGTGGCTCTACTACTGGCTCGCCGCGCAGGGTATCCATCCGCTGAACGACATCGAAAGTGTCGTCATTCCGCCGCCTCGTATGGTCGACGCCCTGGCCCGCGAAACGCTCGACGGCTTTTGCGCGGGTGAACCCTGGCATGCACTGGCCGAAGCTGGCGGCGCCGGAGAAACGGTTGCAGCCACGAGCGAGATTTGGCCTGGGCATCCCGAGAAGGTATTGGCATGCCGGCGCGATTTCGTGGCGTTTCATCCGAATACCGCCCGCGCGTTGATCCGGACGATGCTCGAAGCTTGCCGTTGGGTCGACTCGCCTACGCATCGGGAAGAAATCGCACCGTGGCTCGCCAAGTCAGACGCGCTGGACGTGCCGCACGAACTAATCGCTCCACGGCTGTCCGGCCGCGACGGCGGCCGACGCTTCACACAGCCTCCGCTCGCCGTTTCGTTCTTCGAGGGCGGCGCCGTCAACTATCCGCGCGTATCGGACGGTCGCTGGTTTCTCGCGCAATATCGTCGATGGCATCTGCTTCGCGCCGATGAAAGCGACGCGGCCGGCGATGCGGCGATTGCCGCGGCGGTCAATCAAACAGCGCTCTATCGCGAGGCGGCAGCCTTGGCCGACGTGCCGATCCCAGCTGAAACGCAAACCGACGTCTTCTGCGATGGCGCCATCTGGCGCTGAGCACCTTGCGCTCATCGTTTAGCAGTCCTACCTAATTGCTCTGGAGAAAGGCAGCGTTGCGTTCACGCATCGCCGCCTCGGCTTGCGTCGCGTAAATATGTCACGTTGCGATATAATCGCCGTCCCTTTGGGCCCGTGCCTGCGCGGGGCCCGTGCTTTTTAATCGTTTCGATCCGTTATCGCCGTGTCCCGTGTCGCCATCGCTCGCTGGCTGCTGAGCTTCGTCCCGAACCCTGTCACCGTGCCGTGGCAAGAACGCCTTCGCTCATGCATTGGCGCATTCATCGGCATTGCTGTCACGGGCGCGACGATGCATTGGCTCGTAAGCGATGCAGCCCATATTCCACTGCTCGTCGCGCCGATGGGCGCATCGGCCGTGCTGCTGTTCGCCGCGCCGGCAAGCCCGCTCGCGCAACCGTGGTCTTTCATCGGCGGCAATGTTGTCGCAGCGACGCTCGGCGTGCTGGCGAGTCACTGGTTTGCCGACCCGGTCGTGGCTGCCGCGTTTGCCGTCGCCGCCGCAACAAGTGCCATGTTCGCGCTGCGATGCGTGCACCCGCCGTCAGGTGCCGTCGCACTGACAGCGGTGCTCGGCGGCCCAGCCGTGCACGCGCTCGGATTCCGTTTCGTCGTCGAGCCGATCGCCGTGCAATCGTTCGTACTCCTAACGGCTGCCATCGCCTATCACACGGTCACCGGGCATCGATACCCTCACGTGCGGCGCGCCACGCCGTCAGATCGTGCCGCGGACACCGCTGGCACGGGCGTGACGCGCGCCGATATCGAAGCCCTTGTGCGAAAGCAAGGCGAGTTGATCGACGTAGCGGCCGAAGACCTGCAAACGTTATTGCATAAAGCGCAACTGCTCACCTATGCACGCAGCTTCAGCGACATGACATGTGCGCAAATCATGTCGCGCGATGTCGTGACCGTCACGGCAGAGACCACGGCGGCAACCGCTTGGCGGCTGCTCGAGCGCCATCGCGTCAAGGCGCTGCCTGTCGTCGATGGGATACATCACGTCGTGGGCGTCGTGACGCGAACCGATTTCGTTCGACGGACACCCTTTGGCTTGCGCGCCATACGCGCGGCGCGTCTTTCGGTCCGGCGCGACGTGGCGGCGACGCGGCGAGTCGGCGAATTCATGACCTCTGCGGTGTGCACAGCCGATGCATCTCTTGCGGTTGCGAAGCTGATTCCGCTTTTTGCGCATTACGGCCACCACCATATTCCGGTGCTCGACGCGCAACGTCGGCTCGTTGGCATGATCACGCAATCGGATTTGATCGGCGGCCTGCATCGACAGTCACAAACGCAGCGATTGCGCTCCGCTTGAGGTGGCCGCTCAAGCGACCCTGGAAGCGATGAAACCGGGCCTCTCGACCGTACTATCCGTACCGTGGCATCGACCGGTATTTATATCATATCGTGATATAATTTCGCGTTTTACCGCCTGCATAAACGACGATGTCGACGACGAGAACCTCTACTGCGCGCGCACTTGCCAAAGCCGACTTCGAGCAGTTGTCGGAGTTCCGCTATCAGATGCGGTGCTTCGAGCGCTTCTCGGAGCGGGCTGCACTCAGCGAAGGCATTACCCCTTTGCAGTATCTGTTGCTGCTTCATGTGAAGGGCTACCCCGGGCGCGAATGGGCCACCATCGGCGAGCTCGCCGAACGGCTGCAGGCGCAGCACCACGGCACTGTTGCCTTGGTGTCGCGCTGCGAAGCCATCGGCCTCGTGAAGCGCAAGCCAAGCGAAGCCGATCGGCGGCAGGTGCAAGTGCATTTGCTCAAGACAGGCGAAACTATTCTGGCTCGCCTCGCCGCGTTACACCGCGCCGAGCTGAAGTCATTACGGGGCCGATTCAACGTGCCGCAACTCGATTTTTGACCGGACATTTCCGATGAGCATCGACACCCACAAGCGAGATTTTTCCTCCAACGCACGCTTGCCCGGCATCTGCGCACTTGCCGCTGCCATCGGCATGCTCGGCATGGTTGCGGCCTATGCTTTGCTCAATCTGATTCACCTTTTCACCAATCTGTTTTTCTACGGCGCGTTCTCATTCGCCGATCGTTCGCCGGCCGATAACACGCTCGGTCCGTGGGTGGTGCTCGTGCCGGCCGCCGGCGGCTTGATCGTTGGTCTCATCGCGCGCTTCGGCTCCGAAAAAATTCGTGGCCATGGTATTCCCGAGGCCATCGAAGCCATCCTGTTCGGCAAGAGCCGCATGTCGCCGAAGGTCGCGATACTGAAACCACTCTCGTCCGGCATCGTGATCGGCAGCGGAGGGCCGTTTGGTGCAGAAGGCCCGATCATCATGACAGGCGGTGCACTCGGTTCGCTGCTCGCTCAATGCTTCAAGGTCACCGCCGCTGAGCGCAAGACGTTGCTCGTTGCTGGTGCGGCCGCCGGCATGACTGCCGTCTTCGGCACGCCCGTCGCCGCCGTCTTGCTCGCCGTCGAATTGCTGCTGTTCGAATGGCGGCCGCGCAGTTTCCTGCCGGTCGCACTCGCCTGTGCCGTCGCGGGCTTCATGCGAGCCGCATGGCTTGGCACCGGCCCGCTCTTTCCGCTGGAGACAGCGCCGCCCGCGGCGATCTCGCTCCTCTCGTGCGCCATTCTCGGACTCGCCTCCGGTGCGCTGGCCTGCGGCCTCTCGGTTGCGCTCTACAAGACCGAAGATATCTTCGGCAAGCTGCCGCTGCACTGGATGTGGTGGCCCGCGCTAGGCGGCTTGGCGGTGGGCATCGGCGGGTTCATCGAGCCGCGTGTGCTCGGCGTAGGCTACGACGTGATCGGCGATCTTTTGCACCAGCAGTTGGCGCTCAAGGTGGCAGTCGCCATTCTCGTCGCGAAAGCAATCATTTGGGTTATCGCGCTCGGCTCGGGCACATCGGGCGGGGTGCTCGCTCCGTTGCTGATGCTCGGCGCCGGGCTCGGCATTGTGCTGGGGCATGTGCTTCCGGGCAACGAACCCGCGCTTTGGCCGCTGGTCGCGATGTCCGCCACGCTTGGGGCCACGCTCGGCGCACCGCTGACAGCCATCGTCTTTGCCTTCGGCCTCACGCACGACAGCAACGCACTGCTGCCGCTGCTGACTGCGACACTGGTCGCGCATGGCTTCGCGACGGTTGTGATGCGGCGTTCGATCATGACCGAAAAAATCGCGCGGCGCGGCTATCACATCTATCGCGAGTACGGGGTCGACCCGCTCGAACGCCATTACGTCGATGAAGTCATGACCCGCACAGTCGAGACAATCGACGCCGCGTTGCCTGTCCATGAAGCGTTGGCGACCTTCTTCGGCACGAGCCAAACGCACCGCGCCTATCCCGTGATACGTGGCGACGCGCTCGTCGGCGTGGTCGATCGGTCGAGCCTGCTGTTGCTTGCCGAACGCGCGCAGGCGGAGCCACGCGGGCTTTCCCTCGGCGACGCACTCGCGCATCGTGCGCCGCCCGTCGCATTGCCGAACGAAACCTGCCGGCTCGTCGCTACGCGCCTAGCGGTGCATGGTCTAGAACGCTTGCCGGTAGTCTCCGATCGCGATTCGATGCGCCTCATGGGTATCGTCTCGCGCAGCGACCTCGTCAAGCCTGCCCAAACTCATTTCGAAGAAGAGCACAAAAAAGAGCGCTTTCGTCGATTCGCACCGCGGCGCGCAGCGAAACCTCGAAACGAAGCCTGATTCGATCAGGCGTCAGCATAGCCCCAATATCGAAAACCCTCGGAAAAAATAGCACGTGGCTGCGTAAACAATTACGGGAATGTATTAATCGAATTTGTATTGCCTGCGCCGATGGCTGCGCCTAGACTTTCTTCACACAAGAGCGAGACTGCCGGTCGCAGCGTAAGGCAGATCCAACCGGGGTAGTGGCGAAGAGAAAAGAAAAGAGTGCGGCGCCGATAAATAACAACAAACGCGTGGGGCCTGTTCGGCACCGAACATTCGCGAAACGGCGCAAGGTATGACAATACGATCACGCATAAAAACCGAAAGCAATGACTGCTAAGGGTCGATCGTCCTGCTTTGCGTAAGTGGCAATAGCACTCAATAACGATCAGCGAAACGGGGTATCGGCTGAGCACCGATCGCGATTTTTACTTGGCTTACCAAGTAAAAATTCGGGCTCAGCCGGTTTCGCAACGCTGTTGGGAGGCCACACATCATGAATATCATCGAGATGGCACAGCAGGTCGGGCTGCAAGTGTTGCTCGATGCGCGCATCGGCAATGAAACCTACCATAGCGTGAGCGGCTCGCTGGCTACCTTGCAGCGTTTTGCCGATGCGGTTGACGCTGCAACACGTGCCGAATTACGCAATGAAGGGGCAGCGAAAGCAATCGCCAAGACCGCTTCGCCGCATCGCGCAGCAGCACAGAGGCGTCGCGCACATCGCCGTACGCTCCGAATCCGTACTAACACGACACCACGGCCGGCCGCAGTGATGGCCGCGCGATTCGCTGCACTGACGAAGAAGCGCACGCGGGCCTCAACGGATTTACGCCGGCTCAAACCGACACGCGCACAAGCATTGCACGGCGCTTTAGCGAGTGGCCGAGCCATAAGACCGCGAGCCATGCGGGCACGAGCCACACCGAGACGGAGAGCCCTGGCGGCACGGCAAGAATGCCGAGGATCAGCGCCATAAACGCAAGGCAAATCCAATTGGCCACCGGGAAACCGAGCGACGCGAAAACGAGCGTTTCGCCTGCCGATCGCATCGCCTTGCGCGCCTTCAAATGCGTGAGGCTGATTAAAGACCAGTTGATCACGAGTGCGGCGACAACGAGCGCCATCAACAGACCGAGCGCGCGGGCATTACGTAGTCGATGATGACGCAAGCGAACGTTGCGAGCGCGGAAAGACCGATTGCGACGTAAGGCACGCCGCGACGATCAACCTTCATCAGCACACGCGGTGCATTACCCTGCTCCGCCAGACCGTAAAGCATGCGGCTATTCGCATAGACGGAGCTGTTGTAGACGGACAGCGCGGCGGTCAGCACGACGAGATTCAGCACATTAGCCGTGATGCCCGCGCCGATCTGCGAAAAGATCATGACGAATGGGCTCCCCCCTTGTGCGACCTCGTTCCACGGATGCAGCGCGAGCAAAACGATCAGAGAGCCGATATAGAAGATGAGAATTCGATAGATGACCTGGTTGATCGCTTTGGGAATAGTGCGGCTTGGATCGTCTGCTTCGGCAGCAGTGATGCCGATCAGTTCGAGGCCGCCGAACGAGAACATGATGACGGCCAGCGTCATGAAAAGCCCGTGCAAGCCATGTGGAAAAAACCCGTCCACTCGCCATAAATTCGTGATGGATGCTTGCGGCCCGCCGCGACCGCTCGCAAGCAAGTAGATTCCGAAAACGATCATTGCAATGATGGCGACAACTTTGATAATCGCGAACCAGAATTCTGTTTCGCCGTATGCCTTCACGTTGGCGAGATTGATTACGTTGATCGCAACAAAACAGACGAGCGCGGAGGCCCAGGTGGGCACGCCTGGCCACCAGAAATGAATATAGGTGCCGACAGCCGTCAGCTCGGCCATGCTGACGAGCACATAGAGTACCCAGTAGTTCCAGCCCGAAAGAAAGCCGGCGAAATCGCCCCAGTATTTATGAGCGAAATGGCTGAACGAACCTGCCACCGGTTCTTGCGCGACCATCTCTCCCAGTTGGCGCATGATCATGAATGCAATGACGCCGCCGATCGCATAACCAAGGATCATCGACGGTCCAGCCGCTTTCAGTACACTTGCAGAACCGAGGAAAAGGCCCGTGCCAATCGCGCCGCCAAGCGCAATCAATTGAATATGGCGGTTTTTTAAACCGCCGCGTTCAATGGGCGCCGTCAAAGTAGAACCTCCTGCGCCGCGACATTTCGCCCGCAGCGTGAAATGCGAAACCGATTATTATACTTGGCCGCGCATTTCGCCCGATGCTATAGCGTCTCGCTCGCTCCCTGCTCGCCGTTGCGCAGCAGGAGCAGCGGCACCGACGTCTCGCGCAACAACGACTCCGCCACGCTGCCCGCAAGCAACCGCCACAAACCACTGCGGCCATGCGAATACATCACGACAAGGTCAGCGCGGAATTCATCGATCACCCGCATCAGCACGCTCGCGAGACTGTCTCCGTAGGAATCGACCGCACGCAGACTGCTTTGCACGCCAAGCTTTGCCAGGCGCTCGCGCGCCTCGTCGAGCACCGCGGTCGCCGCTTGGCTCGATTTGTCATTGCTGCGCGTATCTTCGACGAAGCCATCGGCCGCGTCGACGAGTTGCGGCGGATGTTCGAGCACGAACACGGCCTGCACTTCGGCACCGACGATTTGAGCCAGCCTCGATGCCTCATCGAGCGCGCGCGACGCGCCCTCGCTGCCATCGACAGGTACCAGGATTCGCTTGTACATCGCCTTCTCCTTTAAGGGGACGCTGCTTCGCCGCCGAGAATCCGTTCCGACAGGTTTTGGTCGTAGCTCGAATGCACATGCACCCGCTTTTTCTCCGGATAAGCGTAGGTATAGGCCTTGCGCAACGCGAGCGAGGCTTCATGAAAGCCCGAGAGAATCAGCTTTTGCTTGTTCGGGTACACGGCAATATCGCCCGCCGCGAAAATGCCCGGGCGCGACGATTCGTAATGGGAGGTGTCGACGGCCACGCGCCCCGCTAGCGTCTCGAGCCCCCAATGCGCAATGGGTCCCAATTCGGCAACGAGCCCATATAACGCGATGACATGATGGGCCTCGATCGTCGTCGCACCGTCGATCTGCTTCACACGAACCGACCGCAATACGCCATCGGGCGCATTGAGCGCGGCTAGCGTGCCGATGATGATATCGAGCTCGCCGTCGGCTGCCGCACGCTTGACCTCCCGTACCGTAGATTCGGCCGCGCGAAATGTCTCGCGCCGGTGTACGAGCGTGACACGTTGCGCAACGTCGCGCAGCGCAAGCGCCCAATCGAGCGCCGAATCGCCGCCGCCCGCCACGACCACTCGTTGTCCGGCGAATGCGGAACGCTGACGCACGGCATAGTGAACGTGTCGGCCCTCTAGCGCAGGCGCTTCTTCGAGCGCAATGCGTTGCGGCACAAACGCACCGTTGCCAGCCGACAGCAGGACCGCTGCCGTGTCGAACGCAAGCCCGTTGTCAGTGGTAACGAGCCAACGTTTGTCGCTCGCTCGCTGCGCGAGCGTCACGACCCGTTGGCCCAGATGAACAGGCGGCGCAAACGGCCGACATTGCTCCATCAGTCGTTCAATCAATTCGCGTGCGGTACAAACAGGAATCGCGGGAATGTCGAAGATCGGCTTGTCGGGATAGAGTTCGATGCATTGTCCGCCGATTTGCTCGAGCGCATCGACGATATGACACGACAGACCGATCACCCCAGCCTCGAAAGCCGCGAAAAGACCGACCGGCCCTGCACCGACGATCACGACATCGGTGCGAATCGGACCATCGCCGTTCAATGATGCATCGTTCACTTTGCGACCCTCAATTGCGAAATTACGCAGTTGCGCGGCGGCACCTGCGTTCAATGGAGTCGAGTATAGGATCAACGTTCGGTGGTAAGCGTAGTGGCCCGCTATCCAGTAGGGAGAAACGGGAGAAGCGTAAATAAAAAAGGCGCCGCAATGAGCGACGCCTATGGAGTACGTCGAACCTGACGCGTTATGCGTCTGATTTTCGACGGTCAAAGAGCAGATGAGCGACGGGGCCGACTTTAGAAGCTATGGCGTAGACCAACCGTTGCCGACGTCTGATCTCTGTTGCTCGACACGCTGCCACTGTTGGCGTTATAGATAGCGGCTTTGGCGAGATGGCCCGACGCGTGCTGATAAACGATTTGTGTGTAGACGCTCGTGCGCTTCGAAAGCTTGTAATCAGCTTGCGCGCCGATCTGGTGGAAATGCTGAGGCGCATGCTCACCGAACAGCGAGGTCGCTTGCTGCGAATACGTGTAGGCCGCGCCCAGGGCCAACGTCGGCGTCAGGTTGTACCTGCCGTTGATCTCGTAATTGTTTTGGCTAATGCGCAACGGAACGCTCCGGAAATTATCCGCGCGTGCCTGCGTCCAAACGAAGCCCACTTGCGCCGGGCCGAACGCATAGTTTGCGCCGACGCCATACATACGTTGGCGGAAGTTGCCGAGCGTTCCAATGCTTCCGATTCCGTTGATACCGAATGACGTGAATGCGGAGCCATCCGATGCGCCGTTCGTGTTGGCAGTCGGCTTATCCCGTTGCACATAAGCTGCTGCAACCCGCAGGCCTTCGAATTGATAGGCCGCACCGAGACTGTATTGGCGGTTGTTGGTGAAGCCACCCGCTTGATTCGAGAAGCCGTACGTCGCGCCGAACGAGAAACCGCTGTAGTTCGCGCTCGTGAACTTCACCGCGTTGTTCACAGACGTACCGTAGTTATTGCTCAGGTTATCGAGATTGCCGTAGTGGGCGAACGGCGTACCGCCCCAACTGCCCGTTGCCGTCAGCGGCGAAAGGAAGTCTTGTCCTGCATCGTACTGGCGACCGAGCGTCACCGTGCCGTAGTCGCTCGACAGACCGACGAACGACTGGCGGTTGAACATACCGTTGTTGTTGGCGAGACCGCCGTTGTTAAGTTGGAAGCCGCTTTCGAGTGTGAAGACGAGCTTGAGACCGCTGCCCAGGTCTTCAGAACCCTTCAGGCCGAAACGGCTTTGGTCGACACCGCCACTCGTTTGCTGCCAATTTGAGTGGCCGCCGACATTGCTCGTGTAGTTGATGCCCGCGTCCAGCACCCCGTAAAGTGTGACGCTGCTTTGTGCGTGCGCTGCAACTGCAAACGATGCCGACACTGCTGCAACGATGAGGGTTTTTTTCATTGGAGAGAGATTCCCTTTGCTGATCAAACTGGCCCGTTGGCCAGACTTCCGG
This sequence comes from Trinickia sp. LjRoot230, assembly GCF_964253315.1. Taxonomy (NCBI): domain Bacteria; kingdom Pseudomonadati; phylum Pseudomonadota; class Betaproteobacteria; order Burkholderiales; family Burkholderiaceae; genus Trinickia; species Trinickia sp. LjRoot230. Next base: position 381,642 of record NZ_CAXUQX020000002.1, read on the forward strand.
AAGAACGGTCGGTTGTCGTGTAACCGTTCAGCGAGCTGGCGAGTCTACGGGTGCTCAGATCTAGGGGTAAACGCGGACAAGGCAATTCATATTTTCGCAATAAGAAACAATTTGCAACAAAAATAGGTGAACACCCTTGTTTTAACTAGTTATTTATCGTGCTTGCTTTTAAAGAGATAGAGCGCGTCGCGATTAAAAGTTGCAAATGAACAACATCTTATAAATCGCGCCCCGCAACGCGGCGAGGTTGGCGGATGCCGCCGATACTCTCTCGCGTATGCATCGCCCGGCGGGCCTATCCTTTTTGCATTACCAATAAAAGGATGGCCGCAGTCGATGAGCATTCGTATGTGGGTCGGCGCAGCCCTTATGGCTGCAACCGGAATTGTCTGGGCTCAGCGGCCGACCGTTTATCCGCTGCGCAGCCAGAGCGCGGGCGCGCAAAGCGTCGACAACGCCTATTGCTATTGGCAGGCGAGGCAGCAAACCCACGTCGACATCGTGCATGAATCGCAGCGGCCGGTGCGCACCAAAGCGATCGGCTTCGCGCCTGATGCCGGGCGCGGGACGTCGGCCCCGCCATTGCCGGCGGACGCTGGGCATGCAGGTCCAGCGAGTGCAGCAAGCGCAGCGGCGGCTGCCAGTGCCGCGCCCGCGAGCAGTAGCACAGCGGCGTCCCCGACAGCCGCAGCGAGCCAAACCGCGTCGGTCAACGCGGCGTCGGGTGCGAGCACAGTGAAACTTCCTCCCCTGCCACCACCCGAGCCGCCCATGACGAGCTATTGGCATGCATTCGGCGAATGCATGCAAAGCCGCGGCTACGGCGTGCAGTGACACGCTGCTTGAACGGCGATTTGCTGGTCCGCACGTAGGCGCATCAACGCATCAGAGCGATAACGCACGGATGCCAAACAGACTTTACAGACTGTTACTCGGCGCGCGTACAGTAAAAGCTGCTTTCCATATACTCCAATCGCAGCTAATTCATTCGCGCTCCTAAGCGTTAATTCGAAGTCGAGAAATCAAATGAAAAACTTCACGTTTACGCGAGCCGCTCGGCTCGCTTTGCTCGCCGTCAGCGCGGCGTTGCCGCTCACCGCGTGTGTAGCACCTGGGCCTTACGGCGGTTACGGATCGCAGCCGCAGTACGCTCAACCGGCGTACGCACAGCCAAGCTACGCGCAACCGCAACCTCAGCCGTCATATGCCCAACCAGCTTACGTGCAACCGGACGGCTATGGGACGCAGTACGGCACAGTGGCGAGGGTCGTGCCTATCGGCGGCGCGACGAGTCCCTCGGGCGTGGTGGGCACGCTAGTCGGCGCGGTGGCCGGCGGAGTGATCGGCAATCAGTTCGGCGGCGGTCACGGACGCGAGGCCGCAACCGTCATCGGCGCACTGGGCGGCGCCGTAGCCGGCAATCAACTCGGCCAGCGTGTGGGCCAACCATCCGGTTATCGCGTCGATATTCAGTTGAGCGACGGCTCGATGCGTTCGTTCGATCTGCAAACGCCGGGCGACCTGCGGCCCGGCGATCGGGTTCGGATCGACGGCAATCAGGTGTCTCGATACTGATTGATTTAAAGATGTAAAAGATGTGACGTGCTCGGCCGCCGGCGTCAGGCAAACGCAGTGCCGCTGGTTCCGAGCACTTGAGCCAAAGCGTCGTATCGCTTTTGCATCGCAGGAACGCCTGGAACCTCGAACACGTTGCAAAAAGCGGTTGTTGCCGCCTGGGCGCTATTGGTCCGCTTCACAGCGGTGATCGCATTGGCGTGGGTCGTCTGCAACTCGTGCTTGAGGTAAGCGTAATTCGCTTCGACGCTCGATGGGTTCATACCGTGTTTCGATGCGAAGTCCAAAAACTCCCGTTTGCGCGAACCAGTCCATTGCGCAATGCCGTACCCCTGCCCCATGTTCGAGCTGGGTGCGCCAACGTGCATCCCTTCGTTCATCGCCGGCTTCATGCCGCCGCTTTCATACCACAGGTTCGCGACAATGCCGGAGGCTTGATTTTTGGTCAGGTTGAAGTCGTGCTGCAAGCGCCCGACAAACCAATCCGCAACGGGCTTGCCGTGCGTTCCCCCGCCGTTGTACTTAGCGGAAGCAATGCCGCCGCCGGATGACTGCGTGCCGCCTGTACCGCCGGTGCTGAAACTGGCTAAATTGATGCCCAGATCGGCGTTGGCCATCGGGCTGTTGGCAATCGCCTCGATTTGGGAAGCGGTCGACGATGCCAGCTGGGTCAGCCAGTCCGTCGAATACTCCTCGCCCTGCCCGCCGCCAAACATCGACGCCATCACCTGCTCGATCTGTCGCGCGGCAGCGAGCGGGTCGGTGCTGCCGCTAGTCTTCGTGCCACTGCCCGTTAGCTGGTTCAGCAGCGGGTCCACTTGTTGAAAACCAGCGGTATTGATCAAAGCCGTCTCCACGACGCGAGCGGGAATTATGCAAACTGGGTCCTTCCAAGTGTCGAAAATAGCAAACGCGAGCTTACAATTCTTGCGTTATGCGAAGCGAGCGACGCATATGCGAAGCAGGCAATCAAGCGGCGGTCTTGAATTGCGACATATCGATCTGGCGGCCGACCTTCCGAAGTTCGTCGTTGTGCGTAACGCACAGCAGCGTCGTCCCGCCTGCATTCAGTTCTGTCAGCAGCGAGATGACCCGCTTCTCGCGGCGGTTGTCCAACCCCGCCGTCGGCTCATCTACCAGTAACACGCCGCGTTTTTTGGGATCGTCGGTCATATAGTCACGCAGTATTGCGCGAATCAAACTCATGCGTACTCGTTCGCCCCCTGAAAGATTGGGGGGAAACTCGCGATCAAGGTCGAAACGAACTGGATTGAAGTCTAGCCTCTTCATCAGCTCTTGAATCTTTGCTCGCCAGTGTTCAAGTTCGCGTTCATCGCGCGCGAACGGCATGCCAAGAATAAGGTTATGAAATATGCTCCCCGGAAAAAACTCGGCATGCTGACTGGCGTAATGCACCAGATCCTGCAGTGAATCGCTGCCGAATTGCTTGACCTGATCGAGCGGTTGATTCCCGATAGTGATTTCGCCTGACGTCGGCGTGTTGATGCCGCCAATCATTTTGATGAGCGTCGACTTGCCCGAACCCGAGTCGCCCTGAATGGTCACGAATTCCCCCTGTCGGACCGCGAAATTGACGTCCTTGATAATGAGTTCGTCTTTGCCATGCTCGTTCAGCACACTGAAGCTGACGTTACGAAAAGCGAGGGAAAAATCCCGCAACTCGGAAACGCGAATGCGCGCGTGCTCGAGTGCGCCACGAGGATCGTCGATCGACTCCATCGAGCCGATCATCTCCTTGAGTTCCATGACCTGAAGAATATGGCGCGGGAATTCGTCGAAATACATCCGCGAGAGACCTTGAATGGGGTACGTGAGACCGCCGAAAGCCATCGTCGATGCCAATATCTGCCCGGCCGGCAAGCCCAACTCAACCCCGAGCGCAACGGTAAGCAGGATACCGACGTCCATGGGCAAATAACTCCAGAACCATTGCCACGCTTTTCGGTACATCAAGTTATGCTCGAGCGACCTTTCCTTTTCGAATTGCTGCGCGATTTGATTCAAGCTGCGCTCCATACCGACAAGGTTTCTCAGGTCGTGCACGCCGCGCAGACTCCGGCTATTGCTCTCGGTGGTCGCATCGATTGCTTCGTGGCTCTCGCGATAAAGCCGCTCCATCTTTTGATTACCGCGCTTGGCCCACAAATACATGATGGGCAGGCTGACAAGGCCAGCCGCCGCAAGTCGCGGATCGAAGCGAGTGAGCACCCCCGCGGCGGCCAGAATCTGCATGATCGCGGGACTGCCCCGGGTCAGCGCGTCGCCTATCAACTTACCCCCGGCCTGCCGGCCCCGCACGAGGGTATTGAATGTCTTTTCGAAGCTCGTGCCGTTTTCATCGCCATAGAAGGTTCGGTTCAACCAACTGCGCTGAACTTCGATGTCGGCGCGCAACATGACCTTTTCGACGCGAGCGGCGCCATTCGCTGCAAGCATATCGCCAGCCAGGTAATTGGCGGTCCAATACCCCGTGTAAGCGCCCATGTCAAAATGGTTGCCTCGAGTCACGTTTGCATAGAAGTTCGATGATCCGCCGCGTACTAGCCCTTGCAGGATGAAGTTAGCGATGACGCCGGTGAGAACGCCGCGCTGCTGACGCAGATTGCCGAATCTGGCAACCACCTTCATCGCGCGCCATAGCGTGCGCGGCGAGTATTGGACGAGATCAAGCTCGCGGTCGCTCAGCAACGTTTTCAGTTGCGCCCGCGAGAATCCGTAGCGCGCCAGTTCGCCATAAACCTCGCTCTCCATGCGGGTCTTGCCGTCATCGAAGTCGTCGATATCGTTTTTCAACGATATCTCGTTGAGTTCTTCGCTACGCACCAGAAAGTAAAACCAGGCGAGTGCTTCGATTCGGTCCTCGTCGACAGCAGCGCCTTCCCGCGTGTTCTCATTCATCCATTCGATCAGTTGGCTCACCCATTCATCGATGCCTCTTGCTAGCTCATCGTCGCGCTGAATATCGATGAACTCCCGCTTCGGATGCTTCGCGCTCACGCTGGCCATGGCCACCATCTCGCGTTGTAAATGCCGATATTTGCGATAGAGATCCTGCGGCAAAAGCGACTGAAACGTGGCCAACTTCGCGCCAGGTTCCGCATGTCCCGTTTTGGACGTATTTTCGCAATATCCGTTAATCAGCGTTCGAAGCGCCTTGAGCACATCTTTGGCGTCCTTGATCGGATGCTCCGTCGCCGATTCAGGTTGGACTTTGAGAGATTCGAAAAGCCGGTTTCGTACCTCGTCCTGCTTGGGCACCTGTAGGCGCTTTGCTGCCGCGTCGGCCGTTTTGCTGTCGTCGACGTCGATCATCTTGAGCGTCGTTACCGATAGCGCCCGCTTTGTATTGGGCTTGGCTGCGGTGCTCATCCGCGCGAGTTTGCCGAGAATCGAAGGTTCGTCTTCGTCCCGCTCGCCAAGCACGACCAGCGTGAGCAGCGCCTCCAACTCCTGGCTATGCTGCGTTTTCGGGCGTCCTCGCAAGCGCATCGAGATTGTTGTTTCGCCCACCGTCGGCTGATGGATGTCGAGCGTGACGCGTTGCGGCAACGCGGCCTTGGCACTGATGCTTGATTCTTGCTCCGCATTCAATAACGAGGCCGGATTGTCGATCGGTTTGTTGGTCACGACGAAAATGATCGATTTGGAAAGCGGCCGAGGCACCCGATCCATCAGCGGATTGGGATCGGCCCAATGCAATTCTCCTGCTTGCCCGCCATCGCGGCTGCGCTCCACACGCGCCCAGCGCAGCACCTTGGCGGCAACACCGGTCTGAACGCTACGGGACAGCGCATAGACATAGCGCCCAGGCGGAATCGTGCCTTGTTGCACGTTGCGGTAAAGATCGATCACATCGCGGCCGCGATAGCGGCGCGCTTCGAGGGGAATATTTTTCGCGCTGGTACATTGCTCGATAGCCGGCTTGTATATGGTGCCCTCGATGCGGCCGGATTCGCCGCACGCCGACCAGGCCATCGGCCGTGCCCGGCGCTTCAACTGGTCAAGGACGTGAGCCGAGCCGCGTACGGAAAAACGAATCGTGTTTCCTGTTTTCTCGGATGGCAGCTCGAATGACAAGCGGGAAGGTTTCAGAGAGGCGGGCGTATCCCCGAGAAAACGAGTAACCATATAGCGTAGTAGAAAATAGTTTATGCGGTTTGTAATAATGTGCGCACAAACAATAGCAATGGCTGATCAATTTTTATCGGCTAAGGCGAATGCGCGAGCGATATCGCGCAGCAAAAATCCACGCAATATCAATACACGCATCAAAACCTTAATGAAAGTTCCGACTCGCCGACGGCAACTCACCCAGCATATGCGACAGATCGACGAACCGATGCGCCACCAGGTGACGCACCTCCGATTCGCATTGCCATACCCCGAACACAGCGAGCAGCGACGCACCGAGCACTTCCTTTCTTTGCTGCTCCAGCACCTTCGGCCAGACAATGACGTTCACGTTGCCGGTCTCGTCTTCGATCGTCACGAAGATAACGCCCTTGGCCGTATCGGGCCGCTGACGCACCGTGACGAGCCCGCACGCGCGGGCGAGCCGGCCATTCGGGTAGGTCTGCAACGTTGCGGCCGGTATCAGCCGCCGCTCCGACAATTGCGTCCGCAACAACGCCAATGGATGGCGGCCTAGCGTCAACCCCATCGCGCGGTAGTCGCCGACGATGTCCTCGCCCTCCGACGGCACGCCAAGCGCCGGTGTGGCATCTTCGATTACCGCTTTCGCCAACATGTCCTTATCGGGCACAGCCGCAACCGATTGCCACAGCGCTTCTCGACGATTGCCGGCCAGGGACGAAAGTGCATTGGCAGCAGCAAGCACCTGAAGATCGTGACGATCGAGTTGCGCGCGGCAGGCCATATCGCGCACGCTTTCGAACGGCCGCACTGCACGGGCAATCTCGATGCGCTCGGCGGCGCCATCGCGCATGCCTTTGAGCAAGGACAAACCCAGACGGACCGCCGGCCTTTCAGCATGTTCGCCCTTCTCCAGCGACGCATCCCAATTGCTGATTACGACATCGGCGGGCAGCACCTTAACGCCATGACGCCTTGCATCTTGCACGAGCTGCGAAGGCGAGTAAAAACCCATCGGCTGACTATTGAGCATCGCCGCAAGAAACGCTTCCGGTTCGTGACACTTGAGCCAACTGCTCGCATAGACGAGCAAGGCGAAGCTTGCGGCATGGCTTTCCGGAAAGCCATATTCGGCAAAGCCCTTGATCTGCTCAAAAATGCCATCGGCGAACGATTTCTCGTAACCGCGCGAGGTCATGCCGCCTACGATGCGGTCATAGTATTTTTCGAGTCCGCCCTTACGTTTCCACGATGCCATCGCGCGCCGTAATTGATCGGCCTCGCCCGCCGAAAAGCCGGCCGCGAGCATCGCGACTTGCATCACCTGTTCTTGAAAAATCGGCACGCCGAGCGTGCGCGACAACGCGATTTCCAACGCCTTGCCGGGATAGCTCACCGGCTCGAGCTTCTGACGGCGACGCAAGTACGGATGGATGGCACCGCCTTGAATGGGCCCCGGACGCACAATAGCCACTTCGATCACGAGATCGTAAAACGTGCGCGGCCTCAGACGCGGCAACATCGACATCTGCGCACGCGATTCAATCTGAAACACGCCGACCGTATCAGCACGGCAAATCATGTCGTATGTTTCGGTGTCCTCAGCAGGAATGTTCTGTATGTCGAAGCGTTCCCCGCGCTGCTCCGATACGATATCCAGCGTACGGCGAATGGCAGACAGCATGCCAAGCGCAAGCACATCTACCTTTAGCAGCCCTAACGATTCGAGATCGTCTTTATCCCATTCGATTACGGATCGTTCCGGCATAGCGGCATTCTCGATCGGCACGAGCCGCGAAAGTTTGCCGCGGCTAATGACGAAGCCGCCCGAATGCTGGGACAAATGTCGGGGAAAGCCGAGCAGTTGCGTCGCCAGCGACGCCCATGCTTGTATCAGCGGCGCCTCGGGATCGAGCCCGCACTCGTCGAAGCGTTTGAGCAGATCGCGCTTGCCGTCGAACCATTGATGCGACTTCGCCACCATGTCGACGATCTGCGGATCGACGCCAAGTGCCTTGCCCGTTTCGCGCAATGCGCCGCGCGGCCGATAAGTGGAGACAGCAGCCGCAATCGCCGCACGGTCACGACCGTATTTTGAGTAGATGTATTGAATGACTTCTTCCCGGCGTTGATGTTCAAAGTCGACATCGATATCGGGCGGCTCGCCACGCTCCTTGCTGATGAAACGTTCGAACAACATGTTGCCCCGCGCTGGGTCCACCTCTGTTATGCCAAGGCAATAACACACCGCTGAATTGGCGGCCGAGCCGCGCCCCTGACAAAGAATGCCCCGGCTTCGAGCAAAACGAACGATGTCATAGACAGTCAGGAAATAAGGTTCGTACTCGAGTTCGCGAATCAATTGGAGCTCGTGTTCGAGCTGGGTTTGAATCTGATGCGCAATGCCGCGCGGAAACCGGCGGTGCGCGCCGATATAAGTTTCTTGGCGCAAATAAGCGGCCGGTGTTACCCCATGCGGCACGAGTTCTTCCGGATATTCATAGCGCAGTTCGTCGAGCGAGAACGTACAGCGTGCAAAGATGTTCGTCGTCTCGGTAAGCGCATGTTCGGGATACAAATTGGCCAAACGCAAGCGCGAGCGCAGATGCTGCTCGGCGTTGGGCGCCAGTTCATAGCCGCATTCGTTCACGGGCTTGCGCACGCGGATTGCCGTCATGGTGTCCTGCAATGGCTTGCGCGAGCGCACATGCATCACCACGTGTCCAAGCGCAACGACGGGCAAATCGCATTGCTGGGCTACATGCTCGATCGCGCCACGATGAATGTCGTCCATGGCTCGTTGATGCAAAACGAGGCCGCACCAGGCACGCGCAAAAAACGTTTCATCTAGCCACATCAAGCGTTCGTACAGCAACGCTTCATTGGCTGGGAATTCGGGTACGAGAATCGCAAGGCAATCGGGCACGCCGCGCAAATGCTCATAGGGCTTTTCCGGCCGTGCCAAATCTTGCGGTGTCAGACGATATTCGCCTTTTGGCGCGCGCATTCTGGCGAGCGTAATGAGTTCGCACAAATTTCCATAGCCGTTTCTGTTCTGTGCAAGCAATATCAGCCCGAAAGCGGGCGAGCCATCCGCATTGACCAGCCTGAAATACGAACCGACGACGAGCGGCAGCTTTTCCTCTTTCGCCGCCACGTGCGCCCGCACGACGCCGGCGAGCGAGCATTCATCGGTAATCGCAAGACCAGCATATCCGAGTTGCGCGGCTCTTTCGGCCAACTCCTCGGCATGCGATGCCCCATGCAAAAACGTGAAATTCGAAAAGCAAAATAATTCGGCATAGGCCGGCAGCGCGTTAAAAGTCGCATTCATCGCGCCTCACCCAAATAGCCCGTGAAGAAACCAATTCGGCTCTTTTTGCATATCGCGACTGCTCACTCGCTCGCGATAGATCCAATAGCAGCTCCGGTCTTGCGCTTGTGCGACAAAATAATCGCGCGTCACGAGTGCACCGTCGAACCATCCCGCTTCGATGCGCTCGCCAGTCGAGACGATCTTGAGCGGTGAACCGTAAAACGGACGATGTTCGCGCATCAGCAGCCGCACCGGTTTTTCCAAAAGCCAGACGGGACGCGGCAAGCCTTCGGCAACAGGCGCGGCCTTGACGGATTCCTGAACCGGTACCCAGCGGTTCGCCACCTCGGGACGATAATCGGCCATCGGCGCGGCGCGCAGCACGTTCTCGTTGCCCAGCCGCGCAGCCAGCAGTTCGATAAGGCGTGCGTGGTCTTGTGCCGAACCGCCTGGCTCGGGAAAAAGCGAATCCGAGACCGGCGCGGCAGGCGCGACATTCGTCGCCTCGAGCCGCAGCGCAATGACCGATGCCGTCAGTTCGAGACGGCCCAGCCGTTCTTTGAGCAGCCTGATCAGATGATCCTCTCGCCAGGTCGGCTCGCCCAATGCGAGTTCGAGCAAGGTTGGCGCAAGCGCCTGACGGCCGCGCTCGTGCTCGAGAAAGAAAGCCGCCGCCGACAACGAAAGCTGCCGCGCAGCAAGCCAGCCGCATAACTGTGTGATCAGGCGGCGCGCGGCGAACAAGATGCCTTCCGCATGCTCGATCCGATCCGGCAGTTCAATGCGTGCGACGAAGACTGGCGGCAACTCCAGCCAATCGAAAAGCTCCTGTGCGACGCCAAAGGCCCGATCAAGCGATTCGAGCACATCCGTACCGCAGCGGCGTAAAAGACCCGCCCGCGGCAAACGGCGAATATCGGCAACCGTCTTGCAACCAAGGCCCGATAACCATTCGGCAAACGGCTGGAGCTCCGGCACCCCGGCAAACGGCAACGCGCAAAGTGCCCGCTCCAGCGAACGCATTTTTAAAAAGCGCCGCCGGCCATGCTGCGCAAGCAGCCATGCCCCCTGCCCCGTAGGCGCCACGCAGACAGACGCGCTGATACCCATGGCATGCAAGACAAGCCCCACTTGCCGGCATAACCGCAAGATGCCGCCGAACAGACGCAGGCTGGCAGTGACATCGAGCAAAACGGTGGCCTCGCTCGCCACACTCGCTTCGGGCGAAAACTGCATCAGTGCCATCGCAACTTCCCGCTGCACCGCCGCCTCTTTTGTTGCATCGCGCTCGTGGATTTCAGCGTTGGGCGCGAGTGTCAGTACGCCACCCCGGCGCATGCCGAGATGCACGCCTGCCGCACGCGCTGTGCCGTCGGCGATGACGACCCTGTCCTTTTCGAATACGACTGCGCCATGTGCCGGGTCAGGCAACCACTTCGGCCGAAACACTTCCAGCTCGAGTCGGTGCAGTTTGACGGCGAGAAATACGCGCATGACGGCTGAACAAGATGGGACTGGGATGTAAAGGGATGGATAAAGGCTCGGTGTGCGTAGGCCCTCGTCGCTTCACGATGTCAACGCTGATGCCATCGTCCGCCGGACGCACGGCCAACCGCAGCAAAGCAGGGGAAGCATCTTGTGCGGCCGCAAGCGGCCTCACCATGACGAACAGCGTTTCCGACGACTGCGCAGCCAAATGCAGCCGCCGCAATGAAGATACGGGCACTTGTTGCGCCCAATACAACAGCGCCCCGCAGGTGCCTGCCCGCAATATCTGCTCGGCTGACCAAAGCGCATCAGCCATTTTCGACGCCCGCACGTGCATCAACCGATCGAACGGCATGCCCAAATAAGCGAATGCCGGCCCATTGGGAACGTGCGGAGACTGCACGAGCACAACCGGACGCTTGCCCAAAGAGGCAAGCGCTGGACGCAGCAGCCGGATTTCACCCACGCCCGGCTGTTGGACCAGCAGATCGATCAGTGCGCCGACGGGCCAACCGCCGCCAGGCAATTCGGCCGACAATGCGGCATAGCCCGTATCGACCGTGCGTAAGCCCCCTCGTGCCAATTGAGAGGCGCGCCATAACGCTATTCCCTCCATCCCCGGGTACAGAGCTGAGTCAAGTAGAGCGTCGGTAGAGCGTGCCCGCTGATCGGAAGGCCGTATCTGCGGGTGTTGGGCGGCGAGGTGGTCCATCAGAGCGCTCATGTTGATGTCGCGGTAGGAATGTCCATTACTGGACACCCCCCGCACAGATCCCGGCGTGCGCGATTCGCGCACCGGGCTCCTGCCTCGGGTAGTTGGCGTCAAACCGCACGACCGGCCAGGGGTGAAGGATGCGAGCCTTGGGTATCCACTGCTTCGCAAGCCGTTGCATCTTCGCCCACGTGGTGTCGTCCTTCTGACTGCGGCGCCGTAGCGCCAACCTCCAGAGGTCAATCACGCGTGCGCGCAAGGCCCGCAGCGCAGCGAAGTTGGTCGGCACCGCGTGGTAGTTGAAGTACCCTTGGACCACGCGGCGTAACCAGTCCCCTTGCTCGGGAATCGACTGGTGCCATCTGTGCCGCAACTCATCCTTGATCCCCTTCAGCGCCGTGCGGAGTCGGTCGCTCCGCGTTTTGCGCATGAGCATGAACCTGCCGTCTCTAGCACGGCCGCTGATGTGGGTGAATCCGAGGAAGTTGAACGTCTCGGGTTTGCCCAGCCCTCGGCCGGCTCGGTTGCGGGCCGCAAAGCGCCCGAACTCGATCAGCCGGGTTTTCTCCGGGTGCACCGACAGCCCAAACTGCTCCAGTCGCTGTTGCATGGCCCGCCTGAACCGCTTCGCATCATGTGGTTTATCGAAACCAATCACGACGTCGTCGGCGTATCGGACGATCACGACGTTACCCTCGGCATGGCGCTTACGCCATTGATTTGCCCAGAGGTCGAAGACGTAGTGCAGGTAGATATTCGCCAGCAGCGGCGAGATGACAGACCCTTGCGGTGTCCCCTCGTCGGTGGGCTCGATCACCCCGTCTTCCATCGCTCCCGCCTTCAGCCATTTGCGGATCAGTCGAATCACGCGCTGGTCGCCTATGCGGTGCTCAACGAATCGGGTCAGCCAGTCGTGGTTGACCGTATCGAAGAACCTGCTGATGTCGGCGTCCAGTATCCAGCTCACGCTCGTGCGAGCGATTCCCGTTGCGAGTGCATCCAACGCATCGTGCTGGCTGCGTCGCGGACGAAAACCGTATGAGAAGCCCAGGAAGTCCGTCTCGTAGATCGCATTGAGGACCGCCACCAGCGCGCGCTGGACGATTTTGTCTTCCAGTGCGGCAATGCCCAGCGGTCGCTGTTTTCCATCCGCTTTCGGTATGTACCGCCTGCGACTGGGCAGCGCCCGATAAGCCTGCCGGTGGAGTCGGCCATGCAGGTCTTCGAGATTTCGATCCAGATCTAGCTCATAGTCGTGCCACGTCACGCCATCAACCCCGGCTGCCGCCTTCCGTTTCAGCCAGAAGAACGCCGTCGCCAGTAGGTCGAAGTCGATCAGGTGGAACAACGCCGTGAACCTCTCCTTCTTCCTTTGCCTTGCGGCTTGTCGCACACGGTCCAGCCTCTGGGACACGCTTATCCGGCTCTGCGTCCGGCGCATGCGCGACCAGCCCGTGTTCCCCTTGGCCCCGCCCCTTCGCTCCGCCGGCTCCGCGTCTGGTTGCCCGGATTTGTTCGCCAGCTTCTTCGCTACTATGGGCGAGTCCGACTTCTCCCATTCGTTCGTCATCGGCTTTGGCTCCTCACCTTCCCGATGCGGACCGCTCGACGACACCTCCGTCCGCGGCCAAATAGGAGATCTCCCGGTTCCCGCATAGAGATCGTACTGACATGCCAGGGTCTAAGACCGCGCCGAGTCCGCATGGCGCTTGCGATGGCGCGCCCCGCGGTATTGCCTTCCGCATACAGTAGTACGTCAGCACTCGGGAATGTATCCATTTCGTGGCTCGATGGCTGGCCTATCAGCACCCCTGTCAACGCTTCGCAGCCCGCCTCGCGGCTGACCACGCATGACTCGGGGACATCGTGAATCGCTAGTTCTTGCAATGTCGGGGACTTTCACCCCTTGATCTCTACCGGTCTCCCGGCGCACACTGTATATATATACAGCCATTCTAGCGCAGAATTTTGTCGCCGGCTAATTCTGACGCTTGGTGGCATCAACCCGGCAATACAGGCTATTTCCTGTTTTATCGAGAACATACCGCAGCGGTATTACAGGCTATGCCTTGTATTTGCTAAAAACAAGCTATAACCTGTTTTTTCGACTTACAGGCCATAGCCTGTTGCGCTCAATTGCCCGCTGGAGAAACTACCGTGGACTACCACATCAAGACATTGGGTCAACTGCGCCCTATCCTCAAGGGATTTCGAAAATCCGCGGGCATGACGCAAGCCATGATGGCCAATCACCTTGGGGTGACACAGCAGACCTACGCTCAATTGGAAGCCAATCCCGCCATAGTCAGCGTGGAGCGTCTGTTCAAGGTTTTGCGTGTGCTCGACGTCAGCCTCACCTTGATTCCAGCCGACGTCGAATCACGAAAGGACGCGACCGATAACCAGGGCCAAGCGCCATCCCCCAAAGGCGTCACAAAGAAGCGGGAGAACTGGTAGGCATGGCGAAGCGCACGCGCACGAACCGACTCAACCTGTGGATGAACGGGCTGCCAGTTGGATATTGGGAAAGTACCCGCGGCGAAGAGAGCCTCGTCTATTGGGACGACTGGATCAGGGGCCCAGGAAAAGACAGCGCTACCCTTTCATGACAACCAGTGATACCTGCCCGAGGGTAGTACGCCGACCACGCATATTTTTAAATTGCCGCTTGGCCTGGTAGGCAACATGCGCGCCGACATGCGGACCTCCGTTGAAAACGAATGGCTTTGCTCCAAAATCGTCGCTGCCTATGGACTGCCGATCGCGCAATGCGAAATTGTCCGTTTCGAAGATCAAAAGGCCCTCGCCGTCGAACGCTTTGATCGACAGCTTTCGCACGACCGGACATGGATTGTGCGGCTACCGCAGGAGGACATGTGCCAGGCCACCAGCACGCCTGCCTTACATAAATATCAAACCGATGGCGGGCCCGGCATCGAGTCGATCATGGGGATTCTGTCCGGCTCCGAACGGGCTGCACAAGACAGACGATGTTTCTTGATGACACAGCTGGTATTTTGGCTGTTGGCTGCAACCGACGGTCACGCAAAGAATTTCAGCATCAAGCATCTGCCGGGCAGCCGCTACGCCGCCACTCCGCTCTACGATGTACTCTCTGCGCATCCGATCATCGGCATCGGCCCCAACCACCTAGCAATGCTGAAGGTGAAGCTTTCGATGGCCGTGCGCGGCAGGAACACTCACTATCTGCTCGAGCAAATCCAACGTCGCCATTGGGTGGCTCAAGGACAGCGTGTTGGGTTCACGGCCGACGATGTCGAGTCGATCATTGACGACGTGACTTCGCGAACCGAGGCCGTGATCGCCGAAACCTCCGCTCGGTTCTCAAGCGAGGTTCCGAACGATATGGCCGAGGCGATATTCACAGGAATGCGGCGGTTGAATGTGCGGTTGACAGCTCAGGCGTGATCATCTCGCTGTAGCCTCTAACGCGAGCCTCATTGCCCGTTTAGGCATCGCATTGCGACAAAATCTGTATGGATGTACAGTTCCATCCGCATGCACATTCCGACACCTTGGACAGGCACTTTTTCCTTCCATGCAACCGAGAACGGTTATTGCATCTGTACAGCGAGTCCGCCCCCCCAGCAAATCTGGCAGGTGGACGATTCCGTCGCTGACCGCCACTATTGCCCCGGCTGCAATGGCTGACGCGGCAGTATCGGCAGTCACTGCATATCCGATCGTCATGCACTTGTACTTGCACTTGCGTATTCGCGAGACCTCTTGCATGGCGAACTTGCTCGACGCTGCAGCAACCTATTTCGATCGAAATGGAACGATATAAAGGGTATGAAATTTGGGGCCACGCCATTGTTCGAGGCGATGGCTTCGCGGCGAGCGGTACCGTCATGCAACACAACGAGTTGGTCCAAGGCTCCGCGATCCTCGCCGTTTTCGATACCGAAGAAGAAGCTCGCGCCGCCGGCGCCGAATGGGCGCGTGCGTGGGTCGACTGCCACGAATAACCCGTTTTCAAATCATCGTCCCTTTTCACGGAGCCTACATGAAGCAACTGCTGTTGCTATCGAAACTCGTAGTTTCTGCAGCGCTCGCGGCAGTGGTCCCCGCCTCGGCCGTTCAAGCTGCCACGCCGCCCGGCATCTTCGTCATCGCCACGCAAATTGGCGAATTCACGACGCTCGATCCGAGCGAGATCTACGAACTCGTGCCTTCCGAATACGTTGCGAACACCTATGAGCGCCTCGTACAAATCGATTTGCACGACCCTTCGAAGTTCGACGGCAAGATTGCGCAGTCGTGGAGCGTCAGCCCGGATGGCCTGTCTTACACGTTCAAGCTGCGGCCCGGCCTCACGTTTCATTCCGGCAACCCTGTTACAGCCGACGACGCCGTGTGGTCGCTGCAACGCACCGTGCTGCTCGGCAAAGGCCCGGCCGGCGTGCTGGCCGACCTCGGTTTGACGAAGGACAACGTTGCTGAGCGAATCAAGAAAATCGATGACCGAACGCTCACGCTGCAAACGGACCGCAAGTACGCGCCGAGCTTCGTGTTGAACGTGTTGAGCGCGGGGCCCGGCTCGATTCTCGATCGCAAGCTTGTGCTCTCGCATGAACAGAACGCGGACTTCGGCAGCGCGTGGCTGCGAACCAACGATGCGGGCTCCGGGCCTTACAAGCTCGTCAAATGGACGCCGAACGAAAGCCTCGTACTGCAGCGCTTCGATGCCTACCGCTCACCGTATCCGATGAAGCGCATCGTACTGCGGCATGTGCCCGAGGCCTCCGCGCAACGGCTGCTGCTCGAAAACGGCGATGCCGATGCCGCGCGCAATCTGAGCCCGGACAGCCTTGCTTCACTCGCTAAAGCCGGCAAGATCAAGGTCGCGTCGTGGCCAGCATCGGCATTGCTGTATCTGAGTCTCAACGCGAAGAACCCGAATCTCGCGAAACCCGAAGTGCAACAGGCCATGAAGTGGCTCGTCGATTACGATGGCATTCAGCGCAATATCGTTAGTACTACTTACAAAGTGCATCAGAGCTTCGTGCCCGATGGTTTTCTCGGCCAGCTCGATGTCAATCCGTACCGGTTGAATGTCGCCAAAGCGAAAGCATTGTTGGCGAAAGCCGGCTTGCCGAACGGCTTCGATGTGACGATGGATATGCCCAACGACTACCCGTTCATCGAAATCGCGCAGGCGCTGCAGGCGAATTTCGCGCAAGGGGGCATCAAGGTGAAGCTGATTCCGGGCGACGCCAAGCAAGCGATCGGCAAGTATCGCGCGCGCCAGCACGATATCTTCATCGGCGAATGGTCCTCCGATTACATGGACCCGAATAGCAACGCGCGCGGCTTCGCGTGGAATCCCGATAACTCGGATCAATCGAAGTACAAGATGCTCGCCTGGCGCAACAGTTGGAACATCCCGCAGCTGACCGACGAGACGGAAGCAGCGCTCGTGGAGCCTGTGCCTGCGCAGCGAGCGAAGCGCTATCAGGCGCTGCAACAGCAGGTGCTCGATCAATCGCCTTTCATCATCATGTTCGAAAAGGTGGTGCAGGTTGCCACGCGCCCCGGTGTCGTCGGCCCCGAGGTAGGCCCGATTAACGATCTCACTTCGTATCGGACATTGAAAAAGTAATCAGTAAGTTCTTGAACTCGCATTTTTTTGCTCATACCATCGAGCTATTCCTCGCACCGAGGGCGAGCCCTGGCAAACACCGGGCCACGGTGACGAGAAAGGAAGTTCACATCCGCATCAACCGCATCAACCGCATCAATCCAAAGAAGTCACTCTCGCCCTATCACTTGTCGACGATACGCCGACGTGCGACGGGCCTCGCCAGATAAATTCCCGGGGATATTTCGCCGATCACAGATTTTTGGAAATCTGTGATCGGCCGTTCATGAATTGATCGTCACATTCAGGAGAGCATGAGGCATGGCAGGAAGAAGAATCCACGCAGTACTCCTCGCCGCAACGATCGCGACCATTGCGCCGGCCTGTCAGGCGGGCAACACCATCGACTGGCTGGCCAATACCTATGGCGCGCTCGACACTCACGTGGGTAATACCGCGCGTTCGATGTGGGTCTCGCCCGAAGGCGTCGTCTATACGTCCTCCATGTGGGACGAATCCGAAGGCGGCGTCGCAATCTATCAGAACGGCAAGAGCCTCGGCTCGATCGGCGCGCACAACGAGTTTCAGGGTGGCGCGATCACGGGTAACGCGACGTCGATCTTCGCCGCACTGCAGCCCGGCCAGACGTACGGAAGCGGCACTGTCGGGCGATATAACCGCACGACGAAGGCTCGCGATCTTTTGATTCCGGTTAGCGCGTCGAACAACCTGCCTCGCGTCGACGTCATTACCGGACTCGCCACAGCGGGTTCGCTGCTCTACGCAAGCGACTTCTATGGCGACCGAGTTCGGATCTTCACCACCGACGGAGCCTGGCGGCGCGACATCAACGTTTCGAGCCCGGGCGCGATCGCGGTGGATGGCGCACGCAATGTTTGGGTGGCGCAGAAGAGCGCGGGCACGATCGTCGAGTTCAGTCCGACCGGCGCGCTGCTGAACACCGTCCGGATGCCCGCCGGGTCCCGGCCGTCTGCGCTGTATTTCGATGCGTCATCGAGACAACTGATGGTCGGCGACGAAGGGCCCGACATGAACATCAAACGCTACGACATCTCGGGCAGGCCAACTCTGGCCGGAACGTTCGGCGTTCAAGGTGGTTATCTCGACACCACTTCGGGCATCAAAGGCCAGGTCGGCGCGAAGCGCTTCACCCGCGTCGCCGGCATCGGCAAGGACGCCACCGGCAACCTCTATGTGCTCAACAACCCGTGGGGCGGCGCATGGGACCTCGGCCGCGACGGCGGTACCGACATTCACGCCTACAACGCCTCCGGCGATCTGCGGTGGAAGCTTCAGTCTCTCAACTTCGAGGGCCTTGCTGTGCCCGACCCGGGCACAGACGGCAACTTGTTCTATGGCGGCACCAACATCTATTCCGGCCGCGCCGGTGGCACCTTCGTCGCGAACACCGTTGATCCGATCGCCTATCCGTCCGATCCAAGAATCAACATGGACGATACGTCGCGCGGTGAGCACTTCGGCCAACTCACCACAGTCGGCACGAACCGGATTCTCGTGGCCACCAGCCAAGATCCCGGCACTTTCTACTTCTTCCACTTCAACGCGGCGAACGGCTACATCGCCATACCTGACGCATCGATTCCGGGCCCGACATTCAATACGACTCGGCACGTCAAGAACGGATTCTGTATCGATGGCAAGGGGGACGTTTGGGCCGGCCTGGACCAGACCGGCTACATCACTCACTACCCGTTGATCAGCTTCGACGCCAGCGGCAAGCCGACCTGGGGCGCCGGTATTCCGATTCGGATTCCCGAGAGCATTCAGCCGTTGCGGCGCATCGTCTATCTCGCGGACAGCGATACCATGATCCTCGGACAGGGCCCCGTCGACAGTAGTAGTACGGACTGGACGGTGCTCGGCACGCGGTTCGAGGTGTATCACGGCTGGAAAGCGGGCAACACGACGCGACCCGATCCCGTGATCAACGTCACCAACCCCGGCGTCAGATCGATCGCCGCGGCCGGCAACTATCTGTTCATTGGTTATTGGTTCGACAGCGCTCAGAAAAACCTGCCCGACATCGACGCCTTCAATCTCGCCACCGGCAAGCTCGATGCCACGCTGACCAATACGAGTAACGGTGCGATTGACGCCAGCAGTGCAGTGGATTCGATGTACGGCGTCGGCGCGTACCAACGATCAACGGGCGAGTATGTGGTGACGAAGAACAACGTCAAGGCCAACAGCATTACTGTTTATCGTTGGACGCCTTGAGGGTTTGGTTCGTTGCTGCTTGCGTCGCGCGCCCGCGCGAACTGCACGGGCGCGCGATAGCCGAGCGAACTATGAGGCTGCCTTCGGCAGCGGGCCTTGCATGCCGAGGCGGGGCGAGGTAGAAAGTGCGAACCGATTCACTTGCTCCATGACCTTTGAATGCCTTACAAGGCCAAACTGAAATCGGGCGAGCCGCGCAAACGCCCGAAGGTCAGCTACCGCGTCAATTCGCCGCCGCAAAGCGATTCGGTGAACAGTGCCGGCAGCGTCCCTGGTGTGGGCACGGCGAACCGCATTTCTTTCGCGTCCGCTTTGATCCAATCAACGACCTCGCGTTGACCGTCCCTGACGCGAATCTTCGCTTCGGTGGCAATCGCGCCCCGTTTGTTGCGGCAATCGATGATCCAGTCGGCTTCCGAGAGATCCACCTTCTGGCCATTTGGCAACTGAGCGCCGCCCAGGTAGTACAGGCGCACATGAACGCGCTGGTATGGTTTGATTGCCCGAATGCCAGCCGAGTCAAAGTAAAGGGCGCCGCTTTCGTTCTCAAGGTAGTGGATCCAGCGGCGCTCGAGCGATGCGCCACCCAAGCCGCGCAGTTCAAGGTTGCACACCGATATCACGAAACGCTTCAGGTTGCCGGCGCTCGCCTTCATGAAGTTCAGTTGCTGAGGATCGGTGGGCTCGATCTTTCGGAGCACCTCCTGGTTGGCGCCGACGTATCGCACCTCGGCTGCGCCTAACTCCTGACGGTCGCAATTGGCCACTGTCCGTGTCTCGACATACGCATACTCCCGCCCGTCCTCCAGACGACCGGGATGGGGCAAGACGTCGCGAGTCGCAATGCTCGCTCGTGAGCTCCCTGGATCCCTGCGATATGAGTCGACGTCGTACTGCAGCGTGCCTATCTTTCCTACCGAGTAATCGCGCCAATCCGCCGCGAAGGCCGTGGACGCAAACGCCCACAGGAGGGCGTGCAAGAGTAACTTTGAATACATGAAGCAGACTCCCTGTCTGTCGGTCGATCCACCGGCTTACGCCCAATTGTCAAAAGAGCTAAAGTTGGTACGAATTTCCACTGAAGTGTAAGCGCTATAAAGCACGTGGCTAGCTCGGGGCGCCCGATTGTGCGTCAGTCTGCGGAGGCGATGAGGCGCCAGGGCAACAGCGCCTCATAGTCGTCGCCGGTGTTTGCGAGCGGCAGTGCCTTAAACAGCTCGACGAGATAGCCGTACGGTTCGACGCGGTTCGCCTTGCAGGTTTCGATCAGCGAATAGAGGTTAGCTGCAGCGTTCGCTGCAGGCGACTGTGTCATAGAAGAGCCAGTTCTTACGATTGGGGAAGCCTTTCCATAACAGGTCGGCATGGCTTTTTGCAAACACGGTTGGAGGCGCGAAGGCTTCCGCCAACCTCTATTCGCTCGTTCAAACATACATGGCTAACCGCATCGACGTCTACCAGTATCTCGTCGATCGGTCTAAAGCTCTGCCCCAGACAAAAACTGTCGAGAGCTACGAGGCGCTGTTGCCATGGAATCTGAGCAAGCGTATTCCCGAAAAAAACCAATAGGTAAAGTCGGCGGCAAGGACGTGCTTCACGGACCGCTTACGGCTGAACACGCCAGTCTTCGCTGGACACGCCTGTACGCGAGCCTCTCGACTCATACGATCCTATCGTCCAGCCGCCATCACACAGGGATGGCGCCGTCGATCTCATAGCCTGTTCTTCGCAGACCATCGAAGCCGGCATGCCCAGATTCGTCACGACGGAAGGCGCTTCGTTCGCGCGCCTCTCCGTCTCGGACGCCTACGTTACGCTCTCGTCCAGGATCATCGAAAGATGCAGGAGAGCGACGTGACAAGAAGAGACGGCAAGTGAGTCATTGGAACATCGATCGCGTCAATTGTGCCGCTCCGTACGACGCACAACAATTATCCCGTTTTGCGACCCACAGCCCAGTGCCCGTATTACCGCTGCGGCAGCCAGATCACGCACAACTCGCCGTGCTGCGTATACCGCGCGGCGCAAGTCCGCGAATCGCACGACTGAGTGAGCCTCACATCCTTCAAGCGAAGCTCATCGAGGCGGCGAGCCAAGTAGCCAACCTGGCACAGCTGCGGGCATGCGTCGGATCGAGCGCGCAGAAGTTCAACGGTAAGACGACACGTGATTTGCCGCCGTCGTTGCGGGCCGCGCCACTTTCCGAGGCGGCAACGCGGCTACCCTTTATCGGAGGACAGCACGTCGCCGATGCATGCGCAATCGTTTTGTCGGCATGCAAGGAATTGCTGAACGAGGACGTTGACGATTCGTCAACGCCACTGCTTGCGCTGGCCAAACGCGCGATTTACCTGGAATCTCAGGGGCGCCAAGATGTGCTGCAAGTTGCCGTTTCCGCATGGAACGAGAACAAGATCACGACCGGCGAGTACGCGCAGATCATCAGCGACGTTGCCATCAGGCAATCGATGATGGCGCGGTGCGAGGAGGTCTCCTACATCGAATCGGTCGGCTTGCTCGCCGCGATTCGCCCGATCTGGCGAGGTGCCGATGAAAGCGCACACACCCAAGCGTGGTCTACCCTACCGATCGTTTCTCGCAACATCTTGAATGCAAAGGATCGTCCCCGTATCATCGAATCGATTGATACCGTGATGGAAGCGATGCTGAACGCAACGCGCGAGCGGCTTCCCTATACTGGACGCCTCACGCTCGGCGCACTTGCCGAAGGCATTCTTTCGCTACCGACACCGGATAACGCCAAAGCATTGAACCGCGTGCTGGAATGGATCGAAAGCAACCCCGCGGACACGTTTTATCTCATGGACTTCATCGATCGACATCAGCCGTGGTCACAGGAGCAAAAGACCGAGATCGTGGAGCGGCTATGCCGCAGCGCACCTTGCGTTGCGGATAACGCGCGGGCGCTGGTCACGCTCATCCCAGATATGTATCCGGGTCGCCAACTCGACGCGTTCAAGACCGTGGTGAACACAGTTCCGGCAACGGAATGGACCCATGTTCGGGACGAGTTGCACGCAGTTTTGCAACTGCTAAGACATAGCGATTACGAGAAAGCACGGCCCGTGTTCGACGCACGCGATCGAATGCCGCAAACGCCTGCTACCTAGCGTCGGCACCCCGTTGGGATTGATGAAGAGCGCGACCGCGCGGGTCGCGTCGCGCTCACGCTACGCCTCTGCGGCCTATGCGGCCGCTGCCTGGTGTTGCTCCACTTCCCGCGCAAACGCGCGTTCGGCCAGATTGGCCACGTGACGCCGCACGGCTGCGTCCATACAGTCGCTCTCCTCGTAGGGCCTGCCGCCGGGCGTACGCAGACCGAAGTCGTCCGCGACGATCTTTGCCACGAGCGGGTCGACGTGCGCCATGGCGCAATCCCCCGGACCTTGGGTGGGCGGCATCAATGCGATGTCGTGGATCCGCGCGTGAAGCGCTTCGCGATACGCGGCGGCCGCCGCAATCTTCGCGCTGTCGACACCAGGCAAGCCTGTGTCCGCCCAATCCTGGAAATATTCGCTGTAGCTCCTGCTAAGGGCCGCGACCGCTTCCCTGTCGACCAACCCGACATACTCAGGCTTTTGCGGACGAAAGACCACGTCGAGGTGCCAATTGCCGCAATCGCCCGTCGGTGTCACGTCGGGCTGAGCGTGAACTGGCAACAGTTGCCCAGCGCTGTCGCGACCCATGATGGTCTGCGCACCAGTGCGTTCATATATCTGGTTTCTCTCGATCGAGTACACGCGGTCTTTAGGTGTTTCGCCGCGCCCCGTTGGATCCTTTTCCCAATAGCCGCCAAGGAACAGCTTCTTGTCCCCGGTAGCCTGATTGTGTTTTTCCACCGCTGCTTTCCCGACTGCATCCGTGTAGGCCTGCAGCACATGCAATGCACCCCGTCCGCGCAGATCTTCGTTGACCGCCCAGTACTCGGCGTAGGCGACCATGCCCTTCGGTCCTGCGTCGAGCGCACCGCCCTGCGCGAAGGCGAGCGGGCGGCGCTCGTCTTCGTGCCCGCCTGGCGGCACGCCGGTGAGGCAAAGCGTGAATCGCTTGCCGTCGAGATGTGTGCCCGCTTTCTGCCGATTCGCTCTCGCGGCTGCGATCGTGTCGATCGGCACCGCCTCGCTTGCGGGAAAGTTCGTTGCGTAGACCTGGTCGAATACGGCCTTGTCGCTCTCGCTTAGCTGCCCGTGCTCGTCGACGACGACGAGTTCCGCTTTGATGCGCAGTTCTTTGATCGCGCTCAGCATCCGTTCCTGTTGATGCGGTGTCGCCACGTCGAGAGGGTTGACGCCACCCAGGCAGTCCTTGAGATGACCACCCAACGTGCGGTCTACCGACGCGCGCTCCGCCGCGCGGCCGATCGGGTTAAACGTCTTGCTGGCCTGCACAGTAGCGCCCGGCTCATGGAAAAGCCGATGCATATCGACCACCATGTCGTGCCCCTCCCCATCGCCCGGGTGGAGCCTGAGCTGCCCGAAGAGTTCATGCGGAGGGCGCCCCGAGCGTTGAATCAAATCCCAAGCCCTGGGCGCCAGGTGATGCTGCCACGGTCCTCCCGCACGAGTAACGTTATCGGATACCTCTTTTAAGTGTGCCAGCTCGTCCGGCTCCAGCTTTCTGCCTAAACGCAATTCGGCATGCTCTATCACTTCAGAAAATTTCTGTCCGAAAAAGCGAAGATCGTCCTCGACGCGCTTCAGTTCCGTTTCGCGCGCGAGCTTGGTCGAGAGCTTTTCGATTTCTCCGGCAACATGCGCGCTCGGCACGCCAAGACGTTTCGCGACGGCGTTTGCGACCCCATTGATGCTCATGCCTTCTCTGAGTTGGGACGTTGCCCATTCGAGGTGCTCACCCAAAGGATTGGGCGCTGCGTAACGGCGCGTGCGATCACCGTTCACCCCTACGCTTGCCAAGCCTTTGAGCGTACCGGTTGGATCGACGGCAGCAGTCGGCTTTACCGGGGGCGTCGAATTATTATTGCTCGACACACGGCCAGTCGGTGGCGTAGAAGCTGTCGAACCTGAACGGTTAATAGGGGATGTCATCGTTGAAATCTCCACCGGGGCGACTTGCTGTGGGCAGCATTTCGCGCGCTAGTCGCTTTCACCGCTCCGCGACGGCTGCGGCGCGTCCATCGCAGAGTTCTTTCTCGTATATCCGCGAGCACCGAACAACCCTGTTCGAATGGGAAGCTCACCGACCGTTCGCGCGACAGCATTGGCGCCATAGCTGACGCTAGCGAATTTCGTGCATACCGCTAGCGGGTTTCGTGACCATGGCTAGCAGAGTTTGCGAATCTCAACGACTACCTCTTCGCGAGTCCGCGGCGTACACACTGTGCCGCTATGCCGACGGTCACCGATGATGCCGCGACCATAGTGAGCACGGAGGGCGCGCAGCCGGAGCCGCCGGAGCTACCGCCTGAGGCTCCAGCAACCGCCCGCTCATACTGCTCGCGGTCGCGCGCCTTGACCCACGCCGACTGCCCATCGTTGTTACCAACCATGGCTAGATCACTCGCATCGGCCCCTCGAATGGATCGCGCAACGGGCCGCCCAAGTGCTTTTGCCGTCGGCACCGCCGAAGGGTTCTGTGCTTCGTGATTCAAATTCGGTTTCGCCTGGCCGGGGAACCGCTCGTTGACCGCTACTGCCACCCCCTCGGGTATTGGCCCCGTGGGATCCAGTCCTGCTGCGCGCTGTTTTGTGTGTGGGGGGCGTCCGCCTGACATGAGTGCTCCGAGCAATCCGCCTTGCATGGCCGATGAAACATATGACATCGCCCCGCTCTTCAAGGCATCGAAGCGCTCATGCATACGGTCCTGCCCGCTGCTGGCTTGACCAGCTGTAATTGATAAACCCATTTCTGCCTCTCAAATTCGATGACGATATTTTGATGTGTTCCGCAAAGACAACCACCGCCTGTCGCGCGCTGAGAAGCACGGTTGTAGCCATCGGCTTCTACACAATTCCATCGTCCCGACCGTAACGCCTCAATGCGACAACCGTGCCTCCATAGGCTGGCTGCTCTGTATCGATATCGTTTGTCGACCCGAGTCCACTCGTCGCCCAACGTGGCGCTTGGATTCCAGTTACGTGCGCATGAGGCAAGCCTCAGAGTACAGCGTCAGATATCGCACCGCGCATGTCCTAGGACATGTTCAACGTAAGCACCTCGCAAAGGCGTTGTCAGGCTATCAGGCCGATCACATAGATGAGCACGTTGTTAAGTGCGTACACATTGTGCGCAACTTCTACGCCAACAATGATCCGGTCGCATGACAAATCGCGGAAATGCCTGTGCTACCGGCGATTGGCGCAACGCTGCATTTGTACTTTTCTTTGCGGAGTGGCCCTATCGCCCGTCTCAATCGAGACAGCCGCTCAACGCGCTGCATCGTTGCGCTCGCCTGGTCATGCAGCAATTCGCAGAGCCCAGCCCGTACCTGGCGCCGCGCCCTCGGCGTCTCACCTCCTGAGACCTCACTTTCATCACCGTCGCATCGGCCTGAAGCATGATTCCCGATTCGTCATGTGCTATAAGGAGCGCTCAAGAAAGCTGCGTTGCAGCCGTCCCCCCTTTCTCAATCATCTGCGACGCGGTCAAGCACGAACACTCTATCGGGCGCCGTATTGCACTCGCAGCGTGCTGGTAATCGGAGATACGTCTGTGCCGTATCCATCTCAAGTCGATCACATCAATCGCATCATGGCTGTCATAGAGGGGCGTTCGTCCGCACTGGAGCCGCCCAGCCATGTTGTTTCGTCGTGGCGGCGCGCACTCGAGCGGCATCAGCTTGCGCCCGATGCGCCGATCAGACCTCGGGCGCTCACCGCGGCCGAATTGCGCGAAGCACAAGGAAAGGCGGAAGCATTCCTTCGTGCATCTAGCCAGTCACTCGTGCGCCTGCACGACGTCCTCGGAACGGACGGCTACGGCGTCATGCTGACCAATGCCAACGGTGTCGCCGTCGATTGCAGAATCGGACCGGACGTCCGGGACGACTTCAAGCGCGCGGGGATGCACCTTGGTTCCTGCTGGACCGAAGACGAGATGGGAACAGCCGGCGTGCCGACTGTGCTCGCCGATCTCAGGCCAATGACCGTTCATCGGGACGAGCATTTCAGTACGGCCTTTCTGACCGCTGCCTGCAGTGCGGCGCCCATATTTGCGCCGACCGGCGAGCTGCTTGGCGTGCTCGACGCATCGGCACTGCAGGCGCCCAAGAGCCGCGATGATCGACCGTTCGTGCTGCGAACCGTCACACAAGCTGCGCGAATCATAGAAAACGAATATCTCCTCGAGCGAACAGCAAACCACTGGGTTCTCGCTGCCCACAAGGATCGTCACTACGTAGATGCACTGCCGGCGATACTGATCGCCTTCGACGAGTCAGGCAATATCGTTTGCGCCAATCGCCACGCGCGCCCGTGGGTGACAGGCCACGGTGGAGCGCTTCGCCATATCGACGAACTTTTTGTCACCTCGCACGCCTATCTTCGCGACATCGCGCGCACCGACGCCTTGATCGCGCTACAGCTTCGTGAGAATGGAACGACCGTCTATGCGCGCTTGCGGGCGCCGCGGCAGCTTCTGCGTGTTGCTACAGCAGCGCCGATCGGCAAAATCGGTGCCGCTGAGCCAGGCGACTCGCTCATGCAACGGTTCTTCCTCAGTAGCGACGAGCGAATCGCGAGTACGGCACGGCTGGCTTCACGTATCGCCGGCAAGCGAATTTCGATCCTCGTCACCGGTGAAACCGGCGCAGGCAAGGAAGTGTTTGCGCGCGCGATTCACGCCAGCGGCCCACGCTGCGGTAAACCATTCGTGGCCGTTAATTGTGGAGCGATTCCCGAGCAACTGATCGAAAGCGAGCTATTCGGATATTTGCCTGGGGCATTCACGGGCGCACGCAGCAAGGGGGCGCGCGGCAAGATCGCGAGCGCTGACAGCGGAACGCTGTTTCTCGACGAGATCGGCGACATGCCACTGAGCCTGCAGACCCGACTGCTGAGGGTGCTGGCCGATGGCGAGGTCACGCCGCTTGGAAGCGACTCGCCGACGCGGGTCGACGTGGACGTCATCTGCGCGACGCACCGCAATCTTTCGCGAATGGTGGCTGATGGAACGTTCCGCGAGGATCTGTATTACCGCCTCGCCGGCGCGACGTTCAATGTCCCACCTTTACGCGAGCGAACCGATATCCGCGATGTGATCGACGCGGTGTTCCGCGAGGAGGCGGAGTCGATTGCTCCTGCGTTGACACTTGATGCGAGCGTTATAGAGGGGCTTTGCACGTTCCCGTGGCCAGGGAACGTCCGCCAACTGCGCAACGTGCTTCGATATGCATGCGCGGTATGCGAATCGGGCAATGTGGAGCTACGGCACTTGCCTCGCGACTTGTCCTCCTTGCTCGCGCTCCGCACGCAGCGTCAGACATGCTCTTTACGCGCCGATGCGGCAGACGAGCGTGCCCGCATCGTTGCAGCTCTTGCGCTTCATGATTGGAAGGTGCAGGCCGCCACCCGCGCTCTCGGCATGTCGCGCGCGACCTTATACCGGCGTATGGCCGCGCTCGGTATCGTTGCGCCGCATCGCGCTTCGTAGTTGAAAGGGGCTTTGTTCTACAAGGGCTTCCACGTCGGGCTCTTGCGCTCAACGGGGAAGCCCTTGTAAAACAAAGCCGAGATAGGGCAACGCGGCGTCTGCCAGCTTGGCGCGAGCGCTGGCAAAAGCCTGCTCGGAAACGTCGCGCGCGAGACCGGCCTGCTGCCGGAGATGGCCGAAAAACTCGTCGAGTTCGGCCTGGATGCTCTTGCGCAACCCGCACAGCATGACAGCCACCAGCGTGGGCGCGGCAGCTTGCGGCGGCGGTGACATGGTCGCTGCTGCGTGCGCGTTCATGGAATTGCGGGGAGTGCAGCAACGCGGAGAAATCCGCGAACAACAGACGCCGCAAGGCGCAGTCCTTTCCCGGCTATGCTGCGTCTCAACTTTACGTCAATTGGCGGGAAACCCACGCCCACGCCACGCAAGACTCACGTCATCCGTTTCCATTGCTGCACCATGAAACTCTTAACCGACAAAACAGGAGAATGCCAATTGTATTTCGAACCGATTACGTGTCCTGCGAACACCGACGATCGGGCTGCGTATGCCGACAACCAACATTATTTCCTTCCCCCTTGGCCGGACATTCCTTCTCACGACCTTTCTTCATTCGCGTTCTTGCGCAGCTTCGGCCGAAACGGCTTATGTGCGTGGCCACGCCGTGCGTACGAAATCGACTGGCTCGAAAAGCGCACTTTCGGTCGAACCCGTGTATTGCTGAACAGGCCCGACATGATTCACCGCGCGCTCGTCGAAAATCACCGCAACTACCGCCGAACCGACATCGCGATCAGGCTGCTTCGCCCGTTGGTCGGCGACGGCTTGCTGCTCAGTACAGGCGAAAATTGGAAACGTCAGCGACGCACTATGGCGCCTGCGTTCGCTCCGAAAATGTTGCCTATTCTCGCGCGCCATATCGCGCAATGCGCCGATGAGGTCGTACCCGTATTGGCCGCGCGTGATGGCACGCCCGTCGACCTCTTGACCGAAATGCAGGCGCTTGCACTAAAGATCGCCGCACGGTCCATGTTCTCTCTTGAGACGTGGGAATACGGACCAGCCGTACAACGCGAAGTGACTCGGTTCAAGCACTATGCGCGCCCGCACTTCTCTGATTTGCTCACGCCGCTTCCCCTTCCCACGTTTCACGACATCGCCCGCGCGCGCTTCCGTCACCAATGGTCCGCGCTTGTCGATCGTATTATCGATGCGCGCGAACGGGCTCCCAATGACGACGAACCTCGCGATCTGTTCGACCTGTTATGCGCCGCACGCGACCCCGAGGGTGGCGCGGCGTTCAATCGGGCCGAATTGCGGGACCAGGTCGGCACGATGATCGTGGCCGGCCATGAGACATCGGCGCTCACGCTGTTCTGGTCGATCTATCTACTTGCCAGCGCCCCCGCGGAACAGGAAGCGGTCGCTGCGGAAGTACGCGATGTCGATTTGAGTGCGGCGGCCGCGGGCAAGGCGTTGGATGCGCTGCCATACACGAGGGCGGTGATCAACGAAGCGCTGCGCCTTTACCCTCCGGCGTGGATGCTGGTGCGTCGGTGCGTCGAGCCGGAACAGATCGACGAGTTGATCATCAGGCGGGGCACGCATGTCGTGATCAGTCCGTGGGTTCTGCACCGCCATCGCCGGCTTTGGCAGAATCCGGATGCATTCGATCCTTCGCGCTTTTTGCCCAACGCACCGGCGGCCCCTCAGTTCGCCTACCTACCATTCGGCACAGGACCGCGAGTATGCATAGGCGCGCAGTTCGCGCTCGCTGAAGCGACGCTCGTGATTGCGCGTTTGCTTCAATCATTTTTCGTTGAGCTTGCGGACAATAGGCCGGTGCGCCCAAGGGCAATCATGACGACCGCGCCAGAGCACGCGGTGCCATTTCGGCTGAAGCCGAGAAAGCGATGAGTGGTGACACGCTCGAGCGCTTTCGGCACATCTGGAGCGCAGATGCGTGCGCCGCCGAGATGCGGCGCCACGGCGGCATCCTCGATCGAGAGACCAGCCGTTTCTCGCGCCCACCGCAGAATGTCAGGGTTGATGGTTGGCATGTCGTTCTAGGCGTGGGCCACCCCCGAGGGTCGGTATGGCTACTGTTGACTGATGGGCAATTATTGTACGCGGCCCATGTTCCTGCGGGCCAGCCAGGGAACCGATCAGGTTGCCAGTTGGTTTATTGCGACAGAACCGCCTGCGGCGCAGGGCGCGGCCCCCTGAGCCACTCCAGGCGCCACGTCGAGTGCTGCCGTGTCGTGGTGATAGATGTCGAGTGTTGCCTGCGGGCGGCCCGCCATGGTCCATGATGGTGAGGGGCGCTCGACCCGCACGCTGATCCGCCAGCCATGAAAGCGCTCGATGCATTGACCGGTGACCAAGGCCACCCGGACGGCTTCGTCATGACGCGTTGACGGCATCCTTGAAGGCCTTGCCGGACGTGAACTTGACCGTCCTTGCCGCGGCAATCTGGATTTCGGCGCCGGTCATTTGTCTGATAACTTCCGTGATCAGTCGTTTATCGTGACTGGCTCACGTCGTTTGCAGGATCTGTCAGTAAGTATGATGAATACCCGAAAGATTTTGATGATTATTGGAGGACTCCTGCTCGTTACAGCAGGGACCACGTACCTGATACTCCTTCGGGAGGACCGCCGCGCAATGGCACAAGTCACGGCCCCCATGGATGAATCCGCACGCACGCCCGTCGTCGATTCTCGCGTCAGCGATCACGCGACGGAAGACAGCATCGGCGAGTCGAATCCATCCGGCGCAATCACGAAAAGCACTGCCATCGCGCAGCACCCGGTGGTTCCCGCTCCGGCTCCCGCTCTGGCAGTAGCACCTGCGCCCATGACGGCCGCGCCCGCATCCAGTCCGGCCGCCGCACAAGTCACCGCGCAACCGAAACCGGAGGCACAATCGAAGCAGGCGCCATCGACGGCAGTCGCGTCGGTAAACGTGCAGGGCTCCGGTGCGCCGAAGGTGGTTCCGGCGCGGCGCGCCCAGCGTGGACGAAACGGTCTGGACCGTCGCGCGACACCGGAAACGGACGCACTGGTCAGGGAATCAGCGAAGCTCGATCCATCATTGCCTCCGCCGGATATGTCTGCCGCTCGCGCCGCCATGGACCAACGTCGCTCGAAGCCAGGCACCGGCTCGAACCCGGTCGCGGCCGCGATGACGGATCAGCTCATCAGGGATTCGGCCAAGCTCGATCCTTCGCTGCCGCCGCCCAAGTAACCGACTTCTCCGGCAGCACGTGCGGCTGCACGAACGCTCCCGGTACCCGAGCACCGCGCCGCAGTGCTTGGCGCAAACACTTTTCATTTAGAGGTATCGCGCGTCCCGGCATCAATGACGCGGCGCAGTGTGCCCCTGCGCGGCGGCAGAGTCGGCCGCGTGCTCCGCGAGCAGGCGTCGCATCGTCGCCAGCAGCACCGGCACATCGACGGGCTTGCGGGTATAACGCAAAGCGGATCAAGGTCTCGCTTGGCTCACTCAGTCCGCGCGAATACCGAGAGAGCCTCGGCCTTGCGGCGTAACCCAGTCCAAGATTTTAGCCGCACCTCCAGATCCGACTTTTCAAACTCTCACGTGACCTGTGGGACTCATTTGGCAGGTGCGTTTGCGATAAAATAGATAGTTGCGTCCGCAACACGCCGACTGGCACCCATCCGAACAAAGCCCACCGCATCAAGCCTCGATCAGCTTGCCAACAATGGTTACGCCGGCAGGGTCCACGATGATCGAGCCAAGCCCCGCCGACAGAACGATTCTCGGCGCGCTCAGCGTGATTGCTTGTGCTGCGTGCAGCGTATAGCCACCCGCCATCACCTGCACCTCGTGCCCACCTGAACGAACGACGTGCACGCTGTCCCCTTCGACATTGACGGCATAGCTGCCACCCACCGTGTGCGAGTGATCGCGACCGATCGTCAGAGAGTGGTCCTGCTTCGCTTCCACATCGAGATTGCGCTCAGCATGCATCCATACCTGCTCCTCGCCATTGCGGTCCTCGAAGCGCAACGCATTCGCCTGTCTTGCCGTACCGCGAGGCGACGACCTCGATAAAATCCCGCTTTGCGTCGCATTCGCCGGCAAAGCCCATGGCGGCATCCGCTCGCCGTTGTACAAACGCCCGGTGACGACGGGAAAGTCCGGGTTGCCGTCGAGAAAATCCACCAAGACTTCGTCGCCGATACGCGGCACCTGCACGTGCCCGAAGCCGCCACCGGACCAGGGACCGGCTACGCGCACCCAGCACGACGAATTCTGGTCGGACCGGCCATAACGGTCCCAGTGAAACTGCAATTTCACGCGTCCAAATCGATCCGTCCAGATCTCCTCGCCTTGGGGGCCGACGACCGTGGCCGTTTGCGTTCCATCCATGCGGGGGCATGGCGTACTGCGGATCAATCGGTACGGCAGACTCGAGGGCTGGACCAATATTTCGGTGTCGTGCTGCACAGCTTGCGCGCGATGATCGCTTGCATAGGCGTTTTCGCAAAACGAATACCGGCAGCGCACGGCAAGATATTCTCGGTTTTGATCCGCGCGGGGGCATCGCGTCAGCGTGAAAAGATAGCCCGGCGCCATTGTGCGCGCATTGGTATCGGCGCGCGCGCGCTCGTGAAGCGCCTGCAACTGCTC
Organism: Trinickia sp. LjRoot230; assembly: GCF_964253315.1. NCBI lineage: Bacteria > Pseudomonadati > Pseudomonadota > Betaproteobacteria > Burkholderiales > Burkholderiaceae > Trinickia > Trinickia sp. LjRoot230. The sequence goes on from NZ_CAXUQX020000002.1 coordinate 413,991, forward strand.
GAGACGCACGCGACCGTAATGGGCGCCTTGTATATCGTCGCAATAGCCTCCGGGCCATTCGAACACCGCATAGCCGTCATGTGCATGCCCGCGCGGCCCGACGCGCTGGACCGAAAGGTCGGCACGCGGCTTCGTGAAGTCGAAGTCGCTGGTTTGATATTTGCCGACGCTCATTTGCTCTGCAAGCACCCAACGTTCGATATGTTCCTGATCGGCAATCGCGAGACGATCGGGAGCGATAAATGGAATCGTCCCGCTGCCAGGCAACGTCGCGTGAGACGACATCGCGTCGCAAAGCATCAGCGTGTGATCTTTTGCATCGTGCCTGAAGTAGTAATAGATGCCTTCGCTTTCCATGAGCCGCGAGACAAACGCGGCGTCCGACTCGTTGTACTGTACGCAGTACTCCCGCGGAGCGTACGTCTGCGCCAACCGGTCTTCGAGCGGAAAGCCGTACGGGGCCAGCACTTCCCGCACGATTTGCGGCACGGTCTTGTTCTGAAAGATCCGGCAGTCCGAGCGAAGCGTCGCGAGCCAAAGCCACGGTCGAACGACCAGTTCGTAGCCATAGTGACGCTCGGCGTGCCGCCCACTCAGGGACACCGATGCAATCAGCCCGTTCAGATAACGCGCCGAGCCTCCTTGCTGCTCGATACGCACGCTCAGCGCCTTGCCGAGCAGCTCGCGCAGGGACAAGCTGTGGCTGTCGGCGAGGGCCTCGATGCGATATTCGAACATCCGCCCCAGCTCTTCCTCGCCGTCGAGACGATAGAAACTGAGCGCGTCGGTGCCGGGAACATTCAGTGTGAAGATGCGCGACACGCCGTGTCCTCCCGCTCGAATCGATAAACGGACTCGCCGCCTGCCACGCTCACTTCGATTGCGGCGAGTGCAGCGCCGTCGATCATCGCTTGCAGTATTTCCCGGCTGATTCGGGGCAGCAGCGTGCGCGAGAGAATATTGAAGCGCAGCAAGATGCGATGCAAATCGCTGTTCGCCTGCTGCAGCATCTGGTTCAACCAGTGCGCGAGCTCGACGCAGGTTTTCCCGCGCGAGCGGCAAAACCGGGTCGCTTCTTCCAGCGTCTTGTACAAAAATGGATTCAGTTTTCTGAAGAGGGCCATTCGGCCGATGTCTGACATAGTATGGTCCGTGAAAGCTTGCTCATCGTGGGAGATATGCGTCATCCGCGCTCGGCCGTCGGCAGCGGCGATACGCGGCGTAGTCGAGCAGAAGATCGCGTGCGGGCCCGGTATCGAGCCGTCGGCCAAGCCATGTGCTTTGACCCAGCCCGAGGCGCGTTCCGAGCGCGCATGCTGGCACGTCGTCACGCACAAGCTCGAGTTGGACGTCCCAATCGAACTCAACGCCTGCGTATTCGCGCACCCACTGCTCCAATTGCCGCGCATCGCGTCCGCCCGGCATAAAGCGCCGATATTGTTCGAGCGAAAGCGGACCGAGCACGATCCGGATGCTCGACTGCGCATCGCGCACGGCACTGCCCAGCACCGCGTCACCGAGCGGCACGGTTGGCGAGGTCGCGCGTATGACGCAGCGCTGGCTGCGATCGAGCCGAACCCATTTCGCCATATGCTCGACGATGCGCACCGCCACACCGAAGTGACACCGCAGTATCTGAACCAGTCCTTCCGGATTGCGCGAATGCCGTACCAGGTGTGGGGCATGAAAGTAGAGCGCGTGGGGAGCAAGGCTGTTGCTCGGGCCCTTGCGCTCATCGGGCGCGCGCCCGATCAGGCTTGCAATGTAGGTTTCGAATCGGGCGCGCCCGGGCCTGTCGAGACCGACGACCGGCTGCGCATCCGCCCATGCCCGATAGAACAGCACGATCAGCCGGTGGTGGAACAGATCGGCAAAAGCAGCGAATGTCGAATCGTCATGCTGCGCCGCCCGCTCATGCGCATATTCCGTCAGATGCAGCGGCAACGGCCCGTTCGGCCCGAAGAGGCCGAAGCCGTGAATCGCAATGCGGGGTACTGTGTCACCCTCTTCCACGCCGGCCACCATCGATGCGGCAAACGCGAGCGAGGGAACCTGGCCGAGTCTGGCCGGCTCATCCTGAGGTCTTGTCGCCTGACCAAGCGGCGCGCAGTCTGTCGACAGTGCATCCAGCCAGCGCAGCGCCTGAAACAGATCGTAGCCGTGAGGCGAAGCTCGCAGTGCTCGCCACCACGCATCGCGTCGCGGGTGCGCCGGTAACGATTCGACGGGTGGACTCATACCGTGGGCCGCCTGCCCACGCGCGACGGCCACTGTGCAAGCATGCCCCGCTGGACGCTGCGCAATGAGCATTCCGTGAAGGAATTGATCGACACATGCCGCGCAAAGAACTGTTCCAACACCGCGCCGAGCAGGTAGGGGCTGTCGCCTGCAAACGCAGGGTCATCGACTTTCATCTCGACGTGCACGCCACGCCCGAACATAACAGGACCTTTGGCCGGCAAGCGCCGAAATACCGGCGTGAAAGCAATACGACGCAAGCCGTCGATCTGCCTGCGCATCGCCGCATCGGCGGGATCAGCATGCAATTCGAGCAACCCTCGCAATACGCTCGCGCCTTCGTCGTCGTCGAGATCCGTCAAAGTCTGCCGTGCCAGCCCGAGATGGCTGATCAGCCTCCATGCGGATTGGCCCTCGGCAATCGACGGGCGGGGCCGTGAGGGACCGCGAATCATGGCGATTCGTTCGACGGGGGCGGAGATGCGCAACGTGAGTCTGCGCGTCTCGCCAGGCGGCATCAGCAACACGAGATCGCGGTTGGTGCAAAGCGTATCGACCGAAAGATAACGAATTGCTTCGCTGAATGGAGCGCACTGACTATCCACCAGCGATACGTATGCCTCGCTGCCCAAATACTCGCTTCGGGTTCCGTTCGTGCGAGCGTGCTCGGCAAGGAGCCGCGGTTCGCGGCGGACAGTGTAGTAAGCGCCGTAGTTGTCGTCGTCGCCCGCGAACGACCCATTAAACGCGCGAAACTCGCGAGCGGGCGTGTCTTCATGCGAGTCACTCGAAAGCTTTTGCACGGCATACACTTCGTAGTCGAGCGGCCTGCTGCGATCCACTACGACGTGCTGCTCCCGAGCACCCTGCATCACAGGCAAGCGGTCTGCGCGGCGTTCGAACAGATTGATCGCCGGCGTACAGTTGAGCGCGAGATGCTCAATATCGACTACGTTCTCAAGGCCTGCACCGGGGCAGTCGAGCAATAAGGTCAGTTCGATCTCGTCGCCGCTTGCGCGCGCGAACGCCGGCTGCAATCCCTTCGCGCTGAAAAACAGAAAGCGTGCCGGAAATGCAAAGTATTCGCGCAGCAAGCGATAACCGTGGAAACTTCGACCGTCATCGGGCAACAGGGCCTGAGTCGCGTCGAATCCCTCGTGCACGACGGCCTCCGGGCCCGACGCGTGTAGCCAGCGCGGTCGATTGCCCCCTTCATGACACACCACGCCGAGTGTATGGTTGACGACGCGTTCGAGGAGTTGCTGAGCCTCGCGCTCAGGACCGGCGAAATAAAACGTCAATCGATCGATAGGCAATTCGGCAAGCTTGAATCCACCGCTCGCGCGCAGCCTGATTCGCAACGCCCCGCGCACTTCGCCGCGCGCCGCTATCATGGACAGCGGCAGATCGGCGGGCACACCTGCCATCGTCACGCGCGTCAACTCGATAGGCCATAACGTCAGGTCGTGGGCCGTGCGAAATTCACACGGTGTCTGCGCAGCACCGCTCGGACTCGCGCGCAGCACCGTACCGGCTGGCAGCGTGCAACCCTGCGCCAGGCTGCCTTCGTTCAACATCGGGATGAACTGCGCAATCGCCATGGAAGGCAACGGTGCGAGATAGGCGGGATACACCGCATCGAGCAACGCTTGCGTGAAGCGAGGAAACTCGGCGTCCATCTTCATTTGCACACGTGCGGTCAGAAAGCTGAAGCCTTCCAGAAGACGCTCGACGTACGGATCGGGCGGCGCGGCATCATCCATGCGCAAGCGGGCCGCCACCTTGGGGAACCGCTTTGCGAATTCGGCGCCAAGCTCGCGCAAATACGTCAGTTCGCGGTTGTAATACTCGAGCAGATCAGCGTTCATCGACTTCAAGTTGTGTGCGGCGTCAGAAAAGACATTGCGCCCGTTTCCAGATCGAGGCTCGATCGCAATACGAAGTCGACCGGACGAGGGATCGACCACAAGGCACCCTTGATCTCGAAGGTCAGCACGTTGGGCCGCCCCGGCTTCGCAGCATCGCGGCCCTGCTCCGAGACGCTGCGCACCTCGACGCTATCGGCGACGATGCGAGGCTCGAATCGCAGGATCGCGTCGCGGATCGATGCCTCGACCGCCATTCGCTCCACTGCCGACATATATCGGCCGACGAACGAACGCATACCGAAATTGGCCACCGAATTCTGCGCGTGCGGGAAACTGGACCAATCGGTCCACCCATCCTCGGCGTTTCGCGTATTGAGCAACCATGACAGATCGCGCACCACCGCCGCACGCAGACGCTCGTTGTCGATTGCCCAGGCAAGTGCGCCCTCGGACCGTTGCCTCGGCTCGGCGTCGGTCAGTCGATCGAGCAAGGCGGGCTGCGGCCGATCGCCCGGCCCGCCAGCCTTGCGTGCGTCCCGGGTTCCGTCCTCCCTAAGCGCTATGTCGTCCAAGATCGTGGCTCCCTGGCGTTACATCTCGGTGTTTTCCTTGATGTTCCAGCCGACCGTGACTTCGGCGCCCTTGCCGCCGGTGTCGTTCTGCTGCCAGTACTGCTTCTTGACCTTCGCCGCCTGGAAGCCGTAGTTCATGAGCAGGCGGTCCGCCGGATCGCTCGGATCCACACCGGTCACCTGCGCTGAGGTCACGAGCACCTCCTGAAGCGTGATACGCATGAACTCGATTTGCGAGCCACCTGTCTTGCACGCCGACACTTCGACGCTCGCAATGTGCTTGCCGGTGACGCAGTTCTTGACGATTGCCGCCGTCCCTTTGTCCATGTATGCGACCACGACCAGGTCGTTGAAGCTCGCCCTGCCCGCGTTGCCGCCGCTTCCGCTCGCCATCGCGCCCGGTTGCGTCGCGCCCCAGGAGAACGACTGGATATCGGTCCAGTTTTTATGCTGGGAATCCGCCGATTCGCCGGTGACGCCATCGACCTTCATGAACAGTGCTACACCCATCGAAGACTCCTTGAGAGTTGAGTTTCGTGTTCAATCATTCGCCGGCCGTCTTTGCGGACGGCAGCCTGGAGACCAGTCGCAGCGACACCGTCAGCCCTTCGAGCTGGTAATGCGGTCGCAAAAAGAACTTCGAGGTGTAGTAGCCCGGGTTGTCCTCGACCGACTCGACAACGACCTCTGCGGCCGCCAACGGCTTGCGTGCCTTGGTCTCCTGCGACGAATTCGCGGGATCGCCGTCCACGTAATTCATGATCCAGTCGTTCAACCAGCGCTCCATATCTTCCCGCTCCCGGAACGAACCGATCTTGTCGCGCACGATGCACTTGAGGTAGTGGGCAAAACGGCAGCAGGCGAACAGATAGGGCAGCCGAGCCGAAAGCCGCGCATTGGCCGTCGCGTCGGCGTTGTGGTATTCGGCTGGCTGCAGGAGCGATTGCGCACCGATGAAAGCGGCGAAATCCGAGTTCTTTCGATGCACGAGCGGCATGAAGCCATTCTTGGCGAGCTCTGCCTCGCGGCGGTCGCTGATGGCGACTTCCGTCGGACATTTCTGATCCACCCCGCCGTCGTCGGTCGGAAACGTGTGACACGGCAAGCCCTCCACGGCGCCGCCCGACTCCACGCCGCGAATCGACGAGCACCAGCCATAGAGCTTGAAGGATCGATTGACGTTGACCGCCATGGCATAGGCTGAATTGGCCCATGTATAGCGATCGTGCTTCGCACCGTCGGTCTGCTCCTCGAAATCGAATTCGTCGACTGGACTGGTGCGTGCGCCGTACGGAAGGCGCGCAAGAAAGCGAGGCATCGCGAGGCCGAGATAGCGAGAATCGTCCGAATCCCGCAGGCTGCGCCACGCCGCATATTCGGTATTCTGAAAGATCTTCGTCAGATCGCGGGGATTCGCGAGCTCCTGCCACGAATCCATCTGCATCAGCTCGGGCGACGCGCCGCCGATAAAAGGGGCGTGCGCTGCCGCTGCAATCTTCGACAACTCGCCAAGCATTTCCACGTCGGGCGGACTGTGATTGAAGTAGAAGTCGCCGACCAGGCAACCGAACGGCTCTCCGCCGAACTGCCCATATTCCTCTTCGTACACTTTGCGGAACAGCGGGCTCTGGTCCCACGCCACCCCCTTGTAACGCTTGAGCGAACGGGCCAGCTCCGGTTTCGAAATGGGCAGCACCTTGATCTTCAGCAACTCGTCGGTCTCGGTATTGTTCACGAGGTAGTGCAGCCCCCGCCAAGCCCCTTCGAGAGACTGAAGCGCTTCGTCATGGAGAATCAGATTGATCTGCTCGGTCAGCTTTCGATCGATCTCGGCAATGATTTGCTTGACGCTCCCGTAGGCGTCCGTCGTCATGCAGACGGTGTTTTCGAGTGCCTGTTGCGCGAGCGTGCGCACGGCACGCTCCACCGACTGCCGCGCCTGCTCGGTCTTCGACTTGAACTCCTTTTGCAGCAATGCCTGAAATTCGTCACGAACGACAACAGCCTGCGCGCTGTCGATCGCATCGGCCTGTACGCGATCAGTCATGGTCCGCCTCCTCTCGATTCCCGCCCGGCGCGGGCTCGCGCGTGAGCGCCTTCAACAGAACCGGGTTGTTGATTGCGTTGCCGATCAGTTGCTCCGCGCCGTGCTTGCCGTCCATGTACGACAGCAGGTTCGACAGTTCCGTGCGCGCTGCGAGCAAACGGCGCAACGCGTCCACATTGCGGGCAATCGCAGCCGGAGAGAAGTCGTCGATGCTCTCGAACGTCAGATCGACATTGAGCATTCCGTCGCCGGACAACGTGTTCGGCACTTGAAACGCCACGCGTGGCGCGATCGACTTCATCCGCTCGTCGAAATTGTCGACATCGACCTCGAGAAACTTGCGCTCCATGAGGTCTGGCAATGCTTCGGACTGCTTACCACCCAGATCCGCCAGCACGCCCATAACGAACGGCAACTGCACCTTGCGCTCCGCGCCGTACGCCTCGACGTCGTATTCGATCTGCACGCGCGGCGCACGATTGCGCGCGATGAATTTCTGGCCGCTGGCCGAACCCTTTTTCCCTGTGCTCATGTGCTCCTCGATTGCGCTATTGAACAGGCGACGCTGTCACGCCGCATTACCCGCTTCGTTGTCCGCTCAGCAGCTCGATCTGAGGCAGACTCTCGGGAGCGAGATCCCGGATGATTTCCAAAAAGTCGAGCGACAGCAGACGATGCGCACGCCGCAACAGAATGGGTGCGGGGTGGCTCGGCTCGTAGTGCTCGAAGTATCGACATACCTTCTCCAGAGCCATCCTGACGTCGTCGCGGCTTGCAAGTTCGACCTCTCGCCAGGTGATGCCGACAAGGGCACCGCCGCCGACGCCTCGGTCCGAATCGCCAGGCGGCGAGGCGTGAGCGGTCGTCGCCCGCGACGCTTCAGCCTCTTGCGCAGCCGAACGCGTGAGCACCTCTCGGGCGATGTGCCGTAACGTCTTTTCGAATTCGCTCGCATCGGGTATCCATTCGACACCCAGTCTGGCAGTCACGCACTCGCGGATCGCGTCGAGCGCATCCAGCGTGGCGAGCGCGGCAAGGAAAAGAGGCTCGCTTTCGTCTCGCGCTCGTTGCAAATCGGCCTTCAGGCGATCCAACCCTCCCGAATATTCGGCTTGCTCTCCATCGCATCCGTTCAGCACGCGTTCAGCCTCGCGAACGCTCAAGCCGTTTTCAAGCATTGGCTGATAGCGCACGGCACGAGCGCATTCATGCGCGCCCGCCACTTCGGCCAATGCGTTCATCCGAGGTGCCGGATCGTACTCGCCGTCGCTGTCCAGTCGCGGGTGCAGATCGTCCCACCACGAATCGATTAACCCAGCGAGCAATCTCAGGCCGTCGGCATAACCGGCAATGCCGTGCAGTTCGATCCAGCTGCGCACCAGATGCGCGACAACGCGCAGGTCTTTCGTGCGTTCGCATAGCCCGAGCGCAAGACGCTCGACGGCCGGCCAATCTGGCTCTTGCGCAGGAATCACGACGTCGCCGTACTGCTGCTCGGGCTTTCGCTTCGCACTCTGCATGAGCAAAAGATAATCCGCCTGATACTCCAGGTTTGGGCCGCAGGGCTCCTCCGGCACGATACCGGCGAGCAACGAATCGGTGAAGTTCGAACGAAGCACGGCTACTCCAATGACTGGACTGATCTGCACGAACGGAGAACACGATGCCTTCCGCCACGCGTACGCGGCCTATCCGAATGCATAGTCGATGCTCACGGGTTTACCGCCGGGTTCGATCTTCAGCGTGCGCTGCAGCGGCGGGAAAGTGCCATTGCGAATCTCGATCTGATACGTTCCGGGCGGCAGGGCCAGCATCTTGATCGGCGGACTCGCGCCGCGCCTGACGCCGTTCACGACGATGTCGCCCCAGGGCTGGATACGGAAACGTACGGGGACGGTAGCAGCGACGCTCGGGTCATACCGCGCGGGAGCGGCATTCGACGCCGCCGCCGCTTGTGCGGCGAGTCCCGACGCCGGCCCGGCGACGACCGCCTCCGATGTGTCGAGGCTGCCTGCCGGAGCGAGGTTCGTGCCCAATGCAGCGCTGGCGGAAGCGGCCGCTGGCGACGTGGCACTCGCCACCTGAACCGCGGCTTGCGTAACCTCGCGCGGCAGAGGCACGGATGCGGCCGCCGCGTTCGGCGGCGCGGCGCTCACCTGATTGGAACGAGGGACGTTCGCGCTTATCGATGTCGACGCTGCCGAATGTCCGGCAGGCTTGCGCCAATGCACGACGCCGGTGGCAATCAGCAGCGCAGCCAAAAGCACACAGCCTGAGTAAAGATGCGATCGACGCACCCTCCATCGCCGTGGCTGCGGTGTCGAATGACCGCCCGGCTCGCTGCTCTCGCTCGCAATCGCTGGAGGTTCGGACGCCTGCTCTGCCGTCGCATTCGCAGCAGCCGCGGCTTCGGCTACGGGTTCAGCTTCCACCGGTGCATCGGGGAGATCAGCACGACTGCCCTGCTCGGTTGGCGTAAGTGCTGCTGACTCGAATTCGGCGATGCCCAGCTCGGCCGCGAACTCTGCGGCCGATTGAGGACGATCGGCTATGCGCAACTGCAGCGCGTGGTCGATCGCCGACAGAAAAGCAGGGCTGTACCGGTCATGGTCAGGAAATATGCTTGTGGCCAGCGGCCGATAGCTATCCTTGATGCTGCGCACGACGGCCGCCGGAGGCAGCTCGCCAGTCACCATTGCGTGCATGACCGCACCAAGCGCATAAAGATCGGTCCACGGACCCTGGCCGAAAGCGGGATCGTCGGTGTACTGCTCGATCGGTGCGTAGCCAGGCTTGAGCATCATGGCGCCATCGTCGACAAGATCGCCGATCTGCTTGCGCGCTGCGCCAAAGTCAAGCAAGACAGGGCTTCCGTCCGGCCGGATCAAAATGTTGTCGAGCGAAATATCACGGTGATAGCACTGTGCGCGATGAAGCTCGTCGAGCGCGCTCAGCAAGGCGATCAAGATGCTGCACAACTGCGCCTCGCCCATCCGCCCGCGTCCGTCCGCGAGCTGCTTGAGCGTTCTACCTTCGTAAAACGGCGTCACCATGTAGGCGGTGCCATGACGCTCCCAGAAATGCAGGACCTTGATGAGGCCGGGATGCTCGAACTGCGCAAGCAGTCGCGCCTCGTTCAAGAAGGCCGAGCGCCCCGCACCGAAAGCCTGAGCGAAGCGTTCGGCGCGCAACGACACGGTGAAGTCGCCGCCGCGAATGGCAAGCAGCGACGGCATGTACTCCTTAACGGCCACCACGCGCCGTAACGTGCGATCGAAGGCCCGATAGACGATCCCGAAGCCGCCGATACCCACGATCTCTTCAATCTGCAAGTCGCCAAGCAGATGACCGACCGGCAGCGGCCGCACATCGTCGTCGGCCACTTCACCGCCCGCAGTCGCGTCACGCCCCACATCTCTCGAAAACCGATCAGTCATTCGCCAATCTTCCTTATGCTCACGGTGCCCATGCCATCCTCACACGCGTCCATGCACGGCACGCGACGTTACTAACACCCGGGGTTCATGCTCCACGCTCGGCGCCGAACAATTTAACGAACAGCCGGCTGTCCGGCACGCCGGTATGCGAATGAGCGCGCGGCGCCGTGCCGCCTGCACGGTGGGTCCACCAGAAGCTCGTCGCGCCATGCGGATCGAAGTACTGCGAAAGCCCGGGCCACTCGGCATTTCCGGTGGTCAGCGGTTCGCCCGGCGCACCGTTCGAAGCTGCGCAACCCGAGGTGTCGCTGAAGTCGCACGAAAGCAAGGCGACCTGCGCGAGCACCCGCTCCAGTTGTGCGGGCGCATATCCACTGCGAATCGCCTCGAGCAACGCCTCGCCGGTCTGCTGGTAGAACGCATGCGCCATGTCGGGCAGCCCACGCCAGTAGCCGGCGGTGCGAATCGGCAACGTCACGACGAGCGGGTAGCGACGTCCCACTCGATCGAAGCTCGGCCCTAAACAGCCCGCCTGAATGCAGGCAGCACCGGCACCGGCTGGAATCAGAAAACTCCAGATTGGTGCCATGGCGTAATGACGCTCGAACTCGTCGCGGCCGCGCTCGTGCATCGCAGCCAAGCCCTGCTGCATCCAGTGCGACCACCAATCGGCCAGCGCGTGCGTTAGTCCGCCGCTGACGAAATCTCCGGCACCCGGTACTTTTCCGTACCACGCAAGCGAGCTGTCCGGGTCATTAAATTGCGCCGCGTTCGTCATGATTTCGTGGGGCATGCAAACGACTCCATCTGTGGCAGCCGCAGCGGATTGCGCACACTGCCTGCAGTGACCTGCAGCGCCACGTGTTTTCCGTCGATAGCGAAGGTCGCCACCATCTGCTCAGGACCCTGACCAGGCGATATCGCCGCGTGATCGAACAATCGGTGCAGCGCCCACGGCCCTTCCGTGGTAAAGCCATGCGTCGCGCCCGTCTCGTCCTGCATCTGCAGTCTCACCTGGCCACTACCGCGCGTGCCGGGCCACTGCACTGCCGTCGCGGTCAACGGGCCATGGGCATAGCGAAGGATCTGCCCGTCGACATCGAGCGTCATCTCCGAAACCGACGGGTCCAGCTCGAGCGGTTTGATCTCGATTTTCAATTGCGCCGTGTGCACGCCGCCCGCAAAGTATGCATCCCGGATCGCTGCCGCCTTTTCGAACGATGCGAGTAACGGCGAGGCCGACGCGTCATCGGTCCGGTTGATGAAACGCCACGGTCGCGAAGCGGTATCGACGAGCCCCGCCAAGTTCTTCTGAAAGAACGCGTCCATCGTGCCGCCCGGCGCGAACAACTGCGCGAAGTCCGCGGGCGCGACATCGCGCGCCAAACCGCGTGCGAACGGGTAGCGTCCCGCAATGGCCTGGCGACAGAATTCACCGATGTCGGCGCCAGCTCGCCGGGCGGCATCGCGCTGCTCGACGCCGGCGATGTTGCCGGTGGCGACATTCGACACATCGACCAGCATTTCGCGAAATGGCGTCGGCATGCGGCCCGCTTCGGCACGCAGCCGGTCAGGAACATCCGATTGCGCCGGGGACGCGCCGCCGCGCAACGCATCGTCGGTCGCGGTGAGGTACGCGTACAACGCGTCAATCGTCTTGAGCGCGGCGTCCAGCGGTGTTCCCGCCTGCTCTGTCTTCTCGTCGGACGCCGGAGCGAGCGCTCTCAAGCCCGCAAAATGCCGATCGACGATCGACTCCGGGTTCGAGGGCTCGGCCGCCACGCGCGAATCGCCATCGGACCCCTTCGAGAAAATCTGCGCCAGTTCGCCTCGCGCTTCGTCGATCTTGTCCTGCGCACGTGCCTCCTTGCCGCGCCGGGCGTCGCTGGACGACATGTCGCCGAGCCACGTTTCACTGGCAAGCGCACGGCTCAATCGGGTCAAGGGCGAGTCTTGCGAGGACAACACACGTGCGATCTGAACGCTTTGCTGCAGTGTCGTACTGCGCTGCAGCCGGACGTCGGCCAGATACCCGTCCCAGATCCTAATGAAATCGTTCAGAAAGAGTTGGCGGATATTGCTTACCCACGCCGCGGCATCCGCTGCGGTCGGGACCTCTGACGCCCCGAGATTGAGCACCCAGACCTCCTCACTACCATATGCATTCACTGCATCGGGAAGACGCGGGCAGAATACCGTCCGGTAGCCCTCGCGCGTGTAAAGACCAGGAACGCCGTCGCGAAGGCTTTTGCCGCTCTCGCGCCGAAACACGAACGAGGCATCGGGGCCGACCGCTTGCGCGACATTGAAATCGTATGCGGCGCTGCTGGCACGCAGCGTGCGCACGAGCCCGCCATAGAGGCGCTGAGCAAACGGAATCTGGCGCAAACGCTCGCGCACGCTCGTAACGAGCCGCTCGTTCATCGGAAATGGCGATGCCGCGATGCGCTCGCCAAACAGCGAGGCCAGATGTGCGCGCAGTTCGGCACGCCGCTCGGGCAGCAGCGAAGCGGAAAGCGATCGCTCCATTTCGAGGTCTGCTACCGCTTGCACGAAGGCGGGGTCGTAGTGGGCGCCGTCGTAGAGCATCAAGTAGGCTTTCAGCGCGGCGTACGCATACTCGTTGTCCTCCGGCGGCGCATCGCGCAACGCCGTTTCCATCTGACGCGCGATTGCTGGAAGCAAAACATCGTCAAGTGCGCGCCGATATGCGCTGTCGGTTGAATCGGCGATTTTCTCGCCTTGAAACAGTCCCCAACGGGACCCGAGTGGCGGGTGAGCAAGATCCAGCCCTTGCGCCTCGGGCAACTCGCGCAATGCATTCAGCAGCGGTAGCAATTGTGCGATATTGGTCCCGTCGCCAGGTTTCGCACGGTCGATCTGTGCCTGGACGCCGAGCAGACGAGCCGCGACCGCGTCCAGGTAGCCCCGGTTGCGTTCATAGCTGCGCACCCATGCGGCCAGAACCACGACGAACGCCACAGCGAGCAATACATGACCCGCAACGCGAATCGCATGCTTTCGTCTCAGCCAGCGCAGATTGCTGCCGGCGAGCGAAGCTTCGCCAAAGATGTGCTCTTGAAGCAACGCATGCAGAAAGAAACTGCGCCCGGTCGCGCCAGCCTGCGCGACCGCCGGCACGCCTTCAATTTTCAGATAGCGCTTGATGCCGCTCATCACGCGGTCGAACGCAGTGCCTTCCTGAGTCCCGCTGGTCAGGTACACGCCTCGCAACGCCGGCATGGGCTCGAAGCTCGACACCGAAAACACTTCGGACACGAACTGCCCTAGCAGATCCTGCATATCGGCAAACTGCTGCGGCAACAGATACGCCAGCTCGCGATGGCGCGCGTCGCTCTGGGCCGCCAGCAATTCGGGCAGCGCGTCATTGAGACGTCGATGCAATCGTTCGTACTCCTGATCGAACGCGGCGCGCAAGGCGAATCCCGGAGCAGCGCTTTCGCTCAGCTTGAACGTGAAACCCCAAACCTGCGCGCGTTCGACACGACCGAAAGCGGAAAAATATTCAGTGAACCCGGCCAGCAAATCGGCCTTGGTCACGAGCAGATACACCGGAAATTCGATCCCTAGCTGCGCCCGCAATTCCTGCAGGCGCTTGCGCAAGATCATGGCATGCTGCGTGCGCTCGACTTCCGATGCAACCAGCAAATCGGCCACGCTGACCGTCAAGATCGCGCCATTGAGCGGCTGGCGTGCGCGATATTTTTTCAAGAGCGCAACGAAGCCTTTCCACTCGGCCTCATCTTCTTTGCGGTTGCTTTCATGCGTGGTGTAACGACCGGCCGTATCGATCAGGACAGCGTCGTTCGTGAACCACCAGTCGCAGTGCCGCGTGCCGCCCACGCCACGAATCGCGGCCCGGCCGAACTGCTCCGCAAGCGGAAAGCCCAGCCCGGAATTGACCAGCGCCGTCGTCTTGCCCGAGCCCGGTGCGCCGATGAAGACGTACCACGGCAGCTGATACAGATACTGACGAGACATCTGATCGAACCACTTCGACAACCCAGCCCGCACTGGCTCGTGCGCGCGAAAGCGGGTCTCTTTCAGCAACGCGACAGCTTCGTCGAAGCGGCCGCGAAGCTCGTCCAGTTGCGGCTGAACCGGACTACTCGCCGGCGGATCGTCGTCGGCATTGCCGCTCAACCTGCTCAGCAGGCGTGTGTTCAGGCGGCTCGCACGCCAACTGCGCCACGCGATATGGGCGGCCCAGATCACGAACAGTGCGAGAATCGTCAGCGCACGCGCTCCCGCACTGTCGAGCGGGCGATAGTTTGCGAACGCTAGTAATGGACCCGCAAGCCAGACGAAGATGCACAGCGCGCAGACACCGACGAACGTCAATGCCTCGCGCCGCTGCAACGGTCGAACGAGGCGGGCGGGAAGATCGCTCGTGCTCACCTTGCCTCCCCGGCCGACTGCGCCGCCCCTGTTGCGGGTGCGAGATTCAGCGTAATTTCGACGCGTCGGTTGCGTGCGCGGTTCGCGGCTGTATCGTTCGGCGTCACCGGATCCATCGCGCCCCGTCCCTCGGCCGATAGCCGATCGGGTCTCGCAAACCGCGCGGCCAGCAGGCCGCGGACAGCTTCCGCCCGCTCGCGGGACAGGTCCCAGTTGGACGCGAAGCGAACCGTATGCACGGGCACGTCGTCGGTATAGCCCGTCACGCGGACAATCCCGTCAACGCCGTTCAACGCATCGCTGATGCGCGTCAGAACCGGCAGATATCGATCGATCACGGAAACGGAGCCTGACTCGAAAAGACCGTCGCCGCGCAGCGTGACCACACTGCGATCGGCTTCGTCGCGCACGGTCACCAGCCCCGCTTTGATTTCGGGCTCGAGAAACGTCGTCAAGCGCGGCGCGGGCGCAGGACGCGGCGCTGATTGCGTCGGTTTCAGGCGCGGCAGGCGCAGGGCATCGATTGCGACAAACAGTTGGTCGGAGTGGCTCGCGAGATTCAAGCGCAAACCAATGAAGATGCCGAACGCGATCAGCAGCACAAGGACGGCGGCAACCCACGGCGGCACGAGGCCGCGCTGAGTTACGCTGCGCGTCACCGTATCGCGCCAATGCAGCGACAAGGCAGAATCGAACTCGCCGCGCATCGAGCGAACCGTTTGCGCGAGCCGATGCCTCAACGACTCCAGCTGCGCGCGTCCGTTGTCTAGGATGCGGTAGCGTCCTTCGAAACCCAAGGCGAGACAAAAGTAGAGCAATTCGAGCAGATCCAAATGCTGACGAGGATTGTGCGACAACCGGTCGAGCAACTGAAAGAACTTTTCTCCGCCCCATGTTTCGTTATGAAACAGCACCAGCAGACTATGGGCAGACCAGACGCTGCCGCCCCACGGTGTCAGCGCCGCGGCTTCGTCTAGCGCGGTGCACAGGCAATAGCGCGCTCCGACGATCGACTCGGCAGACGCGCCCGCCTCTTGCGCGCGCGCTTCGAATTGACGGATCTCCGCAACTAGATGCTCACGCAGCCAGGTCGGATTCGGATGGTGCACGGTGGAGCGGATCTGGGGTAGCAGATTCAGCAGCGGATTGGCTGCGGCAACGAGCGGATTGCTGCCGCTTGCGGCCCACGGACCATTCGTCGGCAACGGCGCGGCCGGGCCGGCTGGCGGGTGGACAAGCGGCGGTTGCGCGCTGCCCTGGTCGGCAGCGTCGGGTTCGGTCAAGCCGTCGCCCATGCCCGGCGTAAGCGAATCGGACGAGTTCATCATAGTCTCCCGCTGCTAGCCACGTATTGCCCAGAGCTCCATCGAAAGCCCCGGAAATTCGCCGGCCAGATGGAATGCCAGCCCGCCGGAACGTTCGAGTTGCTTCCAGAGTTCGCCGCCTTTGTCGATCTCGAAGTAAGTGCGACCGGCGTGATAGGGGATCTGGCGCGGTGCGACGGACATCGGCCGCATCCCGATGCCCGGCAACTGCAACTGCACGAGATCGCGGATGCGCTCGGCAGGGCCGAGCTTCGCCTGTGCCGGAAAATGCGAAATCAGGCTTTCCGACGGCACGTCGGCATGCACCGCGAGCACAAAACCGGCATCGTTGCGCAGCGCCGGGTCGGCAATCACCGCTAACCGCATGCCATTGCCGGCATCACGCAGCTCGATCTGAAGAGCGTTCTGCTCGAGCACGGTGGACAGCGATCGGCGTAATTCGGCAACCAGCTCGCCAAAGCTGGCCTGCAGATCGTCATGCAGATAGACGGGCAGTACATTGGGCCGCCGGTTGGAAGCGGTGAAGGTGCTGAGGTCGCAAGCAAGCTTGAGCCAATCGCAAAAGAGCGCCTCCGGATGCACGGTGACGTCCTGCTGCGTGTGCCACGTGAGCGCGAGATATCGATTGACCAACTGCAGCAAAAGAAAATCGGCCACTTCCGATACGCCGCCCCTGCCCGGCTGAGCAAGACGATCGGCGAGGGCCTCGCTGCGTTGGGCGAGTAGTGCGTGCACTTCCCGCGCGTAACGCAGCAAGATCGGATCTCGTCTGGCGACGAGTCGCGGAGGAATGTAGGTATCGTCGAGGAGCAACTGCCCGTCGGCGCGGCGTTCCGTGACGCGGATCACACCGAGCGTGTGCCAGTCGCCGGTCAATTGAGACTCCAGCATCAGCCGCGCATTCAGACGCCCGGTCTGGATCAATGCAGGCCCGAGAGCGACGGCGTTCACATCTTCGATCTCGTGTTCGCGCACCACGAGCCGGGCAAGCCCGGCATCATCCTCGGCAAACGACACCTCCTCGCCCCCGCTTCGCCACACCGGCAAAGCCAGCGTGACGAGTTGATCCTTCGCATCGCCGAGGATATCGAGCGCCGACGGACGATCGTCCGCGTGAGCAAAGTCGAACGGCGTGCCATCCCGCATCACACCGGATGCGGTGAGCAACGCGACCTTGCCTAGAGCAAGCAGTTCGCGGTCCACTTCCAGACGGTCGAAACCCCAGAAGAATCCTTGCAGCGGCAGGCAGCGCAAACGGACGTAGTGCTCCCAATGCCGCTCCAATTGCTGAAAATGCTGTGGCCGCAGGAACATTCCCTCAGTCCACACCACGCGATGACGCAACGCCGACGAAGGCGTTGATGACAATGGCGGTTCGTTCATTGGCTTGCCTGCGAATCGTTGGCGAATGCAATGCCGTCATCCCGGACCAGAATCGCCAGCTTCATCCCGCGCGGCGACATGCGCCAGAACGAGTGCCTGGTCGAGGACAGCGGTACCGCAAGCCTCCAGCGTGTCTTGTCGATGAGTCGATACTCGGCTATCACGCCGATCGCGTGAGCATCGGGACTGCCCGCGGAATGGAGCGTGCGCGTATCGCCCGGCCGCAGAATCATCCGGTCCACGCCGATCAGGTCGGATCCGAGCGCACTTTCCGGCCTGTCTTGCAGCATGAAGAAATCGGCACGCCCGAACGAAGACGCCGTCTTGAGCTGAAACACCTTCAAAACGATCGGTGAAGGGATTTTGTTTGAACCCTGATTGACATCGAACGCGACGTCAAACGTAATCGAATAGGGTATCGACTGCGCGCGCTCGGCCGCACCGCATCCGGATAAAATCGATAAGCACCATATCGCACCTAAAGCCAGCTTGAAATTCAGCCACCTCATCTTCGTGCCCTTACAATTCACAAAACCGAAAATTTCTCTCTCCGGAACCGAATCCGCAAGAAAACCGCGCAACGAAACAGCAGATCAAATCCATCAAATGGCTTAATCGCTTGAAGACGCAACCACCCTCGCAAATCACTTGATTTCTGGCCATACCACGGCGGCCCGAAGACCAATGCCAGCGCAGTCCCGTTTGCGAAAGGGCTCTTGAATGGGCAATACCAGACCGACCAATGCCTTATGTGCCGGCTCACCAAGTCAATCGATGAAAAACGAGAAAGAGGGGTGCATCAATGCGCATAATAATCAAGATTCTCCGAAAAAACGGAGTGAACTATACAAGCCGAATTTCGAATACGCAAGCGATTATCCGCCCGTTAAATAAAATGCATATTTTCTGTATTGACGCTCACGTTGAAACAAAAAGTAACAGCCATACCACCTATGCCATCATCGCGAACTAGAATCACCATGCGTTACCATGCACCGCATTCAAATCATTCATTTTGCGATGAGAACTTCAAACGAAAACCGAAGTTGCTACTTTTATATTTTTTATTTTTTGTTTGCGCTCCTCTTCTGCGTAATCGGCGGCTGCCACACCGTTTCGCCGGAGCAAGCGCATGCGCGCGCCACGGTCGATGCCGCCCAAGCCGCATACGACGCGGGAGATTACTCACGCACGATCGCCCTGCTCACCCGTTCGCGTGCGCTCGACGATGCAGCTCCCGACACGCAGATCGCCGCGCACAAGCTCGCCGCGTTCACATACTGCATAACGAATCGCATCACCCTGTGCCGCGCCGAGTTCGTGAAGATCCTCGATCTGAACCCGCGCTTCGACCTGCTTCCCGCGGAGAAAGGACACCCCATCTGGGGTCCAGTGTTCGAGACCGCGCAACGCCGACACAAGTCGCCTTCGTAAGCGAGCATGGCCTCGTCTGAATGCTTCCTTGATAGAACGACGCACCACATGCAACTGACTGTTATCGAACACGCCGGTCAACCCATAGCTCATGGCGCCGATATGACCGTCATCTTTCGTCCGCCGGGCGGCACGATCGGGCGCGCCAGCGAAAACGATCTGGTGCTGCAAGACGACACTCGGCAGATCTCGCGATTGCAAGCGCTGCTGCAAATCGGAGAAGAAGCCTGTTCGCTCAAGAATCTGAGCAGCGTGTCCACCATCGAAGTCAATCGCGTTCCAATCAGATATGCGCAGGCCCAGCTTCTCAAGGCGGGCGATCTCATCCGCATCGGGACTTATGTGCTGCGCGCCGATCTCGAGTGCGCGGCCGGTATGCCTCGCAGCGCCTCGCACGGTCAGTTGGAAAGACCCGTTGAAAATCGGATGGAGAACGAGGCACGCGTCCCAACAAGCGGGCTCGAATCGGACGAACGACTTGCGGCGGCGCCGGATCCGGGCGCATTGCCGCCGTTGTCCGTCGACCCGCTCGATCTGTTCGAATCGCCGCAAAGCGATATCGGTTCCTATCCGGGAGCACCTGGCGAAGCGCCCACGCGAAAGTCACCGCTGCCGTCATCCCCCTATCGGGAGGCTATGCCGCTGGCGCAGTTCAACCATGTGCCCGATTGGGCAAGCCACATCCGGCTGCAGTCTGCGGTCTCCGAAACGCCTCCTTCGCCTGGCACCTGTCCGTCGCCCGCCGAAAGCAAGCCGACAAGCGAGCGCAGCGGCGAACCGACAACATCGGATGCGCTCGTGCGTGCCTTTTTTGAGGGTGCCGGGATCGATATGGCAGGGCAGCCGCGCCAATGGACCGCCGAGCAGTCATTTATCGCCGGCCAGTTGCTGGCGCTGTTCGCAAACGGCACGGTCGAGTTGCTTTCATCGCGCAATATCCTAAAGCGTGAAGTGAAGGCCGACATGACGATGCTGCTGGACCGCGAAAATAATCCGCTCAAGCTGCTGCCCGACGGCGGCGCCGTGCTGAAGCAGATGCTGGGTCTGCCGTTTCCTGGCTTCATGTCGCCTCAAAGTGCCGTAAGCGACGCATTTCAAGACCTGCATGCGCATCAGATCGGCATGGTGTCGGGCATGCGCGCCGCGCTGACCGACCTGCTCGCGCGCTTTTCGCCGCAGCGGTTGTCCAAACGAAATCCTGCGCCGCGCTGGTACGAGCGTTACCTGCCGCCGCTTTACAAGGCGCGAATGTGGGACTGCTTTGCAGCCGATCATCGCAATGCGATGTGTGCAATCGAGGACGACTTCGCCTCTGTCTTCGGCAAGGCGTTTCTCGATGCTTACGACTTGCAGGTAGCCAATTATCGTGGACGGTCCCACACTTGATCCGTGCGATTGCATGAAGATCACGCACGCTCAATTTTCGAACACCGGCAACAGAGCGGCCAATCAGGATGCGGTGGGATATGTCGCCGGCAGCGAAGATCACGCTTGTTTCGTGATCAGCGACGGCATCGGCGGCACACGAGGCGGCGAACTTGCATCGCGGCTTGCGGTGACCACCGTTCTCGCCAATGTCGGCAACGAAACGATGGCGTCCGACGAGGCGCTGCAAACATCTGTGACCGCGGCTAACGATGCCATTCTCGCTCGGCAACGATGCGACGCCGAGCACCGCGATATGGCTGCGACGATCGTTGCACTGCTGATCGATCGGCGTCGGCGCGCAGCGAGGTGGGCACATGTCGGCGACAGCCGTTTGTATATGTTTCGCCGCGGGCTTTTGATTGAGCGGACGCGAGATCACAGCCTCGCCGAGCAACTTGCCGTTGCGGGTTTGCAGCACGATGGCGTTCGGTCCAATTTGCTATCCCGCGCGCTCGGCACGAGAGACGATGCGATGCCCCATGTGAGCACCTCGTATTCGATTCATGACGGTGACGTGTTCCTGCTTTGCTCCGACGGGCTGTGGCAACTAGTTTCGGATGAGGTCATGGAGCGTTGTCTGCGGCTCGTCCATACCGTTGATGACTGGCTCGCATTGATCGCTCGGGAAGCGGAGGAGCGCGCAAAGCGTTGCGTGCACGTCGACAACTATTCGGCGCTGGCGGTCTGGCTCGGCAATCCGGAGCGTGTCACGTTGATCGCGATGCCATCTCGGTCCGCGAGCGCCTGAAGCGGATTTCAACCTCCCTCCCTCGGATGTCGACGCCATGATGAAAGCCAAGATGATGGTCCTGAACAGCTCGATCGGCACGATTCAATCTACCGGCGGCTCGGGCCAGAGCCAAGCCGGACACGAATTCGCGTATGTTGCGCAATTGAGCGTTGCGCCGCGCTCGCTCGGCTCGCTATCGGGAGAGGGGATAGACTGTCCTGAACTTCAATGGCTCGAAAGGATCGAATGGCACGAGTTTGATCCGACGTCGAACTCATGGATCGATCGCGGCGAAGTGAGCAAAGACATGTACGCGGCGCGTCCAACCTCGAACACATTCGCCGCCTGGAACAGATTTCGCTACGGCCTTGCGACGACCGCGCCGAACGCTCCGCCGGCTCTCGCTGCCATCAGAGACGAAAAGGAAGCAAAACACTGGATTGCGCGCCATGGATTCACCTGGAATCTGATTATCATCGATCCGCCCGCCATGGCCTTGCGCGGAGGCGGTCACGGCGGCGGCGGCGAAAGCCTGGTGATCGGGCCGAGCAGACGCCGCGTGATCCATTTCGACATCGGGTTCACGGGAGGGGGACCACGCGTGCAGGCGACTCAGATCCTCGAGACGTTGCACGGCAATCTGACGATCCAGAAATTCGTCACCCGCGCCATGACGAAGGCTGAAGCGGGCGATGCCACCAATCTCCAGCGCTGGCGTAGTCAGCTAGCCGCGCCTCAGAACTGGGCCGCGTGAGAACTCATCGTATTCTCCGTCGGGGGTGCGAACCATGGTTCGCGGTTCGCGGTTCGCGGTTCGCGGTTCGCGGTTCGCGGTTCGCGGTTCGCGGTTCGCGGTTCGCGGTTCGCGGTTCGCGGTTCGCGGAAGATGCGAACCAACGATCCGGTCGAGGTTCATGACGACAAAACGTTGGGTGAGACGGCCCAGCACCACGTCAATTCTGGCAACTACTCGGAAGCGCTTGAAAAGGGCTTTGTTTGACAGGGTAGGCGCCGCATTTGGTTGCGTACGCAACTATCTATTTTTAACGCAAACAGGCCTGCCGAACGAATTCCACCACGGTAGCGCGTGGCGTGAACCCGTTCGTTCTTCAAGCTGTTAAAGAAGCTTTCCGTCGGGGCATTGTCCCAACAATTTCCTTTCCGGCTCATTGAGCAACGCATGCCATAGCTGACCAGCTTGCGCTGGAATTCATGGCTCTCGTACTGGCTGCCCCTATCCGAATGGCACAGCGCGCTCGGTGCAGGACGACGACGGAACCAAGCCATCGTCAGCGCGTCTGTCATGAGATCCGTCGTCATGCGCGGCTTGATCGGCCAGCCACCACTTCGGAAAGCCGCGTTCACGGATTTCCTCGGTCATGCGCGGCGAGTCATAGGCGCCCTTGACCGCGGCGTGCACCGTCCGAATCAGCGTCAGCAATTGGGGGTCCGTCAGTCGCGCTCGTCCCGGCGTGCCGCCGCGCTTCCACGCGCGATAACCGTTCACACTAACCGACAACACCCAGCACAGCGAGGACAGCGGATATTGCCCGACCTACCGGTCGATCCAGGCATACCTCACAGCAGGTCCTTCGCGAAGTATGCCGCGCTTTTTTGCGATCTCAAGCTCCATTTGCAGGCGCTTGTTTTCTGCCCGCAGACGCGAGAGCTCCATTTGCTCCGGCGTCACCGGCTTCGCTTCAGCTCCATTCAGCTTGCCCGATGCCTCGGCCTTTACCCAGTTGCGCAGCGTTTGCGCCGACATGCCCAAACGGGCTCCCAATGACGACGAACCTCGCGATCTGTTCGACCTGTTATGCGCCGCACGCGACCCCGAGGGTGGCGCGGCGTTCAATCGGGCCGAATTGCGGGACCAGGTTGGCACGATGATCGTGGCCGGCCATGAGACATCGGCGCTCACGCTGTTCTGGTCGATCTATCTACTTGCCAGCGCCCCCGCGGAACAGGAAGCGGTCGCTGCGGAAGTACGCGATGTCGATTTGAGTTCGGCTGCCGCGGGCAAGGCGTTGGACGCGCTGCCATACACGAGGGCGGTGATCAACGAAGCGCTGCGCCTTTACCCTCCGGCGTGGATGCTGGTGCGTCGGTGCGTCGAGCCGGATCAGATAGACGAGTTGATCATCAGGCGGGGTCACGCATGTCATGATCAGTCCGTGGGTGCTGCACCGCCATCGCCGGCTTTGGCAGAATCCGGATGCATTCGATCCTTCGCGCTTTTTGCCCAACGCACCGGCAGCACCCCAGTTCGCCTACCTACCATTCGGCACAGGGCCGCGAGTATGCATAGGCGCACAGTTCGCGCTCGCTGAGGCGACGCTCGTGATTGCGCGTTTGCTTCAATCATTTTTCGTTGAGCTTGCGGACAGTAGGCCGGTGCGCCCAAGGGCAATCATGACGACCGCGCCAGAGCACGCGGTGCCATTTCGGCTGAAGCCGAGAAAGCGATGAGTGGTGACACGCTCGAGCGCTTTCAGCGCATCTGGACCGCAGATGCGTGCGCCGCCGAGATGCGGCGCCACGGCGGCATCCTCGATCGAGAGACCAACCGTTTCTCGCGCCCAAAGCGGAATGTCAGGGTTGATGGTTGGCATGTCGTTCTTGGCGTGGGCCGCCCCCGAGGGTCGGTATGGCTATTGTTGGCCAAGCCCATCGCGGAGTTCCTTCTCGAACGCAGTAGCCGGTTCCCTTTGCGAGGCAGTCCGAGCAGGTGAATTTCCTCCAGCAAGCATATGCGGATGAGCGTAGATTCGTCGCATCCTGCCATGAACTCCTGCGCCACCGTTTTCGTTATTTCGGCTTTCTTTCCGGATCTTCGGAGTCACTTACAGAGTGAAAGGGGCAGACACAACTCGGCCTCGCGTTCCACGATATCCAGACTGTCGGTGCCCAGGCTCTGTCATGGCGGACGGGTGATCGACTGTATCGTCGCGGTCCGCTCGGCGACCTCGTTCGCACGTCGCCAATGCAGCTTAGCTCGACAAATCCCCACCGAAAATGAAGCGATTTCGTAAACGTGCAATGGAGGCTGTGCAGTAGAGCACGTGTGTCCAACGCACAACCATAGCGGGTTCGCCGCTACGGAAATCACTTCGCTCGCCCCTCCTCGAAGCATCGACATAAACGATAGGCTCCGCTCAACATTAATTGCGTATGCCGGAGGCTGCGATGACACAAGGCGATGCATGCATTGGCGCGATCGGCGGCCGAGTAGCCGCTGAGCCCCTCCCGGTCAGCGGCGCGTCCATTTACTTCGACGAACTGCAGCGCCAAACGCTTCATACTTTGCGAAGGTCCTTGACGTGGCGAACCGAATGGCCAACGTGGCTGCTGCTTGGAGCCGTCTACGGCGCATGGTTCGGCATCGCAATTCACGCGCGAAGCCTGGGGCTTCCGCTAACCGCTTCGTTACTGTCCGTCATAAGCGCGTGGTACATGTCGCTGCAGCATGAACTGATTCATGGGCATCCCACCCGCCTGCCCTGGCTAAACGCGCTGCTTGGTTACGCGCCGCTTGCTGTGTGGTTTCCGTACGAGATCTATCGACGCTCGCATCTCGCACATCACGCTGCATCAGAACTGACCCATCCCGAACTCGATCCGGAAAGCCTCTTCGTCAGCGCAGCCGATTGGCAGCGGACCAATCTGCTTATGCGGACGCTGTTCGTCGTTCGCAGCACCTTTGTGGGTCACGTCCTGATCGGGCCGGCATTCAGTCTCATCTCGACCGCGCAAGATAGTTGGCGCAGGATCAGCAATGGCGACTTTGCGGAGGCGTCGATATGGGTCGTACATTTTCTGACGCTTGCCAAGCTCGCTGCCTGGCTCAAGGTGATTTGCGGCATTCCTGTTCCGCTCTTGATCGGTGGCGTCGGATATCCGGCTTTGTGCATTGCATCGATTCGTTCGTTTCGGGAACATCGCTATCATCAGGACCCAGCTTGCAGAACGGTCGTCAACCATGCGGCATTGCCCTGGCGGCTGCTATTCCTTAACAATAATTTTCATGCGGTTCATCACCACCTTCCAGGGGTGCCATGGTACGCATTGGGGGTTGTCTATCAAAGCCGCGCCGATGCGTATCAGCGGCGCAACGGCGGATACGTGGTAGACGGCTACCGGCAATGGCTGCGGCAGCTTGCGTTCAAGCCGCGGTCGACCTTGGTCCATCCGTCGACCTGGATCGATCGTCCATCGCCCCCATCAGCAGGCTTACGAAATCGCGTCGCGCGCGTTAGCGAATCACCCGGTTAAAGTAATCGATCACATAGCGAGTGCCGCAATGATTGGAGGAGACACCGCAGCGTGCACGGCGCATTTGGCGTTGCCTATGGGGCTGCTCTGCTTCGCTCTGCGAAAAATTCATCATGCAAGCTGCTTCTCTTCCGCATCATCGCGCAAGACGTTGTCAACTTGCCGAGAGTAAGACGAAACGCCGGCAGGTAACAGTAGGTCGGATTCGCATCGACGTCGGCCAGCACCGGGCGATCGCAGTGGAAGATCTCGTCATGCAGTTTCACGCGAATGCCCGAGAGGTTATGGCTTTTTTTGCACAACTGTTCCGCTGCGCCTCAAACCTCGTTTTCTATCGGCTCGCGCGATCAGCATCGATGTGCCGCAGCGCCATCTCCGGTCACGTGAAGCGAGGGGTAAAAGCCGCTCGTCTTTGGCCGCAGGACGTTCCCTGCGCCACTCGACTGCGCTTCCGATGAACGCTTGAGCCAAAGTGCGGTTGCCAGACCGCTCAGATCGAAACGTCGCGCGGAGAAGTTGGTCGCAGGGTCTGTTTTACCCACCGCTGCATCCGCCGCAGCCTGAGACTCGTCTTCGCTATGGCCGTCTCTCCGATAACCTTCTGCTACAAAGTTTCGAATTTTGTTCACTTCGCCGACGACACCACCGAATTCACTGCCGTCGCCAGAACTCGTGCGGACGCCACTGCGGTTGACACGAGTAACATGTCGAAGATGCGTCGCCTCGCGACCGCGCTTCGGCCGAGCGGTTTGCATATGGCGTCGAATGAAGCAGGAACAACGCCGCGATTGCAATTCCCGACGCCCCGCGCCTTGCCTGAGGACAAAGTCTGCATTCGCCGCGATCCCTTCGCAGAGCGGGGCGTCGAACGAAAACCGGCCTCTTCCATGTCTCGGGTGCGTTCGCGCATTGGTCTTCGGTAAACAGAGATTCGGCTAATAAGCCACCTTGAAGGTCGGCGAATCTTCGGGCCGGCTTTTCCGCCGGTCGTAGATGCGGGTGGTGGCGAGCCTCGTCACATCGCACGCGAGCACGTCCGAAAATATGGACACGCTCCACAGGCTTAAGTAAGTGCCTTTCGAGTTAGACGTCGACTCTCGAATGGCGCGAACATTTCGCGGCTGCCACGAAAGAATGCGCCCGCTCAGTTACTTCGTTAGTAGTCCTATCGATTTTATGAATCCATAGTTTCTTTTAGCTGGCGCCAATTTTTTTGGCTTCGTTAGATAGATGACAAGCACGCACCATAAGACAACTATCTAACATTTGCCGCCGATGTCGTCCACCTTCGCCCAGACTGTCGAAGCCCGCTTTGCCGAATTGACGCCCACGGGCAAGCGCATCGCGAGCTACATGCTCGCGAATCTGGATCGGCTGGGCCTTGAAACGGCGGATCAAATCGCACAGCAAACGGGCGCAAGCGGTATTTCGGTAGGTCGCTTCTTGCGCTGTGTCGGCTATCGGAATCTCGACGATCTCAAACGCGAGCTGCGCGGCAGCAGCGAGCGTCCCTGGATGATCACCGACCGTCTCGATGCCTATCGTCGCAACGCCGGTGCGGGTGCCTTCGTGCCCGTTGGGTCAGACGGAGAACACCATGCAACAATCGCGCTCGAACACGCGCTCGAATGCGAACTGGACGCCATTCGACATGTCTATCGGCTCGCCGAGAGCCCCGCTTTCGCGCAAGTAGCCGAACGCATCGCGCAGGCGGACGCCGTCTTCATCCTCGGCATTCAGTCGACGCGCGGCATCAGCAACGCGTTCCACAGCTACCTCGAATACTTGCGTCCGCGCGTGTTCTATTCGGACGGAATGTCCGGCTCGTATATCGATTCACTCAATTCCGAATTCGCCGCCCCCTACTGCATCGTCACCGATACGCGCGCGTACTCGCGCGTGGCGCGTCAATACTGTGCGGCCGCACTCGAACGCAACGTGCGCTTTGCATTGGTCACCGATCTTTACTGCCCGTGGGCACGCGACATTCCATGCGATCTGCTCCAGGTAAAAACGGACGTCGGTCAGTTCTGGGATTCGCTCGCGCCGCTCACCTGTTTATTCAATCTGCTGATTACGGCTGTCGTCGATCGGCTCGGTACCGCGATCGACGAACGCATTGCGCGTAACCGCGAGCTGCAACACGAGCTGAATCAGTTCGAGCCTTAACATACTGTTCGTACCATGACCACCCACCGCCTCGTCGAAATCACGTCACACACACATGATGTTGAAATCGATCTCGTCTATGCTACCGAGCGCAATCTGACCGGCCGGCCGATCTATCGGCGTGCGCACTGCCTGCTGCTCGAGCCGGCGGAAAGCGCGCTGCGCCGGGCCGTCGCCATCGCCGCGCAAATCGGCACACGGCTTCGCATCTACGACGCGTATCGTCCACCGCAGGCGCAACAGGTATTGTGGGACTTTCTGCCGGACCCCAACTTCGTCGCAGACCTCGGCCGTGGCTCGAATCACAGCCGCGGCACAGCCGTCGACCTGACACTCGTCGGCCGCGACGGCAATGTGCTGGACATGGGTACCGGGTTCGACGAAATGGTCGCCACATCGAATCATTTTCATGAAGGTTTGCCGGAGCACGTTCAGCGTAATCGGCTGATGCTGCTGGGCGTCATGCATGCCGCCGGCTTCACCCATATCCCGAGCGAATGGTGGCATTACGAATTGCCGAGCTCGCGGGCACTGCCTCAAATCGACAACGAAGCGAGTGGCCCATGGCGCCTGATGTGAGCATTGCAGTTGCACGATGAGGTTTTTTGATTTTTCAATCGATGGAGCGCGAATGAAACCCTTGTTGCCCAAGCTCGCCGCGGCGCTGGTCGCCGCATTTGTTGTAGCCGCCATGCCGGCATACAACGCACAGGCCGCCACGCCGAAAGACATGCTCGTGATGGCCACGCTGCTCGACGAATTCACGACGCTCGATCCGGGCGAAGTCTATGAGCTCGTGCCCGAGGAATATGTCGCGAACACCTATGACCGGCTTATCCGGGTCGATCTGGCCGATCCATCGAAGTTCAACGGCGATGTCGCGCAGTCGTGGACGGTGAGCCCCGATGGCCTGACCTTCACGTTCAAATTGCGGGCGGGCCTCAAGTTCCATTCGGGCAACCCGCTCACCGCCAACGATGCGGCCTGGTCGATTCAACGTACCGTCCTGCTCGATAAAGGTCCTGCCGCCGTGCTCACCGGCATCGGACTCACCAAGGCGAACGTGCTCGACAAGGTCAAGAAGATCGACGACACGACACTCTCGGTCACGACCGATCAGAAGTACGCCCCGACGTTCGTGCTGAACGTGCTGGGCTCGTGGCCCGCATCGGTGCTCGACAAGAAGTTGCTGCTGTCGCATCAGCAAGGCAATGACTTCGGCAACGGCTGGCTCAAGACAAACGAAGCCGGTTCGGGCGCCTACAAGCTCGTCAAGTGGACCGCCGGCGACAGCATCGTGCTGCAGCGCTTCGACGGCTACCGCTTACCCCTTGCGATGAAGCGTATCGTGCTGCGTCATGTGCCTGAAGCGGCAAGCCAGCGTTTGTTGCTCGAAAATGGTGACGTCGATGTAGCGCGCGATCTGAGCCCCGACGATCTCGCTGCGGTCGTCAAAAGCGGCAAAGCGAAGGTGATGCCATCGCCACAAGTGACATTGCTTTATATGGGTCTCAATCAGAAGAACCCGACGCTCGCAAAGCCCGAGGTGCAAGAAGCACTGAAATGGCTCGTCGATTACAGCGGGATTCAAACCAATATCGTCAAGACGACCTATAAGGTTCATCAAGCGTTCCTGCCCGAGGGGTTCCTCGGCGCGCTGAACACCAACCCCTATCACCTCGATGTCGCCAAGGCGAAGGCGTTGCTTGCGAAAGCTGGCGTGCCGAACGGTTTTTCGGTGACGATGGATGTGCGCAACGACTATCCTTATACGGAAATCGCGCAAGCCATTCAGGCCAACTTCGCGCAGGCAGGCGTCAAAGTGCAATTGATTCCGGGGGACAACAAGCAGACGCTCGCCAAGTACCGCGCGCGCCAGCACGATATTTACATCGGTGAGTGGTCGGCCGACTACATCGATCCGCACAGCAATGCGCAAGGTTACGCATGGAACCCCGATAACTCCGACAAATCGAGCTACAAAATGCTCGCATGGCGCAACGATTGGGATATTCCGAAAATCACGAAAGAAACCGAGCAGGCGCTGTCGGAGCCGTCAGCTGCAAAACGGGCGCAACGCTATGAGGCGATGCAAAAAGAACTGCTAGCCAATTCACCGTTCGTCATCATGTTCCAGAAAGTCGCACAGGTCGCGACGAAGCCCGGCCTGAGCGGCCTCGAGGTGGGGCCAATCAACGATCTTGTGTCGTACCGCAACCTCAAGAAGCAATGACACAGTCCATCATGTCGGCACCTGTTTCGTCGTCATCGTCATCGTTCGAAGCACTGCGCACGCTGCCGGCTCGCCGGCCCAGTGTGCGCTGGACGTT
Organism: Trinickia sp. LjRoot230; assembly: GCF_964253315.1. NCBI lineage: Bacteria > Pseudomonadati > Pseudomonadota > Betaproteobacteria > Burkholderiales > Burkholderiaceae > Trinickia > Trinickia sp. LjRoot230. The sequence goes on from NZ_CAXUQX020000002.1 coordinate 443,643, forward strand.
GCGCGTGATACGTTGGGCGCTCACACTCGCTGTTACGTTTGCGGGCCTGCTTGCGCTCACGTTCGTCATCGGCCGTAAGGTGCCGATCGACCCGGTGCTCGCTGTACTCGGCGATCGCGCGTCAGCTCAGGCATACGCTGCCGAACGCATCGCGCTCGGGCTCGACAAGCCGCTGCTCACGCAATTTCTGATCTATGCGCGCGACGTGCTGCATGGCAACCTCGGCATCTCGCTGTTGAGCGCCAATCCTGTGCTCGATGACATCAAGCGCGTTTTTCCGGCCACGCTGGAGCTCGCCACCCTTGCGACGCTGATCGGTGTCGCCATCGGTGTGCCGCTCGGCGTGGTGGCCGCCGTGCGACACAATCGGCCAGTCGATCATCTCGCCCGCTTCATCGGGCTCATCGGCAACTCGGTGCCGGTGTTCTGGCTCGGTCTGATGGGGCTGTTGCTCTTTTATGCCAAGCTGCATTGGGTCAGCGGGCCCGGCAGGCTCGATCCGCTCTACGACGGCATGGTCGACGCGCGCACGGGCAGCCTGCTCGTCGATGCCACACTTGCCGGCGAGTGGGACGTATTGCGTAACGCGCTTTCGCACATCGCGCTGCCCGCCGCCATCCTCGGTTATTACTCCGTCGCCTGTCTGAGCCGCATGACGCGTTCGTTCATGCTCGATCAACTGACACAGGAATATATCGTCACCGCGCGTGCAAAAGGGCTTTCCGAAACGCGTGTGATCTGGCGCCACGCGTTTGGCAACATCGCCGTGCCGCTGTTGACGATCATCGCGCTGACCTACAGCAATCTGCTCGAAGGGTCGGTGCTGACGGAAATCGTATTTGCCTGGCCCGGCATCGGATCCTATCTGACCGGCGCGCTGCTCAATGCGGATATGAATGCGGTGCTCGGCAGCACGCTCATCATCGGCATCATGTTCATCACCGTCAACCTGCTGACCGATGCGCTTTATCGCGTGTTCGATCCGCGTGCCCGCTGATTCCGGCGGAATTTTCACTTTGCGAGCGCATTTTCGCCATGGCTTCATCTCCTGATCGTCCGAGCCTGTCTTCGCGCGCGTCGATGCGCGCGTGGCTGCTCGTCGACGCACCGCAGTCCCGCTCGCAAGCCTCGCTCGGCCTCGCTTACCGGCGTTGGTGCCGCTTTGCCGGCAACCCACTGAACATGATCGGCTTCGCCATTTTGCTCACGCTCGTAATCGTGGCAATCGCAAGCCCGCTCATCATGCCGCATGATCCGCTGCGTCAAGTGCTAGCCGATCGCCTGCTGCCGCCCGGCAGCGCTTCGCATTGGCTCGGCACCGATCAGCTCGGCCGCGACATTCTTTCTCGCCTCGTCGCCGGTTCGCGTCTGACGCTTGGCATTGCGATTCTCGTGGTATTGATCGTCGTGCCTATCGGCTTGCTGATCGGTACCACGGCCGGCTTTTGCCGCGGTGCTGTCGATACCATTCTGATGCGCATTACCGACATCGCCCTCGCCTTTCCGAAGATTGTCCTTGCACTCGCATTCGCTGCCGCGCTGGGCCCGGGCGTCATCAACGCGGTCGTGGCCATCTCGATCACAGCGTGGCCTGCTTACGCACGTCTTGCACGCGCAGAAACGCTGCGGATCGCCGAGGCGGATTTCATCCACGCGGCACGGCTGCAAGGCGCCTCCGAACTGCGCATCCTGTTGCGTTACGTGATGCCGCTTTGCATGTCCTCGGTCATCGTGCGCGCCACGCTCGACATGGCGGGCATTGTTCTTACTGTCGCTGGCCTCGGCTTTCTCGGGCTCGGTGCGCAGCCGCCCAGCCCTGAATGGGGATTCATGGTGGCCTCGGGCCGCAACGTGCTGCTCGACGCATGGTGGGTCGCCACGCTGCCCGGCGGCGCTATTCTGCTCGTGAGTCTCGCATTCAACCTGCTCGGCGACGGTCTGCGCGACGTCTTCGACCCGCGCCACGGAGATTGAATGGCTACCCCTACTTCGATCACTACCGCTCCCCCCGCCACGCCTCTGTGCGAAATTGAAGGGCTGCGCATCGGCTTTCGCGGCCACGACGGACGCATCACAGAAGCAGTGCGCGATCTTTCGCTGACGCTCGCGCCCGGTGAACGGCTTGGCATCGTCGGCGAATCAGGTTCCGGAAAATCACTGACCGGGCGCGCATTGCTTGGCCTGCTGCCGTCGGGTGCGCAATGGGGCGCTCGCAAGATGCGGTTTGCCGGTCGCGATCTGATTTCGCTTTCCGCCCGTGAACGGCGACGGCTATGCGGCGCGGAAATGGGCATGATTTTGCAGGACCCGAAATACTCGCTCAATCCGGTCATGACCGTATCGAGCCAGATGGCCGAGGCATTGCGCCGGCATGAACCGAAGCTGCGCGCCAAGGCGCTACGCGAGCGGATCATCGAAGCGCTCGTCGCGGTCGAGATTCGCGACCCCGAGCGTGTCGCCGACGCCTATCCGCACGAACTGTCGGGCGGCATGGGGCAACGTGTGATGATCGCGATGATGGTATCCACCGGGCCGCGCCTGTTGATTGCAGATGAACCGACCTCGGCACTCGATGTCGCCGTCGCGATGCAGGTGCTCGGCGTGCTCGATGCGATGATTGCGCGACATGGCGCCGGTTTGATGTTCATCAGCCACGATCTGCCACTGGTGATGTCGTTTTGCGACCGTGTCGCCGTGATGTACGCAGGGCGTGTAGTCGAGACATGCGCAGCGGCGGATCTCGTGCATGCGTCGCACCCCTACACGCGCGGGCTGCTCGCGGCCAATCCGCCGCTCATTGATCCGCCCGAGGAACTGCCGGTACTGCCACGCGATCCCGTCTGGCTCAACGAGGTCATCCGATGATCGAAGTCCGCGACGTATCGATTCGTTTCCCCACCCGCTCAGGCCACGTAGACGCCGTACGCGGCGCGAGCTTTGCTATCGATCGTGGCGAAGCATTCGGGCTCGTCGGTGAATCCGGCTCGGGAAAGTCCACGCTGCTGCGCGCGCTGACCGGCGTCGTGCCGCTGGCAAGCGGTGCGATGTCGATCGATGAGCGGCCGGTGGCCGGCAAGCTCGACCGGACGTTTCGGCGCGACGTGCAGATGGTGTTTCAGGACCCGTACGCGTCGCTGCACCCTCGATTCACGGTCGACGAAACCTTACGCGAGCCGCTGGCCATTCATCGGATGGCGAATGCCGACGAGCGAATCGCACGCGCACTTGCCGAAGTCGGCCTGAGCCCATCGTTTCGTTTTCGCTATCCGCATCAGTTATCGGGTGGACAACGACAGCGTGTTGCGATCGCCCGCGCGCTGATTCTCGAACCGCGGGTGTTATTGCTCGACGAGCCGACATCCGCGCTCGACGTGTCCGTGCAAGCGGAGATTTTGAATCTATTGCGCAGACTGCATCGCCAACGAGGGCTCACGATGATACTCGTCAGCCACAATATCGCGGTGGTCGGCTTCCTGTGTCAGCGCGTGGCAGTGATGCGAAACGGCGAGCTCGTCGAGCAATTGACGATCGAAGATGTACGCGCCGAGCGCGTCGCAAGCAACTACACGCGCAACTTGCTGCGCGCCACGCAGGGCTATCGGCGCGACGTTGCGGCCGCTATCGCTAGCACTATCGCTGACGAATAAGCCTGACGGTGATTCGTTTCATGCGGCTGCGCACTTTCTGATGGTGTCCCAGGTGCGCGTCGTGACGTTCTTGCCGAACGTCTTTTCGATCAATGCCATGAAGACCGGGCCGCGCGGCCCGGGCACGTAAACGCTGAATGCCTCGCGGCCGTTGAATGCGAGGATGCGCGCGTCGTGGAGTTCGATCGGCAGTGCAACACGTAGCGCATGCGGTTCGCGCAAAAACGTCACCACGCGTTTGCCGTTGCTCGGCAGATCGAATGCCGTGAAAGGGTCCGCAGCGAGAAGATCGTTCAGCTCGGCAACGGGACGAACAATCGTAAAGAATGTGCGCCCTAACTGCTCCATCATGGCCGCTTCCACTTTTCGCTCGATCGTCGCAATGGCTGTCGCGCGCGTCGTGAAAACGACATTACCACTCGACAATAGCGTTCGCACGTCCTTGAAACCAGCGACTTGCATGCACTGTTTCAATTCAGGCATCTTCGCGTTCATCGGGCTGACGCCCCGTAAGAATGCAACGTAGCGTGGCATGTGTTTTCCTGATTAGCTGCGGCGGCCGCTATCGTAACTGCAGACACATATGAAGTTCGTCGTGCAATCGACCGTCCGCGAGTAACGCGTTTGGCTCTTGCCCGAACGGCTCAAACCCCAATGAACGATACAACCGGATCGCACGCTCATTGCTCGCCGTCACCGCTAAATTCACTTGCGAAACGCCGGGCATCGCTCGGGCCAGGTCGATGGCTTCTTGCATCAGCATTCTGCCGATGCCCGATGCTCGCTGACCCGGCACCACGTACATGCCCCAGGCAAATGCTTTGTGCGATCGTTTGCGCTTCGTTTCCCGCAGGAGCCCAACCACGCCCACCAATTCTTCACCGACAAGCGCCCCAAAAACGCCGTGCTCGGGAGCGACCTCTAATCGCGCTTCGATAATCGCCAAATCGAGATCTTTTTCTTCTTCGTAGCTCGAAGCGAAAGAAGCGGGTGCCTCGATAAGCGCGTTCAGCCGCAGCGATTGGAACGATGGCGCATCACCAGGCGTAAGTCGTCGGATGGTAATCATCTGCATGTAATCCAAGGGGCCGCTAATAAAGCCACATTCAATCACATTTCGTCCAACCCATAAGGTCGCGCGCGCTACGCCTTCGCGTATAGCGAGGAATCGGCGAACCCGTCCGCCGTCAGCACGCGGCCAACCAGAATCAAGGCCGTGCGTTCGATGTCGGTTCGACTGACCTTCTCGACGATATCGGCGAGCGTACCCGTCACACGCTCTTCATCGGGCCAACTGGCCCGATAAACGACGGCGATCGGACCATCGGCACCGTAATGCGGCAGCAATTCGTCGACGATGCGCGCCAAATGCCGCACGCCGAGATGAATCGCCATCGTCGCGCCGTGACGCGCGAGGTCGGCAAGCCGCTCGCCTTCGGGCATCGCCGTCTTCGTGGCGTAGCGCGTCAGAATCAGCGTCTGCGAAATATTCGGCAACGTCAGTTCGCAGCCGAGGGAGGCGGCACAGGCGGCTGTCGCGGTCACTCCCGGCACGATTTCGTATGGAATACCGAGCGCACGAATGCGGCGAATCTGCTCGCCAATCGCACCGTAAAGCGACGGGTCGCCCGAATGGACGCGCGCGACGTCCTGCCCGGCGAGGTGCGCTTGTTCGAGCAGCGCAACGATTGCGTCGAGATCGAGCTCCGCGGTGTTGACGATACGCTCGGCGATATTGCCCTCCAGCACCGCGGCCGGCACGAGCGAGCCCGCGTAGAGGATAACGGGGCAGCGACGTACAAGGCGCTGGCCTTTTACCGTGATGAGTTCAGGATCGCCAGGGCCGGCGCCGATAAAAAAAACTGTCATCGAATTGAGGACACCTAATTAATTTATTCAGGAATACTAACGATTCGGGGCGGACAAGGCATGCTGTTCGCGAGGCATCTGCATCTGCAGCATCTGCAACGCATCGAGCAACGCCAGCGGATCGTCGAATGTGCGATCGGCATCGGGCAGCAACGGCCGCCTCAGCATCACGACGGGCAAGCCGCGCTCCCGTGCCACATCGAGCTTCGCTTCGGTCGCTTTGCCGCCGCTGTTCTTGCTGACTACCACGTCGGTGCGGCACGCATCGAAGAACGCGCGTTCGCCTTCCGGTGTGAACGGGCCGCGCGCACCGACCACGCGCGCGCGAGCGTTGCCCGGATGAGCATCAAGACAACGCACCGTCCATAACTGATGCGCGGGAATTTCATCGAGATGTTGCAGCGGCTCGCGCCCCAGTGTAAAGAGCGGGTGCTCGAAAGCGGTCAGCGCTTCGGTCAGCGCCGACCAATCGTCGACGTATCGCCAATCGTCGCCCGGGCGCTTCTGCCAAGGGGCGCGCGGTAATGCCCAATACGGCACGCCGCTCGCGCGGCTCGCCTGGGCTGCGTTGGCGCTGATCCGCGCGGCATACGGATGGGTAGCGTCCACAAGCAAACCGATACCTTCGTTACGAAGGTATCGCGCGAGGCCTTCACTGCCACCGAAGCCGCCTGCGCGCACGGTGCAAACGAGATCCTCTGGCACCCTCGCAAGCCCTGCGAGACTATAAACATGCTCGGCGTCGAGACTACGCGCGATAGTGAGCGCATCGCCCGTTCCCCCGAGCAGCAATACACGCATTGTCATTTCGCTTCCCCGACGAACTGCCCCTGTCGATCGATTGCAAAGACTTCGACTGCGATCGTCGGCGGCACGATGTTCCGCGCAACTTCGAGTGCATGGCGACAAACGATATCGCCGAGCGGCACGCCCTTCCCATGCGTCAATGCCAGTGCCTGCTGGCTCGTGTTGGCCGCGAGTATAACGGCTTGCAATGCGTCGTCCGCGCCTGCGGCACCTGCCCATTGAGCAAGCTGCGCGAGGTCGATGCTCGAATGGGCGCTGTGCAGATCGAGGTGGCCGCATGCAAGTTTGCTGAGCTTGCCGAATCCACCACAGATACTGAGTCGTGCGACGGGCGCGCGTCGCAGGTGCTTGAGCACCGCGCCCACAAAGTCACCCATTTCAATCAACGCGATGTCCGGTAGGCCGTAGCGTGTGCGCATCGTATCCTCGCTCGCGTTGCCGGTACAGGCGGCAATATGCTGGTAGCCATTTGCGCGCGCGACGTCGATGCCCTGATGAATCGATGCGATATAGGCCGAACACGAAAACGGCCTGACAATGCCCGTCGTGCCGAGAATCGAAAGGCCGCCGACGATGCCGAGCCGCGGGTTCATCGTCTTGAGCGCGAGCGCTTCGCCACCTTCCACGCCGATCGTCACGTCGAAGCCTCCGTCATAGCCGTACTCGGCGGCAAGCTCGCCCAAGTGCGCGGCCATCATCGCGCGCGGCACCGGGTTGATGGCGGGCTCGCCGACAGGCACCACGAGCCCTGCGCGCGTGACGGTGCCCACCCCCGGGCCCGCGTGAAAACGCACTCCCGCAACCGCGCTCAACCGTACGCGCGCAAATACCACGGCGCCGTGCGTGACATCGGGGTCGTCGCCGGCGTCTTTCACCGTGCCGGCCTCGGCGCCCTGTGCAGCATCATAGCCATTGATGAAACGACAAAAGACGAGCGGCATCGGCACATGTTGCCCCTTGGGCAGCACAATTTCCGCGACCTCGCTGGCGATGCCGCCGAGCAGCAAGCGAGCGGCCGCAAGCGAAGTGGCCGTCGCGCAGCTGCCCGTCGTATAGCCGCTGCGCAATGGGCGCGACCGCTCGGGCGTTTCTTCACGCATGGCCGGCTTCGTCTTCATACGGCTTCGTCACATCGAGCAGCGTAATCGGCAGCGCTTGACGCCACGTATCGAAGCCGCCGAGCGGCAACGCTTCACCGAGCGCGATGCGGGTGAGCGTGCCGCCATGGCGCGCTCGCCATGCAACGAGCGCGGCTTCTCCCTGCAACGTGACAGCATTGGCGACGAGCCGTCCGCCAGCACGCAAACGCGCCCAGCATGCCTCGAGTACGCCCGCCACCGTCACGCCGCCGCCGATGAAAACGGCATCGGGCGTGGGCAGCCCCGCAAGTGCGTTCGGCGCAGCCCCGCAAATCAATTGCAACGCCGGCACGCCGAGCGCCTCGCGATTGCGTTCGATGAGCCGCTGGCGCTGCGGCTCGGCTTCAATCGCAATCGCACGGCAAGAAGGGTGTGCCCGCATCCACTCGATGCCGATCGAACCGCAACCCGCCCCGACATCCCAGAGCAATGCCCCCGGAGCCGGCGCCAGCCGGGCAAGCGTGACGGCACGCACGTCGCGCTTCGTGATTTGTCCGTCGTGGGCGAACACATCGTCGGGCAAGCCGACTGTGAGCGACAGCGGCCGCGCGTCGTGCGCCGGCCGACATTCGAGCGCAACAAGGTTCAACGCGGCGATATCGATAGGCGGCCAAGCGTCGGCACAGGCATCGATGCGGCGCTCGCGCGTGCCGCCAAGATGTTCAAACACGCTCATACGCGTGGCGCCAAAGCCGCGCTCGCACAGCCACGCGGCGAGTGCAGCGGGCGAGCCGCCATCCTGGCTCAGGACCAGCAGACGTACGCCCGAATGCAGATGCACACCGAGCGCCGCCAGCGGCCGGCCTACAAGCGACAGCATCGTCACGTCCTGCAACGGCCAGCCAAGCCGCGATGCCGCCAGCGAGAGCGACGACGGGGCCGGTAATACGAACCACTCGTCAGCCGGCAATGCAAGCGCCACGCTCGCGCCGACGCCAAACAGCATCGGGTCGCCGCTCGCAAGTACGCATACTGGCTTGCCGCGGCGCGCCAACACGGGCGCGATGTTGAACGGCCGGGGCCACGCCTCGCCGCGCGCCGCGAGCCGAGGCGGCAACATGGCAAGATGGCGATCGCCGCCGACGATAACGTCGGCCCGCGTCAGCGCACCGCGCGCGGCGCGAGAGAGTCCAGCAAATCCGTCTTCGCCAATCCCGACCACAGTCAGCCATGGCGCCCTTGCACCGCCTCCGGCTTCAAATCGATCAACCCCATATGTCATCTTGAGCTGGCCGCTTCTTGGCCCCAGCGAAAAAAGGCATAATACCGCTTCGCCGGTGCCCTTCGGGGCTGAGAAAGGGAACACAGTCGTGCTGTGGCTGCCCCCGCAACTGTATGCAGCGAGCCCGTGCCGCAACAAGCCACTGATCTGATCGATGCCGATCGATCGGGAAGGCCGGCACAGGCGGCGACCTGCGAGCCAGGAGACCTGCCGGCCAGATCGTTCGCGCAAGCCAACACCGGGCGGGGTGCACCGGTTCCGTGTCGTCTCTTCCTCCGTTGAACCTTGAGCCACGCTTCCTGTTCGCCTTCGCGGCCTGTAGCCTGCCCTAGCCTCTCGCGCATCGTTGCTGCGCGCGACGGCGGCCTTTGCCGCATCAAGCTGCCGGGCGGCGAACTCAGCGCGCGGCAAGCGCTCGCCATTGCCGACGCGGTAGACGATCATGCGTCCGGCATCATCGAGCTGACCAATCGTGCCAATCTGCAATTGCGAGGTGTGCGAACCGGCCATGAGCTTGCGCTGACCGAGCAGTTGGTAGTGGCCGGGCTCGGACCGAAAGCTGCGGCCCGAGCCGCTCACACGGCGGATCGGGCGCCCCTCGCCGCTGCCGACGACGTGCGCAATCTGCTGTTGAATCCAACCGCGGGCCGCGATGCCGACGCTTGGTACGACACAAGGCCGCGTGCCGCCGAGCTTCTTGCATTGCTCGAGGGCGAACCGCGCTTTGCGGCACTGTCGCCGAAATTTGCGCTGCTGCTTGACGGCGGCGAGCGTCTGGCGGTGCTGGATCACAGCCACGATATCTGGCTTTGCGCGATGCGTCCGAGCAATGGCGACGTCTGGTTCGCGCTCGGTCTCGACGGACACCCGTCGACGCAACGGCGCTGCGCGCTGGCGGCCGTTCGACATGACAACGTGCTCGCGCTCGTGCGCGCACTGCTCGAAACGTTCCTCGAACTGGCAGGCGCACATGATAAGCGCATGCGCGACGTGCTCGCCACCCGAACACCCGAAGCATTCGTGCAGCGCGCAAGCGAGCGCATCGACTTTCCGTTGCGACGCGGTGCCGGCATCGCAGCTTGGCGGCGAACCGTTGCCGATCCCGCGTTGCGTTTCGGCGCGCATCCGCAGCGCGCGGCCGGCTTTTGGTACGTCGGCGCTCAACCGCCGCTTGGGCGCACCGATGCGGCCGCGCTACGTGTTCTTGCGCGGCTCGCATCCGAACATGGCGACGCCACCTTGCGCGTCACACCTTGGCAAAGCGTTCTGCTGCCCGATATCGCCGAGCACGCCGTATCGGAGGCCGAAGCGGGCCTCGATGCGCTCGGCTTCCTGCGCGACGCTTCACATCCGCTCGCGCGTACGATCGCCTGCGCAGGGTCTGCTGGCTGCACGAAGAGCCACGCCGATACAAAGGCCGATGCCCTTTTCCTTGCGCCGCTACTGCCAGCGAATGTCGACGTTCATCTTACGGGTTGCATTCGCTCGTGTGCCGCCGCGCATTGCGCTTCCTACACGCTGCTTGCCGTTGCGCAAGGCCGCTACAACGTGTATCAGCGCGCAATGCTCCAAAGCGACGGGGGCCCGCAGGTCCAGAGCCGCGACGATGCCACGCGCCGATTCGGCCGTCTGCTCGCCGCGGACGTCACCATCGACGCAGCCGCCACATTACTTGACCTTGGACGCAGCCTCCCGGAGCCCTGACACGCATGCTTGACTACATCCGCGACGGCCAGGCGATATACCGTGAGTCGTTCGCCACGATACGCGCCACAGCCGACCTCTCGCGCATTCCCGCCGACCTCGAAAAGCTCGCGGTGCGCGTCATTCACGCCTGCGGCATGGTCGATATCGTCGACGCTCTGCAGTTTTCGGCGAACGCCGGCACCGCGGGCCGCGCCGCGCTCGCCAACGGCGCGCCGATTCTCTGCGACGCGCGCATGGTCGCCGACGGCATCACGCGCGCGCGGCTCCCCGCCTCAAACGACGTTGTCTGCACGCTCGGCGAACCGGCTGTGCCCTCGCTCGCTCGCGAACTCGGCAATACGCGCTCGGCCGCCGCACTCGAACTCTGGCGGCCGCTGCTGGCGGGAAGCGTCGTGGCGATCGGCAATGCGCCGACCGCGCTCTTTCATCTGCTCGAAATGCTTGACGCCGGCGCACCGCGGCCAGCGCTGATCCTCGGTTTTCCGGTTGGTTTCGTCGGCGCCGCCGAATCGAAAGCGATGCTCGCAGCCGACAGCCGAGGGGTACCGTTTGTCGTCGTCACGGGGCGCCGCGGCGGCAGTGCCATGGCGGCGGCCGCCGTCAATGCTCTTGCCACGGAGGCCGAGTAAATGGCGAAGCGAGGACACCTGTACGGTATCGGCGTAGGCCCGGGCGACCCCGAACTACTGACGCTCAAGGCGCTGCGTCTGATCGAAGCATCGCCCGTCATCGCATACTTCGTCGCAAAGGGAAGAAAGGGCAATGCATTCGGCATTGTCGAAGGCTATCTGCGCGAGACGCAAACGCGCGTGCCGCTTGTCTACCCCGTGACCACTGAAGTGCTCGCACCGCCGCTATCGTATGAAGCGATCATTGCCGACTTCTACGACACGGCTTCGACAATCGTCGCAGGACACCTCGACGCTGGCCGCGACGTTGCCGTCATCTGCGAAGGCGATCCCTTCTTTTATGGCTCGTACATGTACTTGCACGATCGGCTTGCGCCGCATTTCGACGTCGATGTCGTGCCCGGCGTGTGCTCGATGCTCGGCGGCGCCGCAGTACTCGGGGCACCGCTCGTCTATCGCAATCAGAGCCTGTCGGTGCTCTCCGGTGTGTTGTCGGAAGACGAACTGCGGCGGCGGCTCGCCGATGCAGACGCGGCGGTCGTCATGAAGCTCGGCCGCAATTTCGATAAGGTGCGGCGCGTGCTCGACGATCTCGGGCTTGCGCAGCGTGCGCTCTATGTCGAGCGGGCGACGATGGCCAATCAACGGATCGTGCCGCTCGCCGAGGTCGATCCGATGGCGTCGCCTTATTTCTCGCTGCTCGTCGTGCCGGGGGCGCAATGGCGAGGATGATGACCCCGCCGCCCGCAATCGTCGTGCTCGGCGCGAGCGCGCTGCCGGTGGCGCGCCGCGTGCAAGCCAGTCTTCCCGGCGCGCAGGTGCATACGCTGCGGGGTCGTGCCACGGCGGAACGCACCTATGACGAACTCGGCGCACATTTACGCGAACTCTACGCGTGCGGCACACCGATCATCGCGCTGTGCGCAGCGGGAATCGTCATTCGTTGTCTCGCCACAATGCTCGCCAATAAGGGCACCGAACCGCCCGTATTGGCGCTGGCGGAAGATGGCAGCGCCGTCGTGCCGCTGCTCGGCGGCCTCACGGGTGCCAACGCAATGGCGCGCGAGATCGGCGAAGTGCTCGGGACAACACCGGCCATTACGACCAGCGGTGAGTTGCGCTTCGGCACTTGCCTTTTGAATCCGCCCGATGGCTACACGCTGGCGAGCCTGGCACAAGGCAAGCGCTTCGTATCCGACTTGTTGGCAGGCGCCAGCACGCGCATTGAAGGCAACGCGCCTTGGCTCGATGGCGTTTGCCTTCCGCTTGACACGTCTGCCCCACATGCAATCCGCGTCACACCGTATGCGTCTGTGTCGGATCAATGCGCCGACGAACTCGTGTTTCATCCGCGCAGCATCGTCGTTGCCATCGGCAACGACGCCGCGCCATCTGCTAATTCGATCCTCGAAGCCATGGGTGAGCACCGGCTGGCACCGCTGTCGCTCGCTGCGTTACTGGTGTCCGCGCATCGCATGGGCGAGCCGTTGCTCGAAGACGCCGCGGCATGCCTGCACGTACCGCTGCGGTTCGTTGCCGATGCGGCCAACAGCCAGTCGCCGTCCAATCGCATTTTCGCCGCCGATGAATTACTGGCAGCCGCACTGCACGTAGACCATCACCTGTTCGCGCATCGCAGCGGTATTGCGTTTGGCGTAGCTTGCGCGCCCATCGATACGACCGCGCTCGGCCAGCGCCGCGGCAGGCTCAGCGTCGTGGGGCTCGGCCCCGGCTGCGCCGAACTGATGGTGCCGGCCGCACGGACGGCGCTCGACGAGGCGACCGACATTCTCGGCTACGACACCTATGTAAAGATGGCCGGACCGTTCGGCGATCATCAGCGGGTGCATGCCAGCGATAACCGCGAAGAGATGCAGCGGGCGCGGCACGCATTCGAATTGGCCAGCGCGGGCCGTACCGTCGTCATCGTGTCGTCGGGCGACCCGGGCGTCTTCGCAATGGCGGCAGCCGTGCTGGAAGCACTCGACGAAGCCGACGATGCGCGGTGGGCCAAGGTCGAATTGCGCATCGTGCCCGGCGTATCGGCTGCGATGGCCACTGCGGCTCAGGCCGGCGCACCGCTTGGCCACGATTTTTGCATTCTGTCGTTGTCGGACAATCTAAAACCATGGTCCATCATCGAGGACCGATTACGTCTTACAGCCGCAGCGGACCTCGTCATCGCGCTGTACAACCCGATTGCGCGTGCGCGCCCCTGGCAGCTGGCGCGAGCACTCGACGTAGTCCGCGGCATTCGAACGCCGCAAACGCCGGTTGTGCTTGGGCGCGATATCGGCCGGCCCGGTGCGGCGCTCGTTGCCACCACACTCGGCGAATTGCGCGTGGATGAGGTCGATATGCGTACGACGGTCATCATCGGTTCTTCAACCACGCGCTCGGTGCGCGGCGCGGCGCTGCGCGAATGGATCTATACGCCACGGTCGTATCCGGAGCGATAGCGCGGATTGATAAGCACTCCTTACTATTGCTGAGGACCCATCAATTCCTCGAGCGATAGACAAGCTGCGCCCCACTCGCTCGCCAGTTCAATGCAACGCCCAAGCTTGGGTGTCTGGTGCTCGCAATCGACGAATATGACGCGATTGGCGAGGTCCGGCTTCGCAGGCTCGTCGAGGCAGCGGCCATCTGTCATTACCCACAGCACGCGCTGCTGATAGGGCTTGCGGCGACGCGTGCGCGCGAGCAGTTGCGTAGCGGTCGCAATGCCGAGTTCGAATGGCGTGCCCCCCGCACCGCCAATCGGCGCGACCCACCGTTCGTTCCACCAGCGCGGCACAGCCGGGCCAAAGCGCAAATCGGCGCGCGCGCCACCGAAGCAGATCAACGCAACCTCGGCGCGCTCGGCTGCAGCGCGATCGAAGCACGCAAGCAACACACCCTTGGCGCGAGCGAGCTGCTCATGCACAAGCATCGACGCCGAACAATCGAGCACGAAACAATGTAATGCGCCTTCCGACGACGCCCTCCGCACATAGCGCAAATGCGACGTATGTAAAGACAGCTGGCGCTTTTGCGCGAGCGTGGCCGGCCACGCGACACGTGTGCCAGTGCCTCGGTTCACACCCCCGCGCCGCGGTGAGAAATGATCGCCTTGAAGCCATCGAAAACCGCTGGTGGAGTCAGCGGCGGCCCACTTCCGATGGCTCAGCGCTTTTTTCCCGCGCTCAACGGAATCACGCTTTTGACCTGAGCCATGCCCGTCGGCTCGGGCGGCAAATAGCCGAAATCGTTGTGTGTCTCTATGGGTGTCGACGGCCGGCCCCCGCGCTTATCGGACAGCGTCGCGCCGGTTCTCGAGGCACCTGAGCCACCCGCTGACGGCTCGTCGCGACGCTCGCGCGCATCTTTCTCGCTTCGTTGAGAGCCATCCGGCTCTGTCGGATGGCTCGCTGCGTCTCGCTCACGCCGACGATGTCGCAAGACAGCCTGCGCCACGCGCTCCACATGTTCGGGCGTCACGGTCTCCGCTTGCTCGAACGCTGCCAAAGCGCGAGCCGAGCGCAACATGACGAGATCGGCGCGCATGCCATCCACCGCGGCCGCTACACAGCTCGCGCTGACCGCCTCGTGAACGGTGTCATCGAACGAAAACCGCGGCAAGGCAGCGCGTGCGTCTGTCACGCGCTGCGCGAGCGCCTGCTGAGCCGCGCGCCACTGGTCACGAAACGCGTGAGGGTCTGCCTCGAAGGCGAGCCGCGCCTTCACAATCGATTGCCGCACGCGCGGATCGAAACAGTTATCGAGCTCGATCATCAGACCGAAGCGGTCGAGCAATTGAGGCCGTAGCTCGCCCTCCTGCGGGTTCATCGTGCCTACGAGGACAAAGCGCGCCTCATGGCTGTGCGAGACGCCATCGCGCTCGACGACGTTGACACCGCTGGCTGCCGCATCGAGCAGTGCATCGACGAGCGCATCGGCCAGCAAATTGACTTCATCGACGTAAAGCACGCCCTCATGCGCCTGAGCCAACAGCCCAGGCGAGAACTTGAGCGGGCCACCGCGCAGCACTTCGTCCAGATCGAGCGTGCCGATCAGCCGGTCTTCGCTTGCTCCGAGCGGCAGCGTGACGAAACGGCCCGTCGGCAACATCTCCGCGAGCCCGCGGGCCGCAGTTGATTTCGCCGTACCCCGCGGCCCGCTGACAAGCACACCGCCGATGCCAGGATCGACCGCCGCAAGCAGCAAGGCCTGCTGCAAGGGCTCCTGACTGATCAGCGCGGCGAACGGATAAGGCGCGGGCAAAGCCGCGCGCAGCGACATGTTCATGACGTTATTCCTTCGATCTGCTGTTCGCTCGCAAGCAAATGCGCTGCGATCTGCGCGCGATAAGCGCCAGGGTTCTGCCACAATCCGCGTTCGATCGCCTCGAGCAAACGCTCGCAGATCGAATGCATCGCATGCGGGTTGTGCGCCTGTAAAAAATCGCGCGTCGGTGCGTCGTTCAGATAAGCATCCGTTACGAGCGCGTATTGGTGGTCGGCAACGACGCGCGCGGTGGCATCGTAACCAAACAGGTAATCGACGGTTGCCGCCATTTCTGCCGCACCCTTGTAGCCATGGCGCTTGACACCGTCGATCCACTTCGGATTGATCACCCGCGAACGGATCACACGTGCGATCTCCTCGGTCAGCGGACGCACACGCGGCGCCGCCGGGTTGCTATGGTCCGCATGATAGATGAGCGGCTGCGCGCCTGCGAAGTGCCGCACCGCAGCCGCGATTCCACCTTGAAACTGATAGTAGTCGTTCGAGTCGAGCAGATCGTGCTCGCGATTGTCCTGGTTATGCAGTACAACATCGATCGTCGCCAGCCTCGTAGCGAACACCTCGCGCGCCTCATCGCCCGCGCTGCGCTGCCCATAGACGTACCCACCCCATTCGCGATACGCGTTTGCAAGATCGGCATCGCTGTCCCATTGGCGCGAATCGATCATTTCCTGCAGCCCTGCACCATAGGCACCCGGCTTCGCACCAAACACACGCCAGCCGGCCCGCGCACGCGCCTTGTCTGCATCGAGGCCCTGCGCGATCCATGCGTCGCGCTCGCGCAGCACACGCACCCTTATCGGATTCACATCTTCGGCTTCGTCGTCGAGCTCCGCCACGCCTTGCACAGCGGCATCGAAAAGATGCATGACGTTCGGGAACGCATCGCGAAAAAAACCCGACACGCGCAGCGTGACATCGATGCGCGGCCATTCGAGCACGCCAGTCGGCAAGATTTCGAAGTCAGTCACACGATGGCTGCCCGGCGCCCACTTCGGACGCACACCCATCAACGCGAACGCCTGCGCGATATCGTCGCCACCTGTGCGCATCGTTGCGGTGCCCCACACGGAAAGACCGATCGCGCGCGGGTAATCGCCATGCTCTTGAAGATGACGTTCGATTAGTTGGCGCGCGGACTTGAGCCCGAGTGCCCACGCCGCCTGCGTTGGAACGGCACGTGTGTCGATCGAATAAAAATTGCGCCCGGTCGGCAGCACATCAGGCCGCCCGCGCGACGGGGAACCGCTCGGCCCAGGCGGTACAAATCGACCTTCAAGGCCACGCGCAAGATTGCGCAATTCGCTCGCGCCACAGGCGTCGAGGCGCGGCAATACGTCATTCGCCAGCCGTTGCAGCACGCACGCCGTCAGCGGCAATGTGGCGATCGGACTCGCATTAACACTACTAATGCCTATGCCGGCGCCGCGGTCATCGTTCAGCATCTGGCTTTCCACCACGGACGCCGCGAGCAACTCGAGCCGCTCGCGCGTATCGCCGTTATGGCGCCAGGGCGCGTCGCTAATCTGCGCCAGCATCGGCGGACGCGGGCCCGTCCACAATGGCGCCCATTCCGCCGCCAATGGATCGAAGCCATCCGCGATCTCAAGATCGTGTGCGAGCGCGTCGATCAGGCCCGCGTTGGCGCCGCGACCATCGCCCACCGGGAAACGTCCGAGCGCGAGCAGCGTATCGCGCCGTTGCAGCCCTTGTGGCGAACTTCCAAACGTGTGCAAGCCGTCGCGAATCTGCGCCTCCTTCAGCTCGCAAAGCCATGCATCCACACGCGTAAGCAGCGCATCCTCGTCTTCGCGCCCACGCGGCGGCGCCATGCTGAGCTCCTCGTGCAGCCGGTGCTCGACGATCGTCGCGACAATCGTGCTGCGCAGTAATCGCGCGCGACGCGCATCGACCAACAGTGCTTCGTAGTATTCGTCGACTTGCCGCTCGAGGTCCTGCAACGGGCCATACGTCTCGGCTCGCGTGAGCGGCGGCATCAAATGGTCGATGATGACCGCCTGCGCGCGGCGCTTCGCCTGGCTGCCCTCGCCTGGGTCGTTGACGATAAACGGATAAAGATGCGGCACCGGCCCAAGTATCAAATCGGGCCAGCAGCTTGCGCTGAGCGCAACGCTCTTGCCCGGCAGCCATTCGAGATTGCCGTGCTTGCCGACATGGACAATCGCATCAACATTGAACCCGCGACGCAGCCAGAAATAGAAAGCCAGATATGCGTGCGGCGGCACGAGATCGGCATCGTGATAACTGGCGTAATCGCTCCCCTCGCGCGTACGTGGCGGCTGTATGCCGATGAATACCTGCCCGCAATGCCAACCGGCGATCATGAAACGGCCTCGCCGAATCGTTGGATCGCGTTCGGGCGGCCCCCAACGCGCGTTCAGCGCCTGCTTGACATCGTCCGGCAACGCGTCGAAGCATGTGAGGTAGTCATCGAGCGAAAAGCTTTGCAGCGCCGGGCGCAGGCTTCGCATATTGGGCTCGTTCGTCACACCTTGCGTCAGCATGCGCATCAGCGCATCGCTATCGTCGGGCACGTTGTCGACGCGATAGCCCGCATCGCGCAACATTGAAAGGATCGCGACGACAGACGCCGGCGTGTCAAGCCCGACGCCGTTGCCGATCCGCCCTTCGCTAGTCGGATAATTCGCAAGCACGAGCGCAAGCCGTTTTTCACCGTTGCGGATATGTCGCAGCCGGCACCAATGTCGGCTCAGTTCCGCCACGAAGGCAATGCGCTCGGCATCGGGTTGATAGCGGACCACATCGACTTCCGTCTGCGCGCATCGATACGCGAGGCCTTTGAAGCTGATCGCTCGCGTAATGATCCGTCCATCGACCTCAGGCAATGCGATGTGCATTGCGATATCGCGCGCATTCAACCCTTGATTGTCGTTAAGCCAGCTCTCGCGGCTTGCGCTGGACAAAATGACTTGCATCACCGGCGCGTCGCCGGCGAGCACGAACGGCTCGGGGTCGTCGATAGCGGACGCGGCAAATGACGTGGTATTGAGCACGAGCGCTGCATCATGCTCGGCGCAAAGGCGTGCGACGACATCGCGGCATACCGTGTCTTTGAGCGAGGTGACCGCAACCGGCAGCGGATTCATCTGCCGCACTTCGAGCGCTTCGATGAGCGCATCGAACGCCGCCGTATTAGCGGCTTGAAGATGCGCGCGATAAAAGAGTATTGCGACGACTGGCGCACCGGCGCACCAACGTGATTGCCAATCGGCGATGGTCGGCGTATCGCGTTGTGGATGATAGAGCGCCGCAGACGGCAGCGGAACAGGCGGCGGTGGCTCGCTCCCCCAACCGAATCCATGCCAGGCGATCGCGCGCAAAAACGCTTGTGCGTTCGTCGGCCCGCCTTCGCGCAGATAACGCCACAGCAATCGCGAGAGCGATGCATCGGCGGTACTTTTGGCGATGAGGTTTTCGTCCTCCTGCAAATCACCCGAAAACATGACGAGCAGTTGACGCTTGTGCCTTGCCAGCTCGCCGATACGTTCGATGCCGTAGGGCCAATAAGCCTCGCCGCCAAGATGATCGATGACGATCACGCGTGCATGCTGCAACACGTCGTCGATATAAAAATCGACGGACGCTGGCTGCCGCAGATAAGCCAGGTTCGCCAGACGCAGGCTCGGAAAGCCTGCGCCGAGCCGTTCGACGACGCTCGCCAGCAACGACAGCGTCGTATCGGCCGAGCTCATCACGACGATGTCAGCGGGCTGTTGATCGATCCGCACGACACCGGCCGCATCGTCGACGAAGCCGCCAGGCACGGTACGCAATAAGTGCATGATGTATCAGACCGGTTGCACTTCGGCCGCAAGCGCCGCATCGAATGCACGCTGCAGCAGCGCTTGATCGAGGCCCTGCCCGATCAGCACGAAACGGCTGGTGAGCGATTCGTGCGGTTGCCAGCGCCGGTCGAAATAACTGTCGAATCGTCGACCGACGCCTTGAATCACAAGACGCATCGGTGCACCCGGCAGCGCGGCAAAACCTTTGGCGCGATAAATCGCATGCGCCTCGACAAGCCGCCGCAGCGCGGCGACGGCCGCCTCACGCGTGGCAGGATGACCGCTGACAACAACTGAATCGAATTCATCGTGATGATGATCGTGATGATCTCCATCGGCCGAGCCGTGATGATCTTCGCGCAGATGAATGGCTGCTTCGGATGCGGATTCGAGGCCTAGCAGCGCATGCAAATCGAGCGCGCCCATTTGCGCGCGCACGATCTTGACCTGCGCGGGAATTTCTTCGCGAACGAGTGCCTCGACTGCAGCGCTTTGCATGTCGTCGAGCAAGTCAACTTTATTGAGCACCACGAGATCGGCCGCGCACAACTGATCTTCGAACAGCTCGTGCAACGGCGATTCATGGTCAAGATTGGGATCGGCTTTGCGCTGCGCATCGACGGCATCGGGATCGGCCGCGAATTGCCCGCTGGCGACAGCCGCGCCATCAACGACGGTCACCACAGCATCGACAGTAAATCCCGTCTTGATGGACGGCCAGTTGAAAGCCTGCACGAGCGGCTTTGGTAATGCGAGACCCGACGTCTCGATCAGCACATGATCGAGACCATCGCGACGTTCGATCAACTGCTCCATCACGGGCAAGAATTCCTCTTGCACGGTGCAGCACAGGCAACCGTTGGCTAGCTCATAAAGCGAGCCGGCCTCTTCGTTCTCACCGCCGCTGCCATCGTCGGTGCATCCGATGCCGCATCCTTTGAGGATTTCGCCGTCGATGCCGAGCTCGCCGAACTCATTGACGATGACGGCAATACGCAAGCCGCGCGCGTTGCCGAGAATATGGCGCAGCAAGGTGGTTTTGCCGCTGCCGAGAAAGCCGGTGACGATCGTCACCGGAATTTTGCGCATGGAAGTCTGCATCTGATGCCTCAATCTTTATCGAAAAAACAATCAAATCGACGTTCATTCAAGTCGACACAGTCACATCGATTTTGTCGTAGCGCTTCACGCGGTAAATCAACGCCGAAGCAGCCCAACTCAATACGAAGATGCCGATAACGAAATAGCCAAGCAATCCGAAGTGCGCGGCGATATTGCCGATGAAATCCCAAAATCCGCCTTTAAGCTGCAGCTTGTCGGCCGCCAGCGCGAGCGCTTCGACGCTGCCGATCACGAGCGCCACGACGACCGAGACGAATGTGATCGTCATGTTGTAGTAGATCTTGCGGATGGGCCGCACGAACGCCCATTGATATGCACCGGTCATCAGAATGCCATCGGTCGTATCGACGAGCGACATGCCGGCCGTAAAAAGCAGCGGTAATGCGGCGACGGACCAGACCGACATCCCGCCCGAGGCTTGCGTCGCCGAGATGCCGAAAAGCGCGACCTCGGTGGCGGTATCGAAACTGAGGCCAAACAGCAGCCCGATCGGATAAAGATGCCAACTACGCGAGGCAAGTGCAAAAAGCGGGCGAAACACGCGGGCGAGGAACCCGCGCGAACCGAGCAGCAAATCGAGGTCTTCTTCGACCAGCGGTTCACCGCGGCGCGCAGCGCGAAACGTGCGCCAAAGCGATAGCAGGATAGTCATATTGGCAAGCGCGAGCACCAACAGAAAAAAGGCCGATATGCTCGTGCTGATCAAACCGCCCACCGCTTTCAATTGCGAAAAATGTGTCGTCAGCGTCGCAGCCGTCAGCGCAACGGCAATCGACATCACGATGATCACCGTCGAATGTCCGAGCGAAAAGAAAAAGCCGGTACCGAGCGGGTTGCGACGTTCCTGCAGCAGCTTGCGCGTCACGTTGTCGATCGCGGCGATATGATCCGCGTCGACGGCATGTCGCAGCCCGAACGTATAAGCGAGCAAAGCGGTACCGAGTAGTACCGGCTGACCGCGAAACGCCACGAACGCCCATACCCATGCGCCCACATTGAATGCCAGTAGCACGGCATAGATACCGGCCACTTTCCTGCGCAACGCAGTTGAACTGTCGTTGAAGAGCCCACAGACGGACTTGAGCACGGTTGACCTCTGGCTTAAGCGAAACCCGAATTGACGTGGACGCAGCACATCGTGCAAAGCAATGCGATGTTGTGTGCAAATTGCGAATTGCCAACTGCGAAGCGCAAAGCGCGAAGTGCGAAGACGTCCTGGCCGGCATGCCACCTACCCGCGGCATCCGTCCTCCCCTCTGGCCGGTATCCGGGCTTGCGAAAGCGCCGCTTCACCTTCCCACGCGAGTAGTGATATTTCTTGCGCAGTGGTTACCATACACGCGCGACCTTGCGCGCATGCATCGAAGCCGGCGTTGCATCGCTTGCGCGATGCGTTCGCTTAACCGTTGCGGGGGCAGCACAGGCTGGCGATATCGAACAGCGACTGTCGCGACACGCTCCTGTTTCCCGTTTAACTGCGCGCGCAGGAATGCGCACGCGAGCACCAGATTGGGAGCGAGTGTAGGTCGCTCAGCACCGACCGTCAAGGAACGGTACAGAAACGGTATAGCTAATTTGCTGTGATATCGTATGCCTCGCGTCTGGTGCTCGCATGCGCGTTCGCGCCTGCAGTTAAACGGGAAACAGGAGGGCGAACGTGCCTTTGCCTGTGCTGTCCCCGCAACGGTCAACCGCCAGCGGATCAATCGATCCTGCACGCTCTTCAAAGCCACTGTCCGCGTGTGCCGGGTACGGGAAGGCGAAGATGCGAGGCGGCCAGCCCGGATACCGGCCGGCGCAAGGGGCGGCCATGAGTCCGCCGAACGCCATGGCCGCGGGGGACGGTCCACGGCGCATCGCGCTGCCGCGCGCCACGTCCAGCATCACATGAGCCTTGTGTCACCCCTACTACCGCCACCGCTGCGCGCCGCGCTTACTGTTGGCATCGGCTGCCGGCGCGGTGTTTCAATCGACGAAATCGAAGCCGCGGTGCACGCGGCGCTTGGCGAGCGCGCGCTCGATCATGTTGATCGGGTGGCCACGATTGCGTCGAAAGCGGACGAGCCTGCGCTCATTGCGTTTTGCACGCATTACCGGTTGCCGCTCACCACGTTTTCCTCAGACGTCATCAATGCCTGTCTCGAGGCCAATCCAACGCTTGCGGCTTCGCCTGCGGCACGTCGACACCAGGGCGTGCGCGGCGTGTGCGAACCATGTGCGCTGCTTGCGACACCGGGCGGCCAGCTCGTGGTGGGCAAGCAGACGCTCGGCCGTGTCGCCGTCGCTATTGCGGCCGTACCCGAACCTTGAACAGACTCCATGGAGCAACGAGGACCAACCGATGAAAACCGATCCCGAATCGCATCAACGCATGACGCAACGGCGCCGCGACGGTCATGAAAAAAAACAAGCGGCCGCGACCGTCGAAAAAGGGCTTTTGATCGTCCATACCGGCAACGGCAAAGGCAAGAGCACGGCCGCGTTCGGCATGGCCGTACGGATGCTCGGGCATAACGAGCGCATTGGTGTCGTGCAGTTCATCAAGGGCGCGCTGCATACGTCGGAGCGCGATTTCCTGGGCGGCCATCCGCAATGCGATTTCGTCACGATGGGCGACGGCTATACATGGAACACACAAAATCGCGAAGCCGATATGGCCACCGCGCGCAAAGGCTGGAATGAAGCGGTCCGAATGATCGAAAGCGGGGAATATCGAATGGTGATCCTCGACGAGCTCAATACGGTGCTCAAGTATGAATATCTGCTGGAGGACGAAGTGCTCGCCGTCTTGCAGGCGCGCAAACCGATGCAACATGTCGTCGTCACGGGCCGGCATGCCTCCGACGCGTTGATCGACGCCGCCGATCTCGTTACCGAAATGCGGCTCGTGAAGCATCCGTATCGCGAACAAGGCGTAAAGGCGCAGCGCGGCGTGGAGTTCTGACGGTGCCCGCATGCTCCGCTCTTTTTATCAGCGCACCGGCGTCAGGCCAGGGCAAGACCACGATTACCGCAGGTCTCGCACGGCTGCATCGAAGGCATGGGCGGCGCGTACGCGTCTTCAAGGCAGGCCCTGACTTTCTCGATCCGATGATTCTCTCGCGCGCGAGTGCAGCGCCGGTCCTTTCGCTGGATCTGTGGATGGTCGGCGAGCCGGCGTGCCGCCAATTGCTTGCGGATGCGGCAGCCGATGCCGATCTGATCCTCGTCGAAGGCGTGATGGGGCTTTTCGACGGCACGCCCTGCAGCGCCGACCTCGCCGCGACATTCAACCTACCCGTCGCCGCGGTGATTTCCGCGAAGGCCATGGCGCAGACGTTCGGGGCCGTCGCGCTCGGGCTCGCGCGTTATCGACAAGACGTTCGGCTCCATGGTGTATTCGCGAACCACGTTGCCTCGCCCGGTCACGCGCAGATGCTCGAACGTGCGCTGCCAGGTGATATTCGCTGGCTCGGCCATGTCGCTCCTTCGGAGGAAATCGGCCTGCCTTCGCGGCACCTCGGTTTGCATCAGGCTGATGAGATCGCTGGACTCGAAGCTCGCATCGATAAAGCAGCCGATGCACTCATCGGCACGGCGCTGGCCGAACTGCCGCCGGCCGTCGAGTTCGGGCCCGCGTCGCAAGCCGCCGTACCCAGACTGCTCGCTGACCGACACATCGCGATTGCCTGCGACGCAGCGTTTTCATTTATCTATCCCGCGAACACACGCCTTCTCGAAGCGCTTGGCGCGCGAGTCAGCTACTTTTCGCCGCTGGCAGACGAACCGTTACCCGACCTGGCCGATGCGCTCTATTTGCCGGGCGGCTATCCGGAACTGCACGTCGACGCGCTCGCAATGGGTCTACGCACTGCCACGTCGATTCGCGACCATGTCGCGGCGGGCAAGCCAGTCGTCGCGGAATGTGGTGGCATGCTCTATCTGGTCGAAACATTGACCGATCGTGCCGGCACGGTCGCGCCGATGCTGGGCGTGCTGCCGGGGCGTGCGGTCATGCAAGCTCGACTCGCTGCGTTGGGCATGCAGCAGATGATGACGGCACACGGCGCGATGACGGGCCACACGTTTCACTACTCGCACCTGACGACGCCGCTCAAGCCGATAGGTCATGCGACGCGGCCATCGAGCGACCAGCCGGGCGAGCCGATATTCCGGCATGGCTCGATCGTCGCCAGCTACATGCATGGTTATTGGCCTTCGAACCCGGGCCTGACGGCGGCACTTTTTTGCGGCGAGGCGTTTTGAACCCGTTCCAAACCCGACCTGCCGCAATTTAGAACTACTAACTAACCGCGCTTGATCAATCTCACAATCAAAATGAGAATGATCGCTCCCGCCGTGGCGGTAATAATGGAAGAAATCCATCCTCCACCAAGGTTGATATGGAGCAACCCCGCCAACCACCCGCCGACGAGAGCGCCAACGAGGCCAACGACGATATCGCCCAATAGCCCGAATCCGCCGCGGCCGAGGATGACGCCGGCAAGCCAGCCCGCAATGATGCCGATGATGAGCCAAGCAATGATTCCGTGAGATGCCATCATGAGGTGATGCTCCTTTTTTGTGATTTCGACTCGGTGCGATTTGCACTGAAGCGTCCGTCGATCGGACAACACCTGTCACCCCGGCAGCTGCCCGGTCGAAGACGCTAGTGTGCCATGCGCCGCGGGAATGTCAGATGAAACTTACGGAGCCTCCGCGCTTCGTTCAGCAACAACTGCCGTCACGACCGAATAGGTACCGGAATCGGCGTCCTCGAATGCCACTTCCGCGAAACCGGCTGCCTCTAACGCCGCTTTGAGACCCTCATGCGTAAAGCGTAATGAGGTGAACGCAACGATCTGTTCACCTTGCGCAAGCGAAATGTCGGTGCCATCGATCACGACATCCTTGTTCAGCGTGAAAATCCCCTCAATGCCGGGAGCCTCGTCGTTCCAGATGATTTCGAGCTTGCCGGCATCCGCAATACCAAGCCGCCGAAGCGGTGCGGTAATCAGCTTCGTGTAGGCGTCACTCCGATATCCCTTCAGTGTGTTGTCTATTGCCGCGCGATCAGGCGGTGCCATCGCGACGCCCATCATTAAACGCGCGCCATAAGGCGCGCATGCATGAATGTTATCGAGCATGTTCTTTCTGCCTTGCGGAGTGGGATTGCCGAAGGTTTGTCCGAGCATCGCGATGAGCGTCTTTTCGCCCGCAATATCGGAAGGCCGTGTGGCTCGCGAAATGGCCCCTCGATCTTCGAAATCGACCTTTTTGAACTGCCGCGAAACTTCGCGTTCAGGATGATCGTTCGCGTACGTCGTTATCGTCTGTTGCGCTAACTCCATCATTTTGTCGTTGATGTCAAAGGCTACATATCGAACCTGGCGCGAGGTCAATTCGTCGATACATGCCGCTGCCTTGGCACCGCTTCCCGGTCCGACTTCCATAAAAAGCGTGTAGTCGCGGCCGTATTTTTCAAACAGGCGGACGATCAACCCCCACTCCGTTCTTGCGATGCCGTAATCCGGGTTGCCGGACGCCTCGACCCACATATCGGGGGACAACTCGTATTGGAGGTTAACGGGGATTTTCCATCGGCCATCGTCGGTATCGCGGATCAAAGACTGCCTAAGGCGCCTAGTCAATTCCGCTTCTCGTAAGAAAGACACGACGGTGCGCGGAGATTGCATCAACGAGAACCTCGTTTGGCGAGGCGGCAATGCCTGGTCCGTCACTCCCCGCGGCGCCCTGGAAGTAGGAAACCGCGGGTCGGTTGATCGCAACGTTGGCTTACCGGGCTCGCGGTTTCCGGCTTCCACGTCGTCACCGCCTCGATGAATCGGGTAGCTCTCGCTCGCATCCCATCCCTCGTGGCCTACAGCATTGGGCCTCATTTTGTGGTTCCTTATTTAATTAATGCTCTTATAAATAACGTTCAACAAATTGTTCTGCCCGCCAATAGCGAAGCCTTATAACCGCGAACGAACCTTTATGTGACAGGGGCGGGCGTGCCGCGCGGGAGATGGAACAGTCCCTATTTGCTTGCCCTCCGATAAGTAAATGAGTTGGCTTCGTGCCGCAAAGCGCCTACATTGATAGTCTGCCGTTTCGCCAAGGGGCATGTCCGAGATCGGAAACCGAGGAGAAAACGCAGGAGAATTAGGGGACTGATTGATACAACCCCATTTAGAGAGGCTTTCGATGAGGCTTACGATTTTGATAAACGGGCCCGATCCCACCGTGAATCATGATTACGCCGTGCTCTGGCTAGACACTAAAGAGCGCGTTTGGTCAAGAGAGTCGCACGAGGGCATCGAACTCCCGCCGTGGGGCGAGGTGCGCGACGAAGGTGGTGTAACAAAGCTCTGTGGACATCAGACCGAAACACCGGTGTGCACATTGAGTGGGTTACACGTGGACCGCTATGAGCGCGTCGCGGCTGCACAAGGCGCCGCCGAATGGGCGTGCGCGTCCCAGCATTCCCCGGTGGGAGGCGTTTGGCGGCTGCAGGCTGTCGAAAAGAAATCGATCGAGCCAGAAAACAGCGTTTTCCCGCATTAATGTGGGACAACGAGTCGCGGCCCTGCCGCAGCCAAGCGGCCATTAGACAGCACGTGCACGCCGGTCGCCGTGCACCGGCACGCACGTGTTATGCGCATAAACTTTTATAAGTTTTTTAAGATAACTGCATCGACTAGTCACGACGACGAAGTTCCCTCCTCGCGCACCTCGCTTGAGCGCGGCGACACCGAGCGGAACGTCAGATTGATACGCTCGCCGATCAGGCCCGGTGCTTTGGGGACACGGTGACGCCATTGCGCCTGCGTCGCCCCTCGCATGACCAGCAAGCTGCCGTTGGTCAACTCGAATGATCGGACGACGCCGGTTGCGTTGTGCCGCAAGTCAAAGCGACGGGCGACACCCAGGCTCAGCGATGCAATGACCGGCGTCGGCCCCAATTCAGGCTCCCTGTCGGCGTGCCAGCCCATGCTGTCGACGCCGCTGCGATAGCGGTTCAGCAGCACGCTGTTGAATGTTGCCCCCGTCGTCGCTTCAATACTTCGCTTGAGGTCGAGCACAGTGGAAGTCCACGGTTGCGGCTCATTACGGATGCCCGAGTAGACGTAGACCGTTCCGGGGTCGCCCTGCCAGGCCGTCAGACGCGGCAATGGCTTGATGCCACCAGGCGTGCCGATCTTGTCCTGTTTCCAGACGACTTCACTGAGCAGCCGTTCCAACGTACCTGCGGCAGCGTCGGAGGGCAGCCAACAGGGATGCCAGTCGACCTCCGGCTCGGGGAGCTCGACGAAGCCAGGAAGCGGTGGTTGCGCTCGATTAGCCTGCATATGCCGATAACGCGGTAAGGAATTCATGCAATAGTTTAACGTCGCGACGCGTATCGGTTGTACGCGGTGTCGTGCGGGTTTGCTGCGGCGATGCATTGCCGTGCGAGCGCAGTTATGATGTGCCGCTACTCCGCAACGACTTCCAACGGACCTGACTACCGATGACGCTTTCAACCGACGCCCTCAGGCAGATTTTCATTGGCGCTCGCACTCATAGCGCCTGGCTTCCGAAATCCGTCGATGATTCGCTGCTCGAGCGAATCATCGAACTTACGTTGCTCGGTCCAACGTCTGCTAATTCGAGCCCTGGCCGCTTTGTTTTCGTGAAAAGTGCCGAGGCCAAGCAACGATTACGGCCAGCGCTTTCAGCGGGCAATCTCGAGAAAACGATGGCGGCACCCGTGACGGTCATTGTCGGTATGGACATGGCATTTTACGAGCATCTCCCTAGGCTCTTTCCGCATTCCGATGCTCGAAGCTGGTTTGCAGGCAACGATGCCGCCATCCAAGCCACGGCCTTTCGCAATTCGTCGTTGGAGGGAGCGTATCTGATCATTGCAGCACGAGCGCTCGGGCTCGACGCTGGGCCGATGTCGGGCTTCGATCCGGCAAAAGTCGATGAAGCTTTCTTTGCCGGCACCACGATCAAATCGAATTTCCTGATCAACCTGGGCTACGGCGATTCGGCCGGGCTGCGCGCGCGCCTGCCTCGCTTCGCCTTCGACGAAATTGCTCGTATCGATTGACGCTTGCTGCACGCCACGGCGCTGTCTGCTCCGTAGACGTCGAGCCGGGCGTGCTGGTCGCCTATATAAGCAAGGCGATATAAAAAATCATTGCTCCAATGAGCGCGCCGACAAAACAAAATCGCTCGCTTTCGGCATCGGCTCCGGAACGCAGCCAGCCGCCAACTACGCCGAACAAGCCGGCAATGCCAAGCGTCGCGAAGACCATGACGACGTAAAACAAGATCGTTCGGCTGATTTCGAGCAAATCGATGCGTCGCACAACGTAGTAAACCACCAGCGCCATCATCGACAACACGACGAGTGGCAGCATCACGTGACTGCCCTCGTGACTGAAATGATGATGATGGGCCGCATGCGGCAATTTCTCGGTCTTCATCATTCGTCTCCCCAACGTCGCCTGCGCCAAATGGCGTGAGATTCGAGTTGCGACTCCTTTAAATATTAGGTTAGCTCGGACACAAAAGGAATATGTCATCGCTGCCCATGTCAGCGCGTTCGGGCTGCGCACAATCGCGGCCGGCGAGCAATCGACGCTCTCTGTACAATGCCTCGGCGCCCCTCACTGAATATCCCAAACTTATGCGTCGTTCCAGCTTTCTCGCTCGCGTCATCGGCATTGGCATTTTGCTGCACGTCTATATTGGTTTCCGGCTGATCCCCGAATGGCCTGTCAATCCCGCGATGAAAAGCGCCGCCATATTGTGGCTCGCTCTGTCCTGTATCGTCATTCCTCTCGGCGTACTCGCCCGAGGCTTGCAGCGTCAGCCGCTGGCTGACCGGCTCGCGTGGGTTGGATTGCTCGTCATGGGCTTTTTCTCATCGCTTCTCGTCTTAACATTTTTGCGCGACTTGTCGATCGCGTCGCTTCTCACCGTCGATTCGCTGCTGCCGCATACGATCTCGCTCACCCGATGGCGAACCGACTCGGCTATCGCCGTGCCCCTGCTCGCGTTGCTATCTACGATCATAGGATTCGTGAATGCGCGTCGCCGTGCGAAGGTGGTGACGGTCGATGTGTCAATCGCCGATTTGCCCGCCGCACTCGACGGCCTGACTATCGTTCAGATCAGCGATATTCACGTCGGGCCTACGATCAAGCAACGCTACGTGGACGCTATTGTCGACGAGGTGAACCGGCTCGAACCCGATCTCATTGCCATAACTGGCGATGTGGTCGATGGCAAGGTTGCGCAGCTCGCGCAGCATACTCAGCCGCTCGCACGCCTGAGTGCGCGATATGGCGCATATCTGGTAACCGGTAATCATGAATATTATTCAGGTGCAGACGAATGGATCGCCGAATTCCGGCGGCTTGGCCTGAGCGTGCTGATGAATGAACATGTCGTACTTGAGCACAACGGTACGCAGTTTATTGTGGCCGGCGTTACCGATTATTCGACTAGCGACTTCGACGGAATGCACCGCAGTGACCCAGCTGCGGCACTAAAAAATGCGCCGGAACATGCCCGCGTCCGGGTATTACTCGCGCACCAGCCGCGCACTGCACTGGCTGCGGCCGACGCGGGCTACACGCTCCAGCTCTCCGGCCATACGCATGGCGGTCAATTCTTTCCTTGGAATTTCTTTGTGCGGTTTCAACAACCGTTCACTGCTGGCCTCGCACGCATCGACGATCTCTGGGTCTATACGAGTCGCGGAACCGGTTATTGGGGACCGCCGAAACGGCTCGGCGCGCCGTCGGAAATCACCCGCATTCGGCTGGTCGCTGAGGGATGATGTAACGTCGATCTGAGAAGAAGGGAAAGCGGGCCTATACGCGCCGTAAAAACAGCAACCCCCCGTCAGCACGGAGGCTGAACGGGGGGTTGGATACGGCATAGGGAGCCTGACGATTACCTACTTTCACACGGGCAATCCGCACTATCATTGGCGTGGAGTCGTTTCACGGTCCTGTTCGGGATGGGAAGGGGTGGGACCGACTCGCTATGGTCATCAGGCATGACTTGTAGCTGGGTGCTTGGGTGAGCACGGGCCAGCCAATCTGGGAAGAAGAGTAATGGTTACAGCGGGGTGGTGATTGTGGTTGGCAAACGCGCCTCAAACCTGGGTTGGCGTGTGGCCCCCTGACGGGGGTGAGCCCAGAGTAATCGCTAAAGCGATAACTCTGAGCGCAAAACGCTCCGGTTATAGGATCAAGCCTTACGGGCAATTAGTATCGGTTAGCTGAACGCATTACTGCGTGTACACACCCGACCTATCAACGTTCTGGTCTGGAACGACCCTTCAAGGGGCTCGAAGCCCCGGGGATATCTCATCTTAAGGCGAGTTTCCCGCTTAGATGCTTTCAGCGGTTATCTCTTCCGAACATAGCTACCCGGCGATGCCACTGGCGTGACAACCGGTACACCAGAGGTTCGTCCACTCCGGTCCTCTCGTACTAGGAGCAGCCCCCTTCAAATATCCAACGCCCACGGCAGATAGGGACCAAACTGTCTCACGACGTTTTAAACCCAGCTCACGTACCTCTTTAAATGGCGAACAGCCATACCCTTGGGACCGGCTACAGCCCCAGGATGAGATGAGCCGACATCGAGGTGCCAAACACCGCCGTCGATATGAACTCTTGGGCGGTATCAGCCTGTTATCCCCAGAGTACCTTTTATCCGTTGAGCGATGGCCCTTCCATACAGAACCACCGGATCACTATGACCTGCTTTCGCACCTGCTCGACTTGTCGGTCTCGCAGTTAAGCACGCTTATGCCATTGCACTATCAGCACGATTTCCGACCGTACCTAGCGTACCTTCGTACTCCTCCGTTACGCTTTGGGAGGAGACCGCCCCAGTCAAACTGCCTACCATGCACGGTCCCCGAGCCCGATTCAGGGCCCAAGGTTAGAACCTCAAACAAACCAGGGTGGTATTTCAAGGACGGCTCCACGCAAACTAGCGTTCACGCTTCATAGCCTCCCACCTATCCTACACAGATCGGTTCAAAGTCCAATGCAAAGCTACAGTAAAGGTTCATGGGGTCTTTCCGTCTAGCCGCGGGGAGATTGCATCATCACAAACACTTCAACTTCGCTGAGTCTCGGGAGGAGACAGTGTGGCCATCGTTACGCCATTCGTGCAGGTCGGAACTTACCCGACAAGGAATTTCGCTACCTTAGGACCGTTATAGTTACGGCCGCCGTTTACCGGGACTTCAATCAAGAGCTTGCACCCCATCATTTAATCTTCCGGCACCGGGCAGGCGTCACACCCTATACGTCCACTTTCGTGTTTGCAGAGTGCTGTGTTTTTATTAAACAGTCGCAGCCACCAGTTTATTGCAACCCCTTCACCCTTCTGGCGCAGGCCAGTCAAGCTACAGGGGCGTACCTTATCCCGAAGTTACGGTACCAATTTGCCGAGTTCCTTCTCCCGAGTTCTCTCAAGCGCCTTAGAATACTCATCTCGCCCACCTGTGTCGGTTTGCGGTACGGTCATTGTGAGACTGAAGCTTAGAGGCTTTTCTTGGGACCCCTTCCGATTGCTTCGCAGCTTAAAGCCGCTCGCGCCACACCCTTGAATTACGCGCCCGGATTTGCCTAAGCGCCTTCTCCAATGCAGCGACCGGGACGTCCAACACCCGGACAACCTTCCGCGATCCGTCCCCCCATCGCATCTCACAATGGTGCAGGAATATTGACCTGCTTCCCATCAGCTACGCATTTCTGCCTCGCCTTAGGGGCCGACTCACCCTACGCCGATGAACGTTGCGTAGGAAACCTTGGGCTTACGGCGAGGGGGCCTTTCACCCCCTTTATCGCTACTCATGTCAGCATTCGCACTTCCGATACCTCCAGCACACCTTTCGGTGCACCTTCGCAGGCTTACGGAACGCTCTCCTACCATGCGCACTTGCGTGCGCATCCGCAGCTTCGGTATATAGCTTAGCCCCGTTACATCTTCCGCGCAGGACGACTCGATCAGTGAGCTATTACGCTTTCTTTAAAGGGTGGCTGCTTCTAAGCCAACCTCCTGACTGTTTTAGCCTTCCCACTTCGTTTCCCACTTAGCTATATTTCGGGACCTTAGCTGGCGGTCTGGGTTGTTTCCCTCTTGACACCGGACGTTAGCACCCGATGTCTGTCTCCCGTGATTGCACTCTTCGGTATTCGGAGTTTGCTATGGCGAAGTAATCCGCAATGGACCCTTCAACCATGACAGTGCTCTACCCCCGAAGGTGACACACGAGGCACTACCTAAATAGTTTTCGGAGAGAACCAGCTATTTCCAAGTTTGTTTAGCCTTTCACCCCTATCCACAGCTCATCCCCTAACTTTTCAACGTTAGTGGGTTCGGTCCTCCAGTACGTGTTACCGCACCTTCAACCTGGCCATGGATAGATCACTTGGTTTCGGGTCTACGCCCAGCAACTGAACGCCCTATTCGGACTCGCTTTCGCTACGCCTGCCCTATTCGGTTAAGCTTGCTACTGAACGTAAGTCGCTGACCCATTATACAAAAGGTACGCCGTCACCCGTTTCCAGGCTCCGACTGTTTGTATGCATGCGGTTTCAGGATCTATTTCACTCCCCTCCCGGGGTTCTTTTCGCCTTTCCCTCACGGTACTGGTTCACTATCGGTCGATCACGAGTATTTAGCCTTGGAGGATGGTCCCCCCATCTTCAGACAGGATTTCACGTGTCCCGCCCTACTTGTCGTACACCTAGTCCTTCCTCGTCGTTTTCGCCTACAGGGCTATCACCTGCTATGGCCGCACTTTCCAGAGCGTTCGGCTAACGTCGAAGATAACGTGTACCGGCTGATCCCATTTCGCTCGCCACTACTCTGGGAATCTCGGTTGATTTCTTTTCCTGCGGCTACTTAGATGTTTCAGTTCGCCGCGTTCGCTTCTCATGACCTATGGATTCAGTCATGGATACTCCATTCGGAGTGGGTTTCCCCATTCGGACATCTTCGGATCAATGCTCGTTTGCCAGCTCCCCGAAGCTTTTCGCAGGCTACCGCGTCCTTCATCGCCTGTGATCGCCAAGGCATCCACCACATGCACTTGTTCGCTTGACCCTATAACGAGAGCGTTTCAACCATACATCCTTCGATGCACGCCTTCACGCTTGCGCTACAGGTTTGAGTTTTGCGTTTGCCGTATTCCAAGCCATCTTTCGATAACTTTTCATACTGATACAATCACTACCCTGATATCTTTCGCATCCATCTCATAGATGCGTCCAATATCCATTACTTCTTCTTCCAGATTGTTAAAGATCGACAGTCGACACTCGCGTGCCGTACTCAATGGCTCAATCGCCAATGACAAAGACTCGGGCCGCACTTGGCACAAACACTTGTCATTGGAGACGCCCCATCCCCTTCGGGGACCGCGCTCTCGTAAGCGCTAAAGCGCTAACGATAGAGGGGGTGGTGGAGGCAGACGGGATCGAACCGACGACCCCCTGCTTGCAAAGCAGGTGCTCTCCCAGCTGAGCTATGCCCCCGCATAACCAATGCATTCCCAGGGCATCCGCCGCACCCCCTACGGGGATGGGATGCTCGTAAGTGCTAAAGCACTGACGATCATCGACATGGTGGGTCTGGTTGGATTCGAACCAACGACCCCCGCCTTATCAAGACGGTGCTCTAACCGACTGAGCTACAGACCCCTGAGTCTGTCTATCTTCACAGTCGATAAGCGTGAGCGCTCAACTTTAAGCGCACTTCGCTCGAGAAAGGAGGTGATCCAGCCGCACCTTCCGATACGGCTACCTTGTTACGACTTCACCCCAGTCATGAATCCTACCGTGGTGACCGTCCTCCCGAAGGTTAGACTAGCCACTTCTGGTAAAACCCACTCCCATGGTGTGACGGGCGGTGTGTACAAGACCCGGGAACGTATTCACCGCGGCATGCTGATCCGCGATTACTAGCGATTCCAGCTTCATGCACTCGAGTTGCAGAGTGCAATCCGGACTACGATCGGTTTTCTGGGATTAGCTCCCCCTCGCGGGTTGGCAACCCTCTGTTCCGACCATTGTATGACGTGTGAAGCCCTACCCATAAGGGCCATGAGGACTTGACGTCATCCCCACCTTCCTCCGGTTTGTCACCGGCAGTCTCCTTAGAGTGCTCTTGCGTAGCAACTAAGGACAAGGGTTGCGCTCGTTGCGGGACTTAACCCAACATCTCACGACACGAGCTGACGACAGCCATGCAGCACCTGTGCGACGGTTCTCTTTCGAGCACTCCCACTTCTCAGCAGGATTCCGTCCATGTCAAGGGTAGGTAAGGTTTTTCGCGTTGCATCGAATTAATCCACATCATCCACCGCTTGTGCGGGTCCCCGTCAATTCCTTTGAGTTTTAATCTTGCGACCGTACTCCCCAGGCGGTCAACTTCACGCGTTAGCTTCGTTACTAAGGAAATGAATCCCCAACAACTAGTTGACATCGTTTAGGGCGTGGACTACCAGGGTATCTAATCCTGTTTGCTCCCCACGCTTTCGTGCATGAGCGTCAGTATTGGCCCAGGGGGCTGCCTTCGCCATCGGTATTCCTCCACATCTCTACGCATTTCACTGCTACACGTGGAATTCTACCCCCCTCTGCCATACTCTAGCCTGCCAGTCACCAATGCAGTTCCCAGGTTAAGCCCGGGGATTTCACATCGGTCTTAGCAAACCGCCTGCGCACGCTTTACGCCCAGTAATTCCGATTAACGCTTGCACCCTACGTATTACCGCGGCTGCTGGCACGTAGTTAGCCGGTGCTTATTCTTCCGGTACCGTCATCCCTCTACCGTATTAGGGCAAAGGTTTTCTTTCCGGACAAAAGTGCTTTACAACCCGAAGGCCTTCTTCACACACGCGGCATTGCTGGATCAGGGTTGCCCCCATTGTCCAAAATTCCCCACTGCTGCCTCCCGTAGGAGTCTGGGCCGTGTCTCAGTCCCAGTGTGGCTGGTCGTCCTCTCAGACCAGCTACGGATCGTCGCCTTGGTAGGCCTTTACCCTACCAACTAGCTAATCCGCCATCGGCCGCCCCTTGAGCGCGAGGTCCGAAGATCCCCCGCTTTCCTCCTCAGAGCGTATGCGGTATTAATCCGGCTTTCGCCGGGCTATCCCCCACTCCAGGACACGTTCCGATGTATTACTCACCCGTTCGCCACTCGCCACCAGGGTTGCCCCCGTGCTGCCGTTCGACTTGCATGTGTAAGGCATGCCGCCAGCGTTCAATCTGAGCCAGGATCAAACTCTTCAGTTCAATACCTGTTACTGTTTTCGATTCTTCTCAGAATCGGTCGCTCACTCAACGTACTGACAGTTCTCGAACCGTCTTTCAACGGCTCTAAACCTTCCTCAATACTGTGTGAGACTTGATGCTTTCGCTTTACCGTCGAGCCCCGAAAGGCTCAACTGCGCACTCGCCATCAAGCGCCCACACTTATCGACTGTGAATTGTTAAAGATCGCACCGCTTAACCAGCCCAGCCTTCCTTCGGGTTGCCCCTCCAGCGCCTTGCCTGTCTTGCGTCGCTGCGTTTGCAGCACAGAAGCGAGATTATGCGGCCCGTTACTACTATCGTCAACTGGTTTTTAGCGCTTCCTGAACTCCCGCGCTCCCCACCCGACAACTATCCAATACGCACCCCAGCCTCGCTTCCCTTCTTCCCCCGCGCCCTGACGAACGCGCGAAAGGGCGCAATTCTAGTGCCCTTCCCGCAGCCGCGCAAGTGAAAAACGTCATGCCGAGAAGCTTGACGCCGGCGACGCTTGACGGTTCCATACGGGCTTCGTCGCAGACCGGCCGCATTCAACTCGCATCGCCTGCGCCCTCGATCCATCCACTCCCGATGAACTACCAATCGATTCTCGAGCAAATCCATCAAGACATCGCACCGTGGCGCACTGCCGGCCGCGTCGCCGACTACATCCCCGAGCTCGCAAAAGTGCATGGCGAACGTTTCGGTATGGCACTCGTCACGCTAGCCGGCGAAGTATTCAGCATCGGCGATGCTCAAGTACGCTTTTCAATACAGAGCATCTCCAAGCTCTTTGCCTGTACGCTCGCGTTCCAATTGCTCGGCGACGAACTCTGGCAACGCGTCGGACGCGAACCTTCCGGCACCGCGTTCAATTCGCTCGTTCAACTCGAGACGGAACGCGGTCTGCCGCGCAATCCGTTCATCAACGCCGGCGCGCTCGTCGTCTCCGACGTGCTATGCCGCCGCTTCGTACGCGCAGAAACAGCACTCGTGCAATTCGTGCGTCGATTGGCCGGTGCGACGGATATCGACTACGACTCGCGGGTCGCGCAATCCGAACTGCAACACGCGCACAGAAATCGCGCGATGGCGCACTTCATCGCCAGCTTCGACAATCTGCAAATGCCGCCGGAAGTCGTCGTGGACGCTTACTGCCGCCAATGCGCGATCGAAATGAACTGCGTCGAGCTTGCGCACGCGGCACTATTTCTCGCGAACGGCGGCGTCGCGCCAACCACTGGCGAGCGCGTGCTCGATGCAAGTTCCACCAAACGCCTCTCGGCGCTAATGCTGACTTGCGGCACTTATGATGCCGCCGGCGACTTCGTTTATCGGGTCGGCCTGCCGGCTAAAAGCGGTGTCGGTGGCGGCATCGTCGCGGTGCTGCCCGGTGAAATGGCGGTTTGCGTTTGGTCGCCCGGGCTCGACTCGAACGGCAATTCGCTTGCCGGCACGCTCGCACTTGAATGGCTGACAACCCTCACCGGACGATCCATCTTCTAGCGCCGCCTCAGCACGCGCGGGTTTCCGCTTAGCGGCAATTCGTCCTAATCTTCAGTTATCAGCGCGGCCTTTCGCCGCCGGCGGCGCCACGTCGGGCGCCGGAATACACGATGGAAACCCGCCCGCAGTCATTCCGCGCGCCCATTCGCATTGCCGCAAGATACGTCCGGCGCGCCACGTCATTGTCGGCGCCGCTTGCGCGAGTGGCCGTCGGCCTGCTTTTATCTATCGTCTGGGCCGTCGCCGCTGCGCGGACGAGCAACGTGATCGTGATACCGGTCGTGGGCGCGATCGGGCCCGCCAGCGCCGATTTCATTACACGCGGCCTCAATAGCGCAGCGCACGACGAAGCGGCACTCATCGTTCTCGAGCTTGACACGCCAGGTGGGCTCGATACTTCAATGCGGCAAATCATCAAAGCCATCCTCGCCTCGCCGGTTCCAGTGGCTGCCTTCGTCGCGCCAAGCGGTGCCCGAGCCGCCAGCGCAGGGACCTATATCGTCTATGCGAGCCATATCGCCGCGATGGCGCCAGGTACCAACCTCGGCGCCGCTACGCCAATCGAAATCGGCACTAGCAGCGCAAACAGCAATCGAGCAAATCGAGCAGCAACCGCATCAGAAACAGCCGCGGCCGATACACAATCGACCGAAGCCAGAAAACGTATCGGCGACGCAGTTGCTTATATTCGCGGCCTTGCGCAAATGCGTGGCCGCAACGCCGACTGGGCTGAACGGGCCGTTCGTTATGCCGTGAGCCTGCCGGCGAACGAAGCCATCGAGCAGCATGTCGTCGATCTTGGCGCGCGCGATGTCGCCGATCTGCTCGTCAAGCTGGACGGCCGCACGGTCCAGACCGTGAACGGCTCGCGCCGGCTCGCGACGGCCCATGCTTCGTTTGTCACGCTCGAGCCGGACTGGCGCAACCGTCTGCTGGCCGTCATCGCGGACCCGAACGTTGCGTTGATTCTCGTTACCATCGGCGTCTATGGGCTTTTCTTCGAATTCGCCAACCCGGGCTTCATGTTGCCCGGCGTAGCCGGTGCAATCTCGTTGCTCTTGGGCCTTTTTGCACTACAGCTGCTTCCGATCAGCTATACGGGTCTTGCTCTCGTGTTCCTCGGTCTAGCGTTTCTGATCGCCGAGGCATTCCTGCCTACCTTCGGCACGCTCGGTTTCGGAGGCATCGTTGCTTTTGCCGCCGGTGCGCTGATGCTCGTTGACACCAGCGTTCCCGGTTACGGCGTGCCGCTGCCCGTCATCGCAGGACTGAGCGCGGCAAGCGTGGTTTTCATCTTCGCCGTCTCGCGGTTTGCACTCAAAGCGCGTCGCCGCCCCATCGTGACCGGTGCCGAGGCCATGATCGGCTCGATCGGAGAAATTCTCGACGAAACGCTATCGCGCTCGACTGACGATGCCGACCATGCCATGACAGGGTGGGCGCAGGTGCACGGCGAACGCTGGCGGGTCCGTGCGCTTGCAGCGTTGCCCGCCGGCGCGCGCGTGCGCGTGACCGCACGCGAAGGACTCGTTCTGACCGTCGAACCTATTGCCGCACCATCGCAGCCACCGCCGCCACAACAAGGAGAATCGCCATGATGGGCTTTACGTTCGGTTTTTCCAGCCTTCTCTTATTGCTCGTAATCGTGATCGTGGCTTCGTCGATCCGGATCTTTCGAGAATATGAGCGCGGCGTCGTTTTCACGCTCGGGCGCTTCTGGAAAGTAAAAGGCCCCGGGCTCGTGCTTATTGCACCCGTTATTCAACAGGCGGTTCGCATGGATCTACGCACTATCGTCTTCGATGTGCCGCCGCAAGACGTCATCACGCGCGACAACGTATCTGTCAAAGTCAACGCGGTGGTGTACTTTCGCGTCGTCGATCCGGAAAAAGCCGTGATACAAGTCGCGCGTTTCTTCGAGGCGACCAGTCAGCTCTCGCAAACCACGTTGCGCTCGGTGCTCGGCAAGCACGAACTCGATGCATTGCTGGCTGAACGCGAGCAATTGAATGCGGATATCCAGAAGACACTCGATAGCCAGACCGATGCGTGGGGCATCAAAGTCTCGAATGTCGAAATCAAACATGTTGATATCAACGAAACCATGATTCGTGCAATTGCGCGCCAAGCAGAAGCCGAGCGGGAGCGGCGCGCCAAAGTCATCCATGCCGAAGGCGAACTGCAAGCGTCCCAAAAACTACTGCAGGCCGCTCAGATCCTCGCTCAAGAGCCGCAAGCGATGCAATTGCGCTATTTGCAAACGCTTACTACAATCGCTGCGGACAAGAACTCCACTATCGTTTTTCCGCTCCCGATCGATCTGCTCAATACGCTGCTTCAACGTCGCTAAGGTCCGTACGGCGCGGTCTTGGCGACAGGGGCGATGCGTGCGGTGGCCGTTCAGGCAAATAGTCGTTATTTCGTTGCGCGGCTGGTTTCCGGGCCGCGGCTGTGTACAGTAAGGCCTGCCGCGCGCTACCCCACAAAACCGACACCGGATCAGGAGACAGACCGCCCATGGAACAAGTCAAAGCTTTTTCTTTGCTGGAATTGGCGGGGCGCTATTTCGGCTTCGAAGAAGCCGGCACCAATCTGCGCACCGAAGTACTCGCTGGCCTCACTACGTTTCTGACGATGGCTTACATCATTTTCGTCAATCCGGCCATTCTCGGTGACGCCGGCATGCCGAAAGAATCGGTGTTCGTCGCGACCTGTCTCGTCGCCGCGCTCGCGACGCTGATCATGGGCCTTTACGCAAATTATCCGATCGCTTGCGCGCCCGGTATGGGCCTTAATGCCTATTTCGCATATACCGTCGTCAAAGGAATGGGGTTCACGTGGCAAGCGGCACTCGGCGCCGTTTTCATTTCCGGATGCCTGTTTCTCGCCGTCACGCTCTTTCGCGTGCGCGAAGTCATCGTGAACGGCATACCGCATTCCATTCGGGTCGCGATTACCGGCGGGATCGGTTTGTTTCTCGCCATCATCTCGTTGAAAACGGCGGGCATCGTCGTCGGCAGCCCCGCCACGCTCGTTACCTTGGGTGACTTGCACAAGCCGCCCGTTATTCTGGCCACCATCGGCTTTTTCCTTATCGTCACACTCGATTTCCTGCGCGTGCGCGGGGCCATCCTCATCGGCATTCTCGCGGTGACCGTGTTGTCATTCTTCTTCGGGGGCAATCAGTTTCACGGGGTGGTGTCCGTCCCGCCGTCGATCGATGCCACGCTGTTTCACCTCGATATCGCCGGCGCGCTTTCGACAGGCGTCATCAATGTCGTGCTCGTGTTCTTTCTCGTCGAACTCTTCGATGCCACCGGCACGCTAATGGGTGTGGCCAATCGCGCGGGGTTGCTCGTCGAAGGCAAGATGGATCGGCTCAATAAAGCGCTGCTTGCCGATAGCACGGCCATCGTCGCTGGGTCCCTGCTCGGAACCTCGTCCACGACGGCTTACATCGAAAGTGCGTCTGGCGTACAAGCGGGCGGCCGAACGGGCATAACCGCCATCACGGTCGCGGTGCTCTTTCTCGCCTGCCTTTTTATCGCACCGTTAGCGGGCGTCGTGCCAGGCTACGCAACAGCGCCCGCGTTGCTTTATGTCTCGTGCCTGATGTTGCGCGAGCTCGCAGATCTGCCGTGGGACGATGCAACTGAAGTCGTGCCGGCCGCGCTGACGGCCCTTTTGATGCCCTTCACCTATTCGATTGCAAACGGTGTCGCATTCGGATTCATCGCGTATGCCGGTCTCAAGCTATTTACCGGTCGCGCGCGGCAAGTGAAAGCTGTCGTCTGGATCATCGCAGCCGTCTTTCTCTTCCGATTCTTTTATCTTGGTTCCGAATAAACGAAAAACGCGCACCGCTACCAGCTTCACGCGCGCGCGTTCGCTTCGTAGAACCTGACATAGCCACTGCGCAGCACAGCGCACTGTGCGCTCGTTTCCGACAATAGCCGCCGCGCCGCCGCCTCGATGCGAGTGCGGTGCGCGTCGAAAGCGCCGATCATGTCCTCGAGCCGCGGTGACGCCGCTCCGAAATGGTCCTCAAGCGCTTCCGCCGTTATTTCGCAAAGCACGAGTTTCCCGTCGACGAGCGCAGGAAATGCAAGCGTCAGCTCACGGGCCGAATATTCCGGCACTTCGTTTGGGAAACTGATCTGCATGAGATTCGCCTTTGTCATGACGACAGACGCCGATAACCGTGCTGGATGAAGGCAGCCCGAACCGACGCGGCGGAAAACAGCTGGATTGCGTCGGTTGCATGTACTTTAGAACGTTTGCAGCAACACGCAAGTTTTGTGCGTGTGGCCACTTCGTCGCGCATCGCATGGGGGTGCGTTTTACGTAGGAGTCCGAAATATCTTTGGGCACCGTGGTTGAAGTATGCTGCAGTGCGATAACTCCGCGAGACATCCATGCCCGCTGCCCAGCGTCCCCCGTTCGTACGCGTCGAACCGCTCGGCCACTGCTTCGAAGCGCCCGAGCCTCTCACGCTGCTCGAAGCTGCTACTGCAGGAAAACTGAGGCTTCCCCGGTCGTGCCGCAACGGCACCTGCCGTACCTGTATGTGCCGCCTGGCGAGCGGCACCGTTTTCTATCGCATCGAATGGCCAGGGCTCACCAAAGAGGAGATGGCTGAAGGGTTCGTCCTGCCGTGCGTTGCAGTAGCTCGGACTGATCTCGTCCTGATCGCGCCCGACGCCGAAGCAATTTGATCGCATCATTGCGAATCGCCAGAGCGATCGGGGCGAAGGTAGCGCATCAATACACCTTGTGCATCCGGCGACCTTCTGACCTTCATCATTGCGGATTCAATCACCTTGGCCACAGCCTCTTCGTCGATACGATAATGTTCGGCGATTTCTTCGGCGGATCGGCGCTCGTAGCCAATAATTCCGAAGCTGTGCTGAAGCGCATATTGCTCTCTCTCGGTAAGGCCGGCCTCATTAAAGGCGACAATCAGGTCGCCAGCCATGACGGCATACGCACTGCCATCGTTCTCCGCAGCCTCAAATTCAATCTGATCCTGAGACGATGCCGTGACGTCGTAAAGATTTTTTGCGTTGGCATCAGAGAAGGAACGATCGAGACTTCGTTGGTGACGGATACCGTCATATTGCTCCAATAGTTCGATATTCTCTTCGATTCGAAGGACATATTCAGGCATGAATTGTTTCCAGGCAGTTTGCATCTGCCGGGCTGTTGGTTCACTTTGTTCAACCCTTCGAACCCGTGCTCGCAGGCTCGATTCGAGCACCGCTTTCGCCAGTTCCTCTGATGTTGGTTCGCGCGGCGCTTGCGGAAACGCTTGCTGCAGGGCCTCACGCAACTGCCGGCGCATCGCACGTGTCATGATGATCTCGTGGGCC
Organism: Trinickia sp. LjRoot230; assembly: GCF_964253315.1. Lineage (NCBI taxonomy): Bacteria > Pseudomonadati > Pseudomonadota > Betaproteobacteria > Burkholderiales > Burkholderiaceae > Trinickia > Trinickia sp. LjRoot230. Next base: position 486,076 of record NZ_CAXUQX020000002.1, read on the forward strand.
CGTCCAATTGACACGCTCAAGCGTTGCGCATGCCGAAGCGACGACTGACGAAGTACCACTGACCTGACTACCGCGTTCGCATAAGTCGAAAATGCAAACAACATCTTGGGGTTATTCCCGAGAATTGCGCGCCTCATTCCTTCCATTGCGTAGTCGATAATTTCTTCGGCCTCGTAGTTATCCTCGCTGTAGCCCATGCGCTTGGCTATATAATACGTAAGCCGTATGTTCCCAACTTGAAACTCGCTGAATGCGCGAGATCCGTCTTCTACAATCAGCGCCAGTTCATCAGCTTCTGCGTCTGTAACTACCAGCGAACGCTCGCGAACAACGTCCAGTACATGTGTACGCTGCATAAATGTTTCGAACTGCGGATCGATTCCATAAAGCTTCGTGACCGCCGTCTCATAATCCATCGAGGTCTCATCGCTTATTTTGTTCATTGTATTTAATCTCCGACCTTGCACCGCGCTCAAGCGATGAATTTTCCGGCGATTTGCAATCACAGCAAATCTGATCACCATGTCAGCAAAAGTATCGTCTCGTGTCTCCGAGTCGCGCAGCCGAAGGATTGTTTTGGCATACTCGCCCGCGTCGATTCGCTTGTAAATCTCATCGATCTGATCAGTTGACCAGAAAGCCTCCTTTTCCTTACGCTCCTGAATTGGCTCGGACCTTCCGGTCAACTTCTCCATCGCGCTCCGGTAGGCTGATGAATCACGATATCGACGTAACGTCCCACGCCGCGTCGGCTCGGAAACGATAGCGCGCATGCCGGCCAACCCATGCCGGATCAGTACCGCATTCAACTCTTGGCTATTCAACGCGCTGCCCTTCATTAAGAGCAGCTCAACGAGCCGTTCCAGCGTCGGACGCGGCTGCGCAACGGGTAAAATTCTCCCGTGCAACGATTCGGCATGCGCCAGCAACTCGTCCAGCGCATTAGTGACCAACGTATTTGTCAAAGACACCGTGCGGATTTCGAATTGAGCGGTAAGCTCAGCCAACGTATAGCGATGCCCGTACGGCCATAATCCCAAATAGGCTCGCACGACCAACTCTGCGTCAGGGGGAAGTCGCGCGAGCGCCGTAGGTAAAGCCACACCGTTCGGCCAATGCAAACCGTGTTTTTCTCTGCAGTAGCTCAACGCTGAAGCTTGATTCGCCTCGAGTTCGGAGCGATCGGGCAAATCGATGTTCATTCGTTCCAGGTCGATTTCAACGTCTGGCTTAATCAGCGGCGCATTCACTGGCGGAAGCGTCGAATCCGGCGAGGCAGTGGGCTCCGCCGCAGGTGAGTCAATACTGACGAACTGAGTAGCCAACGCCCCACCGCGCGCCGCACCCCATACTAAGCGCATGACCAACTCTCGATAACAGATCCGCCAATGGCGCGGCTCAATCTCCCAGCCAGCAAACGCTTTTGATATCGCCATCGGTTTACCGCTAGCGCCCAAGCCGTATAACTCGCGCAGCATCTTAAACAACGTCCGCGACCCCATGTAGTGTTCCGCATGCTCGTCGTCCAGCAGCCGTAACACATCCGACAGGCTGGGAATCGGCTCGCCAGCCGCAAGCGCCTCGCGAGCGGCCGGGATCGCCTTGCGAATCGCGTCCGCTCCGGGCACAACACCAACAACCTGTTTTATTTCTTCTATGCCGTGGCTTCTCGTGTACGGAGCGAGCCCCAAACGCATCGAGAGTGCGATTTGTTGAGCCGGCAGCATCACACCTAAGGCCTGCTGAATCGTTATGCCTTCCCCAGATACTTCGGACTCCAAAACGGCAACCGTCTGCCCTAGAACGTCGTCGTTCAATAACCGCCGCAATGCGCTAAGCGGCCCCTTGGCATGGCTAATCGCAATCAATTCATCCCGACCATCCTCCATCGGGCGCCATTCGTGCGAGGAAGCACCTAGCGACTGAGCACTCACGCAAATGCGATAGCCAGGATCACTTAATCGATCGATATGGGCGTCGGCTCGCCAGAATACCCAGCTCTCCGCGCCGTCGCTCGGATCAAAGCCAGCAAGAACATGGAGTTCTTCTGGATGTGACCTGATCCGATTCAATTGCTTTTCGGACAACCGGGGCACCACATATGCCGTTTGTCCGTCTTTTGTTCGCCACAAAACACGGCACAACCCCGATACCCTTACGCGTCGCCCACCGAGCTGAAACAACACGTCGCTGTACGGCCCCGCAGGCAGGAACTTTGTCAGTCCCACCCTTTTCATGAACTTCCACGCCAGAATCGGATTTGCCTTCGGCTCTGCATAAAGCGCTCCGTGGTTCAGCAGCAGGTCGAGTGCTCTCGAGGGGATGCGCTCTTCATCTTCGCTGGAGCCGCCGGCACGTCGATATCGAACCCCGTAGGCGCCGTTGATCGCATTGACGCTCAATGCGAACGGAGACGCGCTGCCAAGAAACAACCATTCGAGCGAACCCATGCACGCCGCTTCGATCACTTCCGCTGAAACCGGCTGGTGATAAGCGGCGGCATACGCCAGCGCCCACAATACGTCGAATTGCCGCCGCGACGGCCATCGCGGGGCCTCGCCTTCCTGCAATACAGCGCACAGGTGGGCGTTGAGCACAACGGCGCGCCCGGCACCATCCGAATGTATGCGCAAAAGATGCTGCTGGTCAGTCTCGGTTTCTGGCGCGATGGCAAGCCGTTCTTCAACGTCGAAGTCAAATAGAGCGATGCCGTGCGGCGGCCCGGCGATCACCAGCGGCCGATCAGGGATGTTCCGGGTGCCCGTGAGGGCATCTCTGTCGGGCAGATCGAGCGCATATCGCATGCGCGTTGCCATCGCTTCCAGCGCATCCGGATCCGCAGCATTCACGGCTTGCTGGATTGCGCCTGCGTTCAGTATCGGCGGCGTAACCAAGCGCATCGCAATGGCGTCGAGCAAGCGCGGCGCAGTGGAAAAAATCACCCTCTCTTCGAACTCACCCGCCCCTATCGGCCGTGTAATCTGCCAGATGCCTTCCGATCGAACTTTTTCCAATAACTCGGGACGGATAGAAACCGTGATCCGCTGATTAAGCTTCATCGTTGGATGCGCTTTAGGATCAACGAGAAAATAGATGCCCTTCCACTCGCCCAGCACCACAGGCCGGCGCTCACCGGAAAAAAATGAATTGCGCTTTTCCGATCCGACAATATGCGGCTGGATTACCAGCAGGTGGGGACGATCCTTTGACACTGGTTGGGCACGATAGGCAAAGAGATCAAGCGAAGTCTCTCCAAGGTTTGGCAGATCGACTGTGACGGGCCACGGCCGGATTCGCGTACTGCCCGATTCCACGGGTCGCAGATACGCTTCCAGTTCGTCATGAACGTCTGATCGACGGGTTCGCCAGACTTGAGACCGGTCCTGCACACTCAAAAGCTGACGCAATGCGCTCGACACGTGGCGACTCTCATAGGGCGAAGCAACGACATCCCTGAATTGAATCGAACGGCGCCCCGTTTCCGTCGTATGTAAGGCGGTGCCGTTATGGGCAGCATCCTCGAGTACACTCTCTGGCGCGATCAAAAGTAAATTGGGGCCTGCGGCATCGATCTGATCTTGGCGCCAAAACACGACGACGTCGTTACTCGCATCATATGCAGCCAAAATTGCGACGGTATCTGGCGCCGGCGGCACGAAACGCTCGGCGCTCGAAAACGGCGTGATATGCGGCTCAATATTGCCGCGAAGCAATGCACCACACCACTGAATATGGAGAAGGCGCTCGTCCACCATCATCGTCCAGACATGTTCATTGAAGCGCCGGCGTACGATAGATTCACCGCCCAGTGCATCAATTAGTCGCCGCCGCGGATCGGGCCGCGATCGCATCGTTATCAGTTCCGCCAGCAGGTCGAGCGGTGCGACGAGGACTTCTTCCGATCGACCATTCCTCAACTGCCGTCGCCATTGGCTTACAAGCCGGTGGCTTTGCTGGGCCTCCCGCAGAGTGTCCTCTTCAACGGACATCAAGGTCCGTTCTCTCATTTCTGGATAACTTGCGGGATCCCATGCAATGACTAACGTTTCCCCGTCATACTCGCACACACCTAAAACGAACGTTGATACGCCATCCGCTTGATAAAACGTCGCAGTTTTTCCTCCATTCTGCCCCGGCAACGTAGGTCGTATTCCAAACTGCGGGCCTCCTTTCACGCGGAAGACTGGATTGATGTAGAGCAGCGCATTGCTAGGGTAAGGGGAGCTCAAGTCATACACGGGAAGCGGACTGACGCCAAGCAGCCCGTGACGTTGCGCGCCCAGTTGAGCCAGAACGATTGCCTGGACCTCAGAATTTTGCGTCACATTGAACGGAATGCCGCTTGCTTGGACCTGTTCGTGAGCCAAGTAGCCCTGTATCGCAGTCATCATCGCCCGCGGTTTCGCCGCCCATGCGCTTTCGACTTTGAACACGCCTTCCGGCAGGTCGTTCAGTGCCTCGACGATATAGAAAATATCGTCTGCTTCGGCGCCGTTGAGCAAAGCGTTGCTGACAAACGTAGAACGTCCTTTTTTTTTGAGCGCATAGACGCCACGCCCCTGGTCCCACCCCACCATAAGCTCAACCGTGGCGTCCACCGGCTGCGAAGACGCCTCGCCCGGCAACGCCTTCCATCTGATCTCGGGCTTGATGCGCCCCGTTATCTCGGTGACGTATAGCCACAATTCATAGTTGGCTATCCGCACGGCCAAATACGGGGCATCAGGAGGACAATCAAGCAACTGCGCTTGCGGTTCCAAATCCACAAACAGCGCTTCCTGAGTGCCGCGCGCGCCCGCGCCCGCGTCAAGTTCGTCGATCGCCCTCCGAGATCTAAATATTCCATATCCGCGCGCCGGGCTTCCATCCGGTATCAGGACCAACGACGACGACGATGAGTAGAGATTGTGAGTGCTTCCCAAGCCCAGCGCGTGCCGTACCTTAAACAACATGATCTTTACGCTTTCCGCGCCGAGATCCAACTGCTCACATAACGTATCCATCGACACGTACTGTCCAATGTTATCTATTAATAGGTCCGCGGCTAGGAATTCCCGAGCACTCAATTGACGACTCTTGTCGCCCACGCGGATAAGACAAGCTTTCCCATCATTCGTGATGGTTCGGTGTTTTCGATCCACGATAAATGGGTTGCTCACCAAAGAATCCTGCGCATCGTTCGGCGCGGACAACACAGATGCATTCCCGATCTCACGTGTCGCCGCGGGCACCGCGCCGGCGTTTGTCTTCGCCGTTGGTCTTTGATGGTTCAGGCCTGCAAGAACGCCAGCGACTGTGCCTTGTTTGGTTGGATGCGCTGCATGCGAAGAATCGCTTGTTTCTGTGTTGACTTCCGCGGGTGGTGCCTTCGTTAGGTCGACCAGTTTGCGGATAGGAGGCATTGACATTAGGCACCCAGGACGTCATAAATATTGAATGATGAATTAACACAGACTGGACGTTTAATAACATCTCAATGCGCACACGCTCATGAAAAAGCGAAGCAAAATTCGTAAGTCGCACCAAATAGCTCTATTACATAAATATACTGGTCAAGTAAAATGCATGGCACTGCCTAAGCGATCCGCCATATCGGTAATCGCTTACGCTATCCGCCAACATGGAGCAGCATCCACATGCTGACGCATTCGCCTATGTTTTATGGGACCCAATAACACTAGCCGCCGGCTAACGGTTGACGACGGAAAATCGCTGGCAACCATTAGGGAGCATCTGATCTATTCGAGCCGTTAAGATTGATCCGTTGCCACTTGCCTCCGAGCCATGAAACAAACGACGTTCGCCTCGCTGGCGTTTGATGGAAAGAAGAAGCAGACGCGCCGGGAGCGTTTCCTGACGGAAATGGAAGCGGTGGTGCCGTGGACGGCGTTGCTGGCGGTGATCGAGCCGCACTATCCGAAGTCGGGCCGGCGTGGCCGACCGCCGATGCCGTTGGCCACGATGCTGCGGATTTACTTCATGCAGCAGTGGTACGCGTTGTCGGACCCGGCGATGGAAGACGCGCTCTACGAGATCGAATCGATGCGCCGGTTCGCGCAGCTTGAACTGTCGGACGATGCGCTGCCCGATGAGACGACGATCCTCAAGTTCCGACATCTGCTGGAGCAGCACGGGTTGACCTCGAAGATGATGAACGTCATCAACGAGACGCTGGAAGCACGGGGCATGCTGCTCAAGGGCGGCACGATGGTAGACGCGACGATCATCCATGCGCCGCCGTCGACGAAGAACGAGGGCAAGCAGCGCGACCCGGAGATGCATCAGACGAAGAAGGGGAACCAGTGGTTCTTTGGCATGAAGATCCACGTTGGGGCGGACGTCGATAGCGGCCTGGTGCATACGGTATCGGTGACGCCGGCCAACACGGCGGACGTGAGCGAGTTGCCGGTGCTGCTGCGAGAGAGCGATCGGGCGGTGTTCGGCGACAAGGGCTACGTGAACAACGCGTTCAAGCGTCTGGCGCGTGAAGCCGGTGTGTTCTGGGGTGTTGCGCTCAAGGGCAGCAAGCCGTATCCGCTGACGAGCGCAAACAAGCGCTTCAATCACCGGATGTCCTCGATCCGGGCCCGGGTCGAGCACGTGTTTCGGGTGATCAAGCGGCAATTTGGCTACGCGAAGGTGCGCTACAAAGGGCTGGCGAAGAACGCGGCGCAGGTGTTCTCGCTGATCGGCCTGACGAATCTTTATCTAGCGAGGCGAAAGCTGATGGCTTGATGGGAAAAATCCGTCCGCTGCCTCGGAAAATCGGCGCTCGGGGCCGATATGGCCTCGATTGGTAGCGTGATGGCCGGAAAAATCGATCATCGAAGCTCGCAGAAAATTGCTGGCATGAACGTCAACGTTCAAAACGTCAATAGATCAGATGTTCCTTAGCACCTCGTCGATCCCGCCAGCGCGACACCCGGAGTCGCAAATCGAGCGAGTGCCCGCCTGCCTGCCTCCGCTCAGCAATAGCAAACGCGGTGCGACACGCCCAATTGAACCGGGCATACGCAATGCGCCGATCGCATCGATCAAAACCGCCGGCAATTGCGGCATCGTGTTTGACTCGGCATCAGCCGATAGTCCAGTTACGCGCACACAACGTTTGCGGCGGGCGTCGACGGCGATAAACGAGGCAGTGCAAGCATCCGGCTTTGCCGACGTTCAAGCGCTGTTCGACGAAATTCATATCGCGGATGGACCGAGCGCATTTTACGTCACCGACGCGAACGTGCGCGTTATGCAGATCGATGCGGCACTGCTGTTGAAGTCACGCGAAAACCAGTTGATCGAACTGTTGCACGAGTTGGCGCACGCCAAACGACATCGTCTCAAATGCGGATTTCACGGCCAGCACTATCGGGATGATTCGTCGCTGAATGAGCGTACCGTCGAGCGCTTCGCCGCGTTAAAAGCCGCGGCGTGGATCAATCGTTTTCCTGCGCCATTCAACGATGCCGAGCAATTGGACTACGCGTCTGGCACGAACGCCGCTGCGTTGAACATGCGGTTCGACTTTGGCGTGGCACCTGCCAATAGAGTCGTGCTCAGGCAGTGGTTTCGCGAAGGTGCGGCAACCCCCTGGGGAGCAAAGCGATGAGCCAGCGTGGCCGAATGTAAAGTCCATTGCGTTCGCACGGGTTTCCAACTCCTATGACGAACGCGTCGTCGAAGCACGTGGCCTCGATAATGTGAACCTCCGCATCGCTTTCGAAAGACCGTCGAACGGACGATTGCCGCGCTTTATCAATGTTCCGCTTGCTGGCATACCTCCTGACAGGATCGTCGATATCGTCATGCGCGTGGTTTCCCAATTCATCGAGTTGTACCGCGACGAAATTGACAAGGGCATCATGTTTTCCCTTCTACCACCCGCATTGGAAGCTGCGATTAGCGCCAGCGATCTTGACTTTGCGCATGCAATGCGGACGATGATGACGCATCATGGTTTTGGTCGCGTTATTTGCCGATTCGAGCAATTAGGTTGGCTCGACAAGCGGCTGATCTTCGAAAGGCAAGTTCTGGCGAACGAACCGCCAAGGCCCATGCTGCCAGCCTCGGTCACGACCGACGCCGGTAATTTTCGGTTGAAGACGGCCGACTTGATTTTTCCGACGCCCGCTCTCGACCGGTCCAGCCCGGTCGAACCGCCGTCGCGCCGATATGTACCCGAAGGCTACTTCTACGTCGAGGTTGAAGGCACCGCGGATGGGGCCTTCCTGCATCCCGAGGGACGCCGGATGGATGCGCACGAGACGATTTACTTGCTGCTCACTTCGGTAGACGAACTCGGCCCTGGCGATGCTGTTGCATGGCGAATCAGAAACATGCCGGATCAGCTTGCAGCTGCTTGCGCAAAAGACTTGGCTGACATAATGGGCGGGCCGGTATTCGTGCCCGCTTCATCTGCCGTGGCCGATGCGGGCGAGTTCGTATCCCCAAACCCGGAAAAGCGACGCTCGAATGGCGCGCCGGTGGTCGCCTGCCGCCGGGGTGAAGATCTATTTGGTCAGCCCGTACTCGAGTTCGACGAAAAGATTGTATTCACAATCGACGCCATACCGCAGACCCGAGATCGCTCCGCCTTTCCTTTCGGCAACGAAGCAACGCTCGATGAAATCGATAGAGCTGAGGAATGAGCGCGCGACCATGGCGTGCGAATGAGCGACACGCCAGAAGCTGGACTCGTCACCAGCGGCGGCTTTCGACTCTTCGATCTCACAGGACTCGTCTATGACGAGGGCGCAGGACTAGATCCGTTACTCGCAGGTCTTTTCGAACATGCGCGTCGCGGCGTGTGCGCGCGCATCGCAATAGATGCCGCGGGCAATGGCACCGCGTTGCCAAACAGCCCGGGCTGATTCGCGCAGATGGCGTGATCAGCGGCCATCAGTGGTTAGAGGGATATCGAACGACTGCCGATAAAGGTGAATGACGTCGGCGGGATTGCACAACATTGTTCCCGGATTCATCACGGCCGCGCTGCCCGCCGCAATGGCATAGCGCAGAGCGTGCGCCCAATCGGCATCGTGTTCGAGTGCCCAGACCAGCGCAGCAAGGAAGCTGTCGCCCGCGCCGACGGCGCTAACGACCGGCACTGGCACCGCGGGAAGACGGATGATCCGCTCTTGCGTCGCCATCATCGCACCGCGTTCACCAAGCGTCAGCGCTACGCAATGGGCTCGGCACTCTCGTGTGAGCCGCTGGGCCGCTTCGCGCCATTGCGCTTCCTCTGTCAATTCCGCGCCTGCGAGTTCGCACAGTTCGCGAAGGCTCGGCTTTACGAGAAACACCCCGACCTCGAGCGCCTCGGCAAGCGCCTCGCCCGATGCGTCCAGTCCCATGCGAACGTCGTGTGCGCGGGCCCAGTGTGCGAGCTCTGCATAGAATCGAGAAGGCACGCCGGGTGGCAGGCTGCCGCTTGCAATGAGGTAACGCGGTACCGAATCGAACTCGCCAAGCCGCTCGAGACAGCGAGTCCATTCGGCCCCGGAAACTTCAGGACCCTCCATGACGAAACGAAACTCGCGGTGCGTCGACGTTTCATGCACCGTCACGTTCTCCCTTGTCTCGCCCTGAATCGCAATTCGTTCGCCTCCGACGTTCTCGGCATCGAGCAACCGACCGAGTTCCAGCCCGGTATTGCCGCCAGCGAGATAAATCGCAACGCATTCGCTTCCGAGACGTTGCAATACGCGCGCGACGTTGATTCCGCCCCCGCCTGGGTCCTTGCGCGCCTGCGCGCAACGCAGCTTTCTCGTATGTAACAGCTGCGCGACCGAGAATGAGATGTCCACTGCGGGATTCAGCGTAATCGTGACTATCTGTGCCATGGTCACTCCATGCGGCAATGCACGTCCGTCGGGCGCACTAACGGCGGTTCGCTGCGCCGGGTACAGCCGCGAGAACGCCAGCCGGGATCGCCTCTTGGACATCCCGGCCAGCCGCAGGCCTCAAGATGCTTTCACTTCGATTTTCTTTTCAGGTTTCTGCGCGTTCGCTCGCTTCGGCAATGTCAGGGCAAGGACGCCCTTCGTGAACGTCGCCTGAATCTTTTCCGCATCCACGCCTTCGGGCACGCGAAACGTACGCTCAAAAGCGCCGAAATGACGTTCACGGAGGTAATAGTCCTTCTTGCTTTCCTCCTTTTCTTCTCGCTTTTCGCCTTTGATCGTGATGCTGCCGTCGACAAGTTTCACCTCGATATCTTTTTCATCGAGTCCCGGAAGCTCTGCACTAATTTCGTACGACTTGTCGGTCTGTTGGCCCGCCTTTTGTCGCAGTTACTTTGCTGGCGCTCTCGCTCATGACAGCATTGCCTCGCGCCCGATCAGGTCACTCGATGTCCAACTCATCAACGACGGCGCGCACACCCGTCGCGGACCATGCTGCGCCTCGTGCGGCCGATCGCTGCGCATACGAACCCACTTTGCCACTAAGCGTCACCGTCCCGTCGCGAACCTGGATATGGATATGCTTCGCTTCGCGCGCTGCGTGACGCTCGAGCGCACGGCCGATTTCGCTGGCGATATCGTCGGCGGCTGCGTGAACGCCGACGACATCAATCAAATTGGATACTCCCGTCACCCCACGCAGACGGCGCACCACGCGGGTCGCACGATGTGCAAGGTGCGCGCTTGGCACTTCGCCGCGCAGTGTCACCCAGCCCTTTTCAACCTGCACTTTGACGGCGTCTTGCGAAAGCCCGGCCGTCCAGCGCAAGGCCGATCGCACCATATTGGCGGTTTCTTCGTCGGGCAACATGTCGTTGCTGGGCGGTCTGACCTCCAATTTGACGACAACCGCCCTCACCCCGGCCACCCGTTGCGCAGCCTTTTCGGTTGCGATCTTTTCCACATAGCTCGCTAGCGATCCGAGCAACGTGACGATGCCATCCTTCACTTCGACGCCGAGATTGGCGGTGTTAATCGCGCAATCGTAGTGAAGTTCTTCCTCCACTTCCCGCTTCAATTGCTCGTCCGTCTTCATTGCGCACTCCTTGCTATGCGGTTGCTATAACCATCGAATCGAAACGCCGGCGTTCTAGCGCTATCAGAACGCAAGCATGGCAAACAAGCCGGAAAGTCCCAATGCCAGGTTCTGTCAATGCCGCTGATTCGAACATCGCGCCGGCAAGGCGCGACCGGATTGACGAAGATCAACGAACGCGCGAAGAGCAGACCAGATGCCCATACGTAAAACGACACGGGCATCGAGAACGATACTGCCACCGTCCCTTTACGCCTTTGCGGGACCACTTTCCTCGTCTCGCCCCGTCGTCAAACCAACTGTCTGCGCGAGAATGGGTAGTTCGTCTTCGTTGAGGCTTAGCGCATCGCCGAGCAAGCGATGATTGATCCAACCGCGCACCACAGTCGCGAGGCCCGCGGACGCGCAAAAAAGCGAGACGTTCTGCGAAATTGCGCCCGCCGTCACTGCCGAGAAGATGTCGCGCTGCGAGGCGGGCATGGTCAGCAGTCTGCTGCTATGAACGACGTAGACGAGATCAAGTGGCGCGGTACCGACGAAGTCCTGATATCCGGTCATATTGCGCGCGTCGATAGCATGCTTGAGTATCAACCGATGCGTCGGAGAATCGTAGCGATACACGCCGTTCGGGAGTGCGACATAAATGTCGATTTCTTGGAATCCATGCGGCGATGGCGCGGTGCGCCCTCCCGTGATCGGCCGGTTGACGCCGTCGGCTGCCCAAAGCAATGCCCCCAGCATATCGAGAGGCAGCGGCGCCGTTGAAAATTCACGAGTGCTCGCGCGAAGCGAAAGCGCCGCCATCAGCGGCATGCTCGCCGCCAATTGCGGGCGGGGCAAATCGATCGTCTGCGCGACGTCGCCATCCGTCGACTTCGGGGCAAGCCCAGGAATAGCCTCATAGGTCAATAGTTGCATCTGTGTCATTCCGCGCTCCGTTCGTGAGCATGTTGCAGGAAAGGTCGCAGCATCATCCTTGATCACTCGACGGCCCTTCCCTCTGAGTTGCAGGTCGAGGGTCAGTGAAGTAGCGACACATTGAATAACTGGCTATTTGCCCTGCACAAGGTCCATGAAGGGAGGGAATGTCAGCAGGACACCGAAAGCCAAAAGAACGAACGCGATCGTCGTTATCCGCCCCAATGCGATCGATTTTGCCTCCCACCGACGCGACAGCGCGAACCACGACAGCAGCCACACGATAATCGCGCTCGTCGTTACCCCGGAAAGTGGTCCCGTAGGTTTATAAAAGGTGAAGAAATGCGCAAAGACCGAAAATGCATCGCCGGCGAGTGCAAACAAGCCGACAGCAAAGCAGCCGATACCTGCGGCGAGAATCGCGGCGGCAGCCGGCCCATTGACGACCGTATCCGTCGCACCGACCATTTCTGAGCGTCGATTTGCGGCCGTCTTCTCGGTCGAGACTGCGTCGCCTGTCGTTCGTGGAGTGCTCGCGGGTTGATAGGTATTCATCTGGATTCTCCCGTCATCAAATGAATCGTGGTGCCGCCTCGCACCGGCGCATATTTATTCAAGAAGGCGCCGAACGCGCCGGCAACGCCCGTGGCGACAAAGGCGACGAGCGTAAACCCAAGAACTGCGTGGCGGATTTGCCGCAGCCGTGCGAGTGCGGGCCCATATTTCCCGAACACATACGCCACCATCGTGATGGAGATAGGCGCGAGCCAAGCTACATGCTCTTTCCACTCCATCCCGAGGCTATGCCATCCAGAGGTGTCACGACTCGACATCAAAAGGCGCTGCGGATAATTTGACAGATCCGCGAGGCCAGCCGGAGGTACCGCGCGATACCACGGGTAGACGACGTACGCGCCAGAAAGGGTGGCTGCCCATGCGAGGACTACCATCGCGACCAGATACAGCATCAGCAGCTTGTGCTCCCTCGGAGTCGGCATTAACGGCGCCCCCGGAGCGGTCATGCGGTAAAGCTCCGCGATCGCGCCCGAGAAAGCGAGCATAAAGAGCGCCCCAAAACCCATGCCGTGCATGACCGTCATCAAATCGCGAAATGATATTTCCATCGTACGTCTCCGTTTGTTACGCTCACGCCATTTCTTTCTCTGTTCGATATATCCTGCCCCCCAGCTTGGCGCCGGCGTTGATGCGAATCAACAAAGGCAACCAAAACGACCGCTCGCATCAAAACAATGCCGGTAAGCCAACGTAAATGGCTTTGCGCGATTCCCGATGCTTTCATTTGAGAAAGGTTGACAATGACACGAGCAGGCGCCGTGCTCGAAGTTCTCTCTATATTCCTCAGGCTAGGGCTCACATCCTTCGGCGGCCCAATCGCTCACATCGGCTATTTCCGTCGTGAATTCGTCGAACGGCGACGCTGGCTTGACGATGAAACGTTCGCCGATCTGGTCGGGCTGTGTCAGTTCCTCCCGGGGCCTGCAAGCAGCCAGGTCGGATTCTCGATTGGCTTACTTAGAGCAGGCTGGTTCGGCGGGCTCGCCGCTTGGTGCGGATTCACGCTGCCATCGATCCTGCTGTTGCTAATGTTTGCAGTCCTTGCCCCGAGTCTGAGCGGACCACTCGGTAATGGCCTCATCCACGGATTGAAGCTCGTCGCCGTCGCTGTCGTGGCTCAAGCCGTGTGGGACATGGCACGTCGCCTGTGCCCTGATCATCGCCGTGCCGCTATTGCACTCGTCGCGCTGGCCGCGCTCAGCGTGCTACCGACTGTCTATGCACAGGTCATCGTGATCGCCCTCGGCGCAGCGCTCGGATTGCTGTTCTGCCAGACGCCGATGCCGCCGGGTTTCAGGCGCGCGCAACAACGTCTGCAAGAATTCGGCGTGCCCCGGGCCGCGAGCACAGTGGCATTGATCGTCTTTTTCATCCTACTTTTCGGCCTTCCGATCCTCGCGCAACTGCATGGCAATCAGGCAATCAAAGTGTTCGACAGCTTCTATCGATCCGGCGCACTCGTCTTCGGTGGCGGTCATGTCGTGCTGCCGCTTTTGCAGCAGCAGACCGTATCCACCGGTTGGGTCTCGTCAAACGATTTTCTGGCCGGCTACGGTGCCGCGCAAGCAGTCCCCGGCCCCCTGTTTACCTTCGCGTCTTTTCTTGGCTGGATGCTGGCCGGTGCGCCAACCCACTGGACGGGCGCTTTACTGGCCACTGCCGGCATCTTTCTGCCCGGGCTGCTGCTCGTCCTCGCTGCGTTGCCGTATTGGCAAGCATTGCGCACGCATCCGTCGATGGCTGCCGTGCTTGCCGGGGTCAACGCCGCGGTCGTCGGATTACTGGCGATGGCACTTTACTCGCCAGTCTGGACCAGTGCAGTCCGCTCCACGCTCGATTTCTCCATCTCGGCGATCGGGTTTTTTCTACTCACGCGGTGGAGCGTTGCGCCGCTGGCGGTGGTCGCTGTCTGTACGATGGCCGGCGTTGCCGAGGTCGTATTCCATTAATTGGTCGCTGCATCCGCCTGAAAACGCAGAAGCACAGGACAGCCTTATTCATCCAGATGTCCTGCCGGAGCGGGCGGCCATTTAGTGTTCATGGATTCGCGCAGCCCCTGAAGTTCCTTGTGAATAACAGCCATCTCTTCGTGTAGGCGTTTTATATCTTGGTGCATCTCATGCCGCAGCAGCCGCTCTTCTTGTCCGATAAACTTCGCGGCGATACTCGCAAACACGAGAGACAGCATGCCATAGCCGAATAGCACGACGAAAACTGCGAATACCCGCGACGCAGGTGTCGTTGGCGATACGTCCCCGTATCCCACGGTAGCACTGCTCTCGAATGCGAGCCAAAGACCATCCGCATATGAGTGCACTCGCGGTTCGAGCCAATAAAACCCCACACCTGCCAATGCCAGCAACGCGGCGCCCGCCATCAACAAAGAAAGCAGCCGGTTGGGTGAAAGGAAACGGCGCAGGGACATAACGATACGCAGCGCCACCATACCCATGAACGTCATGCGTAATAGCCATTCCAACGATGACCATGGGTTGCCGCCCCAACCAATGCTTGCCGCCGCACCGACCAACACTAAAACGTCGAACCGATTGCGCCAAATCAGATGCCGGTACCTTCGGCTCAAATGCACCATCCAACCCAGCGACCAAGCAAAGCCCGTAGCCATGCACAGGTAAAGAATCCGGCCTGCGTTCAGCAAGAACGGTGAGCTGGCCGTGAGTTCCATGTAAAAGGCCGGGATCGCAAGCAGGCTGCTGCCGAAGAGGACCCACTGTATCCAGTGGTACGCGCGCGCAGCTCGAGGGCTGTCAAGCGAGTCCGGACCACTTAGTTCGAGGCTGTCAAAAAATCCGCTCATGTTTCAGGCACGCGACATGGTTCGATCATCAGAATGGTCGTGCAACAGTGTTTGCACGTTGACTGGTTGTCCGTGTACGGGTCAGCTGTCCAGCAGATTGCGAGTATGACGCGCGATCACGAGGTTTTCGTCGGTCGGGATGACGCGCACGGTGACGGCGGATCGGCGGTCCGATACGATTGCCTCGTTGGCTGCGTTCGCTGCTTCGTCGAGTGTGATGCCGAGCCACGCCGCGCGTTGGCAGATGGCCGCGCGCACGTTCGGTGCGTGCTCGCCGATGCCAGCCGTGAACACAAGCGTGTCGAGCCCCCCGAGCACACCGGCCAGTGCAGCAAGTTCGCGCGCCGATCGGTAAGCGAACAAGTCGATCGCGTGCGCAGCTTCAGCTGTCTTGCTTTGCGTGAGTTCGCGCATGTCGCTCGAGACTCCAGACACGCCGAGCAAGCCGGACTCGCTATAGATCAGGTGCTCGACGTCGTCGATCGAACGTCCGTCATGACGTAGCAGGTACAACAGCACACCCGGATCGAGCGAGCCAGTTCGCGTGCCCATCGGCAAGCCGTCGACGGCAGTAAAGCCCATCGTGGTTGCGACGCTCTCGCCGTTCGCGAGCGCGCACATGCTCGCGCCGTTGCCAAGGTGGGCGACGATGGTGCGCCGCTGCATCCAGTTCGGGTCGAGCGCACTGAGGGCTGTGGCGATGTACTCGTACGACAGACCGTGGAACCCATAGCGCACGATGCCCCGCGCGGTCAGCGCGCGGGGCAGCGCAAACTCACGCTCGAGCATCGGCATCGTCCGATGGAAAGCCGTGTCGAAGCACGCCACTTGCACGACGTCCGGCGCAACCGCACTGATCGCGCGAATTACTTCGACATGATGGGGTTGATGTAGTGGGGCGAGCGGCACCAGCGCCTCGATTGCCGCAAGCACTTCCGCATCGATCCTGACCGGAGCGACAAAACGCTGACCGCCGTGCACCACGCGATGACCGACACCGTCAAATCCGACGTCACCGCCAACGTGTGACGCAAACCACTCGTGAATAGCAGCGATCGCACCATGATGCCCGCGTCCTGCGATGTCGCTATCGGCGATCGTCTCGTTTCGCGAATTTTTGATAATCAGATGCGGCCTATCGTTTATACGCTCCACCTCGCCGTGTGCGGCAACGACGAGCGAGTGATGCTTGAGCGATTCAAAGATCGAGAACTTGAGACTGGACGACCCAGCGTTCAATACAAGGATCGGGTGCTTCATGAATATGTCTTTGCTATCGCGTGATTGTGAATCGGAGCCGCAACGCGCGCGAGCTCGAGGATATCGGAAGTAATCTCATTTGGATGCGACGTCTTCGGCAAGCAAAGGTTGCGCGCGGCCCGCATCGATCTGTAGTGCGTCTTCGATCGCAGGAAGCCCGCCGAGCCGAAGTCCACACCGATCACTGCGCCACGCACGGCTCGCACGTGCCCCTCGAAATTGAGGGGCGAACGTGATGCGGAATCTGAGAGCATCGACATAATCTCGCTATCTGAGGCCCATACGACCTATTGTGGTTCCACCGTCGAGCGCGTCGCATCGCGCGCCGGCACACTGCCGAGACGCGCATATGAAAACAGAACTTTAAGCGTCTCCTCCGACCAACAGTTGACTTCGGTCAATGGAACTCGCAGCAGGTAGGCCGCGCCGGGCGCCCCCCCGTGCTCGTTGCCGGGGGCAGATAGAAAGGCATAGAGGTAGTCCGCTTTCGATTGATTTTCGTCAATCCTTTCACGCGCGCATTGCTTAGAGTCGAAACGAACGCCGCTGGTGCGCTTCGTTTCCTCTCTTGGAGGCTTTTGTGATGAATTACAGAAACATCCTCGTTCACCTGGATGCCAGCGAACGGGCACCTGCGCGACTGAAACTCGCCATGGAACTCGCGACGCGCTTCGATGCATACCTCACAGCTCTTTTTGTCGTCTCCCGGCGCGAAATGCCGTCCGTTTACGTCAACGCTGGCACGGCCGACTACTTCATCAACCAGGAATCGTTCCGCAACGAACAGCGAGCGGAGCTGGAACAGCGTTTTCACAGCGAGATCGTGCACGCCACGGTGCACGGCGCATGGCTCGACTCGAGCGAGCACCCAAACACGGTCGTGCCGAAAACCGCACGCCTCGCCGATCTGACCATCATCGGCCAATTCGATCCGGACGATCCAGAGTCGTTCGTCGCCGAGCAATTCGCCGAGAACCTGGTGTTGTCCGCAGGACGGCCCGTCCTCATCGTGCCATACGCCGGCCATTTTTCGACCGTCGGCACGCGCGTTCTCCTTGCCTGGGACGCGGGCCGCGAGGCCACGCGCGCGCTGCACGACGCACTGCCGTTCCTTATCAGCGCGGAACAAACCGCGGTCCTGACTGTGAATGCATTAGACGGCGAGCCTCCCGCGACGCGCATTCCGGGCGTCGACATCGCCGAAGTCATCGCTCGCCACGGTGCGAATGTCGTCACCCAGCAGATTGAGGGCGTGCACGGCGCGTCCGTCGGCGAAATGCTGCTCTCACGCGCCGCCGACTTCGGGGCGGATCTGATCGTGATGGGCTGTTACGGTCACTCGCGCTGGCGTGAGTTGGCGCTTGGGGGTACCTCGCGCTCAATCCTGCAATCGATGACCGTCCCGGTGCTGATGTCGCATTGAGCGGCCAAGAGGTACTGAATGAAGAGGTGCAGATATGTACAAACGAATCCTGGCGCCGATAGACGGCAGCCCGACGTCGCAACGCGCATTCGATTTCGCGCTCAACGCCGCACGGGAGAACCACGCGGAGCTCATCCCGCTCTTCGTGGTCGACGTTCCAATCATCGCCTATCAGACACCCGGCTTCGAACCGTCGATCGTGCTCGAGGCGCTATTGCGGGAAGGCAAGCAGCTTCGCTCGGACACACTCAAGGCAATGCAGCGTGAAGGCGTGAACGGGATGCCGCGCGTCGTCGAGATCGACAGACCCGGGATGGATGTCGCCGAACGCATTCTGCAAGAGGCACGCAGCGTGAACGCCGATCTGCTCGTTGTGGGTACGCACGGCAGACGTGGCATTCGCCGTCTCGTGCTCGGCAGTGTCGCCGAGCGCGTCGCCCGGACGTCGTCCTGTCCCGTGGTGATGATTCCCGGCAGCTTCGAGGAAGCCGGCAAGGTTGACACGACCGGCACGCCCAAAGTATCGGAAACCGCAAAGGTGACGCCATGAGCTACAAAACTCTGCTCGTCCATATCGACGACAGCCGGCACAACGATATGCGCCTCGCCTTTGCGCTCGATCTCGCGAACCGGCATGGCGCTCGTCTGATCGGGCTTTATGTTGTTTGCCAGGATATGTTTCGGCCAATGCTTCAACGTGACGGGGCGTTGAGTCTCGCCACACTTGAATCGCAGAGTGACGAGCGGATGAGCCGCGCCCACGATCAATTCGTCACGGCGGCGGGGCGCGCGGGCTGCGCTTTCGAATGGCGCGCTCCATCGGGCTCTGCGATCGACGCTGCGACGCTACACGCGCGCCATGCCGATCTCGTTGTAGTGAGCCAGGAGGCTTCCGATGACGAACGCTCTCATATCGCCCGCGATTTCGTGGCGGACCTCGTCATGGAAGCGGGACGGCCGGTGATCGTGCTGCCGTGTGCGAATCACATTTCGTCCTTTGGCGAGAACGTCATCATTGCATGGGACGGCAGTCGCGAAGCTGCGCGCGCGATCTCCGATGCGCTGCCGATCCTCAAGCGGGCAAGGTTCGTGACGGTGTCCACGGTCGCAAAGCATCCCGACGACAAAGAGCCGGCCGGAATCGACGTGTCCGCCTATTTGGAGCGGCACGGCGTGCGGGCGAGTTTCACGGTCACCCCGCGCCCCTCAGGTTCGACCACGGGCGCAACGCTGCTCGAACTGACGAGCACGCTGCATGCCGATCTACTCGTCATGGGCGCCTACGCTCACGCGCGCGCGTTGGAGCGGGCGGTAGGCGGTGTGACGCGCACGGTGCTCGGCACGATGACGGTACCCGTTCTCATGTCCCGATGAGTCTGCGTTCTGGCAATAACGGCGAAAACCGAATCAGGGAAGCTGATGAAAGCATTGAATCGCGCAATGCATCGACGATCAATATAAGCCGGGTGATATGGGCCGTCATACACCGCACGCTGACTGGATAAAAAAAATGGACTCGCGAAGAAGGCCCGACCCGACGACCTGCGACGTGACAACAGAGCCGATACCAGGCCGCGTATCGGATACTCCGTTCCGTTCGCTCGATCACGCAACGCAGGCAATGATTGCACGTGCGACGTTCGGCCTTTCGCCGGCCGCGCTCACACTCGCGTTTGCGGATTGGCTCATTCATCTTATTGCCGCCCCCGGCAAACGGCTAGAGCTTGCGTCCCTCACCGCCAGCAACGTGTTAAGCATGACCGAGAGCGTTAGCGCTGTGCGAACCGATGAGAACCCTGCGTCGCCCGCAGCCGTCACCAGCCATGACCACCGTTTTCGCGGCGCGGCGTGGCAACTGGAGCCGTTCCGTTTTTGGCAACAATCGTTTTTCCTTGCCGAGCAATGGTGGAGCGCAGCTACGCATGAAGTGCCGGGAACGACGCGTCATCATGAGGACGTCGTGTCGTTCGCCATGAGGCAAGTGCTCGATATCTTTTCTCCGGCGAACTTCCCGATGACCAACCCCGAAGTCGTCGAACGCACTGTCGACGTTTTCGGGATGAACTTTGCGAAAGGCTTTTTTAATGCGCTCGAAGATTTCGCGCGATTGGCAAGGCACGATCCGCCTGTAACATTCGTACTCACGAGCGGCGGCCATAACGCCGGCATCGTCAATGAGCCTGGACATCCGCATCGCCAATTTCGAATGAGCGTGACCGATGCCGACGCCATGTATGTCGGGCCAGTTGAATGGGTCGCTACGGCGCGAGTGCACGACGGCTCCTGGTGGCCAGCGTGGGTCGAATGGCTTGACGAGCATTCTTCGGCAAAGCGCTCATCTCCGCCGCGGATGGGTCTGCCCGACGTCGCCACGCCGACCCTTGAAGACGCGCCAGGCACTTACGTTTTCCAGAGGTGAAGGTGTATATGAACGACAGCCTCTTGCATAACCGCCCATTCGACGACCTCGCAGTCGGCGAGTCCGCGTCGATCACACGCACCGCCGATCGGGATGACATCGCGCTTTTCGCGGCAGTATCGGGCGATGTCAATCCGGCTCATCTCGATGCAGCATTCGCCGCGCAGGACGTGTTTGGTCATGTTGTCGTGCATGGCATGTGGACAGGGGCGCTCATCTCCGCCGTCCTAGGTACCAAGCTGCCCGGCCCCGGCACGATCTACCTTGAGCAAACCTTTGAGTTCAAGCGCCCTGTCGTGCCGGGCGACACGATCACCGCCACAGTCACTGTCAGGACAAAGCAACCGCAAAAGCACATTGTCGTGCTCGACACGTGCTGCACGAATCAGAACGCCGAGACGGTCTTGCGCGGGAAAGCCACAGTGATTGCTCCAACGAGCCCGATCGCATGGCCGCGCATGCCGCGCCCGGATATAACGGTCCGACATCACGATCGCTATGAAGCATTTATCCGCGCAGCGCGCCTTCAACCGGCAATACGCACCGCAATCGTCCACCCCTGCTCCCCCGAGGCCATTCAGGCAGCGGTCGAAGCGCGCCGCGAAAAGCTGATCGAGCCGATCCTGATCGGACCCGTGGCAAAAATTCGCGCGGCGGCCGACATCGCGCAGATCGACCTTGGCGACATCGAGATCGAAGCCGTCGAACATAGTCATGCCGCAGCAGCGCGTGCCGTCGAACTCGGCGCGGCGGGCAAGGTCGCGGCCCTGATGAAAGGGAGCCTTCACACTGACGAGCTGCTGGCCGCGGTCGTTGTACCCACGTCGGGGCTTCGCACCGCAAGGCGGATCAGCCACGTCTACGTGCTCGACATCCCGGCCTATTTCAAGCCGCTTGTGATCACCGACGCTGCGGTAAACATCGCCCCGACGCTCAGCGACAAGCGCGATATCTGCCAAAACGCCATCGACTTGCTCCGCGCGATGGGCATCGAGCAACCCCGCGTCGCTGTCCTCGCGGCAGTCGAGACTGTCAACGAAAAGATGCCATCGACGCTCGATGCGGCTGCGCTCACGGTGATGGCTATGCGTGGGCAAATTACGGGCGGGCTCGTCGACGGTCCGTTAGCGTTCGACAACGCCGTCAGCCTCGCTGCGGCCACCACAAAAGGGATCGTCTCGCCCGTCGCAGGCGCGGCCGACATTCTCCTCGTCCCCAATCTCGAAGCCGGCAACATGCTCGCCAAGCAATTGATGTACTTCACCGGCGCGGACGCAGCGGGTCTGGTTCTCGGCGCACGCTTGCCCATCATCCTGACAAGCCGCGCCGACTCGCTGCGTGTGCGGCTCGCCTCGGCTGCGCTCGCGAAGCTCTTCTTCGAGCGCACGCACCAACGGGCGATCCAGGCGTAAGCAGGCACCCCGTGCCGAACAGTAATAGTGGATGGCGCTGACCAGCCGGCGCACGGCATCGCGGTGCCGGTTGGCACGATGCGACCTGAGCTGCAATATCATTGTCACGCGCCGTCCGTACCCTCCATCTTCGCTTCGCTTACAAAGCTGCAGATGATGCGCCGCTGTCGCCGTAGCTGCGTTTGTGCCCTTCCCCCATCACCTTGCCCAACGGGATCCGCTCGCCATGAGAATTC
This sequence comes from Trinickia sp. LjRoot230, assembly GCF_964253315.1. NCBI lineage: Bacteria > Pseudomonadati > Pseudomonadota > Betaproteobacteria > Burkholderiales > Burkholderiaceae > Trinickia > Trinickia sp. LjRoot230. Next base: position 508,130 of record NZ_CAXUQX020000002.1, read on the forward strand.
AATTCACCGCATTGATTGCTGCAAGTCTGATCACGGCCCCTTCGCTTGCCAATGCCGACGAAGACCAGCGAGTGCCTAGACTCGATCACGCATTTGTGATCATGATGGAAAATCACGGCTATCAACAGATCCTCGGCAACGCGAATGCGCCGTTTATCACCCGTTATGCGCGCCGTGCCAATCTCGCCACCAATTACTTCGCGGTCGGCCATCCCAGCCTGACGAATTATCTCGAGATCGTCGGCGGCTCGAACTTCGGCGTGACAAGCGATAACTATCCAAACTGGCACCACGGCCCGAACAATCCCAACTTGGTAAATCCGATTGTCGGCACCGGTATGGATGTCGCGACCCCCGCAGATACCGCTCCGTCGAACGTGGCCATTCCATCGGCTTATTACACCGCAGCATCCATCGGCGATCAATTAGCGGCTTCCGGAATGCACTGGAAGAGCTACCAGGAAGATCTTCCGGCTACCGGCGCGGACAAGGTCAACTATAGCGACGGCGTTTTTTCGAACCTCGATACCATCGTCGATCAGGCGAAAGTTCAAAAGCTCTACGCCGTGAAACACAATCCGTTCGCTTACTTCGACAGTGTGCAGCGCGGCGACAATCCGAATAACTCTCTTGCGAACGTGGTCGGCTTCGACGGACTCGACGGCTTATACGCCGACCTGCGCGCTGGAGCATTGCCGCAGTTGTCGTTGATTGCGCCAAACCAGTGCCACGACATGCACGGTGCGACCGGTGGCAGCGCATTGTGCACGGACGAGGCGTCCACCATCCGCATGGGCGACAAAAGCCTCGAAAAGCTTATCGCCGCAATCAAGGATTCGCGCGCTTGGCACGAAGGCAATAACGCGCTTTTCGTCGTTTGGGACGAGAACGACTACAGCGCAACCCCGAATCAGGTCGTCGTGATCGTCGATTCAAATTTCGGAGCGAAGGGCACGCAGAGCAACAAACCGTACTCACACTTTTCGCTGCTCAAGACGCTCGAAGCCGGCTTTGGGCTTCGTTGTTTGAACCACGCGTGCGATAACAATGTCAGCGTGATGAGTGATCTTTTAGCCCGGCATTAAACGCGCCAAGGCACGCGATTATCCGCCGTTGTGAACTTGGGGCCAATCGAGACGGCGGATAAACTGCTAACCTCCTCAACGTCACATCCATGAAAGGAGAAATGCCATGCATGACCAGTCGGCTGCTCAACCGGACAGCACAGCGGTGCGAGTTGCCCTATGGCGAGCACTGCACCTCGAAGTCGACGCACCGCCGTATGTCTGCGAAGACTCGATCGGCCTGCAGCTCATTAACCCCACAGAGGACTGGCGCAAACGTCCAGACATGGAGCCGAACGGCACCGCTGGCTACCGCGCGTCCATCGTAGGCCGCGCGCGATTCATCGACGACTTGCTTATCGAAGAAGCCGACCGGGGCATCGCACAGTACGTCATTCTTGGTGCCGGCCTCGACTCCTTCGCCCAGCGCAAGCCCGACATCGCCTCGCGCATGCGCATTTTCGAGGTGGATCAGCCCGGCACGCAGGCCTGGAAGCGACAGCGCTTGATCGAGCTCGGCTTCGGCGTCCCCGAGTGGCTTCGACTTGTTCCGGTCGACTTCGAAGCGAACGAATCGTGGTGGGAGCAGCTGACGGCCGCCGGGTTCGACGCGCGCCAACCCGCAGTGATCGCATCCACCGGGGTGTCGATGTACCTCACAAAAGAAGCAATCGCTGCCACGTTGCGTCAGATCGCCACCCTTGCGCCGAATTCGACGTTTGCGATGACGTTCTTGCTGCCGCTCGAACTCATCGAGGATGCCGCAGAGCGCGCGCAACATGCAGCGGTCTACGAACGCGCGCGTGCGGCGGGCACACCGTTCGTCAGCTTCTTCAGTCCCGCAGACATGCTCGCGCTGGCGCGCGAAGCCGGCTTTGCGCAGGCGCGCTACGTTTGTACTGCTGATATCACGGCGCGATATTTCGCCGATCGCAGCGATGGCTTGCGTCCGTCGAGCGGCGAGGCGTTTCTGGTCGCACGAACCTGAGCAACCGATATTGCCGGCACGCGGTACGTCGGATTTGACAATGTCACCGGCGTGATGCCATTACGATGCCCCCGACAATCAACGCGAATGCTGCTCCATGGTAGAGCTCGGGCCGCTGACCGAGAAAAGCCGCCGACATCAACGCCGCAAAAAGCGGCGTGAGATTCGTAAAGAAGCCGGCGATCTCGGGCCCGACTCTCTGAACACCGAAGCCCCAACAGCAATACGCCAGCACCGCAGGCCCGAGCCCGACATATAACAGCGCGGCAGCCAATGGCCAGCCCCAGACAATATGCGCGTCAGTCAGCGCCCATTCGCCCGCCGAGAAAAGCCCTGACCAAACGAGGCCGAACGCAATTTGCGCAAGCAGGAATGCGGACCAGTCGCTGCGCCATTGCGCCGGCTCGCGCGTGCGCGTCAGCAACCAGCTGTATACCGCCCATGCGAACGCTGCAACCAGCATATAAAGATCGCCCGACACCAGCCGCAGTTGCATCAACACCGCCCATTGACCTCGACAAAGGACGAGCACCACACCGGCAATCGACAATACCGCTCCAACCAACTGCCGCCCCGTCACGCTTTGGCGGAAAAAAAGCCAGCCGACGCCAAGCATCCAGACGGGAATGCTCGATGCCATCAGCGTGACGTTGAGCGGTGTGGAAGTCTTCAGCGCCAAATACTGCAACGCGTTATAGCAACCGACGCCGAACAGCCCCAGCAGCGCAAAACGCCGCCAATGCGCCCATAAGCCGCTGCCCGGCCGCAGCACGCGGCCGGCAAACGGAACCAGCACGACGAAGGCGAGCAGCCAGCGTAGAAAATTCAACGTCAGCGGCGGAACAAGTCCGCTGATCATCCTGCCGACCACGGCATTGCCAGCCCAAAGCAAAGGCGGCAGACAAAGCAAAACAATCGTAGTGGGTGTGAATCGCTGATGCATGGATGTGCGTGCTGTCGTTGAACGGATATCGGTCAATCGTTGCGCATGATATCGGGGGTGGACATATCGCGGCACGGAACCCCGCACGCCGAAAAGGGCATCAAGTCTTCTTTCCCGTCTGCACGTTCTCGCTCATCGTGATAGCGTCGCGTTTTTACGTAGCAACGAACGGATCGATTCGATGAAATATCGCAAACTCGGCAATTCGGACATGCAAGTCAGTGCGATCGGGCTAGGTACGATGACGTGGGGCGAGCAAAACGACGAGCGCGAAGCGCATGCGCAGATCGACTACGCACTCGACCAAGGTGTGACACTGATCGACGCGGCGGAAATGTACCCGGTGCCGCCCAAACCGGAAACCCAAGGCGAGACGGAACGCTACATTGGATCGTGGCTGGCGAAGCATCCGTCGGCTCGCGACAAGATCGTGCTTGCAACGAAGATCGCCGGCCCGGCTCGCCAGCCTCATAACCCACGGCATATCCGCGGCGAAGATAACCAATTCGATCGGAAGAATCTGACGGAGGCGCTCGATAGCAGCCTGGCGCGTCTGCGCACCGATTATGTCGATCTATACCAGTTGCATTGGCCCGATCGCAGCACGATGACATTCGGCCGGCCGCTTTATCCGTGGATCGACGACGCTTACTCCGTGCCGATCGAGGAGACGCTTGGCGTGCTGGCCGAATTCGTCAGAGCCGGCAAAATTCGTCATGTCGGCATTTCGAACGAAACCCCCTGGGGCGTGGCGCAATTTCTACGTGCCTCCGAGCGGCTGGGCTTACCTCGCATCGTCAGCATTCAAAATCCTTACAACTTACTGAATCGCACCTTCGAAATCGGTTTATCGGAATTCAGCCATCGTGAAGGCGTGGGCTTGCTCGCTTATTCGCCCCTCGCATTCGGATGGCTGTCGGGCAAGTATGAAGACGGAGCGCGCCCCGCTGGCGCACGCATTACGCTCTTCGAGCGATTCCAACGCTACAGCAAGCCGCAAGCCGTGAAGGCGACGAGCGCCTATGTCGCGTTGGCCAAACGGCACGGCCTATCGCCGACGCAATTCGCACTCGCGTTCGTCAACTCGCGCCCGTTCGTGACGAGTAATCTCGTCGGGGCGACGTCGCTCGAGCAATTGAAGGAAAACATCGCGAGTGTCACCGTTCGGCTAACCGATGAAGCGATGGCGGAGATCGACGCGCTCTACGAAGCACAGCCGAATCCGGCGCCGTAAAAACGGAGGCAACATGTCAATCGATCGGCCCATCGTCGCCGCGTTTACGCCTACCGGGAAGTTGCGCGCATCGATCAACCTCGGCAATCCGATTCTCGCCGGCAGGGACGCTGTCTCTGGTGAACCATCAGGCGTATCGGTCGACCTCGCGCGTGCGCTTGCCGAGCATCTGGCCGTCGAGCTCGAACTCGTCGTCTTCGATACGGCTGGGAAGTCGGTACAAGCAGTAAGCGTTGAGCGTGCCGATGTGGGTTTTTTTTGCCGTCGACCCTTTGCGGGGCGAGTCGATTGCGTTCACTGCTCCCTATTTGTTGATCGAAGGTTTCTACCTCGTGCGCGAGGATTCTGCCATCCAGCACAACGAGGATGTTGACCAGCGACACAACCGCGTGGTGGTCGGCAAAGGCAGCGCATACGACCTCTTCCTGAGTCGCGAACTCAAAGCCGCACAAATCGTGCGTGCGCCGAGCTCTCCTGCGGTCGTTCAAACGTTTCTCGAACAAAACCTCGAGGTCGCTGCGGGTGTCAAGCAGCAACTGGAGGCTGACGTGCAGGCTACGCCCGGCCTGCGTTTGCTCGAGGAACGCTTCATGGTGATCCGACAGGCAATGGGCCTGCCGAAGCGGCGCGGCGAGCAAGCCGCCGCGGTGCTACGTCGCTTCGTCGAGACGATGAAAGCCAGTGGGTTGATCGCTGAATCGCTCGCGCGTCATGGAATTGCGGGGGCCTCGATCGCGCCGGCGGAGGGCGATATCGCCAGTTGACTATTAGCTTTCGAAGTTTTCTGGCGGGGCGGCAGGCGGCGTATTGCTGATAAGAAAGAAGTCGGCTGGCACGCTATCGAGCACGAAGACGTGATGCTCGATGAACGCGAAGCGCCATGGGCGGATGCGAAATTCCGCACATCTCGGATGGTTCATTCCGACCGTCCGCACATCGCCGCGTGAAATGGCTCGACATTAAATAGAATCCCTTTCGTAAACAACAACTTGGCGATTGCGAAAAACACGCATCGATTGGCATGGCAGTTGCGTTAGCGGGTCGCGCTCATTTTCAGTAGAGCGGACGAACCATAACGTTACTGGAGACTCCATGAAGCCGGTTCTTTCTGACACTGCCGCGCCAACGAGCGGCGCCCCCTTAGAGCAAGCCCCCGCCTCGACAGCGAACGAAGTAGGCCGTCGGATACGCTCGATCTTCTCAGGCTCCGTTGGCAATTTGATCGAGTGGTACGACTGGTACGTGTATTCCGCGTTTGCCCTTTATTTTGCGAAGTCATTCTTTCCGGCCGGCAATAGCACGGCGCAATTGCTCAATACCGCAGCCGTTTTTGCCGTCGGCTTTCTCGCGCGGCCCATTGGCGGCTGGCTGATGGGCATCTACGCCGACCGGCACGGACGACGCTCGGCGCTCTTCATCTCGATCCTGATGATGTGCTTAGGATCCCTAATCATCGCCCTCTGCCCGAGCTATCAAACCATCGGTGCCGCGGCGCCCACGCTGCTTGTGCTTGCCCGCCTGCTGCAAGGGCTCAGTATCGGTGGAGAATACGGCACGTCAGCCACCTATCTGAGCGAAGTGGCCACCGCAAAACACCGTGGCTTTTATTCGAGCTTTCAGTATGTGACGCTGATCATGGGTCAATTGGTGGCGATTGTCTTGCTGATCGTCATGCAACAATTTCTTTTGACAACCCATCAGCTTGAATCGTGGGGTTGGCGCGTTCCGTTCTTTATCGGTGCAGCCTGCGCGCTCGCCGGCATGCGTTTGCGCGCGACGATGGAAGAAACGGGCGAATTCGAAAAGGCGCGCAAAGCCCGCAAGGCGCGCGGCACGTTGGCCGAGCTTGCCAAGCACCCGCGTGCGGTGTTGACCGTGGTGGGCTTGACGATGGGCGGCACGGTGGCGTTCTACACGTACTCGATCTACATGCAGAAGTTTCTCGCCAACACGGTCGGCATGAGCAAGCTCGATGCAACGCTGGTGTCGGGGGCGTCGCTCGCGCTCTTCGCGATACTGCAACCCGTGGTAGGGGCGATTTCCGACCGCATCGGCCGGCGCCCGATTCTGATCGCCTTCGGCATACTCGGCACACTTTTCACCGTTCCGATCATGACCGCCATCAGCCATACGCACGATGCGTGGACGGCCTTCTTTCTGATCGTTGCCGCACTCGTAATCGTCTCGGGCTACACGTCGATCAACGCCGTCGTGAAAGCTGAGCTTTTCCCGGCTGAAGTGCGTGCATTGGGCGTCGGCCTTCCCTATGCTGTTACCGTATCGATATTCGGCGGCACAGCCGAATATATCGCGTTGTGGCTCAAACAGGCTGGACATGAAGAAATGTTCTATTGGTATGTCACGGGGGCAATCTTCTGCTCATTGCTCGTCTACGTCTTTACGCGCGACTCGAGGCAGCATTCGCGTATCGAAGACTGATGCGCCGGCGTGGGCGCGATGAGGTTTCCGATCATGCGCCTGCGGCGTGCCGCCGGCACGTTGTGCGTTCTGGCATGTTGCGCTGTCGTGGCTTGGCTGGCCTATGCCGGAGCGCTGCGTCATTATCAGCAAGTGCGCGCGGCCGAGGTCGCGCAGCGCGCCTCGTTTTACGCTCTCTCGCTCGAAACACAACTCGCGCGTTATGAATCGTTGCCGCGCATCGCCGCGCTCGCGCCAGTGCTGTTGCGTCTGCTCGAACATCCCGATGACACACGCGAAAGCGCTGCGGCCAACGCCTATCTGAAGGCGGTTCAGTCCAAAGCGCAACTCGCCGCGGCCTATCTGATGGACGCGCGCGGTAATACGCTAGCCGCGAGCAATTGGGACACGCCCGCCAGCTTCGTCGGTCGAAACTACGCCTATCGGCCGTACTTCATCGAAGCCATCAAGCAAGACGTCGGCCGCTTTTACGGCGTAGGCAACACGACCGGGGAAGCGGGATACTTTCTTGCCGTACCCGTGCACGCCCCGGACCATCCCGACGGGCCGCCCATTGGCGTCGTGACGATCAAGGCGCCGCTCGAAAGCTATGAGGATGCGCTCGCCAAAAGCGGCGACATCGTGCTGGTCGCCGACCGCGATGACGTGGTCTTTCTCAGCTCCGTGCCCGCATGGCGCTATCGGGCAATGATCGCGCTGTCGCCGCAAGCTCGCGAGCGGCTGCGCGCGACGCGCCAGTATGGCGATGCGCCCCTCGACCCGTTGCAGAATGTGCGTGCTCGACGCGGCGTAGGCACCCGAGCCGTTTCCACCGCACCAGCGGCGCTTGAAGCCGCGCTGCCCGGTCAATCGGCGCGCGCGTATCGCGTGCAATATCGCGCTACCGGCTCGCTCGGCTGGCGCATCGCGATCTTCACCGACCCAGCGGAAGATCAGCAAACGGCCGCGCTCGCCGCAGCGGGCGCGGCGGCTGCCTGTGCCCTCGCCTTCGCGCTCGCAGCCGCCGGATGGTTGCGCCACACGCGCGCGCGGGAACGCATCCGCTCACGGCTCGCGCTACAACAAGCGCATCGCGACCTCGAAAGCCGCATCGCCGATCGCACGGCCGAACTGACGCGAGCCAATACCGATCTCGCACACAAAGTCGAGGCGCTCGATGACGCGCGGCGCATTCTGCGCGATACGCGCGACGCCGCCATTCAAGCCGGCAAGCTCGCGGCCTTGGGCCAGATGGCCGCGGGCATTACGCATGAACTGAATCAGCCGCTGACCGCATTGATGACGTTGTCGACCAACGCGGTTCGCCTGATCGAACTGCAGCGTATTCACGAACTGGCACGCAATCTTCATCTGATCAACGAGCTCGCTGCACGCATGGGCAAGATCGTGGCCCATGTCAAAGCGTTCGCGCGCAACGATGCCATCGAACGCGAACCGGTGTCCGTCAGCGAGACGCTGATCCAATCGCTCGCGCTCGTCGAAGCGCATCGCAAGGCATCCGATGTCACAATCCGCGCCGAGCAGGTCCCGCGTGAAGCGCTCGTGCTGGCGAGCTCAATCCGCGCCGAGCAGGTATTCGTCAATCTGTTGGCCAACGCAATCGATGCGAGTGCCGCGCATGACGGCATGCGTGAAGTCGTTGTCAGCACAACTGTCACGCCGCGCACCGTGAAAATCAATTTCGCGGATAGCGGTCCCGGCATCGCACCCGATGCTCTGCCGCGACTTTTCGAGCCGTTCTATACGACGAAGAAAGCCGGCAAAGGACTGGGCCTCGGGCTCGCGATCTCGCAAGCAATCGTTGACGAATTCGGCGGCACGCTCAGCGCAAGCAATGTCGGCAAAACCCGAGCGCAATGTGGCGCAGTATTCGTCGTGGAGCTGCAACGTGCAGCGGCGAACACAGAGTCCATCTGATGAATTCAGTCACCTTTCTTAACGAACATCCGGTGTATGTCGTCGAAGACGACCCGGCCGTGCGGCTTGGTTGCTCCCAAGCGCTCTCGCTCGCGGGCATACCGGTGCGCGAATTCGAGGATGCCGAAAGCGCGTTCGCTGCGCTCGCACGTGAGTTGCCGGCGGCCATCGTCAGCGACATCCGCCTGCCTGGCATCGACGGATTGACGTTGCTCGACAGCGTCAGAGCCCGAGCGAAGGACGCAGATATTCCGATGCTTCTCATTACCGGGCATGGCGATATCGCAATGGCTGTCAGAGCGATGCGTGCCGGCGCATACGATTTCATCGAAAAGCCGTTTCACTCCGAACGCCTGCTCGAATCGGTGCGGCGCGCGCTCGAGCACCGCCGCTTGGTTGTCGACATTCGGCATCTGCGCGCGCAACTGCTCGGCCAGCAGGTCATGCTGGGGCATTCGAGCGCCATGCGAAAAGTTCACGCGATGGTTGAAGCAATCGGCCCGACGCCGGCTGACATTCTCATCCGCGGAGAAACGGGCACCGGCAAGGAAGTGCTCGCGCGGGCAATTCACGCCGCGAGCCGCCGCTCGGGCCCATTCGTCGCACTCAATTGCGCTGCCCTGCCCGAAGCGCTTTTCGAAAGCGAGATATTCGGCCACGAAGCAGGTGCATTCACTGGTGCACAACAAAAGCGCGTCGGCAAATTCGAACATGCGAGCGGCGGCACGCTGTTTCTCGACGAACTGGAAAGCCTTTCCCCCGCTTTGCAAGCGAAGCTGCTACGCGTGCTACAAGAACGCTGCGTCGAGCGGCTCGGAAGCAATACGTCCATCTCCGTCGACGTGCGGGTCGTGGCCGCGGTCAAGCAGGATTTGAAGCAACTGGTCGACGGTGGCGCATTTCGCGCCGATCTCTATTACCGGCTGAACGTTGCCACGCTAGAGTTGCCACCGCTGCGCGAGCGCCGCGACGATATTCCCGAACTTTTCGCCCATTTCGTGCGCGACGCGAGCGCGCGGTTCGAGCGTACCGCGCCCGTGTGGACTCCAGCCGATATGGCGCGCTGGCAAGCGCACGACTGGCCCGGCAATGTCAGAGAGCTGAAGAATGTCGCCGAACGGTTTTGCCTTGGGCTCGACGACGGCCTGATTCAGCCCGCATCGAATGCCGGCTCGCTCGAAGCGCGAATGGCGCGCGCCGAACGTGCGTGCATTGAAGAAGCGCTGCGCGCGGCCGATGGACAAGTCATGCGGGCAGCCGAATTGCTCGACCTGCCACGCAAGACGCTCTATGACAAGATTGCGCGGCACGGCATAGACGTCAACGCATTCCGTGCGTAGCCGGCCTCGCGCCGACGGCTTGTCATCGCCATGATTTAGCTGCGGTAACTGATGCATTTAAGGCCGCTTAACGACCAGCGCCCGGCGGACACCTATACTCGAGCGCATCCTCCATCTTCTCTTGCGAGGCATTCGTTCATGAGCGGTTCATCGACCACCTATCCGAAGGCAATTCTTTTCGATCTGTTGACTGCGTTGCTCGATTCATGGACGTTGTGGAATCGCAGTGCCGGATCGGTCGAATCCGGCCGCGCCTGGCGCGCTGAATACCTGCGGCTCACCTACGGCTGCGGGAACTATGTTGACTACGAGACACTCGTGCGACAGGCGGCGGCAAATGTCGGGCTGTCGTCGGCGGCACCACGCGCACTGACGGCACATTGGCTCGAACTCGAGCCCTGGCCGGAAGCGCCTGAGATTTTGCTCAGTGTGAGCGGCCGAGTCAAGCTGGCCATCGTCACCAACTGCTCGGCGGATCTAGGCAAAGCGGCCGCGGCGCGCTTGCCGGTGCAATGGGATGCCGTTGTCACGGCTGAAGAAGCCAGCGCCTACAAGCCGGATCCGCGCCCGTACCGTCTTGCGCTCGCGAAGCTCGGCGTTGCTGCTCACGAAGCCGCGTTCGTTGCCGGGTCGAGCTACGACATGATCGGCACAGCAGCGGTGGGTCTGCGAACATACTGGCACAACCGGATCGGCCTTTCGCGTGTGGCAGCGGCCGAGGCGCCCGAACTCGAATCGTCCACGCTCGATGCGCTCGGCAGGTGGGCAAGCCGCTTTCATGCAGACGACCCACGCTGACAGCCGGTGCCGTCGCGAAATGACGGGAATGCCGCTGGCCAGCCATAGTCGATGCGATGCGCAGAGTTATCCACAGTTTCTGTTAGCAAGGTTGTGGACAACCCGCCCGCACATCGCCTAAGTCCTTGAACCTGCACTACGTAGGTTGCGTGGTGCCAGTCTGTGCAACGCCAAGGCGTTTGCGCGATCAGACGCGCCAATATCGACGCCACGTCTGAAACGGCAGCGAATCGGCATCGATTAGACGTCGGTGTCGAACAATCCCATCAATACGAAGTATCGATTCGTCATTATTTCGCTTTGGAGAATTGTGTTTCTACGGATATAACGATGTTCGCGGCGCTCGCAGACGAATACATTTAGAGGGCTCGATTTAAGGAGCAGCAATGAGGACTAAAAAATCTTCCGCCCTAGACCTGAGCCGCGTCCAGATCGAAATTCTCGAGCAGTCCGAAAATACGCTCGTCATTCGCTGGGTGGAGCCCGGTCGTTGCCATTACGGCGAGCAGCGCTGGCGTCGGCGTTCGGCCAATTCATCCGGGACATGCGTCGTGTCACGCCGGGCGATTCGTCGTGGCGACGCCGTATTCAGGCCGGCTGAGCGGCCCGCCCCGGCCAACGCATCAGCGATGATTTCCGTCGAAGCCTTCATCCAAGGCGGAGGGGCAGGCGCGTGCGCTTGCGCCACCTGAATACCGCTCGCCGCTGCGCCCGCAGCATTTCAATGCTCGCGTAATGCAGCGGTTGCGTTCCTAAATAGCGTTATTACGGCAACGCTCTCATATAGTGAGCGCGGTATTAGCTCAGACCTTCATTGGGCGCCAATCGAAGCTCGCACCGCTTGAAGTCCGCTTGCGCCAGAAATCGTAGTCACGCCGTCCAGCCATTTTTCGAGCATCGCGGGATTCGCGCTCAGCATTTTGCGCGCCGCTGCATCGGCATTGACCTTGCCACGCAATACGCTTGCAATCATCTGGTTCTCGATATCGACGCTGAAAGTCATTTGTCTGAAAAGACGCCCCAGATTCTTGCATTGCGCCATAAAGCCGCTGCGCGCGACAGTGTTGACGGTCGCACCGCCGTAGTTCGGCCCGAAATACGCATCGCCACCCGAGAGATAGGTCAGATGAAACTCGGTATTCATCAAATGCGGCTCCCAGGCGAGAAAAACAATCCACTGCTTTTCGCGTACCGCGCGCGAGACTTGTGTGAGCATGCCCGTCTCGCTCGATTCGACCACATGCCAATCGCCAAGTCCGAATGCCTTATCGGCAATCATCTTCTTGATGTTCTGATTGGCTGGCGCACCCGGTTCAATGCCGTATATTTTGCCGCCGAAACGCGCCGCATACTGCGTGAGATCCGCAAACGTATGAACGCCGGCGGCGGCGACATAATCGGGAACCGCAAGAGTGAACTTCGCACCCGTCAGATTGGCCTGGACCACATCGAACGCATGCGCGTCCATGAACGGCTTCACGAGCGGCGCTTGAGCAGGCATCCAGTTGCCAAGAAAGACGTCGATTTGCCCTTTACGCAACCCCTCGTACGTAATCGGCACGGATAGGTTCTGCACGGTCTGCTGATAGCCGAGCGCACGCAGCACGACGCCGGCCATCGCATTCGTCGCCTCGATGTCAGTCCAGCCCGGTGCGGCCATATGCACCGCCGTACAGTCTTTTTCGTCTGTAGCCGCCGCGTGCGACGCCGCACTCATTAGGACTCCTGACGACATCAGCAATAGCAGGGCAAGCTTGATCGTTCTCATTGTCAATCTCCGTCCAACGAGGATGGGGGTGGGGGTAAGGGTCGGCTTGAGGCGACACGTGGCAAGCGTGCCATTGCTTCGAGCGTATCGAGCTCGAGATCGTTGCGCATGAAACGGCGGCTGGCATCGGCAAACGGCTGCCAATCCCACGACTGAATCTTGCCGCGCGTCGTGGCTTCGAAATGAAAACGTCGACGACGCTGGCTAGCGAGCACCTGCTCATGTAGCGCGGGCAAGTTCCACCGCGCCTGCACCTCCGCGCGCAACGTCGTCAGCAACTCGGCGTGGCGCGCATCGTTCGCAAGGTTGTTCAGTTCTTGTGGATCCGCAGCGAGATCGAACAGTTGATCAGGATCGGCGGGCGAGTGAATGAACTTGTAATCGCCGCGCCTGATCATGATGATCGGCGCAATCGCCCCCTCGGCCAGATATTCGCCCACTGCTTCGTCGTGGCCGCTCTCGCCTCGCAAATGTGCGACAAGGCTGCGTCCGTCGATGGAATCCGGCCATTGTTTGCGTGGCACGCTGCTCGTCAACTCGACGAATGTCGGCAGCAAATCGACATGCGACACCGATGCCTTGACGCGCCGCGCCGCAAACCGCTTTGGCGCATGCACGATCAGTGGCACGCGGCAGGCCTGTTCGAAGAAGGTCATCTTGTACCAGAGCCCGCGCTCACCGAGCATGTCGCCATGATCGGACGTCACGACGATGATGGTGTCGTCCGCAAGGCCGGTCTCGCGCAGTGCCTCGACGATGGTACCGAACTGCGCATCCACGTATGAGATGGCGCCGTAATAGGCGTGCCGCGCGTCGCGAATCTGCGCGGCGCTCGGCGGCGTGCGATCCGTTTCGCACACCGCGCGCACGCGCTTGGAATGCGGGTCACTTGCTTCGAGCGAGAGCGAGACGGCCGGCATGTCGATCTCGTCGTCGCGATAGAGATCCCAATACGGTTGAGCAATCGCATAAGGGTCGTGTGGATGCGTCAGCGAGGCCACCATGCAAAACGGGCGTACGTCCACGCCGCCCTGCTTTTGCCTGGCGATATCGAAGAGCTTCTGCCTGGCGCAAAAAGCGACTTCATCGTCGAAGTCGAGCTGATTGGTGCGCACGCACGGCCCAGCCTCGAGGACCGAACTCATGTTGTGATACCAGCTTGGGCGCACGTCCGGCTGGTCCCAATCGGGCACCCAGCCGAAATCGGCCGGGTAGATGTCGGTCGTCAAGCGCTCTTCGAAACCATGGAGTTGGTCCGGTCCGCAAAAATGCATCTTGCCGGACAGAATGGTTCGATAGCCGGCGGCGCGAAGATAATGCGCGAACGTCAACGTTTGGGCCGGCAACTCGGCGGCATTGTCGAATGCGCCGATAGCGGACGGCAACTTTCCGGCCATGAAAGCAAAGCGTGAAGGCGCGCAAAGCGGGCTCGCGCAATAAGCCGATTCGAAAACGACGCCATCGCGCGCGAGCGCATCGAGGTGCGGCGTGCGCGTCAAATGGTGACCATAGGCGCGCAGCGCAAATGGCGTCAGTTGGTCCGCCATCAGCACGAGCAGATTCGGTTGGAGGTTAGGCATGTTAGGCGATGCGGATTCGATTAGTTAGGAGTCCGATGTATTCGGAACTTGACGGCGCGCGTCGCGTGCGACGTCGAACCCACTATCGGCCGTCAATAACGTGTTGAGAACTGCTTGTGTCTTATGTATCCATAAGTGAGGCTTATGGATAGGCGCGTGCTGCAGATTTATTCGTGGAAAGAATATTTGAGATTTATCTCTGTAGCGAATATACTGGGGATATTTCCGTCAGAGATATCTTCAATGAAGATCATCATTCACACGCCCCATCAATTAGGCCACGTGCTGCTGTCGGCCCGCAAGGCTCGACATGTCACGCAGTCGCAGGCTGCGGCGCAAATCGGCGTGCAACAACCAAGGCTTTCGGCGCTTGAGACGACAAGCACAGCTAGCATCTCGCTCGAACAAATGCTGGCCCTCTTTTCGCTGTATGGACTCGAGTTCTGTGTCCAAACGCGGGAGCCTGCTCAATCGGACACCGTTCGGTCGGACGCGACCCGGCCGGAGTGGTAACACATGGCCCGTCCATCGCACTCGCGCGCACTGTCGATCTGGGCTAATGGTGAACGCGTCGGCCTATGGCTGATGCCGGCTACCGGCGCCATGGAATTGCGCTACGACGCTAGCTGGCAGACCTCGCCCACGGGGCGCCCACTTTCGCTTTCGTTGCCGTTCGGCGTGGGCGATACGCCGCTCAAAGGCGAGCAGGTTGCCAACTACTTCGACAACCTGCTTCCCGATAGCCAGGATATTCGCCGGAGAATCGCCACTCGCTTTAGAACCAATACGATGCAGACGTTCGATTTGCTGCAAGCTGTCGGGCGCGATTGCGTCGGCGCCGTCCAATTACTCGGCGAAAACGATGCGCCGACAAACATCGAGAAGATCGAAGGTACACCGCTTTCCGAGAGCGATATCGAACGATGGCTGCGCGAGACTACCAGCTCGTCCATTGGCGCCGACGATGAGGAAGACGATTTTCGCATCTCGCTTGCCGGCGCTCAGGAAAAAACCGCGCTCGGCGTAGCGCCACATCACAAATACGAAGCACATGGCGGCCCCGGTGTGCGGGAAATCGCGAATGTCTTGCGCCAATCGGAAGCGGCGCACCAGGACATCGAAACCTTTTTGAGCGCACAAATCGTTTACTGGATGCTGGCTGCGCCCGATGGCCACGCAAAGAACTTCAGCATTCGGTTGCTCGCCGGCGGTCGCTTTCATCTGACTCCACTCTACGATGTGATGTCTATCTGGCCTGTCGAGGGCAATGCCGACAATCAGTGGTCGTGGTACAAAGCGACGCTCGCCATGGCGATCTGGGGAAAGAACAGGCACTACAGAATGCGTGATATTAAACGCAAGCACTTTAATTCAACCGCGCGTCTTTGCCATTACGGATCCGATGCCGAGCCGATTATTGCGCGCATCGTCGAACGCACGCCCGATGTTATCGACCAGGTTTCGCGAGCTTTGCCCGACGGTTTTCCACATCGCGTGGCAGCGCTTCTTTTCGACGGACTCCGACGTGCCGCGACAAGCCTCGAAGCGATGCCAACCGATTAGTACCCCCACCCGCCGCATCCGAATGAGCTCATAGCGCTATCGCCATTGTCGAATGCGGTGAAACTGCCTAATATCGAACCGGCTTCGCCTCTTTACCGCAACATCTCTTTCATGTCGGAGGCCGGTATGAACAACCGTTTTGGTCCCCCCGACAGCCTGCCGCCGATGCAGGCGTTGTTCGTCTTCGAAGCCGCTGCCCGTCTGGCCAGCTTTACCGCCGCCGCGCGCGAACTTGGCTCTACGCAACCCGCGGTCAGCCAGCGCATTGTCCAACTCGAAGCCAGCCTGGGCGCGCCGCTGTTCGAGCGCAGCCATCGCGGCGTCACATTGACCGCGGACGGCATTCGGCTTTTCGATGCGGTCAAAAAAAGCCTCGATGAAATCCGGCATGCCGCGGCTGATATCCGTACCCGCACCGCGAACGGCACACTCACGATCCTCACCGATTTCGGTTTCGCCACCTATTGGTTGATGCCGCGGCTCGCTGAGTTCAAGCGGGCCATGCCCGAAGTCAACGTAAAAATCGTCACGTCGCAAGAAGGCTTCGATCCAGAGCGCGATCGTACCGATGTGGCAATCGCATTCGGCGCCGGCGATTGGTCGCCCTCACGCGCGACGCGGCTATTTCCAGAGCACGTCGTGCCGGTTTGTACGCCCGCCTTTCGCGCGGCACATAAAAAGATCACGCGTGCCGACGACTTGCTCGCGCTACCGCTGCTGCACGTGCAACCGACGCGGCCCGAGCGGTGGCTCGATTGGCGCGCCTGGTTCGCAGCCCACGCCCTCGATGCGCCGCCCGAGCAGCATGGCATGACGTTCAACAGCTATGCGCTCGTCATTCACGCAGCGCTCTCGCATCAGGGCGTGGCGCTCGGCTGGTCACCGCTCGTCGACGAACTGATCGCCACCGGACAACTGGTCGCGCTCGTCACGCCGCCCGTCGTGACAACGCGCGGCTACTTTCTTGTCTGCCCCCCCGCTCGCCCCGAAGCCCTCGCCGTGCCAGCGTTTCGCCGTTGGCTGCTGGCCGCGTGCGGGTCATCGGCCAGCAGCACCGCTGGCGCGCCGATACCAGGCTGACGGCGCTTCAGTTCTATCCGTCTCGCCCCGCGCCTGCTTTACTTCGGCATGCCGCGCGCGGCGAGTTGATATGTCATCGGGCCGCGTACGCATTCTCAATCGATTACTGCGGATACGCGTATGTCCACCACAGACCACCCGACTCCATCATTCGTTCTCACGCTCGCTTGCCCGAGCGCCGCAGGCCAAGTTGCTGCTGTTGTCGGCCTCCTCGACCGGCATCGCGGCTACATCGACGAACTGACCGTTTTCGACGACGACAGTAGTGCGCGGTTTTTTATGCGATGCGTCTTTCACGGCGTGGACGACGTTTGCGCGCTGAAATCCGAATTCGTGCCGATCGCCTCTGGATTCGACATGCAGTGGCATATTCACGATGCCAACGCGCGGCCAAAGGTACTGATCCTCGTATCGAAACTAGAACATTGCCTGGCCGATTTGCTGTTTCGCTGGCGCATGGGCGAACTGCGGATGGATATTGTCGGCATCGCATCGAATCATTCAACATTCGAACCGCTGGCCGTGCAACATGCGCTGCCTTTTTATCACCTGCCCATCACGCCCGACACGAAAGCGCAACAAGAGGCCCGTCTTCTCGATCTGTTCGAAACGACAGGCGCCGAACTGATGGTCCTCGCGCGCTATATGCAAATATTGTCGGAAGACACGAGCCGCAAGCTCTTTGGACGCGCCATCAACATCCATCATTCGTTTTTACCGGGCTTCAAAGGGGCCAAGCCTTATCATCAAGCGCATGCGCGTGGGGTAAAGCTGATCGGCGCGACCGCTCATTTCGTCACGGACGACCTCGATGAAGGTCCGATCATCGAGCAGGCTGTCGAGCGCGTCGACCACTCACATAGTGCGCAGCGGCTGCTGGCCGTCGGACGCGATGTCGAATGCATTACGCTCGCGCGTGCCGTCAAGGCATTTGTCGAGCGGCGCGTTTTCATCAACGGCGATCGGACTGTCGTCCTGCAATAACGCAGCCATCCCCGAAGCGGTTCGCTACCGCTCGCCGCCGGCAACGAAATCCTGAATCGTAGGACGGTAATCCAGGCGGCCAGTCCCTCGAGAGCGCAGTCTGGATGGGACTACGATCAAGTGTTGCATGGGAGCAGGAGAAAACCGTCCAACCACGACCGAACGTTTCGGATCTCCCGGCTAGACGACTTGGCATGGTCGCGACCGCTTACCGGAAAGCGATCATTGACGCTGACTTACCGTGACCGGGACGATTTTTTCCAGTTGGTCCAGCAACAGTTCCTTTTGCTGCTCCGGCAGCTTGACCAGACTGGGATACATGTTGATCAATGCCAGCCGTTGCGAAGACGACTTGGAGGGCAGCAGCATGAGCAACCCCGCCTTCTCGCGGTCGGACAGCGATGACAGATGCGGTAGCGCGCTAAGTTGCACAAAACCGGCGGACTCTACCGAAGGTACGGCAGCTTCGTCCGTCACTGCCGACGGTGCCGATTTCCGCCCCCCTTGCGACGTGCTTTGCGCGGCCAGTGGGCTCGCTCCCGATGAAGCTTGCGGCGGGGCTGCCATTGATGCCGAGTTGGAATCCGAATCCCCTCCGCCGCATCCGATAAGCAGCAGACTGAACAGTAGCATCCACGGGGCATGCAAAAAACGGCGCGGTGCATGTGGGACATGCCACACGCGGCAATTAAGGTGAACGTTTTGTTGCATGGCCAAGCGTCCGATGATTCAGGAAAAAGTGGGCGTGGCACCGCGTAAATGACGGTAGCAGCCGCCACCGATTGCAGACGTGCCAGCGGATACTGGCACGCCCATCCCTATGGCTTAGGACGCTCTCCCTAGTGTCAGCTTTTCCTGTATCAGTCGAGTGTGCTGAAGCCTGTGCCAAGTCAATCAAGGACCCGTGAGACTGAAATAAGGCCCGCTAAAGCCAGCGAAGGTGATCGTATATACGTAATTTGCAAGGGTTGGGCCAGAGATCGGCTGCTTGGTCCAGTTCCCGTTGGGGCAGGTGGCCGCGTTTGCTAAATCCTGTTGGGTCGGCGCCGTCACACCGAGCGCCGGCACTACCAGTTGCCCGTTCCTAGAAGGTGTCAGTTTTCCCGACGAACTAGCATCCGTGGTCTGCGCCTTCACATCGACGACCTGGCCGCCATGGTTTGTGCACTGTACGGTGCCTGAGTAAGTCGCTGACAGAGTCGCTGTCGCATTAGTGTGGCCGATCCCCCCGATGGTGGCCCCGGTACAGCTGACATCCTGGGCTCCATCTACGGTGCATACCGGCTCGGCAGTTGCAAAATGTGCTCCGCTGGGCCCATTGGCGGGATTGGTTTCGGCCCAAGCTGCGGGCGCGACCAGCACCGCAGCCAATGTAACTAAAGCTAGATTCTTCATATTTGTCTCCAAGCATATCAGGGCATGGTCTATTGAGAAATAACTGAGAAACGTTGAATAATTGGCCTCCTTTTCTAATAATAATAAAAATACGAGGATTGCTTATGGGCGATATGCTCAGCGGCAGTGGCGCAACGAGTTGCGCCGAAGTATTGCTGAATTACTTAAATTCGGACACGACAAATTAACTATCGCGCGCTGCCCGGCGGGACGCGAATGTTGAGGTATTGCCCGATATCGATCAAGGTGCGTGACAAAATGTTCTGAAGCAGTAACCTCCTAATTAGGATTGTTAGGCTTCTTTAATCTCGAATGTAAGAATGTAATATAGGTCAAGTGCGTTACCTAAAATTACTTTTTTTAATCCTTTTGATTTCTCCCGATAAGGACGATGTTATGGCGGATTTTGCTACCCTTATTTATCTAGAATTACTGTTTTTGACCTGCCTCAAGGTAGTGCGAGGTGGGGAGGTCAAGCGGTCATCGGAGTAGGTCAACAAAAGTGGCCGGCAGCACGGCATGCTGTTAGCGTTACTCACACGCCGTGCCGCGCTCCCTATTTCCACTTCGAGCCAAGCGTTTCGAGTCCAGCTTTCTTGAGGTCATCTGCCACCATCACCACGCGAAACTCGCAGTCGGCATTGAACGTAAGAAACCATGGTTCTGCGAATTTTGGAATCTGCGACGGCTCCTCAAGGTTCACGACGAGGATTGCTCCGCGTGTTCCGTTCTGCTCGGTAAAGTAGGCGGCTTCCGGTTTCATCTCTGCGAGAATCCTCTCGATTAACTCTCCGATGGAGCCGTCGCGCACAAAAGCGTTGAATGGCTCGTGAGGTATTCGTATGTTGAGAAGCATGCGCATAGTCTTCCTCCTTGATTGTGTCCGAATGGACTCTTAAGAATAGGAGTTTGTCGCGTTATTGGCCGTGACAATTCGACAAACGAAACGGTGGTCCCCCCGAGGATTAACGGGTGTTCAAGGTAGGATTTTCTAGCAGCAGGATCTACAGGAAATTTTGCATGAAGACGTCGACCAACAGGCCGTTGAGATGGCCACACTCGAATGGGTCGACTGGTTCAATCATCTCCGGACGCGAGCCAGATGCACATGTATCTGAACTATGCGCGCGAGCATTGGATGCGCGACGGCGAAAACCCTCCGGTGGGTTTGATTCTTTGCGCGCAAAAAGACGCGGCCGTAGCAAAGTACGCGCTGGATGGGTTGCCAACCAAAGTGCTCGCTGCCGAGTACCGAACGCTACTACCTGATGTCGATTGCCTTGCCGATGAGCTTGTCCGGGCTCGGCGTGCAATTGAAGAAACTTGATCGGCCGCACATGTACCATCGATCCAACCGGAAGAGACCGCTTCCCGGCGCAAGGCAGTGTGCGTTTCGAGCAGATCTATTTACAGGAGGACAGACGTCGCTCCCTGTTTTGATTGTCCACACTCAACGAGCCCGAGCAAGACAACACGCTTTGAACGATGAACCGACACCGCCGGCTCGAGGCCGGCGGTCCATCGTCATGCCTTACGGTTACTGCGCGGCGGACACCCACTCGTTGACTTGATCCTTATGCGCGTCAACCCACTTCGTTGCAGCTTCTTGCGGCTTCGCACCGTTTTGCGCGGCGAGCATCACCCCGTCGATCTGCCCCGTCTTCCATTGAAACTTCTTCAAGAACGCAACCACCTGCGGTGCCTTCTTCTCGAGTTCGGGGTTGATGACGTTATCCACATGCTCTGCCTCGCCAAACACCTTTTTCGGGTCTTCGAGGAATTTGAGCTTCCATTTGGCGAACATCCAATGAGGCGCCCAACCCGTCACGACAACGGGCCGTTTCGCATTGATATCGCGCGCCAATTCCGCCGTCATCGCGCTACCCGAACTCGGCATCAGTTGAAAACCGATGTCGTACGCCTTGATCGCCTCGGCGGTCTTCGTCATGACCCCGGCACCCGCATCGATGCCGACGATGCGCCCGCTGAACGCCGTTTTCTGCGCGGCGAGATCAGCAATCGAATTGACCTTCGCGTCGGCCGGCACGATCAGGCCGATTTTGGCCTCAGTGAAGTTCGCGCCGAGATCGACGACTTTTTCATGAAACCGCGTCCAATAGGCGCCCTGGGTCACGGGCAACCACGCAGAGAGCGTAGCGTCGAGGTCGCCGCGCGCCACGCCTTCCCACATCACGCCCGCTGCAACCGGCACCAGTTTGACTGGGTAGCCAAGCCGCTTTTCGATAATGGTGGCAGCCACGTTCGAGGTAGCGACGCTGTCGTCCCATCCTTCCACGTAGCCGATCTTGATCATTGGCTTCGTGTCGGCCGACGCAGGAAGCGCGGCGACAGTCAACGCCGCGCCCATGGCGACGGCAAACATCAAGCGTTTAATAAGATTCATAGTAAGGTCTCCTAACCGTCCAGTCGTCGAAATCAGCGTATCCGAGAATCTCTAGAGTGCGTAGCCATTAAAAGCCAAGTGCTGTTTTTTACGACGTGCGCTTGTCAGAAAACGACCGTCTTACTTGTCGACCACGAGATCCGTCAGCGGCTTGCTGCAGCAAAGCAGCACCATGCCTTGATCGATCTCGCGCTGCCGGATGCCGCCGTTATGCCGCATGTCGACCTGTCCCGACAAAAGCTTGACCTTGCATGTGCCGCACATACCCTGCGTGCAGGACGCCGGCAAGCGCACACCCGCTTGTCTCGCAGCCTCTAGCACATGTTGGTCGCCACCGCACTCGATGTCACGCCGCGACTTCGCGAAACTCACCGCGAAGCGAGCCGCGTTCGCGCTTGCGTTTGAACTCGGGCTCGACGGTGCATCCGCGCTCGGCGAGGCCTCGTCCGGTGCGGCTTGCGGCGCAACGGTTTCCTCGAACGAAAAGCTTTCCTCGTGGTACCGGCTCGTATCGAAGCCCGCATCGGCCAGCATTTCGCGCACAGCCTTCATGTAGGGGCCCGGCCCGCAAGTGAAGATTTCACGCTCCATGAAATCAGGCGCAATCAACTTGAGCAACGGCAGCGTCAGAAAGCCCGTTACACCTGACCAATTGGTTCGTTCTCCTAACCGTTCACAGACGAAGGCCGTACGAAAATGCCGATGATTCGATGCGATCAATTCGAGTTCGCGCGCGAAGATGATGTCGTCCGGTGTCCGCGCGCTGTGCACGAAGACGATGTCGCGATCCTCGCCGAGTTCGTGATGGGTGCGGCTCATCGACATCAGCGGTGTGACGCCCGAACCGCCTGACAAAAACAGATACTTGCCCGCCGCCTGGCGCGCACATGTGAAGACGCCCGCCGGACCCAGCACACGTACCGCATCGCCGGCGCGCAGGTTGTCGTGCAGCCAGTTCGATACCTTGCCGCCAGGCACCCGCTTGACCGTGATCGAAATCGTATGAGGCCGCGTGGGCGGCGAGGAGATCGTATAGCAGCGGTTGATTGCCTCGCCGTCTATGTCGAGCTCAAGAGTAATGAATTGCCCTGGTTCGAATACAAAGGTACGCCCCTCGCGCGACATGAAGAAGAAGCTCTTCACGTCATGTGTTTCCTGGCGCACCTGGCAGCAAACGAGCGTTTCTTCGGCGTCGCTCGTCCAGGGTTCGCCCAACCGGCTCCAGAACGCAGGCCGCGTGAGCCGGCTCTCGTTCGGCTCTAACATCTGCGCGTCGCGCATCATCGTATGCCTCGCTCTCTTGCTGTCCAGTGTCCGCTATGCGCCGAGGTGGGCAGCAAGGCGTTTCACATACCAATCACAAAATTTTTCAACGAGCCCTTCCGTATAGGGGGAATACGGCCCCGGCTCATAGGCGCTGCTGCCCGAGCCACGCTGCGAAAGCTCCACCAGCGCGCGGTCTTGATCGTTCGTCGCATTCCAAACGGCCGTCAGGTTCGCTACGTCGTAATCCACACCTTCAACGGCATCCTTATGAACGAGCCATTTCGTTCGCACCAGCGTTTTGCCGGCCGAAAGCGGGATCACCGAGAACGTCACGATGTGATCGCTCATGAAATGATTCCACCCGTTCGGCTGTGTCCAGAACGAAAGCCCCCCGAGATCGGCACGCTTGAACTCGCCAAGCAATTTCTTCGAGGCCACCTTCGCATCGAGCGTCTGCGATTCACCGTCGCGATCGAGCGGCAACCGTTGCGTGCGAAAACCCGTGACATCGGACAGCCGGTCAACTTCGACCGACGGCAGGTTCATCCGCTCCCATTGCGCCGCGCGCTCGATGCAGTTGCGCTCGAATTCGGCCATGCCCTCGGCGTTCGATGGCGACGGTTGATAGCCAAAGCCGTATTCGTACAGCGAGACCGTCAGCTCGGGATGGTTGGCCACGCAGTGATAGCACTCGCGGTTGTTCTCCATCGTCAGCTTCCAGTTGCCTTCCTCAACGAGGTCGACTTGCGCCGCGATCTTGCAGTTCGGCAGATCATGCGGCAGCAAATACGGCTCCATTGCGGCGCGCATCGTCGCGAAATCGGCTGGGGGTTCATCTGCAAGGCAGATGTAAAGCAAGCCAGCAAGATTTTGCAAGTGCACGGGCTTGAGGCTGTGCTTGCAGCGGTCGAACTTCTCGCCCATATGCTCGGCGAACATCAGCGCGCCGCTCAGGTCGTAGGTCCAGCTGTGATAGGGGCATACGATATTGCCGACCGCCCCCTTTTCCTCATTGCACAGCCGCGCGCCACGATGACGGCAGACATTGTGGAATGCGCGGATGGCCATGTCGTCGTCGCGCACGATCAGCACCGACTCTCCGTGCAATTCCACCGTCACGTAATCGCCCGGCTCGGGAATATCGGGTTCGACCGCGACGTGAATCCAGTGCTTGCGGAAAATCGCGTCCATATCCAGCGCGAAAATTTCTTCGCTCCGGTAAAACGGCGCTTCGAGGCTATAACCTTCCTTGCGCCGTTCGACGAGTTCGCGAATGTCTGCCGATACGTTCATGTGTGCTCCGGATTCGTGCGTCCTGGTTCTCATACAGGTAACAAGTGCTTGCAGCGATGCTTCGCTCAGTAATCGATGAGTCGATGCTCGCGCAAATAGCTGAGGATCACTTGCGCTTTTTCGACCGAAGTCCCCTCAATTACGACGTTTCCGCCGCGGCTTTCGGTCGTGGTCGCCATTAACATTCGCGCGTGCCCCGAGCGCTTTTCGGCTGCCACGAGCTTCACCGGTTTGCGCGTGGCGGGAGTAAGCGTCCAAAGCGGCGCATCGGCATCGGGCCGTTGTGCCGTGACGCCCGGAACGATTGCGCCCTGCTGCGCGCGCGCATAGGCGTAACGCGGCTTCACGCTCGACTGCGGATGCACGGCAACCACGCACGGCAGTGCCGCCGCCACACGGCGGCGCAGACCCTTCGGCATGAATTGCGTCACAACCGCCGAGCCCGCTTCGATCGTCACATCGAGGGCCGAGTCGATCAGCGTGCATTCCAATTCAGCAGCGAGACGGTATGGGAGCATGCCCGTATCGTGCATGCCTTCGGCGCGCGTGCCGGTCAGCACCAGTGACACGCCGCTCAACCGCTGCGCAAGTGCGGCAACGGGGTCGTCCGTTTCCCCGCATTCGATCACCTCGATGCGCGGGGCGCCGAGTGCAAGGTAATCGAAGAGCGCGGGGTTCGACACATCACCTGCATGCAGGACATCGAGATCGGCGCCATGCGCCTGGGCCAGCGTCCGTGCAATCTCGAGTGCTGAAGCATCGTTGCGGCTGTAGCAAGGCGCGCCGCTCACGCGATGCCGGCCCGCCGAAACAAGCACGGCTATCCGTTCGAGCCTCGTTGCTGCGTTCATGCCGCGACTCCTTCGTTCGTGACCGGTTTTTGTGCCGGCATCTGGAACCCGCTCGCGCTCGATGCGCGTGCACTCTCGATGGCCGTACCCAACGCGGTCATCGTCGCTTGCGCATCGCCGACAATCGTCAGGTTGGCCCGTTTGGCGATCGGCGCGCTTGCATCGAGATTGACCGCAATGACGTGTCGACAATCTTTGATGCCCTGCAGATGTTGAACCGCGCCCGAGATGCCGAACGCGATATAGACGCTCGCGCTGACGGTTTTGCCCGTGGCGCCGATCTGCTTGTCGCGCGGAAAGTGTCCGTTGTCCACGGCGACGCGGCTCGCGCCAATCGCGGCTCCGAACGTGTGTGCGAGCTGCTCGAATGCAGCGATATCGGTCACGCCATTGCCCGCGGAGACGATGAAGTCCGCTTCTTCCAGCGCCACCTCGGCTGCGCCGAGTTGCGTTGTGCCGAGATCGCGGTATGCGCCGGCTGTGTGCAATGACTCGCCGTATTTCGACGATTCCGTCGGAGGCAAAGGCAAACGCTCACCAGCTCCGACGAATGGCAACCTCGCCGAGGCCGCGTCGGGTGCAAGCAAGATGACATCGGGCCAGGCCCGCGTCGCAAACTGCCTGCCTGCAGCGACATAAACACCGACGGTGTTCGCGTCGATCTCGACCACATTCGCCGCAACACTTGCCCGCATGCGCGCGGCGTAACGCCGGCCAAGATCGCCGTCGCCTGTCGCGTTGTCGGGCATCACGATGTGCGCCGGCATCAACACCTCGACGCAGCGCATCAAGGCCGCGAGCGTCTGATCAGGTAAGAACGCGGGGCGGCCGAGCGAACGCCACTCGATCAGCTTGTCGGCACCGAGTGCGGCCGCGTCTTCGTTGAGCTCGCCAAACACGACCAGTGCAACTTCGGTACGCGCGTCGGCAACGATTGCCGCCGCAGCGAGCGCCTGCCGCGCGTGCTCGTCGAGCGCACCGCGATCGCTATGCGCGGCGACCAACAACACACGCTCGATCTTGTCGATTCGGCGACGCGGCTTCGCGGGCGCAACATCGTGCCCGACAAGCGGATGCGATGTCGTGTCGAACATCGCGCCAGGGACAAGACCTTCGGCGCCGAGCGTAATGCGCCGCAGGCCCGACGAGGCAATCACATACGGCCTGCGCGGGTCGATCCGTTTGATGGCATTCATCGTGTTCACTCCAGCGCCGCTGCGACGAGTTCCGCCACATCGAGTACCTCGGGCCGCGGGCCGACCACGCCTTCGAGCATCGCCGTGCAATTGGGGCAGCCGACTGCGACGATCTCCGCGCCGATCGCGCGCGCATCTGCAATGCGGATGTCGGGAATGCGGGCCTTGCCGGGGATATCGGTGAGCGGCGCTCCACCTCCGCCTCCGCAGCAGCGCCCGCGCATACCATGACGCTCCATTTCGACGATCTCGATGCCGATCGATTTCAACACCCGGCGTGGCGCATCGGTCTCGCCGTTATAGCGGCCCAGATAACACGGGTCGTGATAGGTCACCCGCTTATCGATCATTGCCGCAGACTTCTTCGGCTTGAGCTGCCCCGACTGCACGAGTTCCGCCACGAGACTTGTGTGATGCTGAACCGCATAACGCGCGCCTAACGCGCGGTACTCGTTGCGCAAGCTGTGCATCACATGCGGGTCTGCCGTGACGATGCGTTTGAAGCTGAGCGTATCGAGCGTTGCGATCAAGCGTTTGGCCATGCGTTGGAACGTGGCCTCGTCACCCAAACGACGGGCCACATCGCCAGTGTCCGTTTCGCATCCGCCCAACACGGCGTAGTCGACACCCGCTTCGTTCAATAGCTTGACGAGCGCACGCAACGTACGTTGATAACGCATGTCGAACGCGCCTTCGCCGGCCACGAGCAGTACATCGACGGCCTGGCCCGGCTGCGCGACGCGCGCATTCAGATCGACCGCCCAATCGTAGCGCGCGGCGATGCCGTAACCACCGGCGCTGCCTGTTTCGCGCAAGTTCGCGAGCACCTCAGGCGCCTTGCCCGGCAAGTCACCGTCCGTCAGTGTCCGATTGCGGCGCATGTCGACGATCGCATCGACATGCTCGATCAACATCGGGCACTCCTGTACGCATGCGCGGCATGTCGTGCATGACCAGAGCGTGTCGGCTTCGATCAGCCCGGCAACGATCGGGCCGTCCGGCATACCGCCATGCTTGCCGAGCGCAATACCCGGCGTCGGACTGCCGGCATAGGCTGCATCCGTCCCACCGACCATGCCGGTCACCAGATCCTGGATCAGCTTCTTCGGGTTCAGCGGCTGTCCTGCCGCAAATGCCGGGCATGCAGCTTCGCACTTGCCGCACTGAACGCACGCGTCGAAGCTCAGCAACTGATTCCAACGAAACTCGACTGGCTTGCCGACGCCAAACTCGCGAGCATCAAGCGAAGGCGTTTTAAGCGCGGTGGGCGGCAGCGCGTCGGCGTTGCCTTGGCCGAAGCGCTCTTGCCGCGGATGAAATGCGAGGTGCAGGAGCCCGGCAAGCGCGTGTTTCATCGGGCCGCCGCGCGCGGCGCCAAATGTCATCGTATAGGCCCCCACCGCAATCAGCAGCGCGATCAGCACAGCGATGACACCGGACGCAGCCGGTGCCGGCACCGTGACGAGCAGCACGAGCCCCAGCGCAAACGCGCCGAGCAGCCAGGGCAGCGCATTCCAAGGGCCACGCGAAAGCCGCGCGGGCATCGCACGCTGGTCGCTGCGGCGCCGCCAGACGAATATCGTTCCGATCAGCATCGCAAGCGCCGCCACGCCGATCAGCCGATCGAGCCACGGCGAGTAAATCGCGAACCCGTAATTGACGAACACCAATGCAAGCGCCGCAATGGCGCCGCCGGCAGTCGCCACGTGCGTGCGTGCAATGTAAGGGTCACGCGCGACGACATGATGCAGATCAACGAAATATCGCTTAGGAATCCTTAATAGATTGGTCAAACCAAACATGCCGGCCGGCGTCGCGCGCCCGAGCCGCCAGTACGACGCACGACGTGCGAGCGCATAGGCGAGGCCGGCCATCGACAGCCACAACAGCCCCGTGATGACGAACGCCGGGCTCATGATCAGAAGTCCTTACAAAGACGGAGGGCGTCGTATATCGCGCCATGGATGTTGTGCATCGAAATGCAGTCGCCGACGCGGAACAGCAAAAAACGCCCATCGCCGAGCGTCTCGGCAAGCGACGGCTGCGGTTCGGACGCAAAAAGCTTGTGGACGTCGACCTGACCGCGATTGACCGATTCGGGCTTGAGCTTCCAATAGAGCGCATCGTTCGGCGTACTGCCATTTTCGATCACGACTTGATCGACCGCGCGCTCTTCCTGTTCCTCGGTGTATTCGTTACGCAGCACGGCGATTTTTTTGCCGTCTTCTTCATACACGCGGTCGAGCCAATGGTTCGGTGTATGGATTACGCCTTGCGCATACAGGCGCCGATAGAAAATCGGGAATGTGGTGCCGCCCGAATCGTCGGCAACTTTCACATCAGGTGTGACGATTTCGACTTTCGAGCCCCGGCTTGCGATGAAATCGGCCACACCTGCGCCCGCATGCGTGCTCACGCCGTCATACACGAGAACGTTGCGCCCCGGCTCGACCTGCCCCGACAAAATGTCCCACGAACTGACGGCCAACCCGTCCGCCACGCCCCATGCCGGGACCTGATCCGAAAAGCTCCTTCCGCCGGTGGCAAGCACGATGATGTCGGGCTTTTCCGCGAGAATCGCTTTTTCGTCGACCTCGACGCCGAGCCGCCTGTCCACGCCGATGCGCTTCGTTTCCATGTCGAACCAACGCACGATGCCCGCCATCTGCTCGCGTTGCGGCGCCTTGGCGGCAAGCATGATCTGACCACCCACCTCTTGGCGCTTTTCGAACAGCACGACATCATGCCCGCGCAGACGCGCAACGCGTGCGGCTTCCAGCCCGGCAGGCCCGGCGCCAACCACCACCACTTTGCGGCGCGCACCGCGCGACTTTTCGATGACATGCGGCATCGTTGCTTCGCGCGAGGTGGCTGCGTTTTGGATGCAGAGCACATCGAGCCCTTGATACTGGCGATCGATGCAGTAATTGGCGCCGACGCATTGCTTGATCTCGTCCTCGCGGCCATCGCGAATCTTGATGACCATATGCGGATCGGCGATCTGCGCACGCGTCATGCCGACCAGATCGATCGCGCCCGACGCCAGCAGCCGCTCGGCCTGGCCCGCGTCGCGAATGCTCTGCGCATGCATCACGGGAACCTTGACCACCGATTTGATGCCGGCAGCGAGGTGGACAAACGGCTCGGGCGGCAACGCCATCGGCGGCATGCAGTTCGCAAGCGTGTTGTGCGTATCGGCCCCCGATCCGATTACCCCGAGGTAATCGATCAGGCCCGTCTCGGACATCGCTTGCGCGATCTCCTTGAGTTGCTCGTGATCGAGCCCGTCTTCGTGGAATTCGTCGCCGCACATGCGCAAGCCGATAACGAAATCTGGCCCGACCGCCTCGCGTACGGCCTTGAGCACCTCGACACCGAAGCGCATCCGGTTTTGCAGGCTGCCGCCCCATTCGTCGGTGCGAAAGTTCGTGCGCGGGCTCCAGAATTGATCGATCAAATGCTGGTGCGCCGCCGAAATTTCGACGCCATCCATGCCCGCTTGCTGTACCCGCCGCGCGGCGGCGGCGAAGTCACCAATGATGCGGCGAATCTCCTCGACTTCGATGATCTTCGCATTGCCGCGGTGCACGGGCTCGCGCACACCGGACGGCGACATCAGATGCGGCCAGTGCTCGCCATGAAATGCGGAACGGCGGCCCATGTGCGTCGCCTGGATCATGATCTTCGCGCCGTGCCGATGCATCGTTTCCGCGAGCCGGCCAAGCGGTTCGATCACGCGATCCGTTGCGAGATTGACCGACTTCCACCAGCCTTGCGGGCTATCGATCGAGACCGGGCTCGAGCCGCCGCACACGGCCAGCCCAACGCCGCCTTTCGCCTTTTCCTCGTAGTAGCGGATGTAGCGATCGCCTGGCAAGCCGCCCGGCTCCGCATAGACTTCCGCATGCGCCGTGCTGACGATGCGGTTGCGCAACGTCAGTTTGTTCAGCGTCATCGGCTTGAAAAGATGGGGATAGCGCATCTCGTTCGACCTCTAATCCTGGATCCTTGAACCTTGGTTTGCTAATCGGCCGAACTGGCTCAACCGAGCGGCGACACTTCGAAAATACAATGCGCATGGCCTTCTGCCGCGCACTGCGTTTCTTTCGATTGCGAACGCGGGCCGCGCGCGCCGCCGGCATCGGCCGTATCGTTGACCCAATCCATTGCCCCTGCGAACCAGCCGGCGAACATATAGCAAAGCTTGCCCTGCTTGCCGGGCTGCGCGAGGACAAACGACGAATGCCGCAGTTCGATGCGCGCATGCGCGCGCGCTGGGTCGGCCTCGACGATTCGGAAGAGGCCCCAGCCGCGCTGCGACAGTCGTTTCAGGTAGTGCTCGAAGACGGCCATCCCGCTGAGCCCGTGTTGCTTCGCTTCTTTATCGCACCAGTGATAAGCCGACTTGTAGCCCGCGCGATAGAGAATCTCGGCATACGCGTCGCGCCCGAGCGCTTCTTCAACGGCGACGTGATTGTTCGTGAAAAAATGACGCGGCACGTAAAGCATCGGCAGCGCGTCCGTCGTCCAAACGCCCGTATCGGCATCGACGTCGATCGGCAATTGCGGTTGCATGTTTTCGCCTTGATGGACAGAGAGTGGTTCGGTGAGAGGTGGCGCTTTTATTTGTTTCGTAGTCCGAATCAAAATGCGAGGGCGTGCCGTCGCTCAGGCGCCCCAGACGTCGCGGAACACGCGCACCCAGTTTTCGCCCATGATCTTGCGAATGCGCGTTTCGCTCCAGCCCGCGCGCTCCATCGCCGCGGTCAGGTTCGGAAATTCGCCGATCGTGCGGATGCCCTCAGGGTTGACGACCTTGCCGAAATTCGTCAGCCGGCGATAGCGGCCTTTGTCGTGCGTCAGCCAATCGAAGAAATCGACGCTATAACCTTGCGTGAAGTCTGTACCGATGCCGACCGTATCTTCGCCAATCAGGTTGACGACGTAATCGATGGCTTCGATGTAGTCATCGATCGTCGCGTCGATGCCGCGCTTCAAAAACGGGGCGAACATCGTGACGCCGACAAACCCACCTGCATCGGCAATTTCCTTGAGCTGCGCGTCGCTCTTGTTGCGCGGATGCGCCTTGAGGCCTGACGGCAGGCAATGCGAGTAGCAAACGGGCTTTTTCGAAAACGCAATGGCTTCGGACGACGTATTCCCGCCGACGTGCGAAAGGTCGACCATGATGCCGACGCGGTTCATTTCCGTAATGACCTCGCGGCCGAAATCAGAAAGGCCGCCGTCGCGCTCATAGCAACCCGTGCCGACGAGGTTTTGCGTGTTGTAGCAAAGCTGCACGACGCGCACGCCCATGTCGTGGAAAGCCTCGATGTAGCCGATATTGTCTTCGAACGCATGCGCGTTCTGGAAACCGAAGATGATGCCCGTCTTGTTTTCGCGCTTGGCCCGAGCGATGTCCTCGGTGGTTCGCACGAGCGTCAACATTTCGCTCTCCTCACGAATTTGCTGCTTCATCAGTGCGATGTTGTCGACTGTCTTCGTAAAGCTCTCCCATACCGACACGGTGCAGTTCGCGGCAGTGATGCCGCCTTTTCGCATGTCTTCGAAAACCGAGCGGTCGAACTTGGAGATATTCAGACCGTCGATGATGATGCTGTTCTCATGCAAGGTGGACATCTGTTGCTCCGGGCGTAAAAGCTGTCGAAATGAGAGGAGTCCTAACGATTGCGTGTCTCAAGCGCACAATCTCATCGTGTCAATCAATAGATCGGGAACCGCTCGCACAGCGCGAAAATCTCGCGGCGTACACGTTGCTCGGTCTCGGCATGGCCTTCGGGATGACGCGTGAGCGCATCGAGCACTTCGAGAATCAACTGACCAATCTGTTGGAACTCCGCCACGCCAAACCCGCGCGAGGTGCCGGCCGGCGTGCCGAGCCGAACGCCCGACGTGACCGTTGGCTTTTCCGTATCGAACGGAATGCCGTTCTTGTTACAAGTGATGCCGGCGCGTTCGAGCGCGGTTTCGACTTGCGTTCCCTTCAACGACTTCGGACGCAGATCGACAAGCAGTAAATGGTTATCGGTGCCGCCCGTCACCAGATTAACGCCGCCCTCCGTCAACACCGCGCCGAGCGCCTGAGCGTTTGCCAGCACATTGTCGATATAGCTCTTGAAGCCGTCTTGCAGCGCTTCGCCGAATGCAACCGCCTTGCCGGCGATGACATGCATCAACGGCCCACCTTGCAGGCCTGGGAAGACAGCCGAGTTGATCTTTTTCGCGATGTCTTCGTCATTGGTCAGCACAAAGCCGCCGCGCGGGCCACGCAATGTCTTGTGCGTGGTCGATGTCACCACGTGTGCGTGGTCGACCGGGTTCGGATGGCGGCCGGCCGCGATGATGCCCGCGATATGGGCCATATCGACCATCAACTTGGCGCCGACGCCATCGGCAATCGCGCGAAACCGGGCAAAATCGAGCGCACGCGGATAGGCCGAAAACCCGGCAATGATCAGGCTGGGCTTGTGTTCGTCGGCCAGCGCCGCGATGCGGTCGTAATCGATGCGCATCGATTCTCGATCGACGCCATACTGCACCGCGTTGAACCACTTGCCCGATAACGCGGGCTTGGCGCCATGCGTCAGGTGGCCGCCCGCGTCGAGCGACATCCCAAGTATCGTGTCGCCCGGCTTGGCCAGCGCCAGCATGACCGAGCCGTTCGCCTGCGCACCGGAGTGCGGCTGAACGTTGGCGTAGCCGGCATTGAAAAGCTGCTTCACGCGCTCGATGGCGAGCGCTTCCACTTCGTCCACGAATTCACAGCCGCCGTAATAGCGCTTGCCCGGGTACCCTTCGGCGTATTTATTGGTGAGTACGGAGCCCTGCGCTTCCAGGACGGCGCGCGACACGATGTTTTCCGATGCGATCAGCTCCACCTGTGACTGCTGGCGCTCGAGTTCCTTGAGAATCGCACCGCGCACGGGTGCATCTCGCTCGGCGAGGGGCTGCGTGAAAAACGGCTGAGGGTTCGACATGGGGTATCCGTATTGAGTCGTGCGCGGCGCCTGCTCGAAACGGGCGCCGCTGGCTTTCGTTGGCGATGGCTCTATTCTTGTCTTTCGGATTTTTGGCGGATTGACGAATTCAGACGCGTTCTTTACCTTTTCCGACACGCGCGTCCGTTTTGGACAAGTTTGGGCCGCGCGACAACGACGTGGCGGCATATCCACGCGGCGGCGGACATTAGGGTAAGGCCGTATGGCATGCATGTTGCCCTGGCAGCCAGAATGAAAAGTGCCGTTGCTCCCCCATCGGCCGCATTACACCGGATTCGAAGGAAATCGCCATGTCACCCGAGCGCACTGCGTCGCTTTCGAATTTCGCGTTCATGGTTTTGCCGAACTTCACGATGATCGCGTTTTCGAATGCGGTCGAAGTTCTGCGAATGGCGAATTACCTGAGTGGCCAGGAGCTTTACCGCTGGAGTCTCGTCAGCCCCGATGGTGGCCCCGTGACCGCCAGCAATGGCTTGTCCGTCGAAACGGCACCGATAGCCTCGCTCGCGCACCAGCCCGATATCGCATTCGTCTGCGGTGGCGTGGATGTGCAGCGCGCAACCGCGCCCGCACATCTCGTTGAACTGCGCCGCTTCGCGCGCGCGGGCGTCGTGCTTGGCAGCCTCTGCACCGGCACCTATGCGCTTGCGCGCGCCGGCCTGCTCGATGGCTTTGCCTGCGCAATTCATTGGGAGAATATGTCGGCGCTCAAAGAGGAATTTCCGCGCACGCGTTTTCTCAAGGAGCTTTTCGTCGTCGATCGAGACCGCATCACCTGTACCGGCGGCGTCGCACCGCTCGATATGATGCTGCATCTGATCGCACCGCGCATCGGTACGGCACGCGTCACGCAAATTGCCGAGCAGTTCATCGTCGAACACGTTCGCGACAACAATGCACAACAACGGATGCCGCTCGTTGCACGGCTCGGCTCCGCAAACAAATCGCTTTTCGAAGTCATCGCGCTGATGGAAAGCAATATCGAAGAGCCGCTCTCACGCGAGGAACTCGCACGGCTTGCGAATATGTCGCAACGCCAACTGCAGCGGCTCTTTCGCGAGCATCTCGGCATGACGCCGACGCATTACTACTTGACGTTACGCTTGCGTCGCGCCCGTGAGTTGCTGCTGCAGACCGACATGTCGATCATGCATATCACGATGGCTTGCGGTTTTCAGTCCGCGTGTCATTTCAGCAAGAGCTATCGCGACGCGTTCGGCACGGCACCTACGCGCGAACGACGCAAGCAAGTCGCGCCGCTCGCCGGCAGTGCAATTCCTTCGGTGTTAGATGGGGCGATTGCGCTGCACATCTGAAACGCGACGACTGCTAGATATCGAAGGCCGTTAGTCCGACATATCATCAGGCCATTGGCGTGCACCGTGCAACACCCGCGGGACGCGTACGGTGTCACCGATGATGCGGTACGCTGCGATAT
Organism: Trinickia sp. LjRoot230; assembly: GCF_964253315.1. NCBI lineage: Bacteria > Pseudomonadati > Pseudomonadota > Betaproteobacteria > Burkholderiales > Burkholderiaceae > Trinickia > Trinickia sp. LjRoot230. Next base: position 542,690 of record NZ_CAXUQX020000002.1, read on the forward strand.
ACGGCGTTCGGCTAATAACCAGTTCGCGAGTGCCCTCAATACGCCCAGGCCGGCCCGTCTCCGCAAACTGGATTAGCTGGCGGACTTGAGTGCTGATCTGACCATCCACGGCAACGGCAGCACGCGCGCTATCTTCTTCAATGTAATCAAAAATTCTGTCCCGATCGTCTAACGCGAAGGCCGACCATTCAAGCCTCATGCGTCAACCTTTCTTGTCAGCTTTGCGAAGTGCCGCCGCGCGACGTTTGGCGAAATGGGCCTCTACCTCATCGTCAGGAACAGCCGGCCGTGGGTCTGCCAATGCCTCCCGCACCTTCGCGCGAAACCAGGCATCGTGTGCTACAGGGTCAGCAGCGAACGCAAACGGCAACGCCCCTTCGTTCGCGACACGCGTCAGCAGAATGCGCACGGCATCCGAAACGGTCAGCCCCATGTTGTCGAGTACCGCAGCCGCGCGCTCTTTCAGCGCGGGATCGATGCGCGTTTGCACCAATGCAGTCGCAGCCATGTTCGTTCCCCATGTTAGTAGCTCAATTGCCGCATTGTAATTCAATTGCATTACACGCGCTATTGGGACGTTCACGAGATGACATGCGCGCCAACCAAGATCGCACTCCAGCTCCATTAGGTAACATTCCGCTTCGTCATGTCACGGCGGCACGTGGGCCGCCGACGAACCTTGGATAGGAGAGACCATCGATGAGCGAAGTCGTCTTTCTTGCCGGCGCGACAGGCGCGATCGGCACTGCCCTGGTTCCCAGGCTGATCGATGCCGGATACCTCGTCTACGGCACCACTCGCAAACCGGCACTCGCCCCAACAATTGAAGCCGCCGGGGCGAAACCGGTCATCGTCGATGTCTTCGACAAGGAAACGCTCGAACGCGAGATGGTGCGCATCAAGCCAGCCATCGTCGTGCACCAACTGACCGATTTGCCGCCCGCGCTCGACCCCGCCCGCATGGCCGATGCCGTACCGCGCAACGCGCGTATTCGTGACGAAGGCACACGCAATCTGATGTCCGCTGCGAGCGCCGCCGGTTGCCGCCACGTCGTGGCGCAAAGCATCTCGTGGGCTTACGCTGGGGGCCTAAGCCCTACATCGAAGAAGCCCCGCTCGATCTCGATGCACAAGATCCGCGCGGCATTACCGTGCGCGGTGTCGTAGCGCTCGAACAAACCGTGTTGGGCTATGCCAGCGCCCCGCGGACAGCGACCGTCCTGCGTTACGGCAGCTTGTACGGCCCTCGCACGGGCCGCATGGCACCAGCCGGTGCAAGCCCGCTGCATGTGGACGACGCCGCGAGCGCAGCGCTGCTCGCCGTGCAACGTCAGGTAACCGGCATTTTCAATATCGCCGAAGACAACGCCGAAGTCAGCACCGAAAAGGCCAAACGCATACTCGGATGGCAGCCTCGCAGCCACCACATACCGTAAGCACAACGAAAGCTTAGCCCGGCGCCATCCATCAACTGCGCTTGCCTTTTCGCCCCGGCGCGGGCGGGGGACACGTGCCGCAGATCATCGCTACACCCGCTTCGGCCGTCGCACGCAGCGACGGCCGTTTGTCGCCTGCGCGCGAACGCAACGCAAGCGTATGCAAAATGGCCGACGCGAGCTTCGCCAACGTCGCGGGATCGGCATGCGCGTCAATCTCCCCCGCTTCCCGCGCACGCGTAAAGCGCGCTTCAAACGCCCGATCGAACGCCAGCAGCGCCTGCCGAAGGATGTCTCGGATCTCGTCGTCATTCACAGCTTCGACCGCCGCCGTGCCGACCAGGAAGCACCCCTTCGGCGCACCGCCCGGCCGGAAATACAGCGATAGCGCCAGATCGTAAATGCGCAGCAATGTCTCGCGCAGCGGCAACATGGTTGCAAGCGTTTCATCCATCGTTTGCACGCTCTGCGCCACATAGCGATGCAATGTGGCGAGATAAAGCGCGTGCTTGTCGCCGAATGCGCCGTAAAGGCTCGGGCGGTTCATGCTCGTCGCCGCGCTAAGTTCGTCGAGTGTCGTGCCGCTATACCCGCTCTCCCAGAAGGCATCGCGCGCACGAGCGAGCGCCTCGTCGACGTCGTACGCACGTGGCCGCCCCCGCGCACGCTTGGGTTTCGGCTCTTTCACAACGTCTTTTTGTACCATATCGAATAAAATAATTGACTCGATTCAATTGTGTCCAATATAGTACAAAAACAATCACTGAGGAGGTGGGACATGGACCTTTACTTTTCTCCGTTGGCTTGCTCGCTCGCAACGCGAATCGTGTTTTACGAGGCAGGCTATGAAGCGCGCTATCTACAAGTGGATACCAAGCGCAAGCTGCTGCGCGACGGCGAGGATTTTCTCGCCGTCAATCCAATTGGAATGGTGCCCGTACTACGCACGGACGACGGCCAGTTGCTAACCGAAAATACGGCGATCCTGCCCTACGTGGCCGACGCGCTGCCGGCGGCACGGCTGGCACCCACATCCGGTTTGCCAAGGGCGCGGCTACATCAATGGCTCGGCTTCATCAGCACGGAACTGCATCAAGCGCTATTCACGCCATTGCTCGATCAGAATGCGGGTGCCGACGTCAAGCGTTATGCGCGCGAGAAAGTGCCCGCACGGCTCGGTGTTCTGCAGGCACACTTCGCGTCGCAAGATTGGTTGTTAGACGATTTCAGCGTGGCCGACGCGTATCTGGCCGTAGTGCTTAATTGGGCGCGCTACTGCGATGTCGATCTCGCCCAGTGGCCGGCCGTCAGCGCGTATTTCGAGCGTGTCACCGCGCGCCCTGCCGTGGCCCGCGCGATGGACGAAGAGATGGCGCTCTATCGAGAGCAACTTGCACGCGAAAAGCGCGGCTAAAAGCAAAGCACGGCTTCAATCCAACAGATCGCGGACCGGCACGCCGTTTTGCTCGCAGTACCGGCGATATGCATCGAGCTGCGTCAATGCATTCACACGTGCGCGCACAGTGCCGTCGGCATTGAGGAACTCCACCGTGCCTTTGACGACAACGAGCACCGTCATCGGCACTTCGCCGATTACCTTCCACCAGTCGACATTGCCGGGCGGTTCGAATACGTAATCGCCCGGGCCAATGCGCTCGCCCGATGAAAGCAAGCGTTCGCCACTCAGGTTGAATGCGTGAATTTCGCCGGTGTGACGATGCAACGGCATCAGCGCACCGGGGCTCATCCGCATCAGTTCTACAAACCCGCCGCCGTCGGAGAAGAATCGCAACGGTGTCCACCATTTGACGGGCGATTCTTCGATCCAACGGGTATCGGCACCGATGGTGACGTGAGCAGGCAAAAAATCGATGCGCGGCACACGCGCGGCGATGTCGACTTCGGTCATTTGAATTCTCCTGTCTCGACTGCATGCCAGCGCATGCCATGGAAAATAATTTAACGTTAAACTGGCCCTGAGAATGATCCAGTTATAGATATGCCTATAGAACCAGTTTTTGAATTTGCCGTGCATCTCGAACGAGCGGGGCATGAAACACTCGTTCAACGGTTGCATCAACAACTGCGGTCGGCCATTCTGGAACGACGCATTGCCGCCGGTGTATCGTTGCCCGCTACGCGGCGCGTGGCATCGGCCTACGGCGTGTCGCGCAATACGGTTGTCGCCGCTTACGATCTATTGATGGCCGAGGGTTATCTGATCACGCGCGCGGGTGCCAAAGCGGTAGTAGCCGATGTCGGGCAAATGCGGCAAACCCCGAGCCGCAAAGCCACTGTGCGTCAGGCCTCGCGGCTCGCGCCCGATTGGCATCAACGTGCGCCGGGGGCATCGCGCAGCATCGAAGTCAGCACGGCAAAAGGCGGCTTCCAGCTCGGCGTACCAGACCATCGACATCTGCCGCTGACAGTCTGGCGGCGCCTTCTCGGACAAACTTCGCGATTAAGTGGTGCGTCCGCGTTCGACTATCCAAGTGCGGAAGGCCCGCCATTACTGCGCGCCGCGATTGCGCAGCATATCGCGTACGCGCGCGCGGTGGTCTGCAGCGCGGACGATATCGTGGTGACATCCGGCGCGCAGCAAGCGTTCGATCTGCTCGCGCGCATTCTGGTAACGAGCGGGCGTACCAAGGTTGCGGTGGAAGACCCAGGTTATCCGCCGTTGCGAGCTGCGATGCTTGCAGCGGGTGCTCAACTGGTGGCGATACCGGTCGACGAGGAAGGCATGATCGTCGAACGACTACCGCTCGACGTACGGGTGGTGTACGTCACGCCATCGCATCAGTTTCCGACCGGCGTGGTGATGTCGATGCAGCGACGTTTAGCACTGCTGAATTTCGCACGCACACACGGCGCCGTCATCATCGAAGATGATTACGACGGCGAGTTTCGCTACGGCGCACAACCGCTCGATGCATTGCAAACGCTCGATCGCGATGGAAGCGTCGTTTATGTCGGAACTTTTTCGAAGAGTCTGTTCCCGTCATTGCGGATCGGCTACCTCGTCGCGCCGCCATGGGCCTGCGATGCGCTGGCCTGGGCCAAGCGCTGCGCCGATGCGGCCGGCAACGTGCAATTGCACGAGACGCTGGCGCGATTCATCCTCGATGGGCATCTCGCGCGGCACGTCCGTTCGATGCGCAAGCATTATGCCGCGCGGCGCGAGGCGATGCTCGACGCGCTGCAACTGCGCTTGGGTGACTGGTTCGATGCGATTCCGGCTCAGGCGGGTATTCATCTTTGCGCGCGATATCGGCGTCGCAACGACGCATCGCGTTTGCTGCCACACGTCAGGCGATTTGCAGCGGGTGCGCAGCCGGTAAGCGATTTTCTGTTCGAATCGGACACGCGTGCAGCAGCCGGCATCGCGTTCGGGTTCGGTTGCATCGAAGCTGACGAGATCGATGTTTCCCTCTCCCGGCTCGCGCAGGCGCTGGGCTGGTAAGCCCTGCGCCCGCGTTGCCTTCTCAAGCTGCCTTCAACAACCCGTGCGGATCGATCACGAATTTGCGCGGTGCGCCACCATCGAACTTGCGATAGCCTTCGGGCGCCTCATCGAGCGAAATCACCGTGACGTTGACGATCTTCGCAATCGGCAAACGGTCCCACAAAATCGCCTGCATCAAATTGTGGTTGTACTTCATGACCGGCGTTTGTCCGGTGTGGAACGAATGCGACTTTGCCCAACCCAGGCCAAGGCGCAAGCTCAGACTCCCTCGACGGGCCGCGGCGTCGGCGGAGCCGGGGTCGTCAGTCACGTACAACCCCGGGATGCCGATCGCGCCCGCGGCACGCGTGATTTCCATCAGCGAATTCAGCACGGCAGCGGGTGCCTCCTGGCCGTGCGCGCTGCCGTGCCCATGCGCCTCGAAACCCACGCAATCAACGGCGCAATCGACCTCGGGCTTCCCGAGAAGCTGCTCGATCTGCTCACCAAGCGTTGCATCGAGCGATAGATCAACCGTCTCGAAGCCCATCTCTTTTGCGTGCGCGAGCCGCTCTGCGTTCATGTCACCGACGATCGTGCAAGCGGCACCAAGCAAACGCGCCGACGCCGCAGCGGCCATGCCAACGGGGCCCGCCCCGGCAATGTAGACCGTCGAGCCCGGTTTGACGCCTGCCGTGACGGCACCGTGATAGCCGGTCGGCAAGATGTCCGAGAGGCAAGTGAGATCGCGAATCTTGGCCAGTGCCTGATCGCGATCGGGAAACTTCAGCAGATTGAAGTCGGCATAGGGCACGAGCACATATTCCGCTTGCCCGCCGATCCAGCCGCCCATATCGACATAGCCGTAAGCACCGCCCGCGCGCGAAGCATTGACATTGAGGCATACCCCCGTGTGCTGCGCCTTGCACATCGGGCAACGGCCGCAAGCCACGTTGAACGGGACGGATACGAGGTCCCCGATTGCCAGCGTCTCCACATCGGAGCCGACTTCAATGACCTCGCCAGTAATTTCATGGCCCAGTACGAGGCCAACCGGTGCGGTCGTTCGGCCGCGCACCATGTGCTGATCGGAGCCGCAAATATTCGTACTGACCACTTTCAGAATGACGCCGTGCTGAATCGATCGTCCGCGCGGATCCACCATCTTCGGGTAATCGATCGACTGGACTTCGACGTTACCCTGCCCCAAATAAACGACACCTCGGTTGCTGCTCATCGCTTTCGTCTCCATGTCTCGGTTGTTGGAACCTGCGCCACAGGATTTCAGGGTAGCCCGCGATGCCCAAACGCGATCCTACAAAACGCGACACACGTTTGCCGGAACCCGACATACGCTGGCCGATGCGTCCCTTATCGATTGAACGCCAAGCGCAAAACGCCTATCTTTAAGGCCTTTGCAACATTGCCTGCTGGAGATTTTCGATGTCCATGTCCTCGGCCTACGGGTTGCAGCGTCTCTATATCGGCGGCGGCTATGTCGATGCAACCGCGGGCACGACTTTCGAGACGTACGATCCCGCCACTGGCGAGCGACTCGCGACCGTACAGCAGGCAAACGCCGCCGATATCGATCGCGCAGTCGCATCGGCGCGCGAAGCGCAGCATGCGTGGGCCTCGCTCGGCGCCATTGCGCGCTCGCGTATCCTGCACCGCGCCGTCGCGCTGCTGCGTGAGCACAATGACGAACTCGCCACGCTCGAAATGCGGGACACAGGCAAACCCATTGCCGAAACGCTCAGCGTCGACATCGTCACCGGTGCCGATGTCATCGAGTATTACGCCGGCTTGGCACCTGCGTTGGAGGGTCGGCAGATTCCACTGCGCGACGATGCTTTTGTCTACACACGGCGCGAGCCGCTCGGTGTGTGCGCGGGCATCGGCGCATGGAACTACCCGATCCAGATCGCCTGTTGGAAATCGGCGCCGGCACTGGCGGCCGGCAACGCAATGATCTTCAAGCCAAGCGAGGTGACGCCGCTGTCCGCATTGAAGCTGGCCGAAATCTATACCGAAGCCGGCGTGCCGCCTGGCGTATTCAACGTCGTACAGGGCGACGGCAGCGTCGGCGCGCTTATTGCCGCGCATGCCGGCATCGCCAAGGTGTCGTTTACGGGTGGCGTCGAAACGGGCAAGAAAGTGATGTCGCTTGCCGGGGCCTCTTCGCTGAAAGAAGTGACGATGGAGCTCGGCGGCAAATCGCCGCTGATCGTTTTCGACGATGCCGATCTCGACCGCGCTGCCGATATTGCGGTAACCGCGAATTTCTTCAGCGCCGGGCAAGTCTGCACGAACGGCACGCGCGTATTCGTTCACCGCTCCGTGAAGGCCAAATTCGAAGCACTCGTCGCCGAGCGTGTTTCACGGATCCGAATCGGCAAACCGTCCGATCCTCAAACGAACTTCGGGCCGCTTGCCAGCGCGGCACAACTCGACAAGGTGCTGGGCTATATCGAAAGCGGACGCCGTGACGGCGCGCGGCTGGTTGCGGGCGGGATGCGTCTTGTCGATGGTCATTACGCACAAGGCCAATACGTTGCGCCGACTGTCTTCGCCGATTGCCGCGACGACATGCGTATCGTGCGCGAAGAGATCTTCGGCCCGGTCATGTGCTTGCTCGATTTCGATGACGAAGCGGAGGTGATCGCGCGTGCCAATGCCACGCAGTACGGGCTCGCCGCCGGCGTCGTCACCGAAAATCTGTCGCGCGCACATCGCACGATTCATCGCCTCGAAGCGGGAATCTGCTGGATCAACACCTGGGGCGAATCGCCCGCGCAGATGCCGGTCGGCGGTTATAAGCAATCGGGCATCGGCCGTGAAAACGGCATCACGACACTCGAACACTACACGCAGATCAAATCGATACAAGTTGAGCTCGGCCCGTTTCGGCCCGCGTTCTGAAGGCGAAGGGGAAGTTCATGAATGCCAGCGAATTCGACTACATCGTGATCGGCGCGGGGTCTGCCGGCAACGTGCTCGCCACGCGCCTGACAGAAGATGCCGATGTGACGGTGTTGCTGCTCGAAGCAGGCGGCCCCGATTACCGCTTCGACTTCCGCACGCAAATGCCGGCCGCCCTCGCTTATCCACTGCAAGGCCGCCGCTATAACTGGGCCTATGAAACCGAGCCCGAGCCGCATATGAACCATCGCCGGATGGAGTGCGGGCGCGGTAAAGGTCTTGGCGGATCGTCGCTGATCAACGGTATGTGCTATATCCGCGGCAATGCGCTCGATTACGACGGCTGGGCGCAGATCAAAGGCCTCGAAAACTGGTCCTACCTCGATTGCCTGCCCTACTTCAAGAAAGCGGAAACGCGCGACATCGGCCCGAATAGTTATCACGGCGGCGAAGGCCCCGTGCATGTGACAACGAGCAAACCCGGCAACAATCCGCTCTTTGGCGCAATGGTCGAAGCGGGCGTGCAGGCCGGCTACCCACGTACCGACGATCTCAACGGTTATCGCCAGGAAGGTTTCGGCCCGATGGATCGCACCGTGACGCCGCACGGCAGACGCGCGAGCACAGCACGCGGCTATCTCGATCAGGCAAAGGGGCGCCCCAATCTCACCATCGTCACGCACGCGCAAACCGATCGCATTTTGTTCTCCGGCAAACGTGCCATCGGTGTCGCTTATCTGCATGGCAATGCGCAGGCAAGCGCACACGCGCGGCGCGAAGTGCTGCTATGCGCAGGCGCTATTGCATCGCCTCAGGTCTTGCAACGCTCAGGCGTCGGCCCGGGCGAGTGGCTGCGCGAGTTGCAAATTCCGATCGTGCTCGATTTGCCTGGTGTGGGCCGCAATCTGCAAGACCATCTCGAGATGTACATGCAGTACGAATGCAAAGAACCGGTATCGCTTTACCCCGCGCTGAAGTGGTACAACCAACCGGCCATCGGTGCTGAATGGCTCTTCAACGGAACGGGCCTTGGCGCAAGCAATCATTTCGAAGCCGGCGGGTTCATCCGCACGCGCGATGACGACCTTTGGCCGAACATTCAATATCACTTTCTGCCGATCGCCATCAACTACAACGGATCGAATGCGATCGACATGCACGGCTTTCAGGCGCACGTCGGATCGATGCGCTCACCGAGCCGCGGCCGCGTCAAGTTGCGCTCGCGCGACCCGCGCGCTCACCCGAGCATTCTGTTCAACTATATGGCGGAGCCGCTGGATTGGCGCGAGTTCCGCGACGCCATCCGCATCACGCGTGAAATCATTTCGCAACCTGCACTCGATCGTTATCGCGGACGAGAACTGAGCCCCGGCGTCGACGTAAAAAGCGATAAGGAACTCGACGCATACGTCCGCGCACGCGCTGAAACGGCCTTCCATCCATCCTGTTCGTGCCCGATGGGATATGACGGGATGGCCGTCGTCGATGGACAAGGGCGCGTGCACGGCATCGAGGCATTGCGTGTGGTGGACGCGTCGATCATGCCGCTCATTACAACCGGCAACCTCAACGCACCCACCATCATGCTTGCCGAAAAAATCGCCGATGAAATCCGCGGGCGACGCGCGCTGCCACGCGCCGATGCGCCCTATTACGTGGCAAATGGAGCGCCGGCTCGGCATACGGGGGCGAGCGATGCTGCATCATCACCTGTTTCGGCAGCACACGCTGCGCTCTGATGCGGATGATTGCAGAGCGTTGCAGGAGCTTGCCTGTTCCGCCACAGCATCGCATGGCGCCCTCGTTCCATGCCGATGCCGCATTTCTTCTATGGCGCACATTAATGGCCGCATTTACTGAGTGATGCCGCCGACATGGCGGCTTCTTCCTACTCGGAGCCTGCCATGCCGACCGTCGCCAACCCGACGCCCACCCGCGTTTGTGCCGCCGCGCGGCTCGAGCGCCTGCCGTTCTCGCGCTATCACCGAACGTTGTTTATCGTCATCGCGCTGGCGTTTTTCTTCGATTCGGTCGATCTCGGCACGATGACGTTCGTGCTTGGTTCGATCAAACAGGAGTTCGGTCTTTCCAGTGCGATGGCCGGACTCGTCGCCAGTGCCAGCTTTTTTGGCATGGTGCTCGGCGCGGCTGTTGCCGGGCTGCTCGCGGACCGCTTTGGTCGGCGCCCGGTGTTTCAGTGGAGCATGGTGCTCTGGGGCGTTGCATCGTATCTGTGCTCGACGGCCCACGATGTGAATACGTTGATCGCCTATCGGGTGATTCTCGGCATCGGCATGGGGATGGAATTTCCTGTCGCGCAAGCGCTGCTGTCGGAGTTTGTACCGACCGCCTCGCGCGGTCGCCTGATTGCATTAATGGATGGCTTTTGGCCCCTCGGTTTCATCAGCGCCGGCATCGTTTCTTATTTTGTTCTGCCGCATTTCGGCTGGCGCACTGTCTTCGCACTGCTTGCCATTCCCGCGGTTTTCGTGCTCGTCGTGCGGCGCATCGTGCCCGAATCGCCACGGTGGCTCGAGCATCGCGGGCATGCTGCGCGTGCAGAAGAGGTGCTCGCGCAAATCGAAGCGAAGGTGCTGCGCGCAAGCGGCCTCGCTGTGCTGCCAACGCCGTCCACTGTTATCGCGCCATTGGCTCAGCGTCACGCGCGCGGTGCGTTCAATGAAATCTGGAGCGGCATCTATCGTCGTCGCACCATCATGGTCTGGACGCTGTGGTTCTTTGCGCTACTTGGCTTTTACGGATTAACTTCGTGGCTTGGCGCGCTGATGCAGCAAAGCGGCATTACGGTCACGAAATCGGTGCTTTATACCGTGTTGATTTCAAGCGCCGGTATTCCCGGCTTTCTTTGCGCGGCATGGCTCGTCGAGCGATGGGGCCGCAAACCGACGTGCGTCGCCTCGCTTGTCGGCGGTGCCGCCATGGCCTATCTCTACGGGCAAGCGCTGTTGTACCAGGCAGATATCGCGCTTGTCATCGGCGCCGGTTTCGCGATGCAATTTTTTCTCTTCGGCATGTGGGCCGCGCTTTATACCTATACGCCCGAGCTCTATGGAACGGGGGCGCGTGCCACGGGGTCGGGGTTCGCGTCTGCCATTGGCCGCGTCGGGTCGCTGATTGGGCCTTATGTCGTCGGCGTCGTGCTGCCCATATTTGGGCAAAGCGGGGTCTTTACGCTTGGCGCGCTTTCATTCGTCGTAGCGGCCATTGCGGTAGCCGCGCTCGGTATCGAAACGAAAGGGCAGCCGCTCGAGGCGATTGCCTCGTCGGGTACAGTAACGGCAATGGCAACGGCAACGTCACACGGAGAAAGCGCCCAAGCTAACGGGGCGACGCGGCACGAAATTGGCTAGCATCCCAGGCACGAGCCCTTTCGAACTGGCGCGAGGCGGAAGGGGTTTTCGCGTGCGATTGGCGTCGCCGCATATTGAGTTGAGGAGAAATCCCCAATGCGAATCCTTCGGTCCGCTTTCGTCCCGCTTTCCGTACCACTTGTATGTGTCGGCATCGCACTGAGCGCTTCGATCACGCCCGCTGCTGCGCAGTCGGCTGCATCCATGCCCGGCATGAGCATGTCCTCTTCGGCGAGCGGCGCATCGAATGCCTCTAAATCGTCCGACGAGTCGCATCTTTCGACGCAGGCGTTCAAGGATGCCGATCAGAAAATGATGAAAGACATGAACTCGCCCACTTATACGGGCGACGCCGACAAGGATTTCGTCGCTCACATGATCCCGCACCATCAAGGTGCGATCGACATGGCGAAGGTCGAATTGAAATACGGAAAAGATCCGATGATGCGGCGACTCGCCGCGAAAATCGTACAGGCGCAAGAGCGGGAGATCCGCTTGATGCAGCTCTGGCAAAAGCAACATTCGGAGTAAGGCTTTCGCGTCTTCGGCGAATGATTCGCAGTGCGAAACGTTTTTGGTATGACCAGCGAGCGCGCCATCACTCGCACGCCCGCCAGCACCCCATACCCGTCACATCACGCGCTCTTTAGCTGTTCGCCCACCGGCAACTTGCGCACGCGCGTGCCCGTCGCTGCAAAAATCGCATTGGTAAGCGCAGGTGCAAGCGCGGAAGTACCGGGCTCGCCAATGCCGCCCGGTGCTTCGCTGCTTTTCACGATATGCACTTCAATCTCGGGCGTTTCATTTGAGCCACAGCGTGCGGTAGTCGGTGAAGTTGTTCTGCTGGACCTTGCCATCCTTGATCGTGATTTCACTAAACAGCGCGGCCGTAATACCGAAGACGACGCCGCCTTCGAGGCGAAGTCGACAGCAAAAGAGCCTATCTGCCTGTCCGAAATTACTTGACCAACACAGTCGCCACAGGGCAGTACAAGGCGAAAAATTCAAGAGTCAGCATTGCTTGTGTCTGGCGCAGATTGCCCATAAATCTCCGAAAGCCGCTCTGCGCTGATAGGCTGCGTGGCTCCGCGGGTGCTGGCCACCTCAGCGCTGATCAGGCTTGCAAGCGAACCGATGTTCGGGGCAGGCCATCCATTGACGTAGCCATGCACAGTCGCGGCGAGATATGCATCACCACAGCCGACCGGGTCGCCACCGGGTTGCGCAGGGGCCGCAGGAATATTCAGTTGCATGTTGTTTGCGAACCAGCAACTCCCGCTTGCTGCGTCCGTCACCACAACCAACCGCCGATCGGAGGCGTATGGTAGCCGGGTATCGGAGCGAAGGAGCGCCGCTACCGGATCGTCTTTGATACCTAGCCGCTCCCCTATCAACTCGACATCGTTTCGGCTCAGCTTTAGCACATTCGCTCTAGCCAGTCCTTGCGTCAGAGCAAGATCATTCTCAGAATCGAAAATATTCCGCCGCAAATTGGGATCAAACAGCGTGGGGGCGCTGGGTGACAATTCGGCTAGCCCGTCGGCGAGCGCTTTGCGGCCATGCTCGCTTCGCTGGGTCGCAGTGCCAAAGACAAACGCACGGGCGCTGTGCAATGCCTGCGCGAGATTCTCCGTCATCTCGAGCCATTCCCATGCGCATCCAGGCTGATTCTCGAAACGAGGTTCATCGTTTTCGAAAGAAACGATAGTGTGTCCGGTACGACGCTCATCATCAATCTGTACCAGCGAGGTGTCCACGCCCCGAGCGGACAACTGTTCGACAGCTGCATGCCCGAGTTCGTCATTGCCGACGCGGACGACGGGCGCGACATGTGTACCAAGTTCTGCTAGGCGCACCGCTACGTTGACAGCGATGCCACCGAGCCGGTCTCCGTCGGGAAAGCGGTCCCATAGTAGAGCATTCCAGACAATCACGGGACCGCCTTCGGCGGAAAATGAGCTCCGCTCCGAGAGCTCAGATTCGGGCGCATCATCCGCGCGCAGCGTGTTCGCGGAGGGTCGTTCGTCTACTAGAGCGAACCGATGATCCGATACCCCCGCGCTGCTGCTGTCGTACTTGCTACTTGCGCGAGCGTGCAATAGACGCGTGTATCCGCCTGCTGCCTGCCCTGCCATCCGCACACCGCTCGCATAGCAGGGAGAGATGCGAGACCGTCGAGGGCGTGGCACAAGTCCTTGCAGTTGCGGCGAGCTTCCCTGCGTGACGGGAGACGACCGCGCCAGTGTCGAATGCATGTCTTCTTTGCTCGCGCCTTGCCAACTACTGCCGTGACGCGGCACATTCGAGCCACCGATTGTTCCGTCCATAACGCAAGTATCCTTCCGCAAGACACCGCCCATTACGTCTAGATATCTCAAAAAAGGCGTGACTGTAGCAGCGTCGACCTGCGTAATGGCAGTCGAGGCGACGCGATTGACGGACTGGCGAACTTTCAGGATCCCAGCACACAGCAAGGTACTCTGCTAGCGGTGATGCTAGCGAAACGTTAGCGCAAGCCATTGATCTATGTGTGCTTTTCGTTCCTCACACGCATTGCGCGCGCTGCGGTGATTCGGGCAATTTTCCGTCTGAGAGGCCAGCATGTGTCCGCCATTGATGTGCTGTCATGTTTTCTCCACGCCATAAAGGTATGGCCGTCAACCCCGATTACCGATGAGGTAGGCGGTGCTCCTGCTCTGGCCGAACGTGCGATGTCGGCGGACGAATTTCCGATAGCTTGACCCATCTCTGGTTAACTTGTTGGGCGAGCGCGTAATCGACGCTTGAGCGCCGCTGTTGGTAATTGTAACGAGGAATGCCAAACAAGCCGCTTTCCTCCGCTTGCACCAAGACTAGACCGTCTTTTCGCCTAATTTCGATAACCAGTCCCAAATTTGTCTGATCGCCCGGCTTAAGCGTTCGGCGAAATGCTTCCAGCGCTTTTTCTTGTTGTGCTGCGGTTACGAGCGCGGATGTCGATGTCTGATTCAGTTCTTGTAGAAAATCATTTTGGTATCGAGCTTGAAACTGTCGGCCCGATTGAGCCTCCGTGTACTGTCCCACCCCATTCTTCTTGCCCCTCTCAAACAGTCCCTTATACGTGTCGCCGTTTAGCCAAGTGTAGATCCCTTCTCCGTCAGGTAAGCCGTCCCGTATTCCACCCACATAGAGATCGCCATTGGCATAGTGAATTTCCGCTTTGCCTCCAGTCAACTGGCCCTGTTTAAACTGGCCTCGCAGTTCGTCGCCATTGGCGAAGCGAACTACGCCAAGACCGTCGCTCAAGCCTTTCAAGCAAGGCCCTTTATATTGATGCAATGGCCAGTCTTGACTGTCGCTTAAACGGCAACTCGAAACTGCATCAGAGGGCGGGGAAACCGGAGATTCGCTGGCGGCGGGAGCTACCGGACTAGAGCATACCAACCAAAATAGACAAAATATTTTGGTGCCCCGTTGCCCATTAATACGGAAGATTTTTCCAGAGTGAAGCATAAGCGGCCACATTTAAATAGTCCGAAGAAGAAAATCCCGCATCCCGTAGCAATCGATCGCGCAACGCTATTCCGGTTTCCGGATATCTACCGCTGCGAGCGTAAGCGCTGATTAAACTGTTGAGTTTCTGTTCCTTCTCCAGAGCTGTCCGGGCTCGGCGCGTTTGAACAAAAGAAATGGTATGACTATTAGCAATGTTGTGCATATTGCTCGCCTCCTGAACCTCCAAAAACTCGCGGCGTGCCGTTTGCGTCGTCTCAGAGTCTTCGATGCCGCCGGGCAAGCATTTCCAGTAAGGCACTGGTACGGATTTACCCAGAGTCTCAATAACACCCAACTCCACTAGAAGACGCACAGAGGCATGTCGGGCCTCGATCCGTGACAAAGATTCGCTCCAGCCGATAGAGTTACCCTCAATGCTGATATTGTAATTGTGATCGACGTTGTCAAGATTCAGCAACATCGCATTGGTCGATGCTGTGTGGTTGGCAATCGAAAACATGGTCGTCTGATTAGCGTAAAAATCCATGACCATCCGGGTACTTGTCCTCTCTTGATTACGTCCGAAATCCAAATTTGTTAGGCCATTACCGCCGCCGAACTCAGCGGATACGTTTTGTGATTTTTTTCTGCCATAGACCGCACGGTCAAATTCAGTCACCGCGCCGTAGAGCGTAAAAATCGTATCGTAACCAAAGGCCCGACTTGGGATCAATGCCGCGCCACCGATATTGAACAACTGAGTTTCTTCTATTGTTGGTCGATAGACAATGCTGAGCGGTCCGCCGATTTTCGAGACGGTGCTCACCGTCATATCTCGCAGGTCGATGGGAACCTCCTCCTCTTTGGAAGCACCTGTGGCATCCTTGACCACACCCACCTCGACGGGAAGCGGCTGGTCGACATAGGCGCTCAACATCCGGCCAAAACATTGCAGACTTTCAGTAAAGGCATCAATCCGCTGCGTGGGAATGCTGTAAGGTTCCACCACCAAAGCTTCGCGGCTCGCACAAGCCGAAAATAAAATCCCAGAAAGCGAAATGCAAATATATGAAACGAGGCGTAACATTGATCAATCCGTACGATAAGTAGTCCAGTGATTCGTGATTCCGGGGCGCACGCTAACGTTGCCCGATCGCTCTCCACATGAATCTGTAATCTCCTCTCCGATATTAAAGGTCACGCCCGAGCAGACATCCTCGATTTCAATCAACGTCGCGGCCGGTGTTTTTTAGGAAATCGTTATTTATTCGCGACATTTTTGGTAACGATGGTTGAATTTGAGTGATCCGACTTCACAACAATCGTTGCGTTATTGAGCTTCGCGTTTGGTCCGATATTGACGCTATCAAAATTTGCGCCACCATCGCTTGTACCTTGAATGATATTGCGATTTTTTCCGGAAAACCCGGTGAGTGCCGCCCTATTTGCGCGATTCGTTGCATTCGTGACAAAGAATTGCGAATTAACTATCGGCTTCACATCTTTTTGCTGCTGAGTTAGTGTAGACATATATTGACCGTATGTATTTCCATCTGCCAAGCAAAAATCAGATAACGCCAGAAGAGTCGTGGCAACGAGTGCCAGATAAGATGGTCGAGTCATTTTTGGGTGCGCCAGGTGGAATGTGAAATGAAAGGGTAATGCGACTCCGGCGCATACCTTTGCAAAGGATCGTGTCGGCCTATTTTCCTTTTCCTACGGAAATCGAATTTTGCATTCCTTGGCCGGTGATTGTATTGGTGCCACCTTGGAGCTCGATAGTATTAGTGGATCCATGTTTTGTGTCGTTGACCAAAATTGAGTTTTGGGTTGCGGTTCCGCCGACACTCACGCTTCCCGAGTTCATAAATGTACTCAGGTTTCCTTTGCCTACGATTTGGTTGTTGATCTCATTCTTTGTCCCCTGTTGTTTTATCGTATTAGTGGTATCTGCGAATGCGATGTTCGAAAGCGTTGAAAAAATGCAAAACGAAACGAAAATTCCAAATAATTTCATGATAAACCTCTATTTCGCGATTGGAGACTGAGATCCGAGAAGATGAAGCAAGGGCGGGACTAGCATGGCGCGATGCTCTTGGCGGACGCGATCCGCTTTGATGTCATGAACTCATCCGGAACTCAAACATAAGAGCATGAGCTATATCGTGGACGACGCAAATCAAGATTATCAATATTCGCAAGCCATCCTTTGGCAAAATGTATATTGATCACGGGACATACATATTAAGGCCTCCGGCTTTTACTTAATAAGAGGAGCTGCAACGCCGCTGCGGATAGTCAGATCCTCAAGGGACCTAAATTAGCAAGATAGGCAGAACGCTGTCGATTGTAATCGTTGCCATACAGCGGGTCTCGTTTCGAATATCGGACAATGTCACAACGCGATTGCAGTGTATGCGCATGCACCTGTTTTGCAAGTGGAATGGCTAGTGGCATTGCTCAGACATTTCATCTAATAACTGGCATGATCTTCGCGGGTCTGTTTTTGTTTCGATCGAATTCGCGGACTCACCGAGAAACGATATACGTGTCGAAACCCAGATGCGTTGAAAACGCATAATTCGTCACCGAATAAGGGGTAGCTTCAGGACGAACTTGCCCCGCGTTTAAACTCGCGCAGGGAGAAACAAGAAGATGAACAAGGCAACGCGGGGATCGTCCGAGCTTTCCCACGTCTCGACACAGAACGGGCAGCTGAGCTTCACTTTACTGCCCTCCATGGTGTAGACGGACCCCTTGCTTTGCACGGCAAGCATCGCTCGAGGGACATGAAGTTGCATTGTTCTTTCAGCACGGAGAACAGCGGCGTCGCTCAAAGTTTCTCGAGCTTGGGCTTGATGGCTCGGCGCGCAAACTCGCGCCTCTCAAGGTTCTTAGTGCGAACGCGAGCAAGGTCGCCAGCGCGCGCGCTTTTGAACCGCCCGGAGGTTGTCAGAATTTCCGTGTTCAAGGCGGGGCTAAGATTCACGCGGATGGTCGAACGAATCGGTCCACGTAAAGGATAGCGAATTGGTTCATGGCCTGCTTCCAATCGTGAGCAGAGCGACTCCAGCCGGCCGTTATGTTGCGCAGTGCAAGCCAGATGAGTTTCGTGGCGGCATCATCGATCGGGAAGTGGCCTCGCGTTTTGATGATCTTGCGCAGTTGCGCGTTGATGTTCTCAATGGCGTTCGTTGTGTAGACCACCTTGCGCACCGCCGGCGGGAACGCAAAGAACGGAATCACGCGATCCCAAGCGTTGCGCCAGGCGGCGCTGACTGTCAGGAATCGTTGGCCCCAGGGCCCTTGGGCGAAGGCATCGAGTTCGGCCTGCGCTGCCTCGGCGCTCGGGGCTGTGTAGATCGGTCGGATTGGCCGGTGGTATGCGCACGAAATCCGACTGAACGGTATTGATACTTGATGACCAGCGAGCACGCCATCACTCGCGCGCCCGCCAGCACCCATACCCGTCAAATCACGCGCTCTTTAGCTGTTCGCCCACTGGCAACTTGCGCACGCGCTTGCCCGTCGCTGCAAAAATCGCATTGGTAAGCGCAGGTGCAAGCGCAGCAGTACCGGGCTCGCCGATGCCGCCCGGTGCCTCGCTGCTTTTCACGATATGCACTTCAATCTCGGGCGTTTCATTGAGCCGCAGCATGCGGTAGTCGGTAAAGTTGTTCTGCTGGACCTTGCCGTCCTTGATCGTGATTTCACTAAAGAGCGCGGCCGTAATACCGAAGACGACGCCGCCTTCAATCTGTGCTTCGATCGTCTTCGGATTCACCGCAGCGCCACAGTCGACCGCGCATACGACGCGATTCACCTTCACGTCGCCGCCGTCCACTGTTACCTCCGCCACCATGCTCAAGTAGCTGCCGAACGCATGCATGACCGATACACCGCGGCCCTTGCCTTTCGGCAGCGGCGTACCCCATCCGGCTGCGCGCGTCGCGACTTGCAGTACGTTCGCCGCGCGCGGTGCGTTGCCGAGCAAGTCGAGCCGGTACTTCACCGGGTCGACGCCCGCGTGCGCCGCCAACTCGTCGATAAAGCTTTCGACGACGAACGTTCCGCGCGTCGCGCCCACGCCGCGCCAAAACGCGGTTGGCACCGTACGTGGCTCTTCGCGCACGTAGTCGACGAGCTGGTTGGGTAACGCGTAGGGCAGCTCGGCCGCCACTTCGACCGCATCGGGATCGACGCCGTTCTTGATCAACCCCGGCGCAAAACGCGCGATGATCGACGAGCCGACAATACGATGCTGCCATGCGATGGGCTTGCCATTTGCATCGAGCCCGGCCGAAATCTTGTCGTAGTAGCAAGGCCGGTACATGTCATGTTGAATGTCCTCTTCCCGCGTCCAAACCACTTTGACAGGCGAGCTAACCGCCTTGCCAACCTTAAGCGCCTGCACGATGCCGTCGACTTCGAGGCGCCGGCCGAAGCCGCCACCCAGCAGGTAGTTATGGACCGTGACCTTTTCCGGCGCAAGCCCCGTCACTTTCGCCCCCACCGCGTGAGCGATGGTCGGCACCTGTGTACCCACCCAGATATCGCAACCGTCCGCGCGCACATGCACTGTGCAGTTGATAGGCTCCATCGTCGCGTGCGCCAGCAGCGGCTGTTCATAGACAGCATCGACTCGCGTCTTCGCCTCGCCAAATGCATGACCGACGTCGCCTTCCTTGCGGGCAACCGCACCTTCGCGTTTCGATGCCGCGGCGAGATCGCCGGCGAGCTGCTGCGTCGACAGCGTGGCAGCTTGCCCGCCGTTCCATTTCACATCGAGCGCGGCCACACCTTGCTTGGCCGCCCACGTATGCGCCGCAACCACGGCCACCGCATTATCCAGCTTCACGATTTGATGCACGCCCGGCACTTGCTTCGCGCGGGTATCGTCGACGCTTTCGAGCGTGCCTCCCAGCATCGGGCAGTTCACGATTGCGGCGTAGAGCATGCCGGGCAAGCGCACGTCAAAACCGAAAAGCGCTGTGCCGTCGACTTTGATCGCTGAATCGAGCCGGTCGGTCGGCTTGCCGATCAGTTTGAAATCTTTCGGGTCCTTGAGCGCGACATCGCTCGGCAGCGGCAGCTTCGCAGCGGCATCGACAAGCTTGCCGTAAGCGACGCGGCGCCCCGTCGCCGAGTGCACGACTTCGCCCGCACGCGCAACGCACGTCGAAGGATCGACATGCCACTGCCGGGCCGCGGTCGAAATCAGCAATACACGCGCTGTGGCACCTGCTTGCCGCATCGGCTTCCATGCGTAGCGAACCGATGTGGAGCCGCCCGTGATCTGTCCGCCGCCCAGCAATGGGTCGCCATATAGCTTGTCGTTTGGCGGTGCGTGATCGAGCGTTACCTTTTCGAGCGGCACTTCGAGCTCTTCGGCGATCAGCATCGGGATAGCCGTATAGACGCCCTGTCCCATTTCCACTTTGGGCATGACGAGCGTCACGTTGCTTTGCCGATCGATCCGGATAAAGGCATTCGGTGCCAACACGCCGGGCGCAGGCGCGGCCGTGGCCTGTCCGCCGATGGCGGATTGATGCCCGCGCGCACCGCGCTCGTCCGTACGTGCCAAAGCCGGCAAGCTGAAACCCAGCAGCAGACCACCGCCTGCCGCTGCGCCCAGCGTCATGCCGACCTTGAGAAATGTTCGGCGTGACAGGCCTACATCGGCTGCATCGACTTGTGTACCACCTAGTTCGACCAGCCCCGCGCTCGCGACATCGAGTAATCCTCTCGACATATCAAGCCTCCTTCGCCGCGTGCTTGATCGCAGCGCGAATGCGGGGATAAGTGCCGCAGCGACAGATGTTGCCCGACATCGCCGCGTCGATATCCACATCGCTCGGATTGGCGTTTTGCGCAATCAGCGATGCGGCCGACATGACCTGCCCCGATTGGCAATAACCGCATTGGACGACATCGAGATCCCGCCAGGCTTGCTGCACCTTGCGGCCGGCAGGCGTCGCACCGACCGCTTCGATCGTCGTAACCTTCTTGTTGCCGACTGCCGAGACGGGCAACACGCACGAGCGCACCGCCGCGCCGTCGAGATGCACCGTGCAGGCGCCACATTGCGCAATGCCGCAGCCGAACTTCGTACCGGTCAGCCCCACCACATCGCGCAACACCCACAGAAGCGGCATATCGTCCGGCACGTCAACCGTGCGGACCTGCCCGTTGATATTCAATGTCGTCATGCAATTCCGCCTTATTGTCGTAACGAGTTGATATCGATTACAAAACGGTACTTCACATCGCTTTTCATCATCCGGCCGTACGCTTCGTTGATGTTCTGCATCGAAATCATTTCGATGTCCGAAGTAATGCCGTGCTGACCACAAAAATCAAGCATCTCCTGGGTCTCGGCGATGCCGCCGATCAGCGAGCCCGCCAACCGCCGCCGCTTCATGATCAAGCTGAAGACTTGCGGCGATGGATGATCGTGCTCGGGTGCACCCACAAGTGTCATCGTTCCGTCACGCTTGAGCAGCGCGATGAACGGGTTCAAATCGTGCTGTGCTGAAACCGTGTTGATCAGCAAATCGAAGCTATTCTGATGGGCTTGCATTTCGTCCGCATGCTTCGAAATCACGACCTCATGCGCGCCGAGCCGCTTCGCATCCTCGATCTTCGAAGCGGACGTCGTGAAAAGTACCACGTGTGCGCCCATCGCGCGCGCGAGCTTCACACCCATGTGGCCCAGCCCGCCGAGACCGATGACGCCAACCTTCTTGCCAGGACCGGCGCCCCACGTGCGCAGCGGCGAGTACGTCGTAATGCCGGCGCACAAAAGCGGTGCAACGCCAGCCGGGTCGAGATTGTCGGGTACGCGCAGCACGAACGCTTCGTCGACGACGAGATTGGTCGAATAACCGCCATAAGTCGTTTCGCCGGTTACACGATCGACACCGTTGTAGGTGCCGACAAAGCCGTTCTCGCAGTATTGCTCCAAGCCTTCTTGACAGCTCGCACAGGTACGGCAGGAATCGACGAGGCAGCCGACACCTACGAGATCGCCCACCTTGTGGCGCGTGACACCCGATCCGACTTCGGTGACGCGCCCGACGATTTCATGGCCCGGCACCACCGGATAGACGCTGTTGCTCCATTCATTGCGCGCCTGATGCAGATCGGAATGACACACGCCGCAAAACATCACGTCGATATGCACATCGTGCTCGCGCAGATTGCGGCGCTCGAATTGAAACGGGGCGAGCGGCGATTGCGCGTTCTGTGCTGCGTATCCGTGCGTCTTGTACATGCTTATCTCCTGCAAAAACGGTGAGGCGAAGGCCGGGAAATCGCTGAACTGCCTGACAACTGACTAAGGCTGGCATCGTAGGCAGGACGCTTGGCCCGCGGAATACATGAAGCTCTTTAACGCTTGCCTATTTCTCTTGCCAATCAGCAGGCAAGCTGGATTAGTGGTAGATTTCGAGCCCGATTCTCTCGAATTTCGATACATCGGACATGGATCATTTTTCTTCCGAAACAGCGCTCGTCGACATTGCTCAGCCTCGCGTCATCGAACTCCTGGGCAAGTTGGCGCCGGCGGAAGGCTTCACGCCTTCCCCGCTCGATGGCGTGCGGTTCATGCGCGTGAATCAGCGCTGCCCGCGTATGCCGGTGCTGTATGAACCGTGCATCGTAATCGTCTGCCAAGGACGGAAGCGCGGTTTTCTGGGCGAACAGACGTTCGTCTACGATTCGCAGCATTACCTGGTGATGGCGGTGCCGCTGCCGTTCGAGTGCGAGACCGAGGCAACCGAGCAAGAGCCATTGCTCGCGGTGTCGATCCGCGTGGATCTGACAGTGGTAGCCGAATTGCTGATTGCATTGAACGACATGCGGGGGCCCATTGATGGCGAACCGCGCGCGTTTTACGCCACGCCGCTCGATCGACCACTCGGCGATGCCGTGCTGCGGCTGCTCGAGGCGCTCGCCTCGCCGTCCGACGGTCAGATTCTCGGCCCCGGCATCGTGCGGGAAATCTGTTATCGCGTGTTGACGGGCCCACAAGGCGATGTGATTCGCGTCGCACTGACGCATCAGCACCATTTCGGCCGCATTGCCAAGGCGTTGCGTCGCATTCATTCGGATTATCGGAACAATCTGGACGTCGAAATGCTTGCCCGCGAGGCAGGCATGAGCTCCGCGGCTTTTCATTCGCACTTCAAAGCCGTGACGGCGACGTCTCCGATGCAATACGTGAAGGCGACGCGCTTGCACCACGCTCGCCTGCTGATGGCGCAAGACGGCCTGAACGTGAGTGCCGCCGCGGCACATGTTGGATATGAGAGCGCCTCGCAATTCAGCCGTGAATTCAAGCGCCTGTTCGGCGTGAGTCCCGTGGACGAAGCGCGCAGGATGCGTGCGGCAACAGGGCCGGCACCGAGCCCGGCGCCATTGCGTCGACAGTATGTGACGGCGGACTAGGTGTGTATGGCAGGGGCAAGGTCACTCTGGCTGATCGCTCGGGTCTGTCAGTAATTTCGTGTTCAAGGCATATGATGCTCCCGAGGAGAATAAATGCTTCGCAAACCAAAAGCCCCACCTGCAGACCTGCCGGCGATCCCCCCGAACTGCTTGAGCAATTCGGCAACGGTCCGATGACAGCCTAATCGATTAACGCCGCGACGATGGCTCTGAAAAAGGCGTTGATAGAGCGGGCGCTGGGTGGCGAGATGAACCATCATCTCGGCTGCCAAACCCGCTGCTGTGACGAACCAACGCAGCAGCACTGGCGCCAAGACGGTGCTGACCGAAAACGATCCGATATGGTTGTGGCTGCTCGCATCGGCATCCGCATTAGGCTCGAGCGAAGCGGCAAAATTCAGCGACGACGCGTCCCTCGCTTTCAACATTTCATAGCGAATTTATAGATCAAAATGCAGGCAATCGCGGCGAACCCAACTATGACGGCAAGCCAATAAATCGCCTTCTGCCATTCGCTCAGGATCTCGTAGTGCCCCAGTTTGAATGATGGTCCAGCCATTTCGACATCTCCACTATTCTGTCGGCGTAAAACCATAGCCGACCGGATTGACCGCAGCGCCTGTCGCAAATGCGCCCGCAACGTCAGTGAGATTGACGGTTCCATTCTGCAGATACTGTGCTCCCGCGTTGATCGTTGCGCTAATAGCGCCGGTCCCAACCGGCGACGCCAACGATTCAGAACCGAGCACGCCGCCAGAACTGAAGATCGGCGCTCCCGGCGGCGCTGCAACCGGACCACCTACAGCGATCGTAGCTGCCCCAACCGCCGTCCCGCTATTGCCATCAGGGGCAAGCATGCCGCTCTTAACGCAAGAACGCGGCAGCACGCTCGTTCCATTGTAAGCGACATTTGGCGGCCGTCTTGACGATCAGAATTTGATCTCGAAGAGGCGTTCGTTGGCGGTGTGAAGGTCGAAGGCTGCGTAGTAGCTCCAATCCGTTCCGTCTTGCGGCTTCTCGCCCGTCGCCACTTGATTGTCGCCATAGTAGGCCTTTCCGCCTACCCTCAGATCCATCAGGGCCTGTTGATTGGCAATGTCCCCTTCGGTGTGCCGCAGTCCCTTTTCCTCAGCCAACGCCGTGAGCTCCTTTCTTTGCTCCCGATCGTCAGTCCGAAGTTGCCTGTTGAACCGATCCACGTTATACGCACCCACCGCACCCGCATTGCCGCCCACTGCCGCACCCAGCATGGTCGCGAGGCTATTCGCCACGATATTTCCCAATGCCTCGTCGACGTCGGCATTACCTGTGAGCTTTGATGACCTGATTTGCTCAGCAAGCTCGTCCAGCTTGCCGCCCGCCAGCGACGCCACTCCCGCTCCCGCCGCCGCGCCCACCGCGTTGCCGCCACCGAGTCCCACCGTCACCGCCGCCCCCGCCGCCTGCATCAGCGCGCGGCTCTTGCCGCCTTCACTCAAGCGCTCAGCCTGCGCTTCGTAGTGCGCCGCAAGCTTCGCGTCGCCCCGCGCCTGGGCCTGCTTCATCTCTTCCAATGCCGCCTCGCGCTTGCCGTTCGCATACCGCCCGATTTGCTTGGCCACCACTTCGCCCGCTGCCTGCACCGCAGTCATCACCTCCGCCTGCCGGTTCAGCTTGCTTTGCAAGTCCGGCGTGCGAGCCACCGTGCCACTCAATGCGCTGGTATCGCGATTGAGCATCGCCACGTCTTGCTTCTGATTCGCTTCATCGGTGATCGTGATCGAGCCCGCTTCCACCGCACTGCGCGTCAGCGCGCTTTGGCTGCCACTTTCGTGTTGCACCAGCATCGGCGACACCCCGCCCGTGTTCTTGCCCGAGCTCGCACCGTGCGTCGCGTAGTTATTGCCGCCGTTACCTGTCGTGCCCCCTTGCGCCATCCCCCCGCTCGTTGCGCGATAGGTGGAACGGTTCATGACGTCGCTCCAACTCAGCGTGCCCGTGCTCAGGCGATTGTCCGGCGCGCTCGCCGTACTCGCGATATACCCGCCTTTCAAATCCGTATTGCCCTTTACCGTCACCTCAAACCCACCCTCACCGGCTTGTAGGCCTGACTGCTCGTTCACCGCCTCATAGTTGCCGCGCGCTTGACCAGCGTTGACGCTAAAGCTGCCGCTCGCGCCGCCCGTGCTCACCGCAAAGCCACCGCCCCCACTGTACTGATGCGCCGCACTGCGGCTCGTGTCCTGCATCGAGGCAATGTTCAAATCGCCCCCAATGTCCGCCACGATGCGCTTCGCATTCACGTTTGCGCCCACCACGTTCGTGTCGCCCCCGCTGACCAGCGTGGCCCGATCGCTTGCGTTGATGTGCGTGTTGCTATGACTGCTCGCATCGGCATTCGCCTCGCCTCGCGCGTACGACACCGAGCCCGATACGCCCACCCCATCCACCCCATACGACACCCCCACGCTCGCGCTCTTCGATTCATTCGTGCTGCGCGTGCGGTTCGTGTCGACGCTGCTCAGCAAGTCAATGCGATTGTTCGCTTGCAGTAATACCTCGCGCGCATCGATGTCCGAGCCCGCGATCGTGAGGTTGCCGCTCTCGGATGCCGCGTCGCCTGTTGCGACGAATGCCGCGGTCTCGCCCGCACGAATATGGCTGCCGGTGTGCTGCGTGCTGTCTTCGGTAAAAGTCATCTTGCTACGCGACGCGCCCACACTCAGTTCCACTTTCGCCTCCGGCCGGCGCTCAGGGTCCTTGATTGCGCTGACCATGTCCTCCGTGGCAATCAACGCCTCCATCGCGCCACCAGCGGCGGCAATGCCGCGCAAGGCCGCCGCACGGCCATCTTGGCTGTCGCTTGCCGCCTGCGCCTGCTGATTGACGTTTTGCAGCGCATCGATCACCGGCGTCTTGACCGCCAGCGAGATGCCCGAACTCTTCATCTCGTGCGTCTCGTCATGGTGGCGCTGTGTGCTCGACGCCTCAATGCTCACCTCGCGGGCGATACCGGTGATGTGCTCGCCCGCTATGACGTCCGAGCCCGTGATCTGCAATCGATTACCCGCCTGCATCCTCACACTGGCGTGCGTGCTACCCACTAGACTGCCCTGCTCGCTGCGCACGGTGTCCCGGCTCGTGTCGGTCGTCTGACTGCGCCCGTAAGAGATACCGGCGCCGGCCGCGCCCAGGCCGCTTCGCGTGACGTCCTTGAAATGGTATTCACGTGCTGAGTTCTGAGCCGTCCCAATCGAGAGGTCATGTCCCGCGGCCAGCGTGGCGTCACCGGTTGACGCAATCGTCGCCGCTTGCGTGCGGAGGTCATTGCTTGCCGTCACCGTGACGCGATCGCCCGAGAGCGTCGTGCCAATCGCCTCGGTGTGCGCGCTCGAATCGAGCGTGTGTGTCCTCTTCGACGACAGGAATCCGCTTTCCTTGTGGTAATGCTCATCCAGCGCGCTCGCGCTCCGTTTGCCCGCATCGAGTTTCACGTCGCGCCCGGCATGCACGTCGATCTCGCCTTGCGCGCTGGCATAGGCGGCAACCGCGTTGACATCGCGCCCCGCCTGCATCGTCAGACCTGCGCCCGATGCGATGCGCGTGCCCACGTCCACCGAGGCGGCATGCTCCGCGCGGTTCCTCTCGCTCCATCGGATCGCCTCCTCGCTGCTTTCACGTGCGGCAAGCAGGTTGATGTCGTTGCCGGCTACGATTTGCGCGTCCCCCGTCGTGGTCATCACCGCGGCACGGGCGTTCACATCGTGCCCCGCTTGCACTTGCAGTGTGCCCGCGTTAATCGTCGATAGGCGATCAACGCCCGTGGCTGTGCCGCTGTCGGCCTCGGCCGAGCGCGTCGTACTCGTCAGATTCACATCGCGGCCCGCCGCGAGCGCCACCGCATTGCCCTGAATCACCCCACCGAGATTCGCGAAGTCACGTTTTGCACCGATGAGCACGGTGTCGGCCTCGACCATGCCGCGGTTCGTAATCGAGTCGGCGGTGATGACCGTGACCGTTCGGCCCGCGATCGTGCCTGAATTCCGATACGAACCCGCCGCGTCGATGCGAACCCGTTTGCCGGCAATGACGGCACCCTCGCCCGTTACATCAGCCGCGCGGGCACGCAAGTACACCTGCGGGGCCAACACCGTTTGCTCGGTTCCATCCGGCAGCTTCACCGACTGATTGACGAGCCAGACCATATCGGTGGTCAACGCGGCCATTTGCGCTTCGGTGAGTGCGGTGCCGACGTTCAGATCGAACCGCTTGGCCGCTTGCACCCCATTGGCCAGCAGCGCCTGATACTGCCGCTGCTTATCGGTGTAATCGCCCACGAAATACTGTCCGGTCGTACGCATGACTTGCTGCAACACCAGTTGCTGCTCGTAAAAGCCGTCGCCGATGCGCTTGGTGACGCTCGCCGGGTCGGTCCTGAGCGCCGCTAACATCGTGTCGCTCGATACCTCCGTCTTGCCGCGTGTGAAGCGCGGATCGGTTTGGATCAGAAACGGACTGCCCGCATCGGGTGTGACGCGATACAGCGCGTGGCTTGGCAGTTGGACGTTCGGGCTCACGGTGCGAATCACCGCGTCCCCGGCGTTGGCGCGCACTGCAGTGACGAGCGCCGGGTCCAGGCCGCGGGTGGAGACGGTCGAAGTGAAGGTGGGCACATCGGGCGTCCGGGCCACGACCTGCTTGATCGGAGCGGCGCGTGCCGCATTGGGCGTGGCCACCGGCAGCTCGATCTCACGCGCGGGCACGGCCGGCCGATACGGCGTGTAGTCGTTCTTGCGCTCGTCCCCGCTAAATCGTCCACCCGAGGCGACCCGCGTATAAATCGCGTGCCCCTCCGCCGTGAACGTTTGTTCGCCCACCGCACGCTGGTTGTCCCGCATGCCGCCTAAATACGCGGTGCCGCCCGCGACGATCTGGCTCTTGTCGTTGCTGCCGTCTTTCGCGTTGATATGAATATTGCCGCCCGCGGTGATCTTGCCCGGCTGCGTCGCGACAACCACGTCCTTCGACGAGCGCATCTGAACATCGTAGATGGTCCAATCCGATACCATATGGCGGCGAACGTCGTCGTTGTATTTCCAAATGGCACGGTTCAATGCGGTGTAGGCACTGCCGCTCGCTCGCATCCAGTTGATCACCGGCGCGCAATCGGGGGCGGTCGATGCAAAGCAAGTTGTAATGGCGGCACTGCCTGTCAACGGCGGCAGTGACCGGCCGCGCCCATCTCGCTGCTCGATATCCGGCATCGCTGCCGGCGCTTCAATGCCAAACGTCCGCCAAATGCCGTTATCCCCGAATACGCGGTACTTCGGCGGCATATTCCAGCCGCTCATGTTGTCCCAATAGGACTCCGAAAACACCGGATCAATCGCGCCCGCCACCCCGTTCACGGTATGCGGCCCGAACGTCGCCGCCGGATACGCCTTGGACGGCAGCAGCAACACTTTATGATCGTCCGAGCCGAGCCATCGATAGTTCGCGCCCTCGGTGATCTCGTGATTGTTGCGGTGGTACAAGTGCACGGTCGAAGGATCGATTTGCTCGGTCGAGCCCGGGAGCTGATGCCAGACCTTGCGGCCCGAATCGGTCGTTTCCTTAGCCGTTCTAAAGTCCGCGTTCAGGTTATCGACCCGATCCGCATCGATGTTGGCGTCTCCTCCCGCATCGAGCTGGGCACCGTCATTGGTGATGGTCTTGGCGGTGCCCATGGCACGCGCGTCGGCATCGAGCGCACCGCCGATGCGCATATCGCCGCTCGCATGCACGAGTGCGTGCTGCCCGTTCGAGATCGATTGCGCGCCGATGTCGGCGTCGCCGCGCGAAGCGATCACGCCGCCCACACCTTGTTCGTTCTGTTTGTTGACGACGGTTGGCGCGCCAATCGAAACGGCATCTCCATAGAGACGCCCAACATTGAGCACCGTTTTGTTGGCCGTGACTTGGGTCGCGCCGCCATCGATCAATCCATCATTGACAACGGTGTCGGTCGCTTTAATGTTCGTCTGCGTGGCGCCGAGCATCTCGCCACTGGCCTTATTATTGACGGTGGCACCCGACACTGAAAGGGCGTGGCCGGCCGATAGCGTTCCGCTGTTCTCGTGCACGCCTTTGGTTGTCGCGCGCAGGTCACCAGCTGCGGCCATGGTCCCGGTGTTGTTGAAATCGCCGCGCGTGGACAACGTAAAGTTGCCAGCCGACTCAAGCGTGCCGTCGTTATTGAGCGCGCCCGCCGCAACATCGACCTGCTGGCCCGCGTTGACGCGACCATCCGTATTGTTGAACGTCCCCGCGCTTTCGAGCTTGACGCTATCCGCATCGATGTCCCCCGCGCGATTGTCCAACTCCGCATTTTTAAGCGAAAGATCCTTGTCCGCCAGCAGCTTGCCCTCGGTGTTATTGGTCGCGCCATCGGTCGTCACCGACAATCCCCCTTCGACCGAACCGATCATGCCGTGCTCATTACGCAACGCGCCCGCCGTGAGTTCGGTGTCGCGCGTCGTGGCGATGGTGCCGCCGCGATTCGTCAGTTCGCCGATGACCCCGATATCGGCCGCACCCGAAGTGATCGTGCCCGCGCCATTCTCAAGTGCGCCCGCGCGCAACGTCAGCTCACCGCCCACACCGAAGCGGCCATTCGAGTTATCGATCTCCCGCGCGACCTCAAACGATCCATCCCCGGCAATGGTGCCGATTTGACCGTGATCATTGCTCAACAGCCGTCCAGCCGTGAATATCAAGCTGCTTGCGCCGACGATCACGCCATTGGCATTGGACGCCGCGCCCCTCGCATCCACCTCCAACGCCCCAGCCGCCACGATCTTGCCCGCGTCGTTCTCGATCGAGTCGGCCACCACCTTTGCCTCGCCCCCGCCGATCGCCCCTCGCTCGTTACGCAGCACCCCCGCGTCGAGCGTCAAGCGGCCCGCTGCCGACATTGTGCCGTCCGTGTTATTCACGTCCTCGCGCGCCTGGATACGTAAATCGCCCGCCACGCTTCGTATCTGTCCACCGCCTGTATTCGAAAGCGTCTCGCTTTCGAGGCTCAGCCGCTTGCCGCCCTCGATCAACCCGCCCGCATTCGAGATATCGTGCGCCACC
Source organism: Trinickia sp. LjRoot230 (assembly GCF_964253315.1). NCBI lineage: Bacteria > Pseudomonadati > Pseudomonadota > Betaproteobacteria > Burkholderiales > Burkholderiaceae > Trinickia > Trinickia sp. LjRoot230. Next base: position 572,881 of record NZ_CAXUQX020000002.1, read on the forward strand.
TCGATCGTAAGCTGGCCCGCCGTGCCGATTCGCCCATCGGTATTGTCCAGGCGCGCCGCGTCGATCGTCGCGTGGTTCGCCAGCAGCGTGCCGCCGACGTTGGACATCCGCTCGCGCGCCACCACGTCGATGCCGCCGCCCGCCGCGATCAGCCCGCGGTTCACCACCTCCGACGCGGCAAGCTTCACCGCACCCGGCGCGCTCAGCACACCGCTGCTATCCACACCGGCCCATACCTGCGCGCTGTTGCGAAGCACCGCTGCCTCCAAGGTAACGGCCCCCGCCGCCGCAATCACGCCCTCATTCGAGAGTGCCGCCGAGGCGCGCAACGCCGCCGCCTGCGCGCTGACGATCTCGCCCCGATTCGTAACGACCTTGCCCTCGATACGCGTGCCCGCTGCCGATTGCAGGCGTGCGCGCGGCTCGATCGTGATCTCGCCATTCGCCGACAGGTGGATCTCGCCCGTCAATGAGGTAATCCCGCCGACATCACGCACCCCCAAACCCGCCTCGGTGCCAATCAGCCGCACACCGTTGGCGTACATGCTGCCGAGCGCCTTGGCGTCGATCGCAAAGTAAGGTGCGGGGCCGACGCCTGGCTGCGGGTGCGCCGCGTTCGTGCCGTAGTCGACCTGGTTGGCACCGGCCACCGCGTCGGCCCAATCGGCCCACAGTTGGGCGTTGATCGTCATCGCGCGCGAGATCAGATCCAACGCACTGCCGCGCGCATCGAGCCCGGCGCCGGTGATATCGATATGGCCCTGCGTGACATTCAAGCCCGCGAGCGAGCCGTCGGCATTCAATGTCGGCAACCCAGTGGACAGCGACACGCGCGGCGTATTGATAAAACCGCACCCCGCGCAGGTGATGCCGGCCGGATTCGCGATAACGAGGTTGGCCCGGTGGCCAGCGATTTCGGTGGGACCGAGCAAGCGCGTGGCGTTGCCGGACGTCACCTGATTAATGATGACGCGCGCCGATTGGTTGCCCAAAAACGGATTGCCCTGCACCGCGCCCGCCAGTTGCGACGCACTCGGCCGACCGCTATTGACGATCACCGCGCCGTTCGTGCCCACGTTGTACTGCGTGAAGTTGTTCAGCGACACGCCCGCGCGATTGGGCGCCGTGATGTTGATCAGCGGCACACCGTTGGCTGACACACCGATGACCGGATGCGTCGGCCCGCGGCGATCAGGCGTGATCGGTAACGTCATCTGCGCGTGGACAGCGAACGGCTGAGCAATGAATGCGCACAGGACGGCGAATCCTATTGGACTCCTAACAAATCGCTCGCCGCACGCTCGACCCCGCAGTGATGTCCTCTCACCACCTGCGATCAACATACGTCGTGCAGCGCTGATCGCCGGCCTGAATATCCCGGAATTCGTCGTGTCCATCATTGGCGGCGTGATTGGTGAATGTGTATAGCCGCCGCATTACACGCCGATCGCCCTACCCGACTGAACCCTCTCCATAAAATTCGGACTGAATAACGATTGATGCGAAATAGATTCGCCAGGATTTCATCAATCGCTCGCGGTACTTATTGTATTGACGAGTAACCGCATCTACGCCAAAGGAGACGCGGAACAACGTCACAGCCCATGCCGCCATCGCGGCAAAGGCTGCAGCAGCGATGCACACATCCAGTAGTTCGAACCTTCCGGGCCCTCGCCATGGCGCCGCCGCGCGCAAATCAACGCAATGCGCGCGCGTTTTACTCGTTAGCTCGACCTAACGAAGCGCATCCCCAAAACGATATTCGTAGCTCAATTCATCGAGCTTCGCCTTGAACGCCGAATCGAGTGGACGATCCACCGCCGCAATGGAATCGGTCAATTGCTCAGGACGGCTCGCGCCGATAATCGCAGACGTGATGACCGGATTGGCCAGCACCCAGCCGACCGCCGCTGTCACCGGAGAAATATCGGCGTCTCGCGCCGCCTTGCACACGGCATCGACCGTTTCGAATTCGCGCTCGTGCCAGTAGCGCTCCTGATAAACCTGCCCTGCGGTGCCCAGCGTAAAGCGGCCTTCCGGCGGCGTCGCCGCGCGCTGATGCTTGCCCGTCAGCAAACCGCCGGCCAGCGGGTTATACGGGATCACCCCAAGCCCTTCTTCGTCGGCGAGCGGCAGCAATTCCCGTTCGATCTGACGAAACAGCAGGTTATAGCGCGGTTGAACCGAAACGAAACGTGCGAGCTTCAACGTGTCGGCACGGCCTAGCGCACGCGCCAACCGGTACGCCAAAAAATTCGACACGCCGATATAGCGCGCCCGCCCCGACCTCACGATGATATCGAGCGCTTCGAGCGTCTCATCGAGCGGCGTCTCGCGATCATCGGAATGCAGTTGGTAAAGATCGACGTAGTCGGTCCCGAGGCGGTGCAGCGACGCATCGATGGCGTCGAGCAAATGCTTGCGCGATGCGCCCTGATCCCACGGCGCCGGCCCCATCTTGCCCACGGCTTTCGTTGCAAGCACGAACCGCTGACGCTTTCCTTTCAGCCAACGTCCGACGATTTCCTCGGTGTGTCCTGCACGCGTGTCACCACCGCCAAGCGGATAGACATTCGCCGTGTCGAAGAACGTGATGCCCGCGTCGGCAGCGGCCTCCATGATGCGGCCGGCCAAAGCTTCTTCCGTCTGAAAGCCGAACGTCATCGTTCCCAGACACAGGCGCGAGACGGTCAGGCCAGTTCGGCCGAGCTTGCGGTATTCCATGACGATTTCTCCAAGAGTCGAGCCCAGCGGGCGCAAAGCTCAAAGGATAACCGCCATCGCCGTGACGCGCTGACGATGCGGCGAGCCGATGCGGCCCGCCGATCCGTCACGCGATCAGCGGTGCCCCGGCATCGAGCATGATGCGGCAGAAGTAATCGGCAAAGCTGCGGCGCACGACGATCTCGTAGACGTCGTCGGCGATCGGCACCAGCACGATCGACGCCTTGAAGTAATGGCTTTGCGCACATTGACCGCGCGTCAGCATCTTCGGATGAAGATCGAGCGGACAGCCGCGAGCGATGACCTCGCGCACCTTCTGGCCGCTCGCTTCAAGCACCGTATAGCCGCTGCCGATATCGACCGCTGACGCGAACACGCCCGCAAATGCCGCGCCGAATTTCGCTTCGAGTACCGGCGCGCGCGGCTCGCTCGAACGAATCAACCACTCGTCGGGGCCAAGCCATAAAGCATCACACTCGTGCGCCTGTGCAACCGTGTTCGGCTTGACAGGCAGGCTCGCGCCCAACACCGTTTGGACGGCCTGCATGAATGCGGCGTCGCGTACATCGCCGCGCACATTCACGAGTTCGAGAAAAGGCCGCTCGCGCAGACGAAACGCATTGGAAGCCAGAGCCTGATGTGCGGCAAGCAAGTCTTGCACGCCGACGAGCGGCGACTCCAGCCCGACATGCGAGCTGCGCGTCGTCGAGTCGTTTCGGTTCTCATTCCACATGCTGGCGCACTCCTTCGATGTCATAAAACACGGGGCTCGATATCGTCGCATCGACGGGCCGTCCGTCAACATCGATCGTCACCTTCTCGCCCATCTTGCCGAGCCCGCCCTTCACGACCGCCAACGCGATCGAGCGCTTCAGAATCGGGCTGTAGTAGCTGGACGTCACATGGCCCAGCATCGGCACCGGCGTGTCTGCCACCTGCCCTGCCGCCGGCGCTCTCGTGCCCGCCGCGAGAATCTGGGCGCCTTCCGGCAATACGCTGGCTGGATCATCGCTTAGGAGTCCTACCAATTGTTTGCGGCCTTCTTTCGCCGTGTCGGAGCGAGTCAGCGAACGCTTGCCGAGGCAGTCCTTCGTCTTCGCCACGAGCCCGCCCATGCCGAGATCAAGCGGTGTAACCGATCCATCCGTGTCCTGACCGACGATGATGTAGCCCTTCTCCGCACGCAACACGTGCATCGTTTCGGTGCCGTACGGCGTGATGCCGAATTCGTCGCCCGCCGACATCAACGCTTCCCATACCGCGCGCCCCGCATTGGCAGGCACGTTGACCTCGTAGGCAAGCTCGCCGGAGAAACTGATACGCATGATGCGCGCGGCAACGTCGGCCACCGTGCCTTCGCGATAACTCATGAACGGAAATGCTTCATTGGCGAAATCGACATCGCGGCAGACCTTTTGCAGTACCTTGCGACTCTTCGGCCCCACCACGGCGAAGGTCGCCCAGTGATCGGTCACCGATGCGAGCCGCACCTTCATATCGGGCCACTCGGTCTGCAACCACCGTTCGAGCCACGTAAGCACGCGTGCCGCGCCGCCCGTCGTCGTCGTCATCATGTAGTGCTGGTCTGCCAGACGAACTGTCACGCCGTCGTCGAAGACCATGCCGTTTTCGTCGAGCATCAGCCCGTAACGGCACTTGCCGACCTCGAGCTTCGACCACGGGTTTGTGTACACCCAGTTAAGCAACTTCGCTGCATCCGGGCCTTGGATGTCGATCTTGCCGAGCGTCGAGGCATCGAGTATGCCGACCTGCGTGCGCACCGCAAGGCATTCGCGCGCCACGGCCGCGTGCAAGTCTTCGCCGGCCTTCGGGTAGTACCAAGGGCGCTTCCAGTTACCGACGTCCTCGAACGCCGCGCCATGCTCGACATGCCATTCATGAATACAGGTCTTGCGGATCGGGTCGATGAAATCGCCTATCTCGCGCCCTGCAATTGCGCCGAACGTCACCGGTGTGTAATTCGGGCGGAACGTCGTCGTGCCGGTCTCGGGAATCGTCTTGCCCAGCGCGCTCGCGAGAATCGCCATGCCGTTGATATTCGCAAGCTTGCCTTGATCGGTACCGAAGCCCATCGCCGTATAGCGCTTGACGTGTTCGACCGACTCGAAGCCTTCGCGTGCGGCAAGCAAGATGTCGGCAGCTGACACGTCGTTCTGGAAATCGACGAATTGCTTCGGCCCGCGCGTCGCACGCTCGTGCGAGCCGACGAGCCACAGCGGCATCAGCGGCGCCTCCTTCAGTTCCGCCGCTTGCGGGGCCACCGGTCGCGTCAACTTGAAGCCCAGCGACTGGACAGCCTCGACGCCAGCATCGAGCGCGAGGCGCAACCCGCGCGCAAGCCCGAATTCGCCGGCAGCGGCGCCAACGCTAACCTCGGCTTGCATACCCTTGCCCGGCACGAAGCAAACTTTTCCGTCATGCCAATGCGCTTTACCGCCCGATTGCGCGAACAAATGCAGCACCGGGCTCCATCCTCCCGACATCGCAACGAGATCGCACGCAAGCGTGGCTTGCTTTGCACCGACCACGCCTTTGCCAAAAGCGGCGACCTCTACCGAGCTGACGCGACGCTTGCCGTTCGCAACGGTAACGACAGCGCCGTTCATTACATTGATGCCGTGTCGCCGCGCAACACTTGGCAGGGCGCCGTCGCTCGATGCGCGCGGATCGACCACCGTCACCTTCGCGCCGCATGCCTTCAAATCGAGCGCGCATTGATAGCCGTCGTCGTTATTCGTGAAGACCACGGCTTCACGCCCCGGCAACACGCCATAGCGGTGCACGTATGTCGACACCGCTGACGCGAGCATGATGCCCGGCAAATCGTTGTTGCCAAACACGAGCGGACGTTCGTGTGCGCCCGTGGCCAAGATCACGCGCTTGGCGCGGATCTTCCAGAGCAACTCGCGCGTGCCCTTGCGCATCGATACAGGAAGGTGATCGGTCAGACGTTGTACGACCGTTACAAGATTGTGGTCTTGATAGCCGAATGCAGTGCTGCGCGTGAGGATTTTCACGTCGGGCATCTGCGAGAGTGCCGCTTCGATCTTTTCGATCCACTGCGAGGCAGGCTTGCCATCGATTTGCGCGCGGCACGACAACAGACTGCCGCCCAGTTCGCGCTGATCGTCTACAAGCACCACACGCGCGCCCGCCAGCCCCGCTGCGTGTGCCGCCGCGAGGCCGGCAGGCCCGCCGCCGACGACGAGCACGTCGCAATGCGCGAAGCATTTGTCGTAGCGGTCCGCGTCGGGCACATCGGGCGCCTTACCAAGGCCCGCCGCAGCGCGGATTTTCTCTTCGTACTTGGGCCACCACTTGCGCGGCCACATGAATGTCTTGTAGTAAAAACCGGCGGGGATGAATCGCGCGAACTTCTGGTTGATCGCCATGCGATCGGCTTCGATCGACGGTTCGGCGTTCACGCTGGTGGCGACGAGGCCTTGATAGAGTTCGATCTCCGTCGCACGCGCGTTCGGCACGCTGTAAGCGCCGCTTTCGAGCTGCACGATTGCATTCGGCTCCTCCACCCCAGCCGTCACAATGCCGCGCGGACGGTGATATTTCCAACTGCGCGCAACAAAATGCACACCGTTGGCAAGCAACGCCGAGGCGAGCGTGTCGCCTTGGTATCCCTGATAGGTGCGGCCATTGAATGTGAATGTCAACGGAATGGCGCGGTTGATCCGGCCGCCCGTGCCGAGCCGATCTTTTTGGCTGCTCATGATTGCGTGCCCCGATGATCCGATGTTTGTTTCGTTTGTTCCGCTTGTTCTGTGCTCGATGCGCCGAATGGCTCATATCCGTGAAATGCGTAGGTCACCGCATCGCGTGTGGCCTTGAACCAGCGACGGCATCCTTGCGCATGCAACCATTGCTCGCGATGCACACCGCGCGGGTTCGATCGCATGAAGAGGTACTCCCCCCATTCGCGGTCCGACAATTTTTCGGGTTCGAGCGGACGCGCAATATCGGTCTCGCCACCACAGGTAAATTCAGATTCGGCACGCGGGCCGCACCACGGGCATTCGATCAACAACATGGTGACCTCCTTCAATGCGCGACGGCAGCAGCGCCGTGCTCGTCGATCAAATGGCCGGTGTAGAACCGGTCGAGCGAAAATGCGGCGTTCAGCGCATGCGGCGCGTCGTTGGCAATCGTATGCGCAAAGGCCCATCCCGAACCCGGCGTTGCCTTGAATCCGCCCGTGCCCCAACCGCAGTTGAAATAAAGACCTTTGACATCGGTCTTGCTGATGATCGGGCAGGCATCGGGCGAGACATCGACGATGCCGCCCCATTGACGGTTCATCCGCACGCGCGAGAACACGGGGAACATTTCGACAATCGCCTCAAGCGTGCCTTCGATGACGTGAAAACTGCCGCGCTGACCAAAGCCTGTGTATTGATCGATGCCCGCGCCGATGACGAGGTCGCCCTTATCGGATTGGCTAATGTAGGCATGCACCGCGTTGGACATCACGACCGTGTTGACGACAGGCTTGATCGGCTCGGAGACGAGCGCTTGCAGCGGGTGACTTTCGAGCGGCAGCCGCACGCCGGCCATATCGGCCAGTGTCGTCGTATTGCCGGCCGCGACCACGGCAACCTTCTTCGCCTTGATAAACCCCTTCACCGTGTCGACGCCCACGACCGCCCCGCTCTCGCGGCGAATGCCGGTGACTTGGCAGTTCTGAAGAATGTCGACACCGTGCGCATCGGCGCCTCGCGCGAACCCCCACGCAACCGCATCGTGGCGCGCCACGCCGCCGCGCCGTTGAAACGATGCGCCGAGCACCGGGTAACGGGCGTTGAGGTTGATGGTCGGCTCGATTTCCTTGATCTGCTCAGGCGTCAAATATTCCGCATCGACACCGTTTAGCCGGTTCGCATTCACTCGCCGCTGTGTATCGCGCACGTCTTGCAGCGTATGCGCGAGGTTCATCACGCCACGCTGGCTGAACATCACGTTGTAGTTGAGATCTTGCGACAGCCCTTCCCACAGCTTCATCGCTTTCTCATACAATGCCGCCGATTCGTCCCACAGATAGTTCGAGCGAATGATTGTCGTATTGCGCGCCGTGTTGCCGCCACCGAGCCACCCCTTCTCGAGCACCGCGATGTTGCGCACACCGTGCTCCTTCGCGAGGTAATAGGCCGTGGCCAAACCATGCCCACCGCCGCCGACGATAACAACGTCGTATTCGCGCTTCGGCTCCGGGCTGCGCCACTGGCGCGCCCAGTTCTCGTGATACGACAACCCGTTGCGCACCAGACTGAATATCGAAAAACGGCTCATAGCGGTGGTCCTTGAGTCTTATGTTGCTTAGGAGTGCTTAACATTCGATGACGTTGACGGCGAGCCCGCCGCGCGACGTCTCCTTATATTTCGTTTTCATGTCCGCGCCCGTTTCGCGCATCGTCTTGATGACCGAGTCGAGCGACACGTAATGGTCGCCATCGCCTTTGAGCGCCAGGCGCGACGCGTTCAACGCCTTGATCGCACCCATTGCGTTGCGCTCGATGCAGGGAATCTGCACGAGGCCGCCGACCGGGTCGCACGTCATGCCGAGATTGTGTTCCATGCCGATCTCGGCCGCATTCTCGACCTGCCTCGGTGTGCCGCCCATTACCGCGGCCAACGCGGCAGCCGCCATCGAGCACGCCACACCGACCTCGCCCTGACAGCCCACTTCCGCGCCCGAGATTGACGCCGTTTCCTTGTAGATGATGCCGATTGCCGCAGCCGTCAGCAAAAAATCGATGATGCCGTTTTCGTTCGCGCCCGGCACGAATTTGACGTAGTAGTGCAAGACGGCGGGAATCACGCCGGCCGCACCGTTCGTCGGTGCCGTTACGACGCGCCCGCCTGCCGCATTCTCCTCGTTGACGGCCATCGCATAGAGATTGACCCAATCGAGCATCGAAAGCGGGTCGCGTAGCGATTCCTCCGAGCGCGCACGCAGGTTCTTGGACAACTCCGCCGCCCGACGCTTGACGTGCATCGGGCCCGGCAACTCGCCCTCGGCGCGGCAGCCGCGCTCGACGCAGCTTGCCATCGTCCGCCAGATTGCCTGCAACCCTTCGCGCACTTCGGCGGGCTCGCGCGCCGCGCATTCGTTGCGCATCGTCACTTCCGCGATCGACAACCCGCTTTCGGCGCACGCGCGCAGCAAATCGGCGCCCGTGCGAAACGGGTAAGGCACTTCTGCGCCGGTATGCACGCCATTGACACGGTCGCCGTCGCGGTTGACCACGAAGCCGCCGCCGACGGAGTAATACTCTTTCTCGACCAGCAGCTGTCCATGCTCATCGAACGCCTGAAAGCGCATGCCGTTCGAATGAACGACCTGCGTGCCCGCCATGAGGCGGCGATAAAAAACAATGTCGTCCTTTTCATCAAAGCGGATGGCGGCACGGCCGAGCAGTTGCAATGACTTGCCGGCCCGGATTTGCGCCAGACGCGGCTCGATCAAATCGGGATCGATCGAATCGGGCAGGTTGCCCTCAAGCCCCAGCAACACGGCTTTGTCGGTGCCATGCCCCTTGCCGGTTGCACCGAGCGAGCCGTAAAGCTCGGCTTTGATGCGGCGCACATAGCCGAGCAGGTTCGCATCTTCGACATGAGACACAAAGCGGCAGGCCGCGATCATCGGACCGACTGTGTGCGAGCTCGACGGACCGATGCCGATCTTGAAGAGGTCGAAAATGCTGACATTCATAGTAACTGCCTCTATTGGCGCCGGACGCGCCGTGACGATCTGCGGTGAAAGTAACGCAACCGTGCGGCGCTTATCGAGCCCAGGCGCACAATTACCGATGGACGTCAGTACACCAAAGCGTAGAATTCGCCGATAGAACAAAAGCGGCATCGCCGTGGGATGCCGTCGCCAAACGCCGGCTGAGGCCGCCCGTCGTGCGGACATGCGATGATTCGCGGCGGAAAATCACAAGTCGGGCGAGCAGCGATCGGCGACGCTCAGCTGAGGGCCTGCATGCTTAGTTGTCCTACGCGTTACCACATCCTTCACCGTATGAACGCAGTTGCTCCATCATCATTAACGACTACCGCGCCGGCCAAAGCGCGCATTCGGTTTGGCATTGTTTTGCTGCCGAACTTTACGTTGACCGCGTTTTCCGGGTTCGTCGACATGCTCCGCTTGTCGGCCGACGATAGCGATTTCAGCAAGCCGGTGCGCTGCGCCTGGAGCGTCGTTGGAAAAACACGTGCGCCGGTTCGCGCTAGCTGCGGCATCCAGGTGACGCCGTGGGAAACGTACGACGAAGCGGAGCCGTTCGATTACGTCGTCGTGGTGGGTGGGTTACTGCACTCGGGGCCGCAGGCCGACGAGGACACGCTCGAGTTCATGCGCCGCGCGGCGCGCGGCACGACAACGATCGTCGGCATTTGTACGGGCGTCTTTGCGTTAATGCGTGCCGGCGTGCTGGATGGCCATCGCATCTGCGTGAGCTGGTTTCATTATTGGGACTTCATCGAACGGTTTCCAACCGCCGATACGACATCCCTCGTGGCTGATCGGCTCTTCGTGATCGATCGCCGACGCATCACCTGCTCTGGCGGACGGGCGTCGATCGACGTGGCCGCGGCCATTTTGCTACGCCATCTCGATCATGCAACCGTGCAAAAAGCGCTGCGTATTCTGCTCGTCGGGGAAATGCAAAAAGGCAATGCACCGCAGCCTCATCCGCCGGGCCTCGAGCCAGCCACGCATCCGAAGGTGAAGCGAGCCATCTTGCTGATGGAGCAACATGTCGGGCGCGCGCTGCCGCTGGAAGAACTCGCTTGTAAGCTGGACCTCTCGCCGCGACAACTCGAGCGGCTTTTCAAGGCACAAACGGGCAAGAGCCCTCAGGTTTTTGCCAAGCACGTCCGGCTGCGCACCGCCGCATGGCTGCTGACGAGTTCGGACCGCACGGTGGCCGACATCGCGTCGAGTTGCGGCTTCTCCGACGCTTCACATCTCGGCCGCGAATTTCGCAAACAATTCGGCGTGCCGCCCGTCGCGTATCGCGAGCATCAGGCCGGCTTGGCGAAGGCGCTCGCCGAGCCGGGCATGGAAGTCGAAATACACGTCGTCGAATAGCGGGAGCCGCTGGCGCCCGCTATTGCACTACAGAATCAATGCGACGCTACGTAGGCCTTGACGGCCGAGAGCCCGTCTTTGCCGTCGATCGTCGTCACCCCCGACAGCCATTGGTCGAGCACTTGCGGGTTTTGCTTGAGCCACGCCGCGGCTGCCTTGTTCGGATCGGTCTTGTTGACGATCGGCACCATTACGTGATTCTCGAGGTCCGTCGTGAACTTGAGGTTCGACACGAGCTTCGCTGCGTTCGGGCACCGCGCCGCATAATCGGGCGGCATCGCGGTGAACACCTTTGCTTCGCCGTAATTCGGCCCGAAGACGTCGTCACCGCCGCTCAGATAATCGATTTTCATCTGAACGTTCATCGGATGCGGCTCCCAACCGAGAAAGACGATCCACTGCTTGTTGCGAACGGCCTTGTTCACTGCGACGAGCATACCTGCCTCGCTCGACTCGACAAGCTTGAACTTGCCGAGGCCGAACTGGTTGCCCTTGATCATCTTGTCGATCAACGCATTGCCGTCGTTGCCGGGCTCGATGCCGTAGATCTTGCCGCCGAGCTTGTCAGCGTATTTCTGAATGTCGGCAAACGATTTGATACCGCTGTTATAGACGTAATCGGGAACGGCGAGCGTGTATTTCGCGCCGGTCAGGTTCGGTGCTGCCAATACCTTGATCTGACCAGCCTTGACGAACGGATTGATCATCGGGTCCATCGTGGGCGACCAATAGCCGAGGAAGACGTCGATCTGTTTGCTTTTGATGCCGGCGAACGTAATAGGCACCGATGCGATGGTCGTGCTCGGGTGATAGCCGAGCCCCGCGAACACCGTCGTCGCAAGGCCCGTCGTGGCTGCGATGTCGGTCCAGCCGACGTCGGCGAAGCGCACGTTGCGGCAAGCGGCCGGATCCGCCGCGTACGCCGCGCTCGTCAATGCAATGGACACGGCCAATGCGCAACCGGCCTTCGTCAAGACCTGCTTCATTGTAATTCTCCTGGGTGCGCTGCAAAAAATTTTAATAAGGACTACTGATCAAACGATATGGACTGCTAACTAGATTTGACATTGATCGCGCTGCGAGACGGTCCCGATCCCCACTCGTAGCAGCATCAGTGCGCTTGCCGACGCTCTCGGCTCGGCGCGTAGCCGAATTGCGCGCGATAGGCCTTGCTGAAATGGCATGGCGACTGAAAGCCGCATACGGCTGTGACACGGGCTACTGACGCGTCGGTCGTGCGCAGTAAATCGCGCGCGCGCCGCAAACGCAACGCGAGGTAATAATGCGTCGGCGAAACGGCGAGATAGATCTTGAACATGCGTTGAAGGTGGCGCTGCGATAGCCGTACGAGGCGCGCCAGCTCTTCGAGCGACAACGGCTCCTCGATGTTCGCCTCCATCAGGCGCACTACTTCGATCAATTCGGCTCGCGAAAAACCGATTCGCGCATCGACAGGAATCGGCTGATGATCGGTTGCGCTGCGAATGCGATCGAGGATGAACTGCGCCGATACCTGCGCCGCGAGGTTCTGGCCAAGGCGGCGTTCGACGAGATGCAGCATCAGATCGAGTGGCGCGGTGCCGCCCGTGCACGTCAAGCGGTCGCGATCGATGACAAAAAGCTCATCCGTAAACTTCACACGCGGAAACTCACGGTGCAGCGCCGACATGTCCTCCCAATGCACCGTGCATCGGTAATCGTCGAGGAGTCCTGCGCTCATCAACGCGTAAGCGCCCGTGCAAAGTGCACCGAGCGGCACGCCACGCGAGCCGACATAAGCAAGCAGGCTACGCACGCGCACGTCGACAGCCTCACGAATCTGCGTGCCGCCGCACACGATCAACACATCGGGCACGCCGGCCTGCTCGAGCGTGCAGGTTGGCGTAATCGTCACGCCATTGCTCGCTGGAACCGGGATGCCATCGGGCGCAATCACCGACCACCGGTAATGCGTTGCGCGGCTCACATAGTTCGTCATCCTAAGCACTTCGACGGCGCTCGTGAAAGCGATCATCGAGAAATTCGGCAACGTTAGGAATCCGAAATGTTCGGTGCGGTGGGCTGCCGCAGCGGTGAACTCCGGATTCGCCGATTCGGGCTCGGGCATATCGAGGACGGCCGCCATGCGCGCCCCGCGCTCAACTCTGCGCAGCTGGCTGCTGCGCAGCCCGCACGCGCATGACGCTGCGCAGCCCCTTGAAGCGCGGCGCAGGCGCGGAGCCCGGCGTGCGGCCGAAACTTTCGGTGATGCGATCGAGCACGATGGCCAGCAACACGACCGACAAACCGCTTTCGAAGCCGAGCCCGATATCGAGACGCTGAATACTGGCGAGCACGTCATTACCGAGCCCGCCCGCGCCGACCATCGACGCGATGATGACCATCGATAGCGCCATCATGATCGTCTGGTTCACGCCCTGCATGATCGACGGCAACGCATTGGGAAACTGCACTTTGTAGAGCAGTTGCCATGGTGTGCAACCGAAGGCTTGGCCCGCTTCGACGATCTCGCGGTTCACGTGCCGAATACCGAGGCTCGTCAGCCGCACTGCGGGCGGCATCGCGAATATCACGGTCGAGAGAATGCCCGGCACGCGGCCGAGGCCGAACAGCATCGCAGCCGGAATCAGGTAGACGAAAGCCGGCATCGTCTGCATCAAATCCAGGATCGGCCGCACGATCAGCGCCACGTGTTTGCTTTTCGCGGTCCAGATGCCAAGCGGGATGCCGAGCGCGAGGCTGATGATGGTCGATGAAAGCGTCAGGCCTAGCGTCACGACCGTTTGGTCCCAAAAGCCCGTGGCGTAGATGAGCAGCAGCGAAAGCGTCGTAAAGATCGCAAACCGCCAACCCACGCGCCACAAGCCGACGCCAATGAAGACAGCCATCAGCGCCCACATCGGGATGGCCTGCAAGCCATGCTCCACGAGCGCGGCGAGTGCTTCGATGGCGCGACCGATAGCGTCGAAGGTGGCGGCGTCATGATCGAGCAGATAGTGGACGGACTGATCGACCCAGCTTCCGAGCGGAATGAGTTCAGACATGGGAACCTCGCATACGCGTGAGCGCTTGAAGAACGACAGTGCGATCGATCGACCCGCAATAGCAGCCGTCGTCGTCCACGACAGGCAGCGCACGCGCGTGCGCCACGACACGCGACACGACATGCTCGAGCGATGCCGTGCGCGAAATGCACTCCACCTGGCCCACGTCCGGCGCTGCAACGCCGAGCGCTTCGCGGGTGATGAAGCCGCGGATCTTACGCATCGCATCGAGCACGAAGGCGTAATCGGCGCTGCCGTTCAGCGAAGCCGCCACGCCTGCCGCATCGAGCTGGCGCACGAGCGGCACGACGTCGGTCTGCATCAGATCGCCGGCCGTCAGATAGCGGCTCGTATCGACGCCGTCAAAAAACGCGCGCACGTAGTCGTCGGCCGGGTTGCTGATGATCTGCTGCGGCGTGCCGAGCTGCACGAGCCGGCCGCCTTCCATGATCGCGATCCGGCTGCCGATTCTGAGCGCCTCTTCAAGGTCGTGCGAGACGAACATGATCGTGCGGCGCTGCTCCTTTTGAAGTTGCAACAGGACGTTTTGCATTTCCTTGCGCTTGAGCGGGTCGAGCGCGGAGAAGGCCTCGTCCATGATCATCAACGAAGGATTGACAGCCAGCGCCCGGGCCAACCCGACACGCTGCTGCATGCCGCCCGACAGCTCCGACGGCAGCTTCTGAGCGAACGGCGCGAGCCCAACCTGCTCGAGCACGATCATGGCTCGCGCCTCGCGTGCCTTGCGTCCGAGGCCTCCCACTTCCAGGCCGAACGCAGCGTTCGAAAGCACCGTGCGTTGCGGCATCAGCGCGAAGGACTGAAACACCATGCTCATGTCCTTGCGGCGCAGCGCGATCAATTCGGAGCGGCGCACGGCGGCGATATCGCGTCCGTCCACGAGCACCTTGCCCGCTGTTGGGTCCACGAGCCGATTGATCAGGCGAATGAGCGTGGACTTGCCGGAGCCCGACAAACCCATCAGCACGAATATCTCGCCCTCCTGAACATCGAACGACACGTTGTGCACGCCGACGATCTGCCCGGATCGCGCAAAGATCTCATCTTTCGTGGCGCCCTGGGCCAGCATGTCTAGCGCCTGCTTCGGGTTGCTGCCGAACACCTTGCAGAGCCCTTCGACCACCACTTTCGGTGAACTCATCGTTTCCATCTCCTTGCGGCAGGCGCGTGCCTGCACAGTCTGCATACATGGTTGCCAGAAAAAACCCTCCATGGCCGATGAATTCCGACGTACGCTTGCGGAAATGCGACACGTCATGGCAAGTCGGGTTAGTCGCTTTCTAGCTTCATCCCCGCCGAACAAGGGTTTTCGCTTGATCGAGGTCAATCGTCCCAGATCGGGTGCGAGCGAACCGTGTCGCGATCAGACAGATTTGCGTCCAAGCGGCCTAGGCCTGCGGGGTTGGCGGCCGCCGCCGTCGTTCTATGCCAAAATCGCGGCGTTTTTGCCCACCGCCATCAGGCGAAAAACATGTCCGACATGCTGACTGAGCATGCTGAGGCAGACCATGCCATGCGTCATTGGACCTGCGGGGATACCGGTGCAATTGCGCTGGGATTCCGATGCGCACAAGCAGTTGTTCTGTCGAATGCTGCTCGAAACACACCATCCGTACAAGCCCGCCGTTATCGAATGGCCGACGCTGCCGCCCGATGCGCTGGCCAGATTGACTTCGCTACCGATCTGGGACATCGCCGTGCAGACCGAAGGTCGCGCTGCGATACGCGTGGCCACTTATGCGGCGCGTATCGGCGATCCGCTATTGCGTCAGGCGCTTGAACTCGACGGCAAGGAAGAGGCGCGGCATAAAGCCGTGCTTTCGAAGCTTGTCGATGCCTACGGCATTCGGCTGGCCCCCGAACCTGCTTACCCTGCTCCGCGCGACGCCGAATGGGCATGGATGCTGACCGGCTTTAGCGAATGCATCGACAGTTTTTTTGCGTTCGGGCTTTTCCGGGGTGCGCAGCTTTCCGGCTTCTTTCCCGAAGCGCTCGTCGAAACGTTCGAGCCGGTGATTCAGGAAGAGGCGCGACACATTCTTTTCTTCGCCAATTGGGTGGCATGGCATTGGCGTAATTTGTCGTGGTGGCGCAGGCCTTGGTTCTTTGCGCGGACGGTAGCGGTTTGGGTTTCGCTTATTTGGGCGCGCGCGGTTCTTGCACGGGGTATCGGTGACGACGGGGTGGCTCGCGATGCGAATTTTCCTGCCAATGGGGCAGCTAATGTTGGCGCCGATATCAGTGCGCGTAAGCTTATCGAGCTTTGCCTCGAAGAGAATGAGCGGCGGATGAGCGGTTATGATCCGCGATTGCTACGGCCGACTTTTGTGCCGCGTCTTGCTCGGCTCGCGTTGCGTTTTCTAAAGAAATGACCGCGTTTCTCCTAGCTTGAGGACATGCAATTTTTTCCTGCGCACCCGTCACGCATCAGTAAAAATCGGCGGGCGCGCCATTAACCTCGGCATGACATTTTCAACAATCGTTAATTTAGAGCGGCCATGCCTTTTTCTTGTCTGTGGCGCTTTGATATAGTGACGGCCTTCCTGCGGTGACCTGAATCATGCAATGCTGATTGGCGCATACAGGCCAATACCAATGCCAATACCGTTAAGCCGGGGTTAATGATGCTGATGCGTTTTGCAGGCCACTCATGAGCCAGCCCGCTGCGCGCGAGCACGATCCGATCGAGCACACTTCGTTAGCGGGGGACTTGATTGGCATGGGCGGCTCCCTGCTCGGGGGCATTGCCGTGGGCTGGGCGTTGACCGCGGCGGTGACCGCGGGCTTGGCGCTGCTGGAGATCGGCACTGCGGGTTTGGCCACGCCACTCGTGATTGGCATCGGCATTGGCGTGGCCGCGCTGATGGAAGGCTCGGGGATCAACGAAGAGATCGATCGCGGTGCGCACGCGCTTGGTAACGCGATTGCGCCGCCCGAGGTCAAGGGATTCATCAGTAACGGCTCACCGAACGTGTTTGTGAACGGCCAGCGGGCCGCCCGCGCCGCCGCCCCGGCCGATCTCGACACGACCCACTGCGACAACCATTCTGGCCCGCAGATGATTGCGCAAGGCTCGGACAGCGTGTTCATCAACGGTCAACCCGCAGCACGCGTGAAGGATCAGACCACCTGTCAGGCGGCGATTGCCAAAGGCTCCAATAACGTATTTATCGGCGGCGGCACGCTGACGGTGCGCGAGATCGAGCCCGCGCGTAAATGGGTGAGCACGCTGGGTATGGCGATTGGCATCGCGTTGGCGCTGTGCGGGCGCGGCAAGATGAATTGGAGCGCCTTGAAGGGCGCACTGCCGTGTCTGGCGATGAACCTCGGCGCGGGACTGCTCGGTGGGTGGATTGGGCACGAGATCAGAACCTTGGTGGGACATCCGGTCAACCTGATCACCGGTGGCAAGATTCTCGACGGCGAGCATGATACCGATTTCGTGCTGCCGGGCCTGTTGCCGATCGTCTGGCGGCGTTTTTATAGCAGTCACGATGATCGCGCCGATAGTGTGTTCGGTCCGGGCTGGAGTGTGCCGATCAGCGTTGAGTTGAAGCTGGTGCGCGATGCGGCCGGTGCGATCGACTCCATTGCGTATTGGGATGAGCAAGGCCGCGAGATCGTGTTTCCGCCCGTGCCGGCCGGCCAAAGCCATTTGAGCGTGGCCGAGGGCGTGTATTTGATCTGCACGGTGGGCGGACATTATCTTGTCGAAACAGTCGATGGCGTCTATCGCGATTTCGGCCCCGCGCGCAATAGCGAAACGGCCCGTGAGACATTGAAGCTGCGCCGCCTCGAAGATCGCAACGGCAATTGGATCGACGTGCAGTGGCAAGCGGCGGGCGAGGTGGTTCGACCGACGCGCTTGCTCGACGGCAGCGGCCGGGTGCTGCGCTTTGGCTATACCGAGGCGCTGCCTGAGCGCATCGCGAGCATCACCCTTGTGCGCGGTGTCGAAGGCGAGCCCGAGGAAACCTTGGTCAGCTACGGCTATACCGATGCCGGTGAATTGCAAAGCGTGACGGATCGGGCAAGACACACGACGCGGCGTTTCGCCTATGAACAGGGCTTGATGACCGCCCATACGCTGCCCGGCGGTTTGCAGTGTGGCTATGCGTGGCAAGGAACCGGTAAGGATGCGCGCGTCATCCGGCACTGGACCGATGACGGGGAAGCGTATGTATTCGATGCCGACGTTGGCCAACGCACCGTTGCGGTCACCGACCAGCTCGGACGTGTGACACGCTGCGAGTGGAACGAGGATGGCCAGCCCACCGCGTTCACCGATGCCGAGGGCCACGTGTGGCGGCTCGAGTGGAATGACCTCCGACAATTGCTCAGTTGCACCGATCCGACGGGCGGGGTCACCCGATTCAGTTACGACCGTCTCGGCCGGCTGACCGAACGAACCGATGCGTTAGGCGCCGTCGAAAAAACCGAATGGAACGGTTACTTCGATTTGCCGGTAGCGGAAACGAATGCGGCGAATCATCGATACGGCTACCGATACGACAAACGCGGAAACTTAGTCGTCCTAATTGATCCGGATGGCTTTCAAACGCATTACTACTACGATGAGCAAGGCCTGCTGCATACGATCAAGGATGCGCGCGGCGGCTATAAGCATCTGGCGTGGAATCGACGCGCTCAGCTCACGGCCTATACCGATTGCTCGGGTAAGACGACACGGTTTGCGTATGACGCGCGCGGTGCGTTGATCCGCGTGGTCGATGCGGCGCAACACGAGACCGCGTACGAAGTGGATGTGCTTGGCCGGGTCAGCGCGATCGTTACGGCCGATGGGGCGCGTCAGTCGTTTCGCTATGACGCGGCGGGACGATTGGTCGAACTCACCGATGCGAACGGACGACGCACGCATTACGAGTTGAACCCACGCGGATTGCTGCTCGCGCGCACCGATGCGGCCGGGCGTGTGGTGCGCTATGGCTATGACGCGGCGCATCGGCTGGCTGCGTTGACCAACGAAAACCGCGAGACGTATCGCTTCGCGTACAGCGCGACGGACCGGCTCGTCGAAGAGCGCGGGCTGGACGGCATCACGCGCACGTATGGCTATGACGCGCGTGGACTCGCGGTGCGTGTGACCGACGCGGCGAATACTGAGTCAGCCTTGGTCGCGTCCTATGAACGCGATGCGCTCGGGCGGATCGTCGCGAAAGACGTCGAGGGTCAGCGCTGGAAGTACGCGTACAGCAAGGCCGGCCAATTGGCGAGAGCCGAAACGTACATCCGCTATGGCGAGTCGTTGAGCCTGCAAAGCCGCATCGAGCTGACGTATGGGCCGCGCGGTGAACTGCTGGTCGAGCGCGGGCCGATGGGCGGGTTGGCGCACCGCTACGATGAACTGGGTAACCGGATTGCCACCACGCTGCCCGACGAACGCACGATCAATTGGCTGTATTACGGCTCGGGGCATCTGCACCAGATCAATCTCGATGGCACGGTGGTGACCGACATCGAGCGTGACGATTTACACCGCGAAGTGCTGCGCACGCAAGGTCGGCTCGTGAGCCGCTATGGTTATGACGCGCTGGGCCGGCGTGTGTCGCATCAGGCGGGCCATATGCACGCGGCGCAAGCGAGCATCGAGATCGAGCCGCCCGTGCTGCATAAGCGCTGGCAATACGATCCGGTGGGCGAGGTGGTGAACAAAACGCACAACCGGTATGGCGAAACGCGCTACGGCTACGACCCGACCGGGCGCATCGAACACGCGTTCGGCGCGGGCTTGCCGGCGCAGATGTTCCGCTGGGATGAGGCGGCGAATCTGGTGTCGGGCTCGCATCCGGGCGGGTATGTCGAGCACAACCGGCTCAAGATGTTCGAGGACAAGCGCTTCGAGTACGACGTTTATGGGCGCCTCATACGAAAGCTGACCGGGCGCGGGCCGTACAAGGAGCAGAAATTCGAGTACGACGCCGCGCATCGACTGACGAAGGTGACAACGCTGGAGCGCAACACGATCGCGACGATTCGGTTCGAATACGACGCGTTGGGGCGACGCATTCGCAAGACGAACGGGTATGTGGGTACGGATTTCCTGTGGGATGGGATGCGGTTGTTGCAGGAGAGTCGGGGCGACGATGAGGTGACGTATCTGTATGAGCCGGAGAGTTATGTGCCGCTTGCGCGGATCGACACTCAGCCCATTCAAGCGGCGAATGACGAGTCAATCGATGTCACCGAACCGGAGAACGTCTATTACTTCCATAACGATGTATCAGGCTTGCCAGAGGAGTTGACCGACGTCGAAGGCCACGTCGTGTGGCAAGCGCAGTATCGCGTGTGGGGCAGCACGGTGCGCGAGGAGTGGACGGTTGCGGATGAACAAGCGACGGTGGTATGGACCTCACCCGGAACGGTGCGCGTTGTGCCGGCGCCGCAACGACGCACGCCACTGCCGCAGAATCTGCGATTCCAAGGGCAGTATTTGGATCGCGAGACGGGGCTGCACTACAACACCTTTCGGTTCTATGATCCGGACATCGGGCGGTTTATCAGTCAGGATCCCATCGGGCTCGCCGGTGGGAGCAATTTGTATGCATATGCGCCCAATCCGTCGACTTGGTTGGACCCGTTGGGATGGGCATTGCAAGGTGTGAATTTTGCCGGGAGCCCTAACCTGTTTCCTTCCGGCCCGGGCCAACAAAATGTTGTCGAGATACTCATGCAGGGCACCCGGAAGCGCGATTTTGCGGAGGCGTTCAGAGCGGCGGGGATCTCTCCTAAGGAGTCTGTCGGATACACGTGGCACCACGTTCGTGACTTCAACCCTGAGACGGGGAAGACAACGATGCAATTGGTGAAGACGTCGGCGCACGAAGCTACATTTCCGCACGCGGGGTCGGTGGAGCAGTTTGAGAAGACATTCAAAGTTAAGTACGAGTCCCAGGAAGCAGTGCGTCTGGTGGAAAGCAAAGGATGGCTGCGCGGCCGCGCGCCGAAGCAACTTGCCCGAGCCGGCTGTTGAGCTGGAGAGGAGCTTTACAGTGAATAAATTTGAGAGATGTGAGAAGCCGTTAACCCGCGCTGACATCGACGCAGCGGAGGAGGAGGTCGGGATGCCATTTCCCACCGGCTTCCGCGAGCACTACCTGCGCTACAACGGAGGGATCCCCGCGTTGTCATGTTTTCCGGCGACCGAAGAATGTGAGCCAATCGAGGTGGCGACCTTCTTTCCAATAAAGTACAACTCACCAGAGCACGATTTAAAGCGAACCGTTATAGAAGGGAAATATCATTTCATGCGGGGTAAAGGAGTCATCCCAGAAGGGCTGCTACCCTTCGCCGGCGATCACGGGGGCAACTTCTTTTGCTTGGACTTAAAAGGTGGTGATGTCTATTTCTTCGCGACGGATGCGTTCGACCCCGATCTTTCTCTCGAGGAAAATCACGAGAAGGCTAAACGTTGGCTCACGCATTCATTCGAAGAGTTTTTGATCTCTCTGACACACGACGAAGATGCTTATTAAAGACTGGATGCGCAATGCATTAGGGAAACACTGATCAATGAGTTCGCCACCGGCGTTTTCGACGAGTCAGTTTGCAAACGTCAGAATGGCGAACGAATTTTGTTGCGATCGGGGTGAGTTTTGCTCGAATACAACCCAACGGCTCGCGTTTTTCATACACATGACGGACTTTCCCCATGTATCGACCGCAGCCGGTTCTTTGCGATCACGAGGTTCGCCAAGGCGACAGGCTAAACAGTTGCGCCGTGTTCTTGGCTAGCCCTTTGTAGCGGACCTTGCGATGGCGGAACAGATTCTTGACGATATGAAACGGATGCTCGACCCGTGCGCGAATCTGCGCCTTGGTTCGCTCGACCTGGATCAGCAGATCCTTCAGCGCACCTTCTCGGATTGCCTTGATCTTGCCGCGCTTGACAGCCACGCGCCACTGCACCGCTTTGCCGCGCATCTCCTCACGCTTTTCAACACCCGTGTAGCCGGCATCGCCAAACGCTTCCCGCTCGTGCAGGCGAGCCCGAGGAAACCTTGGTCAGCTACGGCTATACCGATGCCGGTGAATTGCAAAGCGTGACGGATCGGGCAAGACACACGGTAATGCCCCGTCCACTACGCGGAATCAGAAGTTAAAAAACGGAATCGCCCGAAATGAAGGAGGCGAAATGAGTACGAATGACGTTGTATCTATTAGAAGAATCCTCGAGGCGTCCAGCGAGTTCTCCTGGTGGCTCTACTTGCCGCCTCAGCCATGGACACTGGAAACCGAAGGGGCATTTTCCCCTTACACCAAAGATGCCGACCCGGCAAACATTCCCGCGGCAGCAAAGCATAACGGCTGGGAAGCTACGCTGAATAGCGATGCGATTGAGGACATCGCGGCAAACGCCGTTGATCAGGTTGACAATCCAACCATTGATCCACTGTTCGAGGCGTTTCTGTTTTACTTCGAGAACGATGCTTTTATATTGTTCTAACGGTAACGCCGACATTCACGAAGACACTCAAAACAACCCACATGCATGCTTTCTTCCACAATCCCGCCGCTCGCGCAACCTGCATCCTGCTGGCCTTAGCCGCATCGATAACCGGCTGCACGACGCTCGCCGCAGCAGACCCCAACGCGCTTTGGCAAATCGCACATTTCGATTGCGTGCCGGCCGCACGTACGTCGAGCCGCACTGGCGTCTGTGCGAGTGTCGACCTCGCACATCATTACGTAGTCCTAAAAGATCGCGGCGGCATCGCACAGCATTTGCTGATTCCAACCGACCGAATATCAGGCGTAGAAAGCCCGGCACTGCTTGCGCCCGATGCCGAAAACTACTGGGCCGACGCATGGCATGCCCGCAGCTTCGTTCAATCCACTCTGAAAGCAGCCGGCCGCAACACGCTCTCCGATGACCAACTCGGGCTCGAGATCAACTCTGCCTATCGACGCTCGCAAGAGCAGCTTCATATCCACATCGACTGCATGCGTGCCACTGCAATCGACGCACTCGCACATCATCGCCACGACGTACCCAACCGATGGACATCGGACACCATCGACGGCAAGCGTTATCAAATCATGCGTGTGCGCGGACCATCTTTCGAGGTCAACCCGTTCGACATCGTCGCGCGCGAGTCACATGCGCCCGATTCGATGGCCATGCAGACCATCCTCGTGACAGGCGCGGGCCCTTCGGCAACCGATGACGGATGGTTGATCGTCAATAGCGCCGTCGACGCAGAAGGAGGCACGGGCTCGGCCGAGGTACTGCTCGATCATCAATGCGAAGTAGCGGCAAAGCACTGATCGACACTGAAACGCGGCGAGCCCCGGCCACCGTCACACCGTTACACCGTTACAATCGCAGCCGGCGTGATCGGCAACGACCTCACACGTTTGCCTGTGGCATGGAACACCGCGCTCGCCACCGCGGCCGCTACCCCCGTGGCACCCAGTTCGCCAATACCTTTTGCACCGAGCGGGCTCGCGTGCGCGTCATATTCGTCCACGAAGTGGATGTCGATATCGGCAGGAGTATCGGCATTGACAGGCACCGCCACGCCCGCAAGATCCTGCGAAAGCCAGCGTCCCAACGCACCTTCGTACGGCGTACCTTCCATGGCGACCATACCCCAACCCCAAATGATGCCGCCGATCATCTGTGCGCGCGCGGTACGCGGGTTGATGATGCGCCCGGCGCTATAGCTGCCCACCGCCCTGCGCAACCGCAGCAAGCCAAGTTCCGGGTCGACCGCTACCTCGACGAAAATCGCGCCGAATGTAGAGATGGCAACGTCACTGCCCTCGCCGTTCGCATTGAACGGCGCGCCGCCAGGCAAGCTGAACTCGCCGTCGGCAACCACTTCATTACGATTCAGGCGACGCATGAGATCGAAGATGGACTGCCCCGGATCGCGGCCGCCACGCTGGCGAATCACGCCGTTATCGATCACTGCTTCATCTCGAGGGATGCCAGCAAGTTCCGCGAGCTGCGCACGCAATGCACGCGCGGCATAAAGCACCGACGCACCCACGCCCATCGTCGATGACGAGCCGTACGTCGGACCGCCTCGCGGCAAGGCGGTGTCGCCCATCGACAGCGACACCTGCTCCACGGGCAAGCCAAGGACATCGGCGGCGATTTGCGGAAAGATCGTCAACGTGCCGGTGCCAATGTCATGACAGCCCGTTTCGATCGTCGCGCGTCCATCAACACTCAAGCGCACACGCGCCACGGAGGGAAAACGGAAGCAGCCCATCGAAGAAGTTGCCATGCCGCTGCCGAGCAGCCACGGACCATCGCGGCGCGGCTCACGCGAACGGTTACGCCACCCGAAAAGCTGCGCACCCTCTTCATACGCCTCGCGTAACTTCTTCGATGACCACGGCTTGCCGCTCGCCGGGTCGGTCTCGGCATAGTTTGCCAAACGAAAATCGAGTGGGTCCATGCCGATGATGTGCGCCATTTCATCGATGGCGCATTCGAGTCCCCATAAACCGGGACCCTCCCACGGCGCACGCATGGCGGTCGGCAGATTGACGTGAGCACGCTTCACTTTCTGCGTAGTCCGTATCCCCTGCGACGCATAAGTACCCTGCGAAGCGGCCGTGGCATGTTCGACGAAATCTTCCGCAATCGACGTCACATGTTCGACGTCATGACAAATTGCGCTCAGGCGGCCAGCGGCGTCGGTACTGACCGTCATGCGGTGGCGCATATCGGGTTGATAGCCGACCATCGAATACATCTGAGCGCGACTCAATACAAGCTTCACCGGCTGCCCCAACACACGCGCGGCAGCCGCAGCGAGAAACTCATGCGGCCAAACAAACCCTTTGCAACCGAATCCGCCGCCTGTATGCGGACAAATAACGCGCACCTGCTCGGGCTTGATGCCGAAAGCATTGGCCATTACGGCTTGCACGCTGTAGCCATGCTGGGTCGAATCGAACATCGTCAACTCGTCACCACGCCAAAACGCCTGCACCGCGGAGGGCTCCATCGGGTTATGGTGGCGCGACGGTTGCAAATAGTCGGCCGAATGCCGATGGGCTGCCCCTGCGAGACCCGCCTCCACATCGCCCTTGGAAAATTCGGCCGGCGCATAAAGGTTTTCTGTCGGCGTCACTGCCTCGCCCGCGCCCTGCGGCACAAATTCGGACACGGCGATATCGGCAGCGACGAGACGCGCGGCCTGCTCGGCTTGCTCGAGCGTCTCGGCTGCGACGATCGCAATCGGCTGGCCCTGATGACGAATCTCGGCATCTTGCATTGGCAACAGCTTCACTGCAGCCGGGGCAGTGATATTCGAAAGGCGCGGCATGTCGGCCGCCGTCAGAATGCGTACGACCCCGGGCAGTTGTTCCGCGGCATGCGTGTCGATGCTGCGTATGGTTCCGGCCGGCACCGGCGAACCGATGAGCACCAGAAAGAGCGCCCCCTCGACCTGCTGATCAGCCGCATATTTGGCACCCCCGGTCACTTTGACACGGCCATCGAGACGAGGCACAGGTTGACCGATGCTCATGCCATACCTCCGTTGGCTTGTTTCGCCGCCAGCTGCAACGCACGCAGCGCGGCATTTTGTGCGATGACGATTTTGCTGGCGTTGTGCGGCAACGCACGCGCCGACTGGAATTCGTGTTCAATGGCGGCTCGTACGATATCGAGCGCCGAAATGGATACGCCTTGCAACCTGCGCTCGGCCTCTTTGAGACGCCAAGGACGCAGTGCCACCGAGCCCAGCGCGATGCGAGCCGTGCGAATCGTTTCACCATCGAGTTCCACTGCTGCAGCAGCCGATACCAGCGCAAATTCGTATGATTCGCGCTCACGCACTTTCAGATAAGCAGAGCGTGGCGCTGCGGCGTGCAATTCGATTGCGGTAATCAATTCGTCGTCGGCAAGCACGTTATGCCGTTGCAATTCATCGGCCGGCAACGTGTGGAAGTTGTCTGCCGCTACACGACGGATGCCACGCGCGGAAGCGATGACCACTTCGGCGTCGAGCGCTGCCAATGCGACGGCCGGATCGGAAGGCTGCACAGCGACGCAATCATCGGTCCAACCGAAAATCGCATGCTTGTCGTTGATGCCGTGACGAGCCGCGCAACCGGAGCCCGGTGTGCGCTTGTTGCAAGGCAGCGCATCGAGCGAGCGGAAATACGGGCAACGCGTGCGCTGCAACAGGTTACCGCCGATCGAGGCGAGATTGCGTAATTGCGCCGATGCGGCCTTCAAGCAGGCTTGTGCCAACACCGGGTAGTCGTTGACGATGCGCGGATGTTCGGCGATCTCGTTCAACGTCGCGAGCGCACCGATGCGCAATCCGGCGCTGTTGTCGAGGGTATCGATCGTTTTGAGGCCCGACAGATGCGAAATGTCCAACAGGTGAGCCGGATGCTCGATGCCAAGGCGCATCCAGTTGAGCAGTTCGGTGCCCCCAGCGAGCAATGCAGTGCGCTGAGGGACGCCCGTATAGGCGTCGGCAGGATCGACGGCGCGGGCATAAGTGAAAGGCTGCATTACTTGTCCCCTTGCAACATGCGCGCGCCTGTTTTCACGGCTTCCACGATCTGCGGATACGACGAACAACGGCATAGGTTGCCGCTCATCCACTCACGAATTTCCTCGTCGCTTCGCACGTGACCTTCGAGTACGCACGAGAGCGCCGACATGACTTGTCCCGGGGTGCAAAAGCCGCATTGGAACGCGTCGCAATCGATAAACGCCTGCTGCATCGGATGCAGCGTTTCGCCTTGCGCCAAACCTTCGATCGTGGTGACCTCACGGCCATCCGCCTGCGCGGCCAGCACCATGCAAGCATTCACGCGATGACCATCGAGATGAATCGTACAAGCGCCGCATTCGCCGAAGTTGCAGCCTTTTTTAGTGCCGGTGAAATGCAGGTGCTCGCGCAACGCGTCGAGCAATGTGGTACGTGTATCGAGCGTGCAACGATGCGCCGAGCCGTTGACTTTCAACGTCAACTCCATCGTGTACGCGGTGTCTGATATCGGTGGAGTTGGCACATTAAGTCCTTCTAACTAATTCTGAAGTTAAGCCGCGCTAACCGGTACGCGGCAAGGGTTTCAGATTAGGCGGTGGTCTTCGGCGATTCAAGCCGCGCAGGGGATCGTTCGTTTGCGGCGAATATTGATCTGATAGCGCGCGCGTTTATTCGAGCACCGCCAGGTCATTTCGGCAGACCAATGATGACTTTGGCTGGTCTCGGTTCAGGTCGCTACGGGTTAACCAGACTTCGAGCGCAGCGTGCTTCGTATTGTTGCCCCGAAGCAACTAGCGGCGCCCCCTCGCCATAACGCTCGGTCGCAATCTGACTATTCCGCGTCGTCTTGGACCAACCGGTCTGAAAAATGGCTTTGTACCGTGCGCTGATCGTCGCCGCTGCAATGCTTGCCTCGCACGCGACGAGAGCGTGCCGCACCGCACTCCTCAACCACCTGAGTATCCAGCGATGAAAAAAAGACTGAATGTCGCGGCGCTGTCCTGCGCTGCGCTTGCGATGGCAAGCATATCGGCCCCGAGCTACGCGCAAAGCAGCGTGACGCTATACGGCGTTCTCGATGCCGGCATTACGTGGGTGAACAACACGGGCGGCTCGCACGTCGTCAAGTTCGATGACGGTGTTTCATATGGCAACCGCTGGGGCATCAAAGGCAAGGAGGATCTCGGCGGCGGTATGTCGGCGGTATTCGTCCTCGAAAGCGGCTTCCATCTCGGCAACGGCCAACTAGGTTTCGGCGGTGCGGAGTTCGGACGGCAAGCCTACGTCGGCATCCAAAACGCCTGGGGCACATTCTCACTCGGCAATCAGCTCGATATGACCGGCGAGATGGTCGCGCTTTACAACGTCTCGGCGTGGGCAAGCGGTTATGCCATCCATCAAGGCGACTTCGACCGCTTCAATATCGACCGATTGCCGAATTCGCTCAAATTCATGTCGAGCGATTTCAGCGGCTTCAAGTTCGGCGGCATGTACTCGTTCGGCAACGTCGCGGGCAGCGTGCATCAAAAGAGCGCATGGAGCGTGGGTGCGCACTATGAACACGGTCCGTTCTCGATGGGCGCAGCCTATACGCAACTCAATAATCCGTATGGCATCTATGCATTCGATCCGTATGCCATGCTTGGCACGAGAACGTTCCTGGGCCAACCCACCGTCACCGTGAATGCGGCCACGGGTGCCATTACCGATCTCTATTCGAGCACCTCATTCCCGGTCGATCGGCAAGGAACGTTTGGCATCGGCGGAAGCTACGCGATCGGCAACGTCACGCTGATGGGCAACTACAGCTACACGCAAATCAAGGGGTTTGGCACGACGTCGCACATGCAAGTGGCCGAAGGCGGCGTGGACTGGCAAGTCACCCCGGCTTTCAGCGCGATCGGCGGCTATCAGTACACATCGTTCGAAGGACATCATTGGAACCAGCTGTCGGCAGGATTGCACTATCTGCTGTCGAAACGAACCGATGTCTATATCTCGGGCGATTGGCTGAAGGCATCAAGCGGAGTCAATGCCGTCGTTGGCTATAGCTTCACGCCATCCACCACGACCACCCAAGCCGACGTTCGCATCGGCATGCGCCACTCGTTCTAAGTCGCGCGCTGCAAGCACAGCGTAAGCAATCAAGCCCGGCGTGTGCGGGACAACTCACGCATCGCCGGGCTCAATTCGTTCCATCGGTGACGCGTTCGCGCGTGCGAAGTTGTGGATGCTGCGTTCATGCGACAGTCTCTTTACGAGCCACTCTTCCTATTTCACCGATGGCATTCTATGTTCACGGTTCTGGGTCCAACGGCCCAGCAGCGAATGCGATGGACGCGCAAATCAGCGGTGTGCAGTTGCCTCTGCCTGCTGCGTTAGCGCCCAAACCAAGCCAAATTCCTGCATCCCTTACGGGTCTGTCGCGAAAGCCAGCGCCCCAGTCCGCCGCCACGTTTGTCCTGCCGCGGGCCTACGCAATCAAGGTTAACGACGAAGTTCCTGTGGCAATCGAGCCGCCGAAACTGGAGGCGGTGCGCAGCCGCAGCGATTTGTTGGGCTATCTCGCTATCGCGGATTTGTCTGCTGCGCGGGACGGAGTCACGACAGGCAACGCGCTCTTGGCGGAGAGAACACGGCAGATGCGCGAGGCGGTGCAGGACTTGGTCGACAGCGGTGATTTTGAGAACTACATAGGCGACGCGGGGCTGCTTCGCTTCGCGGCTGAACTGAATGAGCGAGTCGAGCTCACAAATCTGGAGCATTTCTACCATGCGCTAGACCCCGCGCTGCGGCAGACGCTTGGCTGGACATCGATTGATCAGCCCGCGGCGATGTGGAGCGTAGGGCAAGTAATGATTCGCAATATTCAAGCCGCCGCAAGGCCAAGTTAGCCGGACCCGTCATTCGTCCGTCGCCATCACGAGTAGTTGTGCACCGTCGGCCACTTGATCGCCCACGGCGTAGAGCACTTCTGCAACACGCCCCCCGATCGGCGCGCCGATCGTGTGCTCCATCTTCATCGCCTCCATCACGATGAGCGGCGCGCCTTTTTCGACGAGCGCGCCCGGCTCGACCAGCACGGCAATCACCTTACCCGGCATCGGGGCCGTCAGACGGCCCTCACCATGTTCAGCAACGGCCGCGTGCGCAAGCAAGTTCGACCACTCGAACACGAACGCCGCGCCGTGACAGAAAACATGGAATAGATCGCCGTCGATGAAAACCCGCCCCGTCGTGCGCGTTTCACCAAGCCGTACACCAAATGTGTGAGGCTGTGGTTCGCACCACCAGTCGAACGGCTCAGTCCGGTCAGCATGTTCGAGCGTGCGCATGTCGCCATCGCGCGTATAGATGACGCTGCAGGGCGCATCGTTTTCGACGTCGCGCCAGTCGATGGCCTGGCGAAAACCGGCGTTCAAGCGCCAGTGCGATAACGCATCCCAAGGCGATGCGCCATGTGCGTTGCCGCCTTCTCGCGTCAGCAACGCGGCGCAGGCAAGCGCGAGCGCTTCGTCGAATGGCTTTTGCTCACGCGCGAAGAGCGCCTCGTGATGGCGCTCGATCAAGCCGGTATCGAGATCAGCCGATACAAACGGCGCGCACGCAACGAGACGCTGCAAAAATTCGATATTCGTCTGCGGGCCGACCGCCTCGCAGGCCAATAGCGCGCGATGCATGCGCGCCAGGGCTTCGGCGCGGTCGGCGCCGTGCACGATCACCTTTGCAACCATCGGATCGTAAAACGGCGTGATGGTGTCGCCTTCGCGCACGCCGCTATCGATTCGCACCGCCGCGCGCTGCGGCTCGCCGATCGCGAATTCAATGGCCTGCGGCATACGCAAATATTTGAGCGTACCCGTAGACGGCAAAAAACCGCGCGACGGACTCTCGGCATAAACGCGCGCCTCGATTGCGTGCCCGTTCAGCTTCAACTCGTCCTGCCGCAAAGGCAGCCGTTCCCCCGCCGCCACGCGCAGTTGCCATTCGACGAGATCGAGCCCCGTCACCATTTCAGTCACCGGATGCTCGACCTGCAAGCGCGTATTCATTTCCATGAAATAGAACGCATTGCCCGTCATGATGAACTCGACGGTGCCGGCACCCACGTACGACACCGCACGCGCGGCCGCAACGGCCGCCTCGCCCATGGCGCGCCGTACTTCATCGGTCAACCCAGGCGCAGGCGCCTCCTCGAGCACCTTTTGATGACGCCGCTGCACCGAGCAGTCGCGATCGAACAGATAAACGGCCGCGCCGTGGCGGTCGGCAAAGACTTGAACTTCGACGTGGCGCGGGCGTGTCAAATATTTTTCGATCAACACGCGGTCGTTGCCAAAACTGCTCGCTGCCTCGCGCTTGCACGATGCGAGCGCCGCAGCGAAGTCCTCGCGCTTATCGACCACGCGCATACCCTTTCCACCGCCGCCCGCACTCGCCTTGAGCAACACCGGGTAGCCGATCTTGTCGGCCTCCCGCTGCAATCGTTCGGAGTCCTGATCATCGCCATGATAGCCAGGCACGAGCGGCACGGCCGCCGCCTGCATCAAAGCCTTCGCAGCCGCCTTCGAGCCCATCGCCGCAATGGCGGACACCGGCGGACCGATGAATACGAGGCCCGCGTCCTCGCATGCCTGCGCAAATGCTTCGTTCTCCGAAAGAAATCCGTAACCGGGATGCACGGCTTGCGCGCCTGTTCGCAGCGCCGCCTCGATGATCCGGTCGATGCGCAAGTAGCTATCGGCTGCGGCTGCGCCGCCGATGTGGATCGCTTCGTCGCATCCGGCAACATGCTTGGCAAACGCGTCGGCATCCGAATAAACCGCCACGCTCGCCACGCCGAGCCGTCGGCAAGTCGCCGCGACACGGCATGCGATCTCACCACGGTTTGCAATCAAAATCTTATTGAACATAAAGGGTCTCGCAATCTCGCAATGGAGCCGCGTAATAGTCAGGTGCGATCGGCGGCGCTCAGTCGCGCCAAGACGGCGCGCGCTTGTCGAGAAACGCCGCCACGCCTTCGCGTCCTTCGTCGCTCGCACGGATGCGCGCAATACGCACCGCGGTATCGGCGATCAGTGTCTCGTCGAGCGCACAACCCGCTACGTCCTGCACCAGCCGCTTCGATTCGCGCACCGCTTGCGGCCCGTTCGCACAAAGTGTTTCGGCAATTCTTTGCACCGCTGCATCGAGTTGATCCGCTGGCACAGCTTCGTGAACGAGCCCGAGCCGGCATGCCGTCATGCAATCGAATGGTTCTGCCGTCGTGAAATAGCGGCGCGATGCGCGCTCGCCGAGCGCACGAACGACATACGGGGCGATCGTCGCCGCGATCAAGCCGAGGCGCGCCTCGGACAAGCAAAACCGCGCGGTGTCAGCAGCAATCGCGATATCGCTTGCCGCCACAAGCCCGACGCCGCCCGCGTACGCATCCCCCGATACGCGTGCAATGACGGGCTTCGACGAGCGATAGACGGCAGACAGCATATCGGCAAGCCGACGGGCATCCGCGCGGTTTTCGGCGTCGGAAAAACCCGCCATCTTCTTCATCCAGTTCAGGTCGGCACCGGCGCAAAACGCAGGGCCGTTCGCCGCCAGTATGATCGCGCGGACATCGTCACGTGCATCGAGCTGCGCGAACGCGTCGCTCAACTCGGCAATCATCGCCTCGTTGAATGCGTTACGCACCTCGGGCCGATTGAGCGTTACCGTTGCGACGCGCGCTGAAAACGCCACACTCAACATGTCGTATTGCATTGATCGTCTCTCGCCAAGTGGGTCTTGCTCATCGTCCATCGTCCATCGTCCACCGTGCAGCGTGCGCTTGCTACATCCGGAATACGCCGAAGCGCGTTTCCTCGATTGGCGCATTCATCGCGGCCGACAGCCCAAGACCGAGTACGTCGCGCGTTTGCGCAGGATCGATGACGCCGTCATCCCAAAGCCTCGCGCTCGCATAGTACGGATGCCCTTGATGCTCGTACTGCTCGCGAATCGGCTGCTTGAATGCCTCTTCCTCTTGCGCACTCCATGCGCCACCCTTTGCTTCGATGCCGTCCCGCTTCACGGTGGCAAGCACCGACGCTGCCTGGTCGCCGCCCATCACGGAAATACGGGCGTTGGGCCACATCCAGAGAAATCGCGGTGAATAAGCACGCCCGCACATGCCATAGTTGCCCGCACCGAATGACCCGCCGATGATCACGGTAAATTTCGGCACCTTCGCTGTGGCCACCGCTGTCACCATCTTCGCGCCGTTGCGCGCAATGCCTTCGTTCTCGTACTTGCGGCCCACCATGAAACCCGTGATGTTCTGCAAGAACACGAGCGGAATCTTGCGCTGACAGCAAAGCTCGATGAAGTGAGCGCCTTTCACGGCTGATTCGGAAAAGAGAATTCCGTTGTTCGCCACGATGCCAACCGGGTGCCCCCAGATATGCGCGAACCCCGTGACGAGCGTCGTACCGTAGCGCGCCTTGAATTCGTCGAATTCGGAATCGTCGACAATGCGCGCGATTACCTCTCGAATGTCGAATGGTTTGCGCGTATCAACGGGAATGATGCCGTAGATGCTTTGCGCATCGTAACGCGGCGGCTTCGGCTCACGCATCGCAAGCTGCGGTTGCTTCACCCGATTGAGTTGGCTGACGATGCCGCGCGCTAACGCCAGCGCGTGCGCATCGTTTTGCGCAAGGTGATCGGCCACGCCGGAAAGGCGCGTATGGACGTCCCCACCGCCCAGGTCTTCCGCACTGACCTCTTCGCCCGTGGCAGCCTTCACGAGTGGCGGCCCACCGAGAAAGATGGTGCCCTGGTTCTTGACGATGATCGACTCGTCACTCATCGCGGGCACGTAGGCGCCGCCGGCTGTACACGAACCCATCACGACAGCGATCTGCGCGATACCAGCCGCCGACAAAGTCGCTTGGTTATAAAAGATGCGCCCGAAGTGATCGCGATCGGGAAACACTTCATCCTGGTTCGGCAGATTGGCGCCACCAGAATCGACGAGATAAATGCATGGCAGCCGGTTTTCAGCGGCGATTTCCTGTGCTCGCACATGCTTTTTGACGGTGATCGGGTAGTACGTGCCGCCTTTGACCGTTGCGTCGTTGCATACGATCACGCACTCCTGGCCCGCGATCCGCCCGATGCCAGTAATGATGCCCGCGCCGGGCGCGGCGTCGTGATACATACCGGACGCCGCAAGTTGCGAAAATTCGAGAAACGGGGTGCCCGGGTCGAGCAGTTGCGCGATGCGCTCACGCGGCAACAGCTTGCCGCGCGAGAGGTGTTTGTCGCGCGCGGCCTGGCCACCGCCAAGCGCGAGATGCGCGACCTTCGCACGCAAATCGGCAATGAGTGCTTCGAGCGCGTCAGCATTGGCACGGAACGCATCCGAGCGCGGGTTCAGCTTGCTTTCGATGATAGGCATAAAGGGGCTCCGTCTCGCTGCGCGTCGCTGGGCTCTACGCCGTTTCGGCGAAGAGTTCGCGACCGATCAGCATGCGGCGAACCTCGCTCGTGCCGGCGCCAATCTCATAAAGCTTCGCGTCGCGCCACAGGCGCCCGACAGGATATTCGTTGATGTAGCCGTTGCCGCCGAGAATCTGAATGGCCTCGCCCGCCATCCACGTGGCCTTCTCGGCCGTATAAAGAATGACGCCCGCGCAGTCCTTGCGCACTTGGCGCACATGCTCGCGACCCAGCATGTCGAGCTGGCGGCCGACGGCATAAAGGTAGGCACGGCACGCCTGCAGCGTGGTGTACATATCGGCGACTTTGCCTTGAATCAATTGGAATTCGCCGATTGGCTGGCCGAACTGTTTGCGATCGTGGATGTACGGGACGATCGCATCCATGCAGGAAAGCATGATGCCGGTGGGCCCACCGGCCAACACGGCCCGCTCGTAATCGAGCCCGCTCATCAGCACATTCACGCCGCCGTTCACGCGCCCGAGTATGTTCTCTTCGGGCACCTCGACGTCTTGAAAGACAAGCTCGCCCGTATGCGAACCGCGCATGCCGAGCTTGTCGAGCTTTTGCGCAACTGAAAACCCCTTCATGCCTTTTTCGACGATGAACGCGGTCATGCCACGCGCGCCGGCTTCGATATCGGTCTTCGCATAGACCACGAGCGTGTCGCAATCGGGACCGTTCGTGATCCACATCTTCGTGCCGTTGAGCACGTAGTAGCCATCGCGCCGGTCAGCACGCAGCTTCATGCTGACCACATCGGAGCCCGCATTCGGCTCGCTCATCGCGAGTGCTCCGACGTGCTCACCTGAGACGAGCTTGGGCAGATATTTCTGCTTTTGCGCTTCGGTGCCGTTGCGATGGATCTGATTGACGCAAAGGTTCGAATGCGCGCCGTACGACAAGCCGACGGACGCGGACGCGCGCGAAATTTCTTCCATGGCGACCATATGCGCGACGTAACCCATATTTGCGCCGCCGTACTCTTCGGCCACGGTCATGCCAAGCACGCCGAGGTCGCCCAGCTTGCGCCATAGATCCATCGGGAATTGATCGGTGTGATCGATGTCCGCTGCGCGCGGCGCGATCTCCTTCGCGGCGAAATTCGCAACCGCATCGCGCAACATGTCGATCTCTTCTCCAAGCGCGAATTGCAGGCCAGGCACATTGCTCATCGATCTCTCCTCGAATTCAGACAGCGGACAGCAGCCAGGCGGCTGCCGCGATCAAGCGCATTAAACGTGATTGCCGCACATTTCACGCCACATTTACGTAAGCGTCAATAGGTTTTTCTGAGTACAACTCAACTTTTGATCGTGCGGTTTTCGCAGATCTTTCGGTGCTAATATCGGCCGCGCGGGCCGCTTCTCGCGGCAAATCTGAATCGAACTCATACGATGGAACAACAGCAGGCCGATACGAATGGCTCGAATGGCGAACGCAACGGCGTGCGACGGCAGCCCGCGGGGAGAAAATCGCAGCAGCGCATCAAGGAAATCTTGCAGGCGGGCCGCGATGTTTTCTCCGAGAAAGGCTTCGAGCGCGCCACGACTGCGGAGATCGCACAGCGTCTCGGCGTGTCAGAAGCGACAGTCTTTAGCTATTTCCGCGGCAAACGCGAACTCTGCGCGCGCGTCATCTCCGACTGGTACGACGAAATCATCGCGGCCATTGAAACTGGGTTGCCGCGCGACGGCAATCTGCGGCAACAGTTCGCCTTCATCGTGCGCATGCATTTGCGGCTGATGCTCGTGCACGGCACTGGTCTTTGCTCGCTCGTGCTCTCCGAAGGGCGCACCAAGCAACACGCGCTCGGTGACGAATTGACCGTCTTGCAGCGGCGCTATACCGCGCCGCTGATGCGCGTGTTGGCCCAGGGTCAGCAAACCGGGCAAATACGTACCGATGTCCCGCTCAGGCTGATGCGCTCGATGGTGTTCGGGCCGATGGAGCACGTGCTTTGGGATGCAACGCTCGCCCATCGCAGCACCGACCTCGATGCGACGGCCGAGCGGCTCATTGAATTGCTATGGACGACATTGCAGCCGCCCGCGCCGGATCTGGCAGCGCTCACGCGACTGAAAGATGAAGTCGGCGAAGCAATACGGCGCTTCGATGACGCAACGCGCTCAGCCAAGCCGCAAAGCAACGGCAAACACACGGCACCGCGTGCGCGTGCTCGCCTCGGCAAAAAGAACGACGGCGCGAATTCGTGAGTCCGAACGTTATTCGTATCGACGCTCGGCCGTTCGCTTGCGGCGCGCAACACGCGCGGGTATCGTTAGCGCAGTGCCTCCGCCTCGTTCGCCACGCCGATGCCCACCCGCCTAACTCCCACGATTGCCTCCTCGTTCGCAACGCTCGCGTTGTCGCATCTGACGCGCGAGTACCCTAACAAGCTGACACATACGCTGGCAGGTCCGCAAGATGTGCGATCACCTCGCATGCTGCATCCGATCTTCTACGGCAGCTACGACTGGCATTCATGCGTGCACGGCTACTGGCTGCTGCTGCGTCTGATCTCGCATTACCCGGACCTGCCGGAAGCCGCGCGCATTATGGCCGTCGTCGATGCGCACTTCACGGAGGCGAACGTCGCCGGCGAACTTGCATATTTGAGTCTGGCTCACAATCGTGGTTTCGAGCGGCCCTACGGCTGGGCATGGCTACTTGCACTGGCCGGCCAGCTTCATGCGATGCCCGGCCGCGACGCCGAGCGTTGGTCGCAAACCATCGCGCCGCTCGCTGATTGCTTCGTCGAACGCTTCGAGGAATTTCTGCCGAAAGCAACCTACGCATTGCGCGTCGGCACGCACTTCAATACGGCGTTTGCGCTTTCGCTGGCGCTCGACTTCGCACGCGCGACCGGACGCGCTGGGTTTGCCGAGCTAATCGTCGATACGGCCAAACGCTGGCATTCGAATGATTCGGACTGCGAAGCATGGGGTGAGCCGGGCGGCGACGAATTTCTCTCGCCGTCGCTGATGGAGGCCGAGCTGATGCGGCGCGTGCTGCCGGCCCGCGAGTTCGCGACCTGGTTCGAGCGCTTCTTCCCGCGCGTCGCGCGAGGGGAGCCGGCAACGTTATTCGCGCCTGTGACGGTCACCGACCGCAGCGACGGCAAAATTGCGCATCTCGACGGGCTCAATCTGAGCCGTGCGTGGTGTCAGCGCTTGCTTGCAAAAGCCTTACCACCCAATGACAGACGCCGCACGCTGCTCGAAGACGCGGCCGAGCGGCATCTGCAATCGGGGTTGCGTCACGTTGCCGGTGATTACATGGGCGAGCACTGGTTGGCCACGTTCGCGCTGCTGGCCCTGGAAGCGCACGACGCGTGAGGCTCGCGGGATTTTTTAAGGGATTTTTAAGGCTCGCTTCCTAGTCTCTTACCGCTGCGACGGCAGACTTCGTGTGCTTATCGACAATGAGGTGCAGCCATGCCTGATTCGTTGATTACCGCCTTTGGCGCGGCCTGCGTGATCGGCACGCTTTCGCTTGCCGCTCATGCTGCGGATGGCGAGCCCGCCTTCGACGTCCAATGTGTTTTCGCCGCCCGATCTCGGACATAACGGGTTTTCGATGCACCGCATCAAAGCGCAATCGACCACGAATAGCGCCAGCGATGCTTCGACGCTGTTCGGCCCCAATGTGCTGCCGAAATGGCAATTGAAGTCGGGCGACATCGCGACACCGCGATTGCAAGGCGACCGATTCAGGTTTCGTTGACGAAAAACGTCTGCTTTAGTGACTGATTATTCAACAAGACGCCGTTCTCGCTGACCCGATCAGCTCAGTGCGCGCAGCGCCAAATCGACGATGTTCGCAAGCTCAGCTTCGTCGTCGACGACCTTGCTCATCACGCGCAAACCCTGCGTCACGCAAAGCAGATAACGGCCGACGGCCGCCTCGTCGAGCGAGGGATCGAACTCACCGGCCGCCTGCGCGCGAATGACCGCGGCCGTCAACAATGTAGTCATGCGGCGCTGGAATGATTCGATTTTTTCGCGCAGCGCCGCGTCATCAGGCTGCATCTCCAACGTTGCGTTCGTGACAAAGCAACTGCGCTGGCCCGTCAGCGCGTTGGTGATACGAGCGTAATGAAATAGTGCATCGCGCAACGATTCGGACGCCGAAGCGGTATTGGCATTCAACCGCTCGGCGAGGCGGGCGATGACGCCGTCCGCATAGTATTCGACCGCCGCCAACAGCAAGCCATGCTTGTCGCCGAACACTCCGTAGAGGCTGCCCCGCAGCACACCCGTCGCTTTGCAGAGGTCGTCGATCGACGTTGCGTGGTACCCCTGGTTCCAGAAGATTCGGCTCGCGCGGTCAAGCACTTCATCGGCGTCGAATTCGCGCGGGCGGCCGCGCGATGCCGGGCTGTTTGCGCCGGCGGACCGGCGGGTCGAAATCGAAGAAGTCATGCAGCGATAATATGACCTCTCGTTCAATAATTCAAGGCTCGAACCTCGAACATCACAAAACCGTCGCCACCCGCACGTCCGATTTGTCCGCCGATGCCACGACCTTACCGCCGATGCGGCTGAACGTCAGCGATACCGTCTTTGTGCCCACATGCAAGTTCCGCACTTCGAGCCAATCGATACCTTCCGGCAACGCGGGCTGCTCGATCAGTATCTCCTCGCGCTCGGCATCGAGCGTAAGACCGAGGCACGCCTCGAGCATCATGAACGGCGCGCCCGCCGCCCAAGCTTGCGGCAGGCACGCGACCGGATATGCAGTTGGGGGCTCGCCGCGACTACGCATGAAGCCGCAAAAAAGCTCGGGCAGCCGCATGTCGAAGTTGACAGCCGCTTCGAACAACGCTTGCAAAAGGCCCACCGCCGCTTGCTTGTCGCCGTAGCGGGCAAGGCCGCGCGCGCACAGCGCGTTGTCGTGCGGCCATACGGAGCCGTTGTGATAAGACATCGGATTGAAGCGTGGCTGGTTCGCGGCCAATGTCCGCACGCCCCAGCCGGTATGGAATTGCATCGACTCGAGCTTGCGCGCGACGGTTTCGCCGCGCTCGCGGCTGGGCAGCCCGAAAGCGAGCAAGTGCCCGGCATTCGAGGCAAGCACACGGCACAGTTCGCCGTGACCGTCCAGTGCGATGCCGTAAAAGCCGGCTTCCGGCATCCAGAACAGCGCTTCGACTCGCTCGCGCAAGGCTTCGGACCGCTCGGCGTAACGGGCGGAGGCATCGCTCAAACCGCGGCGCGCGGCAAAGCTCGCCATCGTATTGAAAGCAGCACAGGCATAAGCCTGCACTTCGACAAGCGCAATCGGCCCCTGTGGCATACGGCCATCGGCGTGAAACACCGAATCATGACTGTCTTTCCAACCTTGGTTCACAAGCCCTCGGTCGGATGCGCATTGGTAATCAACGAGCCCGTGCGGGTTTTTGTCGCATACGCGCGCGACCCACTGTGCCGCGCGTTCGAGCGCGGGCCAAAGATCGGCAATGAACGCCTCGTCGCCGGTGCGCGCAAAGTAGGCGCCTGCAAGCACAATGAAGAGCGGCGTGGTGTCGACACCGCCGTAGTAAAGCGCGAACGGCACCTCGCCCGTGCCGGCCATCTCGCTCTTGCGCATCTCGTGCATGATCTTGCCCGCCGATGCGTCCCGAAACGCCGAATCCTCGCGCGCTTGATGCTCGGCCAAAAAGGTCAGCACGCCACGGGCAAGCCACGGCTGAAGCCAGAGTGTCTGCAACGATGTCACCACTGCGTCGCGTCCGAACGGCGTCGAAAACCACGGGATGCCCGCATAAGGATAAGGGCCGCTCGGCAAGTCGGTCGTCAACAGGCCCAGGTCGGCGAACGAGCGTTCGAGCCATGCGTTGAAAAGCGGATTGCTGGTGCGAATGCGCGCCGTAGCGCGGCGGCGCTCGCGCATCGACAAATGGGCACTTGCCAATGCGTTGCGCACCGCGGCACGGCCAACGCGCGGACGGACCGCGTCGATCTGCGTCAAGTGTGCGGGATTCGTGCTGTGCAGCGGTTGGGCCACCTGTGCACCGCGCAGCTCGCTGCCGGCGGCAGCAGCAAGCGGATGAGCATCGACCGCGACGGAAAGATAAAGCGATACACACGTCTGCGCCGACAATTGCATCGAGTAGTCGGCACGATCGGCAACCAGTTGATCAGGCTCGGGCGAAAACGCAATGCGCACGTCGCGCTCGACACGATCAAGCCCGACGTAGCGCAGTTGAACTTCGTCCCGTGTCACCTCCGGCGCCGCCATCGTGCCGCGCTTCGGGCGACTGAGGCCGCGCACTTCGAACATGTCCTTGAAGTCGCATCCAAATGAAATGGATAGCGGGACGACAGCGTCAGTTGAACCGTAGTTCGTAAGCGTGATGGCCTCGTACAACACGGTGCCCGCAAGCACGCGCGTGCGTTCGACATGGATCACGCCTTCGGGGGTATCGCCGCCGCCAACCGGCGGCAACGGCCGGTTCGTCAGGTGCGCGGTGAACGAGGCGTTGTCGTTGCTGACATTGCCCGAGAGCAGCGATGGTGCGCGCCCGCCGAACGTGAGGCGCAGCAGCGAAAGTGTGCGCGTGTCGTTGACGAACAAGCCGTCGTCAAAGCCGTTGATGTCGCCAAGCGGATCGTTGACAACAAATGTATCGCCCGATTTGAGCACGTACTGGCTCGTGCGGGCAACATAAGGGTGCTCCGGTGCGATGAACGCGCCGTCGGGCTGCCGCTCGTCGGGGCCTCCCGTGCGCATGGTCCTGTCGAGTGCTTCGGTGTCCAGCATTGTGTCGCTCCTGGCGTTGGCTTTCCTCGATTGTAGATAGCGATGCGCAAAGAGAAAGAACAAACCGGCTTTCGTGGCTCAGGCGAGGGGCGCCGCAAGTGCGATGCCCGCCCCAGTGGGCCGGCCGAATCTCAGCGCGGCTCGCGAATGAATTCGTCTACGTGACGATTGAATGCGCTCGGATGGGCGAGATTCATGCCGTGCGACGCGCCGCGGATGGTATGCCGGCGCACGTCGGGCAGCCATTCGGCGAGCGCGGTCGCGTTGCGGCGAAACAGATCAGGGCTCTTTTCGCCATCGATCAGAAGCACCGGACATGGCATGCGCGACGCCGCTTCGCGTGTATAAGCCGGCAGCGGGTCGGCAAATTGACGCGGCAGCGTGCCGGCGTTATCGAGCGCCATGCGACGAAAACCAGCCGTACTCTTGGCCCACGAACCGACGCGGCTCACCGAATCGACGAAGAGTTCGAGCCCGGCTTCAAGGTCGCCCGCTTCAATAAGCTCGGCTGCGCGTGCCCGCAACGGATTGACGGTGTCGGGCAGGATGACGACTGGTTGGCCCGGCGTCTCGACCGGGCCGCCGGGATCGGCCAGCGTCAGCGTGCTCACCTGGCGTGCGTGACGCAAGGCAAAATGAAACGCCATGCAGCCGCCGCGCGAATGTGCGATGACATGTGCCGGCCCGGCACCGAGCGTGTCGATGAACTCGGCAAGCTCGTCCGCGTGCAGACTCCACGTGAAAGGCCGCGTATCCGGCAAGCCGGCAAGCGGCCAGTAATGCGTGAGACTGACAGCGACACAGCGATAGTGCTTGGCCAGCCCGTCGAGCTGCGGTTGCCAATAGCGGTAGTCACAAAGCGAGCCATGCACGAACAGCACGAGTTCGCCGGCACCACGCTCGACGTAAGGCATGTGCAACCCGTTCGCAAGCTCGAGGAAATAAACCTCGCCAGCGGCTTCGATCGATAACGGAGGAAGAGGACGGGAAGACATCGGCTCGCGCAAGGTCAATCTTCGAAACGCAACTCGACTTCGGCTTCGCCGCCCACGGCCAGCGTGCCGCCCGCACCCGTGATGACCACGGCGTTCTGCCCGAACGTCAGTTGACCATCCTGGCGGGGATCAGCGCGGTAGGCGCTCATCGTATCGGTCGGCTCGTGGGGCCAGCGCGGATCGGGCGCACCGGTCGTCTGATCAATGGTCGGCACGGGGCAGCGCGTACAGGACTTGACGATGCGCAGGCTGATCTCAGCGTCATCGTGCGCGTCGATACGCAGCATATCGACATAGTCCTCCTCGTAGGCTTCGAGACCGCTCAGCACAAGGTTGGGCCGAAAACGGTTCATCGGCACGGGCGCTACACCTTTTTGCATCAGCCGCGTGTTCAGGTCATCGAGCGAAGCCTGGCCGATCACAAGCAACGGATAACCATCGGCGAAACGCACGGGGGCGATGGTGTCGCCTGTCCACTGACGGTTGGCAATGCGCTCGGCCGCTGGATCGAAGCGTACGAGGCGCAGCGGCACACCGAGGAAATCGGAAAACCACTGCGCCGCTTCGTCGCCGGCATCGAGTGCGCTCAGCGTGCTGCGCCATACAGTCACCTCGATACGCTTCGCGCTGACCAGCGCCGAGGCGTCAAGCGGCGTGTACAGCGGGACACAGCCTGGCGCGCGGATGATCAGTTGCTCCGTGCTCAGTGCTGGGA
Organism: Trinickia sp. LjRoot230; assembly: GCF_964253315.1. Classification (NCBI taxonomy): domain Bacteria; kingdom Pseudomonadati; phylum Pseudomonadota; class Betaproteobacteria; order Burkholderiales; family Burkholderiaceae; genus Trinickia; species Trinickia sp. LjRoot230. The sequence goes on from NZ_CAXUQX020000002.1 coordinate 615,234, forward strand.
CGACCAACGCGAGTCGCGGCAACACGCGTTGCGTCACGAAGCGTCCGTTCGTATCGACGAGCATCCAATGACGGTCGTATTCGAGCCCGTGCGCCAGTAGGCGAGCAGCGTCGAGCGCAATGCCTGCGCACGATTTGATTGGATAGACGTTGAGTTGACTGATCGTGGCCATGGCGGGTCACATGCAGGCAAGTGCCGTTTGGAAACCGGACATGGTAACACCGCCGCATTTCATCCGCGGCAAGCGTGAGCGTGGAATGTCGACGCTCGGCGCAAGACGCCGGGTCGGATTGGATCAAATCAGGTCGGGTCGATGCTGTCAGTTGAACGCGGCCGCATCGACGCAACCGGCTGCCGCGCTGGCACCACGCACCGCGCACGTCAGCGGTTCGTTGGCGACGCGTACCATCAGACCTGTTTCCTCCGCCAGCCGCTTATCGAGATTGGCGAGCAACGCTCCGCCGCCCGTCAGCACAATGCCGGTGTGAGCGACGTCGGTAACAAGTTCGGGCGGCGCGCTCTCCAGCGCGAGCTTGACTGCATTGACGACCGTTCGAAGCGGCGCCGACAGCGCATCCGCCACGTCGTGGTTCGACAGTTCGATCGTCCGCGGCAGCCCGTCGCTGAGGCTGCGCCCGACCGCGCACATGCGTTCGGCCGGCACGTTGGAAACAGCTGTGCCGATGGTCTTTTTCAGGTGCTCGGCGGTCTGGTCACCGAGTACGACGCCGTATATGTTGCGCACATGCGCAATGATCGCCGCATCGAACTGATCGCCACCGACACGCACCGAACCTTGATACGCAATGCCACCAAGCGTCACGACACCCACTTCGGTCGTCCCGCCGCCGATATCGACGACCATCGAGCCACGCGCCTCGCCGACGGGTAGCCCCGCGCCCACGGCCGCGGCCAGCGACTCGTCGATCAGGCTCACCTTTGCCGCGCCTGCCGCAAGCGCGGTCTCGCGGATCGCCCGCCGCTCGACTTCCGTAGCCGAATACGGCACGCAAATCGTGAATTCGGCGCGCCGCCCAAAGAGCGAGCGCAGCCGCGCCATGTCAACGAATTCGCGGAACATCCGCTCGGCGGCTGAAAAATCGGCAATCACGCCGTGCCGCATCGGCCTCACCGTTTTCAAGTTGCGCGGCGACCGGCCAAGCAACTGCTTGGCCTGTTCGCCAATGGCGGCAATGCGCACGGGACCGGTGCTGGCTGTTGCCTGAAAGCAGACCACCGATGGCTGATTCAGAACGATGCCTTTGCCAAGCGCGTAAATCAGGGTATTGGCAGTGCCGAGATCGACTGCGATGCGCTGCGGCAACAGGCGGGCGAAAAGGTGGTGCGACATCGTTGGCTCTCTCATCTGGATGGCAACAACGGCATGCGATCGGTCGCAGCGAGCGAAGCGCAAAAGTCGCGCGCGTTGACGTTGTATCGAAACGGTCCGCCTGACACTCGATTAACGGCAATTCAAAGGCGCCTCTTTAGGGTCGATTGCAGATTTCTACTGTGCATTGCAGCAATGTGGCCCGAAGCGGACCAAGAGCCATCGGTTGAGCGCACAGCCCGGCGGGACGTGGCATCCTTTCTTCTCTTCCGTTCACATAATCCTCTGACGCATAATTCATGCGCACTACGCTTCGCCGCCTGCTGCTTCTTTTCTGCGCGCTCCGATATGGCGCCACACTCCTTTGGACAGCCGCACCGGAAGGCGAAAAGCTCCGTGGGATCGCCACCCTGCTCGCGCGCATGCATAGGGATCGCGGCGCGCGCGCGGCTTTGCATCGCGCGCTGCCGCAACTCGGCCCGCTCGCGAGTGCGTTCGTCGAGGAATTCGCCACGCACCCGGGCAGGGGGCTGCGAACGTTGCACGACGCGCTCGAAAAGCTGGCTCGCGAGCGAACGGCGCTCAGCACTCCGCTCTCGCCGCAGCAAGCGGAATCGGCGTTGCGCGCGGCGATCGGCCATCCGCTGGAGGACGCGTTCGAGTCGATCGACTGGATGCCGCTGGAAAGCGGCATCGCCGAGCAGACTCACGCTGCCCGGCTGCGGGCAATGGACGATCTGCAAGGCTCGCCAAGCAAGATGGACGTAATTGTCAAACTGTTGCGCGTGCGGCAAGTGCAGCGCATCGAGGACGACGTTGCCGTATTGCGCTGGCTCGCCCGGTTGCTCGAAAGGTGGTTTTCCGCCGCGCGCACACTCGGGTTGCGCGCGCTGGCCGACATCTATGCGCTCGAAGTGACGCGCCGCTTCGATCTGCGCATGGAGGCCGCGAACCTGTCTCAGACCGGCAGGCATTTCGCCGCCGACACTCGTTTGGCCGTTCCGGAAGTCAACTGGGCATTGACGACCGACAAGGCGCTGGTCGTGGAGCGAATCGACACCTTACCGGCGACCGACATCGACGGTTTGCGGCGTCATGGCGTGGACCTGGAGCGCCTCGCCGCGCATATCGTCGAAGTCGTCATCGATCAAGCGTTCGAGCACGGTTTTTTCCATGCGGCATTGAGCGCACGGCACCTGCGCGTCAGCATCGAGCCGCAGACGTCCGGGCGCATCGTATTGGCCGATTGCGCGGTCATGTCGACGCTGACCGAACCCGAACGCGAGTTCTTCGTCCACGGCGCGACAGCACTTTTCAAGCGCGACTACGGACGTCTCGCAAGGATGCATCACGAGGTCGGCCACGTGGCGCCGCACACGCGACCTGAGCAACTCGAAGCCGAGCTTCGCACGCGCGGCGAAGCACATTTCGCCTGGCCGGCCGCCGAGCGAATGGCCACCGGCTTGCTGCGGCATCTGGTCGACGCGGTCGAGCCGTTCGGCGGTCGCATGCCACCCGCACTGGTGCTCGCCGGCCATTCGCTGGCACGCGCCGAATCGCTGGCCCGCATGCTCGCGCCCGCATTGGATACTTGGCAGATCGCCGAGACGTCACTCGCGGCCCTCGCCCGCAAAGATGTCGATCATCGCGGATGGCTCAAGCGCATCTCGCGCGAACTGCCGCATCTTGCGCCCATCGCACCCAGGCTACCGCTTTTGGTCGTGCAGGCGCTGCAGCGGCTCGAACCGCGCCGCACCACGCTCGATGTCGTCGCCTGGGTCGCTCAGTTTCGGCGCGAGCAGCAACGCACGCGGCGCCTGCTCTGGGCCTGCGCCGCGCTCGGCGTTTTGCTGGGCGGCGCGCTGACTTGGCTCGCGCGCTAGCTGAACGCGTGCGGGAGCGACAGCGTCAGTCGGCGGTATCGGCCGCTGCCGGCATCTTTGCGCGCACGTCGGCACCCGGCCGCGGCGACCACACTGGTCGCGTCGCGCTGCCCGAATCGACGACCACCATATAGCGCCCCGCCCACGGCGTCGTTTCGCGCTCGGGCCGGAGCACGCGGACGACATTGCCGGCGTCGGCAAGCGCCGCGTAATCAGCGTCTAGCACGCCGTGGCGGTCGAGAAACGCGTCGAGCGACGCGGGAATCCGTACGCACCCTTTTGAATGGCGAATGCCAAGGATCGGCTCGAGCTTGTCGGGGTCGGTCGCATGCATTTGCAAGCGCATCGGCGAGGTGCCGCCCTTGCCCCAGCCGCGTTGGCCATCGGTCCATCCGAAATCGAAAATTCGCATGTCGCGCGCGCCGTAACCGCGAATGCCGTTTTCGTTTGTTGTTCCTTCCGCTCGGAAATCCATGTTCTGCGGCGTGTGCTCGAATACCCCGATCGGTGTCACGAAATGCTCGTAGCGTCCCGGCAGGCCAGTGGCAACCGGCGACGCGCCGATCATTCGCCATGCCTCCGACGGGCTCGCGCGAAAATAGATGAATAGCGCCTGCACATTGGGCGCCCGATCAACAAGCACGACGTATTGCCTCGCCAAAGCGCCGAGCCCGCGAGCGGCGAGCGCGGCCTGCAAGCGGTTGCCGTATGCGCGCTGATCGTTGTTCGGTACCGTCAGACGCCGCGAGACCTCGTCGGTAAATTGCCTGGAAAGGTGCAATGCATCGCGTGGGTCCAACGCCGCGGCGATCGCCGCATTGCGCTGTGCAGCGCGCGCGAGTGCAGCCGCAGCGGCAGCGGCTGAGGCGGCCTCGGCCGCGGATGCTGCGGAAGCGCCCCCCGCGCTAGGCGCCTGAGCCCAGGCTACGGGCGCCGCGATCAACAAATGGAGTAATTGAAGCGAAAGGAAGCGGTGCGCGCCCAGACGATAAAAACGTTGTAGCCAATCCGCCATATCTGCATCGATTGAAAACGATTCGACATGCGATACCGGAGCAAGCGCCATGCTCGCCGCATCCCGACTTCTCGACCAGCGCAAAAAGAAAGCGGCCGGCGCCGGCACCCAGCGCGAGCGCACCGTGCCGCACCCCGATCAGGTCTTGTTCCGCTGCTGCAGCATGCGAATGCGGGCCATCGCAGGCTTGTCGGCCGTCGTCCGGTCGTACAGCTTGTCCAAGTCGGTTTTGAGCGCGGTACGCGAGCCGCCGTCCAGATAGACCATATGGCCGGACGGATAGAAGGTCGCAGACAAGTTCTCGCGAACGCGCTTGTCCAGCAACGGCATGCGCTGCAGATCGATGACGGTTTGATAAAACGGCGTGACAAAATCATAAACGCCGTTCGCCGACAACACCTTGAGGTCGATATTGAGCGCCATCACGGCGGCCAGGTCCCCCGCCGTATAGAGGATGACATTGCCTTTGTCGTCGATGCCTTTTTGCGCACCGGTCGGGTCCGTGTGCTTGAAGTCCCAGTGCTTGAACGTCTGGTCGTTCAAGTCGGTGAACGATGAGGTTGACGTGTATTTCAATTGCTCATTGAGGTAGGCATTCCACATCGTCGTATAAACGCCCGATACGGCCGTCATCGTCGGGTCGTTGCCGCCCGAGTTCGGATCGACTTGGCCCGCAATGCCAGTGTCGACACCGGTCACGCGTCCGTCATAGGCGCCGAGCGCCATGCCTTTGGACTTCAGGAGCGCGGTGAGAAAAAGCGAATTACCGCGGCTGTCGTAGCCCGCAATGTCCAAGCCCCATGCGATCAGCGTCGCTTTATCGATGCCCGTATATTGCGAGAGCTTCTCGACGGTGGCGTCGTCCGTCTGCGGAAACTTACGCAGCGCAGCAAGGTAGTCCGTTCGTGCGAACTGCGCGACTTCCTCGATGAAATTATCCAGATTCGTCGGCGTGGGCGTGACACCGAGCCGCTTGTGGTACCAGGCGTCGGCCGCGGCCGTTGGCAACGCGCCGACCGGGTTGCCCGCTTGGGCATAGTCGAGAATCGACGATTGCAACGTGACGCCGTTCAGATCAATGCCGTCCTCATGCAGCAAATAGGCCAGCACGCAACTGCGCGCGGTGCCGTACGACTCTCCGAACAGATATTTCGGCGAGTTCCAGCGCTGATTTTTCGTCAGATAACGCTTGATGAACTGCTTGATTGAGCGCGCATCTTGATCGACACCCCAGAACGCTTTGTTCGTGTGGGGCGCGACGGCTGCTGAATAGCCTGTTCCAACCGGGTTGATAAACACGAGATCGCTCTTGTCGAGCAAGCTGTCCGGGTTGTCTTCGATCTGATAAGGCGCGGGCGGCGTGAAATTCGGCATCGACGTCTTGATGCGCTTTGGAGCGAACGAGCCAAGCAGCACGAACACCGACGACGAACCGGGCCCACCGTTATAAAAAAACGTTACCGGCCGTGCCTCCTCGGATTGGCCGTCCTCCGTGAAGGCCACGTAGAACATCTTCGCGTTCGGCTGCGAGGTGCTTTCGTCCACCGTGACGAGATGCCCTGCACTCGCCGTGTAGGCAATCTCCCGCCTGCCGAGCATGATCGTGTGGTGTGTGACGGCAGCAGCCTCGGTCGTATCGGTGACCGAGTCGTCGGGGCCGTTGCCATACGCGACGGGATCGAAAAGCGGCTCATCGCCACGCTGCGACCCAGCCGCTTGAAACGGACGCGGCATTGATGCCCGGCCCGGTGTTGGCGAATGCGAGTTGTGGTGCGACGACTGCGGATTGGCGGAACCGGTATCGGGGTTCATCTGATCGCTCCATGTCGATTGAATTGGCTTGAATTGGCGGGCACGCGTCTCGTGCGTGCCCGCTCGTGCTGGCCCACTGCGCTTCGTTGATTGCTGGTGCTACACCGCCTCGGACTGCGGCGCTTTGCCGTTCGAAGCGGGAAATGCCGTCCGGCGCACGCCGCTACGAGCCGCCTGCTGCACCGCCCAATGCGGCGGCAATCTTGCTTCCGTCGGGGCTGCCAAGCCCCGTGCAGGCGTCCCATCCAGGCGCCGCGAAAAAACTGCCGTTATTGCCTTGCGTGATGTCGTGAAACGCCTTGGCATTCGCGGCGCGATAGAGCGCGGGCTGGACCAGTCCGACCGGTTTGCCCGTCGCCGCGATGATGCGCGCGAAAAGCGCCGCAAAAAGCGGCGCGACGGCACTGGTTCCACCAACCGCGATCTGTTGACCACCGACGAGCACGAGATAGCCGGAACTTGGCGAAGCATCGGCCGCGACATCGGGCACACCGCGACCGGCGAGCGCCACATGCTGGCCGCTTGCTCGCGTGACTTTCAGCGTGTTCTGCCAGGCAGGCACCGGAAACTGCGCACTCACGCCCCCGCCCGTCGCGCCACCTGATGCACCATCGTTCCAAACAACTTCGCTTTCGATCGACAACCCGGCGCCGCCCGCACCGCGCGCCCTCAGCCGCGTGCCGCCGCACGCAAGCGCATAGGGGCTCGACGCCGGGAAATCGACGACGTCGACATCCTCGCCGCCTGCGGCCTGATCGCTCGAGCCGCTATCGCCAGCCGCGGCGCAAACCGTCACGCCCAGCGCCGTGGCTTCCTGGAGCGCCTGATTGAATTGCGCGATAGCCTGCGGGGTCCAGCTCGATTCAGGCGCGCCCCAACTGATCGAGATCACCGACGGCTTGTTCGTTCTGTCGTGTATCGCTTGCTTGACCGCAGCGATGAACCCCGCGTCGCTATTCGGCGCGAAGTAAGCCGCAATTTTGGCTCCGGGTGCGAGCGCGCCTGCTATCTCGATGTCGAGCGTCACTTCGCCATCGGGGCCATTCGCCTCACCGGTTGGCGAATTTTTGCCCCCGGCCACCGAAACCGGGACGATCGTCGGCGCGGAAACGCCTAGCGCAGCGAAATATTGCGTGAGATCGGACGAGGTATAGCCACCACCCAACTCGATTACGCCAATGCACTGACCGCTACCATCGTGCGACGGGAAGTTATAGAGTTGGCCGAGCTGCAGCGGCGTAAACGTTTCGGCTTCGGGCGTGGCGCGCCGCGGCTCGATGGCAGGGCGCGTGCGGAAATGCGGGCGCGCTTGCGGGCGATCGTCGAGACCCAGCACGGCCGTGACGATGCCGCTCAGTTCCGCCGGCACCGTCACATAGCCAACACGCCCGCGGAACCGCCCGAGTTTCGGATGCTCGTAGTGCGAAAGCTCGACGCCGAACGCGTGTTGAAAATGCTCCACCGTTCCGCTGAGGATGACCGTTGAAGCGGCAGCATCGACCTGGTCGACGTGAAGATCGTATTTCTTTGCGAACGCCTGGACCTGCGCCAGATCGCTTTCGGCTGCGCCGAAGTGCTGGGCAAACGCCTCGCGCGTCAGCGGTTCGACTCGCTCGCCGCGCGCGACTTTCTGAACCGCCTGCTCGAGCGCCCCCTCAGCCGGCCGGCGCACGGTGATCACCACATGCAACGTTTGGCCCGGATCGCACGGACCCAGACGCGTGGAACCCTTCACCGGCTCGCGGTGGCTGCCTGCGAGCTGCTCTCTTGCTGTTGTCATCGTGTGACGCTCCTGTTGGAAGGATTACGTCGAATTCCGACCGAACCGCTTCCACGCAGTTCCATACAACGCGCAACGGCGGCACGCGAAACTCGGCCGCCGCATCAAGGAAGCAACGTGGAAAATCCGCAATCGTCGGATGACTGACGAAAGTGTAGTGCATGGGATGCGATTCAGGCGTCTTGTCTGACATGCGTTGGCCATTCGGACTAGCGCCGGACGAACGCACGGCTATCGGCCCAGCAATATGCGGCGCGCGCTTGCCCAGCGCGCCTTTATGCAAGCGTTTCCCAGACGGCATATGATCACGGCCGAAGCAACCGCCCTCATCACCCCAAGGAACCGAGACATGCCTCTTTCCATGTATCAAGCGTCAGTGCCCGTTTTCACGCATGGGCTGAAGAACCTTCGCGTCATCCTCAGCAAGGCGCGCGATCACGCGGAAGCGAAAAAGATCGACCTAGCCGTGCTGCTCGCGAGCCGTCTTTACCCAGACATGCATCCGCTCACACGGCAGATCCAGATTGCATCGGATGCCGCGAAGCTTTGCGTCGCACGCTTGGCCGAAGTGCCGCCGCCGAGCTTTCCCGATGTGGAAACGACGTTCGATGAACTTGACGAGCGCATCGCCAAAACGATCGCTTACCTCGCCGATTTCGACGCGGCGAAGCTCGATCACAGCGAGGAGCGCGTCGTCAAGCTCAACCTGCCCAACGGTACGCTCGAGCTGCAGGGCAGCCGATACCTGCTGCATTTCGCGCTGCCCAATTTCTACTTCCATGTGACAACGGCGTATGACATCTTGCGGCACAACGGGGTCGAGCTGACCAAGTTCATGTACCTGGGCAAGCCCGGCGAATAAGTACGCCGCAGCAAGCGTGCGGCGTCAATCGAACGACAGCCGCAACGCGAAGCCGAGCAGCGCTGCCGAGAACGCCCAGCGCTGCACGGTTTGCGCGAGCGGATGCGCGCGTAATAGTTTTGATATCCGCGCTGCGCCGACAGCGTAGAGCGTATCGAACGCCATGCCCACGATCAGCAATACGATGCCAAGCTCCGTTACCTGCCATGCGAGCGGGCCAGCCGCCGGCCGCACGAATTGCGGCAGCAGCACCGAGCAAAAGATCAGCGCCTTGGGATTGAGTAAATTGGTCAGCAACCCTTTCGCAAAGGCTGCCCTCAACGGCGCGCGCGGCGCCCGTCCGCCCTCCGTTTCACTCTGCAGCGAGAACATCGGCGAGCGGAATATTTGGACTGCCACGTAGCCAAGATAAACGGCACCACCCACGCGGATAACTTCGTAAAGCCAAGGCGCGGCCTTCAAGAGCGCGGCCACACCGCAAGCCGAAAGCGTCACATGCGTGGCACGCGAGAGCGCGAGGCCGCCCGCGGCGACCAAACCCGTGCGAGTTCCACGCGCGATGCTCGTTTGCAGGACTAGCGCCATATCCGGGCCAGGGACGGCATATACGACGACGAGCGCTGCGACAAACGCAATCAGCAGATCAGGGGCAACCATTGCAGTGTTCCGAAAATAAGCGAAAGGAAGGAAGGAATCGCTATTTTCGCGACAGATCACGGGTGATTATCAGCTTTTTTTGATCAAACGTTGGATGGAATTAGGGAATAGCACTACATCTATGGCGTTCCTTGCTGTTTTCCGCCAACCCACCCCAATCCCTAAGCATCAACCGCGTCGTCAACGGGGTCTTATCCATATCGGATTATCCCGATATATACTTTCGACGTTTCCAATGAATGACCGACGAGGCATGACGATAGATATCGATGCCATCCACAAGGCGCTCGCAAATCCCGTGCGACGCGACATTCTCGCATGGCTCAAGACACCGGCGGAAAGCTTCCCCAACCAGGAACTGCCGTTCGATCTCGGCGTGTGCGCTGGACAGATCAACGCACGCTGCGGTTTGTCGCAATCGACTTGCTCCGGGCATCTCGCCACCTTGCAAAACGCGGGACTCGTGAGCGTCAAACGCGTCGGTCAGTGGTGTTTTTACACACGCAACGAACCGGTCATCCGAGCCTTTCTCGACACGCTCGACGCGAACCTTTGAGGCTCGACGAAAGTTCGATCAATTCAACCCATTCAATCGACTGACACAGGTAATTTTCATGCCAACACTTTTCGATCCACTCGTCGTCGGCGATCTCACTTTGCCGAACCGCATCATCATGGCCCCGCTTACGCGTCAGCGCGCAGGCGATCAGCGCGTGCCCAACGCCTTGATGGCCAAGTATTACGCCGAGCGCGCGTCGGCCGGGCTCATCCTGACCGAGGCGACGGCAGTTACGCCGCAAGGCGTAGGCTACGCCGCGACGCCCGGCATCTGGTCTGATGAGCAAGTCGCCGGATGGCGGCTTGTCACCGACGCGGTCCACGCGGCGGGCGGCCGGATTTTTCTGCAGCTTTGGCACGTGGGCCGCGTCTCCGATCCGATCTTCCTCGATGGCGATCTGCCCGTCGCGCCGAGCCCCATCGCGCCCGCCGGCCATGTGAGCCTGGTCCGGCCACAACGGCCCTTCGTCACGCCGCGCGAGCTCACGTTGGATCAGATCCGCGACGTGATCGCAGCGTTTCGCAAGGGCGCCGAAAATGCGCGGGCAGCGGGCTTCGATGGCGTCGAACTGCATGGCGCGAATGGCTATTTGCTCGATCAGTTCCTTCAAGACGGCACCAACCTGCGCACCGATGCGTACGGCGGCTCGATCGAGCGGCGCGCGCGGTTGATGCTCGAAATTGTCGACGAATGCATCGCGGTGTGGGGTGCGGGGCGCGTCGGCGTGCATCTGGCGCCGCGCAGCGATGTGCATTCGATGAGCGATTCAAGCCCCGAGGCAACCTTCGGCTATGTGGCCCGCGCGCTAGGGCAACGCAAGCTCGCGTTCATTTGCGCGCGTGAATCGCTGGGCACGAACCGCCTTGGCCCGATGCTCAAAGCGGCATTCGGCGGTGTGTACATCGCTAACGAAAAGTTCACGCAGGCATCCGCTCAGCAAACGCTCGACGCCGGCGAAGCCGATGCAATCGCCTGGGGCCAACTCTTTATCGCGAATCCCGATTTGCCGATGCGTTTCAAGCTCGGCGCACCGCTGAACCAGCCGAACCCGGAGACGTTTTATAGCGCAGGGCCCGACGGCTACGTCGACTACCCGTCGCTCGACGCGGCGGCTTAAGGCCCGGTGCGGCTTCGCAAACCGCGATCGGTGCGATTGCGGCTTGCGATTGCGCTGCGCTTTGCGCATCATCTGAGACGTACGTCGTACGTCGTACGTCGTACGTCGTCCGTCCTTGTTCTTTGCCGCCCAATTCCCTGGTTAGCCGCCCCAACTGACTCAACGGAATTTGGAATTGCCATGACCTCGCCCTCCCCAGTGGTGTCGAAAGCGATCGTAACCGGCCACACGCGCGGCCTCGGTGCCGCATTATCTGAAGCGCTGCTCGCGCGCGGCTTTAGCCTGCTCGGGCTGGCTCGAACCCGGCATCCACTGCTCGCGCAACGCTTCCCGAGCGCGGTGAACGAAGCCGAAATCGACCTGTCCGATACGCGCAGCATAGAAGCATGGCTTGCTGAAGGCACGCTGCAACGATTCCTGCAAGGTGCTCGACAGGTTCTGCTCATCAACAACGCCGGCACCGCTGCGCCAATCGGCCCTTGCAGCCTGCAGCCACCGCACGAGGTGGGTCGTTCGGTAGTCCTTAACGTTGCCGCGCCGCTGATGCTGTCGAGTGCATTCGCCGCCGCCAGCAGCAACCTGCCGGACCGTCGTATCGCTCATGTTTCCAGCGGTGCAGCCCGCAACGCTTACGCGGGCTGGGGCATTTATTGCGCGACGAAAGCAGCGCTGGACCACCACGCGCGCGCCGTCGCGCTCGATGGCGAACGCGCAATGCGCGTGGCGACGATCGCACCCGGTGTTGTCGATACCGACATGCAGACGGCCCTTCGCGAAGTGGACGAGGGACGCTTTCCGTCGCGCGGCAAATTCGTCGAACTCAAACAGACGGGACAATTAAGCTCTCCACAGCAAGCGGCCGAAAAGTTCATCGAGTACCTGCTCAGTGACAGTTTCGGGCAAACGCCCACGGTCGATTTACGCTCGCTGCCGGCACAATAAGCGCGCACTATGCGCAGGCTGCCCCTCATCAAACGTTGCCTTCAAAATATAAAGGAGTCCTCATGAATGTCTCGCGCCGCACGTTCGTGATCGCCTGCATCGGTGCGGCTTCGTCGCTCGCGCTCGAGCGCAATGCATCGGCTCAGGCGCCCGCCGCGAAACTCGACGAAAGTGATCCGCAAGCGCGCCAGTATGGTTACCGGCATGACGCCACGAAAGTAGACGCCCAGCGCTTTTCCAATTACAAGGTCGGCCAGACCTGCGCGAACTGCTCGCTGTTCGGCGGTGCAGCAGGCGAGACGTGGGGCGGGTGTCCCCTTTTCGGCAGCAAGCAAGTCGCGGCAAAAGGATGGTGCAATCAGTACACCAACGCATGAGCAAGCCAGACAACCCGCGTCAACTCAATAACCTGCTGCGGCAAGCCGTTACACTCCAGCAACATGGCGCGCTCGCCGACGCCGAGGAGATTTACCGCGAGATCCTCGCGCAGCGTCCCCGCCACTTCGATGCACTGCAACTGCTCGGCGCGCTCACCTTGCAGACGGGACGCACGGAACAAGGCGCTGCGTTGCTCAAAGACGCGGTCGCCGTCGACGACACGCAGGCGCCGGCTTACTCGAATCTTGCCTTTGCGCTCAACGCCATGGGGCAGTATGAAGAAGCACTTGCGGCCGCAAATCGGGCGTTGGCACTCAACGCCGGATTTCCCGATGCGCTCAATAACCGCGGCGTGGCACTGGCCGGACTGGGTCGCCCGGACGTTGCGCTCGACAACTTCGAGAAAGCCATCGCCGCCCAGCCCGATTTGGCCGCCGCGTGGAACAATCGCAGTTGCGTGCTGCGCAATCTCGGCCGACCCGACGACGCGCTCGCGAGCTGCGATCAAGCCCTCGGTATGCAGCCGGGGTACGCGCAAGCATGGAGCAATCGCGGCAATGCGCTGAGCGATTTGAACCGGCCCGTCGAGGCCCGGGCCAGCTATGAACGCGCGCTTGCGCTTGCGCCTGCGTTCGTCGACGCATTGAACAATCTCGGGCTCACGCTGATCGATCTGAACCGGCATGCCGATGCGCTCGCCCAATACGAGCGCGCACTCGCGCTTGCGCCCGAAGCTGCGGAAACGCATTGGAACCGCGCGCTGTGTTTGCTGCAAATGGGGCAGCTGGACGAGGGATGGGCCGAGTACGAATGGCGCTGGCAACGCTCGCGCATCAAGGCCAGCCGGCGCGCATTCGCCGAGCCACAGTGGTTCGGCGACATTCCGCTCGAAGACAAAACGATTTTGCTGCACGCCGAGCAAGGTCTCGGCGATACGATACAGTTTTGCCGTTATGCGAGCCTCGTTTCGAAGCGCGGCGCACGCGTTATTCTCGAAGTGCAGCCCGAACTGATGCGACTGCTCGCGGGGCTTGACGGCGTGGCCGAACTCGTCGAAGCGGGCTCGCCGTTGCCGCCGTTCGACTGCCACTGTCCGCTGCTCAGCCTGCCGCTCGCATTTCGCACGACACTCGAGACTATTCCCTGGGATGCGCCCTACCTGCATGCCGAAAGGCAGGCCGCGCAACGGTGGGCGGCTCGCATCGACGAGACGATCGGCGCATCGCGTGCGCTGAAGGTCGGCCTCGTCTGGGCTGGCGGCTCGCGGCCGCACGTGCCTGAACTGCGAAAAACCGATGCGCGGCGTTCGCTTGCATTCGAACAACTGGCATCGATTGCCGACGTACCGGGCGTGCAGTTGTTCAGTCTGCAAAAAGGCGCGGCCGCCGCGCAACTGCGCGCGGCGCAGAGCGCCCATCCCGCAAGCCGGCGCGTTATCGATTGGACCGACGACTTGCACGACTTCGCCGATACGGCGGCACTCGTCGACAATCTCGATCTCGTGATTTCGGTCGACACGTCGAGCGCGCATTTGGCCGGCGCGATGGGCAAGCCTGTCTGGATTCTGAACCGGCTCGATACGTGCTGGCGCTGGATGCTGGAGCGGGAAGGCAGCGCCTGGTATCCGAGCGCGCGCATCTTTCGCCAGCCATCCCTCGGCGACTGGGCGAGCGTGATCGACGGCGTCACACGCGCGCTGAGCGAATGCGCCGCGTCACGACGCGATGCGATGCGATGCGACGCGTGACAAGGGATAACCTCGGGCCAGGCGCAGCCGCCCCGAGGCGCCTGAAGCCGTTAAGCTATTAAGCCGTTAACCAGTCAGTTGCATCTGCGCGAGTAGTGCGTCGAGCGCCTCGCTCGCGGGCGTCATCGGCGCACGTAGTTCGTTCGCAATCAGTTGCTGAGCGCCCAATGCCGCCTTGACCGGCGCCGGGTTCGGCTCGCAAGTCAGCGCCCGCATCAGCGGAACGAGCTCATGATAAATCGCGCGTCCGCGAGCCAAATCGCCTTGCGCCAACGCACGATACAGCGCCACGAAGCGCTCGGTACGTACGTGCGCCGACGCCGAGATTGCGCCGGCACCGCCCATGCAGAGTGTGCTGAAGATCGCGTCGTCATTACCGGCGAGGACTTGCAAGCGACCGTCGAGAATCAGCGAGAGCGTGGTCTCGGCCGAGCCCGAGCAATCCTTAATTGCTTCGATGCGCGGGTGTGCAGCGAGCGTCAAAATCGTATCGAGTTCGATCCGCACGCCGGTTCGGCATGGGATGTCATACAAAACCACCGGCTTCGCGCTGGCGTCGGCCAATGTCGTGAAATGCGCGACGAGCCCCGCTTGCGAGGGTCGAACGTAATACGGCGCCGACATCAGAATGCCCGCGAGCGGCAGCGCATTGAGCCATCGCACCCGTTCGAGCAACTGTGCGGTCTGGTTTCCGCTCACGCCTGCAACAACCGGCGTCCCCTGGGCCTCGCGCAGCACCGTCGCGAGCACCGCGTCTTGCTCGTCGCGCGAGAGCGCAGCGGGCTCGCCCGTGCTGCCCAGCGCGACAAAGCCGGCTACGCCAGCGCTGCGATAGCTGTCGATCAGCGCCGCAAGCGCGCCGTGATCGACAACGCCGCGCGAAAACGGCGTAATGAGCGGAATCCAAATTCCAGAAAAATTCGACATGCGTTCACCTCGATGACTTCGATGGACTGACCCCAAGGAAACCGTCGAACGGTGAAGGGAAGGCGGTGAAGGCGGATAAGGCACCGGTTTGCGCTGTCCCGTCGGGCGTCCGACGGCAACAGCGCGCCGGTCAGACGAGCAGCTGTTTTTTGGCTTTGGAGACGGCGCACACGCACGCATTCGTTGCCGCTGCGAGCAAAGCGGAGCAATCGAAAACGCAACGAGAGAAAGTGCGGCGGTTATCCATCGGCGCAGTGTACCGGTATCGCGGCGGTTATTCCAGCGCCGATGCTTGACTTCTTGCGATCTCGACGTAATATACGCTATGCGTATATAAATCAAGTCGAGAGTCTGATGAGCGTCCCACAACAAGCTTTCTTGCGCGACGCGATGCGCCGCATGAACATGACGCGCGACGCATTCGCCAACCGCATCGGAGTGAGCCGGCGGGCGCTGGACACCTGGCTGCTGCCCGACGGTTCGCAGGAGTCGCGCGCGATGCCGGAGATCGTCGAGCGTTTCGTCTCGGAGATCGCGGGGCGTCCCGAACGAGACGTCAACTATACGCAAAGCGTAGATACGACGCACACTGGTTCGCTGGCGAGCCAGCTCTCGCGGGAAGGCAAACCGCAGCTGTTGTCGGTGGATCAATTTTCGCGCGATGCGGTGGAGGCGCTCTTTCGCGTGGCCGACATCATGCAGCCTATCGCGCAACGCAAGAAAATCTCGCGCGTGCTCGAGGGCGCCGTGCTAGGCAACTTGTTCTTCGAGGCCAGCACGCGCACGCGGGTCTCGTTCGGCTCGGCGTTTTGTCGCCTCGGCGGCTCCGTCTGCGATACGACAGGCTTCACATTCTCTTCAATGGCGAAAGGCGAATCGATCTACGACACGAGCCGTGTCATGAGCGGCTATGTCGACGCGCTCGTCGTACGCCATCCCGAACAAGGCGCTGTAGCGGAGTTCGCCCGCGCGACGAATCTGCCGGTCATCAATGGCGGCGACGGTCCAGGCGAGCACCCGAGCCAGGCCCTGCTCGATCTCTACACGATCCAGCGCGAATTTTCGCGGCTTGGAAAGATTGTCGATGGTGCGCATATCGCGCTGGTGGGGGATCTCAAATACGGACGCACGGTTCACTCGCTGACGAAGCTGCTCGCGCTTTACCGCGGCATCAAATTCACGTTGATTTCACCTCGCGCGCTCGAAATGCCGGCCTACATCGTCGAGCAGATTTCGCGCAACGGCCATGTCATCGAACAGACACACGAACTCGCGGCGGGCTTGCGTGGCGCCGATGTGGTCTACGCGACGCGCATTCAAAAAGAACGCTTCACCGACGAATCGTTCGAGGGTTACACGCCCGACTTTCAAATCAATCAGGCACTCGTCGAAAGCGTGTGCAAGCGCGACACGCTGATCATGCATCCGCTGCCGCGCGATAGTCGCCCCGGCGCAAACGACCTGAGCACGGATCTCAATCACGATCCGCGGCTGGCGATTTTCCGGCAGACCGACAACGGCATACCGATTCGAATGGCCATCTTCGCCGTATTGCTCGGCGTGGAAAATCAGGTGCAGCATTCGATGCGCGATGCAGCGTGGCGTCCTCCGGCCTATCTGGGCCCGGACGACGCGCCTTTTCACGGCGTCGATTAATACCAAGCGGCACCCCACAAGCGCAGCGCCAGTTGCAAAGGGCCGTATCGCGCGCGCAGGCGGGCATCGTGTTTGCTGCTTTTGCTCCTGTCACCGACGGCCGCCGTTGCGCCGCCGCATCGATCTGCACGAGCGAACCCGACTGCCATGTCCAAGCCAGCCCGCCCCGAAGACCCCGAGCATTCCGATCCTCAAACGGCCGCTCATCCGAACCTCGCGCGCCGTCGATTTCTGCAATCGGCCGCCGCTGCGGCCACCGTCGGCGCAGCGCCGCGCCTGCACGCGAAGGAACCCACCATGACGCCTGCCACACCACCCGCCGCTGCGCGCGCCGCCCCCGTACGACCGGTTCGCCTGACTATCAACGGGCGGCCTCATGTGCTGCAACTGGAGCCGCGCGTCACGCTGCTCGATGCGTTGCGCAATTACGTGGGCCTGACGGGCACCAAAAAAGGCTGCGATCGCGGTCAGTGCGGCGCATGCACCGTATTAGCCGAGGGCCGCCGTATCAACGCATGCCTGACCCTTGCCGTCATGCATGAGGACGAATCGATTACGACCGTCGAAGGACTGGCAAGCGGCGACACGCTCAGCCCGCTGCAGCAAGCGTTTATCGAACACGATGCGTTTCAATGCGGCTATTGCACGCCGGGACAACTCTGCTCTGCCACTGCGCTCATCGACGAATTTCGAGCGGGCTGCGCAAGCGCTGCGACAGCCGACGTACGCACCCGGCCCGCGGAACTCACGGCGGCGGAAATTCGCGAGCGCATGAGCGGCAACCTTTGTCGTTGCGGCGCCTATCCGAACATCGTCGCAGCACTCGCCGCAGTGCAACGGCGCGAGCGCAACGGCTAAATCCAAGGCCGGACACGCTTTGCCTTTTTAGCAAGGAACATTCGATGGAAGCGATCTCCTACGAACGTGCGACCGATGTTGCCGCCGCCCTGCGCGCCGTGCGCGAGCCGGGGGCCATGTTCATCGGCGGCGGAACGAACTTGCTGGATCTGATGAAAGGCGGTGTCGCGCGGCCAAGCAAGCTGGTCGACATTACGCGCCTGGGCGGCGAGCTCGACGCGATCAGCACGCTGCCCAACGGCGGGCTGCATATCGGCGCCCTCGTGCGCAACAGCGATGCAGCCAACCATCCGCTCGTGCGCGAGGGCTATCCGTTACTCGCGCAGGCATTGCTTGCGGGTGCCTCGGCGCAGTTGCGCAATATGGCCACCGTCGGCGGCAACCTGATGCAGCGCACGCGTTGCCCGTATTTCTATGACACGGCTTTCAGCGCCTGCAACAAGCGCCTGCCGGGCAGCGGCTGCAGTGCGATCGAAGGGCACAACCGCAGCCATGCGATATTCGGCGCCAGCGCGCAGTGCATTGCAGTCAATCCGTCCGACATGAGCGTTGCGTTAGCGGCGCTCGACGCGAGCGTGCACGTCGCAGGCGACGAAGGCAAGCGCATCATTCCGTTCTCCGAATTTCACCGACTGCCGCAGGACCGGCCTGACGTCGACACCACGTTGCGCCCGGGCGAATTGATCACCGCCGTGCGTTTGCCGCCATCGGGCTTCGCGCAGCATGCGTATTACCTCAAGCTGCGCGATCGCGCGAGCTACGCGTTCGCGCTCGTCTCCGCTGCCGCGGCGTTGCAGTTCGACGGCACTACCGTTTCGAATCTGCGTATCGCGCTAGGCGGTGTCGCTCACAAGCCCTGGCGCGCAACACACGCTGAGCAGATGCTCGTCGGCCGACCATTGACCGATGCCGGTTTGCGCGATGCCGCAGCCGCGGAGTTGCGCGAAGCGCACCCGCAGCGCGAAAACCACTTCAAGGTGACGCTGGCCGAACGCGCGATCGTCCGCGCCGTCAACGTGGCTGCCGGCCGCAGCGGGCATGCCAATGCAGGAGTCATCGCATGAACACAGTCGGCCAGCCGCTCGATCGTACGGACGGCATACTCAAAGTCACGGGTCAAGCGCAATATGCCGCGGAGTTCCCCGCCGCCAATATGGCGCATGCCGTGCTCGTCACCAGCACGATTGCGCGCGGCACCATCGCATCGATCGACGACGCCCGCGCGCAGTCCATGCCCGGCGTGCTTTACGTGATGACGTTTCGCAACGCGCCGCGTCTGCCCGGTGACGGCAAAGCCAAGGTCTCGCCGCCGGCCCTGCGGCGCCTTTCATTACTGCAAGACAACGAAGTCCACTACGACAACGAGCCGGTGGCCGTGGTGGTGGCGGATTCGCTCGAGCACGCGACACATGCGGCTGACGAGTTGCGCATCGACTACCGACCCATCGCGCCGACGCTCGACTTCGCGCGCGCAAAGCCCGCGAGCCATCCTCCCGCGTCGATGATCGGGGGCCCGGCCGATACGATGCGAGGTCATCCGGAAGCCGCCCTACGAGCGGGCGCTGTGCGCGTGGATGTCCGCTACACCACGCCGATGGAGCATCACAACCCGGTGGAGCCGCACGCCGTGCTCGCGCTATGGGACGGCCCGCAGCTCACGCTGTATGACACGACGCAAGGCGTGTCCAACGCGCAGCAAGCCGTCGCGACCACGCTCGGCATCCCGGCCGAACAGGTGCACGTCATCTCACCATTCGTCGGCGGCGGCTTCGGCTGCAAGGGCTCGGTCTGGTCGCATGTCGTGCTGTGCGCGATGGCGGCGCGCGAGGTCGGACGCCCTGTGCGCCTCGCGCTGACGCGGCCGCAGATGTTCGGCCCCGTGGGCGGACGGCCGCGCACCGAACAGCATATCGTTGCGGCCGCACACAGCGATGGCACGCTGAGCGCGTTGCGGCACGACACGTTTTCGAACACGTCGATGATCGAAGACTGGACCGAAACGTGTGGCGTGGTCACGCGCATGCTGTACGCGGTGCCCAATCTGGCGACGACGCACCGGCTGGTGCCGCTCAACGTCGGGACGCCCACGTTCATGCGCGCGCCCGGAGAGGCGACGGGTTCGTTCGCACTCGAGTCCGCGATGGACGAGCTGGCCTACGCGCTCAAGATGGACCCGATCGAGTTTCGCCTCAAGAACTATGCCGAGATCTCACCGCAAGAGAACAAGCCCTGGTCCAGCAAGCAATTGCGCGAATGCTATCGCGTGGGAGCGGAGCGTTTCGGCTGGGCGCAAAGGCCGCGTGCGCCGCGTTCGATGCGTGACGGCGACACGTTGACCGGCATGGGAATGGCCACCGCCACGTACCCGGCGCATCGCAGCGAAGCGTCGGCGATGGCTCAGATCCTGCCGGACGGCACCGCCACGGTCGTCTCCGGCACGCAGGACATCGGCACCGGCACTTACACGGTCATGACGCAAGTCGCGGCCGACGCGCTCGGCTTCCCGATCGAGCGCGTGCGCTTCGCATTGGGCGATTCGACGTTGCCGCGCGCGCCGGTATCCGGCGGATCGCAATCGGTCGCCAGCGTGGCGCCCGCCGTGCGAGAGGCGGCGAGCGCCGCTCGCGCCAAGCTGATCGAGCTTGCACGCGCCGACAGCGGATCACCGCTTTATGGCGTGTCCGCCGACGAGCTGACCGTAGTCGACGGCTGGGTGATCAACCGCGCCCGGCCGACACAGCGCGACCCCGCCGCGGCGCTGATCGCACGCGCCGGTTCGCGGCCCATCGAAGTGACGGCATCGGCGCATAGCGGCAACGAACGCGAGCACTATGTCTTCGATTCGTTCGGTGCGGTGTTCGCGCGAGTGCATGTCGACGCGGCGCTCGGTACGATTCGCGTGCCGCGTGTCGTGGCCGTCTACGACGTCGGCCGGTTGTTGAACGCCCAAACAGGGCGCAGTCAGTTGATGGGCGGCATCGTTTGGGGCATCGGCGCGGCGCTCGAAGAGGAGAGCCTGCTCGACGCGCGCTACGGCCGTTTCGTCAATGCGAACCTGGCCGAGTACCACGTGCCGGTGAATGCGGATATCGGCACGATCGACGCGACGGTTCTCGATGCGCCCGATCCTCGCATCAATGCGCTGGGCGCGCGCGGCATCGGCGAAATCGGCATCACGGGAGTAGCCGCCGCGGTAGCGAACGCCGTCTATCATGCGACAGGGGTACGCGTGCGCGACCTGCCGATCACGCTCGATAAAGTCCTAACGCCTGCAACGGTCTAAACAACGTCAGGCGACGCCGTGCTTGCCACGATGCCGTGTCGCCGCGCACAATCGGCATCGCGGTCCGGCACGACCGGGCGGCCCGCGATCGGGCGGCCCCCGCCCCACCGATTTCCTTGCCTGTGCGATGACCTACGCCTCCCTTGCCACCGGTCTGCTGCTTGCCGGCGGACGCGGCGCCCGCTTCGATCCGAGCGGCCTGCAAAACAAGCTGCTCGCGCCGCTGGCCGACGGCACCGCTGTCGCAAGAGCGGCCGCGCACGCGTTGTTGACGTGCGTGCCCTACGTCATCGCGATCGTTCGCCCCGGCGCCGAAGCGCTTGCGCATCTACTGAATGAAGCCGGATGCGAAGTCATTTTTGCCGCCGACGCCGAGCGCGGCATCGGCGCGAGCCTCGCGGCAGGTGTGCGCGCGAGCCCGGATGCGAACAGCTGGATTGTCGCGCTTGCCGACATGCCATGGGTTATGCCGTCGACGATCGAATCGGTGGCCCGCAGACTCGATGAAGGCGCGTCGATCGTCGCCCCACGCTACCGCGGACAGCGCGGCCATCCTGTCGGATTTGGCCCGCAGCACGGCGCGGTGCTTAGCCGCCTCGACGGCGATGTCGGCGCACGCACGCTGCTCGCCTCGCCAGAACTGACGATGATCGACGTCGACGACGCCGGCGTGCTGACCGATGTCGATACCCCGGCGGACTTGCGGCGGCCCCCGACATAGCAATGGCCGCAGCCACAGCGCTGGTATCTCACTCGGCGAAGTCGACGACGATTTTGCCGAACGCGCCGCGCTTCAAGTGCGCGAGCGCTTCAGGCAAGCGCTCGCTCGGATAGACCGTATCGATAACAGGCTCGATTTTCGTGGCGTCGATGGCTCGGACCAGTTCGTCCAACGCTCGCCGATGTCCGACGCCGATGCCTTGTATTACCGGCCGTGTGAGGAATGAAGGCACGCTAGGCAACGTCATGCTGAGTTCGCCCAGCACGCCAATGAGCGAGATACGTCCGCCTTGGCGCACCGCGCGCAGCGAAGCGCCCAGGTTTTCGCCCCCCGCGAGTTCGAAGATATGATCGGCGCCCCGGCCGCCCGTCAACTCACGCACTGCTTCTTCCCATCGCGGCTGCACGCTGCGATCGATGCCATGCGTGGCGCCCAGTGCTCGCGCGCGCTCCAGTTTCGCGCTGCTGCTCGACGTCACGATGACTTCCGCGCCGTGCGCCTTGGCGATCTGCAAACCGAACAATGCCACACCGCCGGTGCCCTGCACGACGACCGTTTGACCGGCGCGAATCGCGCCCTTCTCCGCAAGCGCGAACCAGGCCGTCAGACCTGCGCAGGGCAGCGTGCTGGCCTTGATTGCATCGAGCGAGCGCGGCGCCGCCACCGCCCAGTCTTGATGCAAGACCACATACTGGGCGAGCACGCCCGGCAGCGCGCCGCCGATCACGCGCGCATGATCGGGCCACTCGCCATCGATCCAATCCGCCCAAAAAGTGCCGATGACCGCATCGCCTTCGCGAAAGCGCGACACACCTGCACCGGTCGCGACGACGACGCCCGCCATGTCCGAGCCCGGCGTTAGCGGATAGGGCAGCGACAGCGCGCCATCCTCGCCCGCGATGACGCCCAGATCCCGATAGTTCAGCGATACGGCGCCCACGCGCACGACGATCTCGTTGGCACCGGGCGTGGGGACTGCGGCCTCTTCGAAGGCCAGATGTTGCGCACCCGGCTGCCGTACCACCCATTTGTGCATCGTTCGAGTCATTTTGGTTCCTCCTGTCATTGACCTATCCGTATCGAAAGGTTAAAGGAGATATGAAGGAACCGGTCGCGATGGTTTTTCGCTTTATTGTAGACTTCTAGGATCCAATTCCTGCCCGAGGAAGTCATGACTGATCGCTTGGCCGGCGTTTCACCCTTCGTCCACGCCGTGCAAGCAGGCAGCTTCGCGCTCGCCGCCGAGCGCATGCACCTCACCCGTTCCGCCGTCGGCAAAAGCATCGCGAGGCTTGAAGAGCGGCTCGGCACGCGGCTTTTTCATCGCACGACACGCAGCCAGAGCTTGACCGCGGACGGGCAAGCGTTCTACGCACATTGTGTGCGCGCACTCGCGGAGCTCGAAGCTGGTGAAACGACACTCGCGGCTTCGCGGCGAGAGCCGCAGGGCCGTCTGCATGTCAGCGTGCCGGTGCTGTTTGGCCGACGCTGCGTGGCACCGCGCTTGCTCGAACTCGCGGCACGCTATCCGCGCCTCGAATTGCAGATGAGCTTTACGGATCGCGTCGTCGAACTCGTCGACGAAGGGATCGACCTTGTCGTTCGCAGCGGCGGCATGCGCGAAACATCGGCCGGCCTTGTCGCGCGCAAGCTCGGCGAACAGACGATGGTCTTGTGCGCCGCGCCCGACTATCTCGCGCGGCACGGCACACCTCAATGCGTCGCCGATCTGGCTGAGCATCACGCCGTGGTCTATGCGAGTGGCAAACGCGATGCGCCGTGGCACCTCTTCGATCACGCAGGCAAAGCGCACGAGATTGCAATGAAGCATCGATTCCGCTTCGACGACCTCGAGACGATCGTCGAAGCGTCGAAGGCTGGTGCGGGAATTGCGCGCTTGCCATGCTGGCTGGTTGCAGAACCCGTGCGAACGGGAGCGCTCATCAAGGTGCTGCCGGAAACACCGGGGCCTGGCATTGAAATGCATCTTGCGTGGCGCCGAACGCGGCATATGCCCACCCGCATGCGAGTGGCCATCGACGCACTGGTCGCACATCTGCCTGCCATACTGGCGCTCGGAACGGAAAACGAGCGCTCGGCTGCGAGCACGACCAAAGCATCGCGCAAGCTTCACGCGGATGGCGTATAAAGAAAAACACCGTTGCCGTTGTTGCCGTTCCGGTTTTTAGTTTTTCGATCGAATTCGTTTGGACTCCTTTCGAATTTCCTTTTTCACGGGGCCGATCATGAGCTACTGGATGCACACTGCGCCAATTCCCGACCCGCTCGCCGATCCCACGCGCGACCCGGAAGGCGAGCCATTCGTTCCTCCTTCGCCAGGCCATCATAACGATGAGCCTCAGCGGCCTGAGGGTCCACCCGACAAAGATCCGGTCTGATGCACCGCGGCGCATAGCCGATCCGTCATACCTATTGCGCATTGCACGATCAGGGTTTCCCCCGCTCAATCACGGCGATGAAAGTGTCGTTAAAGCGGTCAGACGCGGCTTGCCTTGCGAGGGCTGCGACGACGCTAGATCGACTCCCGTGGAAATGCAATGCATAGAATGACTCTCAATCAAAAACTCGGTTCAATGGTGGCCGTGCTCTGGCTCGGGCTGATACTCATCGCCGTGGCCGGCGTGTGGCAATACCGCGATTCGATGCTCCAAGACCGGCGCGATCAGCTGAAAGCGCTCGTGGAACAGGGCAACAGCATCGCGAAGCACTACTACGCATTGTCCCAACAGCACGTGCTGAGCGAAGAAGATGCCCGCAAAAAGACGCTCGAAACGTTGGGCGCGATGCGTTACGGTCAGGACGGCTACTTTTCGATCAACGACTCGAAATCCGTCATGCTGATGCATCCGATCAAACCCCAATTGATCGGCAAGGATCTGTCCGGTTTCACTGACCCGGCCGGCAATCATCTCTTTCTCGATATCGTCAAAGCAGCGAGCCAGGAAGGCGGCGGCTACGTGAGCTACATGTGGTCGAAGCCAGGCAGCGAAAAACCCGTGCCGAAGACGTCGTTCGCGCTGCGCTTCGCGCCGTGGGACTTCGTCATCGTGACGGGCATGTATATGGATGACGTCAACGCCGCATTCATCAGTGCGATCGTGCGCTGGACGATCATTACCGGTGTGCTCGGACTGTTGTCGACCGTCGCGATGATTCTCGTGCTGCGCAGCGTGCGTCGCGGGCTCGGCGGGGATCTCGAAGTTGCGGTCGTCACAGCACAGCGCATGGCGCAAGGCGACCTCACGGTGCGCGTGCCGCTTGCGCACAGCGATTCGTCGAGCCTGATGCACGCGCTCGCCGATATGCAAAAAGGGCTTGCCGATGCGGTGGCCCGCGTGCGCGCCGGTGCGGAAAACATCAATGTCGGCGCGAGCGAAATTGCGGCCGGCAATATCGATCTGTCGCAGCGCACCGAACAACAAGCCGCGGCCCTCGTCGAAACGGCTTCGAGCATGGACCACATGACGTCCAACGTGAAACTGAATGCCGATAGCGCAACGCAGGCCGCCAATCTGGCGGGGCAAGCGGCCGATGTCGCGACGCGCGGCAGCAGCGTCGTCGATGATGTCGTGCGTACGATGAGCGAGATCACGTCGAGTTCGCAGAAGATCGGCGACATCATCGGCGTGATCGACGGCATCGCCTTTCAGACCAACATCCTTGCGCTGAATGCAGCAGTCGAAGCCGCTCGCGCGGGCGAACAAGGCCGCGGCTTCGCTGTGGTCGCCTCGGAAGTGCGCAGCCTCGCGCAACGCTCAGCTACGGCCGCCAAGGAAATCAAGGCGCTGATCGAATCGTCGACGAACACCGTCGATCAAGGCGCGGCCCTCGTCGCCAATGCCGGTTCGACGATGACGGAGATCGTTCAGTCGGTGCGGCGCGTCAACGAAATCCTCGGCGAGATCAGCCACGCGTCGCACGAGCAAAGTGCAGGCATCGAGCAGGTAAACCGCGCGGTCGGCGAAATGGATAAGGTGACGCAGCAAAACGCGGCGCTCGTTGAACAAGCCGCCGCGGCAGCTCAATCGCTCAAGGATCAGGCGAGCGTGCTGCGCGATGCGATCTCCGGTTTCACGCTGCCCGCTTAAGGGCTGAAAACGGCGGTAGACGTAATACACGTCGGTACCTCTGCCCGTTCGTTGATCATTGCTTCTTCCGGTCGCCGCATTTCGCGGCGACCTTTTGCTTGGCGTGCCAGGCGCGCCACTGCCGCTTCCCTTTTGCTGACCTGCCCATTGATTTGGCGCGGCGCTCCGTTTCATTACGTTTTGTTTACAATGCGAGCCGCAGCCCGGCCGCCTGAACAAAACGGCGTCTCATCGCGATCGGTGCTGATCCCTTTCATTTTCGGCACACTTCCCCTCTGAACCATGCCGCTTCCCAGCAGACAGCGCGCGTCCCACGCGTCAGGTGATGCAAACCCAATCCTCGCCCCCAAGTTGCCGCGCTGGCGCTCGCGGCTCGTCGCGGCGGTGCTCAGTGCGGGCTTTGTGGTGCTCGCCGCGCGGGCTTGCTGGGTGCAAATCGTCACGCACGAATTCCATGCTGCGCAGGGCGACAAGCGTCATAGCGTGACGATCGAATCACAGGGCATGCGCGGGCCGATCGTCGACCGGCACGGCGCGCTGCTTGCGGTGAGCCTCGTGACGTACGAGATTTGGGCCGAGCCGCGACGGTTCGCTCCATCCATGCGTGCCGCGCTCGCCAAGGCCCTCGCGATGCCGGCGGCCGAGCTCGACCAGCGGCTTTCGACCGAACGCGCGTTCGTTCTCCTCAAACGGCATGTCGATGCGCAAACCGCGCAGCGGGTCGCCACGCTCGGCATCGCTGGTGTCACGCAGGTTGCATCCTCGAAGCGGTTTTATCCTGAGGGCGAATCGGTCTCGCACGTTGTCGGCTTCACCGATATCAACGACACAGGCCAAGAGGGTATCGAGTTGGCGGCCCATTCCACGCTTGCCGGCGAAAGCGGTGTGCGGCAAGTCATTCGCGACCGTCTCGGGCGCATTGTGTCCGAACACGGCCCGCGCGTGCTTGCACGCGACGGCGGCACCGTGCGGCTCACGATCGACCGGCGCATTCAACAACTCGCCTATGCGCAGCTCAAGGCCGCGCTCGTCGAACATGGTGCGCAGGGCGGCAGTGCCGTCGTGCTCGATGCACGCAGCGGCGAGATTCTCGCGCTGGCGAATGCGCCGAGCTTCGATCCGAACCAGGCAATGCATCGGGCAGGCCCGGCCGTGCGCAACCGCGCGTTGACCGACACGTTCGAGCCGGGTTCGACGATCAAGCCGCTCGTGGTGGCACTCGCAATGGATCTTGGAACGGTCACGCCGTCGACCCTGGTCGAAACGGCGCCCGGGTATTACACGATCGGCCCGAACACGATTCACGATACGTCCAACCACGGCACGCTGACCGTCGCGCAAGCCGTTTCGAAGTCGAGCAACATCGCGCTTGCCAAGCTTGCACTGAACCTGCCGGCCGAGCGCCTGTGGAGCAAGTACCAGGAATATGGCATCGGCCATCAGCCGCCCTTGCCGTTCCCGGGCATGGCCGCGGGCAAGCTGCGGCCTTGGCAGCGCTGGCGCCCGGTGGAGCAAGCGACGATGGGCTACGGCTATGGTTTATCTACTTCGCTTTTACAACTCGCGCAGACGTACACCGCCTTTGCGGACGACGGCATGCTGCGGCCCGCCAGGCTCATGCTGGACGATTCGGCGCCCGTATCGGCCTCGACACGGCATGTCACCACTGCATCGAGCGCGGCGGCCGTGCGCGCAATGCTCGAAGCTGCGGTCAACCCGGGCGGCACGGCGCGCGCGGCGCGCACCGCGGGATATGCGGTGGGCGGCAAGACCGGCACCGCGTGGAAACATACCGGCGCGGGCTACGCGAAGGGGAAATATCGCTCGCTCTTCGTCGGCCTCGCGCCAATCGGCGCACCACGTCTCGTCGTGGCAGTCATGATCGACGAGCCCGCGCGCGGAGGTTATTACGGCGGCAAGGTGGCCGCCCCGGTGTTCTCTTCGATTGCGAGCGGCGCGCTGCAGCTGCTGGGCGTGCCGCCCAAGATATAACGCGGGGTGGCGGCGCTGTATTGTTGGATCGCGTGCGAGTGAGGGTGTCAACGCATGCGCTTGTTTGCGTCGCCGCGTTCCGCGATAAACCCGCCACGTCCCGGCCTAGCCCTTCGGCTTGATATCGAAATCGTGCTTGTCGATAGTCCATCCGCGTCCGCTTTTGTCACATGCTCCAATTCTCGCTCACGGGCTTGGTTGAGACAGGAAATAAGAGCCTACTGCGTGCATGACAGGCATGAACAGAAGGCACACGAATACAGCAGGGAAATATAGCTTTGAAATCCTGACCCTACGAAACAGTCCCGCTACCGCAACCGCCAGACAAACGAACGACAGCAATCCAAACAGATCACTGTCTGCAAGTGCGGAGAAATATGCCGGCATAAAAGCTCTCGCTATCAGCGGTTAAACTCAGGGAAATTCCAGCGATAAAATTGGAACTCCCTTAGAAAATCTTCTGCTCCTGTTCCCTTGGTCGTATTCTTGTAATTCCATCCATCTCCGCTTGCGGTGTATATGCCATTCTCAGGCGGCATTCCGGCATAGGAGCTATTTTGAGGATCGGCACGATTACGGCCGAATACGCGCATGGCAGTTGTGAAAGGACGGACAATCACTCCGCTGGAGTTACCTTGCATGATTGTAATGGTCGACGCATCGGCGCTCAGGACGAGCTGAACGTGGTGCGCGATTCCGGCACGGTCATTTGCCTGAGCCAAAACGTCTCCAGGACGAAGGACTTCCGGACCGCTTAGCGGTACCGTGTTCGAGCCTGCGCGTTGCATGTCCTGTGCTCCGTAGGTCAATTCGACCATATCGGCGAATCCGAACATGGTGGAATCATACTTTTCGTGTTCGGGCTTGCCATAAACTTCCATGTTTCGATAAGTGCGCACGCCACTTGTGAATTTGAGCGGAAGTCCCCGCCGCGCTGCAAACTGAACCAACACACGTAATGCAAAGTCCTCGCATGTGAACCGGTTCGTGCGAACGTCGCCGCCTCGGTCCCAGTACTGCTCGGTACGGATCTGCTCGGCGAGCTGAGGAACCGAATTGCGATAGTCTGCAATGTCGGAATCGGTCCATTTGCAAGTCGTTTTCCAGAACGTCTTCATCTTGACCGTGACAGGTTTGGGCGACCTATCGCTAGTTGGCGTGGTTGTCTTTGTAGCGACGAGTTGATAGCGGGTCCCATTCGGGGAGACGTGAATCTGCTCTGGCATGGTTTATCCTGCAAGGTAGACGTTGATGTTCTCGGCGAAAGCGATGGAAGCCAGTAAATGCGTGTTCCCATCGCCATCTGTTTCGCCGTATTCAAACGTGCCGGTTTCCCGGCACAACGCGTAGGCCGTGTATGCAAGCGTGCGCCCATCGCCACCTCGCAAAACAAACCTGTCGTCGTAAGCGCCGGCCGTTGATGCCGGTCCGCCGGCTACAACCGTGCTAGCCGCACAGTCGCTGTCGCCCATGATCATCCACTTGCGGCCGTAGACGGGAATGATGCGCGGATGACGCTCGCACTGACACAGAACCAGATCGCCGCCCAATGCCTGCTGTCGGTTCCTCGGTCGGTCATACAGCCGCTTTTTCCCCGGAGAGCCTGGAGCAGCCACGATGACGCCGGCAGTCTTGCAGGTGTCGCACCATGCCTGTTGTCCGAGGAACGTCAACCGGCGACGCCTTCCGTCTTCGCCGGTCACAGTGCCGCATGAAGCGCCTTCAATGACACGCCCGCCCCCGTCAAGCGGATCGTCTTCGACTACCGCGTAAAAAATGCCCACCGTCTTTTCTCCTTATGAGGTCATCCAGCAAGAAAGATCTGGATAGATTCAATGTTCGCGACAGCTGACAGCAGGTGTGTGGTGCCTTGGCAGCTTCCGCACGTCGTTTGCTTTTGGACTCCTAATCAATCGCTCGCCGCACGCTCAACCCTGCAAAGGTGTCCGGTCATGCACCGCGATCAACATGCGTGGGGCGCACCGCTGATCGCCAGCCTGAATACCCCGAATTTCATCGTATTCATCGTCGAGGGCGCGATTGGTGAATGTATATAACTGCCGCATTACACGCCGATCACTTCCGTCTAACCGGACCGCCTCTATTAAATTCGGACTGAATAACGATTGATGCGATACAAATAAACGCGAGTCCGCCGCCATCACATTCGGCTCTAACCGAAAACGCCTCACACACAGCAGTATCGCCACCGACCCGGCATGCCTCTTGCTCGATCTACGCCATGCGGCTCTCACGACCGCGCCCCTTTCCCTACCAGCGAGGGCAATATGTTAGGAACCATTCTTCTCGTCGTTTTGATCCTGCTTTTGATCGGCGCATTCCCTGCCTGGCCGTATAGCCGCGGCTGGGGGTATGCACCCACGGGCGGGCTCGGCTTGCTCGTCGTGATCGTCATCTTGCTCGTTATATTCGGACGCATATAGCGCCCGGCTGGCATGCGCGCGCTCGGCTTCGCAGCGCGACCGATGCGCGCGTTTTTTTCAAAACGCGTGAGTTCGCTATAGCGCGAAAGGAGCAGCGCAGACACGGAAGAGAATGCAAATCGTTAGGAGTCCGAAATGCATCTCGTTGGGCTCGCAGCCGGTTGCAGGTTACAAACAGCGCACCGCTTGCTCGCGCGTTATGTCATTCGATTTCCTGCCACTGCACCGATCGCGCACCCGAGCGCTTGGCGAGTTCTGCAAAGGCCGACACCTTGGCGTCGGCTTCGGCCGGCTCGCGCCAACGTAATAACAGCCGTTCCTCGACGGTCTCGTTGCTGCGGTTCCAACACGCGCCGCGCCGACCCAGCGAACAGCCAATGCCTGCCAATTCGCGTGCGAGACGATGCGGACAATCGCTTCCTGCGGCATATTCAACGGTCAGCCAGGCACTCTTGCGGCGCGGCATTCGCTCTTCGAAGCGGCGCAGCCCCCACAGCACGGCAACGCCAAGCATCGTGCCGCCGCCCGCGAGCCGGTATTGTCCGCCGCCGATGCATAAGCCGACGACGGTAACCAACCACAACGTCGCGGCAGTCGTCACCCCCGTCACGAGCCCATCCTTACGCAGCACCGCACCGGCGCCAATAAAGCCCATGCCGGTCAGAATGCCGAGCGGCAGCCGCATCAAATCGAGCGTGACGAAAGAATCCTGATGCTTGCCCGTCTGCCCGAGCAACGTGTTGGTTTGCAGCATCGCAAGACACGCGGCAAGACAAACCAGCATCGTCGTGCGCAACCCGGCCGTCTTGCCGGACTCGCTGCGATTGAACCCAAACGCAGCCCCGGCGGCGAGCGCGCTCGCGAACCTGATGACGACGGCGGGCCAATCGAGCATGAGCGGCATGGTGTCCATGCCCGCTTTCCAGCAAACGGTGGGCCCATCGCGACATATGTTCAATATCCAATCGGTACGCTGTTTGCAATGCTTCATGGATGCGGCCGCCCGGAGCGCTCAATGCGTTCGGGCCGAACGATATCAACGATGTCCATCGAGGAGCCGAAATGAAACGTGCTGTTTTCGCGTTGACCTGCTGCATGCTTCTGATCCCCGCAGCCGGTGTGCAAGCACAGACCCAAGCCGCTGCGACCACTGCCGCCAATCCGCTGCCTCAGCCCGACAGCGAATTCGTGCAAGCGGCAACCAAGTCGTCATCGACCGAGATCGATGCGGCCAAAATCGCGCAACGAAACTCGAACGACAAGGATGTCAAATCGTTTGCACGTCACTTGATGTACGACCATACGAAGATGACGGTGCAACTGAAGGCGAAGGCACCTCATGACGTCAAGGTTCCAAAGGACAATTCCGACACCAGCCTTGTCGATTCATTAAAACCGCTAAAAGGAAAGGAATTCGATGAGGCTTATATCAGCAAAGTTGGGCTCAAAGGCCATGAAGAGGCTATCGCGGCATTCAAGAAGGAAATAAGCGACGGCCAGAATGCCGATCTCAAAGCACTCGCGAAAAAGAGTTTGCCCCTCATCGAACAGCACCATCAACTGGCCCAATCGCTCGCCAAGAAAAAAGGCGTAAGCGAATAGCGCAATAGCGAAAAAGCACGTTCGGTGCCGTTCAATCGGTGCTCTTCCATTCGACATTCGCGCCGACCGAGCGCAGGTTCTCGACGAAATGAGGATGCGCTCGACGAATCGGCAAGGCGTTCTTGATGACCGACTGCCCTTCGATACTGGCAGCCACCATGAAAAGCGCAATCGCCACGCGAATGATGTAAGGGCTTTCGACCTTGGCCGGGCTCAGCGCAATGCCCCCGAATGTAATGAGCCGATGCGGATCGGACAGAAAAACATGCGCGCCGAACTTCGAGAGCTCGCCTGACCAACCCATCGCGCCGTCATAGACCTTGTTCCAAAACATCGCACTGCCTTCGGCACGCACGCCGAGCGCGATAAAGATAGGCAACAAGTCCACTGGCAGATAAGGCCACGGCGCCGCTTCAATCTTGGTCAGAATGTTCGGCGTAAAAGGACGTCGCACGCGCAGCGGGCCGTCGCGCAATGCACGCGACCAGCCATCGCGATGCTGGACTTCCACACCGAATTTCGCAAACGTTCGATCGATCAGCGGAAACTGCTCGGGCGCGCTGTTTCTCACCGCGATATCGCCGCCGGTGATCGCACCGAGTGCGAGAAACGTGGCGATCTCATGAAAGTCTTCGCTAAAGCGGAATTCGCCGCCACCCAGCGGGCGTCCGCCTTCGATGCGCAGCCGTGAAGTACCGATGCCTTCAATGGGCACCCCGAGCATCGCAATGAAGCGGCAAAACTCCTGCACGTGCGGCTCGGATGCCGCGTTGACGAGCGTCGAGGTACCCGCGGCGGCGGCCGCGCAAAGCACGAAGTTTTCGGTGGTCGTCACCGACGCGTAATCGAGCCAGTGATCGTTCGCATTCATGGCGGCGTCGCTGCGCACGATCAGCGAATCGGCCGTGCGCTCGATGCGCGCGCCGAAACGCTCGAATACTTCGACATGTGGATCGATTTCACGCACGCCGAGTGTGCAGCCCTTCACGTCGTTCTCGAGCCGCGCCACGCGAAAGCGCGCAACGAGCGGCGGCACGAGCATGATAGACGAGCGCATTTCCTCGGGCAGGCGGTGAGCAGCCGGATCGAAAGCGGTAACGCGGTGATGCAATTCGAGCACGCCCGTCGAGTAATCCATCGACACATCGCTGCCCAACGTGCGGAAAATATCGAGGATTTTCCTGACGTCGGTGATGTCGGGCACACCCACCAAGCGCAATGGCGCATCGGTGAGCAAGGTGGCACAGAGAATCGGAAGGACTGCGTTCTTGTTGGCGGAGGGCGTAATTTCGCCGCGCAGCGGAAGCCCGCCGTGAACGATCAAATCAGACATAGTGGGGACAAAACCGTAGAGGGCGTTCAGCGAAACGCACGTTTTCCAAGGCGCATATGATGCCACCGACGCAACCAGAACGTTCCGATTTTCGCGCGCAAGGCTGCCCGGCAAAGCGTGCGCGTAGCGCGGGCGCTTTCGCATCAAGCACTTGCGAGCGATTTGCGCGAGTTATTCACAGGTTTGCCAACAAAATCTGGGGATAACTACGGGTTTACTCAACCCGTCCTCCCGAACTTGGTCGAGCGCAGATGCTTAGGACTACCAAGCGTTGCGGCCCGCTTCCGCTACACTGGCGCCTTGCCGTTCAACCGTGTCGCCGCTTTGCCCACTTTCACGCTGGCCGCCCCCGTCGCGGCCGAACTCGAAATCCGCAAGAGCCGCTTTATCGCGCATGCGATTCCTGTCGCCGATCGCGAAGCGGCTATGACCCTGCTGCGCGCTCTGCGCGAGGCTCACCCTGCAGCGACGCACGTCTGCTGGGCACTGCTCGCAGGCGGGCAATCCGGTATGTCCGACGATGGCGAGCCTTCCGGAACAGCCGGTCGGCCCATTCTCGAAGTGCTGCGTCATCACGATCTCGATGGCGTGCTCGGCGCAGTGGTCCGCTACTTCGGCGGCGTCAAGTTAGGGGCGGGTGGCCTCATGCGCGCCTATACGGATGCCATTGCCACGGCTTTGCTGCAAGCCGAACGCGTCGAGCGGATCGCACAGGCTCGCTTGGTCGTCGAGATCGGCTATGCCGACGAAGCGCGGGTGCGACGCTGGATGGAGCAACAGCAGGTGACCCTCGTCGAGAGCGGCTACGGCACGGGCACCGGCGTGCGGCTCGTTTTGCAACTACCGGCCAGCGCAGTCGACGCGGCCCGGGATGCCTTGCGTGATCTCACGCAAGGTAGAGCCGCCCTACACGCGTAATGCAGCGTTACCGATCTCGCAGACCGCTTTCACATGTGTCTTAAAAGCGCTCCTACACTGGGTTCGTCGTCACCGGCAAACGTGACCGCAACGCAACCTCAGCAACCACAACGCACCCGCGTGTAAGGAGAAACAAATGAACAAGAAGCTCATCGGAGCCTTGATCGGACTTGCCGTGCTGGGCGCCTCGACGGCAGCGTCGGCGCGTGTCGATTTGGCCATTGGCGTCGGCTTCCCTGGGGCGGTCTATGCGCCCGCGCAGCCTGTGTATGTCGCACCCCAGCCCGCTTATGTTGCTCCCGTCGGCTACTGGCGCGGCGACGATGGCTGGCGTGACGACGGCTGGCGCGAGCGCGAATGGCGCCGCCGCGAGTGGCGTGAACATCAGTGGCGCGAGCACGAATGGCGCGAACGCCGCTGGGGCGGATATTAATGCTGCGCGCCGCGAGCCGGGCTCGCGAGCCAATGCAGACTGAAGAGCCGGGCCGGGTCGGTCCAGACCGGCCCCGGCTCGAACCCGGCCGAAACGGCGAGCGCACGAAAACTGTCGATCGTGAATTTGTGCGAACTCTCGGTGTGGATGTTATCGCCCTCGCTGAACGCGAATGTCTCGCCCCCTACCGTGACCACCTGTGAGCAACGGCTCACGAGATGCATTTCGATGCGGCGTTTCACCGGTTCGTAAAACGCATAGTGTCCGAACTGCCGCAGATCGAAATCGGCGCCCAACTCATGGTTAGCACGCCTAAGTAAATTCAGATTGAACGCAGCTGTCACGCCTTGCTGGTCGTTATAAGCGCGATGCAGCACGTCGGGATCTTTCACGAGATCGACGCCAATGACGAGACCGCCGCCCTCGACCAGCCGAGCCGCCTGGCGCAAGAACGCATGCGCCTCCTCGGGATCGAGATTGCCGATCGTCGAGCCCGGGAAAAAGCCCACGCGACGCTCCGAGGCAGCCGTGAGTTCCCCAAGCGCGCCTTCTTTCAGATAGTCCGCCGCGACCGGATGCACGGCTAGCCACGGGTAATCCGCGTGTAACCGGCGTGCCGCACTCTGTAGATGTTCCGCGGAAATATCGATCGGGAAAAAGCGGCGTGGCGCGTTGCTCGACGAAAACGCGTTGAGCAACAGCCGAATCTTTTCGAGCGAGCCTGCGCCGAATTCGACGATATCGGCGCGTGGGCCGACGTATTGCGCGATTTCCGGTGCATAGCGTTCGAGGATGCTGCGCTCGGTGCGAGTCGGATAGTATTCGGGCAAATCGCAAATGCGGTCGAAGAGCGCGGAGCCCGCCGCATCGTAAAGATATTTGGGCGAAATGCGGCGCCGTTTCGCCGATAAGCCCGCGATGAGGTCACGCTCGAATGCGCTCGTAGCATCGCGCAATTGAATAGGACTGCTAACGAACGCAGCCGCGCCAGCCAGGCCCGATGCTTCAGATGTCTCGTACAAGGCGCACTCCCGAGAATTGCCAGCATGCGGCCGGCGGAAAAAAATTACGATAGCTGCGACGAGTGTGGCCGGGCGGCGTGGCAATACTGCTACCGCGCAATACGAGCTGCCCCACCATGAATTTGCCGTTGTATTCCGATGCAACGCCCGGCATCGGCCGGAACCCGGGATACGGGTCGTACGACGAGCGCGTCCACTGCCATACATGGCCTGTCATTTGAGTGATGCCCGGCGCATCGAACGCCGCTTCCCATTCGAACTCGGTCGGAAGCCGTGCGCCCGCCCATTCGGCGTACGCTGCCGCTTCGTAAAAATTCAACTGCGAGACCGGCGCATTCGGACGCATGGGCTGCAAGCCATCGAGACCGAACACGCGCCAATCCGAGGACGACGTCGAACGCTCATGATCGACGCGTCGCCAATAAGCCGGCGCCGTCATATGTTCGCGCTGCACCATCGCCCAGCCGTCCGACAGCCACAGTTCCGGGCGTCTATAACCGCCATCAGCAATGAAGCCAGTGTAGTCATTACATGTGACAAGACGGTCCGCGATCTCGTAGGGTCGTAGCAGAACGTCGTGCCTCGGCTCCTCGCTATCGAAAGAAAATCCCGGCCCCTCGTGGCCAATAGCGACAATGCCGCCCGGCTGACGCAGCCATTCGATAGGCCCGGAACGCAATGTGTTCGTCGATGGTTCGCCGCTCGGGTTTTCCCGGTAGGCCGGCATCAACGGGTTGCATGACAACGCATGAAGGATGTCCGTCAGAATCAGCTCCTGATGTTGTTGCTCGTGATGAAGCCCGAGCGTGACGATCGGCTCGATCACCGGCAATGACGCATCGTCGGCGCGTACCAGCAGCGCGAGGACAGCTTCGTCAACATAGCGGCGATACGCGTGGACGTCCTCGAGCGAGGGCCGCGTGAGCATGCCGCGCCGCGCACGCTCGTGACGCGGGCCCAGTGCCTCGTAATACGAATTGAAGAGGTACAGGTAGCGCTCGTCGAAGAGCGTGTAGCCAGGGTCGTGCCTCGCGAGCAGCACCGTTTCGAAAAACCAGGTGGTGTGCGCGAGATGCCACTTCGTCGGGCTCGCATCCGACATCGACTGAACCTGCTGGTCCTCGGCCGATAGCGGTGCCGAAAGCGCCAGGCTGTACTGACGAACAGCTTCGAAGCTTCGCCGTAGTTCGCGCCGCATGGCGGATAAATCGCTGCTCATCGGTATTGCTCCTTGCCTCCGGTGGCTTCGCGCGTGGACGGGACTCGCCGGATTGGCTTTTCGTTTTTGCGCACGGCGACGCCCTCTGACTCGATCAACTGCTTGAGGCGCTTGGCATCGAAAGGTGCTTGGACTTTCTGATCATTGTCAAAATAACAAAATACGTCGCGCTTCGTGCGAGGCGCCGAAACGCGCGAAATCCGCTCGGCGTCGCGCGGCTCGCCACCACGCGCCCATGTCGCGATCCGATGTGCCCAATGGTCGAGCGCGGCGTCCGAATAGGCGCCGCTATAGAGCGTCTCGGTGCCGTGCAGGCGCAGGTAGACGAAATCGGCGGTCACATCTTCGGCGTAAGGCCATTCGGCGACGGCGTCGGACATCACGAGCGCGACGCCATGTCGACGCAGAATCTCGGGGAATTCAGGCGTGCGGAAACTGGCGTGTCTGATTTCGACGGCATGGCGCAAACGGCCTGAATGACGTGGGCGGCACCACGGCACTTTCACGCGCGCGTCGTGCTGTTTAGCCAGTGCGACGGCCTCGTCGACGGTCCGAGGCAGCAATGCAAAAAAACGTTCGAGGCGCGTCGCATCGAAGCTGAAGTTCGGCGGAAATTGCCAGAGAAACGGGCCTAACTTCGCTTCGAGCGCGAGCACACCCGAGGCGAAAAAATTGGCGATCGCAGCTCGCGCCGACTCGTCGCGAAAACGCAGCATGTGCGTCAAATAGCGCGGCCCCTTGACGCTGAATACGAAACCCTCGGGCGCCGCGTCGTGCCAATTGTGATAGCTGTCGATGGTCTGCAGCGAGTAGTGCGACCCATTGATCTCGATGGTATCCACGGCTCGCGAGGCGAAGGCGAGTTCGCCCGCCTGCCGCAGCCCGACCGGATAAAAGACACCGCGCCAGCCCGCGTAACGCCAGCCGGAGATGCCGATATGAATAGTCATCGGTGGTTCGTGCGTCGTTTATTGACTGCCGTGCGTGCGAGTGGTGGGCAGCAAACGTCGTTCCCAGTTTAGTGGGCGGCACAGAAGCGGAGGCTAGCGGGGGCCGGGAAACGTGGGGAATAGGTGCGCTGAGGCACGCTCGGAAAGAGAATTGCCGCGGATTGGCGCGGATTTCTTACGAAAAGCATACGGGCGAAGCGCATTGTATGCACTTCGCCCGTTTTCTTTACTGCACGATCCGCGTTACACCACGGCCGCGCGGGTCCGCCGCGGGCTCCGGTGTATCACCGTTGATTTCGATTGCCTGAATATCGCCATTGAAGCCTTGCTTTTGCAGCGCATAGCCCATGTCCTCCAATTGCTTTGCCAACTCGCCGTCAATGGGCTTATACGGCTCCCAATAGATGGTGTTCGGAGGCAGCAATTGATGATGGAAGCGCATCGCGCTCACCGCATCCTTCAAAGGCATCTTGAAGTCATAAATATTACTGATGACCTGGAAGATCGACGTAAAGATGCGCGAGCCGCCCGGCGTACCGATCACCAGTGCAACCTTGCCATCCTTCGTCAGAATGGTCGGCGACATCGACGACAGCGGACGCTTGCGCGGCTCGATCGCATTCGCATCGCTGCCGACCACGCCGAACATGTTCGCTACGCCCGGTTTCGCCGAGAAATCGTCCATTTCATCGTTCAGCAAAACGCCTGTGCCTTGAGCAATCACACCGGAGCCGAAATATCCGTTGATCGTATAGGTGTTCGACACGGCATTGCCCCATTTGTCGATCACCGAGAAATGCGTCGTCTCGGCCTTCTCGGGCATCGACGTGCCGAGCCCCGGCTGCACGCTCTTCGTATCCGATGGTTTATCGGGGTTGACCTCGGCCGCGCGTTTGGCGATGTAGCTGTCGTCGATCAACTGCGCAACAGGCACTTTGAAGAAATCCGGATCGCCCAGGTACTGCGCACGATCGGCGAACACACGTTTTTCGATTTCGGCCACGAGATGGATGTACTTCGCGGAATCAAGCGGCACCCCTTCGAACTTGTCCTTGAGATCGGCTTTCATCTTCAAGAGCTGCACGAGGCCCACGCCGCCCGAACTCGGCGGCGGTGCGGTAATCACGCGAAAGCCGTTCCAGTCGGCTTGCACGGGTTGACGCCATACGGCTTTGTATTGCAGCAAATCTTGCTTCGTAATCAGGCCGCCATCGGCCTTCATCGATGCGGCGATCAGCTCGGCCGTCTTGCCGTCGTAAAAGCCCTTCGCCCCTTTGTCGGCGATGCGCATAAGCGTCGCTGCCAACTCCGGTTGCTTGAACGTCGCGCCGACATTGAGGCCGCCGAAGTATTTGCCGAAGTTCGTCGTGTCGCCGAAGTCCTTCGCTGCTGCGTCGCGGCGCTGCTGTAATTGATCGCTGACTTCGAAGCCATCGCGCGCATAGTGAATCGCCGGCGCCAGCACCTGCTTCCATTTCAGTCGGCCGAAACGCTTTTGCGCGTCCCACATCCCGGCAACCGTCCCCGGCACACCGACGGCGCGCGGACCGACGAGGCTCATCCCTTTGATGACGTTGCCGTCTTTGTCGAGATACATACCCTTCGTTGCGGCAAGCGGCGCGCGCTCGCGATAGTCGAGAAAGTACGGCTTGCCGTCGACATAAAGCGTCATGAAGCCGCCACCGCCGATGTTGCCCGCCTCGGGATAGGTGACGGCCAGGGTAAACGCAATTGCAACCGCGGCATCGACGGCATTGCCCCCTTCCTTGAAGATCTGCTCGGCGGCGTCGGCACTGTATTCATCGGCCACGGCCACCGCCGATGCAGTCAATACCGGTTTGCCCGTGGTCGTCTTCGCAACGGCGGGTGCACTTTCGACAAAACCGAAAGAAGCCGCCGCCAGCGCAGCGATGCTCCATCCGGTCGCAGCCAATTTAATTCGGCTCACTGAATTCATACCGCCTCCTTCTTTTGTTATTAACGCTTAACGACTGACCTGCTCGCGCTTATATCACGTGGAAATGGTTTCCGAAACAGCGCAATTCCGTAGGTGTGTACAGACGCGGCGGTCCGGCGCGCGCAGGATGCGTCTCTCAGCGCCAACTTGCGCGCGCATTCAGCGGATAATCCAGGCTGCCGCGTTTTTGCTCGCTTCATACTTTTTTGGAGTCTCCTTCCCATGCTCATGCGCACCGTCTCCGCGGACCACGGTTCGAAATGGATCATCGATGGCTGGGCGTTATTCCGAATGCGGCCCGCGGTGTGGGTCGCGCTCGGCGCAATCGATCTTGCCGTCACCCTCGCGCTCGGCGCAATTCCGTTTGCGAGCGATCTGACGCCGGTGTTCACGGTGCTGTGGGCCGCCGGCATGATCGCGGCCGCGCAAAGCTGCCAGGCGCTCGGCACCGTGCGCATACGCGATGCGTTCGACGGCATCCGTCGACACATTCGGCCGCTTCTTGTGCTGAGCCTCGTGGCACTGCTCGCCGCGCTCGTCTGCGACTTCGCCGGCAGCCGCATGTCGGCTGCGTTCAATGCACTCGTCAGCGCAGCGCCGGGTGCGGCGAGCCCGAGCACCCCCTGGCTCGCCGCCCTGGTCTACGCGATAGCGGCCATCGGCGCGGCGATGGCGCTTTGGCTCGCACCAGCGCTCGTGGTGCTCGAAGGCGCCACGCCGGTCGATGCGCTCAAGGCCAGTCTCGATGCGATCTGGCGCAGCCCTTGGGCCGCACTCGTGTATGGCCTCTTCGTTGCGGGCTTGGCCGGCGCGGCGCTGCTGACGCTCGGGGTCGGTCTCCTTGTGCTCGTGCCGCTCGTTTATTTGTCGACCTATACGGCCTGCCGCGATATGTTCGGACAACCAGCAAACGTTGGTGAGGACTCCTGAGTAATTCGGGGGTTTGAAATACAATGGATCGCCCCCATGTTGAAGCAAGCCATGAACACCTCTTGCACCCATGAGGCGCTCGCCGATTTTCATCCCGCTGTGGCGGCCTGGTTCGAGTCCGCTTTCACGGCGCCCACCGACGCGCAGTGTCGCGCCTGGCCGCACATCCGCCGCCATCGCTCGACGCTGGTAGCGGCGCCTACCGGCTCGGGCAAAACGCTTACCGCGTTTCTCTGGGCGCTCGACGAACTCGTGCGCGAAGGTCTCGCGCACGAGGGCGCGCTGCCCGACGAAACGCTCGTCGTTTATATCTCGCCGCTCAAAGCGCTTTCGAACGATATCCACGCTAATCTGGAGCGGCCGCTTGCAGGCATCGCCGACGAACTCGCGCGACGCGGTCTCGCGCCCGTAGGCATCCGCACCGCCGTGCGCACCGGCGACACTACGCAGCAAGAACGCAATGCGTTGAAAAAGCGCCCGCCGCACATCCTCGTGACGACACCCGAGTCGCTTTATGTGCTGCTGTCGTCCGACTCGGGCCGGCGCATGCTGGCCACGACGCGTACCGTCATCGTCGATGAAATCCACGCGATTGCCGGCACTAAACGCGGCAGTCATCTCGCGCTTTCACTCGAGCGGCTCGATGCGCTTTGCAAGCGGCGCCTGCCGCGCATCGGGTTGTCCGCAACGCAAAAACCGATCGACGCCGTTGCCCGTTTTCTCGTCGGCGTGGGCGAGCATGCGCACTGCGCCATCGTCGACGTTGGTCATCACCGCGCGCGCGATCTCGCGCTCGAACTGCCGCCGGTTCCGCTCGAAGCGGTGATGGCAAACGAAGTATGGGAGCGTGTGTACGATCGGCTTGCCGAATTAGCTGCCATGCATGCCACGACGCTCATCTTCGTGAACACTCGGCGCATGGCCGAGCGCGCCGCGCGGCACCTGACGGAGCGACTCGGCAAGGACGCCGTGGCCGCACACCACGGCAGTATGGCGAAGGAGCATCGGCTCGACGCGGAACAGCGCTTGAAGCGCGGCGCGCTGCGCGTGTTGATTGCCACCGCATCGCTTGAGCTGGGTATCGACATCGGCGACGTCGAACTCGTCTGTCAACTCGGCTCGCCGCGCGCCATCGCGCCATTTCTGCAGCGCGTTGGGCGCTCCGGACACAGCGTCGGCGGCATGCCGAAGGGGCGCCTCTTTCCGACGTCGCGCGACGATCTGATCGAATGTGCCGCATTGATCGACTGCACGCGGCGCGGCGAGCTCGATGCGCTGATCATTCCGCAAGCGCCGCTTGACGTGCTCGCGCAACAGATCGTCGCCGAGCTTGCATGCGAGGAGTGGAGCGAAGATGCGCTCTTCGCGTGTTACCGTCATGCCGCACCGTATGCCGAGCTCCCGCGCGAGCGCTACGACGCCGTACTGCGCATGCTCGCGGACGGCTACACAAGCCGCCATGGACCGCGCGGCGCCTATGTGCATCGCGACATCGTCAGCGGCACGATGCGCGGGCGGCGCGGCAGCAAGCTCACGGCCGCGACCTCGGGCGGGACGATCCCCGACAATGCCGACTACGCTGTGCTGCTCGAACCACAAGGCATCAACATCGGCACCGTCAACGAAGATTTCGCGGTCGAGAGTCTTGCGGGCGATGTCTTCCAACTCGGCAACAGCGCCTATCGGATTGTGCGTGTCGAAGCGGGACGCGTGCGCGTCGTCGATGCGGCAGGGCAAGCGCCGAATATTCCGTTCTGGTTGGGCGAAGCCCCTGGCCGCAGCGACGAGCTTTCTGCCGCCGTGTCTCGCTTGCGAGCACGCGTCGAGCAATTGCTGATGCTAAGCAGTCCTAACGAATCTTCGATCGACCATGTAGTTGATGCGTTGATGCGCGAGCTTCAATTGGGCGAGAGCGCCGCGCGGCAAATCGTCGAGTATCTCGCTCGTGCGCGAGCCGCACTGACGAGGTTGCCCACACAACAAACGCTGGTGATGGAGCGTTTTTTCGACGAATCGGGTGGCGCGCAGCTCGTCATTCACGCACCGTTCGGCAGCCGCATCAATCGCGCTTGGGGCCTGGCACTGCGCAAACGGTTTTGCCGCACGTTCAATTTCGAGTTGCAAGCGGCCGCAACCGAAGACGCCATCGTGCTCTCGCTAACGGGCAGTCATAGCTTCCCACTCGACGAAGTGTGGCGTTATTTGCATTCGAACAGCGCGGAGCACGTGCTGATCCAAGCGCTTCTCGATGCACCGCTTTTCAATGTGCGTTGGCGCTGGAATGCGACTACATCGCTCGCGTTGCCGCGCTTTACCGGTGGACGCAAAACAGCGCCGCAGTTGCAGCGCATGAAGAGCGAAGACCTGCTGGCCAGTGTCTTTCCGGACCAAGTGGCGTGCCTCGAGAATATTGTCGGCGAGCGTGAATTGCCGGCGCACCCGCTCGTCGAGCAAACGATCGACGACTGCCTTCACGAAGCGATGGATTGCGACGGCTGGCT
Organism: Trinickia sp. LjRoot230; assembly: GCF_964253315.1. Classification (NCBI taxonomy): domain Bacteria; kingdom Pseudomonadati; phylum Pseudomonadota; class Betaproteobacteria; order Burkholderiales; family Burkholderiaceae; genus Trinickia; species Trinickia sp. LjRoot230. Next base: position 658,171 of record NZ_CAXUQX020000002.1, read on the forward strand.
CGCGTTGTTGCGCAAGATCGAGCGCGGCGAAGTGACACTGGTTACGCGTGATTTGCCGACGCCCTCGCCGCTTGCTGCCGAAATTCTCAATGCACGCCCCTATGCTTTTCTCGATGATGCGCCGATCGAGGAACGGCGCACGCAAGCTGTGCTTTCGCGTCGCTGGGGCGAGCCCGATGCGGCGGCCGAACTCGGGGCGCTCGATGTCGATGCGATTGCGAGTGTGCGTGATGAGGCGTGGCCACAAGCACGCCAGCCCGATGAAATGCATGAGGCACTGATGGCGCTTGCTTGTGTCACCGAACATGAAGCGCAGGCCAACGCGGGCTGGCCCGAATGGCTCGGGGCATTGGCGCGTTCGGGGCGAGCGACACGGATGCAGGTCGCGGAGCACGACGCTTTGTGGCTGCCTATAGAACGGCTGACATGGTTTCGCGCAGCGTACCCCGATGCGGGCTACGAGCCACGGCTCACCGCACCTGCTGGATTCGACGAAACCTGCGCGCGTGACGATGCGATCGTCGAAGTCATCAGGGCTCGCTTGACGGGGTTCGCACCGTCGAGCATCGCGCAGATCGCTCGTCCGCTTGCGTTGCCTGCGTCGGCCGTGGCTGCCGCGCTTGTAACGTTGGAGTCGCAAGGCTATGCAATGCGCGGCCGCTTTTCACCCGGTGCGACCGAAGAGCAATGGTGCGAACGTCACTTGCTTGCGCGCATTCATCGCTACACGATCAGGCGCTTGCGGCGTGAAATTGAACCTGTCGAGCGGGCGGACTTCATGCGCTTTCTATTCGAATGGCAACGCGTGGCGCCCGATGCGCGCGGCATGGGACAAGATGCGCTCGCGGCGACGGTCGCGCAGCTGGAGGGCTTCGAAGCACCGGCCGCCGCATGGGAAGAAGAGATCCTGCCCGCGCGGATTCGCGACTATACGGGCACGTCGCTCGATACCCTTTGCCGTTCAGGCAAGGTGGTCTGGGCACGGCTAGTCGATGCTGCGCGTGCCGGCGGTACACCTGTGCGTTCGACGCCGGTCGTGCTGCTGGCACGTCGCGATCTCGCGCTTTGGTATGCGTTGGCCGGACCGGCTGTTGCTGCGGACACGCTCGGTGCTCGCGCATGCGCGGTGTTCGATGCGTTGGTACAGCATGGCGCGATGTTTTTCGACGAGTTGCTTCATGAAACATGTGCGCTGCCGATCGAGCTTGAAGCCGCGCTCGGCGAGCTTGTTGCGACGGGCCTCGTTAATTCGGATAGCTTCGCGGGACTGCGCGCGCTGTTGCAACCGGCTGCTGCTCGCCAGCGTGCGTCACGCCATGGGTCGCGCCGCGGCATGCGGGCGATGCGGCACGGTGCGTTCATCGGCGGTATGGATGACGCGGGCCGATGGGCACTCGTGCGACGCGTGCAGGCACAGGCGGATGCCGAGGGCCCTACGTCACGCTCGCACAGCACGCCCGGTGAGGTGCTCGAACACGTTGCGCTGACGCTGCTGCGGCGCTATGGCGTGGTTTGCTGGCAACTGCTCGATCGCGACGCCACGTGGTTGCCGCGTTGGCGCGAAATGCTGCGCACGCTGCAGCGGCTAGAAGGACGCGGGCACGTTCGCGGCGGCAGGTTCGTCAATGGGTTGTCGGGAGAGCAGTTCGCGTTGCCGGAGGCTATACCGTTGCTGCGCGAAGTGCGCAAACGGCCACACGATGGGCTGATGATCTGCATCAGCGGTGCGGACCCTCTCAATCTGATCGGCACGGTGCTGCCCGGCGATAAAGTGCCCACGCTCACCGGCAATCGCATTTTGTTCCGCGACGGTGCGCCGGTAGCAACGCTCGTCGCCGGGAAGTTCGCCTATGCGTCGGAGCTGGCTGCCGATCAGCAAGAGCAGGCACGTCTTTATCTTGCGAAGCGCCACTGAAGCATGAAATCTGATCTTCAGATTGATAAACCGATAATCAACGATTGAACTGCCAGTAGCTATGCGCGCCGCGCTGTTCCTGACTGCCGGCGAAACTCAATTTCGCGCCGATCAAACCGCGTGCTGCATAACCCATTCACATTTCACAAGCCTCTCCGAGCTAGCATTTCCGACCAAAACGAGAATACATCGCCGCGTGTCGCTGCCTCAAGCTCAAGGATCGCATCCAGGTTCGCCATGTGTTCGTCGTTCCAACACACCCACCCCATTATGCTCAGCCGCCCGCGATCCCCGCTCTCCATCACCTGAACCATCCGGTCTAATGCCTTGGTGCCCACCGCATTGCTAATGGCCGTCACCGTACGCTCATGTCCGAACGCAGTGTTTTCTTGAGCGTTTCTCTTAGCCCTCCGCTTGGTACTGACCTTCGCGTCTTGATCGATCTGAGCGAACGCCGCATACAATTGCAACGCGTGATGTATCGTCCGATCGCCGTTGCCGGACGCCGCGATATGGACGATCTGATCATGGGAAAAGCCGACAACCGTCAGCGCGCCAAGGTACTTGCGTTCATGGAGCTCGACGAGCGCCTCGGCACCTCCCTCACTGTCAGCAATACGCGCGATATCTTCGGGCGAAAACCCGTCGGCCAGGAGATCGCGCAACGATGCCTTTCGCACATTTTGAAACCTAGCCGCGAGCGTCGTGAGTTCCTCGTCGTCTACGCCGGTGGTTCGAAACCGAGCATTGGCCGCAGTCACGTCAGCAGCACCCTCGTTGCGGTGCAGAGGTGCGCGGGAGAGCGCCTCGAGCGCCAGATTCGATGCGGACGGCGTCGCACTTGGCATGTGCGGCTTAGCAACTTCGGGTTCTTCGCCGACAGCGGAATATGGAGCAAGACGACCGTCCGAAACGGCATTCAAGCGTCGCGCGTCGCTCATGTGTTTCCTCGTTGATTCCGGTGAGCCCGGGAAGCCCGGTGATTGGAATCTCAGTGACTATCTCACTTAGATCCAAACTTCAATGACTTCGATGCGAACGTAAGTTCGACTGTGCGAAGCCGCTATGCGGCTTCGATCGCGACCGTGGTTCCGAATTCGTTAGTTCTACCAACGATTATCGTTAGTTGTCCAAACGATTCTCAAAGGCGCTGAGTCGAGACCTCAAAACGTCAAAGCGTCTGACTCAGCCCTTCGAACAACACATCCGCGCATAGAACGTAGTTGCCGCCATCGCACGACAAATTAACCGACAGCGTGACGCAATGCGTGCGCGCACTCGACGACATATACGGCTCGCTCACGATGGTCTGCCCCGGACGAGACAGCGCATTGCGAAAGTAAGGCCGCTTCGACCAATTTGCACCGCAGCGCTGCGTCAGCAGCGCGAACGTGCTGCGACGCCATTCGGCATGACGTTCCGATTCGACGCTTTCACCTACCTGCATGCCGTCACCGTCGAGCAGATAAACACGCATCGCCCATTCGAGATGCAGGAAATGCGCGGCGCTATCGCAAAGGCCACGCCCGGCACTGAAAGCCTGCTGCAGCTGACGGAATGCGCACCGATACGGCGCCAGTTCTTCGAGATCCGCCACTTGCCGCAGTTTGTGCACGCTATTCAACCGGCGACCGAGCGTGCGCACGGCATCCTGCGAGACGTGCATCGGTCCGATCTCGTACGAGGGCTTCGCAAAATAGTAGCCCTGCACGAAGTCGGCATCGCAATCGAGGCATAGCAACGCCTGCTCTTCGGTCTCGATGCCTTCGACGACGATGAACGTCCCGATGTCATGCAGCAAGTCGACGAGCCGCAGCAGGCTGCGCGCGTTGCGGTAGCTCGACGCTGCCTTGCAGATCAACTCGCGATCGAGTTTGACCACGTCAGGCCGAAGGTCCCAGACGCGGCCGAGGTTCGTGAATCCCGCCCCGAAATCGTCTAGCGCGACGAGAAACCCATGCTGCCGCAATGCAGCCACCGCATCGGCCAACACGGCCGTCGTCTCCTGGCGCGCTTCGAGAATTTCGAGCACTACGCGGGACCGCTCGATATCGCTGCTCAGAAGGTCCGCAACGATGCCTGCACCATGGTGGGGATCGACCAGCACGTCAGGATGGACGTTAAGAAAAAGAACGCTCTCGTCCCCCACCAATTGCTGAAAGCGCTGCACATGACGGCGCGCGCAAGCGCGCTCGTATTCGCCATAGCAGTCCCGCGCGCGTGCAACGCCGAAAGCTTGCTCGGGTGAGCACGGCATGCCCCCATCGGTCGCCCGAAGCAGGGCTTCATAGCCGACCGGCAGCCCATGAGCCAGAGACAAAATGGGCTGAAAGGCACTTTCGATATGCGGCAGGCCGCGCGCGTTGGCGTCGCTCATCAGGAAAATCGGCTCGTCGTAGGTCGAACGGAAGGAAGGCGACGGCTCGCGCCAACGTCAGCGTTTTCGAGGCCGTCGCGCTATATATCGTCAGATTGTCCGGACAATTTAACGGTTACGCGTTGGTAAAAACGCGAGGTTCTATCAACTTTCGCCGCCGGGCGCCGTTATCAAGCGGTATAGCCCCCAGCGCGCAGGCCCGCGCCCGCCGTGGACACATAGGGCGCAATCGAGACGTTGCAGCGCGCAACCCAAGAGGATTTCTTCATGGCCGCAGATCATCATTCGATCGACGAACGTACCAATCTGACCAGTTCGAACAAGTTCGAGCTCTTGCTGTTTCGGCTAGGCTCGGCCGCAAACGATGGCGACGACTCACACGAGCTCTACGGGATCAACGTTTTCAAAGTCCGCGAAATCATGACCATGCCGGCCATCACGCCGATCGCCGGCGCGTCCGAGCACATGCTCGGTGCGGTCGACATCCGTGGACAGATCATTCCGGTCATCGATCTGCCACGCCTGATGGGGTGCCACCCAACGCGCGGACTCAACATCTTGCTCGTCACCGAATTCGCGCGCTCGACGCAGGCATTCGCGGTCGAAGAGGTGGACGACATCGTTCGCCTCGAATGGAATCAAGTGCTATCCGCCGACGGCCCGGCCGGCGGTAGCTCGGTCACGAGTATTGCGCGCATCGACGGCAACACGGGGGACTCCCGACTCGCCCAGGTCGTCGACGTAGAACAAGTGTTGCGCGATGTGTTCCCCACGCAGCATCCGAGCGTCAACCCCGCCGAGGTGGGCGACGCTGCCATCATCAAGCAAGGCGCGAAGATTCTGGCCGCCGATGATTCGGGTTTCGCTCGCAAGCTGATCGAGCAAAGCCTTGCCGCGCTGGGCGCCGAATATATCGTCGCGAAGACGGGGCAGGAAGCGTGGGACGTGCTTGATCGGATTGCGCGCGAAGCGCAGGACGAAGGCGTGCCCACGCGCGACAAGATTGCACTGGTGCTGACGGATCTCGAAATGCCGGAGATGGACGGCTTCATGCTGACGCGCCAAATCAAAGCCGATGAACGCACGCGCGACATTCCCGTCATCATCCACTCTTCGCTGACCGGCACGGCCAACGAAGCGCATGTCAAAAATGCGGGCGCGACTGGCTACGTGGCGAAGTTCCAGGCCGGCGATCTGGCTGCGGCGATTCGCCACGCATTGGCTGCCTGAGCAAGGCATCGCTTCGATTGCTTGAACTCGCGGGTCTGCTGCTTCACAAGAGCGGCAGGCCCGCATCGCTTTTGACCTCCCGCAACGACAACACCGACTCCACCGACGTCACGCCGGGCAATGCCCGCAGCACGTCACGCACAAACGCGCCGTAGTCCTCGAGATCGCGCGCCACCACATGCAGCAGATAGTCGGCGCTGCCCGACACGTTATGGCACGACACGATGCGCGGCAACGCCTGGATCTCACGCTCGAATTCGTCGGCAAGCCTGCGATCATGCACACCGAAACGCACGAGCGCAAAGGCTGTCACGCCAATGCCAAGTGTCGATTTCGAGAGCAGCGCCCGGTAGCCCTCGATCGCGCCATCGGTTTCCAAGCGCTTGAGCCGGCGCGCACACGGCGTCTCGCTGAGTCCCACCGCCTCCGCAAGGCTCGCGTTCGTGATGCGGCCGTCGTTCTGAACCGCCCTCAGAATGGCGCGATCCGTTTTGTCGAGGTTGATACTCATGTTTAGGAGTCCGAATATTTATCAGTAGTAGTCCGAAACAAATGGCCAGCATGGTAACGGCTAACACCCGCAGCAGGCATTCTCCCTGCTGCGCTCATGCCTCGTCATTGTCGATTCGCTTAACTCGGGCACTCCGACTCATGAACGTGTCCGCTCTTTTCGTCGTTTCGCCCCATCTGGACGCCGCAGAGCAAATAACCGATGCTGTCGGTGCCCTTTTGGACGTCACGCACGATCGAACGCAACACGAGCGGCACCGACACCCCTGCGAGCTTCGCGACGATCATCAATGCCGCGGCGCCGAGCGTCTGCTTGCGATAGCGCCATATGGCCTGCCACAAGTCAGCCGCGATACGGCGTTTTTGTCGTCTGCGTGCCCGGTCCTGCGCGCGTGTTCGGCCTTTACTCCCCGTCACGCGCGACCTCTTGCCGCTGCATCGATCAGCGACGCGCTCACATCGACTATTGGATTGCACTCCATCAGGTCGCCATCTTCTTTCTCGTCAGGCAAAAGCTTTTGCGTTTGATCCTCGGCGAGCGCACGCACGGCTTCCCGCGCATGCAGACGTTGCGCGCCGTGTAATGCGGCGTAGTGCTCGAGCGCGTCGGGCTCCAAGACGATATTGAGCGCGCAGCGTGAATCGAGAACGCTCATGCCGGAAGCTGACGCCACCCACGATACCTGGATCGTGACGATGCCGTCCGAGCCGGTAACGTGTGTAATCGAAGTCGATGGATGAGGGAAACTTTTCGACAGCGCATGTTCGATTTCCACAACGCAATGCTTGCGATCGAGTGCGTCGATCATGCAGTCCTCCTTTACCGGCTAGCGCGGCCATCGCACCGCGGCGAAGCAGACGAAACAATGCAAGCCTCGTTCCTGCAACGGCTTCGGTGGCCTCGGCATGGCACTTGCACGTTTGTCTATGCGTGCGAATCCGACGCGCATAGGCCAAATTTCAGATGGAGGGATCTCAATGAAAACCACGATCAGGACTCTACTCGCTTCAGCGCTCGCTATCGCATGTGCGAGCGGTGTCTATGCCCAGGCCGGCGGAGGCTCAAGCTCGGGCGGTGGTGGCGGAACCGATGCTGGCGCGGTGGGCGGCCCAGGCTATGGGGCTTCGCCAGGAGGCGGGTCGCTGAACAGCCCGTCGACGCAGCGCAATCGCAATAGCCGCGACACCGGTGGATACGGCAACTCGGGCAGCACCGGCATGGGTACGGGCACACGCAGCAACGGGACGTCGACGATGCAGCCGGGCGACAACACCAGCCCGTCGAATTCGAATGTGACCCCGCCGCAAGACGAGCCGTCTTATCAACACCATCAGTAGTCGATAAGGGTTGACTCGTGGCGCCACCGTGTGTAATCGATGCACACGGCGCGCGCCACGCGAGTCAGTCAATCACCCGTTGGCAGCCCTCTCGTTGCCACCGTCCGTGCGATCTGACGCTGCGCGGCGTCGTAGACACATTCCGGCGTGAAGCCGAATTTGCGTTGCAGATCGCGGATCGGCGCCGACGCGCCGAAGGTATGCATCACGATTTTCGCGCCGGTGCGGCCCACGTAACGATCCCAGCCCAACGTCCCTGCTTGCTCGACGGCAACACGTGCGTCGACGTCGGGCGGCAACACGCTGTCCTTGTAGGCATCGTCCTGTCGCTCGAAGATATCCCACGAGGGCATCGACACCACGCGCGCAGCTAGCCCTTCCCGTGTCAGCCGCTCATAAGCTTCGATACAAACCCCCACTTCGCTGCCCGTTGCAATCAGCAAGACCTGAGGCGCCTGACCATCGGGCGGATCGGCCAGCACATACGCACCTCTTCGCAGCCCTTGCGCTGACGCGTAGCGCGTGCGGTCGAGCGTCGGCAGCGGCCGACGCGACAGCACGATAGCAGCGGGCCGGTGCGGTTGCGTCAGCGCCACACGCCATGCCTCGGCCGTTTCGTTGGCGTCGGCCGGGCGAAGCACGGTAAGGCCGGGAATGCCGCGTAGCGACGCCAGTTGCTCCACCGGCTGATGCGTCGGCCCGTCTTCGCCGAGGCCAATCGAGTCGTGCGTGAAAACATAGATGACGGGCACCTCCATGATCGCGGCAAGGCGAATCGGCGGTTTCATGTAGTCGCTGAATATCAGAAACGTTGACGCGTAGGGCCGCAGGTTCGAGAGCGCCAGCCCATTCGCAACGGCACCCATCGCGTGCTCTCTGATGCCGAAATGCAGGTTCCGACCGCTCGGATTGTCCGACGCGAAACTGCCTGCGCCGTCGAATTCAAGCAGCGTCTTCGTCGAAGGCGCCAGATCGGCGGCGCCGCCAATCAGCCACGGCACCCGTCGCGCGATTGCATTGAGCACCTCGCCCGATGAAGCGCGTGTGGCTTTGCCTTTTGCGTCGGAATCGAAAACTGGAATGTCGGCGTCCCACCCGTCGGGCAGCGCATGCGACTCGATCTGCTCAAGTTCTCGCGCAAGCGCCGGATAGCGACGCGTGTACTCGTCGCGGCGTTGCCGCCAAGCAAGCCGCGCCTTGCCCCCGCGATCCGCGACGCCCTCCGCGAACCGTTCCGGCACGCCGGGAGGAACATAGAACTTCTTTTCCTCCGGCCAACCATAGGCCCGTTTTGCCAACGCGACCTCTTGTTCGCCGAGCGCCTCGCCGTGCGCGGTGGCCGTATCTTGCTTGTTCGGAGCACCCCATCCAATGATGCTTTTCACGACGATCAACGTCGGCGCGTCGCGCTTCGCCTTCGCTTCGGTGAATGCCGCGTCGAGCGCGGCGCGATCGTTTGCGTCGTCGACATGCAGCGTATGCCAGCCGTAGCCGCGAAACCGCGCCTCGACGTCGTCGCTGTAGGCCAGGTCCGTATGGCCTTCGATCGTCACGCGATTGCTGTCGTAGATCCAGGTCAGATTCGAAAGATGCAGATGTCCGGCAAGCGACGCGGCTTCATGCGAAATGCCCTCCATCATGTCGCCGTCGCTGCACAACGCATAGACCCGGTAGTCGAACAATGCGAGGTCGTCGCGATTGAAATGCGCGGCGTACCAGCGCTGCGCGATGGCCATTCCCACGCTGTCGCCAACCCCTTGGCCGAGCGGCCCGGTCGTCGCTTCGACACCCGTCGTGAGTCGGTATTCGGGGTGGCCCGGTGTCTTGCTGTCCAATTGTCGGAACTGACGGATATCGTCTAGCGAAACAGCCGGCTCGTCAGTTACCGCGCCGTGCTCGTCGACAGCCTTCACGCCCGCTAAATGCAGCATTGAATAGAGCAGCATCGACGCATGCCCGACTGAAAGGACGAAACGATCGCGGTTGGGCCACAACGGATCGTTCGGATCGTAGCGCAGGTGGTGTTGCCACAATTGATAAATGACAGGCGCGAGCGCCATTGGCGTGCCGGGGTGGCCCGAATTCGCTTTTTGCACGGCATCCATCGATAGCGTGCGGATGGTGTCGATCGCCAATTGATCGAGAACAGGGTCTTGTCGCATGTGATTTTCCGTCGATGCGCGACTTTGCAATGCCGCGACAGCAAATGCAGCAATGGTCGTACCTGTGCAGTGCGCAAATCGTGCATCGTCGTTGCAGGTTTTTCAGGCGCGCTACTCACGCCGGCGCCGATCACGAGCTGCGACGGGCAACGCTGATGGAACGCGCATTGCTCCGGTTAAAGATGTGTCCAACCGCGTGAAAGGAGGCAAACATGGCCCAGCATCCGGCCCATTCGCAGCACCACCAGCGCTCGGGGCAGGCTTCGCCGGTTGCGGTTCAAAAGGCGCTGGCCGGCGTGGATTACCCCACGACGCGCGAGCGTCTCGTCGAAACAGCTCGCTCGCATCATGCCGACCAGGAAATCGTGGAGTTGATCGACCGCCTGCCCGACCGGAACTATGACAGCCCGGCCGCGGTGTCGAAGGCAATCGGCCAGTTGCAATAAGCGTCGGCTCAAAGCGTTGGCGATATCACGTCAAACATCTCAAACATCATTAGAAACGAAAGGAGAACTCCATGAGCATCTCACCCGATCCACTTGGCAGCAAAGGTGAAGCGCGCATCATCGGCAAAGGCAGCGCAACAGCGGCAGGCCCAGGGCCGTATGTGATGGCCGCCGGCACCCTTGAAGGGGATAAAGTCATGTGCTCCGACGGCAAGGAGGTCGGCAAGATCAAAGAGATCATGCTGGACGTCTATACCGGACGTATCGCCTATGCGGTCATGTCCGTAGGCGGCTTCCTCGGCATTGGCGACAAGCTGCTTGCGTTGCCGTGGAACGCGCTGACGTTGGATACAGACCGCAAATGCTTCCAGCTTTCAGTGCCGTCAGATACCGTGAAGAACGCACCGGGGTTCGACAAGGACCACTGGCCCGCGATGGCCGATGTCGCGTGGGCTAGCGAACTTCACAACTACTATCACAGTGCGCCTTATTGGGAAACCCGGGAAGATCGTTTAGCGAACCCTGACGTTGCACCCGGCGAGCGGCACCACTAAGGACATCCAGCACAGGCCCCCGCAATGGGGGCCATCGCGCGCCGGCTCAACCGCCGCCGATTCCCTGCACCTGCAATATGCGACCGGTGCCACCGCAAACTGTGCACGGACGGCCTTCCACTGTTCCACTTCCATGGCAGACCCTGCACGGGCTTTCGCCGACGCCGGGCGCATTGGGCGGCGCTTCGTCTCCCGGCTTTTGCGTTTCATTCGTTCCTTGCATGAGCGTTCTTCGTGACGCATCGATACGACAGTCGCGCCCACCAGCGCAGCAACAAGCGGACCGCAGCGGATTTTGAAGAAAATGCCGTTGATCCGACGCCTTTTAGGTTGACCCTTATCGCCATTAACGATATTCGCTAGACGCGTTTATATCCATGCATGTGTGGATTACAGGCCAATGAAGCGTCTTCAACTAATGACATGAGCAGAGGTCAATAATCTGCCCTCGCAAATCAAACAGGTAGCGGAAGATAAATTGCCATTCGATATTGCGAACTTGCGTGGAGGGTATTAGTATTGCTGCTACGTCAAATCCCGCCCCGGGCACGCGTAAGCGCGATTATCCGAAACAATTACTTGCTCGGCAGCGGCGACGGAAATTCACTTGTAACTAGTACCTTTATTGCGCTGCCGCAAAAAAGGTACGTGGAAACGTTTTAATTCTAACGTCAAAAAAGGTTATTAGAGGTCTCATGCTTTGCAGATATCGCTTATTGGAATATTTTCCAATTTTCACCTCAGATTTTCCCGGTCGATGTAATTGATACGCAACGAGCCGGTCGCAACCGATTCCACGGGGTCGGCGCAAGGCGCAAGAACAGTTGTCTGATTTCCATCGGGAGTTGAGCATGTTGAGCCCTCACGAATTCGCTACGTTGATCTTGGTCCGGGATGCCCCCGACCAGATCGAGGCCAGCCGTGCCGAACTAAGCACCTTGCTCGAGCGCCAGCTCGTCGCGCTCGAGCAGGCTGAGCGCGGCATGTCGCGACCCCGCATCACGCCGAACGGTAACTCCGTTCTCGAAGCGTGCGCGCGAATGCGCTAACAGCGGGCGGCCGGCCGCATCGCACATTCTGATCACACACTTTATCGGAGCACAGCAGATGACAAGAAAAGTTGCCCTCGTCACCGGGGGCATGGGCGGAATTGGCGAAGCGATCAGCACGCGCCTTCATGATGTCGGCCATACCGTCATCGTCACCTACTCGCCGAACAATGCGAATGCCGACAAGTGGCTCGCCAGTATGGACGCCAACGGACGCCAGTTTCGTGCATACGCTGTCGACGTCGCCGATTACGCTTCGTGCGAGCGATGCGCCCAACAGATCCGATCGGAAATTGGCCAGATCGACATCCTCGTCAACAATGCCGGCATCACGCGCGACGCCAGCTTCAAGAAATTGGACAAAGACTCCTGGGACGCGGTGCTTCGTACCAACCTCGATTCGATCTTCAACATGACGAAGCAGTGGTACGAAGGCATGACGACGCGCGGCTGGGGCCGCATCATCAATATTTCGTCGGTGATCGGTTGCAAAGGGGGCTTTGGACAAACCAACTACGCCGCGGCAAAAGCAGGCATGCACGGGTTCACGAAATCACTCGCGCTGGAACTTGCACGCAAGGGCGTGACGGTGAATACCGTGTCCCCGGGCTTCATCGCGACGCGCATGGTCATGGCTGTGCCCGAGGAAGTGCTGCAGACGAAGATACTGCCGGAAATCCCGGTAGGCCGCCTGGGCCGGCCCGAGGAAGTCGCCGCGTTGATCGCTTATCTGTGCTCGGAGGAAGCGGGCTTCGTCACGGGCGCCAATATTTCGATCAACGGCGGACAGCATTTGCAATAACCGTCGCGCTGTATCGATCTGCGCATCGGCGGGCCTGGCGTAGGGCACGCGCTTGGCGCTTGCTGCGCATCATGTCGCCTCGGCAGCCCCTGCACAGGACCGTCCATGTCGCGCTCCATCGTCAAGTGTTTTATCGCCGCCAGCCTGCTGCTGAGCCAGGCTGCACCGGGCGTCCCGCCTTTCGAAACGGCAACGACTGCGGCAACCGCGACAACATCGGCGCAACAAGCGTTGACGCGCGCACCGCAATCGGTCGGAGCATCCCGGGCGAATCCGCACGCGCAACCGTCCCCTGTCGAACCCGCATCGCCTTACTCGCTTTATCGCGAGCTGTATCGCGAAGTCGAGCTCGCAGGGCTTTATCCGGACAGCAAGACGTTCGCCGACATGATCCCGAACGCGCAACCGTCGGAGATCGTCGCCGCGTTCGAGGCTGCCCGTACCCAGCCCGGGTTCGACCTGCGCCGCTTCGTGGACAACCATTTCGCCGCGCCGCCGAGCGAGCAAACGCACTACGCACCCGATCCGAATCAAAGCGTCATCGCGCACATCGATACGCTCTGGAACGTGCTGCGCCGCCCGCCCGACCCGGTGGCAAGCCGCTGGTTGTCGTTACTGCCGCTGCCCGCACCCTACGTGGTGCCGGGCGGGCGCTTCGATGAAGTCTATTATTGGGATTCGTACTTCATCATGCTCGGTCTCGAGCAAAGCGGGCAGCATGCGCTGGCGGTAGACATGCTGAAGAACTTTGCGACGCTGATCGATCGCTATGGACATATACCGAACGGCAATCGGACCTACTACCTGAGCCGATCACAACCGCCATTCCTCGCGCAGATGGTGGGACTCATCGCGAACGAAGAAGGCGATAGGGTCTATCTGCAGTATTTGCCCGAGTTGCAGGCCGAATACACATACTGGATGGATGGCTCGGACAAGCTCGCGCCCGGCCATGCGTATCGGCACGCGGTCCGCTTGAACGACGGCACACTGGTCAACCGCTATTGGGACGACCTCTCGACCCCGCGCGACGAATCATATCGAGAGGATGTTGCGTCGGCCACCACCGCGCCGCAACGCGATGCCGCCGATCTCTGGCGTAACCTGCGTGCAGGCGGCGAAACAGGGTGGGATTTCAGCTCCCGATGGTTCGCCGATGGCAAGACGCTCACGTCAATCGACGTTACGTCGCTGATTCCGGTCGATCTGAATGCGCTGCTGTACGGGCTCGAGAGAACGCTTGCGAAAGCCTATCGGATCCAAGGCGACGCGGCCCGAGCCGAAAACTTCGACGTACGCGCGCGCTCGCGCGCCGAGACGATACGCCACGTACTGTGGGACCCGCAACTTGACGCGTTCACCGATTACGATTTCGTCAACCGAAAGCTCACACATCGTCTGACAGCCGCGACCGTTTATCCGCTCTTCGCCGGCGTCGCGACGCGCGATGAAGCTCGCAAAACGGCCACATCCATCGAGCATGGTTTGCTGCGCGCCGGGGGGCTTGCGACGACCCAAATGAAGACAGGCCAGCAATGGGACGAGCCAAACGGCTGGGCGCCGCTTCAGTACCTCGCTGTGACAGGGCTGCGCCGCTACGGTGAAGACGACCTCGCGCGCACCATCGCAACCCGTTGGATCAGAACCAACACTGCCGCCTATGCGCGAACGGGCAAGCTCGTGGAGAAATATGATATTGGTGTCGAAGCGGGCGCGGCTGCCGCCTCCGGTGGCGAATATCCGTTGCAAGACGGCTTTGGTTGGACCAACGGCGTGCTGCGCGTTTTACTGGCCTCCTACCCTGACGCAGCAAATTCGATCGCCGCGGGCCCAACAGCGAAAGCCGCTACCGGACCGGCCGCCGAGCCCGCGCATTGATGTACGCGTTGCAGGTTGTCGCTTTGTCGGCACCGGCGCGATCAACGGTTGTCAACTATCGGGCTCACCCTCGCCCTCACTCTCACCCTCGCCTGATTGATAGAGCTTATCGATGCGGTCTGGCTCGATGTCGGCGTCGTCCGTCAAGGTGGAGTCCCCGTCCGCCGACGAACGCTCTCCTGTTCCCGCCCGGTCCGTATCGCTGGCGAGTTCGGCGTCGCCGGTCTCGATGGCATGCTCGTCAAGTTCGGTATCGCGGTCAAAATCGTGACGCTTCGCGCCTGCGGTATCGCTACCGCTATCGGACGAATCGCTTGGCCCGAGAGCGCCGGTATCGCGCCCCTGCTCGCGAGGCTCCGGCATCGGGTTGTCTGGGTCCAACGTGCTACTCATAGCAGTTCTCCTCTGGATTGCGAAAAGTCCGGGCTTTACGCACCCGTCGATCAGTAGAGCGAGCAACGCCCGCACCCGACGCCGCATGCTTGCCGTCCGGCACGTTCGATGCGACGAATCAGCGTATCGTTGCCATTGATTAGGAGTGCGAATGAACCCGTATGCAGGCCGATCCCACGACGAACGCGTAGCGGCGCGCAAAGGCCGCAAGCTGCCCTCGCTGGAGCAGTCCGGCGGAGAAATGGCCATCGAAGGCACACAAGCCGATCCGACCCATAGCAGCGGCAAGCTGTCGGAGCGGGGCAAAGCGCTATGGCGCCAGGGCAGCGGCATTGACGGCGGCGGTAAGACTCGCTGACGCCTATCTTTGTGGAACGCGGATTGCTTACTGAAGTATGGCGCGATGCGCGCCTTTTGCTTTAGCGAAAACGCTGAGAACCGGAGAACGAAATGCGTACTCAGAGATCGTCTAACACTACGACCACGCCGCCGATGGGCGCACATATCGTCGGCAAGGGCAGCGAGACCGCGGCGGGCCCCGGTCCCGAAATCATGGCTGCCAGCACGCTGGACGGCGACAAAATCTTGAGCACCGACGGCGAGGAAGTCGGCAAGGTCAAGACCATCATGCTCGACGTGCAAACAGGGCGTATCGCCTATGTGGTGATGTCGTCAGGCGGCTTTCTCGGCATCGGCGACAAGCTGATGGCCATTCCGTGGAACGCCCTGACGCTCGATACGACCCGCAAATGCTTGTTGCTCGCGCTGTCCTCGGAGCGTGTGAAGAATGCCCCGGGGTTCGACAAGGATCATTGGCCAGCGATGGCCGATCGCACCTGGGCCACGTCACTGCACCAATACTACGGACGCGAGCCGTATTGGCAAGGACTGGGCGCCGACAGCGAGTACGAGCGCGCCCGCGGTGTCGGCGCGGAAGACCCGGACCCCGATGCGCCCGAAGCGGGCGGCGTGAAACTGTAACGCCATATCAGTGCGAGTGCGGCACCGTGCCGCTGGCCGCCGCGCCGGCGAGCGGCGCGGTTGCGGCCGACGGTGATTGTGCGTCCGACGCGCCGGCATCCACGTGGGTCGCGGAAGGCGGGGATTTCGAGGCCGAAGCCCCGGCGGCTGCGGTCGCGCCTTCGGAACCCGGCTTGCGCGTCATACCCGATGCATCACCGCCCGTCACCGTGCTCTGGGCGATAGCGAAGCCTGCCGACATCGACAACACAGCCGCAATCATCAACGTTCTCATCTGACTCTCCTTTCCCGCTGCATCATTTGCCGATGGCAGTCCGCACCGCCGTCACGTCGCGCGTCGTCACGGGCTCGGCTTGGTTTCCCCATGCGCCGCGCACGAACGTCAACACGCGCGCAATTTCCGTATCGGTCAGCTGGTTGGCGAACGACGGCATGCGCTGCGGCCGCGGGCCGCCGTTGGTCTCGGCCGTGCGCCCGCCCTCGAGGAGCAGCCGCACGAGTGAAGTCGTATCCGCTGCAAGCACTGCGGGATTGCCGGCCAGCCGCGGATATTTGCCCGGCACACCGAGGCCGTCGTCTCGATGACACCGTGCACACAGCCCGCGATAAACGCCGGCCCCCGGCAACGCGATGACGCCGGTACGCAAAATATCGACGGTGGACTGCCGCTTAGCGGCGTCGCTGCCGACAAGTCCGCTGCGTTGGCGCGGCACCAGCGTCTTCAGATAGACACCGATAGCCTGCAGGTCCGCGTCACTCAGGTATTGGCCGCTGTTTTCCACGACCTCGACCATGCTGCCGAACGCGGTAACACCGGCACCGTGTCCATGTCGCAAGAAGGCGGCAATGTCAGCCTCGGAAAGCTGACCGAGCCCCGAGCCCGGATCGCCCGTGAGATTCGGCGCGAACCAGTGATCGACGGTGCCGCCCGTCAAGTAAAGCGGCGCCGTCTCGTCATAGCCCCGCTCGTTGTACCCGAGCCCGCGCGGCGTATGGCATGCGCCGCAGTGGCCGAGCGCCTGCACCAGATAGGCCCCTCGGTTCCATTGCGCGCCGCGGGCTTCATTCGGTTTGAACCGCTCATGTGGTGCGAAGAATTCGCTCCATAGCGCAAGCGCCCAACGTTGATTGAAAGGAAACGGCAAATGTGTCGAGGGCGCAGGCTTTGACACCGGTTTCACGCCGTGCATGAAGTATGCATAAAGCGCTTGCATGTCGTCGTCGCTGATCTTCGCGAACGACGGATAGGGCATGGCCGGATAAAGTCGTTTACCACCGGGCGCCACGCCATCGCGCACGGCGCGCACGAAGTCTTCATAACTATATCGACCGATTCCGGCTCGACCGATTCCGGCGCTTGGATCGGGCGTAATGTTGCTTGACCAGATCACGCCGAACGGCGAGTTGACTGCCAAGCCACCTGCGAATGGCGGCGCGGGTTGCGGCGGGTTACCCAAAGGGGCTGCCGTATGACAACCCGCACAATCGGCGGCTTTGGCCAAGTAGGTGCCGCGTTCGATCAACGCCGCGGCAGTGGCATTATCGGTGTCGTTCGCTGTTGCAGTGCCAGACGCAGCAATCGACAACACAAACGATAACGCCACCACGAGCAGTCGCCGGACATAACCGTGAGTACGAAGCGCCGCGCTCATATTCGTCAACACGCCGAAACGAGCACCGCCGCAACATCTGTTGCGACGAGTGCGAACAGAAACAGCAGGCTCGACATGAATCCGACTTTGGCGATAAAGGTCTCGCCGGCGCGCAGGTTAGCGTCGCCCTGAGGCAATATCTCGCCCGGCCGTTCCAACAGCCCGCGCCAGTTACGCCACGCCCAAAAAGTCCCGGTCATGCCGGCAACCAACGCGACACAGCTGAGCGCGATGACTGCATCGAGTGCCGCACCGGCATACGACGCTCGCATCGGTGCGTCGTGTAGAAAGCAGCTCTGGGCGACGAGCGCTTCGGCGATGCAAACTTGCAGCGTCCACGCCACCGGCGCAGCGAGCACGGCCGCGAACACGCGCCAAGTCACATTCGGCACACCAGAGCGGCTTGATCGAATCTTCATGCTCGCTGCCCTCGCTGCGCTACTCGCTTTGCACGTGCGGGCCTGCTAGAGCCAGTACGGCGTCAAATAAAGCGTCGTGAAGATAAAGAGCCAAACGACGTCGACAAAATGCCAATAAAGGCCTCCAATCGTCAGTGCCGCGTAACGGCGCTTGTCGAAATAGCCAAGGAACGTCCAGATGTCCAGCATCACGAGCACGACCAGGCCGACCAGCACGTGCGCCATGTGAAATCCTGTGATCGTGAAGTAAAGCGAACCGTAGAGATTGGAGGTCGGCCCGTACGGGTGCGCGTGCCATTCGTGAAGCTGAATGCCGGCGAACACGATGCCGAGCAGCACCGCTATCGACATCGACACGACGGCCGCCCGTATCCGCGCACGGCGCACGGCGCGCTCGCACAGCCAGACGAACACACTGCTGGACAACAGGACCGTCGTATTGAACGCACCTAGCAGCAACTTCGGCAACCCTTCGGGCGGCCAATGCTGCGTCGATTGAACGGCAAGATAGAGGTAGGTAAAAATCAGATAGCCGAATAGCGCACCCTCGGTCGCAATCAGCGTCAGACAACCTAGCCAGCCGCTCGCGCGCTCGCCCGCGCTGCCGACGGGAACCGTATTGCTCGCCTGCACCAGCGCCGCCGTTTGCGCATCGTTCGTCATATCAGCCTCCGACCGGTTTCGGCTCCCGCTGCATTAAACGTCGCTCGGGCCAGAGCCACACGATGATCGCGACCGCGCATGCGGCCAGCATCAACGCGGTGAACACCCAGGCGCGAAAGGCCAGCCCGGCGAAAGTCAGTGCGCAGAAAAGCCCGAGCACGAAGGGCGCATAGGAGTCCTCCGGCATCTTCAAGATGACATGCGGTGCCGCTTCGAGCGCCGTCGTGCCGAGCGCCTCCCTCCCTTGATCGAGCACGTAGCCGTGCGTGAGTTGCGAGCGCGCATCACCCTCCCCCTCCATGCGCTGCTCCCATAGCGGATGACGGCTTGCGATGATCGGCAGCGCGGCAAAATTGTACGGAGGCGGCGGCGAGGCGGTGGCCCATTCGAGGGTAGGCGCATCCCAGGGGTTGTCGCCGGCAATCGGGCCGCGTTTTCGGCTGTACAACACGTCGGCGATAAACAGGAGCACGCCGGCCGCGAAAACGAACGAGCCGATCGACGTCAACAGGTTGACGGTCGTCCATCCCATGTCGGCCGAATAGGTGTAGATCCTGCGCGGCATGCCGAGCAGTCCCGCGATATGCATCGGAAAGAAACCCAGATTGAAGCCGACGAACATCAGCCAAAAAACAATGCGGCCAAGCCGCTCGCTCATCATGCGGCCCGTGAATTTCGGAAACCAGAAGTAGGTGCCGCCCACGACCGGAAAGACGTTGATGCCGATCAGCACGTAATGCAAATGCGCTACGACGAAGTAAGTATCGGTCAACTGCCAATCGAGCGGCACGGCTGCGGTCATCACACCTGAGACACCACCAATCACGAACAAAAGGACAAAGCCTGCAAAAAAGAAAAACGGTGTGCGGAAAACTGGCCTGCCGGTCCAAATCGTCGCAATCCAGGCGAACGTCGCAACCGCGCTCGGAATCGAAATGACCATGCTGGCCGCGCCGAAGAAAGACAACGCGAGCGGCGGCAAGCCAGTCGCGAACATATGGTGAATCCAGACGACAAAACCGACCACCATGGTCGCTACGGTGGAGATGGCGACAGGCGCGTAACCGACGAGTGGCCGCCTGCAAAAAACCGGCAATGCATCGGAGACGATACCCATGGCCGGCAGCACGACTACGTACACCCACGGATGCGCAAAGATCCAGAACATGTGCTGCCAAAGCAGCGCATGCGAGCCGCCTGCAATATCGAAAAAATGCATGCCGATGCGGCGATCGAGCCATAACATCAAAAACGCAAGGCTCACCGACGGCACCGCAAAAAGATTCGCGCCAGACGCAGTCAGCGTTCCCCACACCAGCACGGGAATGCGATCGATCGACATGCCGGGCGCACGCATGCGCAGCAATGTCACGACAAAGTTCATCGCGCCAACGGTGGTCGAGATGCCAAGCAACACCATGCCGAGCGCGTAGACATCAATGTTCGGTCCGGTGTTGTAGGTGAGGCTCGAAAGCGGCACATAGTTGAACCAACCGGCATTCGGGGCTTCGCCTAATGGAAAGCTGGCATACAGGAAAACGCCGGCGAACACGAATACCCAATATGAAAACGCGTTGAGCCGCGGAAACGCCATATCGCGCGAACCGAGCACGAGCGGCCATAGATAGTTCGAAAAACCCGATAACACCGGCAGCGCGTACAGAAAAATCATCGTCACGCCGTGCATCGTAAAAAGCTGGTTGTATTGCTCCGGTGTCAGCAGCGTCTCGTTCGGCTGCGCAAGCTGCAAGCGCATCACGAGCGCCTCGAGGCCGCCCAGCACCAGAAACAGGAACGACGTGACCAGATAGCGCAAGCCGATGGTCTTGTGATCGACGCTCGAAAGCCAGCCGCGCCAGCCGGGCCGCGTTTCCCAGATTTCAGCGAGCCGCTCGGCGCCGGCTGCGTCGACGTGCGCGCGCAGCAGCGGGCGCGACAGACGCACCGTCTGCGGCGGGTCGTCGGGCAACGCTGAAGCAGGTGTATCGGACATCGACGGTTCCTTTCCCCGGTTTATCGCAACGTCGTGAGATAAGCGGACACCGCAACGGCCTCGGAAGCGGATAGGGCAATAGAAGGCATCAACGAATCGGGCTTGATGCGTTGAGCGTGTTCGATCCAATCCAGCTGATGGTCCGCTGTATTGGTCAGTTGGCCCGCCGCGATGAGGCGGCGCGAGCCAAGGTGCGTGAGATCGGGCGCCTGCATGCCGGCAGCGTCAGTTCCGCGCACCGCGTGGCAACCCGCGCACCGTTCGCCGAAAAGATGGCGGCCCGCGACCACTGCCGGCTCGCCGCCATCCGGTGCCGCATCGCGCATTTGGGCCCGGCTCCAGGCCTCGAATTCGGCCTCCGGTTGGGCGATGACTTCAAACGCCATATGCGCATGCTGCGCACCGCAAAACTGCGAGCACTGCCCTCGATAAATACCGGGCGCATCGGCCTGAATCCACTGCTCGTTGACCTGGCCCGGAATCGTCTCGGTCTTGCCCGCCAGCTGCGGCACCCAGAAAGCGTGAATTACGTCGGCGCTTCGCAGTTTCACTTCGACGGGCACGCCGACAGGAATATGAATTTCATTAGCTGTCGCAAAGCGACGCGAGCCGTCGTCGGGGTCCGGGTATTCGACTTTCCACCACCAGTCATACGCGGTTACGTCGATGGTCAGCGCAGGAGCCTTCGCGGGCGAAGCGACGGATTCAAGCGTCGTCATGACATAAACCAGCACAACAAAAAGCGCGAGCGACGAAACGCCGGTGCCAACGTAAATCCATGCCATGCCCCCAGCTTCCGCGCCGATGCGCTCACCCTGCCCAGGTGGGCGCCGCCGCGCGAGCGCCACAATGAGAAGCACCGCCACGACGAGCATCACCGTCACGACCAGTGCGATCAGCGCCCATTCCAGCCGCTCGGTCGGCGCGCTGGCCGGCCCGGCAGCGTGAGCCAGATACTCGAGCGGCGCAGCCTTCATCGCTCATCGCGCGGGAGGACGTCCGGTTGAGGGCACGTTAGTCGAGTCGTCACTGCCCCCGTTGTCCTCGCTGCCGTTCTTGCCATCGCTTTTCCCACCGTCTTTGTCACCGTTTTCACCGCCGCTTTTGGCAGCCGGCCTGTGGCCGGAGCCGATCTTGGTCGTGCCGCCCACCGCGGGCGGATCGCTCGCCGGAAACGTGCCTTCCACCGACTTATCGATCAGATCCTCCTCATGCTTGCGCTTTTGCTTCGATTGCTCGCGCTTCGCCTTCGTCTTCGCATCACTTGTCATCTGAGTTCTCCCACTCACGTCGTGAGCCGCGCGCAAAGCGCATGCCAACACGCGCGCTGCCCAGGCATGGCGCTTACCATCGTCGTGTAAAAGTTGACCACTGTCGCAGCCGGCCACGCACGCGCCGGATCGTCTGCTATCGGGCCTTAGGTGGTCACGCATTGCGCATGCCAAGCAGTTGGCACGGCGAATGCGCGCTGCCGCGGAGCACCCGCTTCACAGCCGCTGATATGACCGAGCCCGACAACTCCGTCTCGCCCGAGCGCACCGGCGCGGCCGCGGCGAATCCGGCCACGCGCCGGACAATGCACACGAAACGAACAAGCCACGCAGCAAGAAGCCGCTCGTGTTTCTCGCGGTGGCCGTTGTGCTGCTCGCGATAGGCGCCACCGCGTGGTGGTTTGCCACGCGCAATCAGGTGACGACGGACGATGCCTACACCGACGGCAACGCGATTACGATCGCCCCAAAAGTCTCCGGCTTCGTCGTCAAGCTCGCGATCGACGACAACGTCTACGTCCATCAAGGCGAGCTGCTGCTCGTCATCGATAAACGCGACTACGCCGCACATGTCGATGCAGCACGCGCCCAGGTTAGGCTCGCCGACGCGCAACTGAACTCGGCGCAAGTTCAACTCGATATCGCGCGCGTGCGTTTTCCGGCCGAATATCGGCAAGCGCAGGCCGAAACAGCGTCGGCGCGGGCCGACTTGCGCGAGGCGCAACATGCTTACGCAGCGTCAGCACGGCGTGGACGCGCGCGCCACCTCGCAGCAAAACATCGCGATGCCGCCGATGCGCGGCAAGCCATCGCGCATGCGTATGTGCTTCAAGCGGATGCACGCCTCGCCACTGCTGCGCTCGCGCCGCAGCAAATTCGCCAGGCCATGGCGAGCGTCGAGGAACGACGTCAGGCGCTCGCCCAAACACAAGCCCAGTTGGCGCAAGCCGAACTTGATTTAGCATGGTGTGAGGTCCGCGCGCCGTCCGACGGTTGGGTCACGCGACGCAACGTGAGACGAGCCGGTCGACTTTGCGATCGTCGGCACCGGCGCCGGCGGCGGCACGCTCGCGTGCCGGCTCGCCGAGCACGGATTTAAAGTCGTCGCATTCGATGCCGGCGCCTGGTGGCGCCCACTCGAAGAATTCGCTTCCGACGAAACGCATCAGGCGAAGCTGTACTGGACCGACGAACGCATTTGCGACGGCGACAACCCGCTCATGCTCGGCAGCAACAACAGCGGGCGCGCGGTGGGCGGCAGCACCGTTCACTTTGCGATGGTTTCGCTGCGTTTCAGACCCGAGTGGTTCAAATCGCGCACACAGCTTGGCTTGGCTACGGCGCGGATTGGCCGCTCGATTGGCCCGAAATGTGGCGTTATTACGGCGAAGTGGAGAACGCGCTCAAAATTTCCGGCCCTGTGCGCTACCCCTGGGGGCCTCACCGCCCCCGCTACCCGTACCGGGCGCACGAGCTGAACGCGGCTGCCCTTGTGCTGGCGCGCGGCGCCCAAGCGCTCGGCATTCCCTGGTGCCCAACGCCGCTTGCCACGTTGTCAGCGCCGCACGGTGCGGCGCATCCGTGCGTCTACCGCGGCTTTTGCGTGGCGGGCTGCGCAACGAATGCCAAGCAAAGCGCATTGGTCACATGGATACCGCGCGCGGTGAACGCCGGCGCCGAGATCCGTGACCTCGCCATGGTGGCGCGCGTCGACGTCGGCAACGACGGCCGCGCGACGGGTGTCGAATACTTTCGCGAGGGGCGCCGGCAGTTCCAGCGTGCGCGTCACGTCGTCGTGGCCGGCTATGCGATTGAAACGCCGCGTCTGCTGCTGATGTCGGCCACGCCGCAATTTCCGGATGGTCTTGCGAACACTTCAGGGCTCGTCGGCAAGAATCTGATGGTGCAGGCGAACCAAGCCGTGTGGGGCGTGATGGATGAAGAGATTCGCTGGAACAAGGGACCGCCGTCGCTCGCCTTAACCGAGCATTGGAATTACACGGACAAAGGGAAAGATTTTTTCGGCGGCTACTGCTACATGAGCCAGGGGCCGCTGCCGAAGGCCTGGGCCGCGGTGCAAAGCGGCCGCGGCTTATGGGGCCACGCGCTACACGATGAAATGGAGAAGTACAACCATCAGGCCGGCCTCAAGATCGTCGGCGAAACGTTGCCCCAGGAGCGCAACCGCGTGACGCTCGCCGACGAAAAAGACGGGTACGGCCTGCCGATCGCACGCGTCACGCATTCGCTGTGCGACAACGACAATCGGCTCATCGCGCATTCATTGGACTTCATGAGCGACGCGCTGTCAGCAGCAGATGCCAAGCAAATCTGGCGGCAGATCGACGACACCTGCCACCTGAACGGCACGGCGCGCATGGGCGATGATCCGCGCACCAGTGTCGTCAATGCGGATTGCCGCAGTTGGGATATCTCCAATCTCTGGATTTGCGACGGCTCGGTGTTTCCGACCGTGGGCGGCGTCAATCCTTCGCTGACGATACAGGCCATCGCCTGTCGCACGGCCGATCGCATTGCCGCAATGCGCGCGCGGGGGGAGTTGTAGCGGACGGCACACAAGTCGGGTGCCACGGTTGCAGGCACGGCGGTTGCAGCACCGAACGGCAAGAACAAACCTTGCAGGCCACGCTCATCCCGAGGAAAGCAACATGCAAAGCAACGAACACAACCCCACCCAAGGCCAGCAAAAAGAAATGGCCGCCAAGAGCCCTGCCAAGACACCGGCAGCCGGAAGCGCCGCCCCCGATGCGCAGACGCAAGCCCGCAAGTTCGGCTCGACGAAGCATGCGGGCGCAGCTCAACCGGTGCAGACAAAAGAGCCCGCCCCCTTACCTCCAGTCCGGCGCGCTGAAATTCCAGCGACCGACGACCCGCTGGCGCGAGCGAAGGCGCGCATCGTATCGGTCGACGTGGCCGGCATGGCGGCATCCGATGACACCGTCGACACCGACGGCAAAGGTCTGGAGGCACGCCGCGGCGCATCGCAATGGCAGGACAACGTCATCTATTCGAACGCCACGCTCGACAACAACATTCCCGTGCCCACCGAAGGACTCGTCAATCTCGACACGCGTTCCGGCGGCACCATGCCGGTCATCGCAGCGCGTCCCGGTTGGCAAATCACCAAACTCGGCACGGTCGATATCGCGCAGCACAACGGCACGCGCGCCGAACGGCTCTTCACGCTCGATCGAATCGGCAACGGCGGCGGCAACGGCAACGCGCGCAAGAACTGAACGAACCCACCCAGTCCCGAGGAAGCCACTATGCCGCGCTCCCGCTCGCCGAAAATCGTCGTCGTAACAGGCGCGAGCGCCGGGCTAGGGCGCGCCGTAGCGCTTTGCTTCGCGCGCTCGGGCGCGGATGTCGCCCTGCTGGCTCGTGACACCGAGGCGCTGGAAGAAACGGCCGAAGCCGTCCGCGCGCACGGTGTGCGCGCGCTGCCGATTGCGGTCGATGTCAGCGAGCCCGACGCAGTCGAGGCGGCGGCCGAGCGGATCGAAGCCGTACTCGGCCCAATCGATGTCTGGGTGAACAACGCGATGACCACCGTGTTCGCGCCCGTGTCGCGCATCGCACCGGCCGAGTTCGCACGCGTAACCGAGGTAACGTACCTCGGCTATGTCTGGGGCACCATGGCCGCGCTCAAACGCATGACGGCGCGCAATCACGGCGTCATCGTGCAAGTGGGCTCCGCACTTGCCTACCGTGCGGCTCCGCTACAGTCCGCTTCGACGAGCGCATCGCTGTGGCTCGACATGCATCGCAGTGCCGCGCTGGGCGCCACCGTCGTGCTCGCCGTTGCCGCATTGCTGCTGCGGCGTCGCGCAACACGCTACCTGTAGCGAGGAGTCCTATCTAAATTCTGTAGGACTCCTTATCATCGCAATTTCAATTTGATTAGGAATCCTTATTATTAGGATTCCTTTTGCTCGGCATCACCGAAGCCATCACCTGTTTCGCCGTATTGATGATCACGCTGCCTTCATGGGGATCTCCTTCGAACAACGTATGCATGAAATGGCGTGCCTGAACGAGCGTGATATGCGGCGGCAGCGGCGGCACCTCGGGGTCGCTCTTCACTTCCAATACAACCGGCTGACGTGCAGCAAGCGCTTCGTCCCACGCCGGCCCCAGCGCCTCGGCACGATCGACATAAATGCCCTTGAGCCCGATCAGTTCGGCGAAGCGATGAAACGGCACGTTCGGGATTTCCTGAGACAGATTGAACTTGGGGTCCCCTTCCATCACGCGCTGCTCCCAGGTCACCTGATTGAGGTCCTCATTGTTGAGCACCATGCAGATCCAACGCGGATCAGACCACTGCTTCCAATACTTCGACACCGTAATGAGTTCAGCCATGTTGTTCATTTGCATCGCGCCATCGCCGACGACCGCAATGACGGGCCGCCCCGGATGCGCGAATTTCGCCGCAATCGCATAGGGAACACCGGCGCCCATCGATGCAAGCCCGCCCGAAAGCGAGCACATCATGCCGCGGCGCATCTTCAAATCGCGCGCATACCAATTCGCGCACGAACCAGAATCGCTTGTCACAATGACGCCAGGCAGCAAACGAGGGGAAAGCTCGGTGAACGCGCGCTGCGGGTTCACGCCCACGCGCGTCGTTTCAGTCGCGCGTTTGTCGAGCGTTTGCCACCATTGCTCTGTCCATTGCGCGATGCGCTTTCGCTATCCGTCATCGGTCTTCTGTTCGAGCAACGGCAGCAGTTCCCGTAGCGTCTCGGCCGTGTCGCCCGCGAGCGCCACTTCCATTGGATAGCGCAGGCTCAACATGCCCGCGTCGATGTCAATTTGCACTCCGCGCGCCTCCCCTTCTTTCGGCAAGAACTCGGAGTAAGGAAAACCGGAGCGTTAGGCAGAATGATCGCACTCACGCACCGCCCTGCTAACGCAATGCGCACGGCGCGGTCCACCATGTGCCGAACCTGCGCCGGCACGCTCGCCTGCTGCACATACGAACCGGCCACGTCCTTTAGCATCGCGGCGAGGTCGATTTCCTGCTGGTAGTGCGAGCCGAGACCCCGCGCGCCTGCTGTCCGCAAATCGCAAGCACGGGCATGTGGTCGAGTCGCGCGTCATAGAGCCCAGTGACGAGGTGCGCCGCGCCCGGGCCCGAGGTTGCGACACACACACCGAGCTCGCCAGTGAATTTGGCATGCGCGCTCGCCATGAACGCAGCCATCTCTTCGTGGCGCGCCTGAATGAACTCGATTTTGCCGTCTGCTCGATTGAGCGCGCCGAACAAACCATTGATGCCATCGCCGGGGTAGCCATACATTCTGCGCACACCCCATTCATGCAGCCTTTCGACAATGAAGTCGCCCACCGTCTGCGCCATCTGTGCCTCCATCATGCGTTGAACCGAGCCGAAAACAACACGCAAGATGCAGACCCGCCCCTCGGGCGATCCGGCTTTACGACATGCCGAGCCGTTCGCGCATCTCGCGCGTAATGCGCTGCCTCGTTCCGGCATAGTCGGCCCATGGGTCCGCGCGCAGCGCATCGAGCCGCTCGTGAACGTTTTGCATCGTCCATTGCGCGCCGCCTGTCGTATGCTCCACCTCGTCCCAGGCGAGCGGCACCGATATGCCCATGCCGGCACGAGCCCGCGGCGAATAGGCGACGATCGTGCTCGAGCCGCGGTTGTTACGTAGATAGTCGACGAAAATCCGCCCATGCCGGTTTTGCGCGCCCATCTTCGCGCTGAAGCGATCGGGCAGCGTCGCGGCCATATGTTGCGCCGCCGCCTGAGCGAACGCCTTCACTTCGTCCCAACCCGCCTGCTTCGCGAGCGGCACGACCACATGCAACCCTTTGCCGCCGCTGGTCTTGCACCACGACTCGAGCCCCAACTCGCCAAGCAGCGAGCGCGTGAGCAACGCGGCTTCGATCATCCGATCCCAACCGAGCTTCGGGTCGGGATCGAGGTCGAACACGACGCGGTCGGGCTTCTCGATGCTGGAGGCCACCGCATTCCAGGTATGCAACTCGACCGCTCCCATTTGCGCCGTGCCGATCAACGCTTCGATGCTGTCGATGGTCAGCAGCGGAGGGCGGCCCGGATCTAGCCCTTCGTGTTGCGTGATATTCGGAATTTCGAGGCGGCTCGTCGTGTGTTTCTGAAAGAACAACTCGCCTTCGATGCCCTCCGGTGCGCGCACGAGTGCGACGGGCCGGCTCTTTAGATGCGGCAAGATCCACGGTGCCACCCATTCGAAGTACCGCGCCAAGTCGATCTTGCGCGCGCCGGTCGTTCGATCGATGACGCGTTCGGGATGGGAAATGCGTACACCCGCGACGCTGTCCTCGGCCTTGCCAGAATGCTTTGCCGCAGCCGCAACGCGATGTTGGTCGGTGCGACTGGCATGACCTCGCGTGCGTCCGTCTGCGCCCGCTGCTTGCGATGATTGCTGCTTCACGGCATCTCCTTGTTGCGGCACCTGCTGCGGTACCTCCTGCGTAATCTCGCGCGCGGGCTTGTCGCGCCGCAAGCTGATGAACGACGCCTGACGAACGATCCGCTCGCTGGTCCATTCCGCGAAATTGCACTCGGCCACCAGTTCCGGCTTGACCCAGTGGACCGGCGCGCGGCTGCGCTCCTGAGGCATATCGGCGAACGGCATCTGCTTGGTTTCGCGCGCGTCGAGTTCTTTTTTGATCATCCGCAGTGTCGCGGCATCAAAGCCCGTGCCGACGCGGCCCGCATAACGGAGCTTGCCGTTCAGATCGTGGATGCCGAGCAACAGCGCACCAAAACCCGATCGGCTCCCGGAAGGCTCGGTAAAGCCGCCGATGATGAACTCCTGGCGCCTTCGACAACGCAGCTTGATCCATGCACCGCTGCGCGTCGATGTATAGCGGCTGTCCCGCCGCTTGCCGACGATGCCCTCCAATGCCATCTCACATGCGCTGCGCAGCAAGTCGTTGGCGTCGAGCGCGAAGTCCTCGGAAAAACGCAAGGCGTCCTGCTCGGTGTTTTCCATCAATGCCCGCAGCAACGCGCGGCGTTGCACAAGCGGAACATCGCGCAAGTCGTAGCCGTTCAAATAAGGCAGGTCGAAAAGAAAAAAGACGATCTCCTGCGGACGGTTGGCATCGAATGCGTTTTGCAACGCTTGAAAACTTGGCACGCCGCGCGCGTCGAGCACGGTCGCTTCACCATCGATCCAGGCCGTCTCGACGTCAAGCGCACCGAGCGCCTCCGTTTGCCTGCTGAATTTCGCGGTCCAGTCCAAGCCGCTGCGCGTGAAGACGCGCACAG
This sequence comes from Trinickia sp. LjRoot230, assembly GCF_964253315.1. Taxonomy (NCBI): domain Bacteria; kingdom Pseudomonadati; phylum Pseudomonadota; class Betaproteobacteria; order Burkholderiales; family Burkholderiaceae; genus Trinickia; species Trinickia sp. LjRoot230. The sequence continues at coordinate 687,110 of NZ_CAXUQX020000002.1, forward strand.
GTTTGGCAGCGCGTCGATCGATGCGCGTCAGCATCCGGTACCCGTCGAATTTTATTTCGTACACCCAATCATCACCGTGCGGCACCGTGTCGACGAGCGTCGCCAGCTGGGGCTTGAGCGATGCGGGCAATGCGGCCTTGACCGCGCCTTCGATGGCAGGCGAATGGGCAAGCTCGCGCAACGACTCACCGCTGCGTGTAGCCACGATGTCGGGGCGTCTGCTATTCGATGCGCCCGCATGAGGTGCGTTGGCCGGCGCAGCCAATTTGCCTCGCGCGGCTCCATCGCCGCGCTTGGTGCCCTTGGTGCCTTGGCTCGCGGCAGTAACCTTCGGACTCCTAACGGCTTTACCCGGCTTATCGGCTCTAGCAGGCCCGTGCCCATTTCCGAGTACGCTGCCAGGCCGGTCTGCCACCACATCGAATTCGCCTTCACTGCGCGCCTCGTCATCGCGCTCCTTGATCAACAACCACTGCTCTTTGTCGCCGCTGCCGCGCATGCCGCTGCGCACGAGCATCCAGCCGCCGTGCAACTTCTCGCCGTCGAGTGTGAACTTGATCCGGCCTGCCTCGTACGCCTTGCGTGCCGCTTCGGCGCCGCCCGCGGGCGCCCACGTGCCGCGATCCCACACGATCACGGTGCCTGCACCGTAATTCCCCTCGGGAATCTCGCCTTCGAACGAACCGTATTCGATCGGATGATCTTCGACATGCACAGCGAGACGCTTGACCGAAGGGTCCAGGCTCGGCCCCTTCGGCACCGCCCATGATCGCAGCGTGCCATCAAGTTCGAGCCGGAAATCGTAATGCAATCGCCGCGCATGATGCTCCTGAATGACGAACGAAAGCTGATGTCCGTTACGTTTCGCCACTGGCTTGGCGCGCCGGCGTGCCTCGCCGGCAGGTTCGGGTGTCTCGCCAAAACGGCGCTTCTTGCGATAGGTGTCGAGATTGCCTGCCATGTTCTGCGTCCGCATTCATCGATCGGATAGTGAGCTGCCGCCGCGCCGGCAGTGCTCGTTCGGTGGTCGTTCAGCGCTCATGCTGCGTGCTTACCGCGTCCCCGCCCGAGGCTACGCTTGAGCAGGTCGGACAGGTCGAGCACATCGGCCGTGGCGCGCGTGCGCGCAGGCGCTTTCGCTCCTTCGCTGATTTCGCGCGTCTTACCCTCGTGAACCTTCTTGTCGACGAGCGCAAGGATCTCGTCGCGAAACGTATCGTGATACTGCGACGGGTCCCACGATTCGGTCATGTCCTCGATCAACTTCTTCGCCATGTCGATCTCGCGCGCATTCACGCCGGCTTTTTTGGAGTCGGCGGGCGGTAGCGTCAGCTCGTCAATGGCCAGCACTTCGCCGCCCCAGCGCAGCGTGTTGAGCGCAAGCACCGGCCCCGCTGGAACCAACGCCGCCAGATGCTGCTTGTTATGCAGTACCACGCTGGCAATGCCGATCTTGCCGGTTTGTGCGAGCGCCTCGCGCAATAGCGCATAGGCCTTCTTGCCTTGCCGCTCGGGCACCAGATAGTAGGGCGTGTCGAGATAGAGGAACGAAACAGCGTAGGCCTCGACGAACGACAAGATATCGACGGTCTGGGTCGATTCGGGGCTCGCGGCCCGAATTTCCTCGTCGGCCAGCAAGACGTATTGGCCTTTTTCGTACTCGAAACCGCGCACGATATTTTCGCGGCGTACTTCCTTGCCGGTGCGCTTGTTGATCTGCTTGTAGCCGACAGGGTCGGCCGTCTCCTTATCGATCAGATTAAAGCTCGTGCGCTCGGGGCGCGTTGCCGGATGCAACTGCACCGGCACATTGACGAGACCGAAACTGATCGCTCCTCTCCATATGACGCGTGACATGTCGGCTCCTTCGGTTCCGGGCCTGTTCACGCAACAGGCGGTCGACAAGAGACGAGCATGAAACGCGCCACACGGTAACGCCGGCCGCGGCCCTGACCGGACGCATTTTCGTCGATTGCGCCGTCAGCGGAATACGCCGATGAGCAGCGTGGCCAGGAAGATCACAACGAAAATGAAGAACAGGATCTTGGCGATTTCAGCGGCACCCGCCGCGATCCCGGTGAAGCCGAACACGGCCGCAATAAGCGCAACGATGAAAAAAATAACGGCATATCGAAGCATGAATTCCTCCTGATGACGAGCCGGTTCGCCGGCAACTCGAATCATGTGACCGGTCGCAACCGAGTGCGCAACCCCATGCGCAATAGCAGGCATGCAACAGTCATGCCCATGCCGTGAACGACGGCTGCCGTCGCTGCATCATCGGTTCGTACGCGGCTCGCCTGCGGGCACGCTCGGACGCGGCTCGTCGATCACCTCGACATCCTTGGTCGGATCGAAGTCGGCCCACCGGCCTTGCTGCCAACGCCCGTGTGCGCGCTCGATCTCGAGGCTGCCGGCTTCACGCAGCACGCGTGCGGCCGTTTGCTGATTGTCCGGGCTCACATGGACGGCCACGAGCACCCCTGAATCGCGCGATTCGCGCGCCAACATTTCATCAGGCACCTTGCCTCCGCCACGCGTGTGCGTCATCGCGCCGAGCAGCGAGCCAACATAAGCGCCAACGCCAGCCGCAACGATCAACACCAGAAACGGCGCGGAGGAAAACGCGCCGAGCAGTGCGACGCCGACCGCAGCACCCGCCGCCGCGCCGATCACGCCGCCCTTGCCAGCCCCTACCGACGCACGCGACGCTTGGGGATCGGCGAACTCGTCACCGCCCGCCGGCAAGCGCGCGTGCTGACCGCGTGGATTGACAAAGAACAGCGTGACATCCTCGTGAACGAAACCCGCTTCGAAAAGACGTCCCGCTGCCCTTTCGGCTTCATCGAACGTCGTGAAACGACCCGCAACGATCAGCGACATGACATTCCTCCTGCCTGCGCACCGCCATCGGCCCGACGCCGTCGAACGATTAGCAGTACTGACTAAATCAGGCTCATCCGTTTTCGATCCGAAAAAGACCGCTATGCAACATCACGGCCGCGCCGTTGTTGGCTTCGAGCGCGCGTGCGCATACCGCACGGATGCGCTCCTTGCCGGCATCGAACGCGTGCAGAATATCGGCCTCCAGCGGCGAGGGCGCACCGAAGTGGTCTTCGAGCGCTTCCGCCGTAATCGCGCAAGCGAGCTGCACGCCGTCTACCACCGCGTTGAACCTAACCACCATCTGAGCGCCGTCGAAAACCGGCGCTTCGTCGGGGAATCGAACCTGCATGCGTATGCTCGCCTATCGTTTTCGCTTCCCGCCTGTTCAGCGTTGGCGGTTACCTTGCTGCGCCAAATGATCGATGAGTTTCCGGCTGAAGGCAGGAATGTCATCGGGCTTGCGGCTCGTGATGAAGTTATCGTCCTCGACAACCTCTTCATCCACCCATGTCGCGCCCGCATTGCGCAAATCGTCCTGCAAACTCGGCCAGCTCGTCATCGTGTGCCCGTTGACGATCCCAGCCGAAATCGGCAACCAAGCACCGTGGCAGATGACCGCAACGGGCTTATGCGCACTATCGACCGCACGCACGAATGCCTGCGCCTCGGGTACCGTGCGAATCGCATCGCTATTGATCACGCCGCCGGGTAGCACCACCGCGTCGTAATCGTCGGGGTTGACTTGATCGAAAGTCGCGTCGACCGTCGTCATCCCCGCGCGCTCCACATGCCGAAAGCCCTGTATTTGCCCGGGCTTTTTCGATATCACGTGCACCATCGCGCCGACTTCGGAGAGCGCTCGCTTGGGCTCCTCCAATTCGGCTTCCTCGAAACCGTCCGTCGCCAGAATCGCGACCTTGCATCCTTGAAGCGTCTTGGGCATGACTCAACTCCTGGAACAAGTGACGAAGACAACAGCCATCATCGATGGTGCGCAGCAAGCACAATGCCTGCGGCCGCGTCAAAATGCGCCAAAACTCAGCGCTTGGCCGGCAAGCCTGCAAGCAAGTTCGCCATATCGTCAGCATGCTCTTCTTCGACGGCCATGATGGATTCCATCACGCGTCGCGAGGTCGGGTCTCGCCCGCCGAGGTACTCGATAATTTCGCGATAGCTGTCGATGGCAACACGCTCGGCCACGAGATCTTCCTTGATCATGTCCTCCAGCGACACGCCTTCGACATACTCGGCATGGCTGCGCGTCAGCAGCCCGTCCGGCGAGAAGTTCGGCTCGCCTCCAAGCTGGACGATGCGCTCGGCGAGCTGATCGGCATGGCCGAGTTCCTCCTGCGCATGCTGCAGGAATTCGTCGGCGACACTTTTCGAATGAATACCTTTCGCCATGAAGTAATGCCGGCGATAACGCAGCGTGCAGACGATTTCGGTGGCCAAGGCATCATTGAGCAGCTTGAGAACCGTATCGCGATCGGCCTTGTATCCGGCGGTCACCGCACCTTCGGCGACATGTTCGCGTGCCCTTCTTCGGATCTCCTTCACGTCGGTCAGAAACGGTTGTTGCGCCATCTTGCTCTCCATCGATTGAATGGGTTGAATTAACTAAACACTGTGGCCGCGTCACCGCAGGCGCTCAGCGCGCAAACAGAACGGCTCCATCAACATGCAGTTTGGCTTTACCGAGCATTAAGCGCGCCAGATTCCGTTGAAAACCTGGCAACGGCTGCGGGCATAGGCTTTGCGCCGCAAGCGAAGAAAAGTTTTCCACGCGAAGTGAACACCCTATTTGTCAGAAAGGCACGCCAAATGGCTCAATCCTCCACCCCTCATTCGTCGACGCGCCGCCGCGCCGGCCGTCCTGCCCGCCAACGTCATACGCACGCCGCTGCACACGCCGCAAACAGCAAGCAGCATTCACACCAAGCACCGCACCGGTGGTCGCATGAGGTCATGCAAAAGAGCGATGCGCTCGATCTCGAATCCGGCATCTTCAAATCGGGTAGTGCAGAGGAAATCGCCAAATCGCTGAAGCGTTCGTCGCTTGCCAGCAAACGGCGTCGCGGCACGCCGTTTCAGTCGGCGATGTCGATGCTCAACTTCTATTTGAATCGCGCAGGCAAGAACTTGCCCAAGACACGCCGCCGCACATTGGAAAGCGCGAAAGGCAAACTGCGCGAAGCATTCGGCCGTTCGCGATAACCGCCACCCACGACATGTACGAGACGATCTGGGCCCTTGTCGTTGGCGGCATGTTCGTCGGGATGGGCATCGCCAGTTCGCTTTTTAAACGGCTGCCTTTAACCGGCGCCATGTTGTATCTGATCGCAGGCTATGCGCTGGGTCCACCAGGCGCGGGCCTCATTGCGCTCGATCTCGAGGCCCACGCGCATGTGATCCGCTTGTGCAGCGAAGTCGCGCTGCTGGCGTCACTGTTTGCTATCGGGCTGCGCCTGCGTGTGCCGCTTTCCGATTCACTGTGGATGCTGCCCCTGCGGCTCGGCGTCGTGGCGATGATTTTGACGGTGCCGATGATCGCGGCACTCGGCGCTTGGGGGCTGGGTCTTGCGTGGAGTTCGGCATGGCTGCTCGGCGCGATGTTGGCACCGACCGACCCGGTGCTCGCGCACGACGTGCAAGTCAAGGATGCGAACGATCTCGACCGCGTGCGGTTTGCGCTCTCTGGCGAAGGCGGGCTCAACGATGGGATAGCACAACCGTTCACCCTCATCGCGCTTGCCTGGAGCGTCGCCGCACCTGATTTCGGCAGCCCGCGGCACGTCGCCGAGTTGATCGGCTCGACGCTTTGGGGCGTTTTGGGCGCGGTTGCGGTCGGTGCGCTGCTCGGCTTTGCGACCACGCATGCGGTTGCTTGGCTACGCACGCGCTATGCGCAGGCGCTCGGGTTGGAAGGCTTTTTCGCGCTTGGGCTAATCGAGCTTTCGTACGGTGTGGCGCAACTGCTCCATACGTTCGGCTTTCTCGCCGTGTTCGCGGCTGGCGTGGCAATGCGTAGCGTCGAGCATCGTGCGACGGGCGAGCGCACACCGCAAGATGCGATTGGTGCCATCGATTCGGCCGACGTGGCGGCCACCGCTGCGCATCCCGACAAGGCACATGCCTACATGGCCGAATCGGTGCTCCGCTTTACGATCGAACTCGAACGCATCGCTGAAATGGCGATGATGATAATCGTCGGCAACCTGCTCGCCACGCAACAGATGCCAATGGTTACGTGGCGCAGTGCGGTGCTCGTCATTGGGCTCTTTTGCATCGTGCGCCCGATTGCCGTCGAGCTTTCCCTGCTCGGATCATGTGCGTTCGCGTCGGAGCGACGCATGATGAGCTGGTTTGGCATCCGCGGCATCGGCACACTTTACTACCTCGCTTATGCGATCGAGCATCGTCCCACGCCCGAAATCAAGGCGCTCGCGCCACTGGCATTGGCCGTTCTCACGGCTTCCGTATTCGTACACGGCGTTTCGGCAACGCCGCTGATGAAGCAGTATCAGCGCCGCCGCGCCCGGCGCGTGGCGCATTCGCACGAGGGCAACGGCTAATCTGCCGGATCGACGGGGATCGTTTCGGGATGCGCGAGCGTCCGATAGCGTGGCGGCGCGGCGACATCGTCTGTCGTCTCATCGATTACCCGCTCGACGTCGGCCGTTTTCGCCAGTTCAGACAGGAGTGTCTTTCTATCGAAACCGGCGGCAACACAGCCTTGCACGTAGACAAAACGTCGTTGCAGCATAATCCACAGCGTCGAACGCTCCTTCCAATTTGTTGAAGGTTCGATATTCGCGAGCCGTCGCTTGAGCGCCTCCTCGATCTCCTTGTCGTACAGGTAGCCATTGGGCAAGCGGCATCGTCCCTCCAACCAACAGCTATTGCCGCGCTCGATGCGATAGTGGCTTTCGCCGAGCCACTCCTGCTCCGTCTCGAGTGGCCCTAGCGGAATGGGGCAGGCTTGTACCGCATGTGAAATCGCGAAGAAAGGATCGTTACCGCGATTCAAGCGCTTAGCGTCGCCAGCAATGGCGAGCCGGCTCGTCAATACCAATGCGAACGAGAACGCAAAGATAATTAACGCTATGCAAGCGGCCACCATTCGCAAATGCTTCATCGAATTGCGCTCCGATATACATATATGTCGCGCGATTTGAACATGAGCGCCTATGCTTGACAATATGCCGCCGCGTGCAGGACATGCGCCTTTCGATTCCGCTATTCGAACATGTCAGTCGGCCGGCCGTCCGGGTGCACGCCGTTCGCGATACCGCCGTCGCTCGCGAATTCGAGCACACGCAAAATCAATTGCGGCGTAAGTGGCTTGGCGCAATGCGCGTCGAACCCGGCCTGTCTCGCGCGCTGTCGGTCATATGACGATGCGTATCCGCTGCACGCGATCAACACGATATGCGCGGTCGCCGGGTCGGCGCGCAAGCGGCGCGCGAGCTCGAGGCCGTCGATACCGGGCATTGCGATATCGAGCATCGCGGCAAACGGCTGCCACTCGCGCGCGATGGCGCAGGCTTCGAGCGAATCGCTCGTCGCGCGGCATTCGAAGCCATCGGCATCAAGCAAAAGTTGCAATGCCTCGGCGGCATCGTGGTAGTCGTCCACGACAAGCACACGGCGGTGATCGGCCATGGCGGGCCGGAAGGTACGCCACAACACTACGTCTTCGCTGGCATCGGGCTCGGGGCGGTGGATCACGGACTCCTCCGATGTGGCAAATCAAGTCAGCCGGCGTTTGAGCAGGCGTCTCGGCGCAAGCACTTGCCGCTGCAAGATACGAACCTGCACACGTAGGTGAATTTCGGCATGCAGATTGCTGCCGGTTCTGGCACGATTCATGTCGTAGCGCGGCACTTGATAAGCACACAATAAGGAACGAGCTATGTCGATTACCATCGCGGCACCGCGTCTTGTCGTTGCTGGCCTCGTAAGCGCGGCGCTGATGCCCGAGCCGGCAGCCGCCCAAACGCCTTCGCCGCTCGCGCAGTGGCAGTATTCGGCCGGCATCACACTCGAGCAGATGTTTTCGCCGACGCTACCCACTTGGCGCATCCGCGTCGGCCCCTCGGTCAGCTTTCAGCCTCGCTACGACGGTGCGAGCCGCTATCACGTGCTCGCCGGACCGACGCTCGACGTCCGGTATCGCGACCGCTTCTTTCTATCGACAGGAGAAGGCCTCGGCGTGAACCTGTTGACGGGGCCGAACTGGCGCACGGGCGTCGCGATCTCGTACGACCTCGGCAGGCGCGCCGCCGACGATCCTGACCACCTACGCGGTATGAACAACATCAATCCGGCGCCTTCCGTCCATCTGTTCGGCGAATACATCGTGTCGAAGTCGTTCCCACTCGTGATGCGCGCGGACGTTCGGCGTAGCCTCGGCGGCGATAACGGCTGGGTTGGGGACCTCGGCGCGTACATGCCGATGCCGGGCAGTTCGGAAGTATTCAACTGGTTTGCCGGGCCGACGGTGACCTTTGCCGACTCGCGTTATATGAACAGTTGGTTCGGCGTGAACGCTGCCGAATCGGCACGTTCGGGCTTGCGCCAATATCACGCGTCGGCCGGTGTCAAGTCGGCGGGATTCGGCGTCGCGGCCACGTGGATGCCGCGCAAGCATTGGCTTATCACCGGCAATGTCGCGTATCAGCAGTTGGTAGGCTCGGCGGCGGATAGCCCGATCACGCAACGACGCGGCTCCGGCGCGTTCGACCTGAGCGTCAATTACGAGTTCTAGGGTCTTTTTATAGGTACATCGACGTGGCGCTCATTGCAACGGCGCACCGCCCAGCGATTGAAACAACGCAGCCGTATCGGACAACCGGTCGGCCTGAGCCTTCGCGCGCGCAAGCTTCGTTTGCAGCACTTGGCGGTTGGCATCGACAACAGCGAATTGACTGATGCCGCCCGCGGTATAGCGTGCCGTGTCGATGCGCAAATTCGTCTGGGCCTCGACGAATGCCGCGTCTTGCGCACGCAGCGCATCGGCGTCACTTTGCACGGCGCGCAACGCATCCGCCACTTGCTGCAACGCCTGCAGCACAGTCTGGCGATAATCGGCGAACGCTGCGTCGTAAGCGGCCAGCGCCGCACGCCGCTGAGCCCGCAGCGCACCGCCATGGAATATCGGTTGAGTAAGGCCCAGCCCCACGTTCCATATATTGAGGCTCTTCACGATATCTTCGACGTGCGTTCGTTCGGAACCTGCTGATGCCGAGATTACGAACTTAGGGTAAAGGTTTGCGGTCGCCACGCCGATCTTCGCACTCGCCTGATGCAGCACCGCTTCGGACGCACGTATATCCGGCCGCTCGCGCGCAAGTGTCGACGGCAATGTGAGCGGCAACGTCTGGGGCAGCGTGAGCGAATCGAGTGGGAGCTCGCCAAGCTGCGCCTCGGCCGGCGAACTGCCAAGCAGCACGGCCAGCCGATGCTCGGTCTGCGCAAGCTGCACCGTGAGCGGCGACAACGTCGCATGAGTTTGTGCAAGCAGCGTGCGTTGCGCGTGCACGTCCAGCTCGGCGATGCCACCTGCTGCCAAACGCCGCTCCATCATTGCGAGTTGTTGCGCTTGCGCTGCCTCGAGGTCCTGCGTCAACGCAAGCTGTTGCTGCAACGAGGCGCGTCTGATCGCAGCCGACACCACATTCGCCGCCAGCGTTAGCCGCGCCGCATCGAGTTCGAAAGCCGCATAGTCGACCTCGGCGCGCGTGGCTTCGAGCGAACGTCGATTGCCGCCGAAGATATCGAGCGCGTAGGAGACGCTCACCGACGCATCGTAAAGCGTGAAAGGTCCGGGGTTTTGCGCATTCGCAATGCCGAACGAAGCAAGATCGACCTGCTTGCGCGTGGCCGATACGCTCGCGTCGACGCTCGGCAACCACGTCTGCCCCGCTTGAGATCGATAGGACTCCTTAGCTTCCAGCAGGCGAGCTCGCGCAGCATCGAGCGTGGGACTATGGCGCAGCGCCTCGTCGACGAGCCGGTTCAACTCGTCCGATTGAAAGCGCGTCCACCATGCCCCCGGCATCGTCTCGGCCGCGACAAAATGCTGTGCTGAACCGGCAGAGCCGCTGGACGACGCCGTCACCGCAGTCGTCGGCGGCAATATGCCACGCGTATAGCCCTGCGCCGACGGTCCGGCGGGTGAGTGAAAATCGGGGCCAACGGCACAACCGCTCAATGCAAGAGCAAACCCGAAAACAACTGCAAAAACAATCATGCGTGAAAGCCCGAGCCGTTTCATCGCGTTATTCCTGATGACTAATCGAGCGTGCGTCGATAAAAGCGCACCGCAATGCCCATGACGACGAGCGTAAAAACAACGAGCGGCCAAATCGAAGGCCACATTTCAGTCCAGCCAATGCCTTTGAGCAAAATGCCGCGTGTAAGCCGCGTGAAATACGTGAGGGGCAGCACATTACCGATGTATTGCGCCCACACCGGCATGCCCGCGAACGGGAACAGAAAACCCGACAGCAAAATATTCGGCAGAAAATAGAAGAAGCTCAGTTGCATGCCCTGCAGTTGATTTTGCGCAACCGACGACAACGTGATGCCGACTGTCAAATTGGCAGCGATAAAAAACAATGAGGCAACATACACGGCCAAAAGGCTTCCGGCGAACGGCACATGAAAGACGAGGCTCGCCGCAACGAGAATGATCGTTACCTGCAACACGCCGATGAAGATGTACGGCACGATTTTTCCGGTCATGACCTCGAGCGGTTGCACGGGCGTTGCGAGCAAATTTTCCATCGTGCCCCGCTCGCGCTCGCGCGTGACGGCAAGCCCTGTCATCATGACCATCGTCATCGTCAGAATGACGCCGATCAGCCCCGGCACGACGTTGTATTGCGTGATGCCTTCCGGGTTGTAGAGCCGATGCACCACGACATCGAACGCAGCAGGCTTGCCGTTCAAGTGAGCCAGCGGGCCTTTCAAATCCTTGTTTAGGGCCGGCTGCACGAGCCCCGTCAATGCCTGTAGCGCGGAGCTGGTCGCCACCGGGTCCGTCGCATCGGCCTCCAGCAGCAGCGACGGCCGCTCGCCACGCAGTAAGCGCCGCGAAAAATCGATGGGCACGCTGAGCACGAACTGGACGTCGCCGCGGTCCAGTGCGCGGCGCCCGGCCGCCTCGTCAGGCAGATTTTGAATAACATCGAAATAAGCCGAATTCTTCAATGCCGCCACGAAACTGCGCGAGAACGGGCTTTGATCGGAAACGACTACGGCGGTGGGCAAGTGCTTCGGATCGGTATTGATTGCGAAGCCGAACAATGCGAGTTGAATGATAGGAATACCGACGATCATCGCGAACGTCACGCGATCGCGCCGCAGTTGCAAAAACTCCTTGCGCACGATGGCCCACCAGCGCTCGACGGAAAACGTCACGCGGCTCATGATGTTTCGCCGCGCGCAGACGCGCGCTTCATCATGTAGATGAATACATCTTCCAGGCCCGTCGGGATGGGTGCGATGCGCAGTGATGCACCGTCCTCATGTGCCACTTTCTCAAGCGTTGCGGCAACCGTGTCACGATCGCTGCCGCTCACATGCAACGCGGCGCCGAACACCACCGTCTGATCGATCCCGGGCATCGTCTTCAAGCGCTCCGCCAAATCCGACAGGCCAGCGCCTTCTACCGACCACGTCGATAGATGCTGCGACTGCACCACTTCGGCGGCCGTGCCTTGTGCAAGCAGTGTGCCGCTCGCGATGTACGCGAGCTTGTGGCAGCGCTCGGCCTCGTCCATGTAGTGGGTGCTGACGAGCACGGAGATGCCAAGCGCCGCCAGGCGATGCAATTCTTCCCAGAACTCGCGACGTGCGTTTGGATCGACACCAGCAGTCGGCTCGTCGAGCAATAACAGCTTCGGCTCGTGCAACATACAAGCGGCCAACGCGAGCCGCTGCTTCCATCCTCCCGATAGTGAACCCGCAAGCTGATCCGCGCGATCGGCAAGACCAAGCGATTCGATCGACCGTGCCACCACAGCCTTGCGGTTCGGCATCTGATAGACATGCGCGACGAAATCCAGGTTTTCTCGAATCGAGAGATCCTCCCAATACGAAAAGCGCTGCGTCATGTAGCCCACGCGTCGCTTGATCTCGCCGCTCTCGCGCACGATGTCGTAGCCCAGGCACGTGCCGCTGCCGGAATCCGGCGTAAGGAGCCCGCACATCATGCGTATCGAGGTGGTCTTGCCACTGCCGTTCGGCCCAAGAAAACCGAATATTTCCCCGCGCCGCACTTGCAGCGACATGTCTTTGACGACGTGCTTCTGGCCAAAGTGCTTGTTGAGACCGTGTACGTCAATCGCGTATTCGCTGCCACGCTGATTTTCGGCCGCTTCATTCATTTCCGTCATCGCAGGCGCACCTCTACCGGCTGCCCCGGATGAAGCTTCGGCGCATCGCCCACCGACGGATGCGCTTGAACCATGAAAACGAGCTTCGAACGGCGCTCGTTGCTGTAGATGACGGGCGGCGTGTACTCGGCTTCGTTCGAAATATACGTGATCGTTGCGGGTATCTCAGCTGCGCAACCGTCGCAACGAATCACGACCGATCGGCCCGTCGTCAAACTGCCCACCGTGGTCTCGGGTACAAAAAACCGCACCAGAATGTTCTGCGGCGGCAACATTTGAACCACCGGGTTGCCGGCTTGCACCCATTCGCCGCTGCGATAGAGCGTGTCGTAAACCACGCCCGCCTGGCGAGTGGCTACGCGCTTTTGGTCTAGCCGCCACTGAGCTTGAACGACAGCCGCCCGCGCGGCATCGACTTGCGCTTGTTGCGCTGCCACTTGCTGCGCACGCCCCGGCAGTTCGGCAACCGTCACTTGGTTCGTCAACTCGCGCACCTGGGCCGCGCTTGCATCGGCTTGTGCGCGTGAATCGTCGAGTTGCGCTTTGGCGATGCCGCCTGCGCGATACTGCGCCTCGTCACGGGCCAATTGCAGTGCAGCTTTGCGCGCGTTCGCAGTGGCCTGCGCAAGCTGTGCCCTCGTGACGTTGACCTCGGGCGCGCGCTTGCCGCTCATCAGGTCCGCCAGTTGCGCGCGCGTTGCGTCAAGCTGATGTTTCGCTTGCTCCAGCGCAGCCGTTTCATTCACTGCTTCGAGCGCAAAGGCGATGGTGCCCGCGCTCAGCGTCTGTCCTCGTCGTACCGCAAGCTGCACGAGCGTGCCCGATTGCGATGACGCCAAATAGACAAACTCGCCTTCCGCGTAGCCTTGCCATCCCTCATCTTGCGCGCGGGTGCATCCGGTTATGGCAACCGCAAAGGCCAGCACCACGAGCATGGCGAAAGGTACTTTGCGCGAGCTCATGCGCGGCTCCGTTTGGTTGCGTGCCTCGGCCGGACAGCGAGCTTGCGCGGCGGCTCGAGGCCGTTCGTCAACAACGCTGTGACGTGTCGATGCAGTGCGTCGCGGCTGATCTTCGGCATGCCGCGTAATGGCTGCCAGACATTCGACGTCGCAAGCGGCAGCATGACAAGTCCCAGTATCGATAGAAACAACAACGCTGGCTCGAGTCCGGGATTGACGCTCCCCTCCTTCTGCGCAGCCCCAACGCGACGCGCAAAACGCATCACGTCGCTCATCGGAATGTGCGCGAGCATACGCGTGCGCAACAGTCCGCCTTCACTGACGATTTCGCGCAGCCAGAGGGCCGGCAGCGACGGCATGCCGCTCGTCATCTCGAACAATCTGTCGATGAGCGCATGGGCGTGCGTAATAGCGTCTGCCTCGAGATCCGCATCCTCCGCTTCGCGTTGCCAGACGAACCGTATCGCCCGCATGATCCGTTCCTCGACCACGACATCAAGTAACGTCTCGCGATTCTTGAAGTAGTAATGGACCATAGCCGAAGTCACGCCAGCCGCAGCCGCGATTTGCGCCATCGTGGTCGTGGCGATGCCCTGTTCCGCAAACAGTTGTATCGCGCAATCGAGCAGGCGTTCACGGCCATCGTGATCGGGCATAGCGCGACGACGCCCACGAGTTTTCGCCATGGCCGACGAGTTCTTGGTCATGCATCGTACATTAATTGATGCGTTAGTTAATTTCAAGGCCGACGATTGCGTTGGAATGGATATTAGCGAATATCTCCAGCGTCAGAATGGTGGTCGGTCTAACACTCAGTGTAGGGTCGCATCCGCGCCAAACGTTTGCCACGATTAACGTGTAGGCGGCATCTGACACGCTCGCATCAATCCCCACAGCGATCCCGGCTTGCGCTGATTTCCGTTGGCCGCGCATTGCGCGACACTAGCCTCATGGAACCGAACCTGCCATTGCCTGCCATCAACGTTTTCCTCGTCGAAGACTACGCGCCCATTCGGGATCGACTTGCCGCCTTGATCGGCTCGGTCGAAGGCGTCAAGATCGTCGGCGTGGCGGACGAACCGGACGCAGCCTTTGCCGGCATCCGTGCGAGCCAACCTCATGTAGTCATCGTCGATTTGCAGCTCAAGTCGGGCGCGAGCGGGCTGACCGTGCTCAAGTGGCTGCGCCAGCATGCACCCGATGCAGCCGCGCTTGTGCTCACCAACACGATCTACCCGCAAATGAACGCCTTGTGTTTCAAGCTCGGCGCGCGCCTGGTGCTCGATAAATCAATGGAAGCGTTGCGCGTGCGCGACGCCGTAATCGAATTAGCGGCGAGCCGAAAGCAGGCTTGATAAACGGGCGCGCAGCGCCGTATGGTCACTGCGCCGGCGTCTCGTCGGGCTCGGCCCGCACGAGCAGCACAGGACAAGCGGAAAAGCGCAGGAACCGCTCCGCCACGCTGCCCAGCACCAGACGTTGCACGCCACGTCGTCCATGCGTACCCATGACTACGAGGTCAGCGCCACAGCGTAATGCGTGGCGCTGCAACGCATTTTCCACGCGATCGCCAATGTTTTCCGTTTCGACGATTTCTTCTTCGCCGACAACGCCGGCCTGACTCAGCGCGTCGTGTGCCTTCGCCAGCGCCGCCTTGCCTTCATCGCGCAATGCGTCAAGCAGCGCTTGGGGGTCGTAGTAGCCGCCGTAGTTGAAAAGCGCGGATTTATCGACGACATAGACGGCATGCACCGTCGCCTTCGCCAGCGCCGCCATGCGCACGGCCTCTTCGATGGCACGCCAGGAAGACGGACTGTCGTCCACGGCCAACATGATGTGCTTATACACGGTCGATCTCCTCGCGTCTCAGACGCGTTTCTTATTGCCAAGCCAGCAAAGTGCGGGCCACATTACATCGTGGGAATGATCGGCGGATATTCGAGGTGGCTCTCGACCCGCTTGACTCCCTGCACCGATTCGGCTGCTGCTCGGATCGCGCAGCTTTCCTCCTCGGATTCGATCACGCCCCACAGATGGACAGTGCCCTCGCTCACGATGACATTCTGTCGCGGCAACGCCCATCTGCGTCCGTGCAGTTCGGTCAGCACCGCATCGCGGATAGCGCGGTCATCGGGCACGCCATGCGATTTTTGCGGCGGCGTGATGCTGGCCAATGCGCGGATCAGATTGGCCCGGCTGACGATGCCGACCAGCTTGCCAGCTTTCAGCACCGGTACACGCTTGATGCCGTGGCGTCCGAGGAGATCAGCAATTTGACCAAGCGGTGCATCGTCGCTCACCGCGATCACGTTCGAACTCATCACATCCTTGACCGTACGGGCGTGTTCTTTCGCATATTCGTGTGCAAGATCGCGAGTGGACGAAAGCAATTCCAGCCACCAGGCACGCCGCGGCGAGCCAGTGCCGATCTCGGCGCGGTGCAGCAGATCCCCTTCGGTGACAACCCCGATCACGACATCGTCTTCATCGACCACAGGCAAGCCGCTGATATGGTTGTCCGCCAGCAGTCTGGCTGCCATATGAATCGTCGTATCCGGCGTAACGGTAATGACGTATGGCGTCATAACGTCTGAAGCACGCATGAGCGTCTCCTTTCCAAATATGCCGATTGCGCGGGACAGCGAGCGCGCGCCGGCGGTTGTGGCGAACATTCTGTCGATCCAGTCCGGAGAATCGTTCTTCGTTTCCCCTCGGCCGAACGCGATGCGTCCCTTCAATATTGACTGTAGGACGCGGCACCACGACGTGCGTTGATGCGCATCAAAGGCACTCGATTACGCCAGCGTGTTGACACCGATCAATCCGCCCCGGAGAAAACACGTCACGATCGTAAGAACATATACCCTCGTCAACAATGAAAATGACTGCCACGTCGAAGCGCTCGACCGATCAACGACTCGCGCGGCTGGTCGCCGAGAGCGGAGAAGACCTCGCAGCTATTGAACGCGTGCGGCATCTGATTGAAAGCCCGAGCTATCGTCCGGCTGACGAGGATCAGTCGTTCCTGCAGCAGCCCGAGATGTGCGGGGTGCGTCTGCAGCTCGATTACTGGAAGACGGAGTCGATTCTGCAAGCGCGCCGCATCGCACATACGATCGTGGTTTATGGAAGCACGCGGTTAATCGAGCCTGCGGCGGCCGAGCGCCGCGTGAGCGCGGCAAAAGAAGCACTGGCGGCGACGCCACACGACGCGGGGCGGCTCAAGGCGCTGCGCGTCGCCGAGCGGCTCGCGGCATCGAGCGGCTTTTACGCTGTCGCGCGCGAGTTCGGCCAGCATATCGGCCGGCTGGCGGCTGGCGGCACCCTCGCACGCACCGCGATCATCACAGGCGGTGGCCCGGGCATCATGGAAGCAGCCAATCGGGGAGCCTTCGAAACCGACGCGCCCAGCATTGGCCTCAATATCGCACTGCCGCACAAACAACTCCCGAATCCCTATCTAAGCCCTGAACTTTGCTTTCAGTTTCACTACTTCGCTATCCGCAAGCTGCATTTACTCGAGCGTGCCAGAGCAGCCGTCTTCTTTCCCGGCGGTTTCGGCACCTGCGACGAATTGTTCGAAGTCCTAACGCTTTTGCAGACTGGCAAGATCAAACCACTTCCTGTCGTGCTGGTCAGCGAGCGCTTTTGGCGGCATGCATTGAATTTCGATTTTCTGATCGATGAGGGCATGATTTCGATGCACGACATCGAGCTCTTTTCGTTCGCCGAAACAGCGACGGACATATGCGCTGCGATCGTCCCGGATGAAAACGATGCCAGCGGCGTGTAGGCGAATGCCGACAGAAACTCCCGATGTCTTACGCACGGTTCAGCGCCCTCTGATTTGCAAGGCGCTTCATGCCGCCGATACTTCAAACAACGGATATCGGAACCGTGAAGCGGGTGAGCAAGCCATAGGCGCGGCGCACCCGCCCGTCAACGACTATGCACCGGGAGAGCCGCAATGTCGGACCAAACCACCAATAAAGCGCGCACGAACGCGACCGACGAAATCGTTGCGCTCGCGCAGAGTGCCGGCCTGCTTGTGACACTCGACGGACGAATCGGCCGCGAAACATATCAGAGCGTAGCCGGTTCGCTTACTTCGTTTTTACGGTTCGCCGACGCGCTGCGCGCGAGTCTCCTCGAAAACGAGACGGTCTGATATTCAATGATGAGGAGTCCTTATGAGGTTGACCTTTCTGGGTGCGACTGAAACCGTAACGGGCTCCAAATACCTGCTCGAAGGCGCAGGGCTGCGAATATTGATCGATTGCGGACTTTTTCAAGGGACCAAGAACCTTCGGCTGCGCAATTGGGCCCCGTTGCCGGTCGACATCGGCAGCATCGATGCCGTCATTCTGACGCACGCGCACATCGATCATAGCGGCTACCTTCCCCTGCTCGCTCGCAGCGGGTATCGCGGACCGATCTATGCGACCCCCGGCACCTGCGCGCTCGCGGAAATCCTGCTGAAAGACAGCGCGAAATTGCAAGAAGAGGAAGCTGATTTCGCCAATCGGCACGGCTTTTCGAAGCATCATCCGGCTCTACCGCTTTATACGATCGACGATGCCGAACAGGCGCTGAAACTGCTCGTGCCGCGCGCGTTCGACGCGCCATCGATCCTCAACGATCATGCGGCTTTTCGGCTGCGACGCGCCGGCCATATTTTGGGTGCCGCGAGTGTCGAGTTGCATGTGGCAGGCAAGGCCATCGTATTTTCCGGCGACCTCGGGAGGCCCGGCGACGCGATCATGTGCGCACCGGCCCATATCGAGCATGCGGATTATCTCGTCGTCGAATCGACCTACGGTGATCGCCTGCATGAACCCACCGATCCGCTCGCTGAACTCGAAGCGCTATTCACACGAACGTTCCGGCGCGGCGGAGTCGTGATCATCCCGAGCTTCGCTGTCGGCCGCGCGCAAACGATCCTGCACGACATTGCGATTCTGAAGGACACCGGGCGCATGGCGAACGTCCCCGTCTATCTTGACAGCCCGATGGCCGTGAGCGTAACCGAGTTGTATCGGCACTACATGCAGGAGCACAGACTGACGCGTTCGCAACTTGACGCGATTGCAAAGGCCGCCGTAATGGTGCGCAGCGTCGATCAGTCGAAGGAGATCGCCGGCCACCGGGGGCCAATGGTTGTCATCGCGGGCAGCGGCATGGCAACGGGCGGCCGCGTCCTTCATCATCTGAAAGCGTTCGCGCCCGACGCGCGCAATGCAATCGCCTTGGTTGGCTATCAAGCGGCGGGCACACGCGGCGCTGCGTTACAAGCGCACGCGCCAACGATCAAGATCCACGGCGAATACGTTCCGGTGCGCGCCTCGATAGAGGCTATTCCTTCGCTGTCCGCGCACGCCGACTACAACGAGATTCTCGACTGGCTGCGCAATTTTTCGACTGCGCCGGCGCGCACGTTTGTCACTCACGGCGAGCCGGCGGCGGCTGACGCATTGCGCCGACGTGTCACCGAAACGCTCGGCTGGCAATGCGAAGTTCCAACCTACCTCGAATCGGTTGTGCTGGAGGACGGCGCTAGATAATCGCGATAAACATGCATCGCTGATGGGCTCGCAAGTGGGCAAGCTGTTTGCGCACCTTCCGCAATAAGGAGGGCCTATGCCGAATTCAGGAAGCACACCCATCTAGCTCGGCCGCGTGATCCAACAGGTGCCGAAGCAGACAGGTTCCGGCGGCAAGATCGATCTGCACGGCATATCGAAGCGTGGAGACACGTACCTACGCGTCTGCGAGAGCGTGCAAAATCTCGCGGACGACGGGCGCGACGTTTCGCGAGCGTTATACCGAAGAGATCTTGCGTGTTTCCGAGTTGGGCGTGGCTCTCGTCAAGAACCCAACAGCCCTCGCCAAAACCCGCCCCCGCTTGCCTTGGAGTGCCTCGCGATGCTTGTGCGCACTCGCGCCTCGCACGACGTGCGCTCTTGCGTGCTTAGCCCGATTAACTTCCGCGCAATTGAAGTGCGCGGAACACCGCTGGTTCCGCCATCAGTTGGGTATCTGTCGAGATTCGACGCCATCGCTTCCAAAAGAGAGGCTCGTTGGCCGGGAGCGATGTTCGTCGTCCTGCTTAGGAGGAGGAGAAAGGCTTGGGCCCTGGCTGCCTCGGGCGCATCGTGCAGCGCATCGAGCACCGCCTTCGCCGTGACTTCCAAATGCGCCAAAGACATTTCCTCGTCCTCGACCAAGTACCCCAGGTAGCCGCCCTGCGGGAGTTCATCGTCGGTTGGTATTTGTTTCGATAACTTGGCGATTACGGCGAACGTTTCTGCATAAGCGTCAGCATTGCCCGCTTTCGACCAATGCAACGCGTGGTGCGTAAACTTGACGAGCTCGCGATAAGCCGCGCGCCGATCCTCGTCCATAGGCAAGAAGTCTGGCGAACCGAGCAGATTGGCGAGATGCTCTGCGGCCTTTTTCAGCTTGACGGGCTGCTCGTTTTCGTCGTCCATGAGCGAAATGGAATGAAACGTCAGCTTGACATCGACCAGAGTGCGCATCGACGCAATTCGCTGATCGACGAGGCGCGAAAAGGAACCAAACTCCCGCTTGAAGTCGGTCAGAGTGCGCATCGATGCAATTCGCTGATCGACGGTCGGTGCGGGAGCGGCGGCGTCTCGCCGCGCATCGGAGGAGCGACTCGTCCGCGCCTCGCGAAAATGCCGGCTCTCGCCTGTAACGACCACCATATCGTCGCCTCCTGTGACCGAAGAAGTCATACCGCGGCCATCGGCAGAAAAGGTGTTAACGACAGTTACACTGTCGCCAACAACGTAGGCGCCGTTGCCTGCTCCTCCCTTAATGGTTACGGTGCCGTCGGAATCGATGTGCACGTCGGCGCCGCCCCCACTGCCCGCAGCGGCCCTGAAAGCGGCACCGCTCGACTGGGCGGTGACATCCGATAAATCGTCAATGCGCGGGGCAGCGTTCCTACGCGAAGCCGTACCTGCATCATCGGCCTGTTCACCTGCATGTGTCTCGTCAGTCTCGTCCCGAGACACATCACTATTTTGGGGACGATTAGGCCTGATTTCCATGTTCCAGCTCCGAACGGTCAATGGAGTCCACTATATCGGCCATACATTTCGATTGGCTGGTGGTTGCGAACACCGCAATGAGGCAGCGAAAGAGCAGCCGTCCGGCCACGGCTGGCAGACTATCTGACGGTGGGATATCTGGCGCTGAACTGCTCGCTGAGACAGGTCAATGAGGCGCTCGCGAAGTGCGGCGTGCAGACGCGTGTGCGCCGCGACATGCCGCGTAAGTGCCGGTATTGAGGTTCGCAAATGCTAGCCACGATCACGAAACCCGCTAGCGTGCGCACGAAATTCGCTGGCGTCGGCGATGGCGCCGATGATGTGACGCGAACGGCAGACATGGGACCATCGCCAGCGCGCAGACGCGTCATCGGCTAGGCCACTAGCGGGTGAAGCACGCGCGCGATCTTGATCTAGCGAATGTTGCCGAATCGCCACGGCGCGAGGGATGCACGTGAGCAATGGAAATCACGTGTAGATCAATAATTTGCGGAGATTTCTCGCTAGCATATTTTGTGATCCTGGCTAGCAGAATTTACGAACCCCAACACCAACGCCTATAGATGACGGCCGACTTCCATGCGTTGATGTAGCACCCGACTGACGTCGAGCGTCGTTTCCGTCTCTCGATAGAACACGATGTGCGACCCCACGGTGTACTGCAAATACCCGTCACGCACGGTACAGACGCGGCCGGTCTTGTCGCCGCGGGCGAGTGCCCCCATCGTCGCGACGAGATCACGGTGATATCGATTCGCCTGCTCAAACGACCAGTGCTCGAATGTGTAGCGCCAGATGTCCTCGAGGTCGGATTCGGCTAGCGGCGTCAGCCGGAGCTGCAGCCCTCTAGCGGCCATGCATCACCCGCATTCGCTCCAAGAACGCCTCGCTGTCGAACGGCGTGGGCGCACCCGACGCCTCTCCAGCTTTCAGCGCTTCCTGCAGGGCGCGCACTTGCGTTTCGTGCGATTCAAGCAGACGCAGACCGGCGCGCACGACGTCGCTGGCCGAACCATAGCGGCCCGATTCCACCTGCGCGTCGATGAAGTCCGCAAAGTGGTCACCGAGGGAAACGGATGTGTTGCGTTGCATGGGTCATCTCCTCTCCAATGAGCCCATCATATACCAAATTTTGGTATTACTCTCGACCTGGGTCAAACGGTGTTGCGCCTACTTTCTGGCTGTTACGGTCGCTGTCTGGCTCCGGTTGTTCTTCCGCCGTTCCTTCGGGTTGCAGCTGTCGCTATCAACCGATGCTTTCCCCGTCTGTATCAATGACTTGCTTTATCGCCTTAGCCAATTTGGTTTGGTCGAGTTCTCCCCTTACCACCTGTGCCCAGAGATCCCGCGCGATCTCGTACGCCTTGGTGTCCTGATCGCGGAGCGCCGACAATGTCCTGCGCGGCGTTTGCGAACTCGCGCAAGCGCGTTAGCGCATGCTAGCGCGACGGCTTTAAGCGAAAGGTTCTCGATGCGTTATGTTCGACCCAGAGCATCCCTTCGCGCAAGCCGTCGAGGATCGCTTCGCGCTCGGAACCGAATGTCTTGAAGTGCTTGAACGTGTGCTCGAATGGGGCGCCGGTACTGTCATGCGCGACACGAATCGCGCAAGCGAAGCCATCGGCCACCGGCAAGGTGTCGACTGTTACCGTCCAATGACGAGCGCTCACGGAACCGGACAACGCCATCCGCCCTCCTATCCAGCATCGAGAGGTCATTCAACCTCGAGGTTGTCCACAACGGTTCGCACGCCGCGCGCCGCCCAAGCAGCACCCCGCGCTGCTGCGCGCTCGGCAAGCGATCCGACTTTGCCGTTTAGCGTAACGGCCCCGTCATGCACTTGAACGCGGATGTGCTTCGCTTCCCGCTCCGCATGGCGCTGCAACGCGCGACCGATCTTATCGCCGATATCTGCGGCCGCTGCGCCGCCTTTCACATCAATGAGGTTCGACACACCGGTGACGCTGCGCATATGGCTGACGGTGTCAACGGCCAAATGGGCGAGATGACCGTTAGGCACTTCGCCGCGCAGTGTCACCCAACCCTTTTCGACTTGCACCTTGATCGCGTCTTCGGTAAGGCCCGCGGTCCAGTGCAACATCGCGCGTACCGCGTTGGCGATGCCTTCGTCGGTGTGCTTGTGCGCATCCGGAAGGCGAACTTCCATTTCGACCGCCACTGCCTTGACGCCCGATATACGCTGTGCAGCCCTTTCAGCCGCGAGCTTCTCAGCGTAGCTCGATGGATGCCCCGAAAGCGTCACGACGCGGCCGTTCACTTCAACCCCGATATCTGCCACGTCGACGGCGGGATCGTAGTCCAGCTCCTCCTCGACTTCCTGCTTCAACTGACGGTCCGTCTTCATCGCCTTCTCCTTGCGGTCTTGGCCTTTCCTGTTCCGTTTGCCAATACTGCCGCGTCGCGCAAGCAAGGTTCTGATTTGAGTCAAACTCGCGCATATTCAGGACACCTAAGTTATTCGAGCATTGTTATACTGGCCCCAATTTTCCGCATCCATTAATGGGTCATTGCTTCGCCGCCATTGGCACGGCGGCGTTATTCGCGCACAATTTCGCTATCAGTAGCCCCCAACTATTTGAGCAGCAGCCGCTTTTGGTCGTTTTGCCGAATACATCGCCGCGCGCGCCGTTGCGGCGGTCTTTTTCACCGTTAGCGAAACCGCATGCCCGCTGCCGCCCATTCGCCTGCGCCCGATACACCGCCCCGCCGCAAGGAACGTGCGCCGGCCCCATTGCGCGAACCATTCATCGCCGCAGCCGTCACCGCAATCATCGTGTTCGCCATCACCGCGGCAGCGGTCGTCTTCGTGCGCGGGCGTCTGATCGATAGCGCGCGGGACAGCTTCGATGCGCGGGCTTCACACGTCACAACCGATTTGCGCCGCGAGCTGCAGCTATGCACCGAGGTCATGCGTGGCGCGAGCGGCTTCGTCGCAGCCCAGCAGGCAACGCCGCACGTGCCGCTCACGGCCGACGGGTGGGACCGCTACGTCGCGCATCTGGCCCTGGAGGACACGCCGCCGTGCGTGCGCACGCTCGGTTATGCGCAAGTGACGACACGCGGGGCCACGTCCGATACCGCGGACATCGCGCCTGCGGAAATCGCCGCTATATGGCCCAGGCGGGCAGACGGTGCCGCCGAACTGCGCATCGGTATGCAGCCCGAAACCCGCAACACATTGCGGCACGCCGCCGATACGGGGCAAATTGCGCTGGTCGTCCATTCGCCGGCGCGGCCTGAAGAGTCGGATGCCACTGATTCGCTGCGGCGTACCCGAGTCGACATGTACGTTCCGGTCTATCGCAACGCGCCCGTGCCGATCGCGCCTGCGGAAAAACGCGCTGCGTTAGCCGGTTTTGTCTTCGCTCAACTCGATGTCGAATATCTGTTCGCGAGCGTGGCTGCGCGCTCGCCGCGCCTGGATATGCGTGTCATGGCGGGCACCCCGGCCGTGGCGCTTTACCCGCCGGCCGCTACGCTTGCCGACCTCCCCGACTCCTTTGTGTCCCCGCCCGCACGGTTTCGGCGCACCGATATGCTGCGCTTCGGCGGGCAGCTATTCCGGCTCGGCTACGGGACGAACGACCCGCTGCTGACCGAATCGGCCAATCTCAGCAACGGCGTATTCCTCGCGGCGGGCTTCCTGGCTGCGCTGGTCGCCGGCGCCGCCGCCTTCGGCTTTGCGCGCCGGCGCGACGAGACGCTTGCCGAGGCGGGCATGGCACGCTCGCTGTCGTCGCTCAACGAGGCACGCATGATGGCGATCATTCGCGCGTCGTCGGAAGCCATCATCACCATTGACGAAGCGCAGCGCATCGTCATCTTCAACCCAATGGCGGAGCAGGTCTTTGGCTGTTCGGCAATGGATGCCATCGGCGGTCCGCTCGAACGCTTTATTCCCGAGCGCTACCGCAAGACACATCAAAAACACGTCGATCAATTCGGCGCGACCGGCGTCACCGAACGTCAGATGGGTCAGCAGCGCGTGCTGACGGGTCTGCGAGCGAACGGCGAAGAATTTCCAATGGAAGCGTCGATTTCGCAGATCGCCGACGGCGACGGCCGACGCAAGTTTTATACGGTGATGATGCGCGACGTCACCGAGCGGGTGAAGGCGGAAAACGAACTCAAGGCCTCGCGCGAAGAGCTGCGCGAATTGTCGGCAAACTTGCAGAACGTTCGCGAGGAAGAAAAGACGCGCATTGCGCGCGAACTGCACGACGATCTCGGCCAGCAATTGACCGCGCTCAAGATGGATTTATCGTCGGTGCAACAAGTGCTGCAAAGCACCGATACAGTGCCCGCTGGCGTCACCATGCAATTGCAGAGCATGCGTCGACTCATCGACGTCACCGTTGGCTCCGTGCGCCGCATCGCGGCCGACTTACGCCCGGTCATGCTCGATGACCTCGGGCTGCTGCCTGCCATCGAATGGCTGCTCCACGATTTCACAACACGCTACGGCATCGAAGTGGAGCGCCAGATCGAGCTTTCCGATGTGCTTTTTTCGCGCAACGGGGCCACAACGATCTTTCGCATCGTACAAGAAGCGCTGACCAATGTGGTACGGCATGCGCAAGCGTCACATGTCAGCATCGAGTTGGTAGTAGTCGGCGACACGTGCCGGCTGCGCATCACCGACGACGGCCGCGGCGCAACACCCGAGGTCGCCGAAGCACGCGGGGAGAAAACGTTCGGACTCCTAGGCATTCGCGAGCGTGCGCATATACTAGGCGGCTCGGTCTCTATCGAGACCGCCGCCAAGCATGGGTTCACCATCACCGTCGTACTACCGATGGTAGGAATACAACAGGAAGAGGCTCTGCCATGACCAAAGTGCTATTGGCCGACGACCACACGCTCGTGCGCGACGGTCTGCGCCACATTCTGCAAGGCACAAGCGGCTTCGAAGTCGCCGGGGAAGCGTTCGACGGGCCGACCACCATCGCACTGGTGCGCAACACGCCTGCCGATGTGCTCGTGCTGGATCTGTCGATGCCGGGCCCTCGCACCGGCGCCGAACTCGTCAAACAGATCAAAGAGGAAATTCCCACGCTGCGAGTGCTGGTGCTGACGATGCACGCGGAACAGCAATACGCGGTGCGAGCCTTCAAAGCAGGGGCATCCGGTTATCTGACGAAGGAAAGCGCCAGCACCGAGCTCGTCACCGCAGTGACCAAGGTGGCGTCGGGCGGTGTCTACGTGAGCCTGTCGATGGCCGAACGTTTGGCGCAAAGCCTCAACGAACCCACTGACATGGCGCCGCATCAGCGTCTTTCCGACCGCGAATTCGACGTGTTCAGGCGCATCTCCGCGGGGCAGACCATCACCGAAATCGCGCACGAGCTTTGCGTGAGCGCGAAAACCGTCAGCACCTACAAAACGCGCATCCTCGAAAAGATGCAAATGCCGCACGAGGCTGCTCTGGTGCGCTACGCAATCCAGCACAAGCTGTTCGACGATAGCGAGCAACTCTGACGCTGGAAACGGTCCCACCGTAGTGGTAGGAAACCGCCTACAGGCGGTTTCTCGAACGCCTACGACATCTTCCTATTTCGCCGATTTCCATTGTGGGAGCGGGCGCCGATACTGCGCTGTATGAGCGAGCTCACCACTGATATCGTCCCGCTGAAAGTGTTCGTCGTCGAGGACTCGCTACTCGTGCGTGAGCGTCTTGCCGCGCGTATCGAACCACCCGTGGGCCGCGCTCGCGTAGTCGGCGAAGCGGAAGATGTCGAAACGGCGCTGCGCGGTATTGCCGCGAGCGATCCAGAGGTAGTGATCATCGACTTGCGGCTGACCGACAGTCACGGCATCGACTTGCTGCACGCGCTGCGCAGCCGCACCGATTCGATTGTCACGATCGTGCTCACGAATTATTCGACGCATGTGTTTCGAGAAGCGAGCTTTATCGCCGGAGCCGATTACTTCTTCGATAAGACGACCGAGTTCGATCTTGCGATGGACACCATCGAACGACTCGCGCGCGAAAAGAGCGAGGGCTTTGCCGGGCAACGGTAGCGGCCCCGGTTTGGCGCAAGCGCCCGCCTGATCGATTAACCTATAAAAGCCTATCGACAAGCGCGCGCTCGGCGTGGCCGAATGCTGCGCGTATCGCCGCGTCCGCGTGCGCATCTGCGCAAGGCGGCATGGAAATGAGTTCGCCGTTGCGCGTCACGAGATCGAGTCGCACATCGTAAATCGGGTTGCTTGCCGCATCCGTCTTCGCTATCGCGAGATGACAGCCGCTGAGCGCTTGCGCAAACCGCTCGAGACGCATCAGTTGGACGGCGGCGTCGGCCTCTATTCGTGCGAACCCGGGAAACCCTAGGTACACGATCTGCATGCCGATTCCCATTTGCCGCCCCCAAACCGTTTCGCTACGTTGCACAAGCTTTAAGCCGTCCGCGGTGCGTTGCGGAGGGATGATTAATGATCGCTTAATGCTGCACGAGCGCGTTGATATGGGTCAACGCAACGGGAGAGCGGTGCGGGCCGCCGAATTCGTCACACGAATCGGCCCGCGTTGCGCAGATGCTGCTTTAGTGCTGCGTATGGGATTCGTCGCGCGCCGGGGCAAACGGCCGTACGGAATACGTGACGTCCAATTGCTTTGCCATCGGCTTCACGCAAAACGCGGCATCCGCTTGCTTTGCCATCGGCTTCACGCAAAACGCGGCATCCGCTTGCCTTGCCATCGGCCTCACGCAAAACGCGACATCCGTTTGCTTTGCCATCGGCCTCACGCAAAACGCGACATCCGCTTGCTTTGCCATCGGCCTCACGCAAAACGCACCATCCGCTTGCTTTGCCATCGGCCTCACGCAAAACGCACCATCCGCTTGCTTTGCCATCGGCCTCACGCAAAACGCGACATCCGCTTGCTTTGCCATCGGCCTCACGCAAAACGCGACGTCTGCTTGCTTTGCCGTCGACGTCACGCAAAACGCCGCAGATGGCGCGGCTGCGGACGCGTCACCGAACTCGCGTGCCGCGAGCGCGTGGCTTGCTGCGCTCAACTCGAGCTGGCGCACTTCGTCCTCGCCACCGTCGATGCCCAGATACGGATCGTGGTGAATCATATATCCGAAAATTCGTTCGCAGTCCGAAGCATAGCGTTGCGTGTCCAGAATATGCATGTGCCAGAATTCGTCGACGGCTTCAGTCGGCACCACCGGCAGGTCAGGATACTTTGCCGCCAGCTTCAAAAACTGCCGATACCCCGTTTCTGCGCGCGCGGCGTCGTCGATCGTGAGCACCCCGTGATTGCGATGCACCAGTTTGGCCTTGATCCGCTCGAAATCGAGTTCATCGATGGCCTGCCACATGGTGGCAACGTCTTTATGTTGTTGTTGCATGGTCTTCCTCGTCAGCTATGGTAAGAACGCTTCGAGCCGGAACTCGGCACGCCCCCTGATAAAAACCTCGACACGTTGCCGGGGCTGGATTGCGTCGGCCGATCGAGGAAAGTCCTCATATCGCCGGCGGAAAGTGGTCGACTGAAAAAGTAGCCTTGAACTTCATCGCAGCCTTCGCCGCGAAGGAAATCGATTTGCGCCTGGGTTTCCGCGCCTTCCGCGATGACCGTGAGCCCGAGGCTATGACCAAGCGCGATCACGGCGCTCGTGATCTGCCCATCGCTGTGGCTCTCAGGCAGGTGGCAGATGAACGAGCGATCAATCTTGACCGTATCGATCGGGAATCGGTTCAGATAGGCAAGCGACGAATAACCCGTGCCGAAGTCGTCGATCGAAAGACGCACACCGGTTTTCTTGATGCTCGAGAGCCAGCGCACGGCCTGCTCCGGGTTGCGCATCACCGTACTTTCAGTCAACTCGAGCTCAAGCAAGCCGCCGGGCAATTTCGCGTTTTCGAGCGCACCAAGAATACTTTCCTGCAATCGCCCGTCCGCGAATTGGCGCGCCGACAAGTTGACCGCAACGTGGATATCCCCGAGACCGCTGGCCCGCCACTCCGCGGCCTGACGACATGCTTCGTGCAACACCCACTCGCCGATCGGCACGATCGCCCCCGTTTCTTCGGCGAGGGGAATGAAGTCGCCTGGCATCACCAGACCGAGCGTCGGGCTATTCCAGCGAATCAACGCCTCGACGCCCATGCAATGATTGGTGCTCAAATCGACGCGAGGCTGATAGAACAACATAAACTCGTTGTTATCGATCGCACGACGCAAGCACGATTCCATTTCCACACGGCGTTGCAGCGACATGCCCATTTGCTGCTGGTACCGTTGGTAAGTATTTTTGCCGTGCTGCTTCGCGCCATACATTGCGATGTCCGCGTTCTTGAGAAGCGTCTGCGCATCGGTGCCGTCAGAAGGGTACGAACTCACACCGATGCTCGCACTCACCTGCAACTGCATCCCGCCGGTCATGAAGGGCCGCGCGAGCGCAGCTTGAATGCGTTCGATCGACAACAAGAGATTGTCTTTGCCGTTGCCGTTGCCGTATTCCTTTAGCAGTACGATAAATTCGTCGCCGCCCAGCCGCGCAATCATGTCCGCTTCGCGCACGTGTTCGTTGAGCCGCTCCGCCACCGACCGCAAGAGTTGATCGCCGATGTTGTGACCCAGCGAGTCGTTGATATCTTTGAAGCGGTCGAGATCGATGAAGAGCACGTGCAGCGCGGTTGTGCTCGGATCGGCGCGCAGCAGTGAATCGTCGAGATGCTCCTTGAACATGAGCCGGTTCGGCAACCCGGTCAGCGGATCGTGGTTGGCCAGGAAATGCAGATTGCTCTCCGCGCGGCGCCGTTGCATGAAGTGGCTCGTCTGGCTCACTATGGAGCGCGCCATCGCCAGCGCCTGAGGCTCCGCGTGTCGGCGCTCGCGCGCATAAAACTGCGCAACGCCGAGCACGTCCTTTCCAGTCAGCACCGGAAACGAGAAAGTGGTGACGATGCCGCCGGCGGCAAGCCACGCCGGCATATCGTTGGCTCGATCTTTCGTCGTGACCGACCAATGCGGCGCGGCAGGCACTTCTTCGTCTGCGATCTGCTCGGCGCGCCCACGCAGCCAGGCTTCGAGTTCGACACTGCGCGCCACGTGAACGGCCGACAATAACTGCTTGTGGCCCGACTCGGTGGGCCAGAACGCGCCGGCGTCCCAGTCCATGCCCGCGGCCACCAGGTCGACCAGTTGCTGCACCACGTCGTGCTCGTTGGTCGCCGTCGCTAGTTGCAACGTGAACGCGTGTTCCAATTCGCGCACGCGGTCGATCGATTTTTGCTTCGTAATCTCGAGTGCGGTGCCACGCAAGCGCATCGTCCCCGCTGGCCCGCAGGCTCGGCCGATGATACGCAGCCAGCCACGCCGGCCCCGCGTCGAGCGGTAGCGGCATTCGAGTTCGAACGGCTCGCGCGTCACGAGCGTATTTCGGACATGCGTCAGGACCGTCGGCCGATCACCGGGCTCGATCGCGCGAATAAGGGAACGCAAGGTGGGCGCAAGGGGCCGGCCGATGAGCCGCATCATTTCATTCGAAAAATGCGCGGCGCGATCTTCGAAATTGACACGCCAGTCGCCAAGATGGGCGATGCGCTGCGCCTCGGCTCGTGCCGTTTCGCTTTCGCGCAAATCGGACGTAATCATCTCGGCCAGTCGCAGCGCGCGAGAGCGGGCACTCGACAGCGCGTAGGCGAGCCCGGACAGCAAGATGCTGATGACCAGCCCGCAAACCATTGCCATGTCGGGCAGATAACGTTGTGGGCCCATTAGCACCGAGGGGTCCGCATTGAACACGATGCGCCAACGCCTGCCACCGAAAGACTGGAATGCCTGCCGGGACCACTCGGCGCTCGCCGATGCTTGCCCTTTCAACCGCCCAACCTTGGCCACGCTCGTGCCCTCGAGCGCGGCACCCGCTGCGTGCTGTGCCGGCAGCCATACACCCGTCGTGCTGTCGTATAGCAGGGTCGCGCCCGACGGCGGCACCTCGGGTTCACGCAGCGAGCCGGCATCGTATATCCGATAGTGCTGCAAACGAAGCGTCTCTGCGCTGAGCAAGCCGGCCATCATACCGCTGATCCATATGCCGGCCCCGACCGAGCCGACGTACGCAAGTCGGCGCTGCGTCACCGTCTCAACCGGCATGCCGCGGCGATATACGGGCAAGCGTATCGCGAGGCCGACTTGCTTCGCGGCAAAAATGCGCCTGCCGCTGCTCACCGCTTCGCCGGAATCCCTCGATGCCTGCAATACAGCACTACGGCCGACGCCGCTCTCGATATCGATGCCGACCACCTCGCGATTCGATTCGAGCGGCTCGACGTAAGTCAGGATTTCGTGCACAGGGTGCGATCCCGACGTGCGGACCGAAAAGGTAATGCCCGCGCGACGCAACAAGCCGTCTGCGCGTTGGCTTGCCTGGAATGCCGCAAGATCATCGTCCCGCACATAAAACGCGTAATTAAGCGTTTGAAAACCTGGATAGCGCCCTGGCAAATCGAGCCCTTTCACGAAATCGCGGAATTCGCTGCGCGTAACCTCAGAATCGCTCGTAAACAAAGCGCGCATGGTGACGAGCACATCGGAGTAAAGTCGAACGCGCGTGGCAATTTGCTGCTCGACGCCGCGTGAATCATTGTCAAAACGCAGTTGAGCATCCCGTTCGACGAACGAAGCAAGCAGCGAATAAACAACGATCGTCGTCGTCAGACTCAATGTCAGAGCCCCGAGCGCAAGTCCGCCGGCATAGTGTCGGCGGCTAAATCGCCGTAAATATTCAATAAACTTGCCCATTACAATCCCCCGGGCGACACAATACGCACTCGCACCACGCATCCGACAAGCAGAAACAGTCGTCGCGCGAGGCTGCTCGCAATCGAGCCTCTCAGAATGTTAATTAAGTCATCTTTTAAATGGTAATTTCTACCGATCCATCAAAAGACTGACTTTGCCCTCTTCTTTCGCTATCATTTGGTACGAAGGATAACGGTTTGCGCCGCGGTTTCAAGGCATGCAAACCCTATCGCAACAAACCCGAAAATATCGTATTGAAGGCCGGAGGATTTAATCTGGATCAAACAATGGAGATAAGTTGCGAAAAATCGCATGAAAACAGGAAATTATTACCTCGCTCAAGCGCATCTAACCTCAGGCTGGGTAGGATTCTCGACTGACGTCGATGGCAACACGAAACGCACTTAAAACAAATGACGCATTCCGAGGGAGATGACCGTTTGCTTAGTTGAACTCGAAGCCGGCAACGAGAAAATCTGCGCGCGCACGCCTGCACTTGCATGCAGATAAACGGCATGCAAATAGATGTCGGTGCGTTTCGAAAGCGCGTAGTCTCCGCCTGCGGCGAATTGGTTCCAACCGTTCTCGCTGAGTGTGGAACGCGCATAACTCGCCGCTAATGAAAATGCGTAGCTGACCGTGTATTTGATCCCACCTTCCGCCGTCCTCAATGACGCGCTTTGGCCGTGTTGATGAAATATGACGGCCGTATAGACGGCATGCAAATTCGCCGGACCCCACTGATAGCCGGCGCCTATACCCGAAACAGTCAACTTGTCGAAGGTCTGAAAGCGCGGCAGCAAACCTTGTGACAACGTACCGATTAGGGGCTTGCCGAGCACGCTGGTGCCGATACCGAACAACGTGGTGTAGTCATGGAGCTCGACATAGGCGGCACCGGCTTTAAACGGCCCATTTCCGTACGTGACGCCGAAGCTCGCTGCGCTATTCGATACGAAGCTGCCGGGCCTCCCGCCGAATGCATAAAGAGCGCCGAACTGAAAGCCTGCGAATTCGGGCGTAACGTAGCGCACCGCATTATCGATACGCTCCGCGCCGAGCCGATCAAGGTCACCGAGATGAAACGCGAGAACCGACGGCGTGAGCGAGCCTGCTGTAAACGCAGTGAGGTTTGTGACCATGAAATCGTACTGGCGCCCGAAGGTAAGCGTGCCAAAGCGATCGCTGGCCACCCCTACCCACGCTTGACGGCCGAATTCGAGCCCGCCTTGAGAGAAACGACCATCGTTCAGCGTGAAACCGTTTTCGAGGCGGAATACTGCGCGATAGCCGCCGCCCAAATCCTCCTGCCCGCGCAGCCCCCAGCGATCCGCTTGCCCGACGCCGCTGGTCTGCATCCAGGTATGCCCGCCCGCTACATTGGTGACATATGCGATGCCGCCATCGACGATGCCATATAGCTGTACCGAGCTTTGCGCTTGTGCCTGCCCGTATGCACCTGTCAAGACGATCATCGTCGCCCATAACGCCCTTGCGTTCATTTGTGCCCCCTCTCTCGACTTATATTCGTTTTATCTGCCGAGGGATGGCAGCAAGCGCCCCGTTGGCATGAGCACAAAGAATAGACGATTGCACACCGCTTCGATACCTACACGTTATGGCAGCCGTGCACCGACGCGATTATCGCCAAATTTGTAACGGTGATTTCTCGTAATGGGAGTTAACCCTTAATGCCGGCGCCGATAGACTCTGGTCATCGGTGATACGAAATGCATCGGACCCAACCGATACAACAAACGAACTCTCGGAGGTAAGCATCATGAAATCGCTCATTCAAGCCGCAGTTGTGGCCGCCGTTCTTTCGGTACCGGCTGTTTCATTCGCTCAGTCGAACGCGCCCGTCACACGCGCACAAGTCAAGGCGGAACTCGTTCAATTCGAGCAGGCCAGCCCGCGTTCGGTGTTCGGTCGCGACCCGTCTTACCCCGCTGATACGCAAGCCGCGCAAACGCGTGTCGCCGCTCAGACGAGCGAGAACACCGCGGCTTACGGCGGCACGGTGAGCGGCGCTTCGGCATCGGGCAATCGTGAGGCCACATCGCCCATCGACTCGGTGTATTTCGGTCACTGATATAAACGCATTCCAACGCATTAGCCCGACTGCTGCCAATAAACGTGAAAGCATCACGCATGCGGCATCACGATAAATTCGGCAATACCTGAAACGGAAGCGGCCGATCGTCGTATCAAGCGGCGATCGGCCGTGCTTCGCGCTCGGTACCTCCGCCGCCGGACTCCCGGCGGTTTTCGCCTAGCTTCGTTTCGGCTAGGCGATTTTTTCGTCGCGCGGCGGGCAAAGATACAAAGATATTTAGACCCAGGCTGCACGTGTGCATCAGTCGCGGCATAATTCGCGGATATCGGCGCGTTGTCCGCCGCCCTTACCGGAAAGCACTGATGCTCCACGATCTCGTCGCGCGCTACGGGCCTGCGCTCGTATTCGCCAACGCACTGGCCGCTTCGCTCGGACTACCGGTGCCGGCCATGCCGACGCTCGTCCTGTTCGGCGCACTTGCCGCGCTTCATCCGCTTTCACTCGGTACGGTGCTCGCGCCGGTGCTGATGCTTGCGATTGGTGCGACGCTGATCGGCGACAGCATCTGGTTCTTTGCCGGCCGAATCTACGGCGGCGCCACCCTGAAGACACTTTGCAAACTCTCGCTGTCGCGCGACACGTGCGTGCGAAAAACAGAGCGGTTCTTCGGGCGCTGGGGCGTGCGCGTATTGACCGTCGCGAAGTTGATACCGGGGCTATCGCTTATTTCGATCCCGCTCGCCGGTGCAATGGGCACGCGCTATCGCACGTTCATCGCGCATGACGCAATAGGCGCCACGATCTGGGCCGGGCTCGGACTTGCGCTTGGGGTGGTACTCGCACCGCAAATCGACTTTTTGCTGGGGGCCGCGAGCCGTCTCGGCAGCGCAAGCGCACTGGCCGTTGCACTGTTTGTGTTCGCCTACGCCGGCTGGCGATGGATGCGGCGCCGCGCGCTGCTAGGGCAGATCAGCGCCGCACGCATCGATGCCGATACGCTGCACGCGCTGATCGCAAAGGGCGACGCGCCGATCGTTTTCGATATCCGCTCCGACGAAACACGCGAGCTCGATCCGTACATCATCCCCGGCGCCCGATTTGCTGATGAGCGCGAACTCGACACGATCATTGCGACGTATCGCCCCGAGCAAAAGCTCGTAATCTACTGCTCGTGCCCGAATGAAGTGTCGGCGGCGTGGATGGCCAAACGTCTTGCCGAAGCCGGTTTCCTCGATGTGCTGCCGTTGCGCGGCGGGCTCGATGCGTGGCGCGAGCGAGGCGGCCCGCTCGCACCGCTGGCACCGTTACCGGTTAAGCCCGCGCCCGTCACCGATATGGACACACCCGCAGGCCCCGATCCAACGATCGTCTGACGGGCGCCGCGAGCGAACGCGACATCACCGGCCTTCAGCGCGATTCACTCAGTTGACGACGGCGCACGTCGCCCTGACGGCCGAGCATCCAACCCGGATACTCGGGCGGCAACGCACTGACCTTGTCAAGCGCGGCAAGCTCCTCGTCGGTCAAGCGCACCGATGTCGCTGCAATGTTGTCGTCGAGTTGATCGACGCGCTTCGCACCGATGATGACGCTTGTTACCGTCTTCTGATGCAGCAGCCATGCCAGTGCAATCTGTGCAACCGAGACACCCTTCGACTCCGCAATACCTTGCATCACATCGATGCAGTCATAGCCGCGTTCGAGATTGACCGGCGGAAAATCAAACATCGTGCGACGGCTGCCCTGCTCTGCATGAGCGGTGCGACTGTACTTGCCGCTGAGCAGGCCACCGGCCAGCGGACTCCACACCATCAGCGCAAGCCCTTCGCTCGCCAGCATCGGCACGATCTCACGTTCGAGATCACGTCCAGCGACTGTGTAGTATGCCTGCAGCGATTCGAAACGGGCCATCCCCAAGCGGTCGGCAACCCCGAGCGCCTTCATGATCTGCCAAGCCGCCCAATTCGACACGCCGACATAGCGCACATGACCATCTCGAACGAGTTGATCGAGCGCGCGCACGGTTTCCTCGATCGATGTGGCAGGGTCGAACCCATGCACTTGATAAAGATCGACGTAATCGAGCTGCAAGCGGCGCAGGCTCGCTTTGACCGCGTCCATGACGTGATGACGCGACAGGCCACGCGAGTTGACGCTCTTCGTACCCGTCTCGCCAAATACCTTGGTGGCCACGACGACGTTTTCACGCGGAACGTCGAGATTGCGCAGCGCCGTGCCCGTCATCGATTCGGACACGCCATCCGAGTAGACATTTGCCGTATCGATGAAATTGATACCGGCATCGATGGCACGTCCGATCAGCTTGTCGGCATCGGCTTGCTGCAAGCGGCCAATTTGCCCCCAGATCGCACCTTCTTGGCCACCGAACGTCATGGTGCCCAAACAGAGTTCTGAAACGAAAAGACCAGTGGAACCAAACTTTGCGTAACGCATGACTCGACTCCCTCCATTGCGCGTGTGTGCCGTTTCCGATTCCTCTTCCCAGCCAAAACGGCGGCGCGCAAAGTATGAACCCGATGCCGCAAGTGCTCGATACCCAATCGTCTGCGTTTCGTGCCTTTTTCTCTTATCGTTGCGTAACGGCACCCTCACGCGGAAGTGGCGGCCTTGCCCTTGCCGCGCCTCGGCAGCACAGGCGCCGTCTCGTCGATGGCGGCATGGGCGGCACGAGCGGCGCTGGGGGCCCCGGATTGCCGCGGAGGCACTGGAAAATGCACACCTGCACGCTGCGCCGCTGCGACGATATGGGCTTCGATTGCGTGCCCCGTCGAATCCGCATCGCGTTGCCGAAGTGCTGCAACAATCGCGGCATGTTCCCGATGCGTCGATAGCGCAAGCTCGCGTCGATAAAACGGCAACCGTTGGCTTTCCTGCATGATCTCGGCGCTATTGCTCAAGATTGCCTCGATGGCCGAATTGCCCGCCAGCGCCACGATGCGCATATGGAATTCGAAATCGAGCTTGGCAGCCGTTTCGAAATCTCCGTCGACAAGCGCCACGCGCAGGGCCTCGACGTTTGAGTCGAGCTGCGCCAAATCATCGTCGCCCACGGCCAGCGCGGCAAGCCGCGCGACGAACCCCTCCAGCGCGTAGCGCATCTGATAAGTATCGGGCAGCGAGACTTGATCGGCGAAGCGCCAGCGTTGTGTGCGCGTAGGCCGCGCACGGTTGACATACACACCCTTGCCCGCGCGGATCGTCACGAGCCCCAGTGCCTCGAGTGTCGACAGCGCTTCTCGCAACGAAGCCCGGCTGATCTCGAGCTCTTCAGAAAGCTGCCGTTGTGCGGGCAGCAGGCTACCCACCGGGTAAATGTCCTGCTGAATACGCTCGCGAATCGTGGCGATAGCGGCTTCGGTAACAGTTTGTGGCGTGCTGTTCATGCGTGGCCCTTGGCGGTCAGACCGGTAGTGTAGTACGAGCTTGCAGCGCTCACACGATCACGCACGGGTTAACCCCCTGCCGATCCGCCTTGACGCCCATATATTGAGTTCCTAATATCCCCCTTAACCGATGTGGTCCGACCAGTTCGACCAGTCCTACCGCCCGGCGCGATTGATTAATGATGAAAGGAGGCAGACTGTGTCGCGATTATTTAATTCCCTGTTTGGCCGCGTGATGCTGGCGCTGGTAGCCGGCGTCGCCATCGGCGCGTTTTTCCCTCATGCCGGCGAATCGCTTCGTCCCCTCGGAGACGGCTTTCTGAAGCTCATCAAGATGGTGGTGGGCCCGATCGTGTTTTGCGTTGTGGTAAGCGGCATGGCTAGCGCCGGCGATCTGCGCAAGGTCGGCCGCGTCGGTGGCAAGGCGATCCTCTATTTCGAGGTCATGACCACCATCGCGCTCGTGATCGGCGCGCTGCTCGCATGGTTTATCAGCCCTGGCGCGGGCATGAACATCGATCTGCGCACCGTCGATGCTGCTTCGCTCGCCACTTATACCGAGCATGCAAAGAGCTTGAAAGACGTCGGCGGCTTCTTGCTCAAGATCATCCCCGATACGATTGCCGATTCGTTCGCAAAAGGCGACATTCTGCAAATCCTGGTCTTTTCCGTGCTGTTCGGCTCGGCGCTGTCGTTGCTCGGCAACAAGGCCGCGCGCGTATCGGGTTTCATCGACGATCTCGCAAAGGCCCTTTTTTGCGTGATGGGCTTCGTGATCAAGCTCGCGCCGCTCGGTGTGCTCGGCGCCATCGCGTTCACGACGGGCAAGTACGGCATCGCCTCGCTCAAGCAATTGGGGCTGCTCGTTGCGGTGTTCTACGCAAGCTGCGCCGTGTTCGTTTGCGTCGTGTTGGGCATCGCCATGCGTATTGCGGGTTTCAATATTTTCAAGTTGATCCGCTATTTCAAGGACGAACTGTCGATCGTATTCGGCACCGCCTCGTCGGATGCGGTTCTGCCGCAGGTCATGCGCAAGCTCGAATGGCTCGGCATCAAAGATTCGACGGTCGGCCTTGTGATCCCGACCGGCTATTCGTTCAACCTTGACGGCTTTTCGATTTATCTCACCCTTGCCGTGCTCTTTATCGCGCAGGCAACCAATACGCCGCTTTCAATGCATGACTTGATCGTCGTCGTGCTCGTATCGCTCATTACGTCGAAAGGGGCGCACGGCATTCCCGGCTCGGCCATCGTAATTCTGGCCGCGACACTCTCTGCCATTCCCGCTATTCCCGTGCTTGGGCTCGTGTTGATCCTGCCCGTTGATTGGTTCGTCGGCATCGCACGCGCCGTCACCAATCTGATTGGCAACTGCGTCGCCGCGATTGTCGTGGCCACCTGGGAAAACGACATCGACAAGGCGAGAGCAGCGCGGGTCTTGAACGGCGAGGCCGACATGGCGTTCGTGCCGCAAACCATGCAGGAGTTCGATCGAGACGCCGTGGCAATCGCACGTGCCGGCTGAGCGCCACAATCCGATTTATGCAGGACTCCGAACTTTATCGGGACCGATACTGATCCGCACACCGACATATGTCTATTCCTACGTTAGACCCAAACGCACCCGCTTTCACGCAGCGCTTCACTAACCTCGCAGACCCGCGCCTCGGGGCGTGTGCGATCGAAGCAAGCGACGAATTTTTCGCACCGAAAGAACGCATGCTGAACCCGGAGCCTGCCGTGTTCATTCCCGGCAAGTACGACGACCATGGCAAATGGATGGACGGGTGGGAAACACGCCGCAAGCGCGTAACCGGCCACGACTGGTGCATCGTGAAGCTTGCGCGCCCCGGCGTGCTGCACGGCGTCGATCTCGATACGAGTCACTTCACCGGCAACTTTCCGCCTGCGGCCGACATCGAGGCGACGTATATCGAGGGCGATGCCGTCGCTTCGGCGCAGTGGAGCGCGCTGTTGCCGCCAGTCGCATTGAAAGGCAACGCGCATCACTATCATGCGATTGATAATGCCCGCGTCTTCACGCATATTCGCGTCAATCTTTATCCTGACGGCGGCCTCGCGCGTTTGCGCGTCTACGGCCAACCGCAAGTGGAGTGGAGCCGCATCGAGAGCAGCACCACAATCGATCTTGCTGCGATGGTGAACGGCGCCTACGTGGTCGCCGCGAACAATCAGCATTTCGGGCTTGCCTCGAATTTGCTGCTGCCTGAACGCGGCGTCAATATGGGCGACGGTTGGGAAACGCGACGGCGGCGCGAGCCCGGCAACGACTGGTGCATCGTCGCACTCGCTCATCCTGGCGAAATCCACAGCGTGGAAGTCGATACCGCTCACTTCAAGGGCAATTACCCCGACCGCTGCTCGCTGCAAGCGGCGTTCGTCACCGGCGGAACCGACGATTCACTCATCACACAATCGATGTTCTGGCCGACCCTGTTACCCGAGCAGCCGTTGCAGATGGATCACAACCATTCGTTTGGCGACGAATTGCACGCACTCGGCACCGTCACGCACGTACGGTTCAATGTCGTGCCGGACGGCGGGGTCTCCCGGCTGCGATTATTTGGGAGTCCTAAGCAATGAGAATGCTTAGCGTCGAGCCGCTGACGCGACAGGCGTTCGCACCGTTCGGCGATGTGATCGAACTCGAGGGCGCCCGCCATTTTCCGATCAACGGCGGGACGACCGAGCGCTTTCATGATCTGGCTCGCATCGACGTTGCGGACGGCAACGGCCGCGCCATCGTCAACGTCTTCCGGGCCGAGCCGCACGCCTTTCCCATCGAAATTCGCATGATGGAGCGCCATCCGCTGGGTTCGCAAGCTTTCGTCCCACTGGGCGAAGCGCCGTACCTTGTCGTCGTCGCGCCGAGCGGCTCGCTCGACGCGAATGAAATCCGTGCGTTCGTGACATATGGATGGCAAGGCGTGAATTACGGCAAGGGCGTGTGGCACCACCCGCTGCTTGCGCTTGGGCGCTCGCGCGATTTCATTGTCATCGATCGCGGCGGCGAAGGCGCGAACTGTGATGAGGTGTCGCTCGATACGCCGTGGCGGATTGCGGACTGGCGTCAGGCGTCGAGCGCCGCACCGCGCGTTTCCGGCAATGTCAGCGCCGCCAGCACGACCACCCCGTAAGCCGCGGCCGCGAATACGCCGATGGCGTTGCCAAGCGGCATGGTCTGCGCAACGAAGCCGATCAAAAACGGGAACGTCGCGCCCACTGCCCGCCCGAAGTTGTAGCAAAAACCTTGTCCCGAGCCGCGGATGCGCGTCGGAAAAAGCTCCGTCATGAATGCGCCCATCCCCGAGAACAATCCCGATGCAAAAAACCCTAGCGGAAAGCCGAGCACGAGCAGCAGTTGATTGTTCATCGACACACGCGTATAGACGAGCGCAATCAGCATCGATGCTACCGAGAACGTGATGAACGTGAGCCGTCTGCCGAGGCGGTCGCTGAGAATCGCACCGCTCAGATAACCGGCGTACGAGCCGGCGATGATGACCGCAAGATACCCGCCCGTGCCGACCACGCTCAAATGCTGCTCGGTCTTGAGCCAGGTCGGCAGCCACGTCGTGATGGCGTAGTAGCCCCCTTGCGCGCCCGTGGCGAGCAGTGCCGTGCGCAGCGTGGTGAACCAAACGTCACGCCCGAATATCTCCATGAACGAGGTTCGTACGCCCGCCCCGGCCTCGCGCGCTTGCTGTTGCCGGTGTACCTGTGGTTCGTCTACGAGCCGGCGGATCAGAATCACGAATGGCGCGGGCAGCACACCGAGCGCAAAGAGCATGCGCCACGCGGTGTCGGGCGGCATCAACGAATAAACCAGCGTATAGAGCCCGGCCGACACAGCCCAGCCGATTGCCCAACCGGCCTGCACCATGCCCACCGCTTTGCCGCGGTCGCGCGGACGAATGACCTCGCCGATCAGCACCGCACCGGCCGTCCACTCGCCGCCAAAGCCGAAGCCCATCAATCCACGCGCAATCAACAATTGCGTGTAGTTCTGCGTCACCGAGCAAAGCAACGTAAAAAAAGCGAACCATAGGATCGTGATTTGCAGTGTTCGCACGCGTCCGATACGATCGGACAAGATGCCCGCGGCCCATCCGCCCAGTGCCGATGTCAACAGTGTGACGGTGCCGATCAGGCCTGCCTCGCCCTTGGTCAGCGCCCAGGTTGCGATCAGTGTCGGAATGACGAAGCTCAGGAACTGCGTATCCATGGCATCGAGCGCGTAGCCGATCTTGCAACTCCAGAACGCACGCCGCTCGCTGGAGCTTGTATCCCGATACCATCCAAAAAAGCCACTTGCCGGTTCAGCGGCTGCGGAGGAAATCACCTCGTACGTGTCGCCGCGGTAGTGCGCTTCGGTCGTCGCCTCGGTTCTCATAACACTCTCCAAACGATTAGTACTCCTCACTTTTAGCCTTTAGAGCACTGCAAGCGAGATATTAGGAATATCGGTCATGAGCATATGGCCCGGCCGATGTGCGATGGCGAATGGCAAGCGAGCGCTTTCGATTGCGCTCTGGGGCGTCACGCCGCACGCCCAGAAAACCGGCACTTCATGCTCGCGAACGGCAACGGCATCGCCAAAATCGGGCCTCGATAGATTGTCGATTCCTATCGCTGCGGGGCTTCCAAGATGTACGGGCGCACCATGCACCGAGGGAAAGCGGCTTGTGATTTGCACCGCGCGCACCGCATGCGCACCACTCATTGGCCGCATCGATACGACGAGCTTCCCGCCGAACACGCCCGCAGGCTGGTTATCGATTGCCGTGCGATACATGGGCACGTTGGCGTTCGTTTCGATATGGCGCAGCGGAATGTGTTCAAGCGCTAGCATGTGTTCGAACGAAAACGAGCAGCCGATTGCAAACACGACCAGGTCGCCCCGCCAAAGCTCGAGGATGTCCTCGGGCTGCTCGCATAGCATGCCGTCGCGATAGACGTTATAGGCCGGCACATCGGTGCGGATATCGAGGTCACGCCCCAGCGCGGGAACGTTCCACTGACCCGGCTCGCCCACCGCTAGCAACGGGCAGGCCTTCGGGTTACGCAGACAAAATCGCAAGAAGTCCTCGGCATGCGTCTGCGGCAAGATAGCTAGATTGGCTTGCGCAAATTCTCCGCATTGACCGGCGGTCGGCCCCCGGAAACGGCGCGTGCGGACTCGCTGGCGAAATTCGTAGGGCGATGACATGAGTGGGCGCTTTCGTGTGGAGTGATAAACGATGAGACGCAGATTAGGTCCGCCAAAATGATGACGCTAGCGAGTAATTGTGTTCCTCCGCGTTAAGGAAAACTTAACGAATAATTAGGGTCTTCCCTAGCACTGACCGATGATCGAGCGGAATGCGGTAGTCTTGGCGACGCGTGGTTTTTGGCGATTCATCATTGAACTATGAACACTCGCTTTCTAGAGACCTTCGTTACGCTTGCGCAATTGGAAAGCTTTCGCGCGACGGCGCGCGCGCTTCACGCTACGCCTGCTGCGATTTCGCTACGCATCCGCTCGCTCGAGGACGAACTCAAATGCGAGCTCATCGATCGCAGCACACCGAAGTTCCGGCTGACACCCGCAGGCCAGAGTCTGATCGGGCTCGCCAAGAACGTTGTCGATTCTGTGCGAACGCTGCGCGAAGCGGCCGGCGAGCAGGTCGTCGTGGGCGGCACCTTGCGGCTCGGCGTGATCGAGACGGTCGTGCACAGTTGGCTCGCGCACTACATCACGTACCTGAATTCGAATTTTCCGAAGCTCGATGTCGATTTGACTGTCGATTCGAGCGCCGTATTGCAACGGCGTTTATTGGGCGGCGAGCTTGATCTGGCGATACGCGTGGAAGGCATCGACAGCAGGAAGATCGTATCGAGCGCCGTTGCCAGCTACCCTGTACGCTGGATTGCGCGGCGCGGCCTCTTGTCGGCGCGCAAGCCGGGGCTTGCATTGCGTGTGCTCAGCCGCCCGCTGTTGACGTTCGGACGCGGCACCGCACCGCAGGTGGCGCTGGAAAGTATCGTTCATGCGCTGGCACGCGAGCACGGCATCCGGGCCGAGCAAACACGCATTACTTGCTCTCCTTCGGTCGCGGCCATCGTGCAATTGATCCGGGATGGTTACGGCGTGGCAGCGATACCGCGTCTATTCGTCGTCGATGCGCTTCGCAACAGCGAGTTCGTCGAATTGCCGCTCGCGCCGGTGCCTCCACCGATCGTTGTATCGCTATGCCGGCCGGTCGATGCGAGCATGATGGTCAACGCCGCGGCCAACGCGGCGCATGACGCGTGTTCGGCATATTGCAGATCGATTGCCAAAGATTTGATCGAAGCGCTTTGATGGCTGCTTTAATGGCTGCGCATTTCATTCGGGACATTTATGCGTATTGCCTGCTTGCACACCGCGCAAAGCAACATCGAGGTGTAATGGCTATCCCTCGCGGATAGCCTGTGCCGGCCTTCTATACCACGATCAGCGTGAATCTATTCGCCGACCGCTTTTTCATTCGATGCCAAAGACGCGTCTAGATGCTAAGCGCGGCGCGAGCCCTTAATCCTCGCCGCGCCTCAATCTTCCGAGGGGCTCGCCGGAGTGGCTTTGACCATATAACGATAGCGCTGAGGATAGAACATCGACGCTGCGACCTTGGGAGAAATGTGGATGTGTCTGAGCGAACGCGGGGGCTCGTCCGGCAAAAATCCAGCCACATCATCTCGTTGCGAAACATCAATCGCCTTAATGAGGGGCAGCAGACTTGCCGGTAGCTTTGTGTCGTGATCGAGCTCAATGCCATTCAGGTCTAGCGGCGCATCAGAGTCGCCTAGTTTTAACCATTCGTTGATTCGATCAACAACCACTCTTCGCGCATCGGCATCGAATGCGCCTGCTACCCAGTTATCCCACGACTCTAGTGGTTTTGCGATCGCTAGATGTCGATATGGTTCTGGAACCCGGTAGCTCTCGAGTTCAGGGGAGACGTACACGACTTCGAGTGATGCCGGTGGGGTGTCTGGCAAAAATTGGCTGAGATTTCCCCAAGAAAAATTATTCTGGCTGATATCGATGCACCTAACGGACGGCATCAAATGCTTTGGCAGCCTTGTATCTAAATTCAAGCTAATACCGTTCAGATTGAGCGGAGCATTCACGTTGCCTTGATTTTCCCATTCTTTGATTCGAGCAATGACTCGCGCTCGCCGATTTGAATCAGCCGCGCCTTCGCCCTCTATCCATTTGTCTTGAGCGTTCAGGGGTTGAAGACCCGTGGGGTCGGCAACGTATATCGATGACAGCGGCGGCCACGCCTCGTCGGTGAACCGTGGAGAAACATGGATGGCGTTAAGTGATGACGGCAAGGCCCGCGGCAAAATGCTCAGACAGGGATCGGGATCTTGAGAAAAGTCAATTTCCGCCACAGGGGGCATCAAATGCAGCGGGAGCTCGATTTGTACCATGTCCACAAAGTTGCGAATGCCGTTAAGGTCCAGTCGCGCTTTTGGATCGCCTTTTGCCAACCACGTTTCTATTCTTTCGTATATCTGTTGATGCACCTCGGACCCGGTTCCCCACTCCTTCAGTTCAGCAGCTTTTTGCGTTGCCTCCAGCTGTTGTGCGCCTTTTATCTGGAGAGTGAAAATCTCTGTAGCAGCGACTAACAGGGGCTTATATGACTGCGGGAGTTGCTGGGGCGTCGTGACCAAAGAGGAAGATATGAGCACGGTTTGGAGCGTTAGAGGCGGATCCTTTGGTAAATGCCGAAGCATCAGGTCATTACGAGACATATCCACAGCCATGACACGCGCCAGCATGGTCTTCGGCAGCCTTGTTTCAGGGGAGAGATGAATATCGTTCAGATCCAATGGTACTTGTGGGTTGCCGCGCTCTTCCCAAATGCGCATCCTTTCCACAATGCCTGCGCGATCATCGTTGGGATCTCTTGCAGCCGCGGCCCAGACCGCCCACGGATTCCCCTCGTTAGCACGTCTTTCGCTCCGGTCGCCGCCCTTGGAAGATTGAATATTCCGTAGGCCGGACAATCCAGGCACATCGGGCTGCATCGATGGCGCCGATAAATCATTGCCTTGACCTGCTATCGAATCGCTGCGGCGCGACGGGTCAGGGGAATTCGTGAAACCGTTGTCGGAAATCCTTGCCATCTTGCCCTCTCAATCACAGTACGAACGCGCTCTGGTGGCGAGCATAATCAGATACCTGCATCAATTGTCCGAGCGCGCGAAGTCAGGAATGTTTTGACGCAATTTGCACGCG
Organism: Trinickia sp. LjRoot230; assembly: GCF_964253315.1. Classification (NCBI taxonomy): domain Bacteria; kingdom Pseudomonadati; phylum Pseudomonadota; class Betaproteobacteria; order Burkholderiales; family Burkholderiaceae; genus Trinickia; species Trinickia sp. LjRoot230. Next base: position 731,965 of record NZ_CAXUQX020000002.1, read on the forward strand.
GCGTGTCGACGGGCGCAGCCTGTCAGCTTCGCCATTTCCTCGCGACCGGGCCTAGCCGATCCGAAACATCTTCGGTTCCCACGAATCGCCAGCTGGCAGAAGTCGCGCCGGACGTTCGCGATGAGTTCTCGCTGTATAGGAGGGAAAGCGCGATGGTTGTTACGATGAATTCGCCTCCTTGTTTCTGAATACAGCGGACCGCCTCGGACCTGCGGTTCATCAAAACGATCCTTTTACCGCACGCGACAGTCCTGGCAGCCTGCCTGTGGTCGAGGCCCGTGCGTCGGTCCACATCGCGTGCAGAAAATCCGTTGCGCAAAACTGCGTTCGATTTATTTCGCAGCGTTGACTATAGGGCGGATTCAACTGGTCATCGCAACATCAGATTGTTGAGCAGATTTTAGATACTCGTCCAGAGTTGCGCGCGTGCCCTCGAACGAGAAAATATCGGTGAGCGCCGAGCTGCGTGCCTGGGGCACGTGCAGGCGGTAGAAGGGATGGACGGCTTCAGCGGTGGTCTGCATGGTCTCGAAACATTGCGATCGAATCCGATTGATTGGAGGAACGCGGGACCGTAGCAGGATCTCAAATTGTCGTTATAGCGCCGGCTGGAATTAGGACGCTTTCCATACCTTTAGTTCGGCACTGATCACGCTGCGCCGTCCACGCAGCGATAATCGATATTCAATGATTAGCAATACTAAATACTTCGAGCTTGGCACAAATATGCGCGATGCTTATTGCAAACTCCCCCACCGCTCAACCGCCGGATCGGCCGCAGCCCATTTCCATCCTTGATCCTGCTGACACGCGCTCGCCGTATACCAACGCGCCGCAGCCCCGGGCTGATTCCCATCGACCACCGAAAACACAAACTCCTTGCAGCGCGCAAGCGGCGTGGCGAACGCCCGCGTCACCCGCACCTCGCCATGGCCGTTCTCGAGCGGCAGCCTATGTTTGACGCGCCACGGCCGTGTTTCGCCGAGATCCATCGCGCCTGCAAGCGCGGCCATCTGGTCTTGCTGGTCCGTATGCATGGAGCGCATGTAGCGCTTCACCGCATCATCAGTTGCCCCTTGCACCGCAATACCGACGCCGATGCCAATCGCCGGGTTTGCCGTGACAAGCCCCGTCGCCGCGCCAGCGACCGCACCGGTCGCGGCACCCACCGACGCGCAACCATTAAGCGAGAGCACAGTGAAAGCGCCAAGCGCGCTGGTGGCCAGCCAGCGCGCAAGTATCCCGGCGTTCGAGAAGCCACTCATTGGAGTGAGCCCCAGCGCTCGGTAGCCGGCTCTGCCGACGCCCACTTCCACGCATTGCCATCGCGGCAAATCGAAGTCACGTAAAACGCGCTGCTTGCCGGCGCATCTTTTTTCGCGCTTCGATCGACGGAAAAAACGATTTCCTTGCAGTCGAGCGCGCCCTGGCTGATGGTTCGACTGACCGTCACGCGGCCATGCTCGTCTTCCTCGATCGGCAGCGAATGCGTCACGGTCCAGTTCGCCACCGCGCCGACATCGAGCGGCCCGGCCGCCTTTGCGATGCCATCTTGGGTATCGCGATGCACCATGCGCTGCGAGTATTGAACGCCGGCTCGCGCAGCGGCCACTGCACCAAGACCAATCCCGGTTGCGGTCGCGGCATTATTGGTCACTTTGGAGGCAACCGCCGCCCCGGCAATACCGGCGCCGGTCGTCGCACCTTCCGAATAAAGCGAATTACATCCCGACAATGCGAGGACCGCGAATACAGCGGCGGCGCAGCAGGCGCGCGAGACGGTGATTAAGCCGCCGCGCCCAGCGGCTCGATAGGTTTGATCTTGCATGCTGCCGTCTATAAGGTGGTTAGCGTTTTTGTGCCGCAGGCATGGTACAGGATGCTATTTATACCGCCAGCGAAAAAATGCAAACAATTGAAAACGGCGCGGCGCTTTTATCACCCGCTTTTCGCCTTATTCACGCTCGATTCCCTACTCACCGGGAACTTGACCCCGATTACCGTGTCACTGACGTCAAGACCCGTCGCGCATCGCAAGCAACGGGTAGAGGTTCGCGTGCACGGCACGCGTTTTCACATTGCCAGGAGAATGCATGCAACGCCGTCAATTCATCGCGATCACCGGGGCCACGCTCGCATCGAGCGGCTTGTCGCTCGCCGGCTGCACGACCACGCCGCCATCGTCGAGCGCCACGCCGGAAGCCAATACCGCACGACGTCAGTCAATCGACGCGAATGTGAACGCCACGTTGACGCGCCTTTTCACGACGGTGAACGGCTCTCGTGAACTCGTCGGCAAGGCGCGCGGCGTGCTGGTCTTTCCATCGGTGATCTCCGCCGGCTTCTGGTTCGGCGGGCAGTATGGCCAAGGCGCTTTGCGTATCGGCGAGCAAACCAGCGGCTATTACAGCATCGCCGCCGCCTCGTTCGGCCTGCAAATCGGAGCACAGTCGAAAGCGCTCGTCATGCTCTTCATGACGCAAGAAGTCCTCGACAAGTTCACAGGCAGTCAAGGTTGGGCCGCAGGTATAGACGCGACCGTCGCCGTGCTGCATGTCGGCGCAAATGGCAACGTGGATACCTCGACGGCAACGAGCCCGGTTCAGGCGTTCGTCATGACGAACGCCGGCTTGATGGCCGGCGTGTCGCTGGAAGGCACGAAGATTTCGCGATTGATTATCTGATCATCTGCCTGACTCGCTGCTGGAATGCAGGCGTCATTGCGCGGCGAACCGCTCGCGATACGCCTGCGGCGTAGCACACAGCACGCGCAAGAAACTGCGGCGCATCGTTTCCTCGCTGCCGAAGCCGCAGCGCGCCGCAATGCGCTTGACCGACCACGAGGTTTCGCCAAGCAGCCGTTGCGCAGCCTCGATGCGAAACTGCTCGACCATCCGGGCCGGCGTGCGGCCCGTCTCGGCACGGTAGTGACGCATGAAGCTGCGTTCGCTCATGCGTGAGCGCCTCGCCAATGCGCAAACGGAAAGGTCCGCAGCGAGATGTTCCGCCATCCATGCATGTAATTCGCTGAACTGTTCGCCTGCTTTTTGCATCGACAGGAACGCACTGAACTGTGCTTGCCCGCCCGGGCGCTTCAAAAACACGACAAGCTCGCGCGCGACATCGAGCGCAACGGCGCGCCCGAGATCCGCTTCGACGAGCGCAAGCGCAAGATCGATTCCGGCCGTGACTCCCGCTGACGTCCACACAGGATCGTCGCGGATGAAGATGGGATCGGGCTCGACATGCAAGCTTGGATAGCGCGCCGCAAGCTCGTCGCAACGGCTCCAATGCGTCGCCACGCGGCGCCCGTTGAGCAAGCCGGCTTCAGCCAGAACGAACGCGCCGCTGCATACCGACGCGATCCGCCGCGACACGCCAGCCTGTTTTCGAACCCAGCGCGTCAGGCCGGCATCGCAGCATGCGTGATAAACCCCCCTACCGCCAGCCACGATCAATGTATCGGTGCCCTTCGTGGCCGAGCGCAGCGAGTCGGCCACGAGCGCGAGGCCCGACGACGTCATCACTGGCCCAGCCTGCGCAGCAATCACACGCGGCGCATAGGGCAGCGGCGCGCCGCGCTCCGCCGCAAGCTCATTAGCCGAAGCAAACACTTGCAGCGGCCCCGACACGTCGAGCAACTGGACGTCGGGGAAAGCAAGGATCAAGATCGAGCGTCTCGTGTTGGTGTTGGACATGGCAGCGGCGGTGGCGGTAGCGGTGGGGTTGGCAGTAAACGAGGGCAGAATGGCATTTCCGCCACACGCTACCCGCATACAATGCATTTGTCCACAGCCCTTGTTCTTCCATCGGAGCGCTACATGTCGCTGCAAATCGGCTTTCTCGTGTTTCCCGACGTACAGCAACTGGACCTGACAGGTCCTCACGATGTGCTCGCCTCGCTACCGAATGCGAGCACTCATCTGATCTGGAAAAATCGCGAACCCGTGATATCGAGCAACGGACTCATCCTGACCCCGACAACGACGTATAACGCTTGCCCACAGCTCGATGTCATCTGCATTCCCGGAGGAAGCGGCGTGACGGCTTTGTTGCAGGATGCCGAAACGCTCGCGTTCGTTCGAGCGCAAGGTGCGTCGGCCCGCTATGTGACCTCTGTTTGCACCGGCGCCTTGTTGCTAGGCGCCGCGGGTCTTCTACACGGGCGGCGTGCCACGACGCACTGGGCCTTTCATTCGTTGCTCACGCCACTCGGCGCCATTGCAACGCATGGTCGCGTCGTGCGTGACGGCAATCTCTTCACAGGTGGAGGGGTAACCGCCGGCATCGACTTTGCACTGTCGATCGCAGCCGAATTGAGCGGGGAGCAAGAGGCGCAGGCCATTCAACTCGAACTCGAATATGCGCCCGCGCCGCCGTTCGACGCAGGAAGTCCCGACACCGCGCCGGCAGCGATAGTCGAGCTCGTCAAACAAAGGTCGGCGCAGGGGTTCGCCAGACGCCGAAATGTCGTCACGCAGATCGCAGCGGACTGGGCGCGATCGTGAAAGTCATGCGGAGCAAAGCATTCCAGGGGACACGCGCTTGGGATGCAATCGACATCGCCAACATGAACGGCACAACCGTGCGCGTACATTGGACAGATCAGCCCTACCGTTGGCATGTTAACGACGGTGAAGAGGTCTTCTCGGTACTCGACGGGACAGTCGAGATGCATTATCGCGAAGGCGGCATCGAGCATGTGGCGATACTCGAAGCCGGCGATATTTTTTTTGCGGAGGCCGGCTGCGAACACGTTGCGCATCCGCGTGGCGTAGCGCGAGTGCTCGTCGTCGAGCGCGCGGAAAGCATCTAGCCGGCAAACGAGCCCAAGGCAGTTACCGCTTCCAAAGCCTGACTAGTGGGCCGCTCTGGCCCGCTAGTGGGTCGCTCGCCGGAAATGCCACGCGCAACATCGCCTCGTGCTCCTCATTGCTCAGTGCTTCCCGACTGATGCTGGTGTCCTGATTGGGCGGATAGGCGCCCACCACGAGGAAATCATCGCTGGCTTCGATTTTGCAATGACCTGTGCCTGCCGGCAGTACGACGACATCGCCCGCATTCACTTCGATTTCGCGTCCGATCGGCGGCGCGCCGCCGAGTATCACGCGGGCATGTCCGCGCGCGAATCCGAGCACCTCATGCGTGGCCGGATGGAAATGATGAAACGGATACACGCCGTCGCGCCATTGCGGCGGCCAACCGTTGCTCGCCAAGCGCTGCTCGAAATGCCCAGCCGGATCCGAGCCGCTGATCGGCACTGCACCACGGTAAACAAGCACCGGCAAATGCGGGTTGTTCGGAATCCAGTCATTCGGCGCAAAACGCAACGCTTCAGGATGCGGCCCACTGGCCTGATCATCGGTAACAGCAACGCGCATTGCCCCAAACCACAATCGTGTTCTCATAGCCGTTCTCCCCAACTATGAATGGGAGACATGCAACCCACGTGCCACGCAACGGGCGTGCAAAAGCGCTAAGCCTCCCGCTCCAACGAACGCATGCGAACGAGTGCCGGAAAAAGCCGCATCCAGAGCAACGTAATCGCAATCGTGCCAATGCCGCCGACCAGAACCGATGCGCGCGCCCCCCACCACCCCGCCGTCACGCCCGATTCGAACTCGCCCAATTGATTGGAAGTACCAATGAAAAGCGCATTGACGGCACTGACACGCCCCAACATCTCGTCAGGCGTGCGCAATTGCACGAGCGATAAGCGAACCACCACGCTGATGACATCCGATGCCCCCAGCAACGCAAGCGCGATCAGCGACAAAAAGAAATTCGTCGACAGACCAAATACGATCGTAGCGATGCCGAACACAATCACGCCGCCGAACATAGCGATGCCCGGGCGCTTGCGCAGCGGAAAATGCGCGAACCACAGCGTGCCCGCCAGCGCACCGATGGCCGGCGCCGAACGCAGCGCGCCGAGCCCCCACGGCCCCGTTTGAAGAATGTCGCGCGCGTATATCGGCAACAGCGCCGTCGCGCCGCCGAACAGCACGGCGAACAAATCGAGCGAGAGCGCCCCCAGGATGACGGGCTCGCGACGAATAAACGCAATGCCGGAAAACACCGATTCGAGCGTGACGGGCGCGCGAAATGCAGGCTTCGCGCGCAACGGAATCGAGCTGACAAGTGCAGCCGCCGCACAAAAACAGACGAAGCATGCGAGGTAGACCGCGCTCGGGCCAAGTCCGTATAGCACGCCACCGCATGCCGGGCCGAGAATCTGAGCGGCTTGGTTCGCGGACGTCGAAAGTGCCGTTGCGCGAGAAAGCTCACCTCGCGGCACGACAGCCGGCAGCAGCGACGACGACGAGGGCGATTCGAAAGCGCGCGCCGCCCCCATGCAAGCAGCGAGCGTGTAGATGGCAGGCGCCGATAACCACCCGCCCAGCGTGCCGAGCAAGAACGTGCCGGCCGCGAGCGCTTCGATCACTTGGCAGATGGCCACGATCCGACGGCGGTCATAACGGTCAGCTACGTGGCCGACCACGAGCGTCAGGCAAAACATCGGCAGAAACTGCGCGAGCCCGACAAGGCCAAGGGCGAATGCGCTATGCGTGAGGGCATACATCTGCCATCCCATCGCCACGGCAAGCATTTGAAAGGAAAGCGACGAGAGCACTCGCATGCCCCAAAATCGCTGAAAAGCAGCGTATCGAATTGCGGTGCGGTCTGATTCTGAAAATTCCACAGGCTTGGGTGTTGTCATTGTCACAGGTGGTGTTGCCGGGCCGCTCTGATGCAGTTTTGTCGTCGATAACCGCTGTTTTTTGGCCGCAGCGCGGCAAGTGTAGAGCATCTTGCTGCTCCACCGCATGCGCGTCAGGTACGCATCGAATCGACGTCGAGTAGACGTCGTATCACACATCAAATCACGCGTCGCATCCAAAAGTGCGACCGGCCCAAGCCTGACTTGCGTCATAATTGCGCCAGCCTGGCCTTAAAATCTCGCGATACCTCCTCCATACCTCGATTTAACGGTTTTCCTCATGAGCACAATTCTTGAGAATCTCCCGACCGGCCAGAAGGTCGGCATCGCCTTCTCCGGCGGCCTCGACACGAGCGCGGCGCTGCACTGGATGCGCATCAAAGGGGCCATTCCCTACGCATATACCGCAAATCTGGGTCAACCCGACGAGGATGACTACGAGCAGATCCCGCGTCGCGCCGTCGAGTATGGTGCCGAAGGCGCGCGTTTGATCGACTGCCGCGCTCAACTCGTCGCAGAAGGTCTGGCCGCCTTGCAAAGCGGCGCGTTCCATATTTCGACCGCGGGCGTGACCTATTTCAATACCACGCCAATCGGACGCGCCGTGACGGGCACCATGCTCGTCGCCGCCATGAAAGAAGACGGCGTGAATATCTGGGGCGACGGCAGCACCTACAAGGGCAACGATATCGAGCGTTTTTACCGCTACGGCCTGCTCGTCAATCCCGAACTGAAGATCTACAAGCCGTGGCTCGATCAGACGTTCATCGACGAGCTGGGCGGGCGGGCCGAGATGTCCGAATTCATGCGACAAGCCGGTTTCGCATACAAGATGTCAGCGGAAAAGGCTTATTCGACCGACTCGAACCTGCTCGGCGCAACGCATGAAGCGAAGGATCTCGAAAGCCTCGAAAGCGGGATCAAGATCGTCAATCCCATCATGGGTGTAGCGTTCTGGCGCGATGACGTGCAAGTTGCCCGCGAAGAAGTGACGATCCGCTTCGAGCAAGGCCGGCCCGTCGCACTGAACGGCGTCGAATATACCGATGCCGTCGAGTTGCTGCTGGAAGCAAACCGCATCGGCGGCCGACACGGTCTCGGCATGAGCGACCAAATCGAAAACCGGATCATCGAAGCGAAGAGCCGCGGCATTTACGAAGCCCCCGGTCTCGCACTGCTTTATATCGCGTATGAGCGCCTCGTCACCGGCATCCATAACGAAGATACGATCGAGCAGTACCGCGAAAATGGGCGCCGCCTCGGGCGTCTGCTCTATCAGGGCCGCTGGTTCGATCCGCAAGCCATCATGCTGCGCGAGACGGCGCAACATTGGGTGGCGCGTGCAATTACGGGCGAGGTCAAGGTCGAACTGCGTCGCGGCAACGACTATTCGATTTTGAGTACGACGTCGCCGAACCTCACCTATCAACCGGAACGGCTGTCGATGGAAAAAGTGCAATCGACGTTTTCGCCTCGCGACCGGATCGGCCAATTGACGATGCGTAACCTCGATATCACCGATACGCGCGAGAAACTGCGCATTTATGCGCAAGTGGGATTGCTGACGCCGAGCGAAGGGTCGGCACTGCCCCAGTTGAAAAGCGATAGCGACAGCAAGTAAGCAGATAAAGCAGCCGCTTTGAAATCCAGCATGCGCGTGCGATGACGCACGCGCATGTACGCAATGCTCGATTAGTTAGTTCAACCAAGCAACGGTGCACGGGTCCCCGGGGGCCATCGAACAGACGTTCATCGGCCATACCGCGCCTGCCCGCACCACGTGATGAATTGCATCGCGGGCAACCGGGCTTCGCCCATACACCACCACCGCAAAACACATCAAGCCAAACAGAGTGACCAGCGAAAACGCGACCTTCTCAAAGGTTTTCATCTGACAAATAATAGTTAGGTGACCGAAGTATCGGCATTGTATCAAAGTAATAAGGGTTTTCCCCTAATTCTTAAGCACGCTTGGGTCGTTAAAGAAGAGACATGAATTTTCTCTCGCCAATCCCGATTCTGCGCATCTTCTCCATAGAGAAGGCCTATGAGTTCTATCTGGACTACCTTGGCTTCACGCTCGACTGGGAGCATCGGTTCGAGGCGGCATCCCCGCTTTATGCGCAGGTCCATCGCTCGAGTGCGATCTTTCATTTGAGCGAACATTACGGCGACGGCACACCGGGTTCTGTTGCCTTTGTGCCCGTCGACGATATCGATTCATTCCACCGGGAGTTGCACGCCAAACAGTACAGCTACGCAAGGCCGGGTATCGAAGCACTCGATTGGGGCCGGCAAGTGCAGATCAACGACCCGTTCGGCAATCGCCTTCGCTTTTGCGAGCTGTCCAAGCCGTAGCTGCCGCTAGCGCAGATCATGCACGAGTTGCCCTAGCCGGCGCAAAGCGTCGTCGAGGCCATGGTCGAACGGCCGCGGGCAACTGAGACGAATACACGAATCGAAGCGCTGCGCGTTGGAGAAGATGGCGCCGGGCGCAATGCGAATGCGTTCCGTCAGCGCAGTTTCGAAAAGCCGCTCCGACGAAAGGCCATCGGGTAACGCAACCCAGAGCAAGAGGCCGCCAGCGGGTGGGCTCAAGCGCGTACCGTCCGGAAAATAACGGGCAATTGCATCGGCCGTGGCTTCGCGCTGCGCGCGCAGCCGCTCGCGCAGACGAACGAGATGTCGATCGAATGCGCCCGACGCAATAAATTCCGCGGCAACCAGCTGCGGCAAGATTTCGTTATGGCGGCTTTGCGCGTATTTCAACATCTTGATGCGGCCGCCCCATTTGCCGGCCGACATCCATCCGAGCCTGAACCCGGGCGCCAGCACCTTATTGAGCGAGGCACAATGAATCACGCTGCCATCGCGATCCCACGCTTTGATTGGACGTGCGGTTTCGACGCGCTCGACCAACTCGCGATACGGATCGTCTTCGATGATCGCAACACCGTGCGCAACGCATAGCTTTAACAACTGCGCCTTGCGCTCGTCCGGGATCACTGCGCCAAGCGGGTTCTGCAAATGCGGCACGACGACCAGCGCTTTGACATTCTTGTACGCCGACAGCGCGATTTCGAGTGCTTCGGGCGACAGCCCTGTCGTTGGGCTCGTAGGAATCTCGAGCGCTCGCAAGCCCAGGCTTTCGAGGATCTGCAGAAGTCCGAAGAATGCCGGCGATTCGATCGCGATCGTGTCGCCCGGCTGGGCCACCGCGCGCAACGCGAGGTTCACCGCCTCCACGCCGCCCGTCGTCACGATCACTTCGTCGGGCGACATACTCAGCCCCGCCGACAACGCGCGTCGTGCCACGGCTTGTTTGAACTCGGGCGCACCGCCATCGGCGCCGGCCTCGGTCAGCAATGTCGGCCGGTGCCGCAACAGGCGCGTCGTCAGCGACTGCAAATGCGCGGTCGGATAAAGCCCGGCACTAGCCGTGGCGCCGCCTAAATTCAGCGCGTCGGGGTATAAGCTCGCACGCTCGATCACGCGCGAGATGCGCTCGTGCAAGCCGACGTACTGCGCCTCGTCGGGCAGCGACGGGATATCCGGCTCCCGTGCTGTGGCAAGGCGCGCGGCCACGGGCCGCCGCACGAAATAGCCGGCACGTGGCCGCACCAGCAGCAAGCCGGCATCTTCGAGGCGCCGAAAGGTCTGAATGGCCGTCGACAGGCTCACGCCGTGTCGGCTCATGAAGCCGCGCACCGACGGCATACGATCGCCCGGCGCAAGCGTGCCGGCCGAGATGATACGGCGATAGTGCTCCGCAAGACGCTCGTAGAGCGGCTCGCCCGGCATCGGCAGATCGAGGGGTGAATCGTCGGATGAGAGCATTGGGTTGATCGTGCAGAAAATGTTCGCCGCAGACCAGATACAGCAGAGCGATTTAACGACAGATACAGATTCACAAAGCAACGCGCTGTTGCGCTACAGATTCCCGTGCGCTGAGTCTGTCGCCCTACTTTGGGCAAACGTAATCTTCGCGTATGGTTTTCAACAAAGGACCCAACCCATGCAAGCAAGCGAAGCGCAATGTTTCCCCGGGCAGATGCACACGTTGAGGCTTGATCGAGCAAGTGCCATCATTGCGCTCGATGGCCCCTTACGACTGCGCTACCGTGACGAATCGCTCACCTGGCTGCTCGATGCGGCGCCTTGCATCGATATCACGCTGCGCGACGGCGAGCAACACATATTGCCGTTCACCACGTTCGTCAACATGCTGACCGAGGGCGAGCAAACGGTGACCGCAGCGTTGGCACCGGCACCCGACACGCTTGCCCGCCTCGCCGCACTGCTCCGGCGCGCGCGCAACGTTGCAATGTTCTTCCGGCGTCCTTCATGGGTCCGCGTACGCGAGTAGCCCGTCGTCTTGTGCACAGGCGCGTGCGGCAAACATTTGTTGATGACCACCTTGTGCCTTCACGACGCCGTCGATGACGCGGCGCATGCGCCGCGCCAACTCGTCCATTGCGTCGCACGGAACAGCGCCGTACCCAAGTACGAAGCCGTTGTATGGCGTGCGGTCCGTTCCAGGCAGGCAAAACGGCGACAACGGCCGCATGACGATGCCGCAAGCGGATGCCGCCTCGCTCACAACGGTGTCCTGCACCGGCACGTCCAGCCGCGCCGATAAATGCATGCCGCCCGCCCCCTCGGATATCGTCAGGAAGTTGCCGACGTGCTTTTGCAATGCGGCCTGCAATGCATTACGACGCTCCTTGTAAAGCTTGCGCATGCTTCGAAGATGTCGCGTGAAATGTCCCGAGTCGATGAATTCCGCGAGCGCGAGTTGCTCGGCGGCCCGCCCCATTGGCATCAGTCTGTCGGCAACGTCAGACAATTGCCGCGCAAGCGAGCCCGGCATCACCATAAAGCCCAATCTCAGCGCCGGAAACATGACTTTGCTGAAGGTGCCGAGATAGACCACCGGCGCATCGGGCGTCAGCCCTTGCAATGCCGAGAGCGGCGTGCCGTGATGTCTGAACTCGCTGTCGTAGTCGTCTTCGATGATCCACGCGCCACATGCATGCGCGCGCTGCAATAGCGCGAGCCGTCGCTCCAAGCTCATGACCGCACCGAGCGGATATTGATGCGACGGCGTGATGTAGATCAACCGCGGCGGCGCATCGCGCCATTGAGCGGGCTGCGGGGCGAGGCCATCGGCATCAACACCGATCGGCACGCAACGCAAGTCCGCGCAGCGGAACGCGGCTTGCGCGCCACCATACCCCGGGTTTTCGATCCACACCGTATCGCCCGCATCGGCTAACGTACGAGCGCACAAGTCGAGGCTGCTTTGCGTGCCCTCTGTGATGAGTACTTGGGTCGCGTCGCAACGCACCCCACGCGATACACGCACGTATTCGGCAATCGCATGCCGCAATGCCTCGTTACCGTCGCTCGGCAAATAGCCGAGTTGCGTCGCGTCGAGCTTTCGCCACGCACGCTCGAGGCAGCGCCGCCATTGGACGAGCGGAAACGCATTCAAGGCCGGCAGCCCGGGAGCAAACGCCGTGGCCGGTGCGGCATCCGCCGTCACCTCGGCGGCGGAGCGCCGAATTCCGAAAGCGCGGGACGACAGCCGCACCGCTTGACTCGTCGGAATAACAGCCGCTTCGCGCTGCGAGAGTCCGATACGGGCAACGACGGTGCCTTGCCGCGAACTGGCCACAAAGCCCTCGGCAGCGAGTTGTTCATACGCATAGAGCACCGAATTACGCGCAATACCCAGTTCCTGAGCAAGCGCCCGAGACGCAGGCAGGCGTGCCCCAGGCGCAATCGCGGCGCGCAAAATCGCCGCGCGCAAACAAGCGTAAAGCCGATGCTGCTGCGACACGCGCGCATCGCTGGCGCTTTGCCAATCGCGCGCGAACGCCGAGAGCAACAAGCCGTAATCCATCGTGGCTCCAACATATTGGGTTATCGTGGGTCTAGCTATGGTGCCACGATTTTTCTATGCTTTGCACTTTCGATCTTGCCGAGACGCATTTATGTCGACCGATGAAGCAGCCATCCCTCCGTCCACCCGCACCCGAGTACGCCGCGTGCCGCAACGCGGACAGTACGACCGCGCCACGTTGCATGCGATCCTCGACGACGCTTATCTCGGCCACGTCGCTTTCGCCGACTCGGAGGGCGTGCACTGTATCCCAACGGCCTGCTGGCGCGAAGGCGATCATCTTTACGTGCACGGCTCCAATGGCAGCCGGCTGATCAAGCTTGCCGCACGAGGTGAGCAGGTATGTGTAAGCGTCACGCATTTGGACGGACTCGTGCTTGCCCGCTCCGCGTTCAATCATTCGATGAACTATCGATCCGCCGTCATCTACGGCGCTTTCGAATGTGTGCCCGAACCGCACAAGATCACCGCGCTCGATACGTTCATGGAGGCAATCGCGCCCGGACGTTCGCGCGAGGCTCGCCCCGGTAATGCGAAAGAACTGGCGGCAACCACGGTGCTGCGTATTTCGCTTGACGAAGCATCGTGCAAGGTCCGCACGGGAGGCCCGAATGATGACGAAGCGGACATGACGTTGCCGGTATGGGCCGGCGTGTTGCCGATGGCATTGGCGCCACAGCCGCCCATCGCGAGCACGCCGCATATAGCGACGCCCGAGTATGTGCGTCAGTGGAAAACTGCAGCGGGGCGCACAAAATGAACACCCTCAACCCTGATCCGAGCGGCACGCGTATCAACGAGTTTTTCCAACCGATCGGTCCGGCCGTGCCCGATTGGACGGCCCGTGCCTACCCATCCCATACGCCAACGAGCGGGAATACCTGCAGGCTCGAGCCGCTCGACCCGAATCGCCATACAGGTGCGCTGTGGGCTGCGTTCAGTGCTGCGCCCGATGGACGCAATTGGACTTATTTGAACGTCGGACCTTTCGCCGACGAAGATGCGCTGCGCGCTCATTTGGTGCGTGAGGCAGCAAGCGGAGAGCGGCAGCACTATGCAATTGTCGAGCGCGCCACGAATGAGGCGGTCGGCACCTTCGCGCTGATGCGCGCCGACTGCGCGAATGGCGTGATTGAAGTCGGTTTCGTGACGTATTCGCCCAGACTGCAGCGCACCACCATCGCCACCGAAGCCATGTATTTGCTGATGTGCCGCGTGTTCGATGAACTCGGTTACCGGCGTCTCGAATGGAAATGCGACAGCCTCAATGCACCGTCGCGCGCAGCGGCGCAACGGTACGGCTTCAGTTATGAAGGTACTTTCCGCCAGGCCGTCGTCTACAAAGAGCGCTCGCGTGACACGGCCTGGTATTCGATCATCGACTCCGAATGGCCGGCGATCAAATCAGCCCTCCAAGCATGGCTCGCACCCAAGAATTTCGATACGAACGGCCAGCAACGACAGCGGCTTGGTCAATTGATCGGATTACGACTGGGACACGAAAGCAACGGACCGGGCATACCCGGTCCGTCGTCCGACTGACGCACCGTCGTTTATTGGCGCTGTTTGCGTTGCAGATACTGCCTGACATCGTTCATCGAGATACGGCCCGTATGTGCGCTGTCGATCTCGTCGAAATGCTTGGCGATGAAACCAAGATTGTTGCTTTGCGCCTGCGCCTTGGTAACCGCTGCGCCGTTGCTCAGCACAGTGTTAGCGCCGAGGCGCACCTCCAAACGCAGCTGCGCCTGCTGCTGGAGCGCGGTGCCCGTGGTCGGTGCAACAGGCGCTACCCGCGTACGCGGGAAAAACGGACCGTCGACGCCCACACCGTGGTTCGGCAACCTAACCGGCGCCACGGCTTGCAGGCCCGCAGCACTAGCCTCGGCAGCCACGGTGGAAAACACGATCAACGCGAAGACACGCCGCAATGTATCGAATAAGGACATGATTGAGCTCGCGATAAATAGGAGTCCGAAGTAACCGCGGTGGCGGGCTACAGTGCCGCATTAAGTGCCGTAGCGCTCGGCGTTTCCACCGGGCTTTCGTCACGCCACGGAGGCGGCAACATCCATAATCCGAGCGCGCCCGGAATCCATTGGCCTTGGTAGAAGTCGACGAGTTGCGTCTTCATCTGTGGACGCGCGGTATCGTCGAGATACGTCATGTGGCCACCCTGGAAGAAATTGACTTGCAGGTTCGGATGAAGCCCGGGCACTGTCTGCAATCGCGCCAGTTCCTTCTCGGTACTGAAGAACGGTGTGGCCAAATCGTGGAAGCCGTTTTCGGCCAGCACCTTCAGTTGCGGGTTGAGGGTCAGCGCAGCCAGCAAGTCCGGCACTGTGTCGGGCAACGGTTGGCCGTCGTGCGAGAAATCCCACACCTGGATGATCTCGTCGTTGAGCGGCATGTACGTCGCATTAGGCGCCGAATAACCGAGGTAATTCGGCAACTGTGTTTGCAACGTCGTCGTGAAGGGCTGGGCGATCAGGATGTCCGAAGGGTCGGAATCCGCTTGCAGCCTCGGGTCGGAGTTCGGCAGCGACACGCGTCCGTCGTACCGGCCGATCGTCGTGCCGGGCACGAGCGTCATGAAGAACGGATTGATGTTGAAGTAACCGCTAAGCGCCTGCATCGTCATGCCCGAGCCCCAGGTCCAGGACGCGAGCGTTTGCTGACTCGGCAACACAGGCTTACCCAACGCATCGGGGATGCCCAACTGGCTGAGTACCCACGTCTGCGCGTATTTTCGGAAACGTCGGTATTCGGCAGTCACGAACATTTCAACCTGCATCGCGTACAACGACTGATCCACCGGTGCCGGCTGCACCTGGTTGTAATACGCCGCCACCAGCGCATAGCCCGGCAAGTAGCCGCTCAACGTGTCCGTATCGAGCGCAAGTGCACTGGTCGAATTCGTAATGGCGACGGCTTCCACCGAATCGGCGAAGTAGTTGAGAATCGACGACTGCAGCACAATGCCGGTCAGATGCACACCAGCGGATTCGAGCGCGAGCGCAAGCATGTCGGTCCGCGGGGTGCCGTACGATTCGCCGTACAAATAGATGGGCGAATCGCTGCGGTTATTCGCTGCAAGGTATCGCCGGATGAAATCGCGCATGACGCTGACGTCCGAATCGCAACCCCAGAACGTTTGATTCGTATTCGGCAGGACGGCCTCGGAGAGGCCTGTTCCGGGCGGATCGATAAAGACCATATCCGTCGTATCGAGCAGGCTTTGCTCGTTGTTCACGAGCGGGAAATTCGGCCAGTTGGTCAGCAGCGGGTCGGGCGTCGCGACACGCGTCGGCGCGAAGGACCCAAGGCGCAGCCAAATCGAGGACGAACCAGGACCACCGTTGTAAAAGAACGTGACGGGGCGAGGCGTGCCCGTTGAGCTCGGCACGGTATAGGCAACGTAAGACATCGTTGCCTCGGGCTGGCCGTTCGCATCGGACGCCGTCAAATGGCCGGTCGTCGTCGTGTAATTAAGCGTGGTTTGGCCGGATGCCCATTGATAATGCATGACGGCCGCTTTTTCCGCGACTTGTGATGGGTCCAAACCATCCTTTGCACGTAGCGAATAAGCAATTGGATCGGTATAAGGCCGATTGACGGTTTGAGATTGATTCGCCAATTGGCTTGCGTTTGGTGTCGCTTGCCGTGCTACGCCCGTTGCCGAAGAAGCCCCATCGCCGCCCCCGCAAGCGGAGAGCGTCATCGCTCCAATGACTAACACGCCTACCCACACTGCGCGGCCCCAAAGGCCATCGCAGCCGACTGCCGAGTTACGGTCCGGTTTCATGTCTATCCTTCCTGGTCGAAAAGCACCGATAACGGACAAGCCGATACCGGGCCCGTTGTTTCCAGCAACGAAAGCACGCACGCCACCATGCGTTTTATTCAAAAACGCTTGATCTCAGTTCTTTACCACTACTATTGTTAGTAGGCCTAATTATCGAGTTGAGACGTTAATGAAACTAGATTTCGCGTTTCATTTTGTCAAGGTAACAAATGGTAAACAATGTTCAATGGATTGGGATTACGACTTGTTTGGCTTAAGCGAGTGGGATGTAAATAAAACCGATTGCGCGTTGACCGTTGGTATTCCATTCCGACATCGGAAATAAAATAGAAAGATTATTGTTATGTATTTGTATTGATCACGTAGCGTGACTACGTGCAGTTGGCACCGCGCGCAATCAAACCGCGCGCGGTGCGCTCAAGAGGGGCTCAATGCGCGCTGTGCCCGCGCATCATTTGCGGTGCGGACTCAGGCTCAGGCTCGGAAACAGACGGCATAGGGCGCCCCGATTGCGATGCACCGCCGCGCGTTCCGCCGACACCGGTTGTGCTCTCTCCCATTTCGTTCTTGCCGGCTGCACGCGCCTCTGCGGCCTGCAGGTCGTTCGGATACTGGGCGTCGTCGGCGACACCCGGGCGATAGCCGGCTTCCTCGAGTTGGCGCAGTTCCGTGCGAACTTGGTCGCGGCTAACAGGCTGGTTGGATGGCTGCGCCAAAACGATAGCCGGCACAACAAGCGCAGATGAAATAGCGACAGTTCGAAGTAAAGCATTCATGATCGACCACCTCCGCATTTGAGCCGCCCACCAAATGGAGCGTAGCGGCATTCGAAAGGACGGTTAAAGGATAGTCGATCAGGCTCAAAAAGCGGTTACGGAATATTTCGCCTTCCCGTCATTGCTTGGGCAACGAATAGGCTTGCCGCGCCAATAAACGCCAGCCGTCCTGGTGCTTTTTCCAAACTTGCACAACGCCTATGTGCGCGTTGGTTATCTTGCCATCGGGTTGATTATTTTCCGAATCGAAAATATGGCGCACGACCGCATCATCGCCAACCACGTTAATCGTCTGATTAGATAACGATAGCGACTTGAACGAATGCGTACCGTCGAGCTCTTTCAGGAATGCCGCCTTATCCTGGATACGCCCAGACGAATGACCGTACGTCAAATCGTTCTCGACCAATTTCCCGAGTGCCGCGCCGTCGCTGGCGAGCATGGCCGTACGCATCGTTTCGACCGCCTTCGCCACCGCGGCAGTCTCCTCGGTCTCCGACGCAGCATGGGCGACGAGAGAAGCCGTCATGAAGGCCGTTGCCGCCAAGGCGCCCATTCCGTGTCGAAAGAATTTCGTTGCCAACATGTATCGTTCTCCTTTTGATTCGGTTCAGAAATGCCCGTCTTGCCCCACCGCATGCGGTTGCGATTGCGGCTGTGGCACCGCTGCGCCGCTGGTCGCGGCTTGACCTCCGCCCGCACGGCGCATCCACATGGCCGCGAGAATCGGAACGAGAATAGCGGTGACCAGGCACGCCGTTGCCACGAGGGCGGTCGCAGCCGGCACGAGCGGCTTTAGGCTCGGCACCATTTCTCCGATGATCGAGGGGTTGGCCACCGCCGCTCCCGCAGTGGACGAGGCGGCGAGACCAGCTCCGCCATTGCCGCCACCGATGAACTTATCGGCCAACATCAGCGGAATGCCGGTCACGACAATCACGGTCAAGCCGAGCAACAAACCAGGTACGCCGCTCTTCGCAATGACATGCAAATCGATGCCGTTGCCAAGCGCGAAGCCGAAGAACGGAATCAACGGGTGCACGCAGCGACCGAACAATTCGCGCAGTTCGCTATCGAGATTTCCCAGCACAAAACCGATCAGAAACGGTAGAACCGCTCCGACGAAAAGGCGCGGCTCGAAGACCGCAACCCCGGTGGCGCCCAAAATGAACATGCTGACGAGCGGCCCCGATTCGATCGACATCAGCACGAACGCACTCGCCTCTTCCTTCGTACCGTATTGCTGCATGACGGCTGCATAGAGGCCACCGTTGGTCATGTCCATCGATGCGGTAATGGCCAACAGCGACAATCCGGCGAGCACGCCCGTCTTGATGCCGTCATCGGGAATGAATTGCGCCGCGATACCGGTGACAAGCCATGCAACGGCGATCTTCGTCAGCACGAGCGTGCCCGACTTGCGCAGCACCACGCCGGTTGCGCGCAGGTCGATCGTCGCCCCCATGCAAAAGAACCAGACAGCAAGAATGGGCACCGTGCCCGCAATCAGGCCGTTGGTGAACGAGCCAAAATATTTGCCCGAATTCGGCGCAAAAGTATGAAGGCAAGCGCCCAGCAACATCGGGACCAACATCAGTCCGCCAGGAATACGATCAATCGCCCTTTTAAGCTTCACGTCTCCTCCGTGGACTCGCGAGTCCAGTTATGTGTGTTCGTCTTCGTGCGAAAACATTTCGAATCGGAACGATATTCCGTTTTCTGATTTGATGCATGTCGTCGTTAACCCGTACCTCTGTTTTGCGACTAGCTTTCTGCATCAACATGCCAGCGTATGCCACTTTCACTTATCGGATCACCGTTCCGAATTTACGAAATTTGTGTTTCAATGCGGCCAGAGTCGGAAGGTCGCACGGCACAGCGCGGCGCGACGGCGCCTTCATCGTTCAATGGAGAGATCGTATGGAAGTCAGGCAGGGCATTCACAGCGAGCACGCAAAGACACTCGATACCGCGGGGCTGCGCCGGCATTTTCTCGTCGATCGGGTGTTCATGCCCGACGCGCTCGCGCTCACCTACAGTCATATCGATCGCATCATCATCGGCGGTGCTTGGCCCGTTGCGCGGCCAGTCGAGGTACCCGGCTCCATTGGCCAAGCGATGGGCGTGAGCCACCTGCTCGAGCGTCGCGAACTCGGTGCGATCAATATCGGCGGCGATGGCTGGGTCGAAGCGGACGGCGAGCGCTACCCGGTCGGCACCGAAGAGGCCATCTACATCGGCCAAGGTACGCAGGCCGTCACGTTCGGTAGCGTCGATGTTGCGCAGCCTGCGAAGTTCTATCTCAACTGCGCACCGGCTCATACGCGCTACCCGACGCGTACGATCACGCTGACGCAGGCATCGCCCGAGACTTTGGGGGACCCTGCCACGAGCAACCGGCGCACGATTTACAAATTCATCGTGCCGGAGGTCCTGCCCACTTGCCAGCTGTCGATGGGCATGACGAAGCTCGAACCCGGCAATCTGTGGAACACCATGCCCTGCCATACGCATGAACGGCGCATGGAAGTGTATTTCTACTTTGGGTTATCCGACGACGCAGCCGTTTTCCATATGCTGGGCGAACCGCAAGAGACACGTCACGTCCTCGTTCACAACGAACAGGCCGTGATTTCGCCCAGTTGGTCGATTCACTCGGGCGTCGGCACGCGCGCTTATGCCTTCATTTGGGGCATGGTCGGCGAAAACCAGGTTTTCAAAGATATGGACCACGTCGCAGTGGCCGACCTGCGATGAGCGCGATATTCGATCTGACCGGCAAGGTCGCTATCGTCACGGGTTGCAACACGGGCCTCGGTGCGGCAATGGCAATCGCACTGGCAGAGTCGGGCTGCAACATCGTCGGTGTCAATCGTGCGGCGCCCGCCGACACACTGCGTCGGGTGGAAGCGGCCGGCCGGCGCTTCGTCGACATTCGAGCCGATCTTTCATCGATCGAACCGATCGCCGATATCGTGCATTCAGCCGTCGAAGCGTTCGGGCGTATTGATGTCCTCGTCAACAACGCCGGCATCATCCGTCGTGGCGATGCACTGGAGTTCACCGAGGCAGACTGGGATGCCGTCGTCGATCTCAATCTCAAGAGCGTATTTTTTCTGTCGCAAGCGGTGGCTCGCCAATTCGTCAAACAGGGCGGACGCGGCAAGATCATCAACATCGCGTCGATGCTCTCGTTTCAAGGCGGCGTGCGGGTGGCGTCCTATACGGCCTCGAAAAGCGGCGTGCAAGGGCTCACGCGCTTGCTCGCCAACGAATGGGCAGCGCACGGCGTCAACGTCAACGCCATTGCGCCAGGGTATATGGCGACGAACAATACAGCACCGCTGCGCAGCGACGCCCAACGCAACGACGAAATTCTGGGGCGCCTTCCCGCCGGACGCTGGGGATTGCCCGAGGATCTCGCAGGCCCGGTCGTGTTTCTCGCTTCCGCGGCGTCCGATTATGTGCACGGTCACACGCTGGCGGTGGATGGCGGCTGGCTGGCGCGATGAGCTTGCTCAGCAAGCGAACGCGTTATGCTCTCGGCAAACTCAACGCTTTATGGACGTTTCATCGATGAAAGCAAGGCCCACTCGGAACAACCGTAACGTCGAGGACCGGCGAGAAACACATGCGGAGCACGAAGTGACAGCGGGCGAAAAGGCGGAATCGGTTTCGGCGGTCGGCAAAGTGTTCGTCATCCTCGCAGCGCTCGGCGAGTGCGGGCAGATCGGGATAAGCGAGCTGTCACAGCGGCTCGGTATGTCGAAGACCACCGTTCATCGCTTTCTGCAAACCCTCAAAGCGCTTGGCTATGTTTCGCAAGAAGGCGAGACGGACCGCTACAGGCTGACGATCCGCCTGTTTGAACTCGGCGCCCAGGCGCTCGAAAACGTTGACCTCGTGCGCGAGGCCGATATCGAAATGCGGCGCATCGGGCAATTGACGCGCGAAGCGGTACACCTCGGCGCATTCGACGAAGACCATATCATCTACATCCATAAGATCGACGCGGACTACGGGCTGCGGATGCAGTCTCGCATCGGCCGGCGTAATCCGCTTTACAGCACGGCCATTGGCAAGGTACTGCTGGCGTGGATGCCGCGCGAGGAGGCACGCCAAGCGCTTGCGCATGTCGAGTTCAAAAAGTCCACGCCGAAGACGCTGTCATCCGCCGACGCTGTGATGAGCATTTTGCCGCACGTGCGCGAGCGCGGCTATGCCGAAGACAATGAAGAGCAGGAAGAAGGGCTGTTTTGCATCGCCGTGCCGGTTTTCGATCGCTTTGGACACGTCATCGCTGGGCTGTCGATTTCGTTTCCGACCATGCGCTGCGGCGCCGACACGAAAGCGCACTACGTTGCACTACTCAAGCACGCGGGCTCCGCTATCTCGGAGCGTATGGGCTACCACGCCGATCCGCAACCTTGAATCGGCGGACCGCACTTTGGGTTGGCAGCGCACGTGCGAGATGTCGAATGACATCTCGGGATGAAAGGCGGCGCGCGCGGTTTGTGCGCGGCGCATACTTAGTACTGCTAATCGATTAATTGGCCTTGGTCGTCAAGGCTTTGACGTCTTTCCTGCCTGCGGCGCCGACGAACTTCCAGCCGCTCGGCGAGACAAAATACGCAGATTGATTCGGTCCAGATTGCCACCCCGGCCATCGTCAAGAGCCGTCTGCTTTTCGGCGCATGTCCTCGACCATCTCGTCGGTGACCGGTTCGTCGAGTTTCAACGCGTCCACAGCCAAATAAAAATCCATGGCAGAGGTAAGCCCCGAGTCTTTCGGCAAAGAAAACATGGCCGATCGAAGCCTCTCTGGGCGGCCGGCTCCTGGAAATAATCTGCAGGCTCCGTTCCAAAGCAGCGTACGCCCCACCGGATCGTGATCGTAGGCGACTTCGGCAAGCGGAACGAGCGCACTATTGAAATACCGCGAATCGGGAACCGTGCGCCCAGTGGGGTCCAGATCAAGATCTGGCAACTGCAAACGTTCGAACGTGATCTCCGCCATCACTCGGCGCAGTGATGCCCCCCCGGTTTGTTGGGTTATCGCCGACACGACCTTGCGCAGCAGCTCCGCATCCTCGCGCGAATGGGACGATCCATCGATAGCGTCCGAAAGACGTTTCCTCAGTGCACCGAGCTGCGAATCGCCTAGCTTCCTGCGCATCGAGTCGATCGTCTCGAGCTTTTCCCACACATCGCTTACCGGCGATTGCGGCTTCCCGAGTTCAGCAGCCACTACGGACTCGACCGCCAAGTAATGCACGATATCGTCGATCTCTCGCATGACATCGGCGGGCAATGCCGAACCATCGGCGCCCGAATTCGCGCCCACAGCACGAACCTGTGGCGGCGCACCCTTTGCAGAGTGAGCGGGGCGCGCCCGTTGCAAATCCTCAAGCGCGCCCGCGGCAGTCGGAGGTAGCATTGCGCGAGGCGATGTCGAAGGCGGTGTTGATTCGGACCCGCGATCGCTGGCATCGGGCCCCGGCGAGCCTGGATTCGGTCGGCGTATTTCGTTCATTTTCTTCAAGGCCTTGAGGCGAAGACATCTATATAAAAAGAAGAGCCGGGTTGCAAGCGCTAATCGATCAGATCGAACAGATCTCCATCTTCCACGAGAATATTCACCGTCTGCCGTAGCCGATCGATCGCATCGTCGGCACCGTCGGCGAGGTACGCACTGGCGAGCATCGGCGCGCCAATTTCGTGCGCAATGCGTTCCGCAACGATTCCAGCCTTTGTATAAGTGTTCAATCCGCCACTGCGCTTCGCATGTTCCTGAAACGGAAATTCGACACCGATCGGCTTGCCGACGCCGCTCACGCGCCAATTCAAATATTCAGTGATGCCCTCCATCAAATCGACGGGCAGCCAGCGCTGAAGCGCTTGAATTGCTTGCCAGAAAGCCAGCGTGCCCAAGCAATGAAGCAGTTCGTGCAACGGCACCGACGTGACACGATTAAACGGCGTCTCGCGCAATAGAATCAGCGGCCGGCTTCCCGTGAGAGGCGAACCGCTGAGGAACGACGCCCCATCCATTTCGCTCACATCCTGCTCCGGCTGGCTCGGACCGTCATATCTTCGATACATCTCGCGTGCAAGCGCCTCGAAATCGCGGCCAGGCAGAATCATCCAACAATCCGCGGCAGGTATTCTCTCTCGCGCAATACACGACCCGTATGCACTAATCGCCGCGTGCTGCGCGTCGGTCACGTCGGCGAGCGTCAACTTCGCGGGACGACGCAGCGCGACCGACAATGCCTGCGCAGGCGGGCGAATATGCCGAGCCGGGTCGAGCGACCACTCGAGCAGCGGTGAGGATTGCCGGGTCGGTGAAGGTGCCGTTTTTCGGTCAAGCGGCGCGCTTCGATCCCGCGTTTCGCTGCTATCCGTCGCCCCGCTTTGACCAATAGGTTCCAACATGTGCTTCCCCCGAAAGCCGTCCCGTGTCGTTCACGGAGCATCGTCGCGCCATATCACCCGTTTCATAGGGCACGACGCGCAACATTGATGCCGGAGACGAACACGCGCCTGCTCGCGGACGAATGACATCCGGGCGCGGCGATTGCTGGGTGTTTTTAGTACCCGCCTTTAACGGAGCAATGGAGCCCCACCATGAACAAAGCAACGGATAACTCGCAGCCAGCCGATTTCAAGCACCCGAAGCCCGCGCAGCACAATGACAACGAAAAAAGCCGCATGCCCGATCGCGGCGACGCTCAGCGCAAGCAATCTCCAGCAGACAAGCCAGGACGAAACCCCGGCGAAGGCGAAACGCCGGTGGGGTGAAATATCGGCCACTCAAGGCTTTTGACTGTTTCGGCTGATGCGAAGCCCCCACAGCACATCGAGCACGATCTGCGTGGCCGGCTCGATAGTGCCGGACCGGTGCGCAATACCCAGTTCCCGCCACAGCGGCGGACGCAGCGCGCGCATCAGGACGCGCGAATCGGGCGCAGGCGCGCTCGGCTCGTGCGGCAGCAGCGCCGCCCCGTAACCGGCGGCGACGAGGTTCTTGATCGCATCGGTGAAATTGAGCTTGATGCGCGCAGAAGGCGCTTCGCCCGCGGCAGCGAACCACTCGGCCGTCAAGCGCGACAAGCGCGTCGTCGCATCGTTGAGAATCAGCGGCCGTGCCGCAAGCCACTTCGGGGTAACGGATGCGGGGCATGGCCATGAGGCTGGCACGAAGGCCATCACCGGATCGCGGCGCCACGGCTTGATCGACAGCCCTCGTGCCGCGCACGCCTGCGGCAACGTGACGAGCCCGACATCGAGTGTGCCGCGCGCGAGCCCATTCAGCGTCGCCTGCGATGTCATGACAGCGATCTGCACGTCGATGTGAGCGTGATCGCGGCTCAAGCGTTCCAATGCTCGCGGCAACAAATGGGCAATCGCTCCTGTCGACGCACCCAGGCGCACGCGTCCGCCAAGCCCCTGCGCCTGCCGCTGAACGTCGTCTAGTGCGTGATCTGCCTCGGCGAGCAAGCGCCGCGCGTGAATCACAAGCGTCTCGCCGATGGCCGACGGACGAACTTCGCCGCGCTTACGTAGTAACAGCGGCGCCCCCACCCGGTCTTCGAGGTCAGCAATATGCAGACTGACCGTAGGCGGCGCGAGATGCAGATCGCGCGCCGCTTGCGCAAAAGACCCGCAATCGGCAATAGCGACGAGCGTGCGCAAGCGGTCAAGGCTGATCTCCCGCACGGCGATTCCCCCGATTCAGAAAAACTGAATCACAGCGTTATGAAATTCAACTTTTCGTATTGTAGTCGTTAGCGCAGTATCGGCGCGAATGAAGACCCCCATCCGACCGAGCTGCCATGAATCGTTCCTCGCAAGACAGATCGGGCATTGCCTGCCCGACAAAGCCGCCATCCATGTCGTCGGCGGCCGCCAAACATTGGGCGCTCGCCCTATTCGTTGCGCTGGCAGCGTTCGCGCTGGCGCTTGTGTTGCTCGCACGTGCGGCCTCTGTCAAACGGCATGCATATGACAACGCATGCGTACAGCAGATGACGAACGACGAGCATGCGAGCATGGAGGCGTTCTTTCAGAACCC
The DNA here is from genome assembly GCF_964253315.1 of Trinickia sp. LjRoot230. Lineage (NCBI taxonomy): Bacteria > Pseudomonadati > Pseudomonadota > Betaproteobacteria > Burkholderiales > Burkholderiaceae > Trinickia > Trinickia sp. LjRoot230. The sequence goes on from NZ_CAXUQX020000002.1 coordinate 757,246, forward strand.
GTCTGGCCAGGACGCGCTACTGCAGGTCGTCGTTGCTTGTTCGAAATGATCGGGCCGCCGACTGGCCATCACCTCCGTATTGGCTGATTTGCACGTTGCCCGCTCTCAGCAGCAAAGACGCCCCCACTTTCTCGCTAATAGGCGACTCGGGCATTCTTTTGATCACGCCGGCGATCGCCGATGTCATCAGGCCGTGAGCGGCGAGGTTTCGCGTGTCCTCCGGGAGTTGAGGTATTTGCTCCGCCAATGCGTCGCGGACATGGCATAGGCCCATAACGGCCTTGAGAGTCGGTTCTTCCACCCGCTCCAGGTAAAACTCGACGAGCTTGACGAACCGATACTCTACCTGCGAGAAAGTGTCGAAGCGGATTTCAGGCGCCAACTTGCCCAGTTGACGTGCGAGGACCGCGAGCGGCTTGGCTTGCAACTCAAAGTCGATCGGGCCTAACGTCACGGGCTTGGGCGATACAACGAAACGGCGCAGGATCATCGTGACATCGGAGCGCTGCTTGTTCGCGGGGCGCAGCGGAAGCAACGCGGCGAATCGGCATATTTCGTCGACACGTACTTCCATCGACGGCGCCCGGTCCGCCGTACGAAAGCGATGCGCGGACGGCGCAGTCAATGTAGCAGCCTTGAGACCTTCCAGCCGACTCGCGAGAGTGCGCTTGATCGGCTGCGCTGCGCCGTCGACGCGGGGCGCACGGTCTTGCTCGTCGGCACCACTCGCGTTTTCCAGCGCGTCCCGGTGAAAAATTCTGTTGACAGCTGGCAGCTTCATGACGCTCCCGCAAACGTGAAAGGAAGGTGCGCTTTATCGCATCGCTGTCGCTGCCTCGTAGCCATCCTTGCGAACCTGCGGCTTGCCGCACGAAAGCCGCCGCATCGAACCGATTGCAAGATCGTTTTCGATTTTTGTCGTGTGACTTCGCCTTATGCCTTTGTCTTATCCTGTATCCCTGCACGCTTCAAATGCATACTCGATTCGAATTCGAGGGAGGCTCCATGACCCGTCAAGCACTTGAACATTTAAGCGTCGATACGCGGGGCCTCGGGCTCGTCGAGATCACCGCGCAGGTTCGCCGTTTTGTCGAGCGGCAGTCGATCGACATGGGCCTGCTCACGCTTTTTTGCCGTCATACGTCGGCCTCGTTACTCATGCAGGAAAATGCCGACCCATCTGTGCGTCGCGACATCGAGCGTTATTTCTCGACGCTCGCCCCCGAAGACGCGCAGCGCTACGAGCACGACACCGAAGGCCCTGATGACATGCCCGCGCATTTACGCACCGCGTTGACGCAAACGCATCTGTGCGTGCCGGTGGAACGTGGGCAACCCGTGCTGGGTACCTGGCAGGGCATCTATGTGTTCGAGCATCGGAGGCATCCGCACACGCGCGATATCGTGCTTCACGTGATCGGAACGTAGCGGCGAGCGGTAACCCACACCACCGCGCATGGGTCAATGTGTAACGAAACGCGAACACTATGCGTCTTGCCCGTTCCAGGCGATACGGCCAGCGGCTCGCGCCGAGCCGGCATCAAGCTTGCATTCGCTGGCTCCTTCGTTCATGACAATCACTGCCACGCTATCTCGAAGGAGCACTCATATGGCCACCGATCTGACGTTTCGCGCCGGCGAAGCAACGGTTTTCGCCGCACCGGGGCAGGCAACCGATGCCATGCCGGAAATTCTGATTGGACGCGTCGACGGGCCCGTCGGGCACGCGTTCGCCAACATGATGGCGCAGAGCAAGGGCCACACGGCAATGTTCGTCATTCGAGCTTGCAACCAACTGGTGCGGCCGGCCACGATCATGGTGCCGAAGGTTACGCTCAAAGACATGACCACGATCGAGCTATTCGGTGGCGTCGTGCAGTCGGCAACGGCCGATGCGATCGTTGATTGCCTGACCGACGGCATCTTGCCGAAGGCGCTGGCCAACGAACTTTGCATGATCAGTCTCGTGTGGATCGATCCGCGCTGCGCCACGGATACGAACCTCGACAAGAAAGACATGTACCGGACCAACTACGAAGCGACCAAGCTTGCAATCGAACGAGCCATGAACAATGAGCCCAACGTCGAGACGCTGATCGCCAATCGCCACACCATCAAGCACGACATGGACGACTGGAGTTGAGTTTCCGTCGCCCATGTGCGGTCAATGCTCAGGCCTGAGCGAGTTCGGCCTCCGCCACTGTTTGCTCGCTCGCCGATTGTTCAGGAGTACTACGGATCAGGTAATCGAAGGCACCGAGCGATGCTTTCGCGCCGTCCCCTACCGCAATCACGATTTGTTTGAAAGGTGTGGTCGTGACGTCACCGGCGGCAAACACGCCGGGCACTGACGTCGCACCCTTTGCGTCGACCACGATTTCGCCGTGCGCCGAAAGTGCCACTGTGTCTTTCAACCATTCGGTGTTGGGCACAAGGCCGATTTGCACGAACACGCCTTCGAGCTCGACACGCTTCGCGACGCCCGAGCGCAAATCCCGATAAGCAATTGCTATCACCCGCTTGCCGTCGCCCTCGATTTCGGTCGTCTCGGCCCGCGTAAGCACCGTCACGTTGGGCAGGCTGCGCAATTTACGTTGCAGCACTTCGTCGGCGCGCAAGCTTTCGCCGTATTCGAGCAGTGTCACCTCGTGGACGATGCCCGCCAAATCGATCGCGGCTTCGACGCCGGAATTTCCGCCGCCAATGACCGCCACGCGCTTGCCCTTGAAAAGCGGGCCATCGCAATGCGGGCAGTACGCTACGCCGCGATTGCGATACTCGCGCTCGCCGGGCACGCCGATCTCTCGCCAGCGCGCACCCGTCGCAAGCACGATAGTTTTTGCCCGCAGCACGGCGCCGTTCGCGAGGCGCACTGCGTTGATGGCCCCAGGGATCAGCGCCTGCGCGCGCTGCGCGTCCATGATATCCACTTCATATTGCTTCACGTGCTCCTCGAGGGCGGTGGCAAACCTTGGCCCCTCGGTTTCCTGCACCGAAACAAAATTCTCGATTGCGAGCGTATCGAGTACCTGCCCACCGAATCGCTCCGCAGCCACGCCCGTGGTGATACCCTTACGCGCCGCATAGATCGCGGCAGCCGCGCCCGCGGGCCCGCCGCCGACGATCAACATGTCGAATACCGGCTTGTTTTCGAGCGCCTTGGACGCTTTGGCGCCTGCATTACTATCGAGCTTCGCGAGAATTTCCTTCACGCCGCTGCGGCCCTGGCCGAAGACGGCGCCATTCAGAAACATCGTCGGCACGGCCATGACCTGGCGCGATTCGACTTCGTTCTGAAAGAGCGCACCGTCGATCGCAATATGACGAATGCGCGGGTTGATCAACGCCATCACGTTCAGCGCCTGCACGATCTCGGGGCAATTCTGGCAACTCAGCGAGAAATATGTTTCGAACTCGTACTCGCCATCCAACTCTCGTATCTGGTCGATCACAGCCTGATCGAGCTTCACGGGATGCCCGCCGACCTGCAGCAATGCCAGCACGAGCGAAGTGAACTCATGTCCCATCGGGAGGCCCGCGAACCGAATGCCGGCTACTTTGCCGGGCTCTCCGATCGAAAACGATGGCTTACGTGCGTCATCGTCGCGGCGCTCGATTACAGCAACCCGTTCGGACAGCAATGCGATGTCGTTCAACAACGCGAGCAGTTCTTGCGATTTGGCAGAGTCGTCGATGAACGCGACGATCTCAATCGGTCGCGTGACTTTTTCCAAGTAGGTTTTCAGCTGGGTCTTGAGATTCGCGTCGAGCATGGCTATTCCGTATTCGATGTTTCGTTGTTTCGCATTTAGGCTTCGCGCGGCCGACGAGGGCACGTGCAGCGCCACCGTCACGATGGCGCTGCATACAGCGAAAGCGGGAAGCGACTTAGATTTTGCCGACGAGGTCGAGCGACGGCGTGAGCGTTTCCGCACCCGGCGTCCATTTGGCCGGGCAAACCTCGCCCGGGTGCGCCGCGATGTATTGCGCCGCTTGCACCTTGCGCAGCAACTCGCCCGCATCGCGGCCGATGCCATTGTCGTGAATCTCGCACAACTTGATCTGGCCTTCCGGGTTGATCACGAAAGTGCCTCGCAACGCCAAACCCTCTTCTTCGATTAGGACACCGAAGTTTTGCGTGATTACACGCGTCGGGTCGGCAATCATCGGGTACTTGATCTTGCCAATTGTGTCGGAGGTGTCGTGCCAGGCCTTATGCGTGAAATGCGTATCAGTCGACACGCTATAGATTTCGACGCCCAGCTTCTGAAATTCCGCGTAGCGGTCGGCCAGATCGCCAAGCTCGGTGGGGCACACGAACGTGAAATCGGCCGGATAGAAGAAAACGACGGACCACTTGCCCTTGAATGTCTCGTCCGTGACGGTTACGAAGTCGCCATTGTGATAAGCGGTGGCCTTGAACGGTTTGACTTGGCTGTTGATGATCGACATGTTGCGTGAATCCTCATGGTGGGTTGGGGAGTGAACGCAGTATGCAGGCCGGTCATCGATTGGTAAATTTGATTGTCGGTATTGTTATGATTTGTTTTTACTATGACGCCGCAGGGATAGTCACCGGCACGCTATCCGACCACGGCGAGCACGAACAATAGGTTGATGAGTGCGTGCATCACAATCGATATGGCGAGGCCTTTGGTTTTTTTCGTCAGCCATCCAGCAATCATGCCGATCATGAAGCGCTGGCCGAAATGCGCCATATCTTGATGCAGCAGCGCGAAGAGTGCGGCTTGCAAACCATTCGCCCAGCCAAAGCGGATATGGCGCGACAGACCGCCGAGCACGCAGCCGCGAAAGATCAGCTCCTCCGTCACCGGCACGGCCGCGCAAAAGATAAATAATGCGAGCGGCACGCCGCCCATCGCGCGAGCGCCGGAGATCAACGCCAGTTGCCATGAAACACCGGGGCCGCCCGTCGGTGTTGCGTGTCGGCTTACGAAGAATTGCCACAGTGCGAACGCGAGATAAGCCGCCGGCCACAAGAACCAGACCGCTTTCCATTTGCCTGTGCCGAGCCAATCGCGTCAAGACAAACGTGACGCGATCCACGCCAAGCACAGCGCGCTGACCAGTAAAGTCCACAAGTAGGCCGTAGCAACTGCGCGCTGCCATCCCGCCGTTTGCCCCGCATTCGTTGCCGGCGAGAAAGATGCGGACCCCACGCAAAAAGCGGTAAAAAGAAAGAGCACACAAAAGTACGCCGCTAGCGCCCACCAGGCGTGGCGCAAGCCGATACGCTCGAAAAGCGGCACCGAAATCTTGCCGTCGCGCAAGCGCACGAGGCCGCGATAATGCACGGGCAAAAGCAGCATGCCAGGCGCCGCCGCAAGCATCGCCGCATACAGCAGCAGCGCGGCGACAAGGGGCAGCAATTCGCCGTGCATCAGCATTCGCGGGGACAGGTTGAGCAAATGCGCATAAGCCCCGACAAGCGGCGCGGCTCGCTTCGTCCTCTGGTATTCGTCGTGCAGCATGTCCGCGGCGGCAGCGGCATTACCTGCTGCGAAAGCCACGTCGAGCCGCAACTGCCGGTTTTGCGGCGTCATGAACTTGAGCGGTTGCGGCTGCGCTGCGAATGCGGCTTCAGCACCGGCAGCGTCACCTGCGCGCTGAAGTGCGCGCGCCGTGGCAAACGCGTCGACGTTCACGCCGGCGCGGCGCGCGCGCAGCAATTCGTCGCGCGCCTCGTTGCCTGCGAAAAGCTCCGCAGCCGCGTTGATCCTCGACGCCTCTTGCCACGCATTTTTAGAGACCGGCGCATCGGCCAGCAATTTCCTGGCTTGATCCGCGCGCCTTGACTGCACGAGATAGCGCAGCGCCTGAACAAGGCGCTCGTTGCCAGGATCAAGCTTGATTGCATACAGTGCCTGCTCGCCAGCATGCGCTTCATCTTTAACGGCCGAGTAAGCACGGGAAAGCGCCGAATGCAGCCGAATGCGTTGCGCGGGCGTCCAACGCGCCGAAGGCGCAAGGAGTGGCTCGCCATAAGTCAACGCTGCCTTACCTGTCGACAGGAGTTAGTGCTTTAGCACTTACTCCTGTCCCACGCAGAGCGTAGCGGTGCTCCAAAAGGAAGAGTGACGCTTCCGGATCCGCCGCGAACTGCTTTTCGAGCATCGCCTGACAAGCCGAGAAATCCTTCGAAGCAGCCTCGCCCCATTCCATGTCCTCCGACCACGCAAAACGCTGAATAAATCCACACCGCGCAATGGCAAGCGCGGCATTCTGCGGGTTGTTCTTGAGCGCGGTGTCGTAAGCATCGACAACCGAGCGATAAGCGTCGAGTTGTCGATTCGAAACGAAGCGTGCGGATTGTTCGGGCGAAAGCAATGCGCCGGCGAGGGAAGCCTGGTTCGTAGTGGGTGCTGCTGCTATTGCAGCGCATGTCCACAGACAAGCGATAGCCAAAAACGTATTGAGTATTGCGCGAAGCATCAGCATTTTTCTATCGAGCGGCTTGGGCGGGCACTTTATGGGATTGGAGATGGCTTATCGAATGTTTGACCCTCACCGGGTTAACGGCCGGACTCGTCCGACCTTTAACGGTAAGGAGAACGTCAGATTCCAATGCTTTACAGGTTGCGGTACAACGCCGCTGAGACGGCTCAGTTGAGGGCTGTTCGATAGCCGTGGTTACCTGATGCCGCGATCATCGCGTCTACGAGAATCAACACATCAGGAAAAATCGCCAGTGCTTACTATGTGCTTCGATAAGCTGCCAAGGCGCAAGTGCGTAAGTCAGCGATCAATACAATTCAATAAAAAAGAATCGCAATTGAAAAGTCGAAACCGATCCATTCAAATAGGATGGGGCCGATGTAACACCGAATTTCGCCGCTTGTCGATTATCTTTTTTATACAGAGGTGGAATATGAGTAAAAGATTGATGAAGTTGCCGAGCTTCAACGCAAGAGCTGGTCTTTTGCGAGCAGCGAAGCTGCTCGGGTGCATTTCTTTATTCGGCCTATCAACTGCTATTTGCGGAAATGCGTTTGCGCAAGTCGCTCCAAGGTCAGCCACCCTTGCGTCGCCACCCCAATGTCAACCGGTCACTGTTCCCGTCGCGCTAGCTGAGGGCGGGTCCAAAGCCTATTCCGTTTCCGGAAAGTTGTGCTTGCCGGCGTCCGGGCAGGCCAATACGGTTATCTTGGCGGTTCACGGCGCCACATATGATCATAACTATTGGGATTGGCCCTACCAGTCGATAATTTATTCGTATCGCAACTTTATGACCGCCGCAGGCTACGCCGTCTTTGTTTATGACAGAATTGGCGCTGGCCTCAGCTCCCATCCTGCTAGCGCCGACGCCACGATCGACTCGGACGGATATGTGGCTCACCAATTGGTGCAAGGGCTCCGTCAAGGCCAATTGAACGGCTATGCCTTCAAGCATGTGGTGCTTGCTGGTCATTCGCTGGGCTCGTACACCTCGTGGGTGGAAGCCGGCAAGTACCATGACGTCGACGCGGTGATCGTAACCGGTATTGCGCATAAGACGAGTGCGGCCGTTGGCACCCTGCTTTCGCAAGACATCTACCCTGCGCAGCAAGACCCGAAGTTCAAGAACACCAGTTGGGCCGCCTCGGACCCGGGATATTTGACGACAGTGCCGGGTACTCGCTCTACGGCGTTCTACTATCCGCTGACGACCGACCCTGCGGTGGTTCAGCTTGACGAAACGCTAAAGCAAACAGTGACGCAGGCAGAACTCGGCGGAATCTTCGTAACCGGCCCCGGAACGCCGGCGTACTACTCCAGCCTTATCAATGTGCCGATCCTGCTCGTGAACGGAGACAAAGACATTATCTTTTGCGCGAGCGATGCAGCCGATTGCTCGTCCTCGCTCGCACTGCAAAACAACGAGCGTCCGTACTATCCGGCAAGTCCGAGCATGACTGCGCTCGTTATGCCGTATTCAGGGCACGACATCAACCTGGAAGTGACCGCTCCCGCTTGGTATACCGCGTCTTTGGCGTGGTTGCTCGGGACCGCGAAGATCGCGCCGTAGCAAGTCGCATGAAATACGTGCGCCGACGAGAAAGTAGTCGAACAAGCTCGCCGGCGCATATCTAGTTTTGATTTCGCATACACGCGGCTTGCAAACGGCCGCAAGAACACGAAAAATTTCCCGAGCAGCGCATCTGCCAGAAAAATTTCAGTAAAAATCGGCAAGCGCGCGATTAACCTCGGCATTACATTTTCAACAATCGTTAATTTAGAGCGGCCACGCCTTTCTTTCGTCACTGGCGCTTTGATATAGTGACGGCCTTCCTGCGGTGACCTTAATCATGCAATGCTGATTGGCGCATACAGGCCAATACCAATGCCAATACCGTTAAGCCGGGGTTAATGATGCTGATGCGTTTTGCAGGCCACTCATGAGCCAGCCCGCTGCGCGCGAGCACGATCCGATCGAGCACACTTCGTTGGCGGGGGACTTGATTGGCATGGGCGGCTCCCTGCTTGGGGGCATTGCCGTGGGCTGGGCGTTGACCGCGGCCGTGACCGCGGGCTTGGCGCTGTTGGAGATCGGCACTGCGGGTTTGGCCACACCATTGGTGATCGGCATTGGCATTGGCGTGGCCGCGCTGATGGAAGGCTCTGGGATCAACGAAGAGATCGATCGCGGTGCGCACGCGCTTGGTAACGCGATTGCGCCGCCCGAGGTCAAAGGGTTTATCAGCAACGGCTCACCGAATGTGTTTGTGAACGGCCAGCATGCAGCCCGCGCCGCGGCCCCGGCCGACCTCGACACCGCCCACTGCGACAACCACTCCGGCCCGCAGATGATTGCGCAAGGCTCGGATAGCGTGTTCATCAATGGTCAGCCCGCAGCACGCGTGAAGGACCAGACCACCTGTCAGGCAGCGATTGCAAAAGGCTCCAATAACGTATTTATCGGCGGCGGCACGCTGACCGTGCGCGAGATCGAGCCCGCGCGTAAATGGGTCAGCATGCTCGGTATGGCGATTGGCATCGCGTTGGCGCTATGCGGGCGCGGCAAGATGAATTGGAGCGCATTGAAGGGCGCACTGCCGTGTCTGGCAATGAACCTCGGCGCGGGACTGCTCGGTGGGTGGATCGGGCATGAGATCAGGACCTTAGGGAACATCTGATCTATTGACGTTTTGAACGTTGACGTTCATGCCAGCAATTTTCTGCGAGCTTCGATGATCGATTTTTCCGGCCATCACGCTACCAATCGAGGCCATATCGGCCCCGAGCGCCGATTTTCCGAGGCAGCGGACGGATTTTTCCCATCAAGCCATCAGCTTTCGCCTCGCTAGATAAAGATTCGTCAGGCCGATCAGCGAGAACACCTGCGCCGCGTTCTTCGCCAGCCCTTTGTAGCGCACCTTCGCGTAGCCAAATTGCCGCTTGATCACCCGAAACACGTGCTCGACCCGGGCCCGGATCGAGGACATCCGGTGATTGAAGCGCTTGTTTGCGCTCGTCAGCGGATACGGCTTGCTGCCCTTGAGCGCAACACCCCAGAACACACCGGCTTCACGCGCCAGACGCTTGAACGCGTTGTTCACGTAGCCCTTGTCGCCGAACACCGCCCGATCGCTCTCTCGCAGCAGCACCGGCAACTCGCTCACGTCCGCCGTGTTGGCCGGCGTCACCGATACCGTATGCACCAGGCCGCTATCGACGTCCGCCCCAACGTGGATCTTCATGCCAAAGAACCACTGGTTCCCCTTCTTCGTCTGATGCATCTCCGGGTCGCGCTGCTTGCCCTCGTTCTTCGTCGACGGCGGCGCATGGATGATCGTCGCGTCTACCATCGTGCCGCCCTTGAGCAGCATGCCCCGTGCTTCCAGCGTCTCGTTGATGACGTTCATCATCTTCGAGGTCAACCCGTGCTGCTCCAGCAGATGTCGGAACTTGAGGATCGTCGTCTCATCGGGCAGCGCATCGTCCGACAGTTCAAGCTGCGCGAACCGGCGCATCGATTCGATCTCGTAGAGCGCGTCTTCCATCGCCGGGTCCGACAACGCGTACCACTGCTGCATGAAGTAAATCCGCAGCATCGTGGCCAACGGCATCGGCGGTCGGCCACGCCGGCCCGACTTCGGATAGTGCGGCTCGATCACCGCCAGCAACGCCGTCCACGGCACCACCGCTTCCATTTCCGTCAGGAAACGCTCCCGGCGCGTCTGCTTCTTCTTTCCATCAAACGCCAGCGAGGCGAACGTCGTTTGTTTCATGGCTCGGAGGCAAGTGGCAACGGATCAATCTTAACGGCTCGAATAGATCAGATGCTCCTTAGTGGGACATCCGGTCAATCTGATCACCGGCGGCAAGATTCTCGACGGCGAGCACGATACCGATTTCGTGCTGCCGGGCCTGTTGCCGATCGTCTGGCGGCGTTTTTATAGCAGTCACGATGATCGCGCCGATAGTGTGTTCGGCCCGGGCTGGAGTGTGCCGATCAGCGTTGAATTGAAGTTGGTGCGCGACGCGGCTGGTGCGATCGAATCGATTGCGTACTGGGACGAGCAAGGCCGCGAGATCGTGTTTCCGCCCGTGCCGGCTGGCCAAAGCCATTTGAGCGTGGCCGAGGGCGTGTATTTGATTTGCACGGTGGGCGGACATTATCTCGTTGAAACAGTCGATGGCGTCTATCGCGATTTCGGCCCCGCACGCAATGGCGACGCAGCCCGTGAGACATTGAAGCTGCGCCGCCTCGAAGATCGCAACGGCAATTGGATCGACGTGCAGTGGCAAGCGGCGGGCGACGACGTGGTTCGACCGACGCGCTTGCTCGACGGCAGTGGCCGGGTGCTGCGCTTTGGCTATACCGAAGCGCTGCCTGCGCGCATCGCGAGCATCACGCTCGTGCGCGGCGTCGAAGGCGAGCCCGAGGAAACCTTGGTCAGCTACGGCTATACCGATGCCGGTGAATTGCAAAGCGTGACGGATCGGGCAGGACACACGACGCGGCGTTTCGCCTATGAACAGGGCTTGATGACCGCCCATACCCTGCCCGGCGGCTTGCAGTGTGGCTATGCCTGGCAGGGAACCGGCAAGGATGCGCGCGTCATCCGTCACTGGACCGATGACGGGGAAGCGTATGTATTCGATGCCGATGTCGACCGACGCACCGTCGCGGTCACCGACCAGCTCGGACGCGTGACACGCTGCGAGTGGAACGAGGACGGCCAGCCCACCGCGTTCACCAATGCCGAGGGGCACGTGTGGCGGCTCGAGTGGAATGCGCTCCGGCAATTGCTCAGCTGCACCGATCCGACGGGCGGGGTCACCCGATTCAGTTACGACCGTCTCGGCCGGCTGACCGAACGAACCGATGCGTTAGGCGCCATCGAAAAAACCGAATGGAACGGTTACTTCGATTTGCCGGTAGCGGAAACGAATGCGGCGAATCATCGATACGGCTACCGATACGACAAACGCGGAAACTTAGTCGTCCTAATTGATCCAGATGGCTTTCAAACGCATTACTACTACGATGAGCAAGGCCTGCTGCATACGATCAAGGATGCGCGCGGCGGCTATAAGCATCTGGAGTGGAATCGACGCGCTCAGCTCACGGCCTATACCGATTGCTCGGGCAAGACGACACGGTTTGCGTATGACGCGCGCGGTGCGTTGATTCGCGTGGTCGATGCGGCGCAACACGAGACCGCGTACGAAGTGGATGTGCTTGGCCGAGTCAGCGCGATCATTACGGCTGATGGGGCGCGTCAGTCGTTTCGCTATGACGCGGCGGGACGATTGATCGAACTCACCGATGCGAACGGACGGCGCACGCATTACGAGTTGAACCCACGCGGGTTGCTGCTCGCGCGCACCGATGCGGCCGGGCGTGTGGTGCGTTACGGCTATGACGAGGCGCATCGGCTGGCTGCGTTGACCAATGAAAACCGTGAGACGTATCGCTTCGCGTACAGCGCGACGGACCGGCTCGTCGAAGAGCAAGGGCTGGATGGGGTCACACGCACGTACGGCTATGACGCGCGCGGACTCGCCGTGCGCGTGACCGATGCGGCCAATACCGACTCGGCGTTGGTGGCGTCCTATGAACGCGATGCGCTCGGCCGGATCGTCACGAAAGACGTCGAGGGTCAGCGCTGGAAGTACGCGTACAGCAAAGCCGGCCAATTGGCGAGAGCGGAAACGTACACCCGCTATGGCGAGTCGTTGAGCCTGCAAAGCCGCATCGAGCTGACGTATGGGCCGCGCGGTGAACTGCTGGTCGAACGCGGGCCGATGGGCGGGCTGGCGCATCGCTACGATGAACTGGGTAACCGGATTGCTACCACCCTGCCCGACGAACGCACGATCAATTGGCTGTATTACGGCTCGGGGCATCTGCATCAGATCAATCTCGATGGCACGGTGGTGACCGACATCGAGCGTGACGATTTACACCGTGAAGTGCTGCGCACGCAAGGTCGGCTCGTGAGCCGCTATGGTTATGACGCGCTGGGCCGGCGCGTGTCGCATGAAGCGGGCCGCATGCAAGCGAGCATCGAGATCGAGCCGCAGGCACTGCATAAGCGCTGGCAATACGATCCGGTGGGCGAGGTGGTGAACAAAACCCATCACCGGTATGGCGAGACGCGCTACGGCTACGACCCGACGGGCCGCATCGAGCACGCGTTCGGCGCGGGGTTGCCGGCGCAGATGTTCCGCTGGGATGAGGCGGCGAATCTGGTGTCGGGTTCGCATCCGGGCGGGTATGTGGAGCACAACCGGCTCAAGATGTTCGAGGACAAGCGCTTCGAGTACGACGTTTATGGGCGCCTGACGCGCAAGCTGACCGGGCGCGGGCCGTACAAGGAGCAGAAATTCGAGTATGACGCGGCGCATCGGCTGACGAAGGTGACGACGCTGGAGCGCAACACGATCGCGACGATTCGGTTCGAATACGACGCGCTGGGGCGACGCATTCGCAAGACGAACGGGTATGTGGGTACAGATTTCCTGTGGGATGGGATGCGGTTGTTGCAGGAGAGTCGGGGGGATGATGAGGTGACGTATCTGTACGAGCCGGAGAGTTATGTGCCGCTTGCGCGGATCGATAGCCAAGCGGTGCAGGCGGCGAATGACGAGTCAATCGATGTCACCCGATCCGAGAACGTCTATTACTTCCATAACGACGTATCGGGCTTGCCGGAGGAACTGACCGACATCGAAGGCCAAGTCGTTTGGCAGGCGCAGTATCGCGTGTGGGGCAGTACGGTGCGCGAGGAATGGACCGTTGCGGAGGAGCAGGCGACGGTGGTATGGACCTCACCCGGCACGGTGCGCGTTGTGCCGGCGCCGCAACGGCGCACGCCACTGCCGCAGAATCTGCGATTCCAAGGGCAGTACCTCGATCGTGAGACGGGGCTGCACTACAATACCTTCCGGTTTTATGATCCGGACATCGGGCGGTTTATTACGCATGATCCGATTGGGCTCGTCGGTGGAGAGAACCTATATCAATACGCGGCCAATCCGCTGTCGTGGGTAGACCCTTGGGGGCTGGCGACTGTGGATGCTACCTTCCGGATGGCAGGACAAGTCTTTTCCGGAACAAACCCGCTTGATCGATCGGTCCGGAGCGATGGGCCAACCTTGTCGGGACTGCGTGGCCCCAACACATCACGTGCTGATATGCACGCCGAAATCGAAGCAATGATGAGGGCACACGATGCCGGTCTGAGAGGGGGCTCAGCGGAGCTGACCATCGAAGGGCTGGAAGCATGTCATCGTTGCAAGGGCGACATTAAGACGATGGCTCGGGCGCTCGACTTGAATGAGCTTGTTGTCAACAATAACGGAAACAAGCTGACGTTCAATCGAGAGGAGCTACATACGATGAAAAACGGCGGGCGGGGTTGGAAGAGGGGTTGCTAGAGTGAACCTGTTCGATGGGAGGGAAAATGATTAAGGTAGTAGCGCAGTCTATCGACACGAGCCTCGACGATGACGAGGGCCTCTCTTCTGTCTTCATCAAATGGGGGCCAGCAGGTCAATACGTCGACCTTACACGCGAAAGTGATGGCGAGAAAATATACTGTGAATTCTTCGACCAAGCTAACGGGGCCGAATTTGAGTCAATTAAATTTAACTATTCGAATAAGGTGTTCGCGCTTGACGTCGCGCCCCCTGAAACGTTCGTACGAGGGCAGCAAGAGCATAGTGCTGAAATCGATCTACGTCGAATACGCTTCAGCGAACAAGAGTTTTTAGAGTGCCTACAGCGTCTGTCTCGTGGAAGACAGGCCCCTGCCCGTTGAGACGCGCCCGCATTCGAGTTTGAACTACAAGACGCTGGGCGAATTTCGTCGGCCCATTGACAATGGTTTAACAACAGCCGTTGTTTCCAGCGTGGCGTGGTCCTAAGAAACGGAGCAGGTCAGACCGTCATCGCGGCATTGACATTGCGTGGCGCAGTGCGGCGGGCCGACTCGACGACACGGCCCGCTTTCTTGTGCACCCCGGGGCAGTCACCAGGCGCGCTCGCCGGCTTCGTCATGACCCGTTGACAGCATCCTTGAAGGCCTTGCCGGGCGTGAACTTGACCGTCCTTGCCGCGGCAATCTGGACTTCGGCGTCGGTCATTGCCTAACAAAATCCGTGATCAGTCGTTTATCATGGCTGGCTCACATCGTTTGCACGATCCGTCATTAAGTATGATGAATACCCGAAAGATTTTGATGATTCTTGGAGGACTCCTGCTCGTTACAGCAGGGACCACGTACCTGATGCTCCTTCAGGAGAACCGCCGCGCAATGGCACAAGTCACGGCCGCCATGGATAAATCCGCACGCACGCCCGTCGTCGATTCGCGCGTCAGCGATCACGCGACGGAAGGCAGCATCGGCGAGTCGAATCCATCCGGCGCAATCACGAAAAGCACTGCCATCGCGCAGCATCCGGTGGTTCCCGCTCCGGCTCCCGCTCTGGCAGTAGCACCTGCGCCCACGACGGCCGCGCCCGCATCCAGTCCGGCCGCCGCACAAGTCACCGGGCAACCGAAACCGGAGGCACAATCGAAGCAGGCGCCATCGACGGCAGTCGCGTCGGTGAACGTGCAGAGCTCGGGTGCGCCGAAGGTGGTTCCGGCGCGGCGCGCCCAGCGTGGACGAAACGGTCTGGACCGCCGCGCGATAACGACTCACGGCGCGACACCGGAAACGGACGAACTGGTCAGGGAATCGGCAAAGCTCGATCCATCGTTGCCCCCGCCGGATATGTCCGCCGCTCGCGCCGCCATGGACCAACGTAGCTCGAAGCCAGGCACCGGCTCGAACCCGGTCGCGGCCGCGATGACGGATCAGCTCGTCAGGGATTCAGCCAAGCTCTATCCTTCGCCGCCGCCCAAGTAACTGTCGAAGAAGCGTGTTTACCGTATCTAACGCGAGCTGGAACTTAGAAGCTGTTGCGAAATTAGTTAAACAGAGGCTTGAGGCGCGTCCAACAAATCAAGGCACAAGCCAAAGACAGGAATGCTTCGTGAACATGAGCATAGCGTTCGTAACGAATCTTGAGCCGTCGAAACGAGTGAAGCCACGCAATGGAACGCTCGACTGGCCAACGCGTTTTGCCGAGCCCACTGCCATGCGGCGAGCCGATTTTTGCGAGCACTGGCGTGATGCCTCGCTCGCGCAGGCGCTGCCGATGGGATTCGGAACTGTAGCCCCGGTCGCCCTGAACGATTTGCGGCTTGTGCAGGGGACGGCCCCGCTTGCCCCGGATGTGTGGAATGGCATCGACCAGTGCATCAAGCTGGGTAATGTCGTGCCGGTTCGCCGCGCTCAGGATGACCGCGAGCGGGATGCCTTGCGCGTCGACGATGAGGTGGTGTTTGCTGCCGAGCTTGCGCCGGTCCGTGGGATTCGGGCCGGTTTTTTTCCCGCCAGCACGGCACGAATCGATGAGCTGTCGACGAGCGCACGCGAGAAATCGATTTCGCCACGGCGACGAAGCTCGGCCAGCAGCGTTTCGTGGATGCGTTGCCAGACACCTGCTTCTTGCCACGCGACGAGCCGTCGCCAGCAAGCCGTGCCTGAACCACATCCCATTTCTTGCGGCAGAAGGTTCCACGCAATGCCCGAGCGCAACACGAACACGATGCCCGTCAGCACCGCTCGGTCGGGTGTCGGCTTGCGGCCGGCAAACTGGCGATTGCGTGGTGTTCGCGCAGGCAGCAGTGGTTCGATGAGTGACCACAATTCGTCGTCTATCAGTTCTTTAGGCATCGCTTCCTGTCAGGCAAAACAAGACAGAAAGTTAACACCAAGTCGGAAAAGTTAACAGCCCCGAAACTTAATTTCGCAACAGCTTCTTAATCTGCGCATCAAGCCGCGCAAACGGCTAGTACGTGAGCAACCGGAACCGCTAGCCGTGCCCCCGGCGCTGAACGAATGCCGGTCAATGGACTTCATACATGATCAGCTCGCCGACGGTCGTAGCATCCCTCTACGGCTAGTGTCGAAAGTGAACAAATATGCGTCCGAAGTTCTTATCATCCTTTTCGACGCGATGGTAAATCGAGCGGATATTGGGCTGGTCCAGAAAACGTAGAACCCGTTTTTTCAGCTGCCCACTGCCCTTGCCCGGAATGATTTCAACGAGCGCGATCCGCTTTGCAACGGCCTGTTCGATCAGGCGGTTGAGTTCCTCGTCGATCCTGTCGCCTCGATTGAAAATATCGTGAAGATCAAGTTTTAACTTAGCCATCTTCCGTTTCCTTTATGGACAGTCTGCTCTGTGGCTGTACCGCGCTGACGGCTCATCGCACGCGCAATAACAGACCAGTTCGCAAAAGACATTACGTATTCATTCAGACGAATGTTTAGACTGTAGGGATTGTTCGCATCGAGTCATGCGCGAATGCGAAAGCACGACCACCGCACCGAATAAGCGTTTTCGAGGGAATCAAGTCGGTGCTGATGCCAGAGCTTGAGCAACGCCCTACGGCGAAAGCGCTACACCCTTCGCTGCTTTAACGAAGGCCTCGCACACGAACGAATCCTCAATGGACAAGCAAACCGATATCCCGTTCTTCCGCCTGCTTACGCAAAGCTACCAGCAGCTGATCAGCGAGCCGCTCGTACCGCCGTCGATGAACGAGCAAGACGGCGCACGTTGGCTCTATGAATCCGCACCGTTCATCGTGCTTGCGCACGACACTTCGCCCGATCCCGTTTTCATTTATGGCAACAAAGCCGCTCAACGCCAGTTCGAATACGAGTGGGATGAACTGATCGGCCTGCCGTCGCGTCTATCGGCAGCAACGCCCGAGCGTGACGAACGCCATGCATTTATCGAAGGCGTAACCCAGAACGGCTTCGCTACGAATTATCGTGGGCTACGCATCGCGAAATCGGGCCAACAGTTCTGGATAGAAAACGCCACACTATGGCAACTGATCGACGATGAAGGCCGCAAACACGGCTTGGCCGCCCGTGTCGCGACTGTCATCGATCTTTGATCGCACCGCACGAGCGCCCCGCCTCTATCGATCCGCTTCAAGCCGCAAACTCTTCCGCCGGCCGATAAGGCAATCCAAGCGCTTTCGCCACGGCTTTATGCGTAATGTGCCCCTGGCACACGTTAAGCCCTGCCCTGAGATGTGCATTCTCAGCCAACGCCCGCTTCCATCCTTTGTCGGCCAGCGCAACCGCATAGGCAATCGTCGCGTTGTTCAGCGCAAACGTCGATGTTCTCGCCACCGCGCCAGGCATGTTCGCCACGCAATAATGAACGACACCATCAACGACATAAGTGGGCTCAGCATGCGTTGTCGCGTGCGATGTCTCGAAGCAGCCGCCTTGATCGATGGCGACATCGACCACGACCGCGCCTTTACGCATACTCGAAATCATCTCCCGCGTGACAAGGCGCGGCGCAGCCGCACCCGGAATCAGCACGCCGCCGATCACGACATCCGCCTCTCGCACCGACTCCTCAATCGCCTGCGCACTCGAATGCAACGTCATGATGCGATTGCCGTACACCAGATCGAGTTGGCGTAGACGGTCCACGTCCCGATCGATGACGGTCACACGTGCACCCAGGCCAACCGCCATTTGAAGCGCATTGGTGCCCACCACACCGGCACCGAGAATCACGACGTGCGCCGATGCAACACCCGGCACGCCCCCCATCAGCAACCCCATGCCGCCGCGCGGAATCTCAAGATGCGCAGCGGCAACCTGTATCGACATACGTCCAGCCACTTCGCTCATCGGCGCAAGCAAAGGCAAGCCTCCGCCGGCGCGCGTGATCGTTTCGTAGGCAATGCAAACGGCGCCTGATTTGACAAGCCCCGCCGCCTGTTGCGGGTCGGGCGCGAGATGCAGGTACGTGTAGAGAATTTGCTGCGGCCGCAGCATGGCCAGTTCGACAGGTTGCGGCTCTTTCACCTTCACGATCATTTCGGCGTGCAGGAAGATTTCTTCCGCAGTGCGGCATATCGTTGCCCCCGCCGCAGCGTAGGCGTCATCGGGCAACCCAATTGCCGCACCCGCACCGCTTTCGATCCATACCTCATGGCCGTGAATCGCCAATTCACGCGTGCTGGCTGGCGTGAGTCCGACACGCGATTCCTGATTCTTGATTTCTTTTGGAACGCCGATCAACATGGATCACCTCCACCGAGTTTTGCTCGAGCTGCGCCATCGTCTCACGAGCCGAGCAGACCTGCAGCAATATTCACGGAAAGGCCCAACACGGCGGCGTTAAAGAAAAATGAAAGGATCGATTGCGCCAGAGCCGTGCGCCTCGCTTCGCGCGAACAGACCGTCACGTCCGAGGTCTGCGACGCGACTGCGATCGTGAACGAGAAATAAAGGAAATCCCAATAGTCGAGTTCCTCGTCGCTCGCGGGAAATGCGAGCGAGGTCCGGCCGCGCGATCGATGGTAATAGCGCGCATATTGCAGCGTGAACACAGTGGGAATCAAAAGCCATGCGCCGAACATCGTGGCAGCGGTCAACGCATAGTTAAGGCCGGCCGCCCGGGCGCCGAGCCCTTTGGTAGCGCTCAGTTCGACGACGATCGCAACGAGGCTCGCAACCGCCGCCGCTGTAATGGTGATGAGCACGGCTGTCGCGCCTTCGTCTTCACGCTCGGCGATGCGCTGCACGTCTTTCGAACTCGCGTTGACCATCCTGGTCCACATCAGGATCAGATAAAACCATACGCCGCAATCCCAGCCGAATAACGCGCGCTGAATGGGGCGCAAATGCCACGGCGCCAACAAATATGCTGCAATGCCAAGTAGCAGCGCAATAAAAATACGCGGGCGGCTCGTAAAAAATCGGTGCATTGTTTGCTCGACGTTGTGGTTATCGTGACTGTACGCGTACGCAGGCAGGCGCGGAACACGCCGGCAGAGTTAACCACAGCCGCAGTCCGCGCGCCAAGCCATTGCTGCAATTCGCGCAGATTGCAGCCAAGTTCTTCCAGGAGGTGCCAATGTTTTCCGTCATTTTCGAAGTGCTGCCCAAAGAAGAGCGTTTCAACGATTACCTCGATCTGGCCAAGCACCTTAAACCCGTGCTCGAACACATCGATGGCTTCGTCGACAACGAACGTTTCGAGAGCAAACGCCGCAATGGATGGCTACTTTCGCATTCAACATGGCGCGACGAAAAATCGGTCGTGCGCTGGCGCACGCAGAGCGAACATCATTCGGTGCAAGAACGCGGACGATTCGAGGTCTTCGCGGACTACCATCTGCGCGTCGGCGATGTCGTGGCCGACACCCATCCCCCCGACAACGCGCCTATTCGCGAGCAACGCTACGATGAAACCGAAACGGGCACTGCGCATTGGGCCACGCTGACCGAGTTCTTACCCGCACCGGGAACATCGCTGCCCGAGCAAGTCGAGCTGCTGCTCGCACAGGTTGGCCTCGATACGGACAACAAAGACCTCGTCGAATACGACGTCTTTTCGAGTATCAACACGAAGGGAAAGCTTGCGTTGCTCGCTTCGTGGCGCACGCGCGACGGCGCGTCGCACTGGCAGCCGCACACGAAGTTGCCGCTTGCGTCGCAGCGCCACCGTCTCGTTCGCATCGTGCGCGACTATGGCATGTTCGATCGACGTGAAGCGCCGCAATACTATCCTGACGTATCGAAGTTTGGAACGACGCCGGGCACATGACTTGCGAAGCACCAGAGTTCGTTTCGCGAGGGGTGTCTTATGCAAAACGAGGTTCGCCAGACAACGCGTGAGTGCCGAATCGGCCGCTGGACCACCGCAATTGTGCTGCTCGTGCTCGGCATTGCGCTGGCAGGCGGCGGCATACGACTGCTGTCGCTGGGCGGCTCGTGGTACTACCTGATTGGCGGCATCGCGCTCGTCATCATCGCGCTGCTGCTGCTCGCACGCCGAGGGTTCCTCGCGACCGGGCTCTATGCCCTCTTCCTGCTCGGCTCGACGCTCTGGGCACTCGCCGAAGTCGGCTTCGACTGGTGGCCACTCGTGCCACGGCTAGCGATCTGGTGGGTGCTCGGGTTGTGGATGCTCACGCCATGGAGTGGTCGCACCGCGCAGCCCACAAGCAGCACGAGTACCCCAAGCACGGTGCCGAGCGAGCAGTCCGAGCGTCGCGGTCGTTTTCCTTGCATCGCGCTGTCGGTCGTCGTGGCGCTGACCGCCATGGCCGGGATCGCATCGCTTTTTTGCGATCGATACAACATGCGGGGCACGCTTTCGCTCACGAAAAACGTCGCGCAGACGCCCGCCATTCCGGCCGTTGCACCGGGAGACTGGCCGAGTTACGGCCGCGATCAACTTGGAGACCGCTATTCACCGCTCACTCAAATCACCCCGGCGAACGCAGGGCAGCTAAAGCAGGCGTGGGTCATTCACACCGGCGACAAAAAAGGAGCGGGCGATCCGATCGAAACCACCAACGAGAACACGCCGGTCAAAGTCGGCAACACGCTGTTCATCTGCACCCCGCACAGCAAAGTGCTCGCAGTGGATGCCGCGACCGGCGCCCTGCGCTGGCAGTTCGATCCGAAAATCACGAGCCCCGTGGGTTTTTCGCACTTCGAACATATGACGTGCCGCGGTGTGTCGTACTACGATGAAGCCGCGTATACAGGCCAGCCGCCATCGGCCAACGCCTGCACTCATCGGATCTTCCTACCGACCGCCGATGCGCGGCTCATTGCACTCGATGCCGATACCGGTAAACCATGTGACGACTTCGGTAGCCACGGCACTGTCGATCTGCGCGAGAACATCGGCACGTTCACGCCGGGCGGCTACTATTCAACGTCTCCACCGATGGTCACACGCAACCTGGTAATCATCGGCGGACATGTGACCGACAACGAATCGACGAACGAGCCCAGCGGCGTGATGCGCGCCTACGATGTACACGATGGCCACCTCGTATGGAATTGGGACGCAGGCCACCCCGACGATACGGCACCGATCGCTCCCGACAAGCGCTATACCCGCAATTCCCCGAACATGTGGAGCGTAGCCAGCGTCGACGAGCGCCTTGGCATGATCTATTTGCCGATGGGCAATCAAACGCCTGACCAGTGGGGCGGTAATCGCACCGCGCAAGCAGAGCGCTTCGGCGCAGGCGTCGTGGCGCTCGATCTTGCGACTGGGCACGTGAAATGGGCGTATCAATTCACGCATCACGACCTGTGGGACATGGACGTTGGCGGGCAGCCCACATTGATGGACTTGCAAACGTCGAACGGCGTCAAGCCGACGCTGATTGCATCAACGAAGCAAGGGAGCATTTACGTGCTCGATCGCCGTACCGGCGCCCCGCTGATGCCTATTACCGAAACCCCGGTGCCGCAAGGCACCGTATCGGGCGATCACGCAGCGCCGACGCAGCCCGTGTCCGCGCTGAACTTCAATCCGCCGCGCGTGCGCGAAAGCGACATGTGGGGCGCGACGCCCTACGATCAGCTTTGGTGTCGCATCGATTTTCGATCGCTGCGCTACGACGGCGCATTCACGCCCCCCTCGGAGCAAGGCTCTCTGGTTTTCCCGGGTAACTTCGGTGCGTTCGACTGGGGAGGAATCTCCGTCGACCCGGTCAGACAGATATTGTTTGGGAATCCTAACTATATGGCCTTTATCTCCCAGCTCATTCCGCGCGATAAGGTACCGTCGCTCGAACACGAGCACGGCAGCGAGACAAGCGGCATCAAGTTTGCGAAAGGCATACCATTCGCTATCGCTCTGAAGCCGTTCCTTTCGCCGCTTGGCATACCCTGTCAGGCGCCGCCCTGGGGCTATGTGGCAGGCGTCGATCTGACGAGCGGAAAAACCATCTGGAAGCACAAAAACGGTACGATCCGCGACAGCGCACCGGTACCGCTTCCGTTCAAGCTCGGCGTGCCGAGCTTGGGCGGCACGATCATCACGGCCGGTGGAGTCGGGTTTCTGTCGGGCACACTCGACTATTATTTGCGTGCCTATGACATCGCAACAGGAAAGCAGCTTTGGCAGGCACGGCTGCCGGCCGGTGGACAAGCCACGCCGATGACCTATGCTGATTCGAGCGGCAAGCAATACGTGCTCGTCGTGGCCGGCGGCCATGGTTCGCTCGGCACGCGAACCGGGGATGCGGTTGTCGCTTACTCGTTGCCGTAAGGGAATGCGTCATGGCCAAGCAATATGATCTCGTCGTTGTCGGTAGCGGCACCGCAGCATCGGTCGTCGCGAACCGTTGTCACGCCGCCCGCTTTCGTGTCGCAATGGCGGATTATTTGCCGTTCGGCGGCACCTGCGCCTTGCGCGGCTGCGATCCAAAGAAAGTCCTCGTCAGCGCGGCCGGCGCGTTAGATCACGTCAGGCGTATGCAACACAAAGGCATTGCCGTGCCCGCTGCATCGATCGATTGGGGCGAATTGATGGCATTCAAGCGCTCTTTCACTGATCCCGTCCCCGCTGCCAAAGAACATGGCCTCGCCGAAACAGGCATCGACTTATATCGCGGCAGTGCCGAATTCATTGGTTCGCAGTCCTTATCAATTAGCGGCGAGATCGTTGAGGCACGCTTCATTGTGCTCGCCGCAGGTGCCATACCGCAGCCGCTGACGCTGCCCGGTGCAGAGCATGTGATCGACAGCACCCGCTTTCTCGAACTCGATCGCCTACCCAAACGCATCGTATTTCTCGGCGGCGGATACATTGCCGCGGAATTTGCGCATCTCGCCGCACGCGCGGGCGCAAAGACGACCATCGTTCAGCGCCACGACAGGTTGCTGCCACGCTTCGACGCCGAAGTGGTCGGATGGCTGATGAAAGCGTTCGAGCAAGCCGGCATCGACGTGCGGCTCAACGCAACGGCGACGCGCATCGAGCGTGCAGGCGATGAACTGTCGATCACCGTCTCGACCGGCCAGGGCAGCGCAGGCAAAGACGAGCGCATCGCCGCCGATCTCGTCGTTCACGCGGCCGGACGGGTACCCGATCTCGGGCGCCTGAACCTCGACGCAGGCGGCGTTGCAACCGAGCACGGGCGAATCAAGCTCAATGACTATCTGCAAAGCACATCGAATGCAGCGGTGTACGCCGCAGGCGATTTCGCCGGGAAAGGGCCCCCGCTGACACCGGTCGCCAGTCAAGATGCAAAGATCGTTGCCGACAATATCATCGGCGGAAACCAGCACATACCGAACTATGAAGGCATACCGAGCGTCGTGTTTACGATTCCGCCGCTTGCGTCGGTGGGCTTGACCGAGGCGGCTGCACGCGAGAGGCAACTCAAATTTCGCATGCAGCACCGCGACGCACACGAGTGGTACACCGCGCGTCACGTCGCCGAGCCTGTGTACGGATTCAAGGTGCTCGTCGATGAGGCCACGGATAAAATACTGGGCGCGCATCTGGTTGGCCCCGCCGCCGAAGAAGTCATCAACGTGTTCGCATTGGCGATCCGGCAAGGGCTCACGGCGCACGCGTTGACAAGCACGATCTTCGCGTATCCGACCGGCGCATCCGATCTGGCTTATATGTTGAATTGAAGAGGGCTTCTTGCATGCGGATCGAAACGTCTTTTCTGTTCGACCTCGACGGGACGCTCGTCGATAGCGTCTATCAACACGTGCTTGCATGGAAAGAGGCACTCGATTCGGAGGGAATCGATTTATCTGTCTGGCGTATTCACCGAAAAATCGGCATGAGCGGCGGGCTTTTCGTGAATCAGTTGCTGCGCGAGACCCATGACGAATTCAACGAAGACCGCGTCGAGCGGCTACGTGTAGCGCACACGGCCGCTTACCAGCGCCTGCACGGTCAAGTGCGGCCGCTGCCCGGCGCTGTGGCGCTGCTCGACGCATTGACGCGCGCCAATATCCGGTGGGCCATCGCCACCAGCGGAAGAATGGAGACCGCCAAGCTGAATCTTCAATCGCTCGGCGTGGACCCGAGTGCGAGCGTGGTCGTCACACGCGACGAAGTCAAGCACGCGAAGCCCGACCCCGACTTGTTTCTCGCGGCAGCCGCGCGCCTTGGCGTGCCGATCGAAAATGCAGTAGTGGTGGGCGACAGCGTCTGGGACATGCTTGCGTCGCGTCGGTGCCGTGCGCTCGGTGTGGGATTGCTCTCGGGCGGCTACGGCACTGACGAGCTGGAGAAAGCCGGTGCTCTACGCGTCTACGAGGACCCGGCCGATTTGCTTGTTCACCTCGACGAGGTGGCCGCGCGTCCCTGATCCTATGCGGGCTCCGCTGCATTGGAGTGCTGCGCGAGCTCGAGTTCCGCAGCGGAGCGGTGGCAAAGGATGATCGCGCCGGAGGGCAGCTTCCTCGCAGCGGGCGGCGTAACGTTGCACTGGCCGTCGATGCGCACCGGACAACGCGCACGGAAACTGCACAAATCAACCGAATCGCTTGCGGCACCCATCGGCGGCAACGCGGCGTCCGTCAGCGCGCGCCGCGAGTCGAGCCAGCCCGGACGTAGTGCCGGCACCGAATCGACCAGCAGCCCCGTGTACGGATGATGCGGCGGCGCGGCGAGTACCGCGCGCTGGCCGGCTTCGACGCACTGACCGGCATAAAGCACCATCACGTCGTCGCAGATCGCGCGCACTGTCGAAATATCGTGGCTGATAAACATATATGACACGCCCAGTTCGCGCCGCAGTTCCACCAGCAGATCGAGAATAGCCGCGCCAACCACGGTGTCCAATGCGGAGGTCACCTCGTCGCAGAGAATCAGTGCGGGGTCGGCCGCAAGCGCGCGTGCCAGGTTCACGCGCTGCTTCTGGCCTCCCGACAGGCCACCCGGCTGACGCTTGGCAATCGACGCCGGCAGCTTCACCAGATCGAGCAGCTTGAGCATGCGCTGGTGAGCCGCCGCCCCGCGCAGGCCGTGATAGAAGTTCATCGGCCGCGCCAGAATGTCGGCGACCGTGCGGCTCGGGTTCAGCGCCGTGTCCGCATTCTGGAACACGATCTGCACACGCCGGTATTGATCGAGCGTGCGTTGGGACAGCTTCGCCGGCAACGGCTTGCCGTCGAGCAGTACCTCGCCTCGGGCGCGGTCGACGAGCCCCGCCACCACGCGCGCAAGCGTCGTCTTGCCAGAACCCGATTCGCCGATCACGCCGAGCGAGCGGCCGCGCATGATCTTCAAGCTGACGTCGTCGAGCACGCAGACAGCGGGCACACCTCGCGCGTCGATACGTCCATACCCGGCGTTCAGATTTCGGACTTCGAGCAACGGCGCCGCCGCATCCACAGCCGGAATCGCGAGCTGCGGCTCCGCACGGCGCGCCGCCGCGAGCAGTTGCCGCGTGTAGTCGTCTGCCGGCGCATCGAGCACTTGCACCGTCGCCCCATTCTCTCGCACCGTGCCGCCGTTCAGCACAACGATGCGGTCCGCCATCTGCGCGACGACAGCCAGATCGTGCGACACATAGACAGCGGTGGTGCCCAGTTCGCGGATGACTTTCTTGAACGCGGCAAGCACTTCGATCTGCGTGGTGACGTCGAGCGCGGTCGTCGGTTCATCGAACACGACGACCGCGGGATCAGTGATCAGCGCCATCGCGGCCATCAACCGCTGCAATTGGCCGCCCGACACCTGGTGCGGATAACGTGCCCCGATAGTCTCCGGCGCGGGCAGCGCGAGCGCGCGGAATAATTCGACGGCTTTCGCACGCGCGGCGGTGGGCGCCATCAGCTTGTGCAACAGCGCGGGCTCTGTCACCTGGTCCATGATCGTGCGGGCCGGATTGAAACCCGCCGACGCGCTCTGCGCAACGTAAGCGACCGTGCGCGCGCGCAATCGACGGCGCCCCGCAGCATCGAGCGACAGCACTTCAACGCCGCCGACCTTCACCGAGCCGCCTGCGATTGAGCAGCCGCCACGTGCATGCCCGAGCAACGACAGCGCAATGGTCGTTTTACCCGAGCCCGATTCACCGATCAGCGCGAGCACCTCGCCCTGCTTCACGGTGAAATCAACGCCTTTGACGATCTCGACGATCGCGTCGGGTGCCGTGCCCGCAACCACGCGCAGGCCTTTGACTTCGATCATGTTCATTTTTTGCCTCCGTGTCCGCGCTCGCCATGTCGACGCAGGCTGTCGATCAGCAGATTCACGCCGACAGTCAGCGTTGCAATGGCGATAGCGGGCATCAGTACGGCAGGCGAGCCTTCTGCCAACCCGCCGATGTTCTCGCGCACGAGCGAGCCCCAATCAGCATTCGGTGGCTGCACACCGAGACCGAGAAAGCTCAGGCCGCTGAGCAGCAGCACGATGAACACGAAGCGCAGTCCGAAGTCCGCAAGCATCGGGTGAATCATGTTGGGAAGCACCTCGACGCGCGCGATGTACAAAAGACCTTCACCACGCGCCTTGGCCACCTGCACATATTCGAGCGTCATCAGGTTGACCGCAAGCGAGCGCGAGATGCGAAACGCGCCGGGAATGTAGGCGAGCGCGGCGACCATGATCAGCATCGGCACCGACGAGCCGAATGCGGCGATCACAACGAGCGCAAGAATCTTGCTCGGAATCGAGATCAATGCGTCGAACAACCGGCTCATGATTTCGTCGACCCAACGCCCGGACACGGCCGCAATCAGCCCGAAAAACGTGCCGATGCAACTGGCGAGTATCGTCGACGCAAGCGCGAGCCCGACTGTGTATTGCGTGCCATACAGCACGCGGCTCAACAAGTCGCGGCCCAGATAGTCGGTGCCGAGCAGATGCGCCGCGCTATACGACGCGAATACCTCCGTCGACGTCACCGCGCCGCCCTTGTAAGGCGCTACCAGCGGCCCGATAAACGCGACGCAGAGCCAGAACAATACGATGACGAGGCCGATCAGACCCAGCACCGAAAGGCGGCTCGCAAAACGGCGCAGCGGGCCGCGTTTGCCGTCGGACACTGTGGTGGGCGCGTCTTTGAACCCATCGGCGCAGGGCCGCGCTTTGTCATCGGCTACCGTGTACAAAACGGTGCTCGCATGGGATGTGTCGGGTCGATTCATCGTTGACGCAGCCTCGGATTGGAGAGGATCTGACATAGGTCGGCGATCAGCACCAGCCCCAGATACGCAGCACAAAACACCATCACGCAGCCTTGCACGAGCGGCATGTCCCGGTTCGTCACGGCATCGACCATCAGGCTCGCAAGCCCCGGATAGTTGAAGATCGATTCGACGATCACGACCCCACCGAACAAGTACGACAGACTGAGCGCAACCGCATTGGCGATCGGCCCGATCGTGTTGGGCAGTACATGGCGCAACACAATGCGCATCGGCGATGCACCCTTGAGTAAGGCCATCTCGACATACGACGCGTTCAGCTGATCGAGCACAGCGGCGCGCGTCATGCGCGCCATCTGCGCGACGATCACGCAGCACAGCGTCATCACCGGCATCGCATAGATACGTGCCAGCGCACTGAACGATGTGACCTCCGACAGATATGACAGCGCGGGAAGCCAACGCAGCTTTACCGCGAAGATCAGCACGGCGATCGTCGCAATCAGAAACTCGGGCACCGCGACAGTCGATAAAGTCAGCACGTTCAGTACGCGGTCGAGCAGCGAGCCGCGATACATCGCCGACAGAATGCCGATCGCCAGCGCGACGGGCACCGATACCGCGGCCGTCAACCCTGCAAGCATCAGCGTATTCGGCAGGCGCGTCGCAATCAACTCGCGCACCGGCATGTTGTTCGACAGCGACGTGCCGAAGCTGCCGCTAACGATGTGCAAAAGCCACTCGACGTAGCGCTGCAACGCGGGCTGATCGAGGCCGAACTGGTGACGCAAGGCGGCCACCTGTTCCGGTGTGGCCGCCTGGCCGAGCGCCTGCTGCGCCGCGTCGCCGGGCAAGAGTCCCGTGATCGCGAATACGATGGCCGACACCAGTAACAGCGTGACCAAGGCGAAACCGAAGCGAGCGGCAATGAGTCGTTGCGCGTTTGCTTTCATCCGAAAAACGCCTCCTTATAGGAATGGCACGCCGGAAAGTGTTCTTCAATAGAAGACGTCTTTAATCCGAAAATACGCGCCGACAAGCGGCAAGAACCACGGCTTGCCCGTATGCCCCGGAATCGCGGGCCAGTCGAAGTCACGCCACGGGTTCGCTTGCGCGTTTCCGGCGATTACATCCGCCATCACCTGGCCCATGTGCGTGGACATCTGCGTGCCGTGTCCGCTGTAGCCCATCGAAAAATAGAGACCGTCGTGTTGGCCGGCGCGCGGCAGCCGATCAGCCGTGATATCGACGAGACCGCCCCAGCAATAGTCAATGCGTGCGTTCGAAAGGCTCGGAAACAACTGCACGAGATTCGCCTGCAGAATGCGGCCGCTTCTTTCGTCAGAGGGTTGCTCCGACGCCGTAAAGCGCGCGCGGCCGCCAAAGACGATGCGCGAATCGGTCGTGGCGCGAAAGTAGTTATGCATGAGCCGGCTCGTCGTGTACGAGCGGCGGTTTGGCAACAGGCTGGCGAGGTGCTCCGCAGGCAACGGCTCGGTCACGATAATGAACGAACCGATCGGCGCCATACGCCGCCGGTACCAGCCAAACGGTCCATGCCGCGATGGGCCTGTCGCAATCAAAACCTGTGGCGCGCGCAGCGTGCCGCGTGCCGACTCGATCTGATAGGCGCCGCGGTCCTTCGTAATCGACGTGACGGCCGCGTGCTCGAAGAGCCGCGCGCCGTTGCGCGCCGCCGCATTCGCCAGCCCGACCGCGAACTTGCCCATATGCATCTGCCCGCCGCGCTTTTGCAAAAGCCCACCGAAGAAAGCGTCCGATTCGACTTCGCTGCGAATGCGCTCGCGCGAAATGATCTCGACGTCGGGATCCACTTCGCGGCGGATCAGTTCGGCCGTGTGTTCGAGATGAGCCAGATGATGCGGCTTCGCAGCGAGCTTCAGCTTGCCTGACGCGAGATAGTCGCAATCGATCCGCTCGTCGCGAATCAATCGCTCGACCGTAGCCACCGCCTCGGCATACGCGCGATAGCAGCCTTGCGCGCGCTCGGCGCCCAGTTGCTCACGAAGCGCCGCATAGTCGTGCGCGACACCCGTGTTGCATTGGCCGCCATTGCGTCCCGATGCGCCTGCGCCGATGCGGCCCGCATCGAGCACGGCAACCGACGCGCCGCGCCGGCCCAGTGCAAGCGCAGCGGACAACCCGGTGAAACCACCGCCGATCACCGCGACGTCGACATTCCCGTCGACCGGGCCCTCGCAAACCGGGAGCCCGGCCGGCGCTGTATCGAGCCAGTAGGAGTCGAGTTTCATCGCGTGTCCTTGCATGAGCGGCGGCAGCGGATCACAAACCGAGTTGTATTGCGAGATCGACGATGGTGTCGACTGCATAGTACTCGTAGTACGGCGCCTCGGGCTCATGGCCGCGTTTGACGAACGCCTTGTGCTTGATGCCCAGGTCATGTGCCGTCATCAAGTCATACCGAGGGCTCGACGACACGTGCAATACGTCCTCGGGATTGCAGCCAAGTTGATCGAACATGTATTCGAAGCCCTGCATGCGCGGCTTGTACGACTGAGCCTGCTGCGCGGTGAACACGCGATGAAACGGCGCACCCAGCTTATCCACATTGCTTTGAATCTGATCGTCCGATGCATTCGACAGAATCACGAGCTTGTACTTTTTCGCCAGCCGCGACAGGCCCTCTGGCACGTCGGGGTGCGGGCCCCACGTCGGCACGGCGAGGTAAAACTGTTCCGCTTCAGTTTCGTTGAATTCAACGTTCATCCGCTTGCACGTGCGGCGCACGGCATTGACGACCACGTCGCGATACGGTTTCCATGCGCCGAGCACCTCGTCGCGCCGATAGCCGGAGAAGAATGTGACGAATCGCTCCAGTTCATCGCCACGAAGGCGGTTCCCATAGATCTCGCGGGCCATCTCGCCCATCCGGAATTTCGTCAGCGTGCCGTAGCAGTCGAACGTAATGTACTTTGGTTCGAAATCAATCATGGTGTCAGTCCTATCGTGTTATGAACCCGCGCTGCGTTCAGTGGCGAAAACAATCAGTGCTTTGTTGAACAGAATTTAAGCATCGCAAAAAAGAAGATGTCGTTGGTTATCGCGGAAAAAACATCGGTTCAACGCTTTAATAAAAGGTTCAAACAGCACAGTCTGCCGCGCCCATCGCATTGCGTTTTTGCTGATGTCAGCGTTCGCGGCAACCGTTCAAGAGCGTATGTCGATCAAGACGCTTTTGAAGCGCAGGTTCGCCTCATAGGCCTGCCGTCCGAGATCTTTGCCGATGCCGGAGCGCTTGTATCCACCTGTGGGAATCATGAAATCGCTCGTTCTTCCGTAGCGATTCACCCAAACCGTGCCTGCTTCGATGCCGCGTACGAAGCGCAATGCGCGGCCCAGATCGGCGGTATGCACGCCCGCAGCCAGGCCATAGTCAGGATGCTGCGCTAACGCCAGTGCCTCGGCTTCCGTATCGAATGCCTGCAACGTCAGCACCGGGCCAAAGACCTCCTGGCGGACAGCGTCCGAGTGCTCATCGACATCGCAAAGAAGGGTGGGCGAATAGAATGCTCCACCCGCTTTCCCGTCCACACGATGCCCGCCGCAGCGCAACGTTGCGCCGCCGGCCACCGTGCGCTGCACAATCGTTTCGATACGTGCGGCCTGCGCATTAGAGATGATGGGGGACAGCGTCGAGTCACTCCACCATGTTGCGCCCGCCTTGCGTTCCGCGAAGACTCGCTCGATCCGGTTAGCGAGGTCCAGTGCAATCGACCGCTCGACCAGAAGACGGGACCCGGCGACGCAGACTTGCCCGGCATTGCCGGCGACTGCCGCAGCGATGCGGCGGGCGACATCGTCGAGCCGCGGCGCATCCGCAAAGACGATCTGCGGACTCTTGCCGCCCAACTCCAACGTGACCGGCTTGGTGCCGGACTGAGCACACGCTGCCATGATCGCGGCCCCCGTGCGCGTGGAGCCGGTGAAGGTCACCTTTGCGATACGCGGATGACGCACGAGCGCATCGCCTGT
Source organism: Trinickia sp. LjRoot230 (assembly GCF_964253315.1). Lineage (NCBI taxonomy): Bacteria > Pseudomonadati > Pseudomonadota > Betaproteobacteria > Burkholderiales > Burkholderiaceae > Trinickia > Trinickia sp. LjRoot230. The sequence continues at coordinate 788,736 of NZ_CAXUQX020000002.1, forward strand.
CGTGTGACCGTCGCCCTGGATCACATTGAAGACGCCGGGCGGCACGCCCGCTTCGACGGCCAGCTCTGCGAGGCGCAGCACTGAAAACGGCGTCATCTCAGACGGCTTCAACACGACCGCATTACCCGCCGCCAGTGCGGGGGCAAGCTTCCATGACGCCATCACGAGCGGAAAATTCCACGGTGCAATCGCCCCGATCACGCCGTAGGGTTCCGCAATCGTCATGCCAAGGTGGTCGTGATCGGTCGCGGCAACGTCGCCGCCGATCTTGTCGGCAAACTCCGCGTAAAAGCGGATTCCCTCCGCGGTAAAGGGAATATCCCAAGCTGCCGCCTCGGCGATCGGGCGGGTGGACCCGAGCGCCTCGAGCGGAGCGAGCGTCTCGACATCGGCTGCGACAAGGTCAGCGAAACGGCGCAGCACCCTCGCGCGTTCGCGCGGGGCAATTTGCCCCCAGCCACTCGAACGCCACGCGGCCCATGTTTCTTCGACGATTTGATCCGTCATTTCAGCATCGGCGACCGGAACACACGCATACGCAACGCCATCGGAGGGACGAACCACTTCCAGCTTCTGCGCACCATTGTCGACGTATTTGCCGCCGATGAAATGCCCGGAACGCACGGCAACCTTGCCGGGATCGAAGCTGTTCATTTCCTCTCCTTTTGACGCATGCGACCGATGTTGAACTTCCGCTTTGAGTTAGCTGAAATCGTACCGCCGACCGACCGGCACAACTCGTTGAGTGAAGGGCCGATTTAGCAGACACAGCGCGTTTTATTCGCTTCGACATCGCAGTTTGCGTTGAATTGCTGTTGGCTCGGCCAACGTTATGGACAACGCAGCCACGCAATGCGAGAGTTGCGGCGTAGGCATCCAGCCAAGGAGAACGGCATGTCCGCCGGAAATGAAGCCCAGGTCGCAAGTCGCGAAATCATCTATCGCTCTTTTTCGCTTTCGGACGCCGCTGCGGCGCGCGCACTGTCGAATGCGCTGAGATGGCCTCATCGCCTGGAGGATTGGCAGTTTGTCGCTCAGGCGGGTACGGGGTTCGTCGCCGAAGATCCGAACGGGGCACTGATCGGGACAGGGCTGTGCTGGAAGCATGGACCTGAGCGCGCCTCGCTTGGCATGGTCATCGTGGCTGCGCATCGACAAGGCTACGGCATTGGCCGCAAGCTCATGGAGCTTTTGTTGGACGAACTGGGCGAGCGGACCATCATCCTTCACGCTACCCAGGAAGGGCGGCCGCTGTATGAGAAGCTCGGCTTCGGCGCGATTGGTACGATCGATCAGCATCAGGGAATCGCGTGCCAGCCGCCCGTTGTTTCTCTGCCCTCAGGCGAGCGCCTGCGCCCGCTCGGCTCGAACGATACAGCGAGCCTGATTGATCTGGCGTCGCGTGCGAGCGGCCTCGATCGCGAGGCGCTGCTGCCGATGCTGCTCGACATCTCCGAAGGCATCGCACTCGCTCGCGATGGAGAGATGATCGGCTTTTCGCTGATTCGACGCTTTGGACACGGTTTCTCGATCGGCCCGGTCGTCGCACCGGATTCGGAAGATGCCTGCCGTGCCAAGGCATTGATCAGTTACTGGCTCGCGCTGCAGGCCGGCGCGTTCGTCCGTATCGACATACCGCGCGAATGCCAGCTCTCTGAATGGCTCGAAGCACTCGGACTTGCGCGCGTCGGCGCGGTCGTGAAGATGGCACGCAACGGTACGCTTCCCACCGATGCATCCGTTCGGCAATTCGGCATCGTTAATCAGGCGGTGTGCTAGATAGTTAATCACCGCACCAAGTATCGCGGCCATATGGCTGTAGGACTCAATGAGCTTGGGGATAAACTCTCAAAGATCGATGTACGGATAGCTTGAGCTTCCTTGCCCTTCTCGGCCAGAACGGGATGGTTCAGCACGAGCGCGTGCAGCGGCGGATTACGGGTATCCGTCACATCGCCCTTCGCCCATTTGACGAACACATCGACCGTTTCCTTGCGGTCCGCCGCGCCTTCGATGCAGCTCGTCGCCTGAGCCTCCTAAGTTTTGATGGAGCCGAGCGCTTGTGACGCCACCAGCTTCGGCAGCGGGTCACATTTGCATTGACAGAGGTCATTCTCCAGGGCAACTTGCTTGCTCATCACCGTCATCGCGCGCGGCGAGCCATCGCTTACGATGACGCCCTTCGTGCCACAGGCGGGACACTGCACGGAGCCTCCCAGATAAGCAAAAGGTTGGCCTTGAAACGACGTCCCCGCGATGCCGTCAATCACGACCCCGTTGTGGTTGGTCTTGTCTCCTTTGCGAATGAATCGTCGATTCATGATGCAGTTCCTTCCGTTTGCGTTGCTGCCGTCGTGCATGCGCGCTCGACCGCTTCGGGCCACACGGGTTCGCGACAGGTCAACTGCGAGAGGTGATACGCGACTGCCAGAATGAACGTGGGCATTGCGGCGACGATCATCAGCAGCCCCATCACTGGGTTCCCCGAATTCATTAGCTCCGACGCCCCGTCGAACTGCAACTTTAGAGAATTGCGGAAGGAGACTTCGCTGCTCAAAAACTCTGTTACGGGTGGCACCGACGAGGGGCCTTCTTCCATAAACCGCCGATAGTATTCGAAGTCTTGATATAGCGCTTCCATCACCTTCTGTCCGGCGGGGCTGTTCTCGTCGAAAGCTAGGTCTACATACTTTCCGATTGAGAATGTGTCTATAACCAGGCCCTTGTCGTTCAGTACGAGGCAGCGGACGACACGCGGTGCAGTTCCTCCGAGGCCGGCTTTGGGTTTGCGCTCAACATACAAGAAGGCACTGTCCCACGGAACTGAGAGGACGCCCCCCGGACCATTGTGGCGGAATGCGTATATCGTGCGATCAGCCCTATTGAACCGTATCGGCTTGCAGGTGTAGTTGAAGAAATCGACCAGAAGTCCGCTCACCGTTATAGAAAAAAAACCAATCAATATCAAAACAAGAGGTGTTAGTCCCCAATAAAGAATCCAGGCTTCCCGCTTCGCTTGCACAGCTGGTGGGACGGATATCATCATCCATAAACACATACCTGCCGCGCCAAGCGCCATGAGGCCAGCGGTCGAAAACGCTAGCAACCCCCAACCCTTTTCTCGATAGAGGCCGTCGCATACCTCAAGGCAAGTATCAGTCGCCGCGAATACGGTGCCCACGCTCTTGGCTCCATCCGCGTATGCCTTGTCCACATGCAGTTGTGCCGATGCCTCCACATCCGTCACCGGTCGATTGAGCTTGTACCAAGACAGTCCATCAAAAGCCATGCTGGCTCCAGTCAAGAGAAAATTGCGGCGAATGCCTTCTGGTCTTCTTCCAGGCGTTCAAATCTTTCGCTACTCACCTTTATGCCGAAATAAGACCGTTCCAACCATTCATGCAATTCGCGCCCCTTGAGATAATTCATCAAAACACCTATAAGGGCGGCAAGTAAAAGCAGTGGCAGCGTGAGAATTGGTGAGAGGAATGCAGAAATTATCAAAGCAACGCCCGCCACACCCGAGGCAACATAGAGCACAGTTAATATCGTATTCCCGTGCGCATCTTCATCGTACGCATGATAAAAATCGATAGCCGCTGATACGAACCCAACCACGGCTCCACCGAACTTTCCAGCAACTCTCAGGAATCGCCCGAACCCTGCTAGTCGTTCCGACAGCTTGACACCTCCTTTCTCCAACTGCTCAAGCGCAGAGCCGCCATACTGCGCGACGCTTGCGGTAAGCCCAGCCACCGCATTGTCGAACTTGATGGCATTCTCGGTCGCGTTAAACCGGTTTGACTTCTTTAGCTCTTCCCGCGCCAACCGCAGATTGATCGCGTTAAAAATCGCCCCGATGCCCGCAAATGCCGGCTCACCTCTGGCCATCAGCCGAAACTTCGGCAGGTAGATATTTTCAACGACATCCGGCGTCAGCATCGATGCGGCCATTTGCTTGGACACGCTAGGCGTGCCCTTGACGCTGGACAGGTTCGCGGCTTCCTGCTCAGCGCTTTGAACGGGTATGAACTGTTTGACCTTCACTTCCCAATCCTTGTCACCAGGCGCAGCCTTCTCGCGCAGCTTCGTTTGCAAATCCCGCACATCGATTTGTTGCCGCCCCGGCATCATCTCTTGCATCTGTCGCGCGATGTAGTTCACCCACTGATCGGGTGAGCCCCATAGCGCTTTGAACTCAAACAGCTTTTTCGTGCGCATGCACATCGCCGCGTAGATTATTTTGGCGACCGTTGTATCCACGCCGGCGCTCACCGCTTCGACAATCGGGCCGCCCGCCTGTTGCAGAAGACGAGCGACCGAGCCGGCGAGGGCGCCTGGGAGGCGAGGGTCCGCCTGTTTCGCAACTTCCTCGATCTGGCTGTAGGACTCAATGAGCTTGGCGATAAACTCTCGAAGTTCGATGTACGGATAGCTCGACGCTTGCTTGACCTTCTCGGCCAGAACGGGATGGTTCAGCACGAGCGCGCGCAGCAGCGGGTTGCGCGTATCCGTCACATCGCCATTCGCCCATTTGACGAGCACATCGACCGTTTCCTTGCGGTCCGCCGCGCCTTCGATGCACCCGATGAACGTGTTCGTGTAGTTGACGCCGCTGCGACAGTTGCCTTGTTCGTAATCGAATTGAAAGACATTCAGCAACGCGGGACTCGTCAACCAGGCTTGATGGTCCTGCGATAACGGTACAAGTGTGCTCGCCTGCTCGTGCTTGAGCGCCTCGGCCATGCGCTCTTTGAAGTCGACGATGGCCTGCTGCCGATAATGCATCGTGTACGGCTTCCACGCTTCGGGGCCCGCGCTGACGAGGTCCGCTTGCTTCATCGCCTCGATGCGATTGAGCTGCTTGTCGAGCAGCTTGCCGCCATCGAATATCGCACTGGCTGCCAGCCCCTGATACGTATTGGCCTGCATCAACCGGACGCCACTTTCCACATCCTCCTTCGCCGACGCAATCACCGCGTCGTGCAGCGCATCAATGGCGCTCGTGGCCCAGATACCGTGTTCGTACGGTTCAAGCGTGGCGCCGAACGCGAGCCGCTGCTCGAAGTTCAGCTCTTGCGTGATGCCGACCGGATCCCACAGCGCGAAGATGAGCCCCTTGTCGGGCGTAATGGAATCCATCGCCTGCTTCAGCGCGGGCCCTTGTCCGGTGCGATGGTGGTATGTGAAGCAAGCGCTTGACAATGCCTCGGGCGGGCTGCCTTTGTATTCGCTGAGCAGGTCTGCGACGTGTGTCACGGTCTCCGTGTGGGGCTGCTGCGTGCTGCCGTTGAACCACCCGGCCGCGTCGAATGTTTGCATTCGCTTGTCGCGACAGCCCATGAAATTGGTCGCGTATCGGTCGCGCACCTGCTTGGTCCAGCGTTCCTCGCTGAAAGCCAAGTAGACCACGCCTGCCCTTTGCGCATCCTCGATGGTGATGCACTGCGCCAACTGCGCGTGTTCGGGCTGATGACAACTAAACGGCCGCTCGAAGCCACGGTCAATGTTCAGGTCAACCGGAAACTCGTACAGGTATCCCTCGGCGGTCACGGCATAGGCCTGCCATCGCCCGGTCTTCGGGTAGAACACATACACGTAACCGTAGCGCAGCGTACGCAACGTGTACTTGGCCTTCTTGAGCGCAATACTCGTTACGCCTTCGCCGAACGTACTGCCCATCAGCCTCATCGCACCGGTCGAACCGTGCGCCTTCGTATCAGCGAAGGCTGAGTACCGGACAGGAAGAATCGGCAGCCCTTTTTTCTGGCACATAGAGCAACTGCCGGACTCGCGCGTGGACGCCTGCATTGCCGCTATCGTCAGTTGCCTGATAGTCGAGAAGTCGAAGTCGTATGCCATATTCTTGTCTCGTTCAAATCATTGGTATTGGATGCTCGCGCGCGCAATGGCATCCCAGTCGCGTTGGGTCCAATGAGCGACCGTCTCGGCGTAAGAGTGCTCGGGCGCCTGCAACACGGTCCGCACGCGCGGGTGCCGGTCGAAATAGGGAGAGACAACGGTGCCGTGAAGCACAAAAGCAAGTAGATCCGAGCCTGAAAGGCCATAGGTCTCGCCCTTCATCAACTGGGCGTCGAGCAGCGACGGCATGTCAGCCGTGATTGCGATTCCGTTACCGCGCAGCGTATCGAGCGAGCGCTCGATGACCTCAATGCGGGTGAGTTGCTTGTACTGTTTGTTCGTGGGTAAAAACGCGTCGTTCGGGCTTTGGGCGCCTTGCATGGCCACCCATCCCGCGTCCCGGTCGAGATAAGTCCACCGAGCAACAGGCCCCATCAGCGCACCCAGTTGTTCGGGTTTGAGTATCCATTGCAGATGCGCAAACACGCGTGGGTCGTAGAAGCGGAAGATTGCAGTCCCTTCCGTTGGCTTCGGCAATACCAAGCGCTCAGCAAGATGCCGCTGCAGCCGATGGCTGGCTTTGTCGCATTCGAGGATCGCGCATAGAACAGGCGGGGCGCCGGACATTCGGTCTTGCTTGGCGCGCTCGCGTAGGGCCGGCAATTGCTCGCCGGGATGTTCGGCGCAATAGAGCACCGGCGCCGCCCCTGCCAATTCGGGCCGCGCTTCGGGAACGAGCTCACCGACCTCATAGACTGGCGGCACATTGGAAAGCTCAAGCTTGCCATTGAGGGGCTCGACGATAACGTAGTGAATCATGTGGGATCTATACGAGACCCGCCGACAACTCGCCGCGGCAAGCGCACCCGCGCTCCCAAAGGAGACTCCAGTATCAGCGCTGTGTTTACCTGCTCGATGCCCGCAGCGATTGCGAGCGTATCAGCGAGCCTACCCATATCGATTACCCCTTTTTCAATCGCATCGGCGAATTAAAAGAGCGGCATCATAAATTAAAAAATGGCGCAATTACAACGACGCGCTAATTTTCAGACTATCTCAAAATTCACTATGAATAAGCCGGGCATTTGTGCCGGAGAAAACATTTCTCTTTTTGAGATAGCGTCGACCGTAAGCAGTTTTTACTCAAACGAAATCACGGGGTAATCGGTAGGCAACGCTATACCAGAGGGCTTTTCGCCGTCTCGACGTGGTTTTCCCCTTAGCGTTATACGCATTCCGTTGTCCGCGCTGCGCGCGCCGGCAAGCCGCTTACATCCAATGACTTGTGAGCTGGGCTAGACTCGTGCACACCTACTTTTTTTGTGCAATACGGACGTCATTTGGGAAGACATTATCACCTTCGTGACCGGCGCCAGTGAGAGTCAGAAGATCTGTACGGTGTGCCAGCAATTGTGGGCGCGCGAGGTCTAGATCGCGGACGGCCGACAGGGCAAGCTCAAAATTCACTCCGTGATTGCTCGTGAAGTTGGAGCACTCGCTGGGGTCAAGTCGATCGAATGGCGGAGCAATCGTGCCGTCGGGGCATCAGAGCACGCTGTCGATCTGATCAATTGAATCGGACGAGATCGGAAATCGAGATCTATTTCCATGTGCTCAGGAGCGGCCGCGAAGTCGAAACCCCGCAATTGGCCGCGGTTGATCGGATTGAGCGTGCGCTGGCCCTCTTCTTCGGTTCGGATGAAATTCGTGGCGCTCATCTGTTAGCAAAAAGAAGATACCAACGACCACGCCGAACATGAACGAAGTCGTGCGGCTCATCGCGCAGATCGGTAGATTCCTCGGCTGAAAGGGCGACGGCGAGCCGGGCGCAAAGGTCATCTGGCGTGGCCTTGATAAAGTTCTCTCCGCTGCCTACACCCTACGTGCGGTGGCCTACACTAGGACCAGCGTGCAATCGCGCCTGCTCATCCACCGCGCAAGCACAATATGCTGCGCGCACCCCGCAAAAAACCGCACTTGCGTTTTTCCGGTGCGCATTTTGCGAGTCGGCCAAAGTGTCTCTCTCGTAGTATGGGAATGGTCCAAAGCCCATTCCGAGAAGAGAACCGCATATGTCTATTCCATCGCTCATCGAGGCCGACCGTAGGCATCTGATTCACCCCGTCGTCAGCTATCGCGCGCATGAAGCGCGCGGCGTCACAGTGCTTGACTCGGCCCAGGGCGTGTTCCTGCGCGACATCCACGGCAAGGAACTGCTCGATGCCTTCTCCGGCCTCTGGTGCGTCAACACCGGCTACGGTCATCAAAGCATCGTCGAAGCCGCGACGAAGCAGATGGAGCGTCTGCCCTACGCAACCGCCTACTTCCATTTCGGCTCGGAGCCCGCAATCGAGCTCGCCGCGAAACTGGTCGAACTGTCGCCCGCGTCGCTGGAGCACGTGTACTTCACGCTGGGCGGGTCGGACGCCGTCGATTCCGCACTGCGCTTCATCACGCATTACTACAACGCGACGGGCCGGCCGTCGAAGAAGCACATCATCGCATTGCAGCGCGGCTATCACGGCTCCTCGTCGATCGGCGCAGGCCTCACAGCGTTGCCGGCGTTTCATCGCAACTTCGACCTGCCGCTGCCGACGCAGCATCACATTCCCTCGCCCTACGCGTATCGCAGCGGTTTTGCCGACGACGCCGCGCTGATCGCCGCCTCCGTCGCCGCGTTGCAGGAAAAGGTCGCCGCACTCGGCGCGGAGAACGTCGCCGCGTTCTTCTGCGAGCCGATCCAGGGCTCGGGCGGCGTGATCGTGCCGCCTTTCGGCTGGCTGAAGGCGATGCGCGATGCGTGCCGCGCGCTAGACATCTTGTTCGTCGCCGACGAAGTCATCACAGGCTTCGGCCGCACCGGCCCGCTCTTCGCGTGCGAAGCCGAAGGGGTCGAGCCGGATCTGATGACGATCGCAAAAGGCCTGACCGCCGGTTATGCGCCGATGGGCGCAGTGCTGATGTCGGACGCCCTCTATCAGGGTATCGCCGATGGTGACATGGCGGCAGTGATCGGCCACGGGCATACGTACTCGGCCCATCCGGTCAGCGCGGCGATTGGTCTCGAAGTGCTTCGTCTCTATGGCGAAGGCGCGCTGCTTGCAAACGGCATGGCTCGTGCGCCGCGCTTCGCGCGTGGTCTCGATGCGCTCCTCGCGCACCCGCTCGTGGGCGATTCGCGGCACCGCGGTCTGCTCGGTGCGCTGGAGTTGGTGTCCGACAAAGAAACGAAGCAAGGCTTCGATGCATCGCTGCAACTGCCCGATCGGATCGCGACTGCAGCCTACGACAACGGTCTTGTTTTTCGCGCGTTCGGCGACAACATTCTCGGCTTCGCCCCGGCGCTGTGCTATACGGAAAGCGAATTCGATCTGTTGTTCGAACGTCTGGAAAAAACGCTTGATGACGTGCTCGCTCAAGCCGACGTCCGCGCAGCACTTAAGGGTTCGGTCGAATTCAAACGCACAGCAACTGCGTGACAGCCTTGCCGTTACGCAAACTCATTCATTCCCGAACCTTTCGGACCAGGAGACACCCATGACCCGCAACTATCGCATCGCAGTGATTCCCGGCGACGGCATCGGCAAAGAGGTCATGCCCGAAGCGGTGCGCGTGCTCGATGCGGTCAGCAAGCGCTATGGCATTGGTTTCGACTATCAGCATATCGAGTGGGCAAGCTGCGATTACTACGCGCGGCACGGTCAGATGATGCCCGACGACTGGAAGGCGCAACTCGGCGACGTCGACGCGATCTTGTTCGGCGCAGTCGGCTGGCCCGATACCGTGCCCGATCACATTTCGCTATGGGGTTCGCTGCTCAAATTCCGCCGCGAGTTCGACCAGTACATCAACCTGCGTCCCGCGCGTCTGTTCGACGGCGTGCCCTCGCCGCTCGCAGGCCGCAAGGCGGGTGATATCGACTTCATGATCGTGCGCGAGAACACCGAAGGCGAATATTCGTCAGTGGGCGGAATAATGTTCGAAGGCACCGAACGCGAATGCGTGATGCAGCAGTCGATCTTCACGCGTCATGGTTCCGAGCGCGTGCTCAAATTCGCGTTCGATCTCGCGCAGCGCCGGCAGAAGAAGATCACCGTCGCGACCAAGAGCAACGGCATTGCAATCAGCATGCCGTGGTGGGACGCGCGCGCAGCAGAAATGGCCGCACGTTATCCGGATGTGACGTGGGACAAGCAGCACATCGACATTCTTTGCGCGCGCTTCGTGCTGCACCCCGACCGCTTCGATGTGGTCGTTGCCACCAACCTGTTCGGCGATATCCTCTCCGACCTTGGCCCTGCCTGCACTGGAACGATCGGCATCGCGCCGTCGGGCAACCTGAACCCGGACCGTACATTCCCGTCGCTGTTCGAACCCGTGCATGGCTCCGCACCCGACATCGCCGGCAAGGGCATCGCCAATCCGATTGCGATGATCTGGTCGGCAGCGATGATGCTCGATTTTCTCGGCACAAGTCAGGGCAAAGAACACGAAGCGCACGACGCGATGCTCGCTGCCATCGAAGCCGTACTCAAGGAGGGTCCGCATACGGGCGACCTGGGCGGCAATGCGACTACAGCAGCAGTCGGGGCGGCAATCGCGCACCGGCTGGGTTAATGGATATCACAGGAGCGTTGTCATGACGAAGCGATACGAACTGAGCGATTTGATCCGCAGTGACAACTTCATCGACGGCCGATGGGTCGCCGCGGCCGCGGGCAAGCGCTTCGACGTCACGAATCCAGCGACGGCCGAAGTCATCACGCGAGTCGCAGACAGCGATGCCGCCGATGCACGCGCAGCCACCGACGCCGCCGCCCGTGCATTCCCGGCGTGGCGCGACACATTGCCGAAAGAGCGCGCGGCCGTGCTGACTCGCTGGCATGCGCTGATGGTCGAGAACGCCGACGCGCTTGGACGCCTGATCTCGCTCGAACAGGGCAAGCCGTTTGCAGAAGGACGCGGCGAGGTGATGTACGGCGCGTCGTACGTCGCATGGTTCGCGGATGAAGCGACGCGCATCTACGGTGACATCATCCCGCAGCAGCAGCGCGGCAAGCGCATGAGCGCGATCAAGGAGCCGATCGGTGTGGTCGCCGCGATCACGCCCTGGAATTTTCCGCTTGCGATGATCGCACGCAAGATTGCGCCCGCACTGGCGGCGGGCTGCACGGTGGTTGGCAAGCCCGCCGAAGACACGCCGCTTACCGCGCTCGCGCTCGTCATGCTCGCACATGAGGCCGGCGTGCCGCCCGGTGTGCTGAATCTGCTTTCGGCATCGCGCGAGAACGCTGCACCCGCCGTTGCCGACTGGCTCGCTGACAGCCGCGTGCGCAAGATCACATTCACCGGGTCGACGTTGGTCGGCAAGTATCTGGCCCGAGAATCGGCGGGCACGTTGAAGAAGCTGTCGCTCGAATTGGGCGGCAACGCACCCTTCATCGTGTTCGATGACGCCGATCTCGACGCGGCCGTGACAGGCCTGCTCGCCGCGAAATTTCGCAACGGCGGGCAAACCTGCGTGAGCCCGAACCGCGTATATGTGCAATCTGGCGTGTACGAGCGTTTTGCCGATCTGTTGACAACACGTGTTGCCGCGTTAAAAGTTGCGCCTGCAACCGATCCCGCTGCTCAGATTGGCCCGATGATCAATGCGCGCGCGATCGACAAGATCGCGCGTCACGTCGACGACGCCATCAGCCACGGCGCGCGCGTGCTGACGGGTGGCAAGCGTTTGACGGAGCTCGGGCCGAATTACTATGCGCCAACCGTCTTGGCGGACGCAAAGGCCGGCATGCAACTATGCTGCGATGAAACGTTTGGCCCCGTTGTGCCGCTGTTTCGTTTCGATGACGAAGCCGAAGCCATCCGCGCCGCCAACGACACGTTGTTCGGCCTCGCATCGTACTTCTATAGCCAGGACTTGCGCCGCATCGATCGTGTCTCCCGCCAGCTGGAAGCGGGCATCGTCGGCATCAACGAAGGTGCGCTTGCGAGCGAGGCCGCGCCGTTCGGCGGCGTGAAGGAATCGGGCTATGGCCGTGAAGGTTCGAAATATGGCCTCGACGATTACCTGTCGATCAAATACCTGTGCCAGGGCGGCCTCGAATAAGCGCATAAGCGTTCATTACGGCCCATTCTGGCGTCGCGCGCAATTTCCGGGCATTTCCTGAGCGACGATTGTTTTCGGCGGTCTCGCACCGCCGTTCACTCGAATATCAATCGCTCAAGGAGTCACCGTGACCTATCGCGACGCGCGTTTTTGGCACCCCATGGGCCATCCCAATGGCATGCATACGCAAAAGCCCATTCGCATCATCAGAGGCGACGGCTGCTATGTCTATGACGATAACGACCACAAACTGATAGACGGCGTAGCCGGTCTGTGGAATGTCAACGTCGGCCACAATCGCCCCGAAGTAAAAGCGGCCATCACCGATCAACTCGACGAACTCGCCTATTACCAACTCTTCGATGGCATCTCGCATCCGCGTGCCGAAGCGCTTTCGGTTGTGCTCACCGACATCGCCGAAAAGGAAGACATGCGCCGCGTGGTGTACAGCTCGGGCGGCTCGGACGCATGCGAGACGGCGCTCAAGCTCGCGCGGCAGTATTGGCAATTGGCTGGCGAGCCGTCGCGCACCAAATTCATTTCGTTGAAGCAGGGCTATCACGGCACGCATTTCGGCTGTGCATCCATAAACGGCAATACCGTATTTCGGCGCAACTATGAGCCGCTGATGCCAGGATGCTTCCATATCGAAACGCCGTGGCTGTATCGCAACCCCTTCACGGACAGCCCCGATGAACTCGCCGCGATTTGCGCCACGCTGCTCGAACGCGAAATCGTCTTTCAAGGGCCGGACACGGTAGCGGCATTTATCGCCGAGCCGGTTCAAGGCGCCGGCGGCGTCATCGTGCCTCCCGCAAGCTACTGGCCGAAAGTGCGCGATATCTGTGACCGCTATGACGTGCTGTTGATCGCCGACGAGGTCGTGACCGGGTTCGGCCGTACGGGCTGCATGTTCGGAAGCCGCGGCTGGGGCGTCGCGCCCGACATCATGTGTTTGGCGAAAGGCATCTCAGCTGGGTATGTTCCGCTCGGCGCCACGCTCGTCAATGGCCGCATCGAACGCGCCTTTCATCAGAATGAAGATGCTCGCGGCGCGCTGATGCACGGCTATACCTACGCCGGCCATCCCCTCGCCTGTGCTGCCGCTCTCGCGACACTTCGCATCGTGCTCGATGAAGATTTGCCGGCCCGCGCCGCAACGATGGGCGCCTATATGCTCGATCGATTGCTACCGCTAACGGAGCGCTGCGCAGCGGTTGGTGACGTTCGCGGAAAAGGGCTGATGATGGCAATCGATCTCGTGAAAGATAAGCGCACGCGCGAGCCAATCGATGCGTCGAGTTCATATGCGCGCGATGTCGCGACCGTCGCGCGCCGAGCTGGCGCATTGGTGCGGCCGGTGGGCAGCCACATCGTCATCTCGCCGCCGCTTACCATCGAACGGGAACAAGCAGACGTACTTATCGAAGCACTGATAGAAGGACTCGAAAGCACACCGTTTCGCGCGGCATGACGGCCTGCGCATGAGCATTCACGAATAACGGCTGTCGTCTTCGAAGGCAATACCGAGTTGGGTGGCCATATACTCCACCTGCTTTCGAAGACGACTTACCTCCGCCTCCAACTGCATCTGCTTGACTCTCAGATCATCCAACTCGCTCGGCGACACCCGCGGTTCGATAGCGTCTTGCCCTGAGATTTCATTCGTACTTGGCTCATCACTGACCTCACCGCATAGCAAATGCATCCAGCGGTTTTCGCGCGCGCCGGGTGCGCGCCGCAACTTCGTCACGAACGGGGGCTCGGCTGCAGCGAGCTCTTCAAGAAAGGCTTCCACCGATGAAATGTCGGCGAAGCTATGCAACCGTGCGCTGTTTAACCGCAACTCGGCAGCGGTCTGCGGACCACGCAGGAACAATGTGGCAAGCAGGGCGCTCGCCTGGCTTGGAATACCGAGCACACGGTTGATGTTCTGTTCGAAGCGCGGGACGCGAGCGCTGCTTTCGATGACGAGGCTCAGGTGTTTGAGCGCATCGATCGCCGTCAATATTTCGGGCTCCGTCACGTTCATGACGGGGGACCGCGCTGATTTCTGATTGCAACCCGCGGTCAACGCGTTCAGGCTCAACGGGTAGGTGTCGGGCACAGTGTGCTGCTTCTCGACCAGCACACCGAGCACCCGCGCTTCGAGCGGAGTGAGGGCTCGTATCATAGATCGGCGAGACGCATCGGGGTTGGAGTCCATAGTGGTGTGGCATCGAATGAGATCAACTTTCGCTCGCAGCTTTGGCAGGCCGGCGGCTGCGCGCGGCCGACTTGCGCGGCGGCTTGACGGCTTCGGCTGTAATCGGGGTTGGGTTCGGCTCGACAGGAACCTCGTGCGATGCGACGGGCAACTCCAGTTGAGCCTCGTCGACAGCCGTTTTGGCCGGCTTCTTCGCCGTTTTGCGGCTGCGCTGCGCGGCCGCACGCTTTTCCCTAGGTGCTTTGGCGGGTGCCGCTGCGGTAGGCACGGGCGCCTCCGCCTGTGCGACCGATTCTTGCGCAACAGGTTGCGCCGCCCGGTAGACAAACGCGCCAGATTTCTCATCGCGGCCGACTTCAAGCAGGCCGCGTGCCTGCGCTTCTTCGATCAAGTTGCCGAAAGCGCGAAAGCCGTAATACGACTCGCTGAAATCAGGCTTGCGTCGCTTCATCGCACTCTTGAGCACCGATGCCCAAATCTTGCCGCTCTCGCCGCGCTCCGATGCCAGCGCCTCGAAGGTCTCGACAGCGAAGCCAATCGCCTCGCTCTTGCGTGCTTCCAACTCGTGCTTATGTTGCCTGTCGTCATCAGACGCGCGCTTTGCCGCCGCATTCGGTGCAACGTTCGCTGTGCGCGCCTCGCGCTTGGCACTCGCACGCTGCGCTTCGCGCACGAGATCATCGTAGAAAATAAATTCATCGCAGTTGGCGACGAGCAAATCGGAAGTCGAATTCTTGACGCCGACGCCGATCACTTTCTTCGCGTTCTCGCGCAGCTTTGAAACGAGCGGCGAAAAATCGGAATCGCCGCTGATGATGACGAAGGTATCGACGTGGGACTTCGTGTAGCAAAGATCGAGTGCGTCGACGACAAGCCGAATATCCGCTGAATTCTTGCCTGATTGCCGTACATGTGGAATTTCGATCAGCTCGAAACTGGCTTCGTGCATCGACGCCTTGAAGCTCTTATAACGATCCCAATCGCAATAGGCTTTCTTGACCACGATGCTGCCTTTGAGCAACAGCCGCTCGAGCACCGGCTTGATATCGAATTTGTCGTACTTCGCGTCGCGCACACCCAACGCCACGTTTTCGAAGTCGCAAAACAACGCCATGTTGACGCTTTCCTGAGGTAACGCCATGAATTCTCTCGCTGATGGGCCGAACCATGCGGCAGGTTGCAATGTGCACACATCATAGCGCCATGCCGGTCCCGCCCCGGCATTATCGTTTCCGCTGGCTCGCTTTGCCTTCGCGTACCGACGCGCCGCGCACTTCGAAATGCACCGAATCGACAATCGATCCGTCGAGATCGACAAGCTCGAGCACATGTCGCCCCGGCCAAGGCAGCCACGGCATGCGACCCTCGCGCCCCAGCGCGTGGCCGTCCAGTCGCCATGTGCTGCGCGTCGACGATCCGCTGGCACGCTCGAAGACGATACGCTGGCGTGCAATGGGAATGTCAGGATCGAGTGCAAACAATGTGCCATCTGTCGGCGTGCCGATACGAGCGGCACCGCGTGCCGCGCCGCTTCCCGATGGCGAATTCAGATCGAGGTCGAGCTCGCGCACCGCATTGCGGGCGCTCGCCGCAAGCCCGACAATCGGCATCTGCGTGCCAGCCAAAAACCATTCATTACGCGGCGGCTCGAGATGCCGTTCGAATGCGATGCGTGTTTGCACGACACCGGCAGGCGCCCGAGGTGCCACGCTTGGCACCTGCCGGTGCAGATAGCCGGCGATGGCAGCCCAGACCGTCGCAGCACCGGTCACGCCCGATACGTCCCACATCGGTTGCCCATCCGCATTGCCGACCCACACGCCAACCGTATAACGCGAGGTGAAGCCGACCGTCCAGTTATCGCGCATGTCCTTGCTCGTGCCAGTCTTCACGGCGGAGAAAAACCGCGTCGCGAGCGGACTGTCGAAGCCGAAGGTCCGTGTGCGCGCGTTGTTATCGGAGAGCACCGTCGTAATGATGTAGCTTGCATCCGCGCTGAAAATTCGGTGCGAAACGCTCGGCGCGTGGCGAAGCAAATCGAACGTGCGCGCGCTCACGCCTCCATTGGCAAGCGCACGATAGGCGTTGGTCAACGAGAGCAGCGTGACATCTGCACTGCCGAGCGCCAGCGAATAACCGTAGTAATCGCCGCTCTGTTCAAGCGGCAGACCCAGCGCGCTGAGCGTCTTCGCGAAGCGATACGGCGTGACCATGACCAGCGTGCGCACCGCCGGCACGTTCAGCGACGAACCGAGCGCAGTTCTCACGCTGACCCAGCCTTTGAAATCCTTGTCGTAGTTCTGCGGGATATAAAGCCCACCGCCCGCCGCGAGATCGAGCGGAGCATCGTCGAGCAACGAAGCCGCGGTGAGTCGTCGCTCTTCGATCGCCTGCGCATAGAGGAAGGGCTTCAGCGTGGAGCCAGCTTGACGGCTCGCGAGCACGGCATCGACCTCGCCGGCGCCCGACAATCGTCCTGACGAGCCAACCCATGCCAGCACATCACCGCTCGCATTGTCGAGCACGACCACCGCCCCGTCGTTCACATTGCGCCGGTGGGGCGGCGCATTCAACTCGATCAGCGTGCGCGTGAGTGTCTCCACGGCAAAGCGCTGAAGCCTTGCATCGAGTGTCGTCACGACGTGCGCGCCCGCACGCGGGTGGACTTCGCTTGCCACACGACGTGCAAAATGCGGTGCCAGCGACTGCGCTTCCGGTGCGATCGACAGCGACGCCGGCGCCGGGCGCGCAAACGCCAGCTGCACGAAGCTCATCAGACCCGCGCAGCGCGCCGGCGCTTTCATATCGCGCAAGATTCGACACGCGCGTGCGCTTACGCGTGAATAAGATACATTCGGCGCACGTATCAGCGCCGCGGTGACAGCCGCTTCGCGCTCGTCCAAACCGGATGGCATCTTGCCGAACAACGTAATTGACAACGCCGACAAGCCTATTGTCTCGCCGCGAAAAGGAACGAGGTTCAAATACGCTTCCAGGATCTGATCCTTGTGCCAGCTTCGCTCGAGCCATAGCGCACTGACAGCCTGGCTTGCCTTCTCCGTGATTGACCGACGCCCCGCATGTTGCGCGTCGTCATCGAGCAACCCGGTAAGCTGCATCGTGACCGTCGATGCCCCGCGCGTGCGGGTGTTCCAGAGATTTCCCCACGCAGCCGCGGCAGCACCTCGCCAATCCACCCCACTGTGTTCGTAAAAGCGCTTGTCCTCCGATACGACGATTGCTTCGCGCAACGCAGGCGAGATATCGGCAAGCGCGACCCACTCGCCGCGCCGCTCGGTGTTATCGATGCGGGTTCGCTCGAGCAGCACGCCGTTGCGCGAGAGCAGCAGCCAATCGGAGCTATGCCATTGCGCGCGCACCTGATCGAATGACGGGAACGCATGCGCTGCTATCGGCATCGAGAGCAGCGCCGCGCACAGCGCCCGAATGCCGATTGAAATGCTGGCGCGGTTCACCGTTCGCCCCAGCTTACTTGGTGGCCGCATGCACGACGACCGGAGCGTTGGGCAGCGCGCCAAACGTCGCTGGCGCATAAAGCGCCTCCACCCGCGTCGGCGGCAAGCCGAACGTGCCGACGTTGTTGAGCCGAATCGTGTACTCGATCGAAAACTTCCCCTTCGGCAAATAGTCGTAGTAAGCACGATAACCGTCGAAATCGCGTTCGACGAATGCAGGCCACGCGCCTTGTTGCGACTTTTCGTCCGCAGTCGCCGCTTCGGAATCGCGACCGAGCCCGGAGCCGAGGATCGTCGCGCCGGCCGGCACGGGATCGTTCACAACGACCCAGGTCATGTTGCTCTGTGCGTCGATGTCGAGATGCACGCGCACAACGTCGCCTCGGGTGGTCCTGCCCTTGACCGCAGGGTCGATCGGCGTCAGGGTCTTGGTGATCCGATAACCCGCCGCAAACGGAGCCTTCAACGCAACTGCTGCAAGGCTTTCGATCGTCGCCCACGGTTTGCCCGCGCCGTCGTGCGTCAATGTCAATGTCGATGCGGCGGACGATGTGCGCGCTTCGCTCGGCCAGGGCAATAATTCAGCGTGCATGTCGGCTGTTTTCGCGGCGGAGGTTGCGGTTGTCGCGGCGGTTGCCGATGCATTATTCGCTGCATTCGAAGCAGCCTTGCCCCACGCAATCGTCTTCACGGTCTGACCCAGTTGCAGCTTCGTCTGACCCGAGACCGGAACGCTTTCGAACACCTTCGAAAAGCGTTCGACTGCGAGCGAGCCCAATAGATTGGATGTCGTTGTCTGCCAGGCACCTCTGCTTTGCAATGCAAGGAGCCCGGCAATCAGACGCGGCATCTCGTCCTTCCAACCGGGCGCATCGACAAACGTCAACGCCGTGCGCGCCGCGTTCGTTTCGGTGCCCGTCATCAGCCACCACAGGTCGTCCGTATCGCCGGTGGAAAACGTGAGCCGCGTGCCCTGATAAGTAAGACGTGCGCGAATGATCTGCTCTACTTGCGCCAGCTTCTCGTCACGCTGCGGCACATCTTTTACGCGCGACAAAACAGCGTAGTAGTCGAGTACCGCCGACGTCGGCCACTGGTTCGGCGCAAGCTCGATCGAACCCAACATGCTCGCGCGCGCAAAACCGTGACGTGACAACGCCTCGAGCGCAGCGAGTTTGCGCAGATCGAGGTCCTTGCGTGGCGCCCAGGTATTGCGCTCGATCCGGCCTTCGACGAAACCCACGAGTCCGTTTTCGAGTTTTCCCCGCACGTCGTCAGGCAACGCAAAGCGTGAGTCGAGTTTCGACGCTTCGTCGGAGACCGAAAGCAAGTAAGCGGTGAGTGTCGGGCTACCCTTGCTGCCGCTGTCGTCGCTAAGCGGGAAGTAGCTCGCGAGGCCATCGCGGTCCACATAAACAGGCATCCGCGCAATCACCGCCTGCCATTGAGCCGCGTCGCGCAAGCCGAGCGCGCGCGATACCTGCTGTTCGAGGCAGCGATACGGATACCGCTCGAACCAACGCCGCACGCCAGGCATTCCGTCGGTGAGCTTCGGCTGGAGCGATACCGCAATGCCGCCGCGCAGCGCGCCCGCCTGTGTCGCCGTGGCATTCGGCGGAGCCGCAACAGGTAGCGAGAAGGTGCCGTCGACCTGCGTGAGCGTCGCCTGCTGCACGGTGATCGGAACAGCATCGGTCACGCGTTGCGTCACTTTGATCGTGTCGGTGGCGTGCGGTGAGCCTTGCTCCGCCGCACCGACACGCCAGGTTAGCGCGGCGGCCGCATTCGCGTCGGAAAGACCATCGGGCGGCGCTACAGTCCACGCGACTTCCTGCGCCGAATCGGGCACAATTTGCACCGTTTGCGGCGGCAACGACAGCCCGGGCACGTCAGGGGTCACGACGACTTTCATCGCTCTCGTCGTCGTATTGCGCAACGTGAACTGCGCTCGGAATTGATCGCCTTCGCGCACGAGTGGCGGCAGCCCTGAGATCAACTGCAGATCCTGAGTACTCCTAATCGATGTGCTGCCGGTGCCGAACTGCCCGGCACCTACAGCCGCAATCGCAACGATGCGGAAGCTCGTGAGCGAATCGTTGAGCGGCACGTCGACGAAAGCCTGCCCGTTCGCATCGAGCGTCACGCGCGGGTTCCATAGCAACAGCGTCTCGAATAGCTCACGCGTGGCACCGCGCCCACCACCGCCGCCAGCAGGAACGGCTTTGCGCCCGAAGTGACGACGCCCGACAATTTCCATCTGGGCCGTCGCGGTCTCGATGCCGTAGGACCGCTGCTGCAGCATCGCATCGAGCACGTCCCAACTTTGGTTCGGCATCAGTTCGAGCAGCGCCTCGTCGACCGCTGCGATCGCAACCTGCGTGCCGGCCGGCGCAGGCTTGCCGCCGGGCAACTGCACTTTGATCTTCACGTGCGCTTTTCCGCGCACGGTATATGACTTCGCATCAGGCGTCACCGACACAGCAAGCCGGTGAGCGGCTGTGCCCACCTTGATTTGCGCGAGCCCGTAACGGAATGCCGGCTTCGACAAGTCGACGAGCGGCGTGGGCGCCTCATACTGCCTGCCCTCGTACCAGAAGGCCCGCGCCCACTCGATCGGCGCTTTCCATCCCCAAGTGAAAAATGAATACCACGGCACTTCGTGAATACGGCCGCGCAGCGCCAGCACCGACACATAAACGTTCGGGCCCCAGGCCTCATTCACTTTCAACTCGACAGTCGGATTTTTGCCATCCAACTTCACAACGTGTGTTTCGATGATGCCTTCGCGTTCGACGGCAACCAGTGCTGTCGCGAAGCGAAACGGCATGCGCACCTGGAACCGCGCGGTCTCGCCCGGTTCGTACGAAGCTTTTTCAGGCAGGACGTCGATACGATCGGTGTTTTCGCCACCGAACCACAGATCCTCCTCGCGCGTGACCCAGACCGACGTCGTTGCGCTCGAGACGTTGCCGTCACCATCTTTGGCCGTCACGATCAGATCGACGTTGCCCGCTTCCTTTAACTTCGCATCGCAGCGCAACAGACCATGGTCGTCGCTTTTGCCACTGCACAATGTGCCGAGGTCCTTCGTTTCCGTGCGGTTGTCATACGCGTAAAAGCCGCCCACCATCCGCTTGCGCGACGAAATGGTGATGCGCGCAATGCCGCGCACTTCGAGCGGCACGTCGGCACGCGGCTTGCCTTGCAAATCAACCGCCAGCGCTTTGACCGGCACCGTATTGCCGACCGATACCCACTGCCCGGAATTCACGCCTGCAACGACCGCGGCCGGCCAAAGCGTTGCGTCGCCGCTGATCGTTTGAACTTCGCCATTCGGGTCGGCAAACGTCGCCTCCGTCACGAGACGCTTCGGCCCATTGACCTGTGGAACGTCCTTGAGCGTGAGGCGTCCCGAGCCATTGCGATCGAGCGTGACGGGCTCCTTGTCAGCAATCAGCTTTGGTGTGTCGTCACCCGACTGCTCGTCGCTGCTTGCCTCGTCGGATGAGGACGCGTTGCTGTCACTGCGTTTCGTGTAAGGCGTAAAGCTGAAGTCGGGATACGTATCGGCAAACGAAACGTTAGTACTCCTTATCAATGCCGATACCTGCACGGGCAGGCCCGATGCACCGCCACCGGACGTATAGTCGATTTGCAACGTAAGCGGCGCCTGCTTCGCGGCAACGAGCGGATGCGTCTTTTCGTCCCGAACGCCTATCGTGCCCTTGAACACGGGCAAACGGAATGCTTCGACACGGAAGTTACCCGACGCGTAGCTTATGTGAGGGGTGCCCAACGCGGTCTGCTGTTCGTCGTTGTCGTTGTCGTTATCGTTAGCGGCGCTGTCAGCGGAGCTACCCGCTTTGCTGTCATCGAGCGACACGCTGTACTCGCCGAGCTTGGCCGCCACCGGAATCGCAAACGTCGAATCAGCCGTGTGATCCGCGGCCCACTTGAGCGGCAGATGCCACGTCATCCCGCTGCCGAGATGGCGAATCGTCACAGTCGATGGATAAGTCTTCGGAAAAGCGAAACCGTGCATTGTTTCCGCACGAATCATGTGCTTCATCGACACCGTCTCGCCTGCTCGGAAAAGCGTTCTATCGAAGACGGTATGGGCTCGCACCGTCTGATCGACGCTCGTATCCGTCGGCACGTTGAAGCGCCATGCTTCGATGCCGCGATTCCAGTCGGAGCGCACGAACGCCATGTCGCGGCCCGTCTTCGGGTCGTCGATCCGCGCGGAGACGAATACGCCATCCAAGCTGTCGTCTTTGCATTCGTGGCGCGGGTTCAATTGCGCGTTGATCGCGAGCAAGCCTTGCGCATCGGTTTTCCCCGACGCCAATTCGTCGCCGTTACAGTCGCTCACGTGAATGTCGGCGTTGGCGACCGGTTGGCCTTTATCGAGGGTGGTCACCCAAACGAGGCTGTTTTCGCGGCCTTGCTTCAAATGCACGCCAAGGTTCGTCACGAGCACGGCGGTGCGCACATACATCGGCGCTTTCTTGCCGAGCAACGACGCGCCAAGTGCGGGCGATGCAAGCTCGATTACATAAAAGCCGGGCTTGGTCACCGGCACGCCGATGACTTCGAACGGCCGTAACAACTTCGGATCGGCCTTCGGCAGCGCAAGCGTTTCCAGATTCGGCTGGCCCGCAAGCAGCGAGAGTGAGCGTACGTCCACCTGCTCGTCGTCCTTGCTTTCAGGCTCGGACCCGTTACGTTTGACGATGACGGGATGCGGATTGCGCGCAAGCAACTCCGGCATGCGCGCATTGATCGCTTCGCGGCTCATCGTGAAGCTATCGAATTGATCGACGTTGCGCATCCAGCGACGGATATCGGTATCGGCTTCCACGCGCAATTTGGTGAACTGCGCATTACCGGCATTCAGCCCGGCGATATGCAGATCGGCTTCGACGTTGCGCAGCGTGACCGGCACGAGCGCCGGCATATTCGGCTCCGCGTAACGTTCGACGATGCCGAACGTGCCCGACGAAAATTTGGCCAGCGGCGGCAGCGGCGCAGTCATCGTCTTCAATGGAAACAGGCCGGCGTTCGAAAGACTGCGGCCGCTGACGTCCTTTAGGTTTGAAGGAAGCTCGATGATGAGGTCCGCCCGCTCGGGCAACGGCGCGGCGAACTCGACGATCGACGTCTGCGGGTCGTGGTCGTCGGCAGAAAAGCTCGGCTCGATTGCCCCATTCGGGCCTTTGATGCGCACGCGTTGCGCGTCGTCGCGCGCAATTGGGGCATTGAACTGCAGGCGCAGCGGACGCAGCGGTGTACAAGGCGCTTTGGCATTCTCGCGCTCGCAGCTGAAACTGACCGCGAACGGATCGCGCACCTTGAAATCGAAACGACGTTCCACATCGTTTGCGATACCGCTCGGACTCGCGACGCCTTTGCCATACACGAGCTGCATTTTTGCGCCGGACGGCAGCGCCTGCTGACATTGCAGTGTCAGCACCCGTGCCGCTTCTTTTTCGAGTGCAAAGCGCTTGAGCAGCGTCGCACGCGTGTTCGCATCGACGTTTTTTACCGGAATGCGATTACCCAACCCGCTTGATTCACACCAAATGTCTTGCTGTACCGACTGCTCGGTTGCAGCGCCATTCAATCGCAATATGAACAGTTGGTCTTCATCGATTTCGCGAGCATGCGGCTCGATGGTCCGAACGAACGGGCCACCTGTTGCGAAGGTGTAATGCTTTGGGCCTTTTAATGCGTTGCCCGCCGACGATTTCAGATCGTCGTTCAATTCCACCGAGCACGCCATGCCCGGCGGCAGGTCGTCGGCGAAGTCCCAGGCCCATGTTTTGTCGTCGATCCAACGCGCCTGCCCTGCACTGGCCGAAGCGTCATTACATTTGACGTGCGCGGGCGGCGGCAAGTCTGGAGCGCCGAAGGCAACCATCGGCTCGTCGAATTTGACGAGCACCTGCCGCACCTTGGCCACCGTGCCTTGCGGCGACACTCGTGTAATGCGAGCGGCCTCGGCTCGCCACGCGGTAGCGGCCATCAGACCGATAACCGCAGCCGTTGCGACGGCCCATATGCATTTTTGTTTGATATTGCGGCTTCGCATCGACCACGCTCCCGAGTTTTCGTTATTCGCGCATCGCGCTTGGCCGCTTAATGGTCGGCAAGCACAAGCATTTAGATTCGTTTTTTGCTCCTGGCAGGGCGTAATCTTGTCAGACCAGTCGATTTGAATCAACTCGGAGCCAGTGGGAGTGTTGCGTTTCGATTGTCAAAACGGAATTTGGCCGGCCGAATGCCAATATATGCATCTAATTGAGAAATGCGCGTGTCAATGCAAATGACACGGCCCAACGGGCCACGCCGCTGCCTCGCGACTGGTAGCTTGCGCGGTGGCCGACGGTTGATGACGCTGCGGCAGTTGCGTTTGCAATTCCAGCGAGGAGGCGAGCGCAGTGCGCGCTTCCTGATGACGGCCGCATTGCGACAGGATCGTTGCCATGGCGGTGAGCGTCGCGAACAAGCGGGGGCGATCGCCCATCGACATCAGCCGCACGTTCGCTTCCTCGAAACAAGCTAGCGCCTCGGACAGACGCCCGGCCGAAGCAAATGTGTAGCCGCGACCGCAGCAAACCATGGCAATGCCCGCGTTCATCCCGCTTTTGGAAAACAGGTTTTCGGCTTCGGTCAACGCCGCCAATGCACCGTCGGTGTCGCCTTGAGCAGCCATCACGTCGGCCAGATTCAAAAGCGCCGTGGCTTCGTCGTCTCGACTTTGCGTGTCGGCGCCCCGCGCGAGGTGCAGCGCGTCCTCGTAGCACTGCTTCGCATGGGCCAAGTCCCCCTTCGCTTCGTAAATCATGCCAAGGCGAAGCACTGTTTGCCCTAGCCCGCGGCAGTCGCCCATCGTTTCGCGGATTTGTCTTGCCTCTTCGAGCAGCGAAAACGCCCGGTCATACTGCGCTTGGTCGAAATACAGGACGCTGATGTTATGAAGCGTCGCGGCCAGCCCGTCGAAATCATCGACCTGCCGACGCAATTCCAGCGAGCGCTCATAGCATTGCATGGCACGGTTCACGTCGCCCATTTCCCGAAGGGAAACCGCCATGTTGTTCAGACCGGTGCCCATGTCCTTGAGCGCACTGGTCCGAGCGAAGCAGGCCAGCGAGCGCTGCAACAATTCGACCGCTTTGCCGTGATTGCCGATCTGCTGAAATACTCCAGCCATTCGCCCCAACGTCAGGCCCTGACCTCGCACGTCGCCGGCGCGCTCGCGCAATTGAAGCGCCTCCTCATACGATTGAACGGCACCCACATGGTCCGCCAGCAAGAACCTAAGAAAACCGACAGCGTGTGCGCCGTTTCCCGCACCGGCCCAATCGCCCATACGGGTTCGCAGCGCAACGGATTGCAGTTGACAAGACAACGCTTCGCTGAATTCGCCGCCCATGAAATGTCCGTCCGCCGCGGCTTCGAGTAGCGCAGCGCGCTCGGCGTCGGCCGGTTGTGCGTCGATGGAGGAATTTGGCATACGACAGCCCGTAGTGTTAAGCAAGTCCTTATAGCGTGCCGCGGGACAACGTGCCGGCAAATTACGAAGCGTTTTGCGGCAGACCGAATTTTCGTTTTGCAGAGCATCGAGGATGCGTGGCGCACCTTATGCGTTTTGACAACGTTCGCGGCCACAGATACTGCTTCGCAGCCTGTCAAAGATAAGGCCGCGGGCTACTTTACTATCGGCTGACCACGTCGATCATGGAGAAGTGCAAATGCCAGCACCAGTAGGCGGTAGTTCGCCTGGATCACAGGGTCATTACCCCGTCGAAGGAGAGGGCGCATTGCGGCCTGAACCGGAACACAGGAGGCGCCCATTCGGCAGCCTAAGCAACGCGCCCTTCCGAATGACACGACCGGACGACCGCGAGCAAAACCCCGCCGACGGCGTGACGCAGGGGGAGCCGCGTCGCGCTCGCTTTGCGCCGAGCTCAGCGGCGCCGCCCGAAGACGTATGGCTAATAACAAAAGGCGATGGCCTCAGAAATCCCACCCAATCCATCGACGAAAATGCAACGCGAGCAGTCAAACTTCGGGGCGAGTTCGGCCCGCGTGCATTGCGGTATGTGCCCGCGTGGGTCGATTCGCTCGATCTCAGCGAATGCTGGGGGCTCACCGCCGCCATGTTTGACGACTTAGCACCGTTGGGTCTCACATCCCTCGACGTGAGTGGACATCCGATCGGCAAGTGGAAAGCAACGGCGGCGCTCGCGCAGTTGCATACGCTGACCTCGCTAACCGCAAACCGTTGCGATCTCGGTGACGCAGACCTGGAGGTCATTGCGACGCTGCCCAACTTGACGTCCGTGTCGTTGCGCCGCAATTCGATCGGCTTGCGTGGTGTCGAGATCATTCTCCAAAACCATCGCCTTCGACACATCGATTTTGCTGACAATGAAGTGGGCACCTTTGGTGCGCTTGCAATAGCAGAAGACGATGTGGTTCGCAGCTGGATTGGCATGAAGGGCAACCATGTCGGTACTGTGGGAACGGATGCGCTCAAGCGACGCATGGATACCGGAGGCGTAGCAATCTCAGGCATTAGCAGCATACCTGGTTGAAGACGTTGGTTTCGACCGGCGAGTCGCGTCGTTTGCCGCGGGTCAAGCAATGCCTGAACGCTTCCCCAATCGTCGTTGCGGCTCCCTATTCGCCGCCACAATACGCTTCGAGCCGATACCCGTCAGCATCAACGACGTAAGCGGCATAGTAATTCGGCCCATAGTCCGCCCGCAGCCCAGGCGCGCCGTTATCCGCGCCGCCCGCCGAGCAGGCCTTCGCATAGAACGCGTTGACGCTGTCGCGGGTGGGCGCCACGAAGCACAGATGCAGCCCCGAGCGCATATCGGGCTCGACGGGATGCTCGCTCACCGAGATCCATAAACCAACCGCCTCCCTGCCATAGCCTAGCGACCCTGCGCTTTCGTGAAGGCATCGATAGCCGAGCGGCAACAGCGCCGCGTCGTAAAACGATTTGGCTTTTGCCAGATCCCGCACACCGATCGAAACATGGTCGAACATTTGAGAGCCCCTTATCCTCGTTAGTACACCTAAGTGATTGTCGAGGCGCTCGTTTGTCGGTTCTTTGCAAAAATTGCGCTGGTGATGATCAGCCAAGGGCCGGTATCAATCCCGGTGACGATACTTGCGATGATGCCTGCCGTTTCGGCCGCCAGAGCGGGAATCGTTCGCATACGCGTTCGAGCGGGAGATATTCCCGCCGAGTGCCGCACCTGCGCCGCCACCCACGGCGGCGCCTACCAAGCCACCCGTGCGCCCACCCATGGCATTGCCTGCTGCTGTACCGGCACCGCCACCCAACGCGCCGCCAACGATCGCGCCCGTTCGCTCTTTGCGGCTCGAGGTAACCGCTCCGCCGGCACCGCCGCCGACAGCGCCGCCGATGACCGCTCCGGTGCTGCCGCCTACCGCGCCGCCTACCGCCGCACCGGCTACCCCGCCGAGCGCGCCGCCTAATGCATTGTTCATATCGCCTGCGCGCGCCGGCACTGACGTTGCGGCGCTGAACGCGGCGAACGCTGTAAATGCCGCGACGGCGACCATCCGACCCACTTTGTTCGACATATAAATAACCTTTCGATTTGATTGCGGCGCGGAGTATACCGAAACGGCGCCTTGATGTGCGTCGCCCATCGGCTCCTGTTCCGTAAGAGCTGTAACAAAGTTCGACGGTCGGATGTCGCCCTCGGTTTGCGGCATCTGGATCACATCGCGTCGCGTGCAGCCCCCCCATCTCGAGCGCATGCGTGGCACCCCTTAAGCGAAATCAAATCCGGCGCAACGCCACCGAACGCGCTCGGCGTCTTTCTCCTAACTTCCAATTTCCGCTTCGACGCAATCGCTCGCGTGTTCAGCTCTTCGCTAGTGGCTCGTGGACGGGGAGGCCTCATCACAGAACACTCGTGCCTCCTTCACCACGTTGGAGCACTCATGCGTCCATTCACTTCAATTACGCTCGCCTCGGAAGACCAAACCACCCATCTGCGCGCACAGCACTTATTGGAATCGCAGTCGGAAGCCGCTAGTACGCAAACGCCGCGCACAACGGCACGAAGCATCACTGGCGCTCTCGCCGCGCTCGAGCATCGCAACGAGACTGTTCGCAACAACGATGATGAAACTCGAGCGCCACACGCGGCATCGAGCCCGGCGCGCAGGAAAATCAAAACGCCAAGCGACCCCTCTGTCAGCCCAAAGCCCGGCGAACCGCCGCCACCTATCGACGGTGGCCCCGGGCTGCCGGGCAACAATGCGGATGACGAACGCTTCCCAGTGGATCTCCAGGCGCTTGCCGGAATCGACGCGGAGCAAGTGGATGTCCGCGCCGCACGAACATTGCCCGAAGTGATAGCGGCCGTTTTGGCACCGCAAGCAAAACGTATTGCTGCGTCGGGGTACAGCGCGCCTCGACCAAGAAACGGACGCGATATCGCCGCGGCATTGCAAGCTGGCGAAACGCTCATTCCATACAGGTTCGCGATCCCTCGCATCCAAAGTTGGATGGGCGAAATCGACCTCATGCGATTGAACGATTGGCACCGCTATCTGGAGCATCCGAACGCCGATGCGATGTTGATGCGCGATCTCTGGATCGCGCATACGCTCGGTCTGATACCACTCGATCTGGCGCCAGCGGGCCACTTCAACAATCCGATTGCCATTCACGAACTCGTTGGCAGCGAATTCAAGCGAGCAGGAAAACCCTTCTCGCGCCCCCATCTGACATGGCATGACCGTCTATCGATCGATTACTGGTCGGCCAAACATCCAGTCGATGCAACACTGTCGCCGAAACAAAACTTTCTCGCATTCGCGCAAACGCTGTGCGATAACGGCGTTATCGGCACCACGAGCCTGACATTCCTCCTTGGTGCTGTCGAAACGTCCATCGCGCGCCGGCATAAGTGGACGCGCATCCCGCTTCAACTCGACGAAGCACTGCTATACCGCGAAATTGTTTCGTCCCTTGCCGCGCGGTGCAAAGCCGGCGACGACGAAGCGTTGCAATATCGCGGGGATGGCGGTCAGATTCGTCTCGCTCGTCAGTTGAGCGACGATAAACGCGTCACGACAAAAAATCTCGGCTTTCTCTTTACGGCCCTCGAACGTGAATGGGCGAAAGTACTCGAATGGACCAAAATCGATCAATCAATTGACGATGCCCACAGCTTTCGCACGGCAGTTGAACAATTGAGAGAGCAGATTCGCGCGAAAGAGCCAGAAGCACTCGGCTACCGCGGTGACAGCGGACAAGTTCAATTCGTCAAAAAGCTAAAGCAAGACGAGCGCATTACATCGACAAACCTTGCATCGCTTTACTCAGCACTCGATCGCGATTGGCTGGAAGAACTAGGTTGGAGCAAAATCGGACTCTCCGTCGACGAAGCGGTGCGGTTTCGAGAGGCGGTTTCACAACTCCTCGCGAAATTAGACGAGAACGATAACATCGCGCAGTCCTACTGCGGTGACGCGGGGCAGATCCGCTTCGTTCAAGCGCTGCGCGAGCAAAAGATAATCAAGTCCGGCCATCTTGTGGCGCTTTACAGTGCGCTCGATCGCGACTGGTTAGGTCGCCTTGGTTGGAGCCGGCTAAGTCTTGCGCTGGATCAAGCAATCCATTGCCGCAACGCGGTGCGCAAACTGGTCGACGGCTGCGCCACGGGAGACGCGCAGTCACTGCAATTCCGAGGCGACAGTGGGCAAA
Source organism: Trinickia sp. LjRoot230 (assembly GCF_964253315.1). NCBI lineage: Bacteria > Pseudomonadati > Pseudomonadota > Betaproteobacteria > Burkholderiales > Burkholderiaceae > Trinickia > Trinickia sp. LjRoot230. The sequence continues at coordinate 818,156 of NZ_CAXUQX020000002.1, forward strand.
TCCGCTTCATGCAGCGTCTTTACGACGAGGGCCACGTCACATCGACAAGCCTTGCGAGAATCGCCAGCGTGTTGGATGAGCAATGGCGCGCCGCGCTGGGTTGGACTGTCGTCAACTTGTCGATCGGCGACGCCATCGCATACCGCAGCATCGTTGAGAACCTGGTTGAACGAGTCGAAGCGCGGGATGACGAAGCGCGTGCATACCTCGGCAACGCTGGACAACTTCGCCTGGTGGAGAAGCTCAGGCGTGAAGGCACGATTGAAGCTCAAAGCCTCGCTCAACTCAGCAGCGCGCTGAATGACGAATGGCGCACGACGCTGGGTTGGACTCGCATCTCGATGGCGTTGGATAGCGCCATCGCCTTTCGCGCAGCCGTGAGCGATCTTGCAACGCGCGCAGGCAATGGCGAGCGCCGTGCGCTCTCATATCGAGGCGATGCTGGACAAATCAAATTCGCGCTTGAATTGCGCAGCAAAAAAGCATTGCCGTCGGACAGCTTCACAGCGCTGAACACCGCGTTGGACAAAGAATGGTGCGCGGCGCTCGAATGGACACCGATGCGGCTGCCGCTCGATGCGGCCGTGATCTTCCGCGATCTCGTGGCCGCGCTTGTCAAGCGTGTTGCAGACGGTGATATCGCAAGTCGCAGCTATATCGGCGACGATGGCCAGATCCGTTTCGTTTCGGACTTGCAAACGAGTCATTCACTGAAGTCGACGTATCTCGCATCGTTGTGGGGTGCTCTCGATCGCAATTGGATCGACGCATTGGGCTGGAGCCGAGTCGAACTGTCGCTCGATGACGCGGGCCAGATCCGGCTAGCCGTTGGCGAACTGGTATCCAGGTGTGTCGAAGGCAAACGCGATGCACTCGCATTCAAAGGTAGCGTTGGGCAAATCCGTTTCATGCAGAAACTGCACACCGAAGGGCGGATATCCTCCACCAAACCCAGCCATCTTCGCACAGCCCTCGATCCGGACTGGCTCGCGGTGCTCGAATGGACGCACATCAATTTGAATTTCGCCGACGCCGATAGCTGGCGCAATGCGGTCGAAGCGCTCATCCGAGACCTGCACGCCGAAGCCGGGCAAGACGGGCTCCTTGCTCGGCTATACACCGGCAACGCAGGCCAGCTCCGATTCGTGTCCGAAATGCGCGACGAAAAGCGTCTCTCATCCGGCGACCTTGCCGCCCTTCATGCGGTGCTGGACGACGCCTGGACAGCCGAACTCGGTTGGAAGGCAATCCGGGTCGGACTTGAAAACGCGCAGCGATATCGGCATGAGGTTGCCATGCTTATCGAGCGCATCGAGTCGGGCGAGCAAGAGGACGTTCGCCTCTACTGCGGAAACGCCGGACAGCTTCGCTGGGCACAGGCGCAGTTCGATGCAGGGACAATCACGACCAAGTGGATGAACGAACTCTTGAGCGCGTTGGACCCGGCGTGGTGCGAGACGTTGGGCTGGTCGACGATCAACTTGCCGGTTGATGAAGCCATCGTTTATCGCGACGCAGTTGAGAACTTAGTCGCTCGATGTGCCGACGCCGATAATGAAGCAATGAGTTATCGCGGCAATGGCGGCCAAATCCGCTTCATTCAACACCTTTGCGACACGGGACGCCTCCAGCCTCGCCGCATCGGCCAGCTATACGGCGCGTTGGATACCGAATGGCGCGCCGCCATGGAATGGTCGGAAATCGACACAACGTTGGACATCGCCAAGGCTTTTCGTGAAGCCGTGCAAGATCTGGTTCGTCGTGTCGCAAGCGGTGACGAACAAGCCGTGCGCTACAAGGGCAACGAGGGTCAATTGCTGTTCATGACGCAACTGCAAAACGATCGCGTCATTGGGCAGGCCAATCCACGGCAGCTTTGGGGCACGGTGGAGCCCGAATGGGCACAGGCGCTCGAGTGGCATCGGCTGTACCGCCCTCGTGCGTCGAAAGCCCCGGACGGCACGCGCGTGAAACCCGGATGGAGCAACGATCCGAATCTGATCGACCTCTCCGCGCTCCGACGCATTCTCCCTGAGGACGTCGATACCACGACCACTTCCCTGCCACGTTTGATCATGACGGCGCTGGCACCCCAACGCGTCCGATTCGCGCGGCACCGTGCGATTGCCCCCCGCACCCTCGAACAGATTGCGGCCGCATTACGTAACGGCGCGACGCTCATGCCCACCGGGGTACGAATACTCACGACGTCAACGTGGTTCGGCGATGTCAATCCTTCGCGATTGAACAACATACAGAACTACCTCGACGCACGTCGCCCTGCTGCTGAATTGTTGAAGGACTTGTGGGTAGCGCATGCGGTGGGCCTGGTGCCGCTCGACCTGCCGCGCAACAACTCGATGAATGCCTCACAGGAACTGCGGCGTGTCGTTGCGCATGCGCTCAAGGAGGCCCGGAAAAAGAGCACCGACGTCAGGGCATCATGGGCAGATCAGTTTTCACTCGATTACTGGATGTCGGTCGAAACATGGTCAGACGACGACAAAACCAAGGAAGGGCAAATCCGCTTCTTGGGGAAGCTCTACGAATCTCGTCGGATTGCTGCTCTCGATCTCGGCCGGCTTTATACCGCTATCGATCCAGAGTGGCTGCGGAAGCTAGGGTGGACTCGCATCAGTTTGCCCGCCGCGCAAGCCGCCGCGGTACGTGACGCCGTTGCGGCACTCGTTGAGCGTTGTACGAGCGGCGATGCACAAGCACTGAGCTTCCGAAACAACGCGGGGCAGGTTCGATTCATGCAGACCTTGCGCGATGCCGGTACGCTGACATCCACTTATCTGAGCGCGCTCTTTGCGGCTCTCGATCGCCGGTGGGTCGCAGTGCTCGAATGGACGCCGATCAATATGCCGCTTGATGATGCCGTCAATCTGCGCGAGGCGGTGCACGAACTCGCGCGGCTTGCCGAAACCGGCGACCCGCGCGCGGATCGCTTCAGAGAAAACCGTGGCCAAATCCGCTTCATCGAGACGTTACGCGACAGCGGCAAGTTACGGTCGACGCATTTGGGCATGACGTATAGCGCACTCGATCGCACATGGTGCGAGGCGCTCGGCTGGAGCGCGATGAACTTGCCGTTGGAGCAGGCGTCGCGCTACCGCGCGGCAGTTGAGCAGGTTGTTGCCGAAATCACGGCCGGCAATGCCGATAGCCAGTGTTACCTCGGCAACGCGGGACAAATTCTATTCGTCGAGCGACTCCGCGACGAAGGCACGTTGACATCGTTCGGCATCGCCCAGCTGCACGGCGTGCTCGATCGGGAATGGGTCCAGCGTCTGGAATGGAACGGCATTGAGTTGCCGCTCGACGAAGCCATTCGCTACCGAACAGCCGTCGCCGAGTTGGTGGATCAATACGCTAGCGGACATGATGACGCGCGCCAGTACGGCGACAATGCAGGGCAACTCCGATTCGTACAAAAGCTCGTCGACGATGGCCTGATCACATCGATGCGGCTCTCGTCATTGACAACCGCGCTCGATCCGAGTTGGATGAACAGGTTGGGCTGGAGCCGAATTCGTTTGTCGCTCGAGCAAGCGTCGTATTACCACGGCGAAGTCCGCGCACTCGTCGATCGATGTATCGCGAATGATCCGACAGCACGCAACTATCTCGGCAATGCTGGCCAGATTCGGTTTGTTCAAGCATTGACAGAAAAAGGCCGGATCACATCGAGAAGCTTGCGTGACCTGTACACCACGCTCGAATCGCGGTGGACGGATGAACTGGGCTGGAATCGCCTCGGCCTGAGCCTCGCCGAGACATTGGCGGTGCGCGACGAAGTCAATGCGTTGGCCCAACGCGTCGCCAGCGACGACGCGCAAGCACTGGATTTTATGGATGATGACGGGCAGTTGCGTTTCATCATGCAGTTACGTGCGAGCGGGAAGCTGGCGTCGGTCATACCGGCGAACTTCTTTTCCGTACTCGACCCCGCTTGGATAAAAACGTTGCGCTGGGGTCAAATTGGAGTGCCGCTCGACACTGCGCTCCAATACCGTACCGAGGTCAAGCGGCTCATTGAACTACTCAATGCGGGGCACGCCGAATCTCAGCACTACACCGGTGATGATGGACAGCTCCGGTTTGTCGCGCGCTGGGCAGACAATGGATCGATGACTGCAGAGCTTGGCGCACTTTATACCGCCTTGGACCGAGTGTGGGTCGATCAACTGCACTGGACAAAGATCGACCTTTCGCTGAATCAGGCTAGACCCTACCGCGATGCCGTGCGTTCGCTCGTCAAACGCTTGGCGGAGCATGACCCCGCGGCAGCTGAGTACATCGGAGACGAAGGCCAAATTCGCTTTGTCACCGAACTAACCGAAGCGGGGCACATGACATCCGGCAATATGGGGGCACTTTATGCAGCACTCGAGTCCGCATGGCGCACCGCGCTCCAGTGGAGGAAAATCGAACTGCCGCTCGATCAAGTGTACGTTTACCGTAAGCAGGTGTTGGAGCTCGTCGAACAGTTGGCGCAGCATGACCATCGCGCGCGCAAATACACCGGGAGAGCGGGCCAAATACGGTTTGTCACCGAACTCATCGACGCAAAGCAATTGACGTCCAGCAACTTGGGACAACTCTTCTCCGCACTCGATTCGGCTTGGTGTGCCGCGCTCGATTGGCGCCCGCTTCGTCTCCCGCTCCATCAGGCACGGGTCTATCGCGACGCCGTACGCGCAGTGATCGGCCAACTGGACGACCCCACCTTCGACGCGCGCGGCTATTCGGGCGTTGCTGGTCAACTGCGGCTTATAACAGAACTGGTCGAATGCGGTCGACTCAGAACGACTCACCCGGGCCAGCTCTTTTCGGCGCTCGAACCCGACTGGAGCAACACGCTCGGTTGGCGCCTGATCGGGCTCCCGTTCGAGCGAGCCACCGCATGTCACGATGCCGTGCGCGCACTGATACAGCGCATGGCGTCCGGAGATGCGCACGCTGAAAACTACGCTGGCGTTGCAGGGCAAATGCGTTTCGCTAGCGATTTCAATGCATCGAGCCAAACAGCGTTGACCACGCTCGACGCGCTCGCCTCGGTTGTCGACGACGAGTGGCTTACGACACTGCGCTGGACATCGGCACGGCTATCGATCAACCAAGCTGCGACATTCAGAGACGAGGTACGCCAGTTGGCCGAACGCGTCGCCGCGGGTGACGCGAAAGCGCGCGGGTACGCCGGGGCAGCAGGACAAATCCGTTTCGTCACCGAGCTACAACAGGCGGGATCGCTCACGTCGACGCAGCTCGGCTCGCTTTTCGCTGTAATCGAGCGCGAATGGTCCACAACGTTGGACTGGAAAATCATTGAGTTACCAATTCAGTTGGCCGTCGAATATCGCGGGGCAGTTCAAGACTTGATCGAACAAATCCGCGCGGGCGACGTCAATGCGGCCCGCTATAGCGGCATCGACGGTCAAATTCGCTTTATTACCGAGCTAAAACAGACGAGGCGATTATCGGCGACGCCCCGCTTGCGCGCGCTTTTCTCCGCACTCGAGCCCGAATGGACTTCGACGCTTGGCTGGCAACCCATCGGGTTACCGTTCGACGACGTGCAGGCCTTTCGCGATGCCGTGAGTACACTCGTCCACGACGTCGGCAATCAAGACAGGGAGGCAATGCAATACATCGGGAACGGTGGCCAAATTCGCTTCGTCGACGAACTCGTCAAAAACAAAAAAATTCAGCGAGCTCAATTAAGCGCGCTGTTTTCGGCCCTTGAGCCCAATTGGCGGTCGACGCTGCGTTGGACCAGCGTCGCGCTGTCTCTTGATCAGGCGCTCGCGTATCGCGATGCCGTCTCTGAACTCGTGGCACGCGTTGACGACAGCGATCCGGAGTCAGCCCAATATGCTGGAACCGCAGGGCAGATCCGATTTGTCGAGCAGCTTCATCGCGCAAAACGTTTGACGACGACCCATCTGGCCGGCCTGTTCGCCGCGCTCGAACCCGCATGGTGCTCGGCGCTCGATTGGCGCTCGATCGCTGTTTCGCTTGAGCAGGCAGTTCTCTACCGCGACGCGGTCCATACCCTGGTGCAACAACTTGACGACCCGAACACCGGTGCAAGCACCTATATTGGCATCGCCGGACAAATTCGTTTCGTCGCCCAACTGCGAGAGCAAGGACAACTCACTGCGACGCACTTGGGTTCGCTCATCACGGCACTCGAGCCCGCGTGGTGCTCGGCTCTCGATTGGCACACCGTCCAGCTTCCGCTGGAGCAGGCCATCGCCTGCCGCGACGCAGTTCAAACGTTGGTTGAACGCGTCACCCGTAAGGTCCCCGAGGCCGACGTTTATAAAGGCGTCGCAGGTCAGATTCGTTTCGCTCGGGAATTGCAGAACGCCGGCCAATTAACGTCGAATAGTCTGGCTGTGCTCGTTCAACTACTCGATGCCGATTGGTCGTCGATCCTTGAATGGCGTTCGATCTGGCTGCCTTTGGAGCAAGCCACGCCGTACCGCGAAGCGGTATCCGCGTTGGTCAGCCGCATTGCCGACGACGATGCGCAGGCAGCCCAGTACATTGGGACGAATGGGCAAATCCGTTTCGTCACCGAGCTACAACAGGCAGGACGGCTCACGTCGACGCAGCTCGCCTCGCTTTTCGCCGTGATCGAGCCCGAATGGTCCGCAACGTTGGACTGGAAAATCATTGAGTTGCCACTTCAGTTGGCTATCGAATATCGTGGGGCGGTTCAAGACTTGGTCGAACGAATCGGTGCGGGCGATGTCAATGCAACCCGCTATAGCGGCATCGCCGGTCAAATTCGCTTCATCACCGAGCTAAAAGAGACGGGTCGATTATCGACGACGCCCCGCGTGAGCGCGCTTTGGTCCGCACTGGAGCCCGAATGGACTTTGACTCTCGGCTGGCAACCTATCGGGTTACTGTTCGACGACGTGCAGGCCTTTCGCGACGCCGTGAGGACACTTGTCCACGACGTCCGCAACCAAGACATGGAGGCGATGCAATACATGGGGAACAGCGGCCAAATTCGCTTCGTCGACGACCTCGTCAAACGCAAAAAAGTTCAGCGAACTCGATTAAGCGCGCTGCTTTCGGCCCTTGAGCCAAATTGGCGATCGACGCTGCGTTGGACCAACGTCAGGGTGGCAGTTGATCAGGCGCTCGCGTATCGCGATGCCGTCTCTGAACTCGTGGCACGCGTTGGCGAGAGCGATCCTGAGTCGGCCCAATACGCTGGAACCGCTGGACAGATCCGATTTGTCGAGCAACTTCATCGCGAAAAACGTTTGACGACGACCCATCTGGCGGGCCTGTTCGCAGCGCTCGAACCCGCATGGTGCTCGGCACTCGATTGGCGCGTGATCGCCGTTTCGCTTCCGCAGGCAGTCGTTTACCGCCACGCGGTCCATACGCTGGTGCAACAACTTGACGACCCGAACACCGGTGCAAGCGGCTATAGCGGTGTCGCCGGACAAATTCGTTTCGTCACGCAACTGCGAGAGCAAGGACAACTCACTGCGACGCAACTGGGTTCGCTCGTGACGGCACTGGAGCCCGCGTGGTGCTCGGCTCTCGATTGGAACACCGTCCAGCTTCCGCTGGAGCAGGCCATCGCCTGCCGCGACGCAGTTCAAACGTTGGTTGAACGTGTCACCCGTAAGGTTCCCGAGGCCGACGTCTATAAAGGCGTGGCAGGTCAGATTCGTTTCGCTCGGGAATTGCAGAACGCCGGTCAATTAACGTCGAATAGTCTGGCTGTGCTCGTTCAACTACTCGATGCCGATTGGTCGTCGATCCTCGGATGGCGTTCGATCTGGCTGTCTTTGGAGCAAGCCACGTCGTACCGCGAAGCGGTATCGACGTTGGTCAGCCGCATTGCCGATAACGATGCGCAGGCAGCCCAGTACACCGGGACAAACGGGCAAATCCGCTTTGTAAGCGAATTGGAAAACGAACGCCTGCCGAAATCGCCCAATCTGGGCTCGCTGTTCGCCATACTCGAGCCCGAATGGTGCTCGGCTCTCAATTGGCACTTCATCCAGCTTCCGCTGGAGCAGGCCATCGCCTGCCGCGACGCAGTGCATACGTTGGTTGAACGTGTCACCCGTAAGGTCCCCGAGGCCGACGTTTATAAAGGCGTGGCAGGTCAGATTCGTTTCGCTCGGAAATTGCAGAACGCCGGTCAATTAACGTCGAGCGGTCTGGTGGCGCTCTTTCAACTACTCGACGCCGATTGGTCGTCGATCCTCGAATGGCGCTCGATCTCGCTGCCTTTCGAGCAAGCCTCGTCGTACCGCGAAGCAGTATCCGCGTTGGTCAGCCGCATTGCCGACAACGATGCGCGGGCGGCCGAGTACATCGGGACAGATGGGCAAATCCGCTTTGTAAGCGAATTGGAAAACAAAGGCCTGATTACATCGCCCAATTTGGGCTCGCTCTTCGCCACACTCGAGCCGCAATGGTGTACCGCGCTGAACTGGCGGAGCATCGAAGCGCCACTCCAAGATGCACAACGCTACCGCGAAGCGACTTCCGAACTCTTGACAAGACTCATCGATTCCGATCCCGAGGCGCAAAACTACATGCACATGGCCGGTCAGATAAGGTTCTTTGCGAACCTCGTCAAAGCGCGCCAGATCGGCTCGCGAAACTCGCGGGGACTTTACGTTGCGCTCGACGAGGCGTGGACCACGCGTTTGAAGTGGCGCCGGCCGACAGCCTCCCTCGCACAAGCCGTCGCCGAGCTTCGCTCGATCACCGCTCAACTGGCCGAGGATACAGTTGGTCCGCGCGCCCTAGTCGTCGACGGCACGCCCGTTCGCGCGGCAATCGACGATCAGGGTATCGTCGTCGACTGGTTCACGCCGAACGGTCTCCCGCGGCGCCTGCAGCGCTTCAATGGAACCATCGTCGGCTATCGCACGAGCAGCGGAGCAGCGCCATCTATCACGATCCGCTTGCGTGCGCCGTTGGGCTATGCGGTGTACAGCTTCGCTTCATACCTCAGCGCCGAGGATTCGCCGGTCGAAGTCACATTCAGAAACGGCGTGCCAGAATCGTTTCGCATTCACGACGATATGGGGCGGCCAAGAACGCTGGCAGCCAACAATGTGCTTTTGAGCGCCGAGCACGCATCGGGCTATCACATGATGCGTGACGGTGATTTCACGAACGATCTTGAAGTCATAGATGCCGGCCCCCGGCCCGATGAAATCGCAGAGCAGCAGGTCGTCGCTCAGAGCCTGCAAGCGCTTTTATTGAACCGTTTTGGCCAAGCGCAAGCGGCCCAATTATTGCAAGTGTTCGCCACATGGGACGAACTCACGCAAGACGAAGGGTTCGATGACGACGAGGCCTATGCGGAAATTAACAACCGCTTCGGCGTCGATCGCGAAACGGTGCTTCGTTTCAAGCGCGAATTGGCCGAGATGCTTGTCGATGCCGAGTTGCATGAGTGACGTGCATTGACGGATAAAGCGAGCGCGAACGACAGCGCGTTCGCGCTCGCTTCAAGTGGGGTGGGGCCAGGCCGGCCCTACTTCACGGGAATCTGCGTTCCCGTGGCCACCGGTACCGCCGTCACGCTGTTTTTTGCACTGCCGGATACGACGCGGTCGCTATAGGTCAAATAAACAAGCGTATTGCGTTTTACGTCGACGATCCGCACAACGTGCAGCGTCTTGAAGATCAGCGAGATGCGTTCGGCAAATACATCCTCTTGCTGCCGTAGCGGCTGTGCGATGCGGATCGGGCCGACCTGTCTGCATGCAATCGATGCCTCGGTCGGATCTTCAGCCAACCCGAGTGTTCCTTTAACTCCACCTGTGCGTGCTCGTGAGACATAGCACGTCACGCCGGCAACCGCAGGATCATCGTACGCCTCGACGACGACGCGGTCCGACCGCAGCAGCCTGAAGTTTGTATTGACGCTACCGATTTCTTCCGCAAATGAAGACGATGTGCCGATTGCCAGCGACGCAAGCGCCGTTGCAACGAACGGCCACAGTTTGAAAACAGTAAGACGGCAGATAGCGATCTTCATTCGGTTGCACAGATACTTAGGTGTCCTCACCATTTTTCGCCAAGCCTCGTCGCAGTAATTCATCGAGCAGGCCCGTCATACCGTCGGGGTAAGTCGCGGCACGTTCTTTGAGCATATCGACTAACTTCCCATCGAGCTTGCATGCGAACGGCACGAGGCCTTTTGCCTGATCCAGCTTGCGCTGCTCGCGCCGATCGAGCGGGGCATCGGCCGCGCCTTTGCCAAAACGGTCGGAGCGTGCCTGCTTCATCGATTGTGTCAATTTGAGTGCCTTGTTCTTTTCAAGGTCGGTTTTTTTCATTGGCATGCGACAGTGTCCTGCAGTTGGAATGGGTGATTCCGTGCGGATGCACGATGCATCGCTCGAATCAACGCGTGTTTGCTGCGTCGTCGCCCGTCGTAGCGGTGCCATCCAGCGACGATGCGTCAGGCGCTGGTGCGTCGTTTGCCGGTGCGTCGTTTGCCGGTGCGTTGGCCGCCACAGGCGCCCCGCTTCGCTTGTGTCGCGGGCCGCCGCCTTTGGCCTGTCTGCGCGCAAACGCGGCATCCCGGGCGGACACTTCGCCTGCCGGCGCGCCGTTTAGATCGACACGCGCCGCGCCTTCGGTCAAGCACGCCCAATAGCGGCTGCCGCGGCACCACGTGCTGACCGCCTCGCGGATTTCGGCTTCACTGAGTCCAAGTTCGCCAGCAAAGGCAACCAAGTCGGCGAAGATACCGATTTTTAGCGGCAACTTCGGCGCGGGATTTTTTGGGAACGCAACAGGAAAGCGCTTTTGCAGCTTGCCGATCACGCGAACGACCGGGTCGACCGGGTCGCTCTTCACGGCAGCGCGTCCGTTAGGCTTCGCCTGGGCGGACGGGGCACGCCGGGCGGGCTTCGCGGTTTGCGGGCCGGCCGACGGCGCTGGCCGCTTGGCGGGATTGGCTTCCTTGGCTTGCTTCGCCTCTTTGGCCTCCTTCGCCGCTCTCGCTTCCTTCGCCAGTTGCTTCTTAAGTTCTGCTAATTGCTCGAAACCCATGCTCGTCCTGTGACCGTGCATCAAAAGAAAGCTGAATACTAGCAGCCTCCTTGAGCCATTGCTGTTTCATTGAGTTTTCGCTAAAAACCGGTGTAGGCTGAACCGCCGGATTTTGTGCGCGCGCCAACGGTATTACTGCTCTGTTCGCAACAGGCAACAGAATACCCACGCGCGATTATTGGCCCGTGTGATTGCCGTTCGTATCCATGCGTTTTTCCCAGGCCGCGAGGATCTGGTCCTCTAACTCGGCGTAGCCGCCACCAAAATGATGTCCGCCAGACGTGCGCACGACCTCGCGCGTGCCGGCGAGCGCCGGGCACAATGAATCTTCCTCGTTTTCGCCGTAGAAACATTGAATAATGCCGGCGGGCATGCGGTCCACCTCCGGCCTTGCCGGCAACGCCCGGTCGCTTGGCGGCAAACCGAGCCAACCCGTCACGCGAACCTGAAAGTCCGCCGTCGGCGCGAAGCCCAGCAGCGAAACGAGCGCGACTTTCTCGCGCAACAGCGCTGGCAGCTTGTTATACGCGAAGGGCATGACGTCTGCGCCGAACGAATAACCGATCAACGCAACGGACTTCGTGTGCCAACGTGCGGTATATGCCTGCACCACGCGAGCGAGATCGTGGCTCACCTGCTGCGGCGTCTTCTCGCTCCAGAAATAACGCAGGCTGTCCCACCCGACGACCGACACGCCGTCTTTTTGCAGTTCCTCGCCGATGGTCTTGTCGAGATCGCGCCACCCTCCATCGCCCGACATCACGATGGCCAACATTGCCCTGGGGTGCGCGGCGGGCAATTCGATCAACGGCAAATCGGATACGTCCTGCTCGCCGGCCGTTTCCGTGAACAGGTGCGGACGAACGAGCGCCACGAGCGCATCGTTCTGCGGTGCAGCGCCGGCGGCGAACATGCGCGGCGGCTTATCCAGCAGCGGTGCCGCGAGGCGCTTATGGGCACCGGCATTATCGGAAGGCCGCAAGCCGGGCGAGTCAGCCCCCTCACGAACTGCAGAGCGCTCTGCTTGGCGCGTGGCGGCGATTGCGCTTTGCGTCGTCACACCGGTTTCGACGAAACCAGGCAATACGCTCCCACGGCTGACCGTTGGATCGGGAGGGCACGGATGGAAACGTCGGTCCAATGTGCCGTCGGCGTCGACCGATACGGCACCGGCAACGGTATTCGCAGGTGCCTGCGCCAACACATGTAATGCAAGCGTCGCCCCGGCGCCCGTGCCGGCAACGATCGGCGCGAAATAGCGGTCCGACTTGAGTTGACGCTCGAGCTGATGACTGACGGCCTCCGCGTCGCCGACGAGTTGCCGGCATGCCGGCCCGCTCGCTACGAGGTTCGCGGCATACCGCCCCGTATCGACCACCACGGTCAACGCGCCCTCACGCGCCAGCGCGCGGGCTGCGAGCTGATCGGCAGCCGTCGCGTTGTTTCGCGCGGAAAACAACACGACGAAGCCGCGCAACTCGCCCTGCGGCCACACAACGGTCACGTCGCCGTAACGCCCGCCTGGCACACTGGTTTCGGCAGCCTGCGCAGCGCCACACACCAACACGCCCGCCACTACAGCAAGCCACTGAAATTTTCGCAACACTGCACAGATCGTCATGAACGGCGCCCGCCCGCCAGAATTGAAAGGTCCACCAGCGTCACGAGCGCACTGACCCACCCCGACACCGCAAGATAGCGCGGCTCCCAGCCCGGTTGGAACTTGCCCTTGAAGGCACGGAGTCCTTGGAAATTATAGAAACGTCCACCGAAGCGCCACACCATCGATCCCAATTGATGAAGCGGCGAGCCCAGCGGCATCGGCTCTACCCCCGAAAATGGCGCGACGCCGAGACTGAGAGAACGGTAGCCCACGTGCTTTAGATGCAACGCGAGCGTGACGAAGAGATAGTCCATGACATAAGGCGATGCCTGCGGCAGATGACGCATCACGCCTATGGTTGCTTCGACGTTCAGGTCCGTCGTCATGAACGTCGTAAAAGCCACAGGCACACCTTGCTGCCGCACGATCATCACCGACTGTGCCGCCAGATACGCCTCGCTGAATGCAGCGACAGAAAAACTTTTCTCCCGCCCCGCGTGAGCATTCAACCAGCTATCTGAAATGCTGCGCAGTATGTCGAGATGCTCGGGGATGTTCGCCGCGTCGATGATCTCGGTCGTGCAACCATCGCGCTCCGCACGACGCAGCGCATAACGCAAACTCGACCGCTTGGGGCCATCCAGATCGAACGCATCGAGCGTGACTCGTGCCTCTTCACCAAGTTTCATCAGGGTGAGCCCCGAATCCAAATACAGCGGCAATGCATCGGCGCGGACTTGGTAGAACGCAGCGCGGCCTCCGTGGCTATGCGCGAGCCTGACGAATTTCTGAATCAACTCAGGCCATTCGCTGCGCGGCCCGACGGGGTCGTGCAGTGCGGCCCAGGTGCGTCCATGTTTCGCAAACATCAGAAACGCTTGCCGAGAATCGGAAAACAGAAAGCTCTTGTCTCCCATCATCGCAAGGCCGGCATCGCTGCGCTCTTGCAAACGAATGATCTGCACGGCGTCACTGAGATCCTTCGAGCTCGGGCATACGAAACGTCCGGCTGCGGGGCGCAGCAATTGCCACAGCGCAAATGCCGCAGCAAAGAGGCTGGCCGCCAGCATCGCCCGAAGCGATCGCGATGCGCGCTCGTCAAATGCGAATTGCCACCACAAATCGTTCTTGTAGGGAATGTTGCGATAGGCGAAGAACATGACCCAAGCCGCACAGATCAGCACGATCGCTACCGACACGAACCAGCCTGCCGTGAAGCGCTCAGCGAAGAGCGACGAGCGCCTGCTGAAACGTCGACGGGTGCACGCAAGCAAAATGAGCAGCGAGGCCAGCACGCCGGCCTCGACAAAGGCCAGCCCTTTGATGACCGACAACGCGAGGCTCAGCGCGGTGAGCCCGAACGTCAGCCACCATGCCGCATCGAGCCTGCGCAGCAAGCCGCGCGCGACAAAGAGCAGCAAGACGCCAAGCACGCCGCTCAACAGTTGCGAGCTTTCGAGTGCCCACAACGGCACGAGGTGGCTCAGAATAGCCAGCCGGCGCGCGAATGCAGGCGTTGCGCTCGACACCACCAGCATCGAGCCCGCGAGAAACGTGATGATGCACAGGAACAGCGGCGCAAGTTGAGACAGGCCCGCTACGCGACGCAGCCGCAAATGGCGGCCGAGCGCGCGCCCCTCGAAGCCGGCCATCACGCCTGCCGAGACCATCAACGGCAATCCGAAATAAATGACTCGATAGGCGAGCAGCCCCGCAACCAGCGCCGGCGCGTTCACGTCGCTTCCAAGTGCAAACACCATCGCCGATTCAAACACGCCGACGCCGCCGGGCGTATGGCCCAACATGCCGAGCAACAGCGATCCGGAATAGACGGCAAGAAAGCTGACGAAACTCACATTTGCATGCGGCAGGAACACCCACAAGGCTGCCGCGGCGCCAACCACATCGACAACACCGAGCGCGAGTTGGGCGATCAGGTCAGCTCGCGAAGGCACGTCCAGCACGATGCGGCGATTCCAGCGCGGCCGCAGCTGTGTCGTGCGTCGGCCGCACCAGCCGGTGACGGCGGCAAGCGCCGCAAGCACAACAGCACTACCCGTCATCAGCGTGCCAGGCGCGGTGTGCATCATGGCCGCTAGCGGCTCGGTGCCCCAAGCCGCACCCAGCGCGCTGACCAACAGCAGCGCCATGGCAAGGGAGACACTGGTAAACACGGTGAGGCGCCCGACCTGCGCGGGCGTGACGCCCACGGCGCCATAAACGCGGCAGCGTACGGCGCCACCCGTCAATGCGCCGAAGCCAGCGGCATTGCCGAGCGCGGAGCCGGCGATCGCGCCGATCCATAGTAGCGACTGAGGGATCTTCGCCGAAACATGGCGCAAGCCGATCGCATCGCGGGCCACCAGCGCGAAGTAGCTCAGAACGGTCGCACCAAGTGCCGCCAGCCATCGGTCTGGCGCGATGCTGAGCAACTGCCGGCTCACCAAGTGGTAGTTGATGCCCCGCGACATGTGCTGGAGCGCAATCAGCAACAACCCGCAAATCACGAGCGCGAATGCGGGCGACACAAGCCGCCTGTAGTTGATACGCCGATAGCTCGTGCAGAAGGCGGCAAACGCCTTCCGCACGCGGTCTCCGTTATATGACTGCATTTATGACTGCACTTTCCCTGAGAATGGGTCGCATGCGCCCGGCAACTGAGCCGGCGGCAGCGATGCACCACTCGTTAACCAAATGAAACGTATTCTGATACCCCGTCAACCAATCGATGCAGCAAATTGTGCTACATCAAACGCACGAGAGGTCGGTTTGGTTGACGCAAATATCATTAAAAACGAGGTGCTGGAGCGCGCCGCGCCTGCACAGATGGGGCTCGAACGCGTATTACGTCTTTTTTACCGAACCGCGCATCGCGCGGCGCGCCAGACGTCAAACGGCCGTTCCCGGTTTCGTATTGCGACGTGCGAGAAAGCGATCTAGTTGTCCCGCGAACGCGCGGCTATCGCGCGCACTATATGGCGTCGGGCCGCCTGTATCGACGCCGGTGCTACGCAACTGATCCATCACGGCGCGCATCGTCAGACGCTCCTCGATATTCTCTCGGCTGAACCAATTCCCGCGCGGGTCGAGTGCATAGGCGCGCTTGTCGAGAACCGCCGCGGCGAGCGGTATATCCGCGGTAATGACGAGATCACCGTCCGTCACTAATTCGACGATGCGGGCATCGGCGACATCGAAACCAGCGGGCACTTGCAACGCTTTGATGAAGGGCGAAGGCGGGGTACGCAAATACTGGTTCGCGACCAGCGTCACGCACACTTCGGCGCGGCGCGCGGCTCGAAACAATATGTCCTTGATGACCGCGGGACAGGCGTCTGCATCGACCAGCACTTGCATGGCGTTCGTTTCGTCGAGGGAATAGACGCTCATATTACTGCCCTACCACCGGCACTCATCGCATACTTTTTGTTGCCATTACATTTTTCTGACGACCATGTCGCTTATGGCTGTCGAAAGCCAGGCGTCTTAAGCAGTTGCTAAGGAAAGAAGGGAATAATGGATCCTTGTTCCTCTTGCGCACGTCGTCCTCATGAATACGCTGGAAGCTTTCAACCGACTCGCATTTCTTGCAATCAATGGCACGGCGGCAACGCCTCCGCCGTTCATCCATGCAGCCGTCGCTATCGCCAACTACTTCATCCTGGTACTGCCATTGTTGTTGGTCGCGATGTGGCTATCGGGCGACACGCGCGAGCGCGAACTCGCTTTACGGGCATGCTTGATCGCATTCGCAAGCCTCGGCGTGAATCAAGTGATCGGGGTCATTTGGCCGCATCCGCGCCCATTTATGATCGGCGTCGGCCATACGTTTCTCGCGCATGCCGCCGACTCTTCGTTCCCGAGCGATCACGCGACGCTCTTCTCCGCCGTTACGTTGACATTGCTGATGGGAAAGCGATGGGGGGTGGGCGCACTGATTCTGCTTTTCGGGATTGCGGTTTCATGGGCACGCGTTTTTCTCGGTGTTCACTTTCCGCTCGACATCGTCGGCGCCGTTGTCGTCGCCATCTCGGTCTATGTCGTTCTCGCGCCATTATGGAAGTTGGGCGGCGAGCCGACATCGCGCGCCATCATCGTCGTATATCGCAAGATTCTCGCGCGGCCGATCGCGGTCGGATGGCTGCGCCCGTGAACGCGGCGGCAGCGCGCCACCGAACTATGCGGCGTCTCTCGGCGGATAGATCAATGTGCCATCGGGTGTCACTTGTGCACCGGGCGTGAGCGTCGCCGGCACGACATGCCTCGCCTCGAGAATGTGACACACCTCCGCCCCGCGCGAAAGTAGATAGTCCGCGATGATGCGGCGATGGCAACGCCACCAGAGCGCCTCGGAACACATGATTGCGCACCGTTGCTGCGCGCCCAACTCGAGCAGCACGGCAAGCCCCGCACGAAACGCATCGGTGGCCGCATAGTCCGCATAGTTACGAAACGCTGGGTGTATCCAGTAACCGTTTGGCGACGGCGGCACACCGCGCGCCCGGCCACGTCGCCCACCCAGTTCGATCAGATGCCGATAGCCGATGTGTTGCTCGGCTAGCGCCGAAGGCACCGTGTCTTCGTTGAACTGCGGATTCGTGCGCGAGCGCGCAAAGCTGCGTACGTCGACAAGCAGTTGAATGTTCGAGTTCGTCAGCAAACCGATGAACTCGGCTAATGTGCGATTCGAATGGCCAATCGTGAAAAATAGACTCGGCATGGCGGCCTCGTCGATATGTTTCGGCAGACGGAGTGGAATGAAAAACTAGCAAGAAACCGACCCACAGGCATCACCGCCATTTATTGTTGCCGTTATATCGCATTTACCGAATGGTGCAGGTTGTCGTCACTTCGCCGAAACGGGCAGCTGTCGGCTGCTCGCATGCAGCTTCGCGAGCGTATCGACTGTTTCGCCTGGATTGAGCGGGAATGTCCCCTTGCCTTCACAATGAAGCAATTGCCACATTCCACGGATCGATCTGCCAATGAGCCTGCTTTCAGTTACGCGACGTCACCGCATTTCGTTAGCACTCCTTACGTTTTATCTGTTGACGGCTATAACGGCAGCGCACGCGGAAGAATCCATTCCCGCACCGCTCAACGCGCCCGACGTCAGCCCTTTCATTAGCACGCGCGCCTCCGGCGTCCAAATCTACGCGTGCGAATACGACCGCGATCACCATTTGTCATGGACGCTGCAGCGTCCTGACGCGACGCTGTACGATGCAAGCGGTCGATCGGTTGCCGTGCATGGCGCTGGGCCGTCGTGGCAGGCACCCGACGGAAGCCGCGTCGTAGGCAAGGTCATCGCGCAAGCGGCCAGCCAGAATCGGCAAAGCATTCCTCAACTGCTGCTGGAAGTGCACAGCACGGCCGATGGGACACTCGCCGCCGCTCGCTTCGTGCAGCGACTCGATACCGTGGGCGGCCTGCCCCCCGCAGATTCGTGTGGCCGCGAACACGAAACGGGCAAGTCGCCCTACCTCGCTCGCTACGTTTTCTTGAAGTAACCAATCAGCAGGGAGATTGTCGATGCAAAACGTAGGCGCAACCGGGCCAGGGGGCTCATCGTGGAGTGACTGGGCTGCTGGCGCGCCCGCCGAGGAGCCGGCAACGTCCAACCCGCAGCGCCCTGGGCACAACACGCCAGATCCGTTTGGCAGCATGCCGCAACGACCTGTGCAGGCGTCTACCGGCGACAACGCCCCTCGGGGCAATGCGCGCTTCATTGGTCACACGGGCACAGGCGGACTGCTGACATCGCTAGCGGCCACAGCCGTCTTTTACGACGTGCGCGGACTCAACCCGGCCTACGTTTCGCCGGATATCGCTGCGCGCATCTACGATATGCAACCCGTCGTCGTATTCGACACCAGCATTTTCATGAAAGACCTCGCGCCCGAGAACGTGGACGAGGCGAGCGCTCGATTGGTAAAACAGAAAAACGAAGGCCTCCAACTCTTGGACATGCTCGATGCGTTGTGCCAGCACCGTCCGAACGTCTATACGCTGAATGCCACACGCATTTCAAGCGATTCGAGGTCGCGCTTGCACATTCTGCGCGCCATGAACAAAGCAGCCGGAGCGCCGACGTTGACAGGAACGCTAGAAAAAATCCGGGCCGACCTGATAAAAGAACCACGCGGCACGGACGTCGCACTATACCTCTTCACCGGCAGCCTGCCGCCCGACGGCCACCACAGAATAGCGAGCAGATGGTCGTTCGAAAGCCGGCTGATTGAACTAATGCGAGGCATACCGGTAATCGATGCCAACGGTGTCACACATAGGCGGCAGGTCAGCATCGCGTTGCGGTACCTTGGCAATGACAACGCCGATTTCCATTACCAGACACCGTATGACGACTCGTCGCACGAAGCCGCGGAGCGCACGAGCATCACACGTCTGGCCGAGGTGCGCGCGCACGGCAGCACCGCAGCGTATTACCGTGCGCTGTGCGACGCACGCACGGGCGGCATCGAGCGCCTGACCTTCAACAAGGACCCTGCATTGGAAATCGAGAAGGCGCAGTTGGCCGGCTACCAGATCTCGACAGAGGATGTCGCGCTAAAGAACATGGTCGGAATGCTTTCGCCGAGACCGAGCACCGAAGAGGAGCCAGTTTCGTGACGTCGTGCGCCTACCGGCCGCGTATCACGTCGGAGCGAGAGGTCGTATAGACGACGGCCGATTTGTCGAAGTGCACGTTGAAAAATGCCTCGCCGCTCGGCCCGCCCTCCTGCCACTTCCAACTCCATACCGTCTCGGGTTTCAATCGATAAACCGCGACCTCCGCCGGTTTGCCGAGCACTTGCCGCACTTCGTCTTGCGTCATGCCGCAACGGATTCGCGCGAAATTGTCGGCGCTGAGCGCTTGGGTCAGCGCGCTCAGCTTGCCGTCCGGCGCGATGTCGACCATATAGGTGGCGAGGCCTTGCGGGCCGCGCGGATACTCGAGACGCTTCGCGCCGTCGGCAAACGTGCGCTCCGTTTCGGGCTTGCCCATTTGCTCGCGGATTTGCGCCTCGGTCGTGCTACCCGGCGTTAGACCTCTGAGCAGCAGTGTGTCGGGTTTGATCGCGTTAAAAAAGTCCCGCAGCTTTCCCATCAGACGCATCCTCGTCGAGCGGCGCAGCCGACATAAAACATCGGACTCCTAATCAATGCCGCAGCATAACGCAGATCGGAAGGGTAAACTGATGGACCAATGCAATGCCCCCACTCCCCTTTTCGAGGATACGCATGACCGCCTTATCCACCTTCCCTATCACCGTTAAATGGCCTGCCCGGCACCCCGAGCGCATTCAGCTTTATTCGCTGCCGACACCGAATGGCGTCAAAGCGTCGATCATGCTCGAAGAAACCGGGCTTGCTTACGAGCCCCATCTCGTGAGCTTCGATACGAACGATCAATCGTCGCCGGAGTTTCGCTCGCTCAATCCGAACGCGAAGATTCCGGCCATTCTCGATCCGCACGGCCCCGGCGATAAACCATTTGCGTTATTCGAATCGGGCGCGATCCTGATTTACCTCGCCGACAAAACGGGGCAATTC
The DNA here is from genome assembly GCF_964253315.1 of Trinickia sp. LjRoot230. Classification (NCBI taxonomy): domain Bacteria; kingdom Pseudomonadati; phylum Pseudomonadota; class Betaproteobacteria; order Burkholderiales; family Burkholderiaceae; genus Trinickia; species Trinickia sp. LjRoot230. The sequence continues at coordinate 838,377 of NZ_CAXUQX020000002.1, forward strand.
ATTCCGTCCGATGACGCAGGCCGCTATGAAACCATTCAATGGCTGATGTTTCAAATGGGCGGCATCGGACCCATGTTCGGACAGGTGGGTTTTTTCCACAAATTCGCCGGCAAGGCGTATGAAGACAAGCGGCCGCGCGATCGTTACGTGGCCGAGTCTCGCAGGCTGCTCAAGGTACTCGACGAACGGCTCGCCGAGCGCGAATGGATCATGAGCGACACCTACACGATTGCCGATATCGCCACGTTTCCGTGGGTCCGCAATCTGATCGGCTTCTACGATGCGCGCGAGCTGATCGGCTTTGACGATTTTGCACACGTCAAGCGCGCGCTCGACGCGTTTGTTGCACGGCCGGCCGTGACGAGAGGCCTCACCATTCCGAGCCGCGGCTAAATTCGAAGCGGGGCGCACATCGTCGACGTTACGCTAGCGAGCATCGCCGCGATTTCGCCAGGACGAACCGGATGACTGAACAGATAGCCTTGAATTTCATGACAATCGTTGTCTCGCAGAAAATCGGCCTGGGCCTGCGTCTCGACGCCTTCCGCTATCACCTTCATGTTCAGTTGCTGGCCTAGTGAGATCACGGCGTTGACGATCGCCTTATCGTCTTCCCCATTCGGCAGTTCGCGCACGAAGGATTGATCGATCTTCAGACGCGCGATCGGGAAATGTTTGAGCGCGCTCAAACTCGAATAGCCCGTGCCGAAATCGTCGATCGACAACTTCACGCCCATGTTCTCGAGCTTGCGCATGGTTTCGACTGCGCCGTCGAGATTCTGCATGATCATGCTCTCGGTAAGCTCCAGTTCGAGGTATTGCGGATCGAGCCCAGTCGTGTTCAATGCACTTGCCACGCTCTCGACCCATTGCGGATGAAGAAACTGCCGCGCCGATACGTTCACCGACACCGTGATTGGCGGCAGCCCCGCATCCTGCCAGCTTTTGTTCTGCTCGCAGGCGCAGCGCAACACCCACTCGCCGAGCGGGACGATCAAGCCCGTATCTTCGGCAATCGGAATGAAGGTCGCCGGCAAGATTGTGCCGTCGGTCGGATGTTCCCAGCGCAACAATGCTTCCACGCCAAATACGCTTCCCGTGCGCGCGTCCACTTGCGGTTGATACAAGATGCGGAATTCGCTTCGCGCCAGCGCTTCGCGCAGTTGCTCGCGCCAACGCAGCCGCTCGTGAACCTCGATGTTCATTTGCGGCGTATAAAACTGGTAGTTGTTGCGACCCAGCGCCTTGGCCCGATACATCGCCGCGTCGGCGTTCATCAACAATGTTTCGGCATCCTCACCATCGGCCGGGTAGCTCGCTATGCCCATGCTGCAGCTCACCTGATACTTCTTGCCCATCAGGTCAACCGGCTCGAGCATCGTGTCGCGCAGCCGCTCGACGATCGTCCTTACAGCGAGCGCATCTTGCGATTCGTCGAACAACACCAGCACGAATTCATCGCCGCCAAGACGCACTACCGTGTCGGTCGCACGCGCATGGCTCACCATCCGTTGCGCAATCGTCTTGAGCAACGTATCGCCGGCCCGGTGGCCCAGGCTGTCGTTGATCAACTTGAAGTTGTCGAGATCGGCGAATACCACGGTTACGCTGCGCCGGTATCGCCGCGCTTGCAGCAGTGCCTGACCGAGGCGGTCGCTCAGCAACGTGCGGTTCGGCAGACCCGTCAACGCATCATGATTCGCCATATAACGGATGCGTTCTTCCGCACGGCGGCGTTCTATCGCGATGCCTGCAATGCGAATCGCCGTCGCAATCGTCTGGGCTTCGACATCAGCAGGATGTGTGTCTGCGTTCGCAAAAAGACTCAACGCGCCGAGCGCGTCCCCATCGTGCGAGAGGATCGGATTCGAGCGGCAGCTCGTGAAGGCCTGCATGTTTGCCTCAGCCATCGCCTCGACATAGCGCTTGTCCCTCAGGTTCGCGACATGCACAGGCTGGCGTGCGTGAATGGCGAGCGCGGCAAAGGCAACAGCCGGGCCGATCAGTTGACCGTTCATCGCCTTGATGAACTCGCTCGGCAAGCTCGGCGCGGCGCCGACGCGAACGTGCAGCCCATCGTCATCGCGCAGCAAAATCGCGCCGGCAAACCCGGTGAGTTGCGATTCGAGCAAGTGCATCAGCCGGGCAAGCACGTCGTCGAGCGGTGTGCTGGCGGCGATCATCTCGAGCACCTTGCTCTGCTCCGCGCGCCAAGCCTCGGCCCGCTTGCGTGCGCTGACGTCGCGAACGATCGCGACTACGCCGCCGTCCACCCGAACCACCTGCCGATGCAGCCAGAGTTGCGAGCCGTCCCATCGCGTGTACAGCCACTCACGCTCTTCGAACGCGCCGGTTTCATACACGCAGGCGAACTCTTCTAGCGGACGGTCTCCCGCCACATTCGGAAAGATTGTTTCGAGCGGCGCGCCTATCAGACCACGGCGGGGCCTCGCCGCAATTTCGACACCACGCCGGCTCACATCACGCAGCACGAACCCGACAACGTTGCCGTGCGCCGTCCTCGTGCGCGCCGAAGTGCCGACATGAGAGATGACGGACTCCCATACGAAGAACGCATCGAGGCTTGCTTCCGACGCAGCGAAATAGGTTTGCTGCAACTGTCGTGTGCGCGCTCGGCTTTGCGCCAGTTGCCGGCTCTTCAAAGTAAGAATGGCCGCAACTGTGAGCAGCAACACGCTGCCTGCAGCCGTTTCGAGCAGGTAGACGAGGCGCCGATGGCGAAACTGCGCGAGCTGTTCGTCCTGCGACAACGCCATGATGGCAACCAATGGATAGCCATGCAGCACGCGCAAGTTCGTAAAGCGCCGAACGCCGGCATCCCAGGGCTGCGTGCCGAGCGTCTGCGCTGATTGTGCGATGTGCGCAAGCGGAGCCATACCTCCACTCCATGACGCGTTGTCGCCAACCTGAAGGATCCGCATGAAGCCATCAGTACCGAGCACACCGAGCAAGCCCTGCTTGCCCATGCTTGCCGCGTCGTAGCCACTGGTGAAATAGGCGGGATCGACGGCAAGCGTGACGATGCCCGCGAACTCGCCGGCCGCATCGGCAAGGCGTCGGCTGAAGACTAGCTCCGACACGCCAGAATGCGGACTCACGGACGTCTGGCTGATGAAGAATTTGCCACTATCGCCGGCTCGCTGCGCCACGAAATAAGGTTCGTTCGATACATTTTCGAATGGCCCTTTGCGAGTGCTCGCGCGAACGTTCCCGAGGCGGTCGGCAATCGCCACGTCGAACACGATCGTCGAAGGCAACATGTCCCTGCTTTGAAGATCCGCGAGCGCGGCATTGCCCCGTACAACATAGGCGAACGCAACGGCTTTCAACGTCTGGTCGATCGCATCGAGATTGCGTACGAGCTGTGCCTCGTAGGTGTCGGCAAGTTCTCGACTCAGCTCAATCGCGGCACGCGTCGCGGCTTCTTGCTCCACCGAGACAACGCGAATCACCAGCGCCCATGTGGTCAACAGCAGCAACAGCGCGAAGACCGGGAAGATCAGATGAGTTGACAACAGACGGCCATCACCGGGCTTGCGCTGCCAGGCGGGGCGTGTGTCGCAATCATCTGGATCGACGTGATTCATCAGGGTCTCGGTTGCAATCGAAATATCAATGCAGCGTCAAGACGGCCTTGACGGTCGAATCAAGCTCGCTCTTGTCGATGTAGCCGATGGCATGCGAGTCGCCCGATACGAGCTTTTTTATCGCTGCGACATCGCCAACTTCGCGGGGAGGCTGCCCGCGCCCCGTGAAGATGAGCTTTGACCAATACGCGCGCAACTGTGCGGGCGATTTGCGCAACACCAGCTTGTAGAAATCAGCTCGGCTGGCCGAGTCGTCGGCCTGGTCGATCGGCATCATTTCCGTGCCACGACCGAGATAGATGTCCGCAACCTCGTTTTCGCCGAGCAACGTAAGCGGACTTTTCGCCGATACGATCACAACGAGCTGAGCCTGGCTTGCCGGCGCGAACAGCCATAACGCGATGCCGACAATGCACGATCGAGCGATGTTCGTTGCGGTGCTCATCTCCGCACCTCAGAAGACGAAGTCAAGAGCGGCGGTCACAACGTTCGCGCCGCTGCCCAGACGAAAATTGGGCTGCTCGTTGATGAAAAGTCCCGTCGAATTCGCGGGCGTCCATACGTGGTCGTACTGCACTTTCAAATCGACGTTTTTGGCGAAATCCCACCGCAGGCCGGCCGATAGGTCCTTCTGGCCGCGGTTGTAGTTCGGAATGTTCAACGGATGATTTAGTGAGTACTCCTGAGCATAGGTCACATAGGGCGTGAATCGATTGATTCTGACGCCCGCCGTCGCGTAGCCGGACAGATATCCCGGCGTGAGGCCAGCGGCGGTTACGCGCGCGATCTCCGCCTGGACGAACCAACGCTCCATATCGAAATTCGCGCCCGCGCTATAAATGGCGGCTGCCGCATCGCTTGCAAACGGCAGCTTCACGCGCGCACGCATGTAGCCCACGCGCGCTGTCAGCGCGCGATATTCGAACGTATCAAAGGCGCCGAAGATGGCGGACACGCGGCTCTTGAACCCCGAAGGGTCGGAGAATGTCGTGTAGCCATAAACAAGGCGAATGGTGTTGGTGACCGAGCCGAGATGCGCGCGGTACGACGCATCGATGCCGTCGCTATTAGTGATTGGCTCGATGCTGTACAGCTCCCGCGGCACGCGCACCCACGGGTTGGCATAGCCAACTTCGCGATAGTCCGAGGCGAGGAACGTCGGTAATTCAATGCGACCGATCCGGACGTTGAGGTCCGGCGTGAACGCATAGTTCAGGTTCGCCCATTCGAGCGTCGGCGTAAACGTATTGTCGAAATTGTTGTGCGCAACGACCTGTACGAGCGCCGAGAGCTTGCTTGTGAACTGCGCGTTCAGTTGGACGCCCACTTTTGTATCGTCGGCCACGTCGATCTTATGACTGGCACCGGCGCCGCGCGGCTCCAACGAGGTACTTGAGAAATCGGCCGTGTCAAGGCTCGAGTGCGTCACACCGAACGTGCCGAACCCACTGAGCGTAAACATCGACCGAGGACCGTCGGCCCGCGCGTTCGGCACCGCAACCGCCAGAGCGGCACAGCATGAGACGAACGTCAGAGCGAGCCGGCTGGGGGCAAAACGCATAAACCTTACTCGTAATCGGATGATTCAACTGCGCATGCCACGGGGAATGCGGTATGCGGCGCGTCTGCGCAAACCGGGACACGCTCTTCCAGTTGTTTACGGCCGATTGCCGCGATTCTTTATGGCTTTAGGGGGTCTGTGCAGATTCGCCCGAAATTTGTCTCTATTGGGCTGCTATAGCCGAGGTATCGCATCGACGTCGATCATGGGGCTCATTTCGTCATACCTGTGCCGCCTCAAGCTGGCTCTGATCGTTGCAGCGTGCCTGCCATCCAACCATGCATTGAGCTGCGTCTGAATGGCGTGTTCGTTGCGCGGACCGCGCTCGGGCAGCACACCGCGTACGATCCGATGTTCCGTTGTTGCGAGATCCGGGCGGCTGCGCCACATGACGTGAATCCAGATCGGCGCCAAATGATCGAGGTCTTCAACGACGTCCAGGTCGTTATTGCGTAGCGTCTTCTTCGTATCGACGATTGCAGCCACGCCATCGATGAATTCGGGATGTTCGCCCGCGTCGATCTCAGCCATGCCTTTGTCGGATCGATAAAAATTGACGGACCAGCCGCACTGCAAAGCGATTTGGCGCGCCGACGAAACGTACTCCGTACTAAGCGTCACGGTTTCGCCGTCACGCAGTTTTTGAGCCAGCGCGTTCATCTTTTCAGGCCGCGCCGCCACAGCGAATCTTGCGCTTGGATGTTTCAGTACCGGAAGGTCGTTCAAATGGGTCGCCGTGCCGTGAACCCGTGCGTCGAGCACCTGGTGCGATCCAGCGAATCCCATGCGACCCAGCTTGTGGGCAACAAAGTGAGAAATCGCCGCGTCTCGCATGTACTTGAATCGCACGAGCTTGCGGTTGATGAAAAGCGTTCCAGTGGGCGCCGTCTTCGACGTGCTTACGTCGATATTCAAGGCTCTCAGATATTCGGCGACGAGCCGCTCGTAGCGCCCTTTCGACAGCGCCAACAAGGTCGTATCCGACATCACTGCTGCAATGAATTTCAACATTGCTTCGTCGTCCGAGGCAGGTTGCCACTCCGGCATGGCGATATGACTATGTCGATAAGACACTCGCGTTCGAGGCGAACGCGCCTCTAATAGATCCGCCAGGACGCCAGCGCGGCCGATGACGTTCGTTCCACGTTGGGCAGATTGCGCCCCATCCCCCACTTGCAGCGGCAAAGCGGTCGGCGATGAACTCTCGGTCGCGCAGAACCGACTGGGCAGGAGGGACGGGTTCAATCTGGTACAGCACCGGGCCGGAAGGCCGCAACGGTGACGTCTAATTAAGAGATCGCAGAATATAGCCCGCTTACGCGTGGGTATCTGCCATCGTGCGAAGCAAGCGCGCAGGTGCCGAAACAGATGAACCGCCCTATGCGTTGCGATGCCGTGATTCCCCGATCCGCCGCCAATCAATGAAAATGCTTGCACTCCTGAGCGATTGTTTCAATCGTAGTACCCGAGGATCGACTTGACCTCCATGTACTCTTCCATGCCTTCAATCCCATACTCGCGCCCATTCCCCGATTGCTTGTACCCGCCAAACGGCGCCTGCGGGTCCCACGCCGGATAGTTCAGATGCACTTGGCCCGACCGGATACGCGCGGCTGCCGCGCGCACGAGTGCCTTGTTTGTGCCCTGAACATGGGCACCAAGCCCATAAACCGTATCGTTCGCGATGGCGATGGCTTCATCGACGGTGTCGTAAGGAAGAATTGCGAGCACCGGACCGAAGATCTCCTGCTGGGCGATCGTCATATCGGTTCGCACATCGGAGAAGATAGTCGGCCGCGCATAGAAACCGCTGCTGAATCCCGGTGGTCTTCCGAGGCCGCCCACGATCAGCTTCGCCCCTTCGTCGATACCGGCTTCAATCATCTGCTGAACTCTGCCGAACTGCGCCCGATTGGCCAGCGGACCATGCGTCGTCGCGTCGGCGAACGGGTCGCCAACGATCATCTGCCCCGTTGCCGCAACGGCCAACTCGTTGGCTTCATCGAGCACATTGCGCGGGACGATCAAGCGGGTCGGAGCGCTGCACGACTGGCCCATATTACGGAATGCGGCCGCAACGCCGAGCGAAATGGCACGCGGCAAATCGGCATCGGGTAGTACAACATTCGGAGACTTTCCGCCAAGCTCCTGAGCTACGCGCTTGACGCTCGGCGCGGCCGCTTGCGCAACCAGCACACCGGCACGCGTCGAACCGGTGATCGACACCATATCGACTTGCGGATGTGACGCGAGCGATGCGCCTACATCCACGCCAGTGCCGTTCACCAGGTTGAATACGCCTGCCGGAACACCGGCGTCTGCGATGACTTCTGCAAACAGCAACGCGCTTAGCGGCGCGAGCTCGCTCGGTTTTACGACCACGGTGCAGCCCGCGGCGAGTGCAGGGCCGACTTTGGCCGTAATCTGATATATCGGCCAGTTCCATGGCGTGATCAACGCGCACACGCCAATCGGCTCCCGCACGACCGCAGTCGTTCCACGTTGGAACCTGAACGGATAATTCGCCAGATTGTCGCGCGCGACCCGGATATGTTCGGCCGCGAGCGGCACATGCGTGCCACGCGCATAGCTGATTGGCGCACCCATCTCCATTGTCAGCGCCGCGGCAAAACGTTCGGCACGGTCGACCATCAAAGCATGAACGCGGTCGAGCAGCGCGGCACGTTCCTGCGGCGAAGTTGTTGACCAGGATTCGAAAGCGTTGCGTGCGGCCTGCACCGCGCGGTCGGCGTCGCGTGCGTTGCCAAGCGGAATTTCGCAGAGCCTGCCTTCAGTTGATGGACAAACGACCTCTATCCGCTCGCCGCCCGCGGGCGTAACCCATTTCCCATCGATAAAGAATCGATCCAGCCTTCCGGCTTGCATCAGGTGACGAACAGGTGAGTTCATTGCAATGTGTCCTTGCGTCGGTCCGCGCCGAACTTCCATCTGGCCGACGCCGAGCGCTATCCGGGCCGTATCAGGTCAACGCGAAACACTATAGAAAAAAATCGTCTGGTCTTGTTTAATGCCGAATGAACCCATCGTTAAAGGCACGTTAATGCTCGAACTCGAAGACATGCGCCTGTTCCGTGCGCTGGGCGCGTCGCAATCGCTTGCCGCGGCCGCGAGGTTATTGAATCTCACGCCGCCCGCAGTCACGGTCCGCCTTCAGCGCATAGAAGAAAGAATGGGACTACGCCTTGTGACGCGCGCGGCCAGGGGCATTTCACTCACCAACGAGGGCCAGCACCTGGTTCAGGAAGCGATCGAAATCCTCGAACGAATCGAATCGATTCCCTCGCGTGTCTCGGGAGAATCAAGCGGGGTAAGCGGCCATTTGCGCGTCGTGGCACCGTTCGGGTTCGGACGAGCCTATGTCGCGCCACTGGTTCGCGATCTTCATCTCTCCCACCCGAACCTTGCGATCTCGCTCATTCTGTCGGAGAGCCCGCTCACGGCAGCCTCCGGCGCCGATGCGGTCGTCTCGATCGGCAACGTCAAAGCGTCCTCCTGGATAGGGCATTATCTCGCTCCGAACGACCGCTTCCTGTGCGCAAGCCCCTCCCTTGCGCGTCGCCTGTCGAAGCTCGAGCATCCATCCCAACTCACACGGTACGAATTTCTGAGTTTGCGAGAGAACGACGAAGATGTGACCCGCCTGCGTTTCACTCAGCGCGATGCGGCGGGAAAGCGTGCAAGCAAAGCCGTCACGATCCGGCTCGATAGCGCGTTGTCGTCGAACGACGGCACCGTGGTCACGGACTGGGCGGTCGGCGGCCTGGGCATCGTCGAGCGATCCGAATGGGATGCCGCACGGCTGATCGCGGACGGAAAACTCAAACGCTTATTGCCGGCATGGCGCCTCGAACCCGCGCCGATAATGGCGCTGACGCCTACGCGTCAGGGACTGACGATCCGCCAGCGCGTGTTTCTCGATGCCGCAAAGCGCGCCTTCAGCCCGATCCCCTGGCGCAATTGACGGAGCGTTTAACGTGACTTAACGATCGCTTTTATCGAAGACGCCAGCTTCGAGATCCTGTTTGAAATGCTGCACCCACCCGGTTTCGAAGCCGATGAGGTATTCCCTCGCAATTTGTGTTGATAGTCTGGTTACAGTGACATATCCCTGCAGGCCGACGTTTTCGTCGCTCTTGGGGTCAGTCGTATCCGTTTCCTGCAGTTCGAATTCACCTTCTGCCAGTCCTTTGCGCTGCAAGGTCGCTAGGAATGCCTGACGTTCATCTGCTTCGATCAGTTGCATCTTCCACTCTCCCGTCTGTCCGACAGCGATATTCGTGGTCCCCTTCACAGCGTTATCCGGGGCCGATCTGGTCGCAGTCGGGATTCCCCAGCGTACCGCTTTTGTGCACGCGCTCAATGGACAATTGTCCAGACATTTTGGTCATAGTTCCTGCCATCGCAGCCCATACGCAGGCCGATAGTTGAGGCTCGTTGGCCACAACAGGCCTACACTCAGAATGGGATAAATGCCGGAGCAATGCCATGACAGACGCTACCCCCCAAAGCACATTTCGCGGTCTTCCCCTGACGCCGGAGCAGGACGCAGAAGTCAGGCACTACATAAAGAAGAAAGAGCAGCATGGCGCGCCGTGGGACACGCCCGAGTTGCAGGCCATGCTTCGAGACATGCTGGAGCCCCCAAGCGACGACGACGGAGGATTCGGCTCCACCGTCGACGAAACGAAGGCGGCCACAGAACGCGCGACAGCTTCCATCGACGAGACCATGGAACCCATTGAAGCCCGCGAAGAACGGAATGCTTCGATGGAAACCGAGGGTATGAAGGGACCGAAGCGTTGAATCCCCGGCAGCGCTCGCGACTGGTGTTGAATCAACCTAGGCGTTCGGACCGTGGCATGAGCTTGCCGGGAACCGAATATCACATCGAATTCTTCAAGGTCGAATTGTATAAACGTTTCGGAAAACTGAACTCCAAGGATTCCAGGTAAATAGAGACGTCGGCGCCAGCCAAAGGGTATACAGTGGGCAGACCGGTCGCCTATGCGCGGCCTCCAGCTTCGGAGCCCATCATGCGATCGCAATTCAAACCTGCTTCGGCTGCAATTGTCAGCGAGAGCGAGTACGCCATCGAACGCAGGGCGCGTGCTCATATACTCGACGCAGCGGATGCTCTGAGAGCAGAGAAAAGACGCATCAGTTGCGCCGCGATCGATTCCAACGCCAGTAAGTGGCGCTACTCGGCCGTGCCCGCGAAGAGTTGATCACGATGCTTCAATTTCCCAACCCCAGCCGTAGCTATGATGCCTCCCGACATTGCGTATGTTTCTGGGGGTACGACAATTCGCGCGAAATCACCTTCATGGTCGACGACGCCATGCTCAGAAATCTGCAGCCTGGCGTTGGATCCGACGAGCGTTCGGTGCTTGGTGCCTTTGACGAGCTTCGCGAAAAGGTTCTCGAAATCGCCAAGAAGCAGTATGTCGGCGGTTCGCAGAATCGATACTCGATTTCATGAGCTACAGACCTGTCGCGAGAATGCTTCCAGATCTGCCGATCCCCGGCTTCCTGGAGCGCCCTGCACAGCGCCCTAACGGGGCAACGTCGCTTCGCTTCTGACGGCGATCAGAGGCGCCGCCATCGCCTGTGCTGCAGTTAGCGCAAGTCGGAATCGACCGTTCGTCCGGCCACGCCGGAACGTCATCCTTGGACCCGCTGACTAGCGTCGCTGGCTGTATCGCACTATGCCGCCGCGCGACACGGTTCGCACAAAACAAGGAACGTTGAATGAAGATGGCTCCCGCTATTTCCTGGTCAACTAAAATTATGAGTAGGGTTCAGGCCTCAAAGGAGGCTGCCATGACCCAGTCAATGATCAGTTTTGTAGTGGGGATCGTGATGCTGCTATGCGTCGCGATGCTCGCGGCGGCACGGCACAGGCGAGAACATATTGACAAGCCGATTACTCAGGAGACGTGCATCCAATAGCGGATTGAAAAGGATGATATGACGTATGCAATGTGGGGCATCGCGATCGGGCTGGCGCTGATGTTTGGCGTGTCGCTGCGGCGATACAGGCGCAGCGTTCTGCGCAAGCGCGAGATTCGTTGGATGGATGAGCACCATCTATTGGACCGGCTACGGGAGCAATTGGGATGGTCGCTCAAGAAATGACACACGCTGGGCAGCTTGGCACGTTGCAAAGACTACTTTTTGAAGGAGTTGGCGAGATGACCATGAATTACGCAGGCAGGTCGCACGATGAAGCTGTGGCAGCGCGACACGGGCAGAAGCAAAAGGCACAGGAACAGGCCGGCGGCGAAATGGCGATCGAAGGGACGGAGGCCGACGCGGAGCATAGTTGCGGCGAGCTCTCCGAGCGGGGAAAGCAGGTATGGCGAACTGGAAGCGGGATCAACGGTGGGGGAAAGGAGTGATGGTCGGGGTTGTCAGAATTTCCGTGTTCAAGGCGGGGCTAAGATTCACACGGATGGTCGCACGAATCGGTCTGCGTAAAGGATAGCGAATTGGTTCATGGCCTGCTTCCAATCGTGAGCAGAGCGACTCCAGCCGGCCGTTATGTTGCGCAGTGCAAGCCAGATGAGTTTCGTGGCGGCATCATCGGTCGGGAAGTGGCCTCGCGTTTTGATGATCTTGCGCAGTTGCGCGTTGATGTTTTCAATTTCATCCGTTGTATAGATCACCTTGCACACCGCCGGCGGAAATGCAAAGAACGGAATCACGCGATCCCAAGCATTGCGCCAGGCGGCGCTGACGGTCGGGAACCGCTGCCCCCACGGCCCTTGGGCGAAGGCATCGAGTTCGGCCTGCGCTGCCTCGGCGCTCGGGGCTGTGTAGATCGGTCGGATCGCCGCGGCCAACGCCTTACGGTCCTTCCAGCTCGCGTACTCAAGGCTGTTGCGAATCAGGTGCACGATGCAAGTCTGCAGCGTGGTTGCCGGGAATACCACTGCCAATGCTTCGGGCATGCCCTTCAGGCCGTCGGTCACGGCGATAAGGATATCGTGGACACCGCGGGTCTTGAGATCGTTGAACACCTTCATCCAGAACTTGGCACCCTCGGTGTTCTCGATCCACAGGCCCAGAATATCGCGCGTGCCGTCGGGCAGCACGCCAAGTGCAAGGTAGACGGCCTTATTTCGCACGACCGCGTCTTCGCGAATTTTGACCCGCATCGCATCGAAGAACACCACGGGATACATCGGTTCGAGCGGCCGGGATTGCCAGGCGGTGACTTCCGCCATCACCTCGTCGGTGACCGAACTGATGAAATCGGGCGACACCTCGGTGCCGTACTGCTCCTGCACGAAGCCCTGAATCTCGCGTACGGTCATGCCGCGGGCGTACATGGCGACGATCTTCTCGTCGAAGCCCGTGAAGCGTCGTCCGTGCTTCGGAATCAGCAGCGGCTCGAAGCTGCCATCGCGATCGCGTGGCACTTCGATGCGCATTGGACCGTCTTCGATCAGCACCGTCTTGGCGCCAGTGCCGTTGCGTTGGTTCGTCACGGCAGCGGGCTTGGCAGCGCCAGACGGATAGCCGAGATGATGATTCATTTCGCCACCCAGCGCCCGCTCTATCAACGCCTTTTTCAGGGCCATCGTCGCGGCGTTAATCGATTCGGCTGTCATCGGGCCGCTGCCGAATTGCTCAAGCAGCTCGGCGGGGATCGCCGGCAGGTCTGCAGGTAGGGCTTTCAGTTTGCGAGGCATATATTCTCCTGGGGAGCATCATATGCCTTGAACACGAAATTGCTGACAACCCCAACAATTCACTTCGCCCGCTGTAGCAAATCCGTTCCGCTACTCCGGTACCATTTGACCCAACCCGTCTACGCCGTTTCGAGAGGCTCGCTGCAGCCTTCGTTATGCATCAGACCGACGTTCAGGGTCGCATAAAGCCGCTTCCTGCACCCAGCCATTTTCTTGCGTGCCTGACCCATTGCTTCGGTGTTCTCTGTCGGATCCCTTCGGCGGCATTTCGCTCCCTACCTCCCTCGACCGTCGGCATGCCATCATCCGTCGCATTCGCCGCAGCCTCTCTCTGTCTTCTGCTTTCTGCCAGTTCTTCGGCATTTACCTGGTCATCATTCATGACGTACTCCTACTATGTAATAAACTGGTTCGCCAACAGGCGGTTTGCGTCGCCCTCGATAGTCGGGACGACGCAGCACATCGTAAGTTCGAGTCTTGATTGCTGATGCCGGTCGTGGCGTGCGATGTCATCCGTCAGCGGGCACCCGCCAGACAACCGGCGTCTAGGGCAATTGCCCTTCGTCCCGATTCCCAAGTTCGTGTACGGCAGCCAACGTAAAGAACGTAGCGAGCGTCGAGTGACGCTCTTTTGCTGCAGCATCAACTCTTTGCAGCAGACTCTCGGGCAGACTGAATTGAACGCTCGCGGCTTTCGAGGTAACCCGCGCCAGATTGATCTCGATGAACATCCAGATCCCTTCCCCATCGTCCATGTCGAGCGATTTCAATTTCGACGTACTACAGGTGGGAGCGGGTATGAGTTGCTCGCTGCGGTCATACATCAGCTCGACAACCTCCAGTGCGTTGCGTTTCAATTCATCGAACGAATGGCCACGCGCAACTGCTCGGGGCAAATCAGGAAAACTGGCACGAAAACCGGCGACTCCATCACGGTGCACATACAGCGGATATTGCATGACTTGCTCCACTCAAGCCTGGGCTAACTGACATTCGATGCGTCAGAGTCCGGTCGCCTCAACCTTGCCATCGACGATGTCTTTGCCGAATTGCATCGCGACGTCGATGGCGTCGCCCGCGGTAGTGGGACTTCCCGCGTCGAACAACGTTGCATAGCGCCGGGCCTTGACCTCGCTGGAGGGAATGGTGTCGATTCGCACGACGGATGAAAACTGGCGCGGACCTTTGGCATACGGGTCACGGTGCAGCGGGAATACCTGGTGAGAGTACGCACGTAGCTCGTACCCTCTGTATTCGATAGTGGGGATGGTCATGATGGCGCGCTCCTTAAGCGATATTGACCGTCATGAACCCATGCCTGTCCAGATGCTAAAAAGTGCGGTCAAGTCATCTGGATCTTTTCACCATGCGCTCAATGCCATTGAAAAGCAAACTAAATCGTGACTTGGTGAATGTGAAGCTTGCGTCGTGCCGGCATCGCAAAGACGACCTACGCATGCACATCGTTTTCGGGCTTGCACGCGAGCATCGTATCGCTATCGCCTACGCAATGTCGGTACCGCGGTATCCGGCGTCCGGCTGCCGGCGCGAGCTCGACGGTTTCCAGCTTCATGCCCCTGAGCACACATCACCCAGCGGATTGTCGAGCTACGCGACGGTCAGCGGCCGTTCCCGAAAGCAAGTCAAAGGTCTCAAAATGGGCCGCACCCGCTCCGGTCACTGTGAGACCGAGCCGGGGAAACAGATGGAATCAGTCAACTGGGCCAAGCAACACGTCGACTGCAGCTTGTCCGGCGATTTCGCCTACCAAGTAGGCCCAGCGTTCAGTGAAGGGGCCGTTGCGCAGTGATATGCGGCCTCCTCGCGCGCCGAGCACCCCAAGGTTAGTGCCGCCTATTATCTGAAAAGTCACGTCAAACGTGTCTCCAGCAGCCGGAGTCAATTCGACGTCGATCTCGAAGCCGCGATACGCGATGAGTCGGTGCATCAAAGCCCCCTTTGGTCATTGGAGATTAACATTGAAGGACAACCCCGAACGGTCTGCACAGTAATCAAGCTAGATAGTCACACACGCGCCAACATACGACCATCCAAAGGGTGCTAACCGCAGGCCTCAAAGCACAATGGTCGATTCGATGAGTGCACACCGATTGTAGATAATCCAGACAGATGTGCCGAACGCCCGCAGTGGGCCGACTTCTGCTCGTTGACGATAACCGCCCCCCGTTCGCTCCGTGTTGCGCGCGTCCGTCGTCATCCGTCGGTGGGGCAGAAGCTGCGTGGCAGGCAACCGCTAGGTTCTGTTCACATTCTCACCAAACGGGGCAAAGGCACGGGCAAGCAAGGCGAAGGCTAGATAGTTGCCTGAAAGCTTGTCGTAGCGAGTGGCGGCACGACGAAAATGTTCGATGAGATTGAATAAACGTTCGACGATGTTTCAAGTCCGGTACAGCACGCGGCTGTACCGACAAACCAGCGGTCGTCGGCCGCCGTTCGCCCTGGATCACCTTCCGTGCCCGGCAAAACCGATTCGATCTGTGTCCATGCCTCGTCGCTCAGTAACGTTCCAATCATCTTGGCTCGCTTGTGCAAAAGACAAGATATAAACATTTCATCGAATGTAACCAGACCCTAGTGATTGGTCTGGCCACGCCTTTCATTCTCCCCGTCGTTGCCCTGCGCGCCCCCCTGAGGGACATGCATTTGCTGCGGTGGTTGATCGGGGGGCATTTGCCGCGTGACGTGGCTGTCTTGCTGTTGCCCAGACTGCTGCTGCCGAACTTGATTCGGTTGGCCACGCGGCGGCATTGCATCCGTTGGCGCAGGCTGAGGGCGTGACATTTGCGCCGGCGGTTGTACGGCGTGCGGCATCGGTTGCTGTTGTGGCGCAACCGGCTGCTGTATCGGCGACGGAGGCGGCCGGAGTTCCGGCTGCGGCGAGCGTGGCTGCTGGCGTTGCTGATTCTGCTGCTGCTCCTGCACCGAAGGCCTCGGATTCAATTCGTTCCGTTGCTTACCGTGTTCACCCATATCGCCGTGCGATTGCTCACGTGGCTGTTGGGTCTGCGGTCGGACGGGCTGGGGCGACTGCATGGGGGCCGACGGCTGTATGGCGGGTGGCTGAGTCGGCGTGAGCGGCATCCGTGGCGCGGTCTGACGAGGTAGTTGCCGCTCGGGCGGTGTCTGCTGCTCGGATGGCGTGCGTATCTGGTCGGGCGTTTGCGGTCTAGTACGTACGCCATCCCGATTGCCCTGTTGCTGAAAATGTTGCCGTGTGATGGCCTCACGCGGCTGGTAACGGTAATTCCCGGATCGAATTGCATTTTGATCCTCGACCGCACGAGGATACCGCTCGCCCGTGTACTGCCGCTGGTAGTTCGGCAAAAGCGCGGGAGGCGGAGCGGACCTGCGATCCCACTGATCCCACCCGCGCCGGCGGGCCTCCCAATCTCGGCCCCAGTGGTCGCCCCAGCGCGGTGGCGCATTGAGATTCCCACCGATGAAGTAAGGAGGAGGTCGGCGATAATAGCGCACCGGAACACGCAGCACATACAGCGGCACGTCCTCGGGGCCTACCCATTCCCATGGTCCGTTGTACCAACTGCTGACATACCAGTTGTCTTGCTGGTAGACCCAATAGAGGCCATCGTAAAAGAAGTAATTCCAATCGGCCTGCGGCGCATAGTAGACCGGATAGTCAGGCACCCGGACGAGCCGCGGGTAGACCGGCATGCTAATGCCAATGTCGATGCCCGGCAAACCGATATTGACGCCAACCTGAGCATGAACTGAAATCTGTGGCGTTATCAGGATCGACAACGCGAAAAGGAGCGCACGCATTCTCTTTCCTTATGTCTGACGTATCTCTTCAGGCTAAGCGCAATACCACGTCGAGCCTTGATCTACATCAACAGAGTGGTGGCCCCTCTCAGATGCGAGCCTTTTACCTTGGCTGGCCGATCGAACGAATTTTGCAGACACCGTCCGCAAAATCTGCCGGGCGACCGGCAGTCTCGCCAACAGGGCGGCACTCCTCGGTGTTCCATTGCCAAAAACCGGACGTAGCTGGCTACGCTAACGCGACCGCTTCAATCTCGATCTTCAGACCGAAGTGGAGTGCGGGGACCGGCACGACAGCACGAGCAGGCCTCGCATCGCCCGCCCAGCGCGCGTAGATCTCGTTGAAACTGGCCCAATGCGCGATATCGACGATATAGACACGAACCTGGGCCAATTTCCTGACATCGCTGCCTGCGCCGGCAAGCGCGGAAGCCAGATTCACCAACACTTGCTCGGCTTGGTCTTCGAAAGACCTGTCCGTGAGTTTGCCGCCGGTGGCGTCGATCGGAAGCTGGCCGGACACAAAAACGAACCCATTCGCAATCGAAACGTGACTGTAGTGCCCACCGGGCGTTGCAAGCCCAGCGGGGTCTATCGTCCGAGGGACCTGCGCACCGTGCTGATGCTGATTCATGACAACCACTCCAAGTAGAGGGAACTTCGCCCACCGCAGTTGCCAAATTCATGCGATGAACTATAGAAAAGAATGTTTTCGCTATGCTTAACGATCGATAAACCAATCGTTAAATCGAGCTTAATGCCCGGACTGGATGACATGCATAAATGATGTGCCGTTTAACGTGGCTTAACGGTCGCTTTACCCTTCATTAAACAAAAGCGCGCAGCGAACTCCTATAGTAGCGACTCTTTGCGTCATCATCGCGCCACACGCCGACACCGACACGTCAATCGCGCAAGGAACCGCCAGGAGCTGCAGATGAGATTGCCATCGCTGAACACGCCCGCAGCATTGATCGATGTCGAGCGCATGAACCATAACATCGAGCGGATGCAGCAGCGCATGAGCGCACTCGGCGTGAACTTCCGCCCGCATGTGAAAACTACGAAGTGCGAGCAAGTGGTCAGGGCGCAAATGGATGCCGGCGCGCGCGGCATCACCGTGTCCACCCTCAAGGAAGCCGAACAGTTCTTCGCAAGCGGCATCCGCGACATCGTCTACGCTGTGGGCATGGCGCCGACGAAGCTGCCGCAAGCGCTGGCGCTGCGGCGACAAGGCTGCGCCTTGAAGATTGTCGCCGACAGTGTCCGATGCGCCGAGGCGATCGCCGCTTTCGGCCGGGAACACGACGAACCATTCGAAGTCTGGATCGAGATCGATGTGGATGGTCATCGTTCAGGCATCGCACCCGACGACGACATGCTCGTCACTGTCGCGAGGACGCTCGCTAGCGGCGGCATGCATCTCGGCGGCGTGCTTGCACATGCCGGTTCCAGCTACGACTACGACACACATGATGACCTGGTCCGCATCGCCGAACAAGAACGTTCTGGCTGCGTGCGCGCCGCTGAGCGCCTTCGCGCTGCAGGCCTGCAGTGCGATGTCGTGAGCATCGGATCGACGCCAACAGCGCTGGCTGCCCAGCATTTGGAAGGCGTTACGGAAGTTCGCGCAGGCGTCTATGTCTTGTTCGATCTCGTCATGCATAACGTGGGCGTCAACGACATCGCCGAGATCGCATTGAGCGTATTAACCACGGTGATCGGCCATCAGAGCGAGAAAGGCTGGGCCATCGTCGATGCGGGCTGGATGGCAATGAGCCGCGACCGCGGCACGCAGCGTCAGAAGCAGGACTTCGGCTACGGCCTGGTCTGCCTCGAGAATGGGGATGTGCTGGGCGAGTACCTGATGAGCGGCGCGAATCAAGAGCACGGCATCATCTCCCGATCGGGCACACCCGACCATCAGATCGAGAAGCGGTTTCCACTCGGGACACGGCTGCGGATCCTACCCAACCATGCCTGTGCGACAGGGGCACAGCATCCCGCTTATCAGGCCCTCAGTCGTGAGGGCACCGTCGAAACATGGCCGCGTTTCTACGGCTGGTAACCGCATCTACGCAAGGTAAAGCAAGCCGAAGCCATAAATCATTGCGTTTCAACCGCGGTGATCGGCGGCATCGGCTCGGCCGGCACGGTGAACCAAAACGTCGCGCCCACCACCTCGCCCGCGGCCGCCACCCGATTCGAAGCCCCGATCTTTCCGCCGTGTGCCTCGACAATCGCCCTGCATATTGCAAGCCCCAGCCCGATACCCGGCTTCGCCGATTCCTTTTCGCCGCGCGTGAATTTGTCGAACACACGCGTCTCCATGCCAACGGGCAACCCCGGCCCACTATCCGCAACCTCGACTTTCACATAGCGTTGCGAACCATCCTCAAAGACGATCGCCGAAATGACAATCGGCGACCGGGCCGGCGTATACTTCGAGACGTTCTCGAACAGGTTAGTAAAGACCCGCTCTACCAACACGGCGTCGAATCGAACCAGTGGCAAATCGCGCGGCAGGTGCGTGTCAATCTTTCGCCCGACCAGCAAACGCCGGCATCCGGCCAACGCCGATCCGATCACTTCCTCCAACGACGACCACTCCCGATTAAGGTGCACCGTACCTTCCTGCAAGCGCGCCATGTCGAGCAGGTTCGTGACGAGCCCGGTCATCCGTAGCGCCTCGTCGTGAATCGCCTGCGCCAACTCGTGCTCCTTTTCCCCCTGCTGTTCGGCGAGCATCGATGCAAACCCTACAATCGACGTAAGCGGCGTACGCAGATCATGCGAGATTGCCGCGAGCAACGAGTTGCGCAATCGTTCGGACTCCATACTAACGAGCACATCGCGTGCAATCTCGACGTAATGCACACGCTCGAGCGCCAGCGCGATTTGCGCGGCGAATGTATCCATCAGCCGGCGCTGCTCCGGTATCGCCAAGTCATCCATGCGCGGCGTGATCAATGCAATAACACCGCGCGTGCGCATCGGCGCCTTGAGCGGCAGGTAAAGCGCCGCTGCGCCAGGCAGAGTATCCGTACCGTACCCCGCCGCTTGTTGCTGATCGTAGACCCACTGTGCGATATCGAGATCGAGGTCGAACTCAGACTGTTCCAGCGTAAACCGTGGGTCCGGGTTCTCGATTTTCTGTTTGACCTTCTCCGCGCTATCCGGCAACACAATCGCCACACGCGCATGAAACACCTCACCGACATGGCGCGTGCCAATCTCCACGATTTGCGTCGTCTCGAGCGCACCACCCAACTCGCGCGTCATCTCGAACATCGCGTTTGTACGGCGCTCGCGCCGCGTCGCAATCTGCGCCTGCCGTCGCAAGCTCGCTGTTAAATTGCTGATCGTCAGCGACGTGATCAACATGACGGCAAACGTCAGCAGATACTGCGTATCGGCCACCGTCAACGACATGCGCGGCGGGACGAAGAAAAAATCGAACGACGCCACGCCGAGAAACGAGAACAGCACACCAGGACCACGGCCGAGCCGCGCGGCCGTAAAAATCGCTCCCAGTAAATACAGCATGACAAGATTCGTCAGTGCGATCCGCGCGTTTAACCCGCTTGCGACAATCGTGACGGCCGCACAGATCGCCACTGCATAAGCATAGGACGCAGGCGAAGAGCGCTCGCCTCGCGCGCCAAGCCCCGCGAAAACGGTAGACGCGTCGCCTCGCTCGACGACGTCGCGGACCGTGCCCGAACTCACAAGCGTCACGTCAATACCACCTGCTGCGCGAATCAAACGCTCGCCGGTGGCACGTCGCAACCAGCGGTGCCGGCCCGTCGAAGGCGAAGCCCCCGCCACGAGTTTCGACACGTTGCGCATACGCGCATACGCAACCAACGTCTGCGCGGCGTCATCGCCTTGCAGTGTCACCGTTTCGGCGCCGAGCTCCGAAGCGAGCTTCAATGCATCGAGCGTACGCTTGCGGATGGCGTCGGGCAGCCGCTGCAATCGCGGCGTTTCCACATAAACAGCAAGCCAGTCCGCCTTGAGGCTCGTAGCGAGCCGCGCGGCTGCACGCACGAGCGTCACGCTTTCGGGCCCCGCCCCGACGCATACGATGATGCGCTCGCGCGCCTGCCAGATTCGCTCGATCGATTGGTCCGCACGATACTCGCGCATCTGCGCGTCGACACGATCAGCGGTGCGCCTCAGTGCAAGCTCGCGCAGCGCAATCAGATTGCCCTTGCGAAAGAAATTGCGCACCGCATGCTCGGCCTGCTGACCCAGATACACCTTGCCGTCGCGCATGCGATCGAGCAGCTCCTCCGCCGGCAAGTCGACGAGCGTAACTTCGTCGGCCATATCGAACACGCGGTCCGGGACGGTTTCCCATACGCGAATACCGGTGATCTGTCCAACCACGTCGTTCAAACTCTCGAGGTGCTGAACGTTGACCGTCGTATAGACGTCGATCCCTGCAGCAAGCAACTCGTGCACGTCCTGCCAGCGCTTCATGTGGCGCGAGCCTGGTACGTTCGAATGCGCAAGCTCGTCGACCAAAATCAGTTGAGGCTTGCGCACAAGTGCCGCATCGAGATCGAATTCGGCAAGCGTGCGGCCGCGATATTCGACGCGCGCGGCGGGCAGGATCTCGAGCCCGTCCAACAGGGCAAGCGTTTCCTTGCGACCGTGCGTCTCGACAACTCCAACGACGATATCGATACGCTCGCCCCCGCCCTCGCCTTCCGAAAGACGCCGCTTGGCCGCTTGCAACATTGCGAACGTCTTCCCGACGCCGGCCGATGCGCCGAAGAAGATTTTCAGCCGACCGCGGCTGCGCTTTTCTTCGTCGCGCTGAAGCTTGTCGAGCAGTGCATCGGGATCGGGGCGTTGCATAGCGTGCTGTTTCTTAAAAGGACGGGTAACTCCTGGTCGTACTGAGCTTACTTCAAACCCGCTTGATGGATGGGCTTTAGTTGGTCCAGTGCAAGATTCAGTTTGAGCACGTTGACACGCGCCTCCCCAAGCACGCCAAGTTGCCGCCCGGATGTATTCTGCGCAATCAGTTGGTCAACCTGTTCGCGCGTGAGGCTCCGCGCCCTCGCTACACGGCTCGCTTGATAGGCTGCCGCGGCGGGCGAGATGTCGGGGTCGAGGCCGCTTCCCGACGAGGTGACGAGATCGACAGGAACCGCTGCTGTATTGCCGGGATCGGCGTCACGTAGGGCCCCGAGACGCGCCTTCACTTCGGCTGCGAGCGCCGGATTCGTCGGTCCGAGATTGGAGCCACCCGAACTTTGCGCGTTGTAAGGGTTGGGCGAGGTTGCCGAGATTCGCCCCCAAAAGTACTCAGGCGCATCGAACTGTTGGCCGATCACCTCGGAGCCAACGGGCTTGCCGTCCTTCTCGATCAGGCTGCCGTTCGCCTGATGCGCAAACACGGTCTGGCCGATCGCGGTGACGACGGCCGGATAGATGATCCCCGTCATCACGGTTAATACGGCAAAGAGTGCCACCGCAGGTCGCAATAAGTTTTTCATGATCGTTCGGTGTCAAGCGTTTCGGTTAGAGGTTCAATCATGCCCAGCCCATTACTGTCATCGCCATATCGATCAATTTGATGCATGGGAAAGGCAACAGCAACCCGCCCAGCCCATAGATCAGCAAATTGCGTCGCAAAAGCGTTGCGGCCCCGAGCGCGCGATACTTGACGCCCTTCAACGCGAGCGGAATCAGGAACACGATAATCAGCGCATTGAAAATCACAGCCGAAAGAATGGCGGAGGCTGGCGACGTCAGATGCATCACGTCGAGCACACGCAACTGCGGATAGGTCGTCGCAAATGCGGCCGGAATGATCGCGAAATACTTGGCCACGTCGTTCGCAATCGAAAACGTCGTCAACGAGCCGCGCGTCATCAGCATCTGCTTGCCGATCTCGACAATCTCGATGAGCTTGGTCGGATTCGAATCGAGATCGACCATGTTGCCCGCCTCTTTCGCCGCCTGCGTGCCGGTGTTCATCGCAACCGCAACGTCCGCTTGCGCGAGCGCGGGTGCATCGTTGGTGCCATCGCCCGTCATGGCCACGAGACGTCCCTCGCTTTGGTGCGATCGAATCATCGCGAGCTTGGCTTCGGGGGTTGCCTGCGCAAGAAAGTCGTCGACACCTGCCTCGGCTGCGATCGAGGCGGCCGTCAAGCGATTGTCGCCGGTGATCATCACCGTCTTGATGCCCATCTTGCGCAGCTCGGCGAAGCGCTCCTTGATGCCGCCTTTGACGATGTCCTTCAGCTCGATCACACCCAACACGCGGGCAGCGCCGTCGGCATCTTGCGCGTCAGTCGTTTGCGCGACCACAAGCGGCGTGCTGCCCCGTCGCGCGACATCGTCGACGATGTTTTGGACTGCCTGCGGAAAGTCGCCGCGATTATCGGTGACGTATTGCTTCACGGCATCCGCCGCGCCTTTACGAATTTCACGATTCGGCAAATCGACACCGCTCATGCGGGTTTGCGCGGTAAAGCCAACGAACGTCGCGTGAAGCGACGCCATATCGCGCTCGCGAATGTTAAAGCGCTGCTTCGCGAGCACGACGATGCTGCGGCCCTCGGGGGTCTCGTCGGCAAGTGAGGAAAGCTGTGCGGCATCGGCGAGTTCCTGTTCCGTCGCACCCGGTGCCGGAAAAAACGTCGACGCCTGCCGATTGCCCAGTGTGATCGTGCCGGTCTTATCCAATAGCAGCACGTCGACGTCCCCAGCGGCTTCCACCGCGCGCCCCGATGTCGCAATAACATTGGCCTGCATCATGCGGCTCATGCCAGCCACGCCAATAGCAGATAACAATCCGCCTATCGTCGTCGGAATGAGACAGACAAGCAGCGCGACGAGCGCCGTAATCGTCACGACGTGTCCCGCTTTCATCGCCGTCACCGAGAAAATCGAAAATGGTGCGAGCGTTGCCGTCGCCAATAACAACATCAGCGACAACGCGACGAGCAGGATGGTCAGTGCGATTTCGTTCGGCGTTTTCCTACGCTTGGCGCCCTCTACCATCGCAATCATCCGGTCGAGAAACGCCTCGCCCGGGTTCGCACTTACGCGCACGACGATCCAGTCCGACAGCACGCGCGTGCCGCCCGTCACCGACGAGAAGTCGCCACCTGATTCGCGGATGACTGGTGCGGACTCCCCGGTAATCGCCGATTCGTCGACAGACGCCACGCCGTCAATGACGTCGCCGTCGGCGGCAATGGTGTCCCCCGTCTCGACGAGTATCACGTCGCCTTTGCGCAGGTCGCTCGATGGCACGATAACAACCGGTGCCTTTGGATGCGAATCGCTCAGTTTTTTTGCGATCACATTTTGCTTAGTACTGCGAAGCGATGCGGCCTGAGCTTTCGAACGGCCTTCGGCAAGCGCCTCGGCAAAATTCGCGAATAAGACCGTGAACCATAGCCAGAGCGCGACAGCAAGAATGAATCCGGCAGGCGCTTCGGCTTCGCCGGCGAGCGCAGCGATCCACAACACCGTTGTCAGGATGCTTCCGACGTAGACGCAGAACATCACAGGGTTACGCAATTGCGTACGCGGCCCGAGCTTTCTGAACGAATCGACGACGGCCGGCTTCAGAAGCATCGGATCGAACATCGTGTGCGTCGCGCTACGCCCCTGCCCAACGGTATCGGGACGATGAGCCGGAATTGGATTGACTGTTGTCATGCTTTCCTCGAAATCAATGGCTCGGGACCATCATCAGATGCTCGACGACGGGGCCCAGCGCAAGCGCCGGCACATAAGTCAGCGCGCCAACGAGTACGAGCGTGCCCAATAGCAGCACGACGAAAAGCGGACCGTGCGTCGGCAACGTGCCCGACGTCACCGCGATACGCTTCTTGTTCGCGAGCGAGCCCGCAATGGCCAACACGGGAACGATCGTGCCGAAGCGGCCCAACCACATCGCAACCGCGAGCAGCACGTTATAAAACGGTGTGTTGACCGACAGCCCGGCGAATGCGCTGCCGTTATTATTCGCAGCGGAACTGAAGGCGTAGAGGATCTCCGAGAAACCATGCGGACCGGGGTTCGAAATGCCAGCAGTGCCGAGCGGCGACAGCACACCGATAGACGTGCCGATGAGCACCAGGAACGGCGTCAGCAAAATGACGATCGACACCATCTTCATTTCATATGATTCGATCTTCTTGCCGACGTATTCGGGCGTGCGCCCGATCATCAAGCCAGCGACGAAGACAGCGAGCAAAGCGAAGACAAGCATGCCGTAGAGACCAGACCCGACGCCGCCGAAGATCACTTCCCCAAGCTGGATCAACAAGAGCGGCACGAACCCTCCCATCGGCGTAAGC
Organism: Trinickia sp. LjRoot230; assembly: GCF_964253315.1. Classification (NCBI taxonomy): domain Bacteria; kingdom Pseudomonadati; phylum Pseudomonadota; class Betaproteobacteria; order Burkholderiales; family Burkholderiaceae; genus Trinickia; species Trinickia sp. LjRoot230. The sequence continues at coordinate 863,398 of NZ_CAXUQX020000002.1, forward strand.
GAGTCATGCATGTTGTTGACTGCTCCACACGAAGCCGCTGTCGTTGCCACCGTGAAAATGCCCGACTGAGCGATGCCGAACCGCACTTCCTTGCCTTCGGTGTTGCCGCCGAATTGCAAAGCGGAGGTGCTCTGGTCGACGTGCAGTAGCGTAAAAAGCGGATTACCCGCTTGCTCCGCGGAAATCTCGCCCCAGCATGCGACAGCGAAAGCAATCGTCATTGCGGCGAGCACCGCATAGCCCTGGCGCCGGTCACCCACCATGCGGCCGAAGACAACGCAAAGGCTCGCCGGGATGAGCAGTATCGATACGATCTGCACGAAGTTCGAAAACGGCGTCGGGTTCTCGTAGGGATGGGCGGAATTGGCGTTGAAAAAGCCACCGCCGTTCGTGCCAAGCATTTTTATCGCCTCTTGCGAAGCAACAGGGCCCATCGCGATAGTCTGCTTGTCTGCCTTTACATCCTGCATGACCGGATTGCCGTTTGCGTCGTGAACGGCGTTGCCTTGCGCATCCGTCTTCGGCACTTGATAGGTGGTGGTTTGAAGCGTCGATACAGTTTCGTAGGCTTTAAAGTTTTGGATTGCACCCTGGCTGATGAATACGAGTGCGAGAACCGTCGCGAGCGGCGCGAGAATATAGAGCGTGATACGCGTCAGATCGACCCAGAAGTTGCCGATGGTCCGAACGGTGTGCCGTGCGAAACCACGAACGAGTGCGATGACGACTGCAATACCTGTCGCCGCGGAAAGGAAGTTCTGCACGGTAAGGCCGGCCATTTGCGTCAAATAGCTGACGCTTGACTCGGGCGAGTAGTCTTGCCAGTTCGTGTTCGTCACGAAGCTGATCGCCGTGTTGAACGCGGCATCTGGCGTCATCGGTCCGAGCATCTGAGGATTCGCCGGCAGCCACTGCTGCAGCCGGAGCAGCCCATAGACAACGAAGGCGCCCAGTGCATTGAACAGCAACACGGCACACGCATACTGCTTCCATGACATTTCGGCGCCTGGATCGACACCGGCAAGTTTGTACAGCACATGTTCGATCGGCCTGCCGACTCGACGCACGACCGCCGAGGAGCCGTCGAGTATCGCGGTCATATAGCGGCCAAACGGTATCGCCAACGCGATCAGGACAACAATGAAAAGCGCGGTCTGGAAAAACGTGTTGGCGTTCATTCGAGGTCCTCCGCACGCAAAAGCGCGTACACGAGGTACACGAGCAAAAGCACCGTGGAGGTACCGGCGAGCCACATCATCCATGCACTCGATGCATTCAGCGCATTCACGGCCGGCCCCCCGATGGGCGGCGACTCAACCTTTCGCAGCCGCCGACGAGCGCGACACAGAGCCCACAAAAACCGGCAATGCCGGCGATGTAAATCAAGTCCATTGTTCACGTCTCCCGTTAGCGGATCAGGACAACGTGAAGCGTATGGACTTTCAGGTAAACGCCGAGATAAGAATCAGGCTCTCGGTGTAAAAATCGCGTAAATATTTTTTGGTGCGCCGCCATGGTCAGGACCACTTGCGAACCGGACGAAGCCCGTCAGTGAACCCGGGAGAGAGCGCGTCGCCACATCTCGAGCCGGACGTGGTACGGAACGACCGGCAACGTGGGATCGCGCCTAAAGAGCCGGGACGACATCCCTCGCAGCCCTTTATCAACGTTTATCTTCTCGACGGGGAAATCGACAGCGCCGTGGATGTTGTTCAGATGCACCTGGAGAGCATCAGCCTCAAGTTCGCGCGTGCTAAATGCAAGCCGAAACGAAAACGCCGGTTCTTTCTGCGCCTGCTTTAATTTATCGGCAAACAGCGACGGGAATTGGTGTCGGTATTCATCTGAACAAATGTAATAACCTTTTGTGAAACGCCCTGCTGTCGCCAATTCGCCCATCAACCCCAACACGAGATTTCCGCGACGCTCACGCGCGTTGCGCACGGGGATGAATTCGATGAGGGGGCGAAACGGCTCTACTGCCGCGCGCAGCAAACCGAATCGCTCTTCGGTGCTCGAAGATAAAGTGTCCTTCTTCGGCCGATCGATCGTATAGATATAGAGCCGCTCCAGCTTCAATTGGAGGACAGCGTTGAGCGCAACGGCAAGATGTCCCCATGTTGGCGGATCACCTGTGATCGGAAAAACACCGAAGCGCCCCGACGACGTTTGCTGGCCGACTTGCGCAGAGGCAAAGCGGCTCAGCAGCGGCTCGATTGCGGCGCGCCGTGCCTCCCATTGCTCCCGATACACCGGCCGGCACCAGAGCGCCTCGAGCGCCAGGTTTCGAATAACATCCGCAACGTTGTTTGCAACTGGATCTCCGCTCTTGCCAACGGACTCAAGCGCGTCTCGCAATGGCCAACGCTCCGCCAGCCGATGTGGCCCACCCGGCCTTATCTGAACAGTCGAACGCAAAGCATGCTTTTTATGCGCAACGATTGGCTGATCAAGCAAGAAATGAGCGGGCCTCGCCGAAAACGTGTGGCATGTGACCGGCAAATCCAGATTCGACCGTCGATCGGGTGGCGTCGGTTGCGTCTCGGTTTGCAAGAATCCTGCAATTCCTGTCGTCAACCCGTCAACATTCACAATCGATGCACTCCAGAATCCAAGATCACAGGCTGCATCTTATCGAGGTCCATTCGTCACTTGACGTGATAAGCGAAACATTGTCGCGACTAACGATCAACGGGCTTTGTGCTTGAACCTCAGGAGTCCTAACGATTAACGAGGCGCGGTCGATGATCGCGGCGGCAAAGTCATCGGCCTCGATGTCGGGCGAGCGCTGTCGCGCCGGGCTGAGCTGTTGCGGTTATCGCGCAAAAGAATCCGAAAAACGAGCCCATGTGTAATCAACAATAGCGGCACAATGACGGTCGGGATGAAATAAGTTGCGCCCAACTGTCCAGCGAGCAGTCCCGAGCGATTTGCCTGAAAAAAAGCGTTGAGCAGATCGACCATGCCCCAAACATTGAATATCCACACAGCGATGATGCCGATTCGTCGCGGCAGCCATAACAACGCGAGCAAAGCGAGCACCGCCGCAACGATGTCCCCATAGCCCGCGGCGCGGGCGAACGTGAGCGGCAAGTCGGGTGAGACGACGCCCGGAAACAGAAACGCCAACCCGACGAAGCGGAAACTATGCAGCACGAGCAACGGCTCCAACGCCGCGGCGCGTGGCCGCTCGCGCAGTGCGGGCCAGATATACCGAGCAGTGACGACACCCCACACGACAAAACCGAATGCGACGCTCGCGAAGAAGTACAGTTGCTCCATCATGACCATTGACTCCCTTCAATTGCGCTTCAGGATGGCCGATACCACGCCGAGGCGGTTCTCGCCAAGATTGCGAGCAAGGTTCCGAGTCCGCGCCACGAACTCCGGGCCCACGATCGCACTGAGGTTCGGACCGCTCGACGATGGCCCGTTTTCGGCTACCGCCTTGAACCAATCGGTCGCCAGTCGAGTGTCGTCGCGCCAAACGGCCGCGGAAAACCCCGCATTCTCGAGATCCTGACGCGTATCGGTCTCGGTTCGAACAAAGCTCGTCGATGCATCGCGAGCCCACGGCACCGGATACACGACATCCCCATCGCGCAACACAACGTCATAGGTCGCGAACCGCCCGCCCGGCGACAGGACACGTCGAATCTCCGCATAGAGCGCGGCCCGATCCTCGACATTCATCGCCACGTGCTGCAGAAACACCACATCGAACGTATTCGCTTCGAACGGTAAATGCAGGGCGTCGGCGACCTCGAACGTGGTTTTATGTGCGAGCCCGCATCGCTCGCTCAGATAGGCGGCGGCGTCAATGAAACCCGGGCTCAGATCGACGCCCGTTACCTTGCAATCGAAAGTCGCAGCCAGATAGCGCGTCGGGCCGCCGACGCCGCAACCCACGTCGAGCACGCGCGACGCCCGATCGAGCCCCGCCACGCCGGCCAATTCCGCAGTGGCCTGAATACCGCGGATGTGAAACTGATCGAGCGGCGCCAATTGCGCGACCGTCAGCGGTTGGTCTTCGGCAATCGTAGCGGACAGCACAGTCTTGAGCCGCGCGACGAGCCCCGATGCACTGTAGTGCTCGCGCACCTTGTCGGTTGTATCAGTCGTATTCATGAAGTGCTCCTACATGACGGTACCGGATGGTACCAGTCGGCGCAAGAAAGCATGGTACTATTCGGTACCAAAGTCAAGGAGAGATGTTGTGACTACGAATTCGACATCGAATTCACGCCAGGACGATGGCGATAGAACGGCGATTCGGGGGCGCATTCTCGAAGCGGCCTTTATGGCATTTACGAAAAATGGCTACACGGCAAGCAGTACGCTTGCAATCGCCACCGAGGCACGTGTTTCAAAGCGAGAGCTTTATGCATTGGTTGGCAACAAGCAGGAAATGTTGATTGCCTGCATCCGCGAGCGTGCCAAGCGGCTGCAAGCGCCAGCGGATCTTCCAGTGCCACGCGAGCGAGAGACGCTCGCACGCGTGCTGACATCATTCGGCGCTCAACTCGTTCGCGAGATCAGCCATCCAGCGGTGGTTGCCATGTTCCGACTCGCGATCGCTGAGGCTATCCATGCTCCCGAAGTGGCAAAAACGCTCGATTCGATCGGGCGTGAAACGATGCGTACGGCGCTACGAAAAATCATCACGGGTGCTCGGGCTAGCGGGCTACTCACTGGCCGCCCTGCTGAACTCACGGAGCAGTTTGGCGCGCTGCTTTTGAGCGATTTGATGATCCGCCTGCTACTGGGTGTTGCCCCGCCGCTGCAGCCGCGCGACATCACGAAACGCGCGAACAATGCCACCGAAGCTTTTTTGCGGCTTAATTCACCATCGGTGGAGACTACGACACATCGTTAAATGTGCGGCGACTCGCGACGGCTATGTTCGTATCGAATGCCATGACTTCGTCGCATCTCAGGCCGATTCGTCAACCTAGGTGTTACATAATGATATCGCGTGTCGGATAACCACCATGGCAATCACGATGAATGCCCGGAGCGGGCGCAGCGGGTCGCAGCAGCCTGACGATAGCGCTAGCAAGCGCAGAGAGCGCACTGCTTTCCAAGCGAGCACGCAGTATTGGCCCACCGACCCGAGTCTCGCGAAACTTTTGCGCCCAAGGCGAAGCGTTGCCGAAGGTCCAAAGGCGGACTTCCGGCAATCGACGAGACGACCGGTGCCTGAAAAGCCAAACGATGCGCCCAGAATGATGGTGCTCGCATCGAACGCATTGCATACGGCCGTGCCCTCGCCGGGCAGCTCGCGAAGAACGTGGCAGCACTCCCCCGATCTGATCCTGCTCCCGAAAGATCATCCGCTCTATGAGGCCGTCAGCCGCTATAAAAATACGAGCGGACATCATCTGACTGTAGTCGATACGCGGGCAGTATGGATTCGCGATAAACGATCGGGCACCGAACGGCTCGTGAACTGGCCTGTCGACGAAGATGGGAATACGCTGCATGCGGCCGAATTGGCAACTCGAATCAACGCCGGGGCTCGGCACTCTGTGCGCCCAAGCGTCATCATGAGTTGTCCTCTGGACCCGGAATACCTACAGGCGTTAGCTCAGCATCTCGGTGTGGAAGTAAGGAATCCGCCGCAACCGGTATGGGTTCATGAACGGATAGGGTCCGTCGGTGCCGGCGAACTGCCGCCCACCCGAAATTTGCACCGGCTCGTGCCGAGGCCGGTGCTACGCGTATTTAGTCCGAAGGAAGAATGGGCTCCTGCAATCCATGAGTTGGTGAATCGACCTGTAAGCCGATACGACTATAGGACATCAAAAACGCAACGGAGCGAATGGAGACATCTAGGATCAGAGCAATTTCCCGAACAGCATCAATGGTATAAAAAGACCGACCGCGGTTTGCAGATATTAGTCGGGCCTTTGAGCCCTAATGATGTCAATACCGCTTATCCCACGCGCATTCTGAGCGAGATAAAGCCCGGCATGAGGGTGCTCGATGTGGGCTGCGGATACGGCCAGTTCGTGCGCGATCTCAGGACGCGGGGAGCCGACGCGGTAGGCGTCGATCCTCAAGAAGAGCTGCCAACAGCACCCTATTTATTTAACGTAGATCTGCAAAGCGCTGGCTTTGATGAAAACAGCTTTGACATAATTTTATCGGCACACAGCATCTTTAATTACAGTGAATCATCTGAATTCCGATTGGCCGCCCTCCAAAAAATGGCTGACCTGTTAAAGCCGGGCGGCAAGATCGTGTTGGGAGCCGTCACGGGTGCCATGCAACTAGCCAACTTCGTTGAGACAGGCCAGGTCGGGTCCCTGAAAGTCTTGTCGCTGATACCGGAATACAAAGTTGGAAATGGCACTCATGTTAGTGGCTACGTAGAATTCGTAAAACAGCATAGCAACGAACGAGAAATGCCGCGTCCTGCTCTTGGGCATTCGGCGAGTAGCGCTGGCGAAGCCAGTATCAGCATTGATCTGGCGCGCGCGTTGATAAACGGCGCGCTCGAGCAACTGTCCTCAGCCAAAACGCAGTGTTCGCGCGGTGGCGACGAATTGCTCAAAGCACGTGATGCAGTCTATGCCGGTACGGCAGTGCCCATCGATTCTGAGGACTTCTTTCGTTATCTTCTCGGAGACGTCGAGGCCACCGCAGATGCCAATATTCCGCAACTCGTTAGTGCGTTGGAAGGATCGGCGCACGAATCGCTCGCCGATTTACAAGTAAGCGCGATCAAGGAAGCCGGATTGGCCGCGAAGCAAATTCAAGCAAGATTTTTGCAGATAGTGCAGTCATACGACCAAACCTTGACCGGCGATGCAAAGACACGAAACCGCGACGACACTATTCACGCGCTGTCTGAACTGGAGGACAAGCTGCGCGACATGGAGTCTGCATTGGGCCATGCATGCCAATTTTACGAGGCAACCGCTGCCCGCTTATAAAGGAGGGTTGGCCGGCACGGTGAAATGGAAAACCGCACCATACGGTTCATTCGCCGTGACCCACAAGCGCCCCTCGTGTGCCTCGACGATCGATCGGCAAATCGACAGCCCCATTCCGAGCCCTCCGGGCTTTGTCGAATAGAAGGGCGCGAACACGCGCTCGATAAGCTCCGTCGATAAGCCAGGCCCGAAATCTTGAACAGATACGAGCACCCCCGCCGGCTCAGCGTGAGCAGTAGTAATGCGCAGTTTGCGACGCTCCTGGGGCACGGCGCTCATCGCTTGCAGCGCATTGACGATCAGATTGAGCAGTATTTGCTGCAGCTGGATTCGATCGCCCTCCACCATCGGCAGATCGCTGGCAAGCGCCGTTTCCAAAGAAACACCTGAGCCGGAAATCTCCGCCCGCGTAAGCGCGATCATTTCGCTTACCGCCTGATTCATATCAATGGCGTCCTTGCGGGGCGGCGCCTTCTTGACCAGATCACGAATGCCGCCGATGACATTGGCCGCGCGATTGCCGTTCGTCACGATGCGATCGAGCGCTTGCCGAACCTCGCCAAGCTCAACAGGCTCCCGGCGCAACCAATTGAGTGATGCCTGAGCATCCGTCACCATTGCGGCAATCGGTTGGTTCACCTCATGCGCGATCGCAGCCGTCATTTCTCCCAACGTCGTCACGCGCGCCACATGCGCCAACTCCGCGCGAGCCCGGCTCAAATCCTGCGCGGCGCGATGCGATGCGGTGACATCCATGACCGCGCCGATGAATTCGAGGTTGCCTACGCCGTCTCGAACAGCGTGCGCCACAGCGCGAACGTCTTTGATACGTCCGTCGGGCATCATCAATCGATGCTCCACATCCCAATTGGCTTGTTGGCGCGCAACGCGCTCGAGAAGCTGCCGGACAAACGCGCGATCGTCCGGATGCGTGCGCTCCAATGCGATCTCAAGGGTCGGCTCGAGCGAAGGGTCGTATTCGAAGATTCGGTAGGTTTCAGCAGACCAAACGATTTCGCCGGTGGCGATTCGCCAGCCAAAGCTACCGGTATGACTGATGCGCTGCGCCTCGGCCAGATACATTTCGCTTTGCCGCAGTGCATCTTCAGCGTCCTTGCGCTCGGTAATGTCCTCGCAGGCAATCAGCACGAGAAAGCCGTCGGCACGCTTCACCGCCTTCGCGTTCTCGCGCACCCAGAGCAACGATCCGTCTTTCCTGACCTTGCGGACCTCCCAATTGCGCGACCGCCCTGGATCGTCGAGGCAAAGCGTCATCTTCCGTTTGACGAAGGGTCGATCCGCTTCGAGAAATACGCCCAGCACCGGCTGACCGATCAATTCATCGACCTCGTAGCCAAGCTGGGCGGCGCCGAAGCCGTTGACAGACTGAACGACACCGTTGGCGTCGACCATGAAGTACATGACGGGGTTGTGCTCGAAAACTTCCCGCCACAGCGCCTCGCTGTCTCGCAGCGCTGCTTCGGTGCGCGATGATGATTCGCCGGTACCGTCTGCCATGTTGCATCTCCCCGACCGACGTGAATGACATACGTCAGTATGATGTTCGTCCGGTGGCATCCGGGCTACGCTGCCAACAAAACATCGGGCCGTCGAGCCACTTCATGCCACCCGTTCAAACCGTTTCCATCATCGACGACGACGAGGCATCACGCCTCGCTACCGCCAGCCTCGTGCGCTCACTCGGGTGGCCGACCGTCTTGTTCGAATCCGCCGAAGCCTATCTAGCGCAACAATCAACGCAATCAGCAACAAGCGCGGTCGAAACGGGCTGCCTGATTTCCGATGTGAAAATGCCGGGCATGTCCGGCGTCGAACTGCACGAATATCTGCTGGCGTCGGGGCACGCGCCGCCGACCATCCTGGTCACGGCATCGCGCACCGAGGCATTGAACGCGCGTGTCGTCGCCAATGGTGCGCTCGCATTGCTCGAAAAACCAATCGATGCGCGCGCGCTGGAACAGTGCCTGGCGCGCGCGGCCGGCGCGCCACCGTGGCCACCGTGATCAGCGCAGCGGCTCGACGCCGAGCGCCTGCGCCATTCGCACCAGGTCGGGCACAGAACGCGCGCCCAGCTTCTTCATGACCTGGCCCCGATGAATCTTGACGGTGATCTCGCTTAGGTTCATCCGAGCGGCAATCTGCTTATTCAAAAGGCCGCTAATCACGAAGGCCATGACTTCGCGTTCCCGATGCGTCAGCAATTCGTAAGCAGTCCTAAGCAACGTAACAGAGCGCTCCGCGGTCAAACGCTCGGCATCAAGCATGAGCGCCTCGTTGACAGCATCGAGCAAGTCCTGGTCGCGAAACGGTTTGGAGAAAAAATTGAGCGCGCCGGCTTTCATCGCCTTGACCGACATTTCGATATCGCCGTAGCCGGTCATGAAAAGCACGGGCATGCGTAAGCCGCTGCTGGCCATATCCTGCTGGAATGCAAGGCCGCTTTCGCCCGGTAGTCTTACGTCGAGAATCAGGCAACTGGGTACCGCTCGTCGCGGAAAAACCAGAAAGTCCCGCACGGCACCGAATGTTTCGACCGCAAACCCGACCGAGCGCAGCAAATTGCGTAACGCAAGCCGCATCGGTTCGTCATCGTCCACGACATAGACAACGGGCGAATCGTCTTTTGTGCCGACCGATGCAGCATGCTGAACCGATACCATGCCGGCTCCTCATGGAACCGAGGCCTAGCGCTAAATAGTCTGCGGCCCGCCGTTCCCTTTCTTTGAAAGCCATTATAGGCCGCACCCGATGGGTCGAAAGATGCCTGCAGCACAAACTCGAACACTGTGCCGCGACCATACGGAGGTATGACGCGGTCAACTGATTGTTGGCATGCAGTGTCCTCATGCATGTTTGTCGCCGGGCGAGCACCGGCCTACCTTTTACGGGTGACGCCAGACCTCCGAATTTTGCGCGGGCTCCGCAACGTCTGATCAATACTTCCCGGTGAACGACCATGGCAATCAGGGCTGAAAGATTTTGGGCACGACGTCGTTTGAGCGGTCGATCGCCATTAGTTGCGTTGCGCCCGGGGCGCGGCTCGAGATCAGCCGCGACAATGCGTCATTGCATGTTGCGCAAGGGATTGGATGCGGCGAGGACTTTTACGCTGGGATGATCGGGCGATCCAAGGAATCGAGCAGCGCTCAGGAAACCTGAACGTTTTTGGAACGCACGAAAAAGACGCGACGGCAGCGAAGCTGCGCGTCGCGTGTCGCACGGTCAAAGCAAGGTGATGTGCCGCAGATCGACGGTGCGGCGATAGATGTTCTTACCGAGCCAAGGCACGTAGGTGTATTCGTCGTAAGCGTTGCTGCCAATAAAAAGCCATGTGCTCAGCCGGAACATCTTGGTCTCCGATAACACGCTGCTCGTTGCGAATTTGCGTGGAGCATGTATCGCAGATTAAACGCTTGCCGAGCCCAACACCATTCTGCCCTCGGATGAACGGGGCAAACGGAGGTATGAGAGGGTTTGCTCTGCGGTTGTCATTGCGGTGTGGTGCGCCGGCCTGCCCAGGGGCGTAACGTCAGGTCCATACCCGCGCATCGTAGGTCCATTTCCGCAGCTTGATCGCAGTAATTGCGCGTGCGTCTGCGTGAGCAGGGTTGATCAGCACGTTCAGTTCTTCGCGAACGATGACGGAGGGCACGCATAAAAGGGCCGATGCACTCGTATCGGCAAGCCACCGCCGTCCGAGATCGAGGCTGACTTTGCCTGCCGGAATCGCGTCCCAGCCGACGGGCGCTGTTTGCGCCGTCATGATTTGCGCGCGCTGCCAGACTTTGTCGGGCACGTCGAGGCGTACGAGGTAGCGATTCAATGGAAGGTCACCACCGGCAAGATGGACAATAGTCTCGAGGCACGCAAGCGCGACACTCGACGCGGCGTACACTACCGCTTCGCCTTTGCGATTCCAGCGCCCGCCGGACTGCTTTGCGCCTACGCCATTCATATCATCAGCCGCGTATTCGGGCGTATCGGTCGCAATCCGCCAAAACGCAACCGTCATGCGTACGCCCCGCTCTGAAGCTTCGCGAGCACACTGCTTACTACCTCCTGCCCTGCCACGGTGTCCATCAGTTCGGCTGGACGCCGCCCACCGAGGGATGGATTCGGGCGATCGAGCCACTGACCGACCCAGTGAGCAGCGTCAAAGCCAGCGGGCTCGCCGGACTGCTCGACCATGGTCTGGACCTGACCGATCAGCTTGGACAAGCCAATCAGCCGCTCGGCCTGCTCTGTCGAGAGGTTTTGATGTGCTTTCGCCTTGCGATCGATCGTGGCACGAGGCAAGCCCAGCGCCTTCATCAGTTGCTCTTTACTGGTATCCAAGCGATCGGCGAGGTCGACTACGTTGATCGCACCTACCCCTTTCTTGATCCACTCGATCCGCTCCATCGGCGCTGCCTGATAGACGCCGATGAAGTCGAAGAGATGCAGTTCGGCTACGGTTGCGGGTTTGGCACGTTTCGGGGCCTTTTTGAGAGATGCCCCGGCAGGCTCCAGCATTGGGCCGCGTCGCCCACCACGGGTCACTTCAGTCGCGGTCGGTCTTGAGGAGATTTTCTTGCCGACCGCGCGCTTCTCGCTAACCGTTATTGCCATAACGCCCTCTTATCAAATGAGTGTTTATTGTAGCTCATTTGAGTAGTGCGTTTGCCGGTGAAATGATAGAGCAATGTTTGCCGGACATCGAGATCCTGCGCTCAATTGGCCTGCGCACAAGCTTTGCCGTCGCACACCAACCACCGCGCGAGATCACCGCACCCGCGGCGTAATCGCAAAACTCACCGCGATGCTGCCCCTCGCGCCGCCGTGTCGGCTCACCCTCTGCTGCCCGCTCGCGAGCACACCATAGAGGTCCGGCCGTCGAGTCGATAACCAATGCCGGCCGGGGCTCGTTTCAGCAAGATGCGGGTCGATCCGCGCTTGCGCGATCATTCGCTCGCTGCCGTCAGCACTTGCCACAATCCGCCCGCATGGATCGACGATCATCGCTTTACCGTTGGCACCCGCACTGCCCGCCACATCGTCAGCACTACTAACGATCACGAACATCCCGTTATCGGCTGCTCGGCTCGGCATCGACTGAAAAAGCCATTCGACGTCCGCTTGTTCCAGGCGGTCAACGCTTCTGTCGTAGTTGTGACAGTTCTGATACGCGCCACCGCTGGACCGATGCGGTGCCACCAGCACCGTTGCCCCCATCAGCGCGGCCGCGCGCGTATTGTCGAGCAAATGGTTGTCGCCGCCGGTCAGTATGCCGATGCGCAGGCCCCACTGCGTGTCGAACACTGTGTGATGATCGCCGCGGCTCAAATGCGGATGCTCCGCGGGATAAAGCTTGCGGTGACAATGGCACGCACCGTCCGGCAAACAGATCGCATAGCTGTTGAAAAGCCGGCCATCCGGCGCGCGCTCTATCCAACCGACGCCGGCCCCCACCCCGGTCTTCTCGACTGCTGCGCGTACCAAGCGAATCGAGCGTCCATCGACTGGTTCTGCCAGCGCAGCAAGGTCCGTCCGTCGTTCAGCCGATATGCCGACCGCCGGCGTCATGTTCAACTCCGGAAACACAGCGAGATCAATGCCGGCGCGCGCGGCTTCATCGAGCCGGTCGGCTACGAACGAGATATCACCAGATGCGCGCTGCCCATCGTTGTCGATAAAAGGCATTGCCGCAATATGCAGGCGCGAGGAACAAGCGGTGGACATGAGGCGCAACCCAGAAAGAATCGATAGGTCATTGAAGCCCATGCCATTCAATAAGTAAAATGAATGTTTCGATCGATCAAATAACTTTGTGGAATGGATATCAAACTGCTGAAGACGTTCCTGACAGTAGCTGAGCTGCGCCACTTCAGCCGCGCAGCCACTGCTTTGCATATGAGCCAGCCTGCGCTGAGCAAGCAGATCGGCGCGCTCGAAGCGAGCCTCGGCGGCAGGCTGTTCGAGCGAGGCAGACATGGCGCCGAACTGACCGCGTTCGGCGAAGGTTTCCTGCCTGATGCCGAGACGCTCGTGCACGACGCCGACGACCTCCTCGCCCGGGCGCGCGAAGCAGCGAGCGGCCGGTCCGGGCAGTTGCGCATCGGCATGTGCCTTTCGGTACTGAACATCGTGCCGCGCCTCATCAGCGAGTTTAGAAAGCTGCATCCGAACGTCGGCATCACGCTATACGACCTCTCGTCGGCCGAGCAAAGCCGGCGTCTTTTTGCGGGCAAACTCGACGTGGGGTTCATGCGTTTGCCGGCAGCCGTTGGACTTTCGTCGTTTCGTGTAATCGATGAAGGGCTGGCCCTCGCAGTGCCCGCGCACACCCGTTACAAACGACTCCCGTCTGATCTGAACGTGCTCAATGAGTTGGGGTTCATCGCGCTGGCACGCGGGCGAGGGCCAGGGCTCGCGGCGCAGGTCGAACGTTGGTGCAACGAGCGGCGCTTCGCTCCGCAGGTGACACAACGGGCTGACGACATTCAATCGGTACTGACGTCGGTGGCCGCCGGTGTCGGCGCGGCGTTCATTCCGTCGCGCGCGCAGCATCTGCTGCGCGACGCCACGGTACTGCAATTGCGTGGCAAACACGCAACGTGGCGTGTAGGGCTTGCATGGCGCTCGGCCGGCGACGATCCGGTAGCCGCACGATTCGCTTCGTTCATTCGGGCAGCGATCAAGCGCAACCTCGGGTAGCACCACTTGCAAAACGGGCACTGGCGCAATGCTCGAGCTTGCCCGCTCCATTACGCGTTTCGCATCGTTTTGGATTCCTCGGACCCGTTCACGCGCCCGCCACGGCGGAAGCCGTAGATATCGCAGTGCAACATGACGGAACTGGCATGGCCCCTGCGAGATGAGTAGTACGCGATAACGCGATGTGCAGCTTTGCATGGGACCAGAGTAGACGCTAAAGCGCCAACTCTGGTCGACCGCTTTGCATGGGACCAGAGTAGGCGCTAAAGCGCCAACTCTGGTCGACCGCTTTGCATGGGACCAGAGTAGGCGCTAAAGCGCCAACTCTGGTCGACCGCTTTGCATGGGACCAGAGTAGGCGCTAAAGCGCCAACTCTGGTCGACAGGGGAAACGCGATGACTACAGTCTTGCTGCGCGGTTCACGCGACATCGTTCGCCGCGAATGCGCATGCCTATTCGATGCCGTCACGCATTTCAGCGAACACCGCTGCACGACGATGGCAGCAGGCATCGCTTTTTACTCGGCTTTTTCGCTTGCGCCATTGCTCGTCATGGTGATCGCGGTCGCCGGCTGGTTCTTCGGCGCGGATGCGATACGCGGTGAAATTTTCGATGACGTTCATCAATTGATTGGCGATGACGCTGCCGCCGCGGTGCAGATGATCGTCGCCAACGCCCGAACGCACAGCGGCACGGGCGGTTTCGCCGCCTTCGTTTCGTTCGCCGCGCTTGCGCTCGGCGCCTCGGCCACGTTCGCCGCGCTCAATAGCGCGTTGTCAATGGTCTGGCCAAGCGGCGCGGCAAGCCGCCTGTCCAGCGTCGTCGCACTCGTCAAAGTCAGGCTCATCTCGTTCGGGCTCGTACTCGGCGTCGCATTCCTCGCGATCGTCTCGCTCGTGCTGGACACGGTTATCTCGTTCGTCGGCGAATGGCTATGGGGAGGAACCTCTTACGCAGCAATCGGGGATGTACTCCAATTGACTTTCGGACTCGCCGTGCTGGCGTTGTCTTTCGCTGCATTACTCAAGTTCCTGCCCGACGCACACGTCCAGTGGCGCGATGCGCTGACGGGCGGGACCATGGCTGCGCTGCTTTTCACCGGCGGCAAGAAGCTCTTCGCGCTCTATCTAGCGCATGCCGGCATGGCCAATGCCTTTGGCGCGGCAGGTTCGCTGGCCGCGCTGTTGATGTGGCTCTATTTCTCGGCCGCTGTCCTGTTATTGGGCGCGGAGTTCGGCGCAGCACGCGACCGGCAGCGGCGGGCGCAGCGGGCCGCAACCGTCCACAGATAACGCCAGCCGTGCGCGCAGCCTTGCCTCTCATTATTAACTAATATGAAATTATTAATCCCACATTTCGCAACAGTGCGCAAAATCGGCTCGTCGCCCTAGATTCGGCACTGTTTCCTTTTTGAGACACTTTTGTTTTTTTCGGTTCGTCCGCGCGAGGACATTGGGCTATTCTGCGTTCCGCAACACAGCTTTCATAATCGTTCGCGTGGAGAAATGATGAAAAAAATCGCACTGTCGACGCTCTCGCTCGCACTGCTTGGCGCTGCTGGCGCTGCTCATGCACAAAGCAGCGTGACGCTTTATGGCGTCATCGACGAGTCGCTCACGTACGTGAATCACCAATCTGGCAAGGACAACGGATGGTCCGTCGGCAACGGCAACCTGTCGGGTAGCCGTTGGGGCCTCAAGGGTCAAGAAGACCTTGGCGGTGGACTCGCCACGATTTTCCAATTGGAAAACGGCTTCAACACTAGCGACGGCACGCTCGGCCAAGGTGGCCGCGAATTCGGTCGCCAGGCTTTCGTCGGCCTGCAAAGCGCCCAGTTCGGTACAGTGACGTTGGGCCGTCAGTACGATCCGCTCGTCGACCTGGTTCAAGGCATCACGGCTGACAACTACTTCGGCAGCGTGTTCGCAACAGCTGGCGACGTGGACAACTACGACAACAGCTCGCGCACGAACAACGCGATCAAGTACTTGTCGCCGAACTACGGTGGCTTCCAGTTCGAAGGCATGTATGCGCTGGGCGGCGTTGCCGGCAAGACGGGCGCGGCACAAACGTGGTCGGTGGCTGCGGCTTACAACAACGGCCCGCTCGGCGTTGCTGCTGGCTACTTCAAGGCTGACAACAACAACGGCGCACGCGTCGCGACGGCCTCCGGTGGCGGCTGGAACGGTACGTCGGGCGGCACGTTCGATGGCCCGATCAACATCGGCTACCAAACGGCGAAGTCGATCAACATCGCTCGCGTGGCTGCGCAGTACACGCTCGGCGCTGTGACGTTCGGCGCGGGTTACAGCAACTCGCAGTACAAGTCGGATGGCTGGTCGGCATTTGGTTCGACCGAGAAGTACAACACGGCTCAGGGCTTCGTGAACTATCAGTTCACGCCGGCACTGCTGGCTGGCCTCGGCTACAGCTACACGAAGTCGAGCGGCGATACGTCGGCTAAGTACCACCAAGTTTCGCTGGGCACGGACTACTCGCTGTCCAAGCGCACGGACGTCTACCTCGTTGGCGCATGGCAACATGCAAGCGGCGAAACGCGTACGGCCGGTGGTGCTGTCGTTGGCGCGCAAGCGTCGGTTGGTTCGTACGGCTTTGCCGGCACGAACAACCAAGCGATCGTCAACCTCGGTATTCGCCACAAGTTCTAATTGGTTCGACGACCGATCGCGACTGCTGGCGGTATTTAGCAGTCCGAAGCAATATCAAGCCGGCCGGGAGCGATCCCGGCCGGTTTTTTCGTTTGTGGGCTTGCACATGAAAAAACCCCACGGGCGAATCGCCGGTGGGGTTCGATTGAAAACCGCGGTGCGGCTTGCAGTTTTGCGGTTTTACGCCGAAGCCGCGTCCTTCAGCTTCTTCAATGCGCGTGCCTTGATGCGCACCGAGGCGGGCTTGGCCGGAAACCAACGGTCCTCGCCCGTGAACGGGTCCTTGCCGAAGCGCTTTTTCTTCGCCGGCACTGCCTGCACGACGATCTTGAGCAGACCCGACAGCGTGAACTCGCCCGCGCCCTTCTTGTGCACCGTGCCGAGGATCGTGTCCTCGAGCGCAGCCAGCACCGCCTTCACCGATTTCGGCTCGACAGCCGAACGCTCCGCGAGATGGGCAGCCAGCGAGGCCTTCGTGAAGGTGTCCTTGATCGGCGACGCTGCGCCGGACGCCTTCACGGCGACCTTCTTAGCCGCTACTTTCTTTGCGGGCACTTTCTTCGCGGCTGCTTTCTTCGCCGATGCAGCGACAGCCTTTTTCGCAACCTTCTTTGCGGAAGTCGACATGTTTCTCCTACCTGTTGGTCGTTGAACGCATGAAGCACACACGAACGATGTGCGTTGCTTCAACGCCGGATTCTACAAGCGCCGTGCGCC
The DNA here is from genome assembly GCF_964253315.1 of Trinickia sp. LjRoot230. Lineage (NCBI taxonomy): Bacteria > Pseudomonadati > Pseudomonadota > Betaproteobacteria > Burkholderiales > Burkholderiaceae > Trinickia > Trinickia sp. LjRoot230. The sequence continues at coordinate 880,437 of NZ_CAXUQX020000002.1, forward strand.
TTAATGCATCTGTTTTATGCAAGACCGGCCTTTTGCAAGCAGGATTTGTTGCATTCGACAGACTCCGGGCTATCGGTAAGCCGCTCAATCGACGAAAAGCAGGTAGGTCCACATAGGGCCAACCCGATGCGCATTCACAACATACCAAGCCCCGGATCGCTCATGCTGCTGCGGCCTGTTTCGACATGCCCGGCGAGCGCACGCTCGAACAGCGGGTCATCATCGACGCTGACGACCAGGTCATACCAGCCGTGAAAAGCACGTAAGTCGACATAAACATCGGCTACGTCACCGCCGGCTACACGACGTTTGATCGTGGCGCCCCCGTAGGCATCGACGATCGTGAAGTCGCATACACCGGTGCCGAGGTTCTTGAGCCGCAAGCTGATATTGCCGTTCGCAACGTCGTAAGCCTCCTTCACTTCCGGCACCGGCGTGCCGGTGGTCCACCAATGCAGCGCCTTCGTCTTTCCCTTGAAGCGCCGAAAAAAACCGTTCGGGCCGTGCAGCGTGTATCCATAGCTGCCGTCGGGGTCGAGCAACAGATCGTCAACGAGGCGCGTATGACCACCGAGTGCGTAGGCGCGCGGCGCGTTGCCGCCGCCGATCCGATAAACGAGAAAAGCCGCGCCCGCCTCCCCCCGATTGACAAACTCGATTCGCAAAGCATGCTGATCCCCCAGCGCATGCCCCTGTGCGAAAAGCTCATAGGCGAGCGCTCGCGCCGGCCGTACACCCGGCTCTTGCTCCGGCATCGATTGTTCGACGGGCGGCAGCGGCAAATAGCCGAAGCGGCGTTCGTGATCGGGTGGTATGTAGCCCGCCGTGCCCGGCAAGGTTGGAAACGTTTCATTCGGATGTGCGAAATCGAATGCGCTAGTGAGGTCCCCGCACACCGTTCGGCGCCACGGCGTGATATTCGATTCGCGCAAGTTGCCGACACGATCGAATCGTCGTTCGATGAAGCGGATGATGGACGTATGGTCGAATGTCTCGGAGCATACCCATCCGCCCTTCGACCACGGCGAGACCACGAGCATCGGCACGCGCGGGCCGAGACCGTAAGGACCGGCAGACTTGCCGGACGCGCCGCCGAAGTATTCGTTCGCCGTATCGACGCTCGAACGACCCACCGCGTCGGACCATGGCGCGAACGGCGGGGCAACGTGATCGAAGAATCCGTCGTTCTCGTCATAGACGATGAACAGCGCCGTTTTGCTCCATACCGACGGGTTCGACGTCAGCACCTGCAGCACTTGGTCGATGTACCAAGCCCCGTAGTTCGCGGGCCAGTTCGGATGCTCCGAATAAGCTTCCGGCGCCACGATCCACGAGACCTGCGCCAATGTGTTATTCCGCACGTCGGCCTTTAGGACATCGAAATATCCGCCGCCGGCCGCGACGTTCGTTCCGGTGCGCGCTCGATCATAAAGCGGGCTGCCGGGCCGTGCATTGCGATATTGATCGAAGTACAGCAGCGAATTGTCGCCGTAGTTGCCAATGAACGCGTTCTTCGTCCACCCCCATGCGCCGTTTGCATCGAGCCCCGTGCCGATGTCTTGATAGACCTTCCAGGAAATGCCCGCGCTTTGCAGCCGCTCAGGATAAGTCGACCATGAGTAGCCTGCCTCGGCGTTGTCGATCACCGGGCCCCCTCCGTTGCCGTCGTTGCCGATGCCGCCCGTCCACATGTAATAGCGGTTGGGGTCGGTCGGCATCATGCCCGAGCAGTGATAGCCATCGCAGATCGTAAAGGCATCGGCCAGTGCGTAATGAAACGGGATGTCTTCGCGTGTCAGATAGGCCATCGTCGTCGGGCCTTTGGAAATGATCCATTGGTCGTAACGGCCATCATTCCATGCGAGCTGAGTCGTCGCCCAATCATGCAACAGCCCTTGCATGTATTGCATGCCCAGATTCGGCGCACCGGGGCGAAAAGGTGTCAACTGGCCAAGCCCCGCGACGAACGGCTGATACCAGACGGCTTTGCCGTTGGGCAGTGTGATCGCACGACGGTCTCCGTAGCCGCGCACGCCGCGCAGTGCGCCGAAGTAGTGGTCGAACGAGCGGTTTTCCTGCATCAGGATGACGATATGCTCGATATCGTTGATGCTGCGTGTCGCATCGTTAGCGGGAATGGCGAGCGCATTGCGGATACCGGCAGGCAATGCGCCCATCGCGGCAGCAGCGCCGGTTGCTCGCACGGCGGCACGCAGGAAATTACGGCGGCTTGTCGAAGTCATAAGCAGTGCTAATGAAGTGCGACGTTGAAAGCGGCAGCATGCGCGTAATCACGAGACGCTGTGCATTCTGCCGGGCGGAGTGATCAGCGACGTTATGGACCAATTGCAGGCACATCGCAATCCGCACAAGCCGTCTTAGAGGAGAGTAATGAGATAGGAAACGGCGAAAACGTTCTTTGCCGCTGCGCTTTCGAATCAGTCCGCAGTGTGCATGACCGGCGGCAACAAGATATCGGAAGCAGGCACGACAGTGGCGGAGGCAGAGGGAGCCGCACCGAAGCGTTGAGCGAGTGCCGGCTTGCGCGTGGGCTCGTCACTGGAACGGGACGTGCGCGCGCTTGCGTCGGTGTCTATGCCCGGCAGCGTCGGCACATGCGGCTTGCCACCTGTAGCGGCATCCGCTTGACCGTCACCGTTGTCGCAACCGGCGAAGGCGAAGGCAAAGCAGATCGGTGCGAAGACAACAAGCCATGAGCGCCTGCGTTGATATCGAACAGCGTTCGAGCATCGCCATTCCATTGCCCCTCCCTCGCGTTCGAATTGCGCTTAGGCACGCTTGACCGATTTAAAGAAACTGCTAAGGTTGCTGGGCGGCAATTCTTCGAAGCGCAGTCTTTCCTGCGTCAGTCCATCCGGTCCATACTCCTCCGACGACACGCGTCTAAGTGCTTGTTGGTACGAGCCATCCGGAACGGCAAGCGTAACCTTCGCCCTCGTCTCGCGTTGGAGCGCCAGGTTAAGCGCAACGAGCACCCTCAGCAGGTCCAAGTTGGGGCCGCCCTCGCAATGCCCTAAATCAATGGACACGTGGCAGTTTTCGGTCAGAAGTGTAGGCAATTGCTGCCAATCGACAAGGAGTTTCCCATTGACCGAAATTGTGACTTCTTCGCCAGCGGAGCTGCTCATCCCGCAGAGTTGATAGAGGCTGTCAAACGTGCCGGGCAATGCGTGGCCGGCAGCGGCTAAAGCGGTGGCTGGTGCGGGCTCCGCAGCAGGAGTATCAGCGGCCGAGCACGGTTCGGTCACAGGGTGAGATGGTTCGGCAGGCTGTGCCGAGGCACCCCGTTGTGCGCGCAGCCCCACGGCGTTCATCAAGTGCCCCAATGCACCGAGCGGTTTCGGGGGCTTGCCTGGGCCCGCAGCCGCTTGCCCGCCTTCTTGCTCGGACGGCTGCCCGACGCCATATTCATCGGGGAAGTGCCCATCGCCGTTAGTGACATGCATTGTGTTCTCCTGTGTATGCGTGACGCCGACAAACCTTCGTGGCTGATTGCTACGCGGTTGGCTACGAAGTTGGCTGACAACAGGAAACGTACTCTACGCGAGAGAGGAATGCCGACGGGTGGGGTCGCGAAATCGTCGCATCGGCAACGAAACCGCATGCTCAACGTAAAAGCGGCGCGCTATGCAAAGCGCGCCGCTCTCCAGGAACAAGCAAACAATCAATCGGTCAGGAAATCAGCTGCGTCATCGACTCGCGAAGATAAGCGTCGAACGGCGCGCCAATCTCCGGATGCCGCAGTGCAAATTCGACCGTCGCCTTCAGATACCCGAGCTTGCTGCCGCAATCGAAGCGGGTGCCGTAATAACGATAGGCCAGCACTTGTTCCTCGCTGAGCAGCGAATGCAGCGCATCGGTCAACTGCAGTTCGCCCTGCACCCCGGCCTCCAACTTGCGCAGATGCGAGAAGATGCTCGGCATCAGCACATACCGCCCGACGACGCCAAGGTTCGACGGCGCCGATTCCGGCGACGGCTTCTCGACAATCCCCGACAGCTTGAAGATGTCTTCTTCCCACTCGCGGCCCTCGACGACGCCGTATGAGCGGCTGTCTTCGCGAGCAATGGCTTCCACTCCGACAATCGAGCTGTGATAGTGGTTGAACACGTCGATCATCTGCTTCATCACGGGTTGCTCGCTGTAGAGCAAGTCGTCGGCGAGGATCACCGCGAACGGGCTATCCGCTACGAGTTTCTCCGCGCACATGACCGCGTGACCGAGCCCACGCGCAGCAGGCTGACGCACGTAAAAGCAATCGACGTGGCTCGGCTTGATGTTGCGCACAAGGTCGAGCAGCTTGTCCTTGCCACGCGCTTCGAGTTCCGCCTCGATCTCATATGACGTATCGAAGTGATCTTCGATGGCGCGCTTGCTGCGACCGGTCACGAAGATGAGCTCGGTCATCCCGGCCTCTATTGCCTCCTCCACCGCATATTGAATCAGCGGCTTATCAACAACTGGCAGCATCTCCTTCGGGCTCGCCTTGGTAGCCGGCAAAAACCGCGTACCCAAACCCGCCACCGGAAACACCGCTTTGGTGACTTTCAACATCATGCGTCCCCTTTTGGGAAGTCGTTATATGAAGGCTCCACGAAGAAATTCGAAAAGAAGATCAAACCCGCTCCATTGCTTGCTCCGCATCGTGCACCGCGGAGCGATCACCATGTATTGCGCCAAAGCGCATCGCCCTGTCGTTCTCGAGCGCTTCGCGATACGCTGAGACGGCGACGAGAATCAAGAGCACGGCAACGCCGGCTAGCCAGTGCAAATCCATAACGTGACTCCATTAGCGACTTGTCGTGGAATCAAGTTAACACGAAAAAACGCGACAATAATCGCCGGGCCCACAGGGCGGATTTTTTAACCGCTCGTTCGAATAGCTATCGAATGCAAATTGCCGGTTGTTAATTCACGCTTTTGGTGGATTTTTTTTGTTCTACGATAGGCCCGAATTCGGAATTTTTTATATTGGCATGACGTTGATCCGTCATTATTTCCGAAGCCATCGATCAGGACCCTGCATGAGCGATTCAGCATTTCGCGTCTCCGGCCCGCCCGCGGCCGCCTCTGCCACTAACCGCATCGATGCATCGCAAGCGGTCTCGGCAGCCAAGGAAACGTTTATCGATGCCATGCGCGGCGTGGCGGCAGTGCTCGTTGCCTACTTTCACTGCCGCCAGGTTACATGGATAGGCCTGCATCAGTTTCATGAAACGGTCGGATTCTCGCTGCACCCGGGCGTATTGCTGGGCTACCTGACGCTACCAATCGCATGGGGTTCGGCAGGTGTGTCGATTTTTTTCGTCATCAGCGGCTATTGCATCCATCGCGGCCCCGCCGCGCGCCTCTCGGTTGATCCTTCCTATCGGCTCGACACACCGATTTTCTGGGCGCGCCGCTTTGCCCGCATCTATCCGGTGCTTTTTGCCGCGCTGCTCGTCACGCTCGCGCTCGATTCGATCAGCCTCAGTCTGCCGCCCGTCAATCACAAGATCCTCGATATCGGCCCTAAGGCATTCCTGATCAGCCTCTTCTCGATGCAAGGCGTGCTGGCGCATCCCTATGGCTCGAATGGGGCGTTGTGGACGCTCGCGATCGAGGTGCAGTTCTACGTTGCCTACCCGCTGCTCTTCGCCGCGCGGCGCCGTTTTGGCATGCTGCCTGTGATGGCCGCCATTGCTGCCATCAACGTGGTTTCAGGCTATTTGCTGGAGCCGGTGTGGATCTATTTCTTCACATCGTATTGGCTATCGTGGACGCTTGGTGCCTACGTTGCCGAAATCCAGGCCACATCTTCCGATTTGTCGTTGACCGCACGCCAGACCGCGCTGTGGCGAGGCAGCGCATTATTGCTGGCCCTGCTCGGCTGTGCAGCATTTAATTACAGCTTTTACATTGGGCAATATATTGCGTTTCAACTCTGGGCGATCGGCTTCGCATGCTTGCTGCGCACGATGCTTGGCAGTGCCAAGCAAACCGCTCGTGCGCGCGACGGTATCGTGACGCGTATTTTTGCCGGGTGTGGGAACTTTAGTTATTCACTCTACGTTATTCATCTGCCGATCTTCATCTGCTTGCAGGCGATTTTCTTCCGCTCGGCGCTGCAGGTGTCGATCTGGCCGACGTTCGCGTTCATGCCGGTCGCGCTCGTCGCCGCCTATCTCTTCTATCGCTGCATCGAGCAACCGGCCATGCGCTGGTCAGCCAGCATCAAGCGACATAAAGGCAACGTGGCGCCGCGCGCAGCGGCATGAGGACGATTACACGGTTACCGGCCCACTCGAGGTGGGTCCGGTAACGAATCAACGCCGCCGGGCGGATGCCACGCGCGACAGGATGCGTTTCACACCGTCGACATAAGTGCGCGTGCCAAAGCGCCGACGCGCAACGTCATAACCGCTTTCGACGAGGCGCGTGCGCAACTGCGCATCGGTTCGCAACCGCACGAGCGCCGCAGCCAGTGCAGGCGCGCTGTTGGGCTCGCACAGCAATCCGTTCAGGCCATCTTCGACGATCTCCGTCACCCCGCCTGCCCGCATCGCCACCACGGGCCGCCTGGCCAGCATCCCTTCGACGATCACACGGCCAAACGGCTCGGGCGCAATGGATGTATGCGCAACGACATCCATCGCGCGCATACAAGCCGCCACGTCGTCGCGAAAGCCGAGAAAGTGCACACGTCCAGCAAGATTATGCTCTGCAACGAAGGCCTTGAGCGTCGCTTCGTAGGCATGCTCGCCAAAGAGTGCCGCGCCGACGAGCGCCACATGCATAGCGGGATCGAGCAACGCGGCCTCGAGCAGCATATGCTGCCCCTTCCAGTGTGCAAGGCGGCTAAAGCATCCCACGATGAATGCGTCACGCGGCAGGCCGAGCCGTTCACGCAACGTGGCCTGCGAGATGTCGTCATATTGGCGAAACGGCCCTTCCGAAATGCCGTTGAACACGACATCGACGCGTTGAGCGCTGACCTTCGCCAGCTCGACGAACGCGCCCGCCGACGCAGCGGAGTTGGCGATGACATGATCGATCGCCAACCTGCCGCACCATTTGATCGCTATGCGCTGCAAGCGCCCGAAATGCTCGGCACTGACGATATCGCGCAAATGCCAAACGACTGGCCGGCGCGCGAGCTTGCCCGCAAGTGCGCCGATGACCATCGCGCGCTGCGTGTTGGCATAAATCACATCGACGTCGCGTGCGCGCCTGGCCGTCTCGCGCACGAGCGAAGCGATGCCGCCCAACGCACCGAGCTTAGGCATTCCAGCTTGCTTGGTCACGCCGCGCAACGACGACGCATCGAGTACCTTCACTTCGATACCGGCATCTTCAAGTGCCAGGCGAAACGGCCCGTCGTCGAAGAGCACGACTTCGACGCATTCTTTCATCTGTCGCGCGAACTCGAGCAACGAAAGCTCGGCACCGCCGAGCACGCCAGTTTGATCGAGTGCGAGAATCTTGAGCTTCGACGCCGGGCTGCCGGCTTGAACGCCGACGTCCGATCCAACCGCGCCAGCAATAGCAACGGCTCCGATCGATCGTCGCGTGGCCCCGGGGCAGGCACGCTCGACATACGCCGCGAAGCGCTCGCGAAAGTGTGCAACCGAAAAGCGCTCGGCGTTCGCGCGACAATCGCGCGTCGAGAACCGGTGGCTATCGCGTTCGAAACCGGACACCGCGGCAATGATTGCCGCAGCATTCTGCTCGTAGAAAAAGAGCCCGGTGGGACGGCTTTGCGATAGATCACGCACGGTCTCGAGCGCGCCGCCCTTTCCATACGCAATCACAGGCGTACCGCATGCCTGTGCTTCGACCGGAGCAATGCCGAAATCCTCCTCGGCGGCGAAGACGAACGCTTTGGCACGGCGCATGTGGTCATGCAGTACGTCAAAGGGCTGGTAGCCCATGATTTCGACGTTCGGAGAAGCCTTCGCGCGCACAGCGCTCATTTCGGGACCATCGCCGATTACGACGAGCTTCTTGTCCGGCATGTGCGAAAAAGCTTCTACGATCAAATCGATCTTCTTATACGGCACGAGGCGCGACGCCGTCAGATAAAAATCCTCTTTGCGCTCGCCAATCGAAAACGACGCTACATCGACGGGCGGGAAGATGACCTGCGCATCGCGGTGATACACCTTCCTGATCCGCCGCGCGATGAACTGCGAATTGGCGACGAAATGATCAACGGAATTCGATGTGCGGATATCCCAATTGCGGATGTAATGCAACACGATACGAGCGAATGCCGAACGCAAGCCGCGTGTCAGGTTCGATTGTTCGAGGTATTGGTGCTGCAAGTCCCATGCATAGCGAATCGGCGAATGCACATAGCTGACATGAACCTGATCGGGGCCGGTCAGCACACCCTTCGCCACCGCGTGGCTGCTCGAAATCACCAGATCATAGGCACTCAAATCCAACTGCTCGATGGCGAGCGGCATGAGCGGCAAATAGGCGCGATAGCGCTTGTGCGCAAACGGCAGATGCTGAATAAACGAGGTGACCGCGCGCTTGCCGCGCAAGAAGCTTCGATCCTCGAGAAAATCGACGAGACTGAAAAGATCGGCCTCCGGAAAACACGCGATGATTTGTTCGAGCACGCGCTCGGCGCCGGCATACGTCACGAGCCAGTCATGCACGACGGCCACGCGCAGCGCGCGCGAAGCCGAGCCGGCAGCGGCCGGACGCCTGGGCTCGCTGATCGCAATCAGCGAGGCGGCATCGGTCGTGGCGGCGAGGGTTTCGTCGCTCATGCACTTCTCCTTGCATAAACGCGTACCAACAATGCGCGCGCGATGCCGCGCAGAGCAGGCGACGTTGTCATCGACCACGCGACATTCGCGCATGCCAGCCCCACGGCGAGCGCTGCGAGCGCGGCCAGACCGGTCACTGCATACGCGAGATAACCGGCTACGGCGAGAAAGGCTAGATGGCCAATCATGTCGAATAAGATAGGCCGCACACGGACGGACGACAGATAAAGCAATACGCCGTAATCAACGAACGAGCGCGCCACGACGATCACCGCTGCGCCCGTCAGACCAAAATGCGTAATGCCGAACATCAGAATGGCGGCAAAGAACGGCAACTCGATAATGCCGATCCACGCGGCTCGCGCTGGATCGATATGCGACTGGATCAACAAACGCGTAACGCCCGCTTGCCCGACGAGCCACACGCTGATGATCAGCACGCGGCCGACGTTGACCGAGGCCGCCGCAAGCTCACTGCCCACCCAAAGATTCAGAAACGGCCCGAGCGCGAGCATCGCGACAATCATGATCGGCGTAAAGACGCCGTTGAGAAATTCGAGCGACTGCCTCACAAGCACATCGGCATGATCGCGCTCGATGGCCGAGAGCCGCGGGAAAAGCGTACGCACCAGTGCATTGGGCAGCATGTTCAGACGCGTGACCAAATTCTGCGGCACTGTGTAGTACGTGACGTAACGCGCGCCGAGTCCGGCGCCGAGCAACACACGGTCCAACGTGTCGCCGACCATGATCGCCATGCTGGCGGCCAACATCCAGCCACCGAAGCGAAACAGCTCTTTCGCAAGCGCGAGCCGCGGCATCAGCACCCGATCGATTTCAAGGACGCGCATACTCGCGCGCGCAAGCAGGAGTGCCGCGATGCCGCGCGCAAGCACGGCCGCAGCGAGCACATTCGGCAGCGTTGGGCCGATGAGCCAGGCGGCACCAAGCGGCATCAGTTGAAAGAGGAACGTGCCAAGCGTTTGGTTGGTGTTGAAAATCCCGAAGCGTTCCGCACCATTGATCGCACCGGCGCACACCCACGAAATATTCGCGATCGGAATCGCGAGCGCAAGCCATGGCAATGCGTGATAGACCTCGCTGCGCAATACCGGCGTGACATGCGTGAAGTACGCCGTGTAGAGGTACCCACCGATATAAATAATGATGCCGCCCGCGATGCCCGTAAAAACATTCAACCAAAGCGCGCTCCAGAAAACGAGTGCGCTTTGCTGTTTGTCATTCGCGGCGAGCGCTTTCGAAATATGGTTTTGCGCGGCCATGCTCATGCCGAGATCAAGCACGCCGAAATAACCGATGAACGTCCACACGAGGCTCACCACGCCATATCGTTCGACGCCGAGCATCCTGATGTAGGTCGGCACAGTAACGAGCGAGACGAATGTCGGCAGCACCAACCCGAAGAAGTTGATGGCAACATTCTTGAGCATGCCCTTGTCCATCGAATGCCCTGTCGTCATCCCTTATCGACTCCGTCGCGTGCCGCTTGATTGACATCCCCTTTCTCTTTGTTCGGCTTCTTGCCCTTTTGCCCGCCGGCGGGCGGCGTCCACCGATACATCAGCACCTTGCCGCGCGCGTCTTCCTCGACGAAAACGAGGTATTCGCCGTTATCGCGCCGGTGCGCGCTGATGGCGTTGGCAACGTCGACGTGGCCCGATGCGTTACCGACTTCGGGGCCTGGTTTGATCACGCCGATTTCCTGACCCGTGTTGCGATCGAATACATGAACGTTGCCGATGAATTCGACGGCAAATACGTAGTCGCCGTCCTGCGTGACGCTCACGAGCGTGCGTCGCTCCTTGCCGGCCGGGTTCCACAGCAGTTGCGTCTGATAGCGCAGCACGGGCTTGCCCGTCGACCATGCGTCATAGCGCGCCAGCACGCGGCCAATTTCCTTCGGCACGTCGTTGCTGTTCGGCATCGCCTGATCGGTATATCCGGTGACATAAAGCGAATCGGTGCGCGTGTCGTAAATCGCCCGCTTGACGAATCGGAACGGCGCCGGCAGCGGATAAGTCGTCATCTTCTCGTACGAGTAGATGGGGTTGCCCGCACGATCGAGACCGCCAAAGCGCAGCCGATGAATGCGCGTGTCGTTGGCACGCCAGATGTCGCCCTTGGTATCGACCCACCAACCCCAGCCGCCCGCCAGCCGCTCGTCGGTATCGTTGCGCTGGAATTCCTGCGGATTGAACTTGCCGTCGCCGTTCCCATTGCGCCATATCCAATCGCCGCCCGGCGGTGCGGCCGTGACTGCATGCACCGGGCCGGGACGGCCTGCAATGAAGCCGGACGGGATCGCGGTTTCTCCATCATGCGGCGCATCGAAGCGATAAATCTTCAGGTGATCGGCGTACATGTCGGTGAGATAGAGGAATGTCCGGCCGTTCAACTGTCGCGCCATCGGCGTGCCGGGCCACTGGTCCATATGAAAGACCGTGTCCTCGGGATACTTGAATCGATTCGAAAGAAAGCCGACATATTTCCATTCGTGCCCGGGCGGCTTCGACCAATCGAATTCGAAGCGCTTGTTACCGGTATAGACGCTACTCTCTGGACGGGCCGGATCGACACACGCCCCATCGACGAAGAGCAGACCGTCGACTTGCCAGCGTTGCTGGCCATCAGGTGAATAGCTTTGCAGCGATGCACCGAGGCCCGCACCCGTGGAGCCGAGCTGGGGGCCGATGCCGTTCATCGAAACGTAGATGTTGCCGGCACTATCGACACCAACGCCGGTGAGCCCGTTGAATCGCAACGGCCCGGGGCGCCCATGCTCGCTTGGTTTGCCGGCCCAGATGCCGTAGCGCTGGCCGAAGGTATCGGTAAGTTCGTACTGCCCCGCCTTCGCAGCGGTAAAGATCAGCACTTGCTGACGCCAGCCGTTGTCGGCAACCAACAACCGCCCCTTGTTATCAAACGCCAAGTCGACCGCGACCGCATCTTCGGGCAACGCAACTTTGTCGGCCAACAGTTTGCCGTCAGCCGAATAATGAGCGATGCGCGGTGCGGGGCTGCTCAAACTGTCGGTCAACACCCACAACGTGCCATCCGATGCAAGCGCGATGCGCCCCGGCTCATGCACCTGCCATGATCCTTTTTGCTGCATCGTCTCGGCGTCGATCACGTCGATTTCGTTACGCGTCGTGTTGGCCGCGTACACGGTGCTGTCGCTGGCTGCCAGGCCGTAGATAGGCGCCTTGGTGCCTGCTGGCACGCGGTTGACCGCAAGAAAGCCGGCTGCAAGTTGCCCGTGGCCATCGTTGCGCGCAACCGTGCGGAACGGCATCGTTTTTTTCTCGTCGCCAACGGCACGCCGAGAAATGCCGAACCATTGTTCACCCGCGGCAGGCCACACGCCGTCGCCGACGAGCTTTCCGCGCTCGTTGCCGACCGCCATCGCAATGAAAACATAGCGCTTGTTGACAGCAACGGCGTCGCCGCCTGCCCGCCCCCAGCCATGCGTGCCGCCCGCGAACGAGAGCTGCTTGCCGTTCTGATAGACGCTCGCTTCGGCGCCACTCTCGTCCCACGGCGAGTTCGTATAGACCTTGCCGTCGGGCGAAACGGCAATCGCGGTGATATTGATCTGCGTCCAGCTACCTTGACCCGAATTGCCTGGGGCCGCATTGCCTGGCGCCGCACTGCCTGGGGCCGCACTGCGTGCGCCGAAGCCGAAAGTGTTGCCGATCCACGATGTGGTGACCGACAGGCTCTTTTCAGCCTCGCCGTTTTCGGCCGCGCGCGCGGACAACCCGGCGACGGCTGCACAGATTCCAATCACGACGGCGGTCAGCGCCAATGCCGGGCGGGACAGGACACGCAACAAGGGGCCTCCTTGGCTCTCAGGAATTCGACTGCCTAGACTAAGGCCAAACTATTTGGCGGAAAGCTGCAAATAATTCCAAAAAATTCCTGCCGTATCGCCATCTGCCCCGGATCATGCGGCACTTAATACGAAACGACTCAATGGGTTTTTCGTCAATTTCTTTTTCCGCAGAATGGGGCCGTCTTTTTTAAGCACTGCCGGACGGCCCTGCCGGCGAAGGGAATGCAAGGACACCATGTCTCAGTTGATCGCGCCTGCTTTACCGGAGTCCAATATCGATATCGCAAGACCGCACACACGCATCGTCCAGCTCGACGGCGTACGTGCCGTAGCGGTACTCGCCGTATTCCTCAATCACGCCCTCGGTGTATCGCTGTGGATGGGCGTCGATCTGTTTTTTGTATTGAGCGGATTCCTGATCACCGGTATTTTGCTCGATCGGAAATCACGTAATCAGTCGTATTTCGGTTATTTTTACGCGCGCCGTGCGCGGCGGATTCTGCCGCCTTACATCATCTTGCTGATTCTCTCGTCGTTACTCTTCGGCGTCGGCTGGCTCAATCATTGGTGGTGGTATGCGTTCTTCGCGACCAATATCGGCCAATCGCTCGGCGAAACGGGTAACCCGGGCTTCGGCGTGCTGTGGTCGCTCGCGGTCGAGGAGCAGTTTTATCTGGTCTGGCCCGTGCTCGTACTGCTCGTATCCGAGCGCACGCTCGGTATCATCGCAGCGGCCGGTATCATCGTCGCGCCGATACTGCGCGCGCTAGCCACACCGTTGTTCAGCGAATTCTGGCCGATCTATTTCCTGACGCCGTTCCGTATGGATCTGCTATGTGCCGGCGCATTGCTCGCGGTGCTGATGCGGCGCGTGCCCGATCTGCCCGAACGCATGCGATGGATGGCCTGGGCGGGGCTCTTCGGCTCGCTCGCCACGCTTGGCTGGCTGCACATACATTACCCGTCCATGCGCGACTCCAATCAGCCGCTGTCGAATGCCGGCCTCTATAGCCTGACACTCGTGCTGTCGAGTTCGGTCGTCGTGCTCGCGCTCAGAAGCCGCGGCATCGTCACGCGTGTGCTGTCCCACCCCGTGCTCGTTTATATCGGCACCATCAGCTATACGGTTTACCTCGTGCATGTGACATTCATCGGCCTGATGTGGAAGCTCGATTTGGGCCGCTACACCAGCGCCATCGCTGCGTTGGCGCTGACGCTCGCGTTCGCGAGTGCCAGTTGGTTCCTGCTCGAAAAACGGCTGACCCGGGGCGGCCCTCGCCGTTCGACGCTGTCGACTGTCGCACTCGTTCGTGACTGAGAATATTCATCGAGCCATTCAAAAACCTTACAAGGACAATGTCATGAATGCGACGCAGGCTGCACGCAAAGCGATCATCACCGGTATCACCGGACAAGACGGTGCGTATCTCGCGCAACTGCTGCTCGAGAAAGGCTATGCCGTCGTAGGCACCTATCGGCGCACGAGCTCGGTCAACTTTTGGCGTATCGCCGAACTCGGCATCGAACAGCATCCGAATCTGACGCTTGTCGAGCACGATTTGACGGACCTCGGCTCGACGATACGGTTGCTCGAATCGGCGCATGCGCACGAGCTGTATAACCTTGCGGCGCAAAGCTTCGTGGGCGTGTCGTTCGATCAACCCGTCACCACCGCGGAGGTCACCGGAGTCGGCGCACTCAATTTGCTCGAGGCTATTCGGATCATCGATAAAAGCATTCGCTACTATCAGGCGTCCACATCGGAAATGTTCGGCAAGGTCCAGGCCGTTCCGCAAACGGAGGACACGCCGTTCTATCCGCGCAGCCCGTATGGGGTGGCGAAGCTCTTCGCGCATTGGACGACGATCAACTATCGCGAGTCGTACGATATCTTCGGTGCCTGCGGCATCTTGTTCAATCACGAGTCGCCGCTACGCGGTCTCGAGTTTGTCACCCGCAAAATTACCGATGCCGCTGCGCGCATCAAGGCAGGCAAGCTCGATAAGCTCGAGCTCGGCAATCTCGACGCGAAGCGCGACTGGGGCTTCGCACGTGAATATGTCGAAGGCATGTGGCGCATGCTGCAGGCAAATGAGCCCGATACCTACGTGCTCGCGACACAGCGTACGGAAACCGTGCGCGATTTCGTCCGCATGGCATTTCAAGCAGCAGGTTATCAACTCGAATGGAGCGGCAAGGCTGAACGCGAACGCGGCATCGATGTGGCGTCCGGCAAGGTGCTCGTCGAAGTCAATCCGAAGTTTTATCGGCCGGCGGAAGTGGAGCTGTTGATCGGCAGTGCGGACAAAGCGCGCGAAAAACTCGGCTGGCAACCGCACACCACGCTCGAAGGGCTCTGCAACATGATGGTCGAGGCCGATCTCGCACGCATCGCGGCGCCATGAGCGCAATCAGTTCAGGCGTAACACGCATGCCGCGTGCGCTCGTAACCGGTGCTGGCGGCTTTACAGGCCGGCATCTCGTCGCGCATTTGATCGAACTTGGCTATGAAGTCTGGGGCACCGTCGCGCCCGAGGTCAGCGTTGCCCCGTTGCAATCACCGGCCCATGTCGCACAAGCGGTCGACCTGCTCGATGCCGCGCGTCTGCGCGCGTTCGTCGACGATGCGAGCCCCGAGGTTGTCGTGCATCTCGCGGCGGCGTCGCACATTACGCAGGACACGCCCACCAACAGCTACCTGACCAACATCGTGGGCACGCGCAATCTGCTGGCGGCGCTCGCCACGCTCGACACAACGCCGCGCGCGGTATTGCTCGCAAGCAGCGCGAATATCTATGGCAATGTGCCATTCGAAGTGCTCGACGAAAGCATCGCGCCGCAGCCGGCCAACGACTATGCAGTCAGCAAGTTTGCGATGGAACATGCAGCGCGTCTTTGGATGGACCGTCTTCCGATCTGCATTGTCCGGCCGTTCAACTACACAGGCGTCGGACAGCGCGAGGACTTTCTATTGCCGAAGGTCGTTGGCCACCATGCAAGAGGCGAGCTAAAAATCTCGCTCGGCAACCTGCATGTGAGCCGCGATTTCTCCGACGTTCGCGACGTAGTCGCTGTTTATGCGCAGCTACTTGACGCAGCACCCGCAGGTGAGACGTTCAACGTTTGCTCGGGTGTGGCACATTCGTTGACCGATGTACTCGCGATGCTGCGCGACATCGCGGGCTATGAAATCGACGTGTCGGTCGACCCACGTTTTTTACGCGCCAACGAGGTGCATCGACTCATCGGGTCGAACCTCAAACTGCGCCACGCCATCGGACGTGTGCCTGCCACGCCGCTTCACGAGACGCTCGATTGGATGTACCGACACGCCGCAAGCATCGAGACCGTCAATCGCTGTGCCACGGCGGAGCCGGCGTACCGGCCGTTGTAACGGTAGGCACCCATGCGGAAAATTCGTCGTCGAGCTGCGGGGACAAACGCTGTATGAACGCCCAATACGCAGCGTAATCGCCGCTCCTGAACATCGGCAGGATCGCTGCCAACACTTCGGGATGTCGCTCAAAAATGAAGCGCGTTGCCATGTACCCCCAGCGATAAGCGCGGCTCACATAATCAACCATGTCGTAGTCGTTCTTAAAGATTTCGCTCAGGCGATAACGGCCCGTCATTGCCGCTTCGATTGATTCGGGATCGTCGTTGCCGCGCGAAATGTATTCCGCCAGCCCTTCGATATACCAGACGGTAGGCACGCGCGTCGATTGCTCGAAGTCGCCGTAGAGATCGAAGCGTCCGTCGAGATAATGCACGTATTCGTGCTTCAAATTCCAAATTTCGAACGTCGGACTCAACCAGGTTGCGACGTATGCGATGAAGCGCGCCTGATTGGTGGGCGAGGCCGGGTCCCCTTCCAAATAGACACCGCCGTTGTCGGTATCGTTGCCGAATAGCACGCCGGAATAGTTTTCGTATTCGACATTGCTCGAAAAGACGACCACCTCCAGCTTCGCATTGCCGTCATTCGCCACTGGCACGCGGTTCGTATGCAACATTGCATGAAAGAAGGGGGCTTCCTGCTGCACCGTTGAGCAGGCCTTTTTCGCCTGCGCCGAATCGAGCGATTCGGCACGCAAGTGGACGGTTTTTCCCGGGCAGGAATAACGCCTCGATAAGATGGCGTCAGCCAAGCGCGCTTCGAAGTTGCAGGTTCCATAGGCGTTGCAATTGTCGTTGTCGTAGGCGTTGACCGCCTGCGCCGCAGCGAGCCAAATCAGCCTGTCAGGGCCGGCCATAGTTGAACCGGCTAACGCATCGCGCATCAACGCACTGACCGTCGGCAACAACGCCGGGTGCATCGCGAAACGAAATGCTTCACCGGCCGCCTGGTTCAGTTGATAGCTGGCGTTGTTGTCATCGAGCAAGCTTTGTTTGTTCGCCCTCACAAACGCGTATAGCGACGATGCATAGGAGGGATCGCTCTCGATCTTCGGCAATGCCTCCGGGCGGTAATGGGCGAAGTAGAACACCTTGAGAATGCCGGTAAAACCGTATCCGACATTCGGATCGTCGAGCAAGCGCGCCGCGTTGGGTGCCGCCGGCGTATTCGTGAATCGCTCGACCCACCGTTTCATCACGTCGAGATAAGCCGCTTCGTCGTGCATGTTGACGATGAGCGTCACCACTTCGCCAGCCGTCGTCTGCGCTTTTTCGTTCGGCGAAAAGAGCGTGCTGCCCGTCAGTAATTGCATGATCGCGGGGCGCACAGTAGCGAGCACGTCTGCGGCAATCGGCGCGATGCTGCCCTCGCTCGCCAGATAGTAAGCAGCCCTAAGGAATAGCGCGACATTGACCAAAGTGCGGTCACCGGGCGCGTAGGCCGCACTCGCGCTGGCGAACCGGGTAGCGACCGCAGTCATGTTCGCGTTGCTAAAGAGCTGCGTCGCCTGTTGAGCCGTCACCGAAAAGAAGGCGTTGGCGCAACTCGAATCGGGGAGCGCGGCAATCGCTTCGGCAAGCTCGGCACCACTGTAGCCAGCCATCGCAGCCATCGAAGGGCATGCAGCGGTTTCGGCCTGAACAAGGTGACCGCTGTCGCGCAATCGACGCCGCATCTCGGATGTCATCAACTCGGGGCGCAGCACTTTCGACGGTGCAAGATCATAGCGCATGGCTTCACGCGTGCGTGGCAGCATCGATGGCGTACGCGGCATCGGTGGCAAGCGCGCTTGCTTCGATACCATTCCCACATCGCCGGACGCATGCGAATAAGGTGCAGCAAGCGCCGAACCGACGAACGCCATCGTCATGGCGAAAAGCCATAGCCCACCAGACAAGCTGATTCGCAATCGCCCCATGAGCGTTGCCTCCTTTCGTCATCTCGATTGAGTCGGCACCCACTCTATGGAGCGCGAGCGGCGCCAACAACTGCGCGACCAGATAGCTGCCAATGCTTAGAGGTGCTAACTAATCCGGAATCATCGGCAAAGGTGAGGGTTTTCGGGATTAGGCGGAATCGAGCGCCCGTTCGGCACGCAAAGCCTTGGCCTGTGGGAGGCGGTAATCGGCGATGCAAGCGCTAAGGTGAGGTTTTTCGGGAGGCGTTATGATCGAGCCGCGCATAACGCGCGATCCTTTACTCGACAATAAAGGCCAACCATGGCAACCGTTCCAAACGACGTACTGCGCATCGCCGAGGCTGACGCGGCGTTGTCGCTAGCCGAGCTTCCGGTGCCGTTCATCGTGCTCTTCGAGCGCGGCGACGTATCAGTCGAACTCTTTTCGCCGCGCGGCACGGACACGCAAAAGCCGCATACGCGCGACGAGCTCTATATCGTGTCGTCGGGTTCGGGCATTTTCGAGCGTGCGGGCCAGCGCTGCGATTTCAAGGCGGGAGATGTGCTGTTTGTGCCTGCACATGTCGAGCATCGCTTCACGACGTTCAGCGCAGACTTCAAGACCTGGGTGATATTTTTCGGGCCGCAGGGCGGCTACTGAGGCGAACGCGGCAATGCGCATAGCGTGCGCTGATAGAGCGAGAGCACCGCTGCCGCATCCACGCTGACACAAACGCTGCAAGACGGCCTGCTGTCCCACGCAGGGGCCGGCGTCAGCATTTGCGCTGGCTTTTGGATCGTATGTCCGGCCGCGATACCTTCGGTGAGCACGCGAACCGGACCGGTGCGTGTGATGAAGCACTCCGGTGAGAGCAAGTAGGCGACCGCCGATGCGTCATGGACATAAATGCCCTCGACGCACCCGCTGGCGCGATGAAACGTTTCATAGTGGCGCGAGACGTCCCATACGAAGCGCCCTGCTTCCGAGCCACGCTCGCGCAGCGACGCGAGATAGGCGTGCGACATGATGACCCGTTGCGTCACGTCGAGGCCGACGATGACAACGGGCCAATCGGCACCGAATACGATATCGGCCGCGCGCGCATCGCCGTGCATATTCGCTTCCGCCGCGGGCGTGACATTGCCTGACACGCCGTCGATTCCGAAGGCACCCCCCATCACGATCACCTGCTTCACAAGCGAGGCGATGCCCGCATCGTCGACAAGCGCAAGTGCGAGGTTGGTCAGTGGCCCGACGGCAAGCAGCGTCACTTCGCCTGGATGCCGTCGCACGGTATCGACGATGAAACGCGAGGCCGCGCGCGCGTCGGGCATGGCGTGCACCGGTGGCACGACACCGATGTTGCCGAGGCCGTCGTCGCCGTGAATCGCGGGCAACGGTGCCGGTGCGCTGCCTTCGAGCGGCTCGCCAGCACCGCGCGCCACCGGCACACCAGGCGCGAAACGGTGCGCGAGATAAAGCGCATTGCGCGTCGTCGTATCGATGGTGGCATTGCCGAACACGCTGGTGATACCGAGCAGTTCGATATCGGGGCTAAGCGCCTGAAAAACGAGCGCCATCGCATCGTCGATGCCCGGGTCCGTATCGTAGATGACTTTGTGCATGTTCTTATGCCTGGCTCGGGGCCGTCATAACGAGAACGCATCGGGCAGCTGTTCGCGTGCCGTCGTATCGCGCCAGTCACCGCGTAGATTGCCGAGCCGAATCGGCAAATCGGGGCCGCCAAGCTCGATGATGACTTGCCGGCATGCGCCGCACGGCGAGATCGGCCCGGTTGTATCGCCCATGACGGCCAACCCGCGAAACTGATGACGTGTATAGCCTGCTGCGATCGCACTGAAAAATGCCGTCCGTTCGGCGCAATTGCAAAGCCCATACGACGCATTCTCGACGTTGCAGCCAAGAAAAACATTGCCGTCGAGCGTCAACAATGCAGCGCCGACTTTGAAGTTCGAATAAGGCGCGTAGGCATGTTGGCGTGCAATACCCGCACGCTCCAGCAAATGTTCCAACGTCATGCGGCCTTCTCCTTCGTCTCGATGAATGGTGGCGAATATGGCTGT
Organism: Trinickia sp. LjRoot230; assembly: GCF_964253315.1. Lineage (NCBI taxonomy): Bacteria > Pseudomonadati > Pseudomonadota > Betaproteobacteria > Burkholderiales > Burkholderiaceae > Trinickia > Trinickia sp. LjRoot230. Next base: position 900,449 of record NZ_CAXUQX020000002.1, read on the forward strand.
GATCGTTGCGCTTGTCAGCGTTGCAGTATAGTTTCGGCGCCGGCATCACGATACCCCGCTTTCCGTGCGCCTTCATTCAGCGCAGCGCCAAACGCCGCAGAAAATCGTGTGTCAACGCGGCGATCTCGTCACTCGCTTCCTCCAGTGCAAAGTGGCCGGCATCGAGCAGATGCACGTCCGCGTCGGGAACATCGCGCTGATAGGCATACGCACCCTGCACGGTGAATGACGGATCATATCTGCCCCACGTCACGAGCATCGGTGGCCGATGCTCGCGCAACCAAGCCTGCCAACGCGGATACGATTCGAGATTCGTGCGGTAGTCGTAAAAGAGATCGGTCTGGATCGCGCGTTGTCCCGGGCGCGCCAGAAAGTGTTGTTCGTCGCGCCAGTTGTCGGGATCGTAGCGTTGGGGATCCGGACTCTTCCCTACATGACGCAGCTTCAAAGCATCGAGGGAAGCAAGATTGGCCCACAGGCTGTCTTCGTATGCGGCACGGTCTTGCCAGAATGCCTTGCGCGTTACCCACAACGGCCCGAGCCCTTGCTCATGTGCAACCGCATTTTGGATCACGATACCAGCCACTTGCTCCGGCCGCGCCATCGCCAAACGGAATCCGACCGGGCCACCGTAGTCCGCCATGAAAAGCACATAGCGATCGAGCTTCAACGCGTCGGTGAACGCTTCTATGGATTGCGCGAGATTATCGAACGTATACGCGTATCGGTCGGGCGCGGGTGCCTCGCTATTGCCGAAGCCTGGATAGTCCGGCGCGATTAGGCGAAACTCGCGCGCGAGAAACGGCATCAGTGGTTCGTACATTCGTGACGACGACGGAAAGCCGTGCAACAGTAAAACGGTCGGTGCGTCTTGCGGTCCGGCCTCGCGATAGAAGATATCGACTCCATCGATATTGACGGTCGGATAGCGGAAGGTTGATCGGGTCGCGTTCATAGTGGGTCGGTTTCTCGAGTCATGAGATGCGTTTCAGGGCTGCCGCGGTACCGGTGCCAGCGTCTGCACCGCATGCAGCACGCCGGCCGCCAGCGCGAAGAAAGCGGCAGCAAGACAGACGCCCGTCCAGTGGCCATGCACCCACGCAGGCCCGGCGAGCAGCGCGCCGATCGCGCTGCCGATGAAAAAAAGTCCGGTGAACAGGCCGTTCATGCGGCCACGCGCACGTGCGTTCAGCAAATTAACCGCGCGGCGCCCCAACGCCTGATCCCCGATCACGCCGAGGTCGAGCAGCAGCGCCGCGACGACGAGCAGCGTCACGGAAGCGGCGGGCGACACGATGTGGCTGCCGCCGAGTAGCGCGATGCCCGTCGCAAGCACGACGATCATATGGAAAGCGATCGTGGCTTGCCGATCGAAACCGCGGTCGCCAAGGCGTCCCGCGACCGGCGCGATGATCGTGCTGCCCGCGCCGGCCAGAGCGAATAGGCCGATGCCCACATGACCGAGCCGCAGTGGTGGATTCGCGAGCTCGAGCGACACGCTCGTCCAGAATAAGTTGAAGGAGACCATCAGTAGGCCCTGATACCACGCGCGGCGCCGCAGCACCGATTCATCGCGAATCAGGCGCAACAGCGAACTCGTCAGCGCGGCGTATGAGCTGCGATGCACGGGACGCCGTTCGGGCATGTGCGTCGAGAGCCACGCGGTCATTGCGACGAGCGCCACTGCATCGATCGCATAATAGCTGCGCCATCCGAACGCGCCAGCGAGCAGGCTCGCTGCTGGCCGCGACAGCAATACGCCGAGCATCAGTCCGCTCATGACGTCGCCGACCACGCGGCCACGATCTGCCTCGGGTGCCTGCGATGCAATGACGGGCACGAGCATCTGGATCGCACTCGAGCTCACGCCGATGAAGAACGACGCGAGCAGAAACATCATCGGCTCGCGCGCAGCGGCGACCACAACCAGCGACATCACTTGCGCACCGAGCGTCGCAACGATGAGCCGCCGGTTCGGCAACAGATCGACGAGCGGCACGAGAAGCAACAGCCCGCAGGCATAGCCAGCCAGCGTCAGCATTGTCACGAGATTGGCCCATGCACCGAGTCCGATCGACGTGGCCAGGTCGTCGACGAGCCCCTGCGACGCATACAGGCCGAGCACAGCGATGCCGACGGCGATTGCATACGGCCACGTCGAAACGCATGTGGACGTTGCGACGTCGGCGCGACTCAATTCGTTTGCTGACATCAACATGCACTCCGGAAACACCATCCGCTGAATCGTACTCTCGCCTTAGTGATAGATAATCCTTGCAACGCCTGACTCTTTCTCCCGAAAAAATGGACAATGGATCATTACGCGACCTGGAAACGTTTGTCGCGATTGCGGAAGAAGGCAACCTCACCGCAGCGGCGCGCAGGCTTGACAAGTCATTGCAGGCAGTCAGCCGCTCGCTCCAGGTGCTCGAGCGGGAAGCAGGCACGCTGCTCGTCGCACGCACTACGCGGCAGTGCCGGCTGACCACCGCAGGCGAGAAGTTCTATGCGCGCATCAAGCAGGTGCTCGGCGATCTTGCGATGGCACGCGCGGAACTCGCCGACTACGCGACGACCGTGTCGGGGCGTTTGCGTATCTGCGGTCCGACGCTGTTCGGCCCGCGATATATCGCGCCGCTGCTGGCCAGCTTTCTGGCGCGTTATCCCGAACTCAGGGCGTCACTCGATCTTTCGGATGAATACGATGACCCGGCGAAAACCGGCGCCGATGTCACGATCCGTATAGGCGAAACACCGGACTCGAATCTGGTTGCGCGGCGGCTCGGCACGATTCGTCGCGTGACGTTTGCCTCGCCTGCCTACCTGGAATCTCGCGGACGTCCGCTGCGGCCAGCGGATTTGAAGCAACACGATTGCCTGGTGCGCTCGGCACTGCCTGAGGCGTCGCTCTGGCGTTACCGGGGCAAACGCGGCATAGAAGAACGAGTGCAGGTGCGTGGCCGCTTCGACAGCAACAGCACGGCTGCGCTCAACGAGGCCGTGGCAAGCGGCCTCGGTATCGGCCGGGCCGCCTACTGGCAGATCAGCGAACTCGTGCTGCAACGTCGCGTGGAATTGATTCTGGCTGACTACGAACTTACGCCGCTGCCATTGCAGGCGTTATGGCCGCCGACGCGGCGTCTGCCGGTGCGCACGCGCCTCTTTGTGGAGTTTCTGGCGGCACGGCTTCAAAGCGTCGCGCTGTAGCGCTCGACGCGGCGTCACACCCGCGGCTTAATCTTGAATCAGGAAGCGCTCGCGCCGCTTGCCGATCCATGTCGGCGCACGTCCTCGACCGCTCCAGGTGGCGCCGGTTTTCGGATCGCGGTACTTTGGCGGCAACCGGCCCGATTGGGTCTTGCGCGCCCGTTTGGCAGTGAAGCCGAGCTCTTCCGCGCTAATGCCATATTCCGCGATTTGGGCCTTTATTTGCTCAATGACAGCAGCCATTTCCTTCTCGCGCGCGGCAGCCATTTGCGCTTGGACTTTTGCAAGTTGCTCAGTAAGTTGCCGATAGCTCGCCATAGAGAATCGCCTCCGTTGTGGTTGCCGATGTAATTGCCAATTGGTACCGCGCTTGTGACAGATCGGACGCGCAAAAGTGCAATTTCATCTCGCCTTGCATGCAAAGAGCACATTGCGCATACCGTTATCGGTAGATTTCTGAACGACGTCGACCCCCCCTCCGCACATGCCACGCGCATTTTCCAAGCAAGCACTTTCCGGGCCTTGCGCCGGACACTGAACGAGCGTGGTTGGACGGCCATCGGACGTGAAAAGCGGTGCCGCGCCACCGCAACCCGTAGCCGCCATAGCGAGCACCATGGCATGAATGACGTAGACGGCGCGACGTGCCGTTGCGCGATGGATAGAAGATGGGAGCGTGTGTTTCATCGAGCCAATTGATTCGTTTGCTTTCGAATGGCGGGAGTATGCCACGCGGCGGGCGTCTTGTTATTGCATTACCACGCCGCGGCGTAATCATCCCTATTCGACAGGGTTTCGAATTCAATGTAATTGGCGCCGCTCGCTACGATCGAAGTCCGAACATGCCGTGCCACAGCGTACTGAAAAGATTCGTGTGCAGCGAGTCCTTTGCTTCGCCATGGCCAGTGTATGCGTCCGGCACTTCGGAGGCTTCCGATGATTGCGAGGCTTGCGCGGTTGCGCCTTTCTCGACCGATGCGCCCGCGGGCTGCGCCTCGCGCGACGACTGAAGCGCAGCGACGCCGTCGGCGATACGGGCTGCGAGCGTTGCGTCGCACGCGCGGCCGAGCAATACGCCGAACAGGACATCGCGGTTGTGTCCCTGCTCCGCATAGCGCATGGCGAGCGTGACGAATGCCGCGTACTCGGCCTGCTGTCGCGCTGCCTCGGCTTGCGCGCGGCGGCGCTCTTTCTCGCGGCGCCGTGCAAGTCGCTGCATCTCCTCGGCAAACACGGCGTCATAGACGCGCCGCTGTTCCGGGTCCGACAAGATTGCGTAAGCTTCCTTCACTTGTTGAAACGTCGCGTGTGCAGCAGCTTCATTTCCCACATTGCGGTCAGGATGCGAGCGCATCGCGGCTTTCCGATAGGCTCGCTTGACTTCCTCTTCGGTGGCATCCTCGCGCACACCCAGCGTGTCATAAAGCGTCACCATCCCTCACTTGAAAATAGTTGCGTGTTTTTCGATCGTAGCATCGCGCGCCATTCCGGTCATCGATTCAGGCCGCTCAGCCCGGCCAGCCAATGCAATCGGCGTAGTGGCGCCGATATTATCTGCGCACTGCAACATTAATAATTCGGCTGGGGGCTTGATTTCAGGACGCGCTTCGATTTGAATGACATCACTTACGATCATCGTCCCGCATTGAGAGGTGCGAGTCAGACCGATCGAAAGTCGTCTATCGGGGGAAACACTTGTTGAAAAATAACGTTTTCTTCGAAGAAATTGACTCGATAGGCGAGTTTCTCCGCGAAAACGCACAACTTTTCACATATATTAAGCGGGCCAAAAATGAGTGAGAAAAAGAAAGCGCTGATCGATACCGCGACCAAGCTATTTTCGCGGTTCGGCTTTCACGCCGTGGGAATCGACAGAATCATCGCAGAATCGCGCGTTGCGAAAATGACGATGTATAAGTACTTTCCGTCGAAAAGCCGCCTCGTCGTCGAGGTGCTCAACGAGCAGGGTGCGGCGCTAACCGCGGGAATCGCGGCTGCCACCGCGCCGCATTCCGAACCACTCGATAAACTGCATGCCGTTTTTCTTTGGCACGATGCCTGGTTCCGCGCAGAGCCATTTACGGGCAGCATGTTCGTTCATGCCGCTGCGGAATTTCACGCCGAGGAAAACGAAATTTTTGCAGCGTCCGAGGCGCAACGGTATGCATTTGTTCATTTGCTCGAGCGCATTCTCGGGGAACGCTTCGACGGCGAAGCGGCGGCCCGGCTTGCGCGGCGATGTGCGCTTCTACTCGATGGCGCAACGTTAGCTCGCCAATTGAGCGGCCGCACCGACGCCGCACGCGATGCGTGGGAAATGGCGCAAGTGCTGGTCGACAACGAACGGGTGCATTGCGTGTAACGCACGCCGTCATCCGCACGCGAAAAAACGGTGAGCGACGAGAGGGTGCATCGCGCACCGTGCGCGATTGCGCCCGCTTGGGGCATGCTGTTCGCGCACTTTAAAAAGCCGCTGACGCCGGCGAACTTCGCGTTACACTCATCGACATGAAATTGGGCAGCGGAAAAGCCGCCGCGACGTCGCGGCTCGCCGCGTTGTTGCGCCCGGCCGGCAGACGAAAGCACTCTGTCGAACAGCAGGCGCTGCCCGTACAATCGCTTTCAATAACGACCCGAGGAAACGTTCGATGCGCACCACCCGTTGTTCCGGGGCCATGACCCTGCTCACCGAAATCGACGAAACGAGCGGACGTGAAGTACGCTCTCTGAAACTTGAAACCGCAGAAGACGGCAAAAGCATTCTTCTGATCGAAATCGACGAACGCAAGCCCGGCATCCACCGGGAAGTGCGCTACGAAATCACGCCGGCCGAACTGATCGCGGCCATTCGTGCCAATGGCGCGGAACTGCCAGGCGAGCAGCACGCGCGCTGACCCGCTTTGCATCCATCTCGCAAAAAAACGCGGCAGGCGCGATGTCTGCCGCGTTTTTTTGTCTCGTCAATGCCGAGCTTCAAAGCAGGCGCGCCGGCAACGTGACGACAAGCCGGTACACCTGACTGGTAGGGTCCGAATAGTAAGCCGATCCCACATGCCACATTGCGATCAACGCGACTTTCGTTTGCTTGAAACGCCCGCTCTGCACAACGTATGACGGCGTGATGCCGAACTCGTGATGCCTGCCATGAACCGCCTGGCCGTTCTTCAAATACATGGCGCCATATGCCGGTGCGCCGGGCCCGCCCGACCCATATCGCTGCGCACCCGCGGCTGCGTCGGCACCCCACCCCTGTTGCGCCCACACCATCGCCGAAAAGCCGGGCAACGTTGCATATTTGCCATCGAACGAATAACGCAACTGCAGTGATTGCTCATGTGGGGCGTTGTAATCCACATCCATCGAATTGACCAAGTAGTCGCCGGCCGTCTCGTTCACGTAATCGAAGAACTGGTCGCTTGAAATCTTCTGATAGCCGACCAACAGCGAATGAGGCCCGTGCTGCGCCGAAAGCGACAAGCCGTAGGCGCGATTGTCGATTGCGCCCTGTCGTGCGGCGCCCGTATCTTGCGTGACATAAACGCCAGCGGCACCGGTCAGCCTCAATGCCTCGATACGGCCAATACCGTGTTGAATCGACGCATAGTATTGCCGCCAGACATCGTCGGCTTGACCCGCGTACAGCATCGCGTTGCCGTTGGGCGAATAGGCCCATGCGCCACCCACAAAACTAAAGCGCCGCACCGGCACGCCACCGTATGACGTGCTCAATCCGGACAACGCGGTGTGTCCTCTGGCATTCACTTTCGTAAAGCTGCCGGCTTGCAAAGCCAATTGCTTCCACTCCTGGCTGAGCATCGATGCGCCGAGAAACGTCGGTGGGAGCGCACGATTGTCGTGCGGCTCGAGAAACGGATTCGACACGGCGTGCAAGCCGTATTTGAGCACCGTCTCCGACATGCGCGCCTTCACATCGTATGTCCCCGGATAGGCCCAGGCTAGCTGGTTCGATCCCCCACCATTGCGGCCCACGTGCACCATGTTGCCCACGCCTGCTCCGCCGTCGAACTTGAGCGCGCCAAACAATGCGGCGTCCGCGCCTAGTCCGACGAGGCCCGCGGTAAAGCCCGACTCGAAGCGGGCCTGCATCCCGCCCACCCACGCGTGGCGCGTTGTGCCCCCCGCCATGTGCAGATAGTCGGTGTAGTTGCGAAACTCGAAGTCGATGTGGCTGCCTTCGATCAACCCCTCGTGCTTGCCGTTCGCTAACACCGCGGTACTCGGCTCGGGCGGCGTCGCCTCGATCTGATCGGCACGCGCGAGTGCCTCGTCAGGCGATGCCTGCGCTGCATGAGCGGCACCTACGCCGGCTCCGACAGTCATCAAAACTGCATAAGCGAACGACGCTAACCGCGCGAGCGCCGCGCACAATCCATCTTGTTTCATCCGCGTCTCTTCCTGGCTCGGGTGTGATGTCACGCAAAAATTAGTAAGGACTACTGACTAATTTTTGCGGACGAAAAGAAACGCGCATCAGACCACGCACGCGTGCCGATGTGCAGCTAGCAAAGGTATGAGGGGCGTATTCCCTGAGTGACGCTCACATCTCGCCTCGCGAGAATCGCCGCGGCATTGCATCGACGGGCCGTCGCAAACGTGTTGCGTAAGCCTCGCTGCGGCTTGGCGCCAGCGGCGTTCGTCCGCTGTCGGCAGCGCGCTGATCCGCCTCTACTCGATCGCATTCGCAGACCGCTACCCCTTGCGCACATCATGCGCTGTGGGAATTCGACCATCAGGAGACGTACTCGATGAATTCCTCTAGTTTGCAAAACCGTTCCTTTGCGACGGTCTTTCTGATTGAAATGTGGGAACGCTTTGGCTATTACGGCATGGCGGCACTGCTCGTGCTCTTCATGATCGAGCAGACCGGCTTCACCGATTCGCAGGCCAACCTGGCCTGGGGGGCATTCACGGCACTCGTTTATGCCGCGCCCTCGATCGGAGGATGGATCGGCGACAAAGTGCTCGGCACACGCCGCACCATGTTGTTCGGCGCATTCGTTCTCTGCTGCGGGTACCTGATGCTGGCCATTCCCGATGACCGGATCGGATTTCTCTACACAGCGCTCGGCGTCGTCGTGGTCGGCAATGGCTTGTTCAAAGCCAATGCGGCCAACCTCGTGCGCCGCATCTACGACGGCGACGACGCACGTCTCGATAGCGCATTCACGATCTACTACATGGCTGTCAACATCGGTTCGACCGTATCGATGCTCGCGACGCCGTGGATCAAGGATCACTGGGGATGGCACGCGGCCTTCGGACTGTGCTGCGCCGGCATGGTGCTCGGCGTGTTGAATTTGATGATGCGTTACCGTTCGCTCGCGCAAATTGGATCGGTACCGGACGACGCACCGATTTGCGTCAAGCGCGTTGGTGCCGTTGCGCTGGGCGGCGCTGCGCTCGCACTCGCGACGGTCTTCGTGCTTGGGCACGAAACGCTCGCTGTGGCCTGTGTCTATGTTGCCGCGGCTGCGATTGTCGCCATTTTTGCGTTCATGACATTGACCTGCGAGCGAGCGGAACGCGCAGGGCTCGTTGCTGCATTCGTCCTCGTCATTCAGTGCATTCTCTTTTTCGTCTTTTATCAGCAGATGTCGACCTCCCTGACATTGTTCGCACTGCGTAATGTCGACCCGTCGTTCTCATTGTTCGGCATACAGCTTTTTGCATGGAGCCCAGCGCAATTTCAAGCGCTCAATCCGATCTGGGTGATGCTGCTGAGCCCGTTGCTCGCGCTGGCCTATACGCGAGCCGCGCAACATGGCGGCGATATCAGCGTCGCCGCCAAGTTTGCGCTCGGGTTCCTCGCCGTCGCTGCGGGGTTCTTCGCTTATGCCGTAAGCGGCCGCTATGCGGTGGACGGCCGCATCTCATCATGGTTTATGGTGCTTGGCTACGGCCTCAATGCGCTTGGCGAGTTGCTGGTGAGCGGCCTCGGTCTTGCGATGATGGCGCGCTATGTACCGGTGCGCATGGGCGGCTTCATGATGGGTGCCTACTTTGTGGCTACCGGCGTGTCGCAGTACCTCGGCAGCGTGGTGGCAAATCTCGCGCGGCTGCCGTCCAATGCGCTGGCAGCCGCCGATTCGCTGCCGCTGTACACGGCGCTTTTTGCGAAACTCGGCTGGCTCGCTGCGGCTGGTGCGGTAATCTCCATGCTGCTCTTGCCGCTCATGCGCAAGCTCTCGGACGCGCACCGCCGCTCGGCAGACGAACTCGCGGCTGTGCGTTCGGGTGCGCTGGTCGTCGACTAAGGCGTCGTTCGGTCCGGTCGGCGGGACGATATGTGCGCCAGGTTAACCAACATACCAACGTTCCTAAGCAGGACGGCTCGATCCGCTATACGGATCATCTGGCCGAGACAGGCATCGAGCCGCCCTCGGCGGCGTGGACGACTCCGACGACAACGCACTGGCCGTGGCGTAAGCTGCAAGCCGTCGAGATGGCGACGCTCAAATGGGCCGAGTGGTTCAATCACCGTCGGCTGCTTGAGCCCATCGGCAACATTCCACCTGCCCAGGCTGAAGCCGCTTATTATTCAAAACTTGCTGGGTTAACCGGTAACTTTATGCCCTTGGTGGCAGTTCACTCCCAGGGGCGGGTGATGCCAGGAGATGTTGCGCATGGGTCCGCAGCGGCAACAATGCAGGCTCAAGGCGCGTGTGATCGCGAGGCGACAACACCAGGCGGCCGACTGGCTGCCTGGTGCCCTACCCGACGTATCGGGAGAAGTGCCATGCTGCTTGACGAAACGCTTGAAGAACATCAGATGGCGAGCGTCTCATCGCGGCGCGGGATGCACCAGCGCGTGCGGCTCGATCTCCCGGACAAGATTGGCGTCGCGGATGTGATCCTTCTCGACGGCTTCGACGCATTGGGCTTACCGGCCAGCCTGTCAAGCCAATCCTTCTACGACTCCTGTCATGCCGCGCTGCGCAGCGAAGGTGTGCTGGTGGCCAACCTGCTGAACAACGACACGCGGCTCACTACCCACCTCGACCGGCTGCGCCGTGCGTGCGACGGAAAAGTGTTCCGCATCATGGCGCGGCGCGAAGGCAATACCATTGCCATCGGCGTCAAACAGGGAACCGTGCCTGGGTGGCTGGACCTCTATGCCCGCGCTGAAGCCATCAGGAAATCGATGGGACTCGACCTGTACCGGTATGTCAAAAAAATGGAACGTCATCACCGGGCAGGGCCAGTTCCGGGATACCCTTCGTCCAACACACTGACCGTTGGACAGGACGTCTGACGGCACCGGAGACAACGCCGATGGAACATCTGCTGGTCGTCCATTACGTGCTGCTGGTCATCGCGAGCTGGCTGGTCGTTAGCGTTCTGGGACTCGCCAGCCTGCGACGAACACGGGTGGTGGCGCATGGCCTGTTTCCGGTCGGTGCGGTGTTTGGCCTACTGCTGTTCGGACTGGGCCTGACCGGCGTTTTCGCAGGCCCCCAGCAAGTCATCCTGCCGCTCGGGTTGCCGGATCTGCCGTTCCATCTGCGGCTCGACGGCCTGTCGGCCTATTTCCTCTGTGTTCTCGGCGCGGTGAGCGCGGGCGTGAGCGCGTTTTCCGCCGGCTATTTCCGCAAAGGCGAAGGCACGCCACCCGGATTGCTGTGCTTCGAATATCACGTGTGCCTCGCGAGCATGGCGATGCTGCTGCTAGCGGACGATGCATACTGCTTCATGGTCGCGTGGGAAACGATGACACTGTCGGCTACCTTCCTGGTGATGACCAATCACCGCATTGCCGAGATTCGCCGGGCCGCCTGGCTCTACTTCCTGATCTCCCACGTCGGCGCGCTGGCGCTCCTGCTGTGCTTCGGCCTGCTACAGGCTAATACCGGCGACTATACGTTCGCCAACATGCGACAGCAGCATCTGGACGTGTTCTGGGCATCCATCGCGTTTCTGCTGGCGCTGTTCGGTTTCGGCACGAAAGCAGGCATTTTTCCGCTGCACGTCTGGCTGCCAGAGGCTCATCCGGCGGCGCCGTCGCCGGTATCGGCCCTCATGAGCGGGTTCGTCCTGAAGGCCGGGCTCTACGGCGTGCTGCGCACGGTGTTTGATCTGCTGCACGTGCAGATTGCGTGGTGGGGCGTGCTCATGCTGATGCTTGGACTCTTCACCGCGCTGTTCGGGGTCGTGTTCAGCGCCATCCAGACGGATATGAAGCGGCTACTTGCGTACTCATCAATCGACAACATAGGCCTGATGTTCGTCAGCATGGGGCTGACGGTCCTGTTTCGCGCATACGGAATGAGCGCGCTGGCTGCCTTGTCGTTGACCGCCCTGCTCTATCAGATCGCTAGCCACGCGACGTTCAAGAGCCTGCTGTTCCTCGGGACGGGTTCTGTGCTTCATGCGACAGGCGAACGCAATCTCGGGCGCCTGGGCGGCCTGATCCGTTTCATGCCGTGGACCGCCTGGGCCGCTCTGATAGGTGCACTTGCCAGCGCAGGCCTGCCGCCGTTGAGCGGCTTCGTCTCCGAATGGCTGTTGCTGCAGAGCTTTCTGTTCACGCCGGGCCTGCCTGACCCGTTCCTGAACATGGTAGTGCCGCTCGTCGCCGCGCTAATCGCTCTCGTGGCCGCGCTCGCCGGCTACACGATGGTCAAGTTCTTCGGCATCATCTTTCTCGGCCAGCCTCGCGAGGCGAAGTTACGCGATGCACGGGATGCAAGTCCGTGGGAGCGCGTCGGCTTCGTGTGGCTCGCAGCGATATGCGTGCTGCTCGGGCTGTTGCCGGTACAGTTCGTGGTCGTTCTGGATCGCGTCACGCAGATGCTGGTTGGCGCCGGTATCGGCCAGGCGGTCGCAAGGAATGGCTGGCTGCTGCTCGCACCCACAGGCGTAGACCGGGCAAGCTACATGCCGGCGGTTTTCCTGCTGTTCTTCGTTGCTTGTTGCGGGCTCGCGTGGCTGCTGGTACGCCGCCTTTACCACGGGCGCCTGCGACGTGCTGCTCCCTGGGCCTGCGGCTTTCCGTTCGTGAACGCGCGTATGCAGGACACGGCAGAAGGGTTCGGGCAGCCGATCCGTGAAATCTTCGCGCCGCTGTTCAGGATCGAACGGCAACTACCTTCTCCATTTGACAGCCACCCCGTGTACAGCGTCACCGTGACAGATCGCGCATGGACGCTGATTTATGGGCCGATCGAGCGGCTCGTCAAGCGCCTCGCGGCACTGGCCGGGTTGCTCCAGACAGGCCGCATCGCGGTCTATCTGATGCACAGCTTTCTCGTGCTGATCGTACTGCTGATGCTGGTGAGACGATGATCGCGCTCCCCGGATTGCTCTCCCAGGGGCTGGAGATCGTGCTCGCACTGGCGGCGGCTCCCCTGCTGACAGGGTGGGTCAACATGTGCCGCGCGCGTTTGCAAAACCGCCGGGCAGCGAGCATCTGGCAGCCTTACCGGATGCTTCACAAGCTGTTCAACAAGGAGTCGGTCGTCGCCGACCACGCCAGCCCCATATTCCGCGGCGCGCCATATGTCGTCTGGGCATGCATGGCGCTCGCTTGTGCGATCGTGCCCACGCTTTCCACCGATCTGCCGCTCTCGCCGGCTGCAGACGCGATCGCCCTGGTGGGCCTTTTCGCGCTGGCTCGCGTGACAATCTCGCTGGCCGCGATGGATATCGGCACCGCGTTCGGCACGATGGGCGCGCGCCGCGAGATGCTGGTCGGCTTCCTCGCGGAGCCTGCCTTGCTGATGGTGCTGTTTTCGGCGTCGCTGATCACGCAGTCCACACTGCTGACCAGCATCGTCGCCACGCTCAGTCATCGCGAGCTTGCAATCTATCCGAGCCTCGCGTTCGCAGGGATCGCGTTCACGATGGTGTCGCTCGCCGAAAACGCGCGCCTGCCGGTCGACAATCCGACCACGCACCTCGAACTGACGATGATCCACGAGGCGCTGATCCTTGAGTATTCCGGCCGGCATCTCGCGCTAATGGAATGGGCAGCGAGCCTCAAACTGTTCGCGTACTCCTGCATCGGCCTCGCGTTGTTTATTCCGTGGGGAATCGCCGAGGCCGGCAATCCAACCGCGCTGCTGCTTGCGATACCCGCGCTGTTCGTCAAGCTATCGATAGGTGGCGCGGCGCTTGCGGTAGTCGAGACGACCAACGCGAAGATGCGCATTTTCCGCGTACCGGAGTTTCTCGCGACAGCGTTCCTGCTCGCTGTCATCGGCATGCTCGTTCACTTCCTGCTGGGAGCGTGAATGCACGGCTTCGCGACGCAGATCATCAACTTCCTGGCCGCCATCCTGTTGCTGCTGTCGTTTGCAATGCTCAGTCAGCGCCGGATCCTGTCGTTGATTCACCTCTATACGCTGCAGGGCCTGACACTCGTGTCAGCCAATGTCATCCTGGGATACGTCACCGCTGACGTACACCTTTATATCTCCGCCGCACTGACCGTGGTACTCAAGGCCGGCCTGATCCCGTGGATACTTTACAGACTCGTGCGGCGGCTCAACGTCACGACGGACGTCGAGCCGCTGCTCAATATTCCCGCCACCCTGCTGATTGGCATCGTGCTCGTGATCATTGCATTCAATGTCGCGTCGCCGATCAGCCAGCTCGCGTCGTCAGTCGCCCGCGGCACGCTCGGCATTGCCCTCGCCTGTGTGCTGCTGTCGTTCATGATGATGATTACGCGCGCGAAGGCGATACCGCAGGTGATCGGCTTCCTGTCGATGGAAAACGGCCTGTTCTTTGCCGCCGCGGCGGCAACGAACGGCATGCCGATGATCGTTGAACTTGGCATCGGACTCGATGTGCTGGTGGGCATCCTGATCCTAGGCGTGTTCATGTTCCAGATCCGCGAACAGTTCGACAGTCTGGATATTCATCACCTGGAAAAACTCAAGGATGACTGAAGCCTGGGTACTGCTGCTCGTTTTCGGAATCCCGCTTTTCGCGGGCGCCTGTCTGGTGCTCGTGGGCCAGCATCATGTCGCCGCGGAGCTCAACGTCGGCTTCAGTTTCCTGACCTTTGCCGCCGCCGCGCTGCTCGCCCTGCAAACCGTGGCGCATGGGCCTGCGTTCGCGCTGGGCAAGCTGTTCTTCGTCGATCCGCTCAATGTGTTCCTCGTCGCGCTGACGGCCTTCGTCGGCTGGACCACGTCGATCTTTTCGAGGCCGTACATGCGCATCGAGCATGATCGCGGCAAGATGACCGGGCCTCGCATGCGCCTTTATCACAGCATGTACCAGTTGTTCATCTTTGCGATGCTGCTCGCGCTGCTGACCAACAACATGGGCATCCTCTGGGTCGCCATGGAAGCTGCCACGCTCGCGACGGTGCTGCTCGTCAGCGTCTATCGCACGGCGGCCAGTCTCGAAGCCGCGTGGAAATATTTCATTCTGTGCGGCGTCGGCATCGCGCAGGCGCTGTTCGGCACGATCCTGCTCTATCTCGCAGCAAGCCGGCAGCTCGGCGGCGGCGATGCGTTGCTCTGGACCAGCCTAAACGCGGTCAAGGGCAATCTCGACCCGACCATCATTTCGCTCGCGTTCGTGTTTCTGCTGATCGGCTATGGCACCAAGGTCGGCCTCGTACCGATGCACAACTGGCTGCCCGACGCGCATGCCGAAGGCCCGACGCCGATTTCCGCCGTGCTGTCCGGCCTGCTGCTCAATGTTGCACTCTATGCGGTGCTGCGCTGCAAGGTGCTGGCCGATGGTGCACTCCATAACGGCCTGCCGGGAAACCTGCTGGTCGGATTCGGGCTGGTCTCGGTGCTGGTCGCCGCCTTTTCGCTGTTCCGGCAGAAAGACGTCAAGCGGCTCTTTTCGTATTCGTCGATCGAGCACATGGGCCTGATGACGTTCGCCTTCGGGATTGGCGGCCCCATCGCAACCTTCGCAGGCCTGCTGCACATGACGGTGCATTCGCTGGTGAAGTCGGCTATCTTCTTCACAGTCGGGCATGCGGCCCAGAAGGCCGGCACCCAGGCAATCGACGACATCCGCGGGTTGTTACGCGTGAGCCCAACCGTTGGGTGGGGCATGATGCTCGGGGCGCTAGCGATCCTGGGCATGCCGCCATTCGGCGTCTTCGCGAGCGAGTTCCTTATCCTGACGACCGCGATGAACAAACTCCCGTGGGCCACGCCCTTTCTGTTGCTCGCGCTTGCTGCGGCGTTCGCGGCCATCTTCGTGCGTGTGCAGGGCATGGTGTTCGGGGACACCACGGCGAAGGCGCTTGAGCACCCGCCCGCGTTGCTGCCGGTGTTCGTCCATCTCGGCATCGGCCTGGTGCTGGGACTCTACATTCCGCCCTATCTTGCGACGTGGTATCGGCAGGCGGCGGCCATGATCGCGGGGTGACATATGCGCATCGAGGCATTCGGGCTTCCCAACCTGGTTCGCCTGTCCGCGTTTGCAGGCAAATCCTCCGCTTTTCTCGCACAGGTCGATCATGACATGTGGACCCACACCGCCGGCACGGTGCGCGAAACCGGCGGCCGACTGATCTCCCTCTGGGGTGCTGAGGAGGCTGCGGACGCTTTCGTGATCTCCGCCGCTTACGCACTGGAAGACGGCATCCTGTGGCTTCAGTTGCCGACAGACGATGGACATGGCAACGGATACCCGGATCTATCCTCCATCTTTCCCTGCGCGACGCGTATGCAACGCGGCGTCCACGATCTGCTGGGACTGAACGCGATCGGCGCCGAAGACACAAGGCCGTGGCTGAATCACGGTAACTGGCTTACCGACTACCATCCTCTGCGGAAGCTGTCTTCCGGGACCGAGCGGTTCGAGTCGCAGCAAGCGGATTATCCGTTCGTACCGGTCGCAGGGGACGGCGTCCACGAGATCGCCGTGGGCCCGATCCACGCAGGCGTGATCGAACCGGGGCACTTCCGCTTCTCGGTCGTCGGCGAGAAGGTGCTGCGACTCGAGGAGCGGCTGGGTTACGCGCATCGGGGCATCGAGAAGCTGTTCGAGCAGACGCCTTTGTTGCTCGGGCATCGTCTGGCAGGACGGATCGCCGGAGACACCACGGTCGCCTTTTCGTGGGCCTATTGCATGGCGGTCGAGCGCGCGTTGAACGGACGGATTCCACCGCGCGCGCAATGGCTGCGTGCGCTGCTGCTCGAGCGTGAGCGCATAGCCAACCATCTGGGCGATCTCGGGGCACTGGGCAACGACGCCGGGTTCGCGTACGGACTGGCACAGTTCTCCCGCCTGAAGGAAGATTGGCTCCGGCTGAACGCGCGGTTTTCTGGACACCGCTATCTAATGGATCAGATCGTTCCTGGGGGGGTGGCAACGGACATCGATCCGCACTTCATCACCGCGATGCTGACGCAGTGCGACCAGATTGACGCGCAGGTTCGTGTCATGCAGAACATTTACGACGACCAGTCGGGACTGCAGGATCGCTTTGCAGGCACTGGCATCCTCTCGGCGAAGGTGGCGGAGCATTTCGGTGTGTGTGGGTTGGTCGGACGGGCAAGCGGCCGGAAAATCGATGTGCGCGTCGATCACCCCTACGCGCCATATCACGAGGTTCAGGCGCAAATGATCAGCGATGACCGCTGTGACGTGGCGGCCCGGGTCGCCGTCCGCTTCAACGAGATCTACGAGTCCATCCGGTTGATCCGAACCCTCCTGGACGATCTGCCAAGCGGCGAAATCGTCGCGCAGCTTGAACACGACGGCTCGCCATCCTATGGCGTAGGCTGGATCGAAGGCTGGAGGGGCGATGTGTTCGTCGCACTCGACACCAAGGCCGACGGTGCCATTTCGCGTTGTCACTGCCATGACCCGTCGTGGCAGATCTGGCCAGCCCTGGAACACGCGATCATCGGCAATATCGTTCCTGACTTTCCGCTGATCAACAAGTCGTTCAATCTCAACTACGCTGGACACGACCTGTAATGTGGCAACTTCTCAAACAGATCGCGAGAACCGGCACGCCGGATGAGCGCGCGCCAGAAAGCGATGACGCTTGGCGCACCGAATGCCAGCAGATTCAGCAGAACATACTCGACGTACTAGGTCGAGCGCTGTGCATTCGCGAGATCGACGCGGGCTCCTGCAATGGATGCGAGCTGGAAATCCATGCGCTCAATAGCCCCTACTACAACCTCGAAGGTCTCGGTATCAGGTTCGTCGCGAGTCCCCGCCATGCCGATATGCTGCTCATCACCGGTCCGCTCACTCTGAACATGAAGGAAGCGGTGTCGCGGGCTTACGAGGCAACGCCGCATCCGAAGCTGGTCGTCGCGGCCGGCGAGTGCGCCTGCACGGGCGGCATCTTCACTGACAGCTACGCCGTGTGCGGACCGGTTTCGACGCTCCTTCCGGTCGACGTCACGATACCGGGCTGCCCACCACCTCCCATCGATATCCTGAAGGGCATCCTCGCCGCGCTTCGTGCGAAGCACATGATGCTCCCGCCATGATCCGCAGCGCGTCAATGCCCGTTGCAGAAAACGGCCGTGAGCACGAGAGGGATGACCTGCTGAACGACAGCGTCGCTGCCAGCCTCTCGCGCGCGCATTTCGACCGACTCGGTCGGCCCGACGACTATCACGCCATACGACGAGTCTGTAATGGGTTCGCCGCTTCCCTTCTTGAAGATCGCATCGTCGTGTTGATACCCGAGGACGGCATAGACGCGAAAACCGAACGCCGTCAAGGCGCTGCCGTGCGCCGGTCGAAATGCATTGACCGAATTCGCCTCAACCCGCATCGGGCTCGGATCGATGTATCGATCGTGCACCAGTGGGGCGATGAACGCGTGCGCGCTGGATTTACAGTCGAGTTGCGGGTCGAGCGCGTAGGCACGGCACAGAACTGGAAAGAATCCGGCGCCGATTGCTGTAAGCACGGCTAGCGTTTGGAGAGCGGCCTTTGTCATGATCATCGTGCAAATGGTTCTATTGCATCGCACCATCTCACGTCCAACGGGAAGTGTCTGTACGGCAGCAGTCAATACTCTTTTCACTCGATGCGCCAGGGCTCAAGCGCTCAGGCTCCGCACATACGCCCGGCCGCGCTCAGAGATCTGCCATCCGCCGTTTGGCACCTCTTCAATGAAGTCGCGCTTCCTGAGTTCGCTCTCGATGTCCCACTCCAGCATGAGCGGCCGCTCGCCAGGAGAACGACGGTTGAGTTCGCCCAGCGCTTCAATCGCCTTGGGACTGAGTTCATCTGCCATGACTATCTCCTTCATCGACTCCGGCGCTTCGGAGGTTGCCGAGGCTCGGGGACACTCCATGAAACTTACTGCAAAATGTATTGCTTGCGCAGTTCATTGATGATCTCCGCCGCCGAAATAACGATTTCCTTCACATCTGCATCTTATTGAGACTTCCATAATTCATGACATCACCACAGCGTAGCCTGCATCCAACAAGCGGCAATAATCGAAGGTCGCTTTTGAGCGCTCTTAAGCTTGTTGCGGGCGCTCGCGTGCAGTTCGCTAAGGTCATTGGGGCAGTAGTTGGCCAGCGCGTGGCGCTTCAACCAAGCCCACAGGTATTCGACCGGGTTCATGTCCGGCGCATACGGCGGCAGGAACGCGATCTGGATGTGTCCTTTCAAGCTGTCCAGGTACTCGCGCACCAAACGACTGCGATGCGCCTTCAGGCCATCCCAGATCACCAGCAGAGGCTGCTTCAAGTGGGCCTTGAGCGCTTTGAGGAATTCGACGATCTCTTCCTTCTTGATGCTGCCCTCGTGCAGGCGGAACAAACAGTTGGTGCGCGTGAGCCCGGCGATGACCGAGACGTGATTCCAGTTGAAGTGAAACTGGATGATGGGCGTCTGTCCCTTGGGTGCCCAGGTACGGACTCTGGTCGGGCGCTCGCTGATACCAGACTCGTCCACGAAGACAATTAGTCGGCCTTCTCGTCGGGCTTTTTTTTAAGGGCCGGCCAGGTGCGACGCTTCCAGTTGCGCACGGCATCCTCGTTGCGCTCAATGGCCCGCTTCTCTGGCTTTTGCGGACTAAAGCCCAGCGAACCCAGGATGCGCCAAACTTGCGTCTGGCCAAAGCGAACGCCGTGCATGCGCTCGATGACTGCGCCCACACGCTTGAGAGTCCACAGTTCAGTGCCAAATCCATGCTCGACGGGGCTTTGTAGCAGGGCGGCGCGAACAACCGCCAACTGTTGCTCATCGAGTTGGGCCGGACGCCCTCGCTCGGGCACCTCTCGCAGGGCATCGATGCCGCCTTCATCGAGCAGCCGCTTCCATGAGTACACCGTCTGCCGAGCAACGCCCACAGCCAACGCCACCTCGGCGCAGCCCTTGCCCGCCAGCAGCAGCCGACCAGCCTTCAATCGCTTCTTTGCTGCTTCGCTCAATCGCCTTTGCGCCATGCCAACTTGTCTCCAAGATCGCCCAGGAGGTATAACGCTTGAGACGCTCAACGGTTGTCATGATTTTAGGAAATATCAATAGCTGTCGCGACATTGCCGCCTCTTCGTGTCCGTCGCATTCACTACACGGCACTACAGGCAGCAAATTGTTCAACGAATTTTTAACTCACGACACTAGCCAATGTTCCAACGTACCTGAAAGGAGCCGACATGACGACCGATATGAAACGCCCCCATCGCGTTGCCGCCGCCGAGATCCGTATCGGTATCGGCGGGTGGACCTACGAACCATGGCGCGGGCCGTTTTATCCGGCCGGCCTTACGCAAAAGCGCGAACTCGAATATGCGAGCCGCAAGCTGACATCGATCGAAATCAACGGGACGTTCTACGGCGCGCAAAAACCCGAGACGTTCGCCAAGTGGCGCGACGAAACCCCCGACGACTTCGTGTTCGCGGTGAAAGCGCCGCGCTTCGCCACGCATCGCCGAACGCTGGCGGACGCCGGCGAATCGATCGAACGCTTTGTCACAGGCGGCGTCATGGAGCTCAAGCATAAGCTCGGCCCGATCAACTGGCAGTTCGCGCCGACCAAGCAATTCGATAGTGAGGACTTCGAAGCATTTTTGAGCCTGCTGCCAAAAAACGTCGGGGGCCAAACGGTTCGGCATGCGGTTGAAGTCAGGCATCAGAGTTTCAAGCGCGCCGAATTCGTGGCACTCGCGCGCAAGCATGGCGTTGCCATCGTCATGGCCGGAGACAGCAAGTATCTGCAAATAGCGGATATCACGGCACCCTTCGTTTACGCACGGATCATGGGAGCGGTCGAAGACGAGCCCAACGGATACGACGATGCCGCACTCGATGCCTGGGCCGAGCGCGTGCGACGCTGGGCGTCCGGCGGGATGCCAAAGGGGCTGGACGTAGTCGACCAAGTCGGTGCCGCACCGAAAAAGGCGAGCAAAAGCGACGCTGCCACGCGAGACGTCTACCTCTATGTCATTAGTGGGTTCAAAGCGCACAACCCAGCTGCAAGCATGGCCCTGATCGAGCGTCTTTGCGGCAAGCTCGAGCGGTGAGCATTGAGCGGTGAGCGCTCAGTGCCGCCAGCCGTGCGCCCGCGCCCGCATCGTCAGTCGAGAAACGCTGCCGCGCGCTTTTTCAGCACGGCGCCGAATTCATCGAGCAACCCGATCGAAAGACGCCAGCTCTGCCAATAGAGATCGACATCGAGATGCTTACCGGGCGCGAGTTCAAGCACTTGCCCCGCTGCCAGCGGCCCGGCGATCATCTGCGTCGGACACATCCCCCAACCGAGCCCCGTCAGACACGCTTGCAAAAACCCGCCGACATGCGGCACCCAGTGCACGGGCGGATCGACGACGGCGCGCGTCACGCGGCGCATGAAGCGCGTTTGCAACGCATCCTTGGCATTGAAGACCACGCAGGGTGCGCGCCGCAGCGTGTCGCGGTTCACGCCGCGCGCGAAGTAACGCTTGAAATACGATGGAGTACACACGGCCAGGTAGCGCATGGTACCAAGCCGCATCGAGCGGCACCCCTGCACGGGGCTCGCCTGTGTCGTCACGGCGCCCTGCACACTGCCGTCCCGAATGCGCTGTGCGGTATGGTCCTGATCGTCGATAACGAGATCGAGCAGCGTTTCGCGCTCCACGCAAAATTCCGCGACGGCTTCGACAAACCACGTTCCCACGCTATCGTCGTTGACGGCGACGCGCAGTATCGGCCACGCGTGCGCAAGCGCACCGCTGCCCGGCATCAGCGGCAGGCGGCCAGTCAGTTCCGCCTCGAGCAACCGCACGCGCTCGACGTGACGACACAGCAGCGCACCCGACGAGGTGGCGGTGCAAGGCTGGCCACGCTTGACGAGAATGCTGCCGATGCGCTCTTCGAGCAGCTTCACGCGCTGGGACACCGCCGACGGAGTGACATTGAGTTCATGCGCGGCACGGTCGAACGATCCGTGCCGAACGACGGCTGCAAGCGCGTCGAGCAGTGCGTAGTCGAGCATTAGTATTTCTTAATGTGCCTTACGAGAATTAGCTGTTCTTAGCAACACAACTCGACGCAGACTACGCTGGTTCACTTCGATCGTCTACTCCGTCTACTGACAAAGCATCCATGAACTGGTCCGCGTTCTCGCATGGCGCCGCGCTGTCGGCGTCCCTGATCGTCACCATTGGCGCGCAGAACGCCTTCGTCCTGCGCCAAGGCATCTTGCGCTCGCACGTCGGCAAAGTCGTCGTGCTGTGCGCGTTGTCCGACTTCATCCTGATCGCAGCCGGCGTGGGCGGTGCGGCGGCGCTGGCAACGCGATACCCCACGTTCGTCGACGTCGTTTTATATGTGGGACTCGCTTATCTGGCCTGGTTCGGCATCGGGGCATTGCGCCGAGCGTTAAAGCCCGGACATGCCGTCATGGAAGCACAGAGCGACGGCTCGCCATTGGCGCAGCCAACGCAAAGCGCGTGGGCCGTCATCCTGATGACGGTGGCATTCACTTGGCTCAACCCGCACGTGTATCTCGACGTGCTGCTGCTGATCGGCACAGCAGGCGCACGCGAGCCGCAAGGCGCACGTCTGGCGTTTGCGCTGGGCGCGATGTCCGTCAGCCCGCTCTGGTTTTTCGCGATCGGCTATGGCGCGCGCTTTCTCGCTCCGCTTTTTCGTCGAGCGACAGCGTGGCGTCTGCTCGACGGCGCAACTGGAAGTATGGTTTTGCTCGTTGCAGCCACTCAGCTGCGATAGGCGGGCCACCCGATTCCTTTCGGACTGCTTACTATTGCATAAAGGACGTGCTTGGTATATATCTGGCGCCAACGCTCTGCCAGTAATTTATCGTCAGGAGTGCGCGTTCATGAGAATCAAAATTATTGGATATTGCATCCTCGGGGCCATCGCATTCGCGCTTTTTATTATGATGTGCGCCATTTTGCGCGACGCGATCATCACGCACGATCTCAGCGTTCAAGCGCAGGCCGAAAGCGCCGTGCACGCAACGGAGCCAACGCCTGCCCGATCCGGCCCGCCTATCGGACAGTAGCGCGATGGCAACGGCTTTCAGGGTGGCGGCAGGCGGTCTGCGACGAGGCGGCTAAGGTAGCGGTAATCGCGCGCCAACGCGCTATGCCCTTTGGTCCAGGCGGACAAGAACCGGAAGAAGTGTGGCCCCGAGAGCACGGCTTTTTTCACGCCCCAGACAAAACCGAGGAATTCGTACGAGAGCGCGCGCAGTAGCCGCGGGTTCGCAATCATCGCGTCGAACAGATTGACGTAGATGTGCGAACTCTGATGCTCGACGCCGTAGCTCACGTGCTCGTGATCGTGCGCAGCGCGCGCGGACGGCTCGAACGACAGCCTGACGCCGCTGCTGCGCCAGAGCGCACCCATAAAGCGGTCATCGGAAGTGCGGATCGACTCGTTCCAGGGCTTGGCCAGTGCCAGTTTGCGCGCATAGATGAAAAACGCGCCGATCAGGAAGTCGGGCGACTCACCCGGCTTGGCCGCCCGTCCATAGCCAATCGCGCGCATGACGACCGGGCTGCTCCACGCATCGCCCCATCGCACGCTGCCGGCCACGACGCGATAGCCCGATTGCGCTTCGTAGGTATCGAAAAGCCGGCGAATGGCGCCCGGTTCCACGCAGATATCGTCGTCCACATTGACGATGAGATCGGTATCGGCCGAGCGTGCACAGAAATTCCGAGCGGCAGCGACGTTCTTGCCGTCGTGAAAGCGCAGTTTGACGAAATCGTGACGGCCGCAAACCTCGACGACCTTTTTTTGCAATTCGGGGTCCGGCGTCGAATCACAGACGAACACATCGAACGGCAATTGAGCGCGCGCGACCGATAAGGCCGCGAGGCAGCGCTGCAGTTTTTCCGGACGATTGCGTGTGGGAATGACCACGCTGACGGACGTCATGATTTTCTCCGTTGGCAATAAGACCAAAACCATTAAAACGATTGGGGAATCGCCACCGTCCCTACCTTACTCGTACGAAAAGACACAAAAACATCGCCGCCTCTGATTCGCCGCATATGCGCGATGGTGGCTTCGATAGAAACGGGGCCCGTTGGGCCGCAGCCGATTATTTTTTTATTTTTTTTGCGAACTGTTGGGAAGGCCGAGTTTTTCCATTGCCTCATGCGCATCGATCACCAGTGCGGCGATTTCCCCCACGGTCACGCGCAGGCCTGTCGCTCGCGAGCGCATGTGCTCGTATGCCTCGTTTTCGCTAAGCCGATGTGCTTCCATCAGAATGCGCACCGCCTTCTCGATATGGCGCCGCGCTTTGATCGCCTCCTCGAGCTTGGCGATCTTGCTATGCAAGCGCTGCTGATAACCCGACGATGCGCGCGCGAGAACGAGCGTACTCAAGATGCCGAACGAACGGTAAGGCTTCGTGATCACCCCGTGCGCCTGGGTATCCACGAGCATCTTCAATGCCGTCGGATTCTCGTAGTCCGACAACGCAATCAATGTCGCTGCCGTATCGGCCGCAGACCAGTTGCCCGCGCTGCGCGTTTCGAGGCCAAGAAGAAAGAAAATGACGTCGACATCGACAGGCAATTGCGGCGGAAACGGCCAAAGCACGCGCACAGGGCAGCCGATGCGGCGTAACTGCTCCTCCAGCACGCTGCGGTCGTCGCCCGGTGGGTGAATGATGAGCACGCGAAGCGTGCGCAGGTCATCGAAAAGGCGACGGGCTCCCACGCTCATGCCGATTCCCCATCGAGCCAAAACTCCGAAAAGCCGTATGACGTCAGGTACGGATCGGGTTTGATCGGATTGCGCGCTTCCCAAACGATGTTGAACGAGCCATCCGGGCAGCAGACGGCAATCCGTGGTGTCAGGATCGCATGATTATTCTGTGCATCGATTTTCAGCAAGCCCTCCGGCGAATCGAATTCGACTTCATGCACCGCCTCTACGAGCCTTGCCGTATCGAGGCTGCCGCAACGCGCCAATGCCAGCGCGAAAAGATGCACCTGGTTATACGCCATCTCGGACCACATGCTGGCCGGCTGGTCGCCGAATCGCACTCGCCAGGCGCGCAGGAAACGTTGGTTGCTTGCGCCGCCCAACGTGTTCACGTAGCTGGCTGCGACGATGTGCCCGCCGCATAGCTCCGGTCCGATCATCCGCGTTTCACCTTCGGTCATGGTAAGGCTCGCGATTGGAATCTTGGCGGGGTCGATGCCGCACTCGCGATAACGCTTATAAAAAGCACGCGCACCGCGGCCAATCAGCGTCGAAAATACCACGTCGGGTTCGAGCGCCTTGATTTGCTGTATCACCTCTTCGAACGCCGGAGCATCGGCATGGCTCGGCAAATAGATCTCGTCGATAATTTCGCCGCCATGCTGCTCGACCATGTCGCGCATGATCCGGTTCGATTCTCGCGGATAGATGTAGTCGGCGCCGATCAGAAAAAAACGGCGACCCTGGTTGCGCAGCAGATAGGCCGCCAGTTGCATGCTGTTCTGATTCGGTACAGCGCCTGTGTAGATTACGTTCGGAGAGTACTCGAAGCCCTCATAGATCGAGCAATACCAAAGCAATGCGTTGGTGCGTTCTACGACCGGCAATACCGCCTTGCGGCTCGATGAGGTTGAACAGCCGAAGATGACCGTGACGTCGTCGTCTTGCAGCATGCGTGTGGCGAGACGCCGATATGCATCGGCGTCTCCCGCCGGATCGTAGACAACCGGGTCGAGCAGCCGGCCCAGCACACCGCCCGCCGCGTTGATTTCCTCGATGGCGAATGCCGTGCCAAAGAAATGCTCTGACTCGGTCGCTGACGTCACCCCCGCGCGTGAGTACAGCACGCCGATGCGCCATCCGCTTTCGCCTGGCGATTGCGCCGCGGGCTGCCGCACGTTGTCTTCCATTGCCTCCTCCTTGTTTGTCCGCTTAGTTCGCGCAAACGCGTCCGACCGTTGCCACGATCGCACGCTCGACGAATGCCGCGGCATCGATGCAGCGCGCGTCGTCCCACGGCTGGCCTATCACCTGCACACCGATCGGGCCACCCCGTGCGCCCGACAGCCCCGGCACATTGACGCACGGACAGCCAAGTAACGTCCAATTGCGATTGAACGCGGGGTCACCCGTCGTCGCCAAGCCGTCGGGGGCCTCGTCGGGCGCACTCGGCGTCAGCAATGCCGTGATGCCGTCGAACAGCGTGGGCAACATGCGCCGGGACGCCTCCATCGACGCACGCGCGTTCAGATAAGCGGCCATATCGATACCAGCCGCTTGCTCAAGAAAGTCGGCCAGCGTCGACGATAACTTCGCACGATGATGATCGTATTCGAAGCCCAACGATAGATAAGCTTCGTAGCTTTGAATGATGTGGTGTGCATCGATCAGGTCGGCCATCCACGGGGGGAAGCGCACGCGTTGGACGCGGCCGCCTGCGTGCTCGATGGCTCGCACAGCTTGCTCGAGCACTGCGCTCGCGTTCGCCGACGGCTCGGTCCACGGGTAGCCATCAGGCACACCGAAAACCGGCGGCACGGCGGTGCCGTTTGTTGCGACCTCGCGCCGGGAGAGCACCTGTGCAAGATAAGCTACATCGCCTACACCTGCGCCGAACAGACCAATCGTGTCGAACGACCACGAAAAGCATTTCATGCCAACGGTCGGCAGCATGCCGAAGGTCGGCTTATACCCTGCGATGCCGCAAAACGATGCGGGCCGGATAGTCGAGCCACCGGTTTGCGAGCCGATTGCAAACGGAACGATTCCCGCTGCCACGGCGGCCGCCGAACCTGATGACGATCCGCCAGGCGTACGCGCGAGGTCGCACGGGTTGCGCGTGACAGTGGGCTCCATGAACGCAAATTCCGTCGTGGCGCTCTTGCCGATGATGACGCTGCCGGCACGCCGCAGCAACGTGACGATTGCGGCGTCGCCCGGCGGCTGGTGACCGGCATAAATAGGCGAGCCATAACAAGTGGGCAAGGCTTGCGTGTCGACGATATCTTTCACGACGATAGGCATGCACGCGAGCGGACCGTTCGCTTGCGCTGTCGCTTGCAGCGCGGCCTCTCGCGTGGCAACCGCTGTCATCGCCATGAGGGTAGGCTCGACTTCCTCGATTCGAGCCAACGATTCGAGGACAATTCGTTCCCGTTCGCGAACATTGCCGGCGTTATCGGCATTCCTTCTCAGCAAATTAAGCCCGGACAATGGTCGATACATTGAGGATGCGTTCATCGTGCCTCTCATCACATCACACACGCAGATGTTGGAAAATCGACGCCGCCGCGCCTTCGGCTTTCGCGTCGCCGTCGTCGATGATCTCGCCTTGCTTGAGCACCGCGTAACGGTCGGCCACTTGCAACGCGAACGCAACGTTTTGCTCGATCAACAGCAGCGTCGTGCCACGCTGACTGCGCTCCCATAGCAACGCTTGCGCGAGCCGATCGATCACGGACGGCTGCAACCCCTCCGTAATCTCGTCCAGCAAAATGACAGCCGGCTGCATCATCAACGCGCGGGCCACCAGCAACATTTTCTGCTCGCCGCCCGATAACGTGCCAGCCAGTTGCTTCAAACGGCTGCCGAATACAGGAAAAACAGGCTCGATTTGCGCAAAACGTTCGTCGAACATCGATGCCTTCGGAAGCCCCAAGCGCAAGTTGTCGCGAATGGTGAGATCCTGAAACAACGCATGTTCTTGCGGCGCATAGGCAATGCCTTGCCGTGCAATTCCATGCGGTGCCATGCGCGTGATATCGCGCCCGCCCAAGCGAATCGCGCCGCCTTGTTTCGGCAGATAACCCATGATCGTCTTCAGGAGCGTCGTCTTGCCCATCCCGTTCTTGCCGAGCAACGCCATCGCCTCGCCGCTCGCCACGGTCATCGAGAGTTTGCGCAGCACGATCGACGCTTTATATCCGCTCGTCACGTCACGCAACTCCAACGCAATCCGAGTCATGATGCCTCCCGTTGACCGATACGTTCGTTATCTAACGTAGGTTGCGCCGTGCCTGCATAAATTGTCTTCACCAATTCGGAGTTGACGACTTCGTCGAAATCACCTTGCATCACAATACGCCCTTGATGCAACACCACGATGCGCGTGGCCACCTCCGCAACAAAATCGAGATCGTGTTCGACCAGTAAGCAGCAAAGCTGATACTGATGCGCGAGCGCGGCGAGTACGGTGCCGATTTGCGTACGCTCCGTTTTCGTCAAGCCCGCCGTGGGCTCGTCCAGCAATACGATGCGCGGCTCGAGCGCAAGCACCATCGCCAATTCCAGTGCCTGCTGTTCGCCGTGCGAGAGATCCTTTGCGGCCACACTCAACTTTCGATCAAGATGCGTGGTGCGAACCACCTCCATCGCATAAGGCGGCAACGCAAGCGTCGGCGCCTGACGGAAAAGCGACGGCCGATCGAGACGCGTGCCCGCAATCCTCAGACATTGCGCGACGGTAAGCGTATCGAAAATGTTCGCGTTCTGAAACTTGCGGCCCAGCCCGAGATGAACACATCGATCGGGCGGCAACTGCCCGATATCGTGTCCGCACAACACGACCGTGCCAGCCGAACGTTCGGCGCCGTCGCTCATGCAGCGCATCAGGGTCGTCTTCCCGGCTCCGTTCGGACCGATAAGGCCGACCAGCTCGCCTGCATCGGCATCGAGATCAATGCCTTGCAGCACATTTAGGCTGCCAAAGTGTTTGGCGACATCCTTCATTTGCAATGCCGGCGCGCACGGCACCGCGCGTTGATCGTTGCCGACTGCGCGTTCGATCAATTCGGGTTCGGCCATTGACGCATCCGCGGCGCGT
Source organism: Trinickia sp. LjRoot230 (assembly GCF_964253315.1). Classification (NCBI taxonomy): domain Bacteria; kingdom Pseudomonadati; phylum Pseudomonadota; class Betaproteobacteria; order Burkholderiales; family Burkholderiaceae; genus Trinickia; species Trinickia sp. LjRoot230. The sequence goes on from NZ_CAXUQX020000002.1 coordinate 928,854, forward strand.
TTGAAGACTTTAACGATCAACGGCACCAGACCCTGCGGCAGCAATACGATCACCGCCACGAATGCAGCGCCGATAATGAGTTGCCACGCGAACGGCATGATGCCGCTCAAGTAGGCCGTCCCCACATTGATCAACAGTGCGCCGACGACTGGTCCCCACAGCGTGCCTCTGCCGCCGAGCGCGACCCAGATGATCAACTGCGTACCGAGGACAAACCCTGCCAGCTCCGGCGCGACAACACCACTGAACGAGCCGTAGCCGAACCCCGCGAGGCCTGCGATTGCCGCCATCGCAATCAGCAGCACGATTTTGACTAACGAGGTATTGATGCCGAGGTACGAGCAGCGCGATTCGTTGTCGCGAATCGCGGCCAGCACGCGGCCACCGTCGCTACGCACGAATAACCATGCAATGGTGGCCACCACCAGCAGCGCGGTGCCGGCAAGCCAGTACCAAGCGTGTAACGACAAGTCGAATGTCTGATAGCCGGTCAGCCCCGAACTCGAGCCCGTCCACGCACCGCCTGAAAGCAACAATTGACTGAGCACGATCGGCAATACCAGCGACATCACCGTTGCGAAAAACGGCGACGCGCCGCGGTAAAACGACAGCCAGCCGAGCAACGCGGCGACGACCGCCGTGGCAACAACAGCCGCGCCCAATGCAAGCACCGCATACGCTGTCGAAAAACCCCCATGCGTAAAGACAATGCCGGCGGCGTAGGCACCGATCCCAAAGAATGCTGATTGTCCGAACGTCAAATACCCGGTGTATCCCCAAAGGACGTCCACGGTGACGGCCACGATCGCGAAGAAAAAGGCTTGAATAAGCACGTTCAACAGATACGAGCCGAATGCGAACGGGCCGGCAATCAGCAAAGCGATAGCCAAGCCGACTGCAATTAGATTGCTCGCGCGCTGCTTCGGCGCTGCAATGACGTTATCCATGAGCGAACCCCTTCGGACGAATGCGCAACGTCAGCGCGGCCAGCACAGCAATGGCCAGCCCGCCGAGCACGGGACTGACGTATGTGCTGATCAATACCTGACACGCACCGAATACAAGGCATGTCACCAGCAAACTGAGCATCGAGTGCCCGGACACCATGACCAACATGAACGCACTGACCAGCCACGGCAATCCCATGTCCGGGTCTACGCTCGAAAGCGGGGTAATGAGTGCACCAGCGAGTGCACCCAATGCGGCGCCCAGGCTGAACGTAATGAATCGGATGCGCCCCGAATGAATACCGAGGCCGCGAGCGAGGTCTTCGTTCATGATCACCGCACGCGTCTTGATGCCGAAGCGCGTTCCCGCGAGCAGCGCGCTCATCAGGGCGCACAACACGAGCGCAATCGGAATCAGCAGCAAGCGGTAGGCGGAATACTCGGTTCCCGCGAGCGCGACGGCCCCTTTCAGCGGCGTCTGGACAAACTGCACCTCGCGGCCGAAGACCATCACGATCAATTGTCCGATCACGATGCCCAGACCCCATGTAGCGAGGATTGCGTCGAGTGGCCGCTTGTAAAGCGGCCGCACGATGACCTGTTCGACGAGCATGCCCACAACGGTGCCAACCACGATTGCGAGCGGCAAGCCAACCCACGGGTTTAGCTTCAATTGCGTGACGACCAGGCTCGCGTATGCGCCCGACGTCAATAGCGCACCGTGGGCGAAATTAACGATTTTCATCACGCCGAAAATCACCATCAAGCCCGATGTCACGATGAACAATACCGCTGCGGTCGAAAAAATGTCGAGTGCCAACACCATGATCTTCTCCAGTCGCAACCGACTTCGATGCTGCCTATTTGATGTTCGGGCACTGCGCGCCCGGATCGACGTTCTGAAACGTCTGCAGGATGTTGATCGAGCCATCGGGCCGGATCTGGCCCAGCCGCATCGCCAACGGCGCATGTCGGCTCTTGTTCATCGCCACCGGCCCACGCGGGCCGTCGAACGAGACCTGGCCCAGCGCCTTGACGACTTTTCCGGCATCCGTTGAACCCGCTTTCTCGACTGCCGCCTTATACAAGAAGAAGGCCTCGTATTGCGGCTCAGACAATTCGTTCGGCGTCTTCATGTCTTTACCGAATTTCTTTTGCATCGCCGCGAGGAATTTCTTGTTGGCCGGCGTATCGATACCCGTCAGATACGAGCCTGACATATACATGCCGGCGGCCGTGTCCCCCATGCTGTTGGCCGTGCCTTCGTCGATTGCCAGGTTGCCGTAGGGCAGCGTCATACCGGCACCTTTGAGTTGCTTGGCGAGCGCGACATTGGGCGCGCCGCCCGCCGTCGCACTGATCAGCGCGTCGGGGTGCACCGATCGAATCTTCGAGAGAATCGGCGTCCAATCCGTGCCGTCGATCGGCAAATACTCTTCGCCAACCACCTTACCGCCGTGCGCTTCGATATACGTCTTCGTGAACGAGAGCATACCTCGGCCGAATGCATAGTCGTTGCCGATCAGATAGAACGTCTTCGCACTCTTGCTTTTAGCGAAGTAGTCGACCACCGGCGCCACCTGTTGCTCGGGCACCCAGCCGTTCACGAACATCCATGGGCTGCACGAACGGCCCTCATAGAACGACGTATAAACGAAAGGCTTCTTGCCGCGTGCCACGATCGGCAGCGCTGCGTTGCGAGCCGCGCTCGTTTCCATCGAAATGATCGCGTCGACATCCTTCTGGAACACCAGCGTGTCGTAGGCCTTTTGCGCGCCGAGCGCGCCGGATGCATCGTCGACGATATCGAGCCGAACCTGACGACCCAAAATGCCGCCCGATGCGTTGATTTCTTCGATAGCCAATTGCGACGATTGAACGACCGCCGGCGCAACAACGCTGTTGGCACCCGATAGCCCCACCGCTACGCCGATTTTGATCGGCTCGGCCGCGAGCACATCGATGCAAGCGCAAGCGGTAACGAACGCGGCGCTGGCGCCGATAACAATACTTCTAGTGAACGGATTCATGAGCTTGTTCCTCTTGGTGGTCGAATGAAGTTATTGCGTTTATGAATCGGAAGCCAACCATCCGGTGCCCAACATCGAGTCATAGACGTCGGTACGCCGGTCGTTCAGTACATGGTTAAACGCGTTCAATTCGCGCTCGGCGCGCGTGCGCGAAAAGTCGATTGCCGCGTAAAGAATTTCTTCCCGATCGATACTGGCCGGGCCCGCGAGGGGCCATCCGTTGCCGGCCACAATCAAACTCTGCCCGATGAACGGCTGGCCACGCTCTATGCCGATGCGATTGGCGCATGCGATCGGCAACCCGTTACTGTGCGCCGCCGCCATCGCAAGCGTGGCGGCCATGGCGGGCCGGTCGGCCGGTTGCGCCGGCATCGGCACCCAGTTGGTCGGCACGCAAACGATATCCGCCGCTTGCATCGCCGCGAGCCGATACGTTTCCGGAAACCAGCCGTCGTAGCAGATGGCGATGGCAATGCGGCCGAGCGGTGTGTCGAAGACGGGAACGCCCAAGTCGCCAGGCTCGAAGAAGCGATTTTCGTGGTTCCAAAGATGCAGCTTGCGATAGACGCCGATATGCCCTGCCGGACCGGCCAGTATCGCTGCGTTGTAAAGCCGCTCGCCCGCGCGCTCGGCGATGCCGGCGACGATATAAACGCCAAGGCGTTGCGCGGCTTGCGTCAGAAGCTGCGCGCTGGCACCGTCCGGGAGCGGTTCCGCGAGCGCCAGTGCTTCTTCGCGATCCGCGAATACGTAGCCTGTGTTGGCAAGCTCAGGTAGGACGACTAACGATGCGCCGTGGCTCGCTGCCGTTTCGATATGCCGAATACAGCGGGCGACGTTGTCGTCTTTCTCGCCGATGTGCGGCTCCATCTGCACGCATGCGATAACCAACGGTTCGATGGAGGGTGGCCCGGACGAATACTGCGACATCATCATTTGTTCTCCAAAAAGCAAAAAGCCCCCGAACCTGCGCTGAACGCGAGTTCGGGGGCTACATAGCCTTCCATATGTGGCACGGCAACATTGCCGCGGAGCCGCCGGTACAACAGTGCAATGCAACCGATGGCGGCTCGATCGGTGCGAATTTATGAAGCCAAATTCAGAATGTCAAGTGGTTTGATCATCGAGCGGCTTCGCTTCGCCAAGGCCGCCAATGATCGTGCAATGCGAACCTGCGAGTTGCGCAAGAAAGTTCCGAATACCGCAAAACGGTGGCGCCGTTTTTTTCATTGGATTTCTTGAAAATTGTCATAACATACGTTTAATTGAAGCTGCACGCGTCGCCAACATATATATACGCTTCATACGCTCGGTATGAAGAAGCTCTTTTATTGACTGCCGCTAACGAGCGCGGATTGGGTAGATGCGCCTTAAAATTATCGAAAAAGATATGCGAAACCTATGAATACCGGGGCGCTGACGCGTGCCGCGGACCTTCTTACCCGCACGTGCCAGCCGCCTGATTTAAACGGCCGAGTTCATCGATAACCGATGCTTTTTGATGTTCATCGAATGGGAAGTCGCAATATGCTGTTTGATTTTTTGCGGTGCCATCGTTTATCCGCTCATCTGACCGAATTTTCGCTACCTTTTCTTGAAGGAGAAAAAGAATGCGCGCGTTTCTAAAATCCTTTCTGAAAACGTTTATACGTGACGACCGTGGCGTCAGCGCCATGGAATACGCGGTCCTCGCTGGCATCGTCGTCATCGCGTTGGGTGCCATGGCAGCCACCTTCAGCACCAACATCAGCACGATGTTCACCAACTTGTTCACGCAAGTCACAACCTCTCAAAACAAAGCATAGTGCGCGCGACTGGGAGGTCCGGTGCGCCAGTACGTCAGACGTTCGCGCCATGTCCATGTTCTGGAGTCATGCCGATGGTGTCGCTACTGTCTACTGTCATCCGCCTCGCGGTCGTTTGCACGCTGCTATGGCTCGCCGCGTTCGATGTGCGTTGGCGGCGTCTTCCGACCAACGCAATCCTGACGGTCGGTGCGCTGTTTTGTGCCAACGCGCTCGTCATCCGGATGTCGATCGACGATGTACTCGCTCATCTGCTGCTGGCGCTGGCCGTTTTGCTGATCGGTGCCGCCCTTTTTCTTGCGAACCTGCTCGGCGGTGGTGACGCAAAACTGGCCGCGGTGATTTTTCTATGGGTTGGGCCGGGTCTTTCGTTACCGGCCTTGGCAATCATCTCAGTGATTGGGCTCGGCATCGCGCTAATCAGTCTTGCCGCGCAACACATCGACCCGAAACAGGACGCCTCCCGGATGCGGGCGCTCGCCATGTTATCCGGCGCACGCGGTGTCCCCTATGGCGTCGCACTGTCACTCGGGGGCGGCGCCATCATCGCTTTGCCCACAGTGACGCATGTGTTGCTCGTGCTTTAGGACCGCCTTCCCGTGTCCAACCTGATCAAATTCGGCTTGCTCTTTGTCAGCGCCATCCTGATTGCGCTGATTGTCCGCATCGTGGTTGCCGGCATCTCGCGCCCAGCGACCTCCGTGCCGAGCACCGAACAGGTCCGTGTCAGCGCCGCCGATTTACCACAGGGCCTGCTGTTGCGTGACGAGGATGTCGCCTGGAAACAAATGCCCATTACCGATATTCCCCCCAACGCTGTCATCCGCGGTGATTCCAACGCCGTCGAACTCAAAGGCGCGCTGTTGCGTCGCCCGATAGCAAAGGGCACCGTACTTGTCGCGGACGACGTCATGCTGCCCAGCGCTCCCGGCTTTCTTGCGGCCACGCTCAAGCCCGAGATGCGCGCAGTCTCGGTCGCCGTTGACGACGTATCCGGTAACGCGGGACTGATTCAGCCTGGCGACTACGTCGACCTGCTGTTGACGCAACAGATGGACCGCCGGACCGATTCGCCGGACTTCGCTGTATCGAGCGAAACCGTCGTCGAGCATGTTCGGGTGCTGGCAGTTGGCTCGGAAATAAAGCGGCCGAAAAGCGGTGAGACGCCTGACGCGAGCAACCGTGCCCGTACGGTTACGCTGGAAGTCACGCCACGCATGGGCGAAGTCGTGTCCGTGGCAGCGCACCTCGGCAGCTTGTCGCTCGCATTGCGCAGCTTCGCAACCGCTACCCGGAATCCGAGCGCATCGATGCAGCCCGTCTCGCCGCCGTCGCCGGTTTGGGCCGGAGACATTTCAAGCGCTGTACGTGAGCTGCCTCGCTCACACGGGCCTCAACTTGCGAGCGCTGGCCCAAGATCGACCTCGCCGCCTACGGTGACGATATACAGAGGGTCCGAAAGAAACGATGCGCTGTCGAGCGGCGCACCGTCAACCGGCGCAGCAGGAAACAACGTACCGCCCGTGCCGTCTCTTCCAGTGCCGCACTGACATGCAGAGGGAGCATAACGCTCACTCATAAGGATCGAACGTCATGACAGCGAAGCGCAGTTCGGCCAGCGTTCGTTTGATGCTGATGGCTTGCGCCGTCCTGGCAAGTGGAGCCATCGCACGCGACGCCCATGCCCAAGCGGCCTCAGCTCACCCGCCGCCATCGCTCGCAAACGCATCGAACCATTCATCGGGCACGTTGACCGTGGGCGCGGGCAAAGGCACGCTCGTGAGGCTAAACGAGAATGCAAGCGCGGTGTTCGTCGCCGACCCCGCGATCGCCGACGTTCACGTGCCGTCGCCAAAGACTGTTTTCGTACTCGGCAAGAAGGCAGGCGCGACGACGCTGTATGTGCTCGGCGTGGACGGCAAGACGCTTCTTCAGCAAACGGTGCTGGTAAGCCGCGACATGGATGCGCTGCAGAGCGCGCTCGCGGCGCGCTTCCCTAACATGCATGTGCAACTGAGCGCCAGCCCTGGTTCCCTGATGGTTTCAGGCCAAGCCGCATCGGCGGCCGATGCCGATGCGATGGTACAAACCATTTCACCCTATCTGGCGGACAAGGAAGTTCTCGTCAACCGAGTGACGATCGATCGTCCGCTTCAGGTGCAGTTGCGCGTTCGCATCACCGAAGTCGACCGCAATGTGACGGAGCAACTCGGTATCAACTGGGCATCGATTGGCTCGTCGGCCGGGCACTTCGCCGCCTTCGGGATCTTCGGCTACGGCTACTCCGGCTCCACCGGCAGCACGGTCACGAAAGCTCGCAACACGAGTATTCAGGCGCTCGTCGATGCATTGAGCCAGGAGGGGTTATTGACTGTGCTTGCCGAACCCAACCTCGTCGCTTTGTCGGGACAGACAGCCAGCTTCCTCGCCGGTGGAGAATTTCCGATTCCGATATCGCAGGTGAATGGCGCGATCAGCGTGGAGTTCAAACAGTTCGGTGTGAAACTCGATTTCACGCCAACCGTCATGAGCGAACATCGCATCAGTCTGAAGGTTCGCCCCGAAGTCAGTCAAATCGATACGACCGCCGGCGTCACGACCAACGGCCTCACCGTGCCGGGCTTGAGCGTGCGCCGCGCCGAAACAACGGTCGAGCTTGCGAGCGGGCAAAGCTTCGCAATCGGCGGCTTGCTGCAGACCAACACGACCGACATCGTTTCACAAGTGCCAGGGTTAGGATCGATTCCCGTTCTGGGCAAACTTTTTTCGTCGACCAATTACCTCAATAACAAGACTGAACTCGTCATCATCGTGACGCCGTATTTCGTCGAACCGACTGACCCCGCGAAACTCCGCACCCCGCTCGATTCGTTGATGTCCCCAAGCAGCGACGTCGAGTACAGCTTCAGGCGGGACTCCGGCGATACGTCCACCCCATCCGGGCAACCGCGCCTCGTGGGTGCGGCCGGGTATGTCTACTAAGCGGAACAGCCATGATCTCAGCACGCTCGATCGCGCTCATGCTGGTGTGCATCGCGGCGGCCGGCGTCGGCGGATGCGCCAGGCCGCCGAGAACGATGCCCGAGGCGTCGGTCATCCCGTTCGACGGACGCTTCGCCTTGCCGCCCGATTGCGCTCGGCTGGCGCGTCCTTCAGTACTGACCGACGCGGGCATGAAACCGCCCGATATGGCATGGGGTTGTGCGACCTATACGAATCTGGCCGCACAGGTCGCCTATCCGCAAGACATCGTCAAGCCCGGACCACTCGGACCTGCCGACGCAGCCGTCGCCGCGAGTGCCGTGCACCGCTATCAGACCGAGCGTGTGACACCGCTCGACAAGACGACGACGCGCGATTCCCGTTAACGGGCGCGAAACTCACGAAGGCCACCATGAGCACCGAATTCAGTTTTCGCAAAGGAACGACGGCAACCGGAATCGTCGACTTCATCGCGTTCGTCGCGGATCGCGATACAGAACAAGTGCTGAAACACTATGTACTCGAACATGCGATCACCCATGCGCACGTGGCCATCGGCAGCATCGACGATGCAATCGCATACCTGTTGAAAATCGAACGCTCGCCGTTGTTTTTGCTCGTCGACCTTCATGGCTCGACGATGCCGCTCTCCGATCTTGGACGGCTCGCGGAAGTCTGCGAACCTTCGGTTCAGGTCGTCGCGCTCGGTGAACGCAATGATGTCGGGCTCTTTCGCAGTTTGCTCAAGCTAGGGGTGCGTGATTATCTGGTCAAGCCGCTGACCGTGGAGTTGCTCAACCGAACCGTCAGCCTCGCCGACGGCAAGATCAATACCGTCGTGCAAAGCCGTGCCGGCAAGACCATCGTGCTTGTGGGCACGCGAGGCGGTGTGGGCGTCACGACAATCGGGCTGAATCTCGCCCGCCATCTCTCTGAGGACACGCATCGCCGCGTCGCATACGTCGATCTCAATGTCTACGGCGGCGCCGCGAACAACATGCTCGGTATTCAAAGCAACAATGGCCTGACCGACGTCCTGCAGAACGTGCATCGGCTCGATCCGCAGTATGTGGAGCGCACGCTCGTTGCGAAAGGCAACCGGCTGTTCGTTCTATCCTCCGAGCTCGACTACGGCACACCGAGGCCGTTTCAAGCGGGCGCACTCAAACGCGTGCTCGAGGTGCTTCGCGACAGCTTCCATTACGTGATGCTCGATGCGGGCAACCGCGCCGATCCGCTGACGGGCGAAGCGTTCGATCACGCTTCGCGCGTCTTTCTGGTGGCCGACCGGACCGTGCATTCGTCACGTGAGACGCTTCGCTTGCTTCGCTACATCGAAAGTCGTGACGCCGATCCGAGCGCATCGGTGCTGCTCAATAACCCTAACGCCGCGACGGCGGGAAAGGTGCAAGCCGCCGATTTCATGACGATCGTGGGACGCACCGTACGGCATGAAGTCCCATACGAACCGAAGGCGATATCGATTGCCGAAAATCTCGGCGAAGCACCCGATGAAAAAACCGCCAGCGGTTTCAATCAGGCGATCGTCAGTATCGCGAGCGACCTGACTGGCCAGCACAAGGTAGCGGAGCGCAGCTTGCTCCAAAAGCTCGGCTTGGGGAGGCACTGATGTTCGGGCAAAAGCAGATTATTCGTCCGGAGGTCGTCGCGCCGCAGGCCGATCCGGCCGCGAGGGCGACTGTCGCGCCGCCTGCTGCCGCCGATAGCGCGGTCCCGGCTTTGCCGATGCGCTCATCGTCAGTGCAGGGCAACGAAGGATTGGTCCGCTCCGATCTTTTCAGGACGATCCGCAATGGTGTATTCGCCTCGATGAACGCATCGGCTGCGGTTGGCAAGACGCGTGAGCAGATGAAGGCCGGCGTCGAACAACTCGTCCTTGAAATCGCCGCTCGTGAGCGGCTGAACGTGACGATCGCGGAGCAGACGCAGATTGTCGGCGAACTGCTCAACGACATGTTCGGCGTAGGCCCGATCGAACCGCTGCTCGCGGACGACACCGTGACCGACGTGCTCGTCAACGGGCCCGATCAGGTTTATGTCGAACGTCACGGCCGGCTCGAGTTGACGCCGTACAAGTTTCGCGACAATGCGCACGTCGTCAGCGTGGCGCAGCGCATAGCGGCCGGCGTCGGCCGCCGCGTGGACGAAAGCAGTCCCATGGTGGACGCGCGCCTTGCGGACGGCAGCCGGGTCAACGTCATCTTGCCGCCGCTCGCCATTCATGGGGCGTGCATCGCAATCCGCAAGTTTTCGAAACGCAATATCACGCTGCACAGGATGGCCCAGCAGGGCAACTTGTCGGCGCAGATGAGCACCGTGCTCAAGCTTGCCAGCACGTGCCGCCTCAACATCGTTGTATCGGGCGGCACGGGGTCCGGCAAGACGACGCTGCTCAATGCGCTGTCACACTTCATAGGGGATGGCGAACGCGTGATTACGATCGAAGACGCGGCCGAACTGCAACTTCAGCAGCCGCATGTCGTCAGCCTCGAAACGCGTCCTGAAAACGCGGAAGGGCTCGGTGGCGTCGCCCAACGCGATCTGGTCCGCAATGCATTGCGGATGCGGCCAGACCGCATCATTCTCGGCGAAACGCGAGGGCCGGAAGCCTTCGATGTACTGCAGGCGATGAATACTGGCCATGACGGTTCGATGACGACGATTCACGCGAACACCCCGCGCGATGCGATCACACGCATGGAGAGCATGGTCATGATGGCGAATGCCAATCTGCCGCTGATGTCTATTCGCAGGCAGATTGCGAGCGCCGTGCATCTGCTCGTGCAGATCGAACGGATGCGCGACGGCGTGCGGCGCGTCACGCGGATTACGGAACTGGTCGGAATGGAGGGCGACGTGATCATTACGCAGGATCTGTTCACGTTTCGCTATGACGCGAGCGCCTATAACGAGGAAGTCAAAGGGTTCTTCGAAACGGCGGCGCTCAGACCCGCGTTTTGCGAGCGAGCTGCCTATTACGGCGTCGAAGATGCACTGCTGGAGGCCATGAAGCCATGACGTCGATCGATCTCGTCACGCTTGCCTCGTTCGCGTGCGCGCTGTTGCTCGGCGTGATGGTGATTACCGTTCAAGACCTGCGCAATAAGCGGCCCGACGCGCAAATCAGGATGCGTGCGCTTCAAACTTCTTCGGTTCGGAACAACGGGCCCGCGCAAGCTTCGGGGGACATCGACGCAGCCCTCTTCAAGGTGAATCGGCAGGGCAACACCATCAGCCGCTGGTTCGAGCCACGGGTTGCACGCCTTAAGACCGTTGCCGGTGCGAATGGCCTTCGTATCGTGATTGGCGCTGCGATTGCGGGCGCACTTCTCGCACTGGCAATGGCACGCTTCATGCCCCTTCCGAGCATCGTCAAATTGCTGCTGCTGCCGGCCCTTCCGCTCTTTTGCGCCGCGCAGGCGTACCGTTTTCTCGTCGCCCGCTTCCGGCAACGCTTTCTCGATCATTTCCCGGACTTGATCGACATGATCGTGCGTGCGGTGCGTGCCGGCGTGCCCGTTACGCATGTCATCGGTGCGGCCGCCGACGAATGTCCGGAGCCGCTGCGTCACGAATTCAGATTGATGGGCGATGCGTTGCAGCTCGGCATCGATCTTGACGAAGTGTTGACCGTTGCCATGCGTCGAATCGAAGTCACGGACTTCTCTTTCTTTTGCGTGTGTCTGCTGCTGCAACGCGAAACGGGCGGCCAACTGGGGGAAACGCTTGAAAACCTGGCCGCCATTGTTCGGACGCGCGGCGAAATCCGCATGAAAACGAAGGCGCTAACGGCGGAAGCGCGAATCACGACCAGAATTCTCGCCGCCATCCCCGTGGTTATCGTGCTGGCCTTATACGGTCTGAATCGCGCCTACATCATGGTGTTGTTCGATCGGCCCGCCGGGCACAAGCTGTTGAGCTTTGCATTGATCTCGGTGGTGATCGGCATCGCGGTGATCAACAAGATGTCCAAACTCGATACCTCGCGATGAGCCCAGCCAATTTGGAAACATGGATCGACTTGCTGATGCTCGCGGCATTGTTCGGTGCGCTCGCGTTGTGGTGGGCGGCGAAGCGCGGCGGCCGGCGCGGCAGGATCGTCGAACGTGCGCGTAAAGCGGCACTGAGCCTGCGTTCGGAATCGTCGCCGGGAGACGTCGACAGCGAGGAACCCGGGCTACGCGCGAAGCTCGTGCGACGCCTCGCTACGCTCGGTGACAGGCTGCCGCTATTCGACGAGGCGTATCGCGAGGCGCTCGGCAAGCAAATGGTGCGTGGCGGTTATCGCGGAAAATTGGCAGTTCCTGCTTTGATTGCGATCAAGTTCCTCTTTGGCATCGCATCTGCAATATTGGCGATCGCGCTGGTTTCGCATGTTCCCCGTGTCGGCGGCTTTGCCGCGGCCCGCGGCATCGCGATGGTGTTCGCGTTCATCGTCGGGATGATCGTCCCGGAATATGCGCTTGCGTGGCGCGCCCGACAGCGCCGTCGCGCGATGGCGGCCTGTCTGCCCGATGCGCTCGATCTGCTCGTGATTTGCACCAACGCCGGCAATAGTCTGGCGGTGAGCATTCGTCGTGTCGCCGATGAACTGAGCTCGATCTGCGCGCCGCTTTCCAGCGAGTTTTCGCTGACTGCCGACGAGTTGAAACTATCGGGCGACAACACGCGTGCGCTCAATGCGCTTGGCGAGCGGATCGATTTGCCGTCTATCCGCTCGCTGATTTCCGCGTTGACGCAATCAATGCGGTACGGCACACCGATCACTCAGGCACTGCGAACCTTGTCCCGCACCGAGCGGCTGGCTCATATCGTCTCGCTCGAAGAGAAGGCAGCCAAGCTCGCACCAAAAATGGTGCTGCCGATGATGGTCTTCATCCTGCCGGCTGTCGTCGTGATTGCCGCCGGTCCCGCGGTTATTCAAGTTCTCGAGTTCTTCGCCCGACAATGAAAAACGTTGAACTGCGAATCGCACTTCGCGCAGCATCGCTGATCCGCATAGCTTGCTGCTGCGCGGCGCTTCTCGCGGCAAGCGCCTGCACGACGACCTACCATGTCTCGGAAGCCCACGCGGTGACGCGCCACACCGCGCCCGATGCGATCAGCGAATTGCGCATTGCCGACACAGCCCTCGGCTCGGGCAACACGGAACTCGCCACGACGATCTACGACAAGATCGTGGCAACCGACCCACGCTCGGTCGCCGGCCTGACTGGCCTCGGCGACACGCTCTATACGGTCGGCGACTTTACGCGCGCTGCCGTCTACTACGAGCGGGCACGACAAGTCGATCCAGCCGCAATCGCGCCGATGATCGGCACTGCACGTGTGGCCATTCGTCAACGGCGCTTTGACGACGCCATCCAGGTTTATCGAAAAGTGCTGACGCTGGCACCCGATGCCCCCCTTGCCTCGGCGGGCCTCGGCGCGGCGCTCGACTTGAAGGGCGACCACGCGGCCGCACAAGCCGTGCTGCGGCATGCGCTCGAGGCCAATCCCGGCGATCCGGGCTTGAGCGTGAACCTTGGGTTATCACTGACGCTTGCCGGCAATCCGCGGGACGGCGCAAACGTATTGCTCGACGTGACGCGTTATCCTGGCGCGCCGCCCCAGGCGCGCCAGGACCTCGCTCTCGCGTATGGTCTGCTCGGCAACACGGAAGCGGCGGCGGCCCTTCTCGGACAAGATCTGCCGAAGGCATCGGTGCAGGACAACCTTCGCTTCTACCAGATTCAACGCGGCCGCGGCGACAAGCCGACAACGCCAGCGATAAGGGGATCGGAAGCGAGCGGACGCAACATCACGTCGAGCACGAATCCGCCGATCATCGCTCGATGAAAACCGCAATGCTCGTGTCTCGCCATTGCCACATAAGCCGCCTTCGTCGCGCAAGCGGAGGCTCGGCGGCAATCGAATTCGCCATTCTGCTGCCATTCCTGATCATGGTTCTGGTTGGGATCATCGACATCAATCTCATTTTTTATGACGACGCGATCATTACCAATGCAGCGCGCGCCGGCGCCCGAGCCGGTACAGTCCTTCAGGTACCTCCGCTGACAACGACTCAAATCGCCGCTATCACTACCTCATATGCGCAAAACAGCTTGGTCACCGGCGGAAGCCCGACGTCGCCGACGGTGACGGTGACTCAATCGAATGGATCAACGTCAGGGAGCACGCTGCAAGTCGCGGTTTCGTACACATACCAGGGACTGTTGCTCGGTTCAGCGTTCAGTGCTTTGGCCAGCCCCATCGTTCTGAATGCCACCGCAGTGATGGTTTATGAATAGGCCATGACGACGCCGATACTCGCCGGACATCGAAGCAATCGCATAAAACGCGGTAGGGCTGCGTGTGTCCTTGCAGCGCATCGGCGCCAAACCGGCACGATAAGTTTTTTATTCGTTTTCTTTGTATTCGTGGCGCTGGCTTTTGCGGCATTTTCGGTGGATACCGCGCACTATTTCCTCGCTCAGAATGAGTTGCAGACTGCGGCCGACGCAGCGGCCATCGCGGGCGCTCGCTCGCTATATTCCGGAAACTTGAATTCGACTGCCAACTGGAGCGCGGCGAATGCCGGTGCTGCAAGCGCGATTCAACTCAACACTTCCGGCGGCATAATCCTGAAAGATACGACCGTACAAAGCGGCTTCTGGAATTTGACCGGATCTCCGGCTGGCATGCAGCCCACGGCAACAGTGCCTGGCATGTACGACAACCCAGGCGTGCAAGTCACTGTTTCACGCGCGACAGGGCTCAATGGCGGCCCTTTGATCTTCTTCTTTGCCCCGCTTTTCGGCGTCAACACGACTCCGGTCACAGCCACCGCGGTTGCTGTGATTTCCGCGCCAGGGTACGTGCCACCGGGTGCCTTGTTCCCTGTAGCGCTCGGCAAATGCATCTTCGACCAGTACTGGAACGCGCAGGTCGGGGCACCAAAGATTGATCCCTCGACCGGGCAAGCTTATACATTTCAGATCACCAACGGTACGGCCTACGGCGGATGTGTTCCAGGGCAATGGACGTCGTTTCAAACAAACGCAAACGATGCGCCGACGGTACGCGGCCTGATGAGCAATGGAAACCCGACGCAACTCACTATCGGGGATTCGATCTGGATCGAGCCAGGCGTCAAGACGACGATTTACAGCTCCGTTCTGTCCAATATCAATGTGCTGCTTCCGGTCGTGCAACAGCTGACATCGTCGAATGCGACGATTCTCGGGTTCGCCGCCTTTCATATCGACTATGCGGTCAGCGGCGGAGGCAACAACTACATCCAGGGCCATTTGATCACCAGCGTCGGCGCGTCTTCCGGCGCCTCCCAGATCAGTACTTATGGCGCGTACGTTAGCCCGCGCTTGGCACAATAGCGCGTCTCTATCCACACTTCATGAATAAAAGTCACCAGAGCCGGCATTCGCACGCGCTTCCCGAAGAAAGCGATATTCCCATCGTCGAAAGCAAACGCGTCGCGCATGCACCACCGTCCAATACGTCCGACGGCGTGGGTCTGACACGCGCGCAACTCGTGACGGAAGTCGTCGTGCGAGTGATGACTGTCCCGCTGCTCGGCCTGTTTCTCTTCGGGACCATCCATCAATATGTAAAGGACACGTCACGAATCACCCTGTTGCTTTTCGCCTTTGCGGAAGTATTGACCGTTGCGCTAGTCGTGTTTTCCCGCGCTCCGCGCGAACGCGACTGGACCCCGCTCAGCCTCGCCTCGACCCTCTGTGCCACGTTTTACTTTCTCGCGTTCCGCATTGAGCCTGGCATCAAGTTGGTTCCCGAAGTGCTGGCCGCCGGCGTACAGGTTGTCGGGGTGCTGCTACAGATCGCCGCAAAGTGGTCACTCAGGCGTTCGTTTGGCCTTTTGCCTGCCAATCGCGGCGTAGTCATCTCCGGCCCCTATCGCATCGTTCGACATCCGATGTACCTGGGCTACCTTGTGACCGACATCGGCTTTCTCGTTGCGAACTTTGGCGTTCGCAACGTTGTAGTGGTGCTGGTGCAATGGACGCTGCAAATTGTACGAGTGCTCAAGGAAGAGCAGTTGCTTTCAAAGGACATCGCTTATCGCGACTATATGAGCCGCGTACGCTATCGACTGATTCGCGGTGTGTTTTGATCATCTGAGTCGCACGAACAAAAAAAGGAATGTCGTGACTGGCAGGCCGGGGTAATGGCCAGATGCGGCATGCGTTTTCTTATTCGGAGGTCGCGTCAGGACTTCGCGTCCGATAGTGGCGCTGCAGCGTGCGCGGCCATAATGCGCGTCATCGCCGTCATCCAGTGGAGCATGCTCATGACAAGTATTTCCGGTTCGCCAAGTCCCGTCGGCCCCGATCGCGGTGGAATACCAAATATGGGTGACGTTACCGGTGAACCTGATAAAGAGCGCACTGTGCCGAGCCGGCGCCGACGTGACGGCGCACTCAGCGATGCTCCACAACGATCCCCGGAAGGCGGTGAAAACGCACGCGACGCGCGCTTCGCTGCAAGCGGCAGCGCGGCACTTCACGATGACGCGAGGATGACGCATGACAACGACCCGGTCTTCCAAGCGTATCGGTCGATAGCGAAGGGAACGTTGACGCTTGACGCAGCAATCGAGCGATACGGCATCCACCTTTCCAGCGATTTGGCCCGCTTGAATCGGGTAGCCAGCGAAATCGCTGCGTGGGACGCGCCGCGAGCGCCGCTCGACGCGTTGATCGCCGCCTACTATAAGGTGCAGCGCGAACCCGCTAATCGCGGCAGCATGGCGAATAGCCGGGCGGCAGCCATTCAAAGCGGCCTCGAACATCCGCTTGACATATTGCTGATGTGCAAGGCCTCTCAGCGTCGGTATGATCCGCGCCTCGATAGATCGGAGCGAGTCACCCTAACGACAATGACACAAGCGTACGATAGGCTCCAGCGTGGAGAAGGCGTGCGAGAGGTGACAAGCGACCTGAATATCTATCACAAGCTTGACGTGCTGCTTCTTTGGGCAATCAGCAACGAAATTGCCGACGGCAAGGCGTCTCGAATCAACAACGCCACAATGGAGCTGGTGCAGTATTCCATAGTCGCCGATGCGACGTCGGCCGAACATGCGGCCATTCATTGGAATGTCCGGAACCCCGATGATTTCCGGGAGCTACGCATCTGCTCAGCGATGTATTCGACCAGAGAAAACACCGCCGCCGCATCGGAAGAAACGATCGCGAATAACCAATGATCGTTTAAAAATCCGGGTCGGCGAACATGGGCCAACGAAAAATTCCGTTCGACTTTTTTCGATTTCGCCCTACGATATAAAAAATAATTTCCCGGGGGCCACCATGTGTACGGACTTTTTAGTTAAAGCCGCCGACGGCAGCGTTGTAAACGGTCGCAGCATGGAATTCGGAGACGCCTTGAACTCCGAGATTCTCGTTATCGGCAGAGGCACGCGGATGCGCAGCGCTACCCCGCATTTGGCGCCCGGCCTTGGTTGGACGTGTGAAGTACGGTGTGGTGGGCATGAACGCGTTTGGCACCCAACTCGTGACTGACGGCATGAATGAAGCGGGACTGTCGGTAGGCTGCCTCTGGCTCCCGAATATCACGCATTACTCCGCTACGGTAAGCGACCCGTCCCGCGCATTAATGATCGGCCAGCTTGCAAACTGGTTGCTCACGCGTTTCGCGACGACTAGCGAGGTCAAGCAGAATCTGGCGAGCGTGGAAATATGGGGAGACAAGGAAATCGATAAACAACTTCCTCTTCATTTCGCCGTTCATGACAAAGACAGCAGCAGCATCGTCATTGAATTCACCGACGCATCCGGCAAACCAACGGTTTATGACAATACCGTATCGGTGTTGACGAATGCGCCCGCTTTCCCGTGGCATCTTTCGAATATCGAAAACTTCGTGGGACTTCATGCGCGCGATGCAGAGCCGATCATAATCGGCGATGCGCCGTTCAGCCCTTGCAGTCATGGCAGCGGAATTAGGGGGTTGCCGGGAGACTCCACACCGCCATCGCGCTTCATCCGCACCGTTTATCTGAATCGTTTCGCCACGCAACCCACTGACACGGTGTCGGCGCGCAATCTCGCGCTGCACCTGCTGAACACCGTGGATATCCCTTTGGGAACGAGCGTCTCGCTGCCATCCAAGCTCGGCAAAGTCGCGGACGACTACACGCAATGGGCGGTGATCAAAGCACTGACAGCGCGCACGTTCGTGCATTCGAACGTATAACAACACGACGCTGATGGAAGTCGATCTCAACAAGATCGATCTCGCCACGCCCGGCGAGCGGCTCTACCCGGTGCCGACCGAACCCGTTTCGATCGACATCAGTTCGAGGCTCGCGGCGCATTGAGCGCACTGCTTGGGTCGAGGTGCGCCAAGCGCTGCTTCACAGCCGCCGTGAATTGTTCATCACTTTCAAAGCTGAGGCAAGTTTGTAAATCGGCTCGCGCTGAGGCCATGTCGCCCATTTTCTCGAACGCCGCTGCGCGATTGAAGTAGGTCAACGGATACGTCGCATCGAGTTCAACCGCCTTGCCGTAGGTCGCCAATGCGCTCATCGAAGCCCCCATATGCAGTTGAACCGTACCCATTGCGTTATAGACCGCAGGCTCGGCTACGCCGAACTCCACCGCGCGTCTAAGATCAGAGAGCGCCGACTCGTATTGCTTGAGTACCCCGAGCGCAGTCCCGCGGTCGGCATAAGCAGGACCGTACTCCGGTGCGGCCGCGATCAGATCGTTTAGGATAACTAACGATTCTTCATAGCGCCCTTGCGAAAAGTACTGCCGGGCGCGATCACGGAAAATATTTAGGTTGGGTGTTTTGTCTGCCATGGTGATCGATCAATCATTAGGTCGGCTCTCCCGGCCTCCATGCCTTGCCGTTCTCGGCCAGCGTTTGGACATACTCGTCGAGCGCTCCGCCAGAAAAAGGGATATGGGGAAAGGGTATGCCCAATGTGCTGAGATACGTCGCACCGTTGAAGGCCGTCGTACCGGGAAAGGGCAAGCCATAACGGATGTCGGGCATCGGCTTGCCGACGGGCCGGGCCTCGTGCGCCGATTTGACGGCGTCGATTTGCGCTGGAGACAGGGGAATGTCCTGCGAATAAACGATCTGTGGCTGTGGCTCTGGCTCCTGCGCATCGCTCCCCGCGAGGTTCGGCTGCAAGCTTACCGATCTGAAAGTATCCGTATCGTCGGTCACTACCCCGGGGAGCGTTCTGCCTTGCATTAGCCGGTAGGCGGCCTTACTCAGGCCGCCGTTCTGGGGAACGCAATAGCTAAATGCAAAGATAGTCCGTCCGCCGTCGAACGAATAACCGATACGGCCGAACATGCGATCAATCACAGGGTCAGTTAACTCCTTGCGCCCGTTGTCGAGCGTAAGGTCGCTTGCAAAGCCGAGCACACTGACCTTCGGCTCTTCAGCCGACTGGCCCCGGGAGGGAAGCGCTGCAAATTGGCCGAGACGCTGCGCCGTTGGCGCAAGCGACGAAACACTGCGCGGGTCCGCGGCGGGTTGCTCATGGGCGGAATTGGAAACTGTACCTATGCGGGCGGTGGAAGGAAGCATGGCAAAAATAAACCGTCACGGGAGTTTGTCATCCAATGTATCGAATGCCCGTCCCGAGGCTCATGATCTATCCGAAGTACGCACATCAGGTGCGAAAGGATCGCCCTTGTGGCCCCCTCACGCTACGTAACGCGCGACGCTGACAAAATGACACAAGCTGCCCGCCAGCACGAACAAGTGCCAAATGCCGTGCCCGTGTCGAATGCGTTCGTCGTTGATGAAGAAGTAGATACCGGCGCTATAGATGACACCACCAGCGACCAGCCAAGCCGTGCCGCCCGCGGGCAACGCGCGCGTTAGCGGACCGATCGCAACGAGCGCGAGCCACCCCATCAGCAGGTACAAGACCATCGATACGCTGCGCGTGCGGCGCCCAAGCGTCAGCTCCTGGACGATGCCGAGCGCCGCGAGCCCCCAGCTCACGCCGAATAGCGACCAACCCCACGGGCCGCGCAATGTAACGAGCGTGAACGGCGTATAGCTGCCGGCGATCAGCAAATAGATCGCGGCGTGGTCGCATTTCTGCAGGACGGCCTTGAGACGTGGGCCGCGCACGCTATGGTAAAGCGTCGAAATGGCGTAGAGCACGATCAACATCGCACCATACGCGCTGAGGCTCACCATCTTGTAGGCGTCACCGTGGAGCGTGCCCATCGTCACGAGCGCTGCGAACCCGGCCACCGCCAGTACCGTGCCGACGAGATGGCTGATGCTGTTGAAACGCTCTCCGATATGCACGAAGCTATCCTCCGCCGGCCACTCTGGAAGGGCAATGGAAGGGAAATAGCTCACATCATAGCGGACCTTAAAATGCCAAGAGCGCCGCCGCGCCCAGCGACGGCCAATTGGCGCAACGCTTATGCGCTCATTCGGCCTTTCCTTCGCACGCGTGCGTAGCGATAGATGTAGCCGTGCAAACATGGCGTCTCCGACATTTCGTGTCTCGTGGATCACATCGTGAACGGACGGCCACCAAAGGGATCGGGACCTCTGCCTCTCGAGCGAGATCAACGGACCGAGAGGGTTGAGGGTGAAAGCGTTGGCGGCCCCGGCCGGCATCGAGCGCCTACCCTGCTCGAGCGGTTGCGTGATCGCGGTGCGGCTGCCTTGGGAAGGCTTTGGAAAAGGCCAGCGTCTGCGCCACCCGACGCAAGCCAGACCGGGCTCGGTTGGACGTCCCGCCTGCCAAGGCACGTCGCCACCAAAATCTTGGCATGCCTCGATACGCTCGACGGCATTAGTGAGCGACGCCAAGGCGGGATCGAGATTGCGATCGACGGGGACCCGTTGATCGATCGCCAACATCACAAACAATTCGATCATCAACAATTGTTCGATGCCTTGGCGCAAGACTGTCAAGTCTTGATCAGGCTCGGACAAAGCAACGACGGTACCCCGGAAGCAGTATTCCAGGATATCGCCGATTTCATCGAGGTGTTGACTCTGGAGACGCGGGCCGAGATAGTGCTCGACTTTCCAGACCCGAAGGATCGTGAGCAGTTCAAGCTCCTATGGCAGCAGCTCGAATGGTGGCAACAGGACGGCATCCTACTGCCCATGCCGCCGTTTCTAAATCCGACGCAGAGCGACCCCTGACACCCGCTACCAAAGGTCCCCGGCCAATAGCACCGGGGCGATCCGGCGGGCGCGAGACGGCTCCTTCCTTTATGCGCCGATGTCTCGCTCTAGTCCTCGATCCCCAGCCCCGGCAGCGCATGCGTGCCCTCCGCCGCCACCGAATGCAGCCACTCCGGTTTCAGATCGAGCGCGCGCAGAATCGTCGGCGCGACTTGCGTCGTCAGAACGGGTTTGGCAATCGTGCGGCCGTGATGCATGCCCGGGAACGAAACGAGGAGGCCGAGATGACTGTCATCCGGCGCATTGCCACCATGTTCCTCGTCTTTCTTCTTGCTCGACGAATAGATCACACCGGGGTTCGGCTGCACGACGATATCAGGCGTGCGCCCGTGCGCAGGACCGCCGAAACGCTCGCTTAGCTTCGAACCATAAAGGATGTACGCGCCCGCGCCATCGGCGCAGATGCCCGGTGCGTTGCATCCAAGGTTGGCCATCAGTGTCGTCACGACTGCGTCGCGCTGACGTTGATCGCGCAGCCAGATCAACCCGACGTCATCGGTCTGCACCATGCCGGTACCCACGAGCCCAGTGCCGTCGTTAAGATTGCCGGTTTTCGTCGCGTTCTGGCCGAAGTTGCCGTTCGGATCGATGTACCCGTTCGCTTCGAGAAGCTGCGCCAGCGTATCGCCATTCTTGACGAGCTTGGTGTGATCGCTCGGCGACTGACCATGCTTGGCTGTCACGATGATCAGCGTCGACGAATACAGGTTGTGCTGTTTCAACGCGGCTACCATGCGGCCGATCGAGTCGTCAGCATACGTAATCGCGTCCGCAACAGCAGGGCCAGGCGTGAAGCTCGCATCGAGATAACCGCCGCCCTTCGCCACCGGGGCCTTTTGCGCCACGCTCAACGTTTGGAAGTTGGTGCCGAACAACGCCGGGACCGGCGCGCGTTTCGTACCCGTCGAATCCTTGCCGTCGATCTCGTTGATGATCGCCTGCACGTGGTACTCGTCGAACTTTTCGGTGTGTGAATAGGTATCGGTGTAGTCGGTCTGCGTCGCCGGATCAATCGAATTGATTTCGGTGCGAGCCAAGTCATCCACGCCATGGCCCGACGGCCCGTTGAGCCAATCGTAGCCCCACGCATGTTTGTCGGCCCAGGCCGTATGGGCGCCGCGTAGATGCTCTTTCACGACTTCGAAGACGGTGTTGGTCAAGATGTAGTTGTGTGGATAAACCGGCGTGCAGACACCGTTGATCAGCGCGTGCGGAATGGCCTGTGGGTTGAACGCGCCGCCGCCATCGAGATGAATCAACGCACCACCGTTCTGGGCGTCGATGCCTGTGGTCTCGTCGAACACGACGTTCCACCCCTGCTTGCCCGAACACGTCGTGTCAGATGGCGCAAAGAGCGTTCGATCGTATGACACGTCGTAAAAGAGGCCAGCGGACTTCGGCGAGCCGCCCGTCACAAGCGCAGCGAGACCCGGGAACGAATCGGAAACGCCAGGCGTGTGCGCGTCCGTATAGGTCACGCCCGATTGCGCGAGCACCGCGAGGTTCGGACAGGTGTTGGCAGCCGTGCAGCGCGCGAGATCCTGCTCGTGCAGACCGTCGATGCTGACGAGCAGCACGCGCTTCACGTCGTGCCCGTGCTCGGCGTCCGCGCGGCTCGCCGCCCCGGCTCCCATCGTCAAGCCGATGACAAGCGCCACGCTTGCGCGCCGAATTGCATTACGTCGATCCATGTTTGATCTCGTCGTTGGGTATGGAAATAAACCATGCGAAAGGACTGATGATGGGCAAGCAATGCGACCCCAAGATGAACGAGCACTTTCAATTGCCTGTCGCGGCGCTCGCACTTCGCGCAATTCTTCTTATTAATTGGAGATACCGATCACGATAATTCTGGTTATCCGATATAAGGAAACATCCGCCAAATAGCCACCCTAAATGGCGAGCAAAGACAGGATATAAGTTTTTAAAATTATTTGAACTATCTGGATTATCCGGAAATTTGTGCAACCTCACGATGCGCGTGCATTTTGGCGTCACCGGTTCGCGAATCTATCAGTAGTTTCTTCCCTGTATTTATCGCTCAGGCATTATCGTCATTTCAAATGATGGGAATTTTTTCTGACTATTTCAATTTGACGTGTTGTAGCATACGCCGGGCCCGTTTCCTTAGACTCTACGTAATACAGGTGTCACACCGTGTCCGTTTTCAAGCTCTCTTATCTTTCTTTTTCCGCCAATTCCCGATGCCGCCCCCGCATCAGAAAACTTTTTACTGGCGCTCTATTTGCATCGATATCGCTTTGCATCGCGCTATTGAGTCCTTCCACCTATGCGCAAAGCACCCTTTATATAAACGGGGTCACTTACACGCGCTGCGCATCGGAGGGCGAGGTCTGTTCGTTCCCCGGCAGCGCAAACGTTGTCTTCGGTACCGCGAGTCCTCTCAAGTACACGCTAAGTGGGCCGTTCACCAACAGCGTGAGCTGCACCAACGGCGTCGTCTCCCAAACGGACCCGGCGTACGGATATCAGAAGAGCTGTTGGTACGGCGGCGGAACATCGAGTAGCACGACGACGAGCACATCGGCGACGTCATCGTCCTCGTGGACCAAATGCGCTGCTGAAAACAGCTTTTGCGCGTTCACGGGAACAACGACGGTTCTCTACGGCGGCAGCACAACAGCCAACAACATCACGAAGAGCTTCACGGGCGGCACGGCCTGCACGAACGCGGCATTCGGCGGCGACCCTGCCTATGGGATCGGCAAGAGCTGCTGGATTGCTTCGTCCGCGGCTACCGCCACGGCCCCGAGCACAACGTCGACCACGACTACGAGTCCGACATCCGGCACCACGGCCAACAGCACATCGGGGTCGACATCGACATCGACGTCCAGCGGCAAGATCACTTGCTCGGCAGCCACTGCAGCCGCAGGCGGCAGCCCCAATGGCTTGATTTCCGCGGATACGCCAAGCGCAAACGGAACCCGTGTGTTCGCACTCGGCAGCAGTTTCAAGCTGCAGTTCGTCACGTCCGCGCCGGCAGCCGATACCGTCGTGTGGTCCATACAAGACCATATCGGTGCCATCAAGGGTAGCGGCACGTTTGCAGTAGCGAGCGGTGCGCAGACGAACACGCTATCGTGCCAGTCGTCGCTCGGCGGCTATTTCGCGGTGACGGCAACGCTGACCAAGGCGGGCGGTACGCTGCCGCAAGCGGGTACACGGCCCACCGGCATCGCGACGTTCGGTATCTTGCCGAACGTATCCGCCATCGTGCCGACCGTCACGTTCGCACACCTGGATCAACACCGCTTCGGGATGCAGGGGTTCAATGGCAATGCGGCCGCGCTCTCGGCTATCGGCGCATCGCAGACGATCGACGATCGCGAGCTTTCCGCGATGGAGCCCAACGGGCCGAATACCTGGACGCCTTCGCCGTCCGCGCTCGACGCCTCCTACACCAGCGGAAAGACGATGCGTCTCGTACGCCTCGACGGCATTCCCGCCTGGGCCAGCCCAACGGGCGGATTCCAGGACGACACGCACGCACCGAAGGACCTCACCTACTATCGCAACTACATGTCGCGCGTGGGCACCGATACGGCATCGATCCGCCAGGCCTACTTCCCGAGCCAACAAAACAACTACTACCAGGTAACGTGGGAGCCGCAATGGGCCGATTCAGCGTCGAATTTCGTAGCGATGTACGCTGCGGTCTACGCCGGCTTGCATGCGACCGATCCGAACGCAGTCGTCATGGGCACCACGAACCCGCTGGTGGCCAACTGCCAGACGCAGTGCACTGCAGGTTATCTGCAGACCTACGCGGCATTGGGATTGGGCAAGTACATCGATGGTGTGGCGACGCACGGCTACTACAACGCCGGAACGTACCCTGCGCATCCGCCCGAGCTCTACGACACCGATCCCGACCCGGCGAACGTGGCCAATGCGCTCGATAAGCAAATGCAATCGCTGCGCTCGCAGATGCAGTCGATCAAACCAAACATGCGGCTGTGGTCGACCGAACTCGGCATCAGTTACGATCCAGGCGCTGCTTACGGGCCCAACTATCCGTCGGCCAACCAGCTGTACGCGCAAGCAGCCGTGGCGGCACGCGCGCATCTGATCATTCTTGGCGAGGGCGCACAGGTAACGTACTTCTTCTACGGCCCTGACTATCCCGACGAAGTGGGCTATGGCTCGTTCTTCGACAACGCGCATGCTCAGGGGCAATACGGCGCAACGAACCTGAGTCCGAAGCCCGAGGCAATGGCATTCGCTGCGATGACACGCATCATCGACGGAACCCAAACTCTGGGACGCATGCGCGGACTGCCCTCGATGGTGTACGGCTACGCCTTCCAACAACTTGGCGGCAACACCGTTATCACCGCGCTGTGGACGCATAACAACGGCCAGTGGCCGACCTCGAGTGGCGCCTATAGCTCGACTTACAGCACGAATTACGCGCTGACGGTAGACGCCAGCGGCACGAGCGGCAAAGTGACCGTGCTCGACATGATGGGCAATGCGAGCACGCTGGCTTATTCGAACGGCGTGGTGAACGTAAAGCTTACCGAAACGCCAATCTACGTCGTATCGTCAAACGCGAGCGTGACGAAGGCGAACGTTATCGCGCCGGTCGGGTATACGGGGCAATAGCCAAAGATAAACCGAGCTGCAGTAGCCGAGACCTGTCACGTGCCGAATGGCACTTGGCAGGTCTTTTACTTTTGGGCACGAAACATGCTCATTACCGCAGCGGTCAAGCGCCGGTCGGCGAACGACAACGATCAAGCGCCCTGTGCGTCGTAGCGGCGAACCGATGCCGCGCCCCGACGTGGCCGGGTTCCGCGCGAATCTGTTAAACGAGAGATCGAGCAATCCATGCTTAATGTCGAGCGAAACGATTCAGGCGAAATTACAACCGATGCAAATCTTGCGCCCTCGGCGTCACGGCCAACATACGGCGGCCTAGCCCTCTGGGTAGCATCGGCTACGGCGCTGGCCGTGGGCGTATCGGGCACCATCGCCTACGGCATCTGGTTCGATCGCGACCAACGTGCCTATGCCGAGGCCATCGTCAGTGCACGCGAAGCGCTGCAATCCGGCCCACCGGTCGCCACTGCTTCGCCTGTCGTCGCGCCCGTCATCGTGCAGCGACCCGTACAGCAATCGCCGCGCGTGACAACCAATGGGAAGGCTCGCGCCGATACCACCCCGCGAACGAAGACGAACCATACCCCGTTCGCCCGGCTCGGCTCGTTCTTTCATCGCGTGAGCTACCGCCGGCATGGCGCGTCAGATGGGCCGCACATCTTCGCCCGCCCATAGCGCGCATCGGCAGACCCACGCCGCGCGAGTGCACGCGCGTTTGCCGTGGATGCGCTCAGCGCCCTCAGTGCGTTCGGGTCCGGCGACGGTCGCTATTGCGTCGTTGATTTTTCTGTTGGCAGCCATGCTGTTTCTGGCGCTGCAAATGCGGGCGATATTCTCCGATCAATTGCGGCAGGAATATATCGCGCTCGTGCTCGAAGCGATCGGGCGTAGCCGCGTTGCCGCCGTGTCCGTCGTCCAGACCAAGAAACCGAGCGATGATGCGGGGGTGTCCGCCGATGAGCCGGATGCGGCGCGCGCCGACCTCGTTGCGCGGTTAACGGCGCTCTCGACGCTGGTCGCATCGAGCCCCTTCGAGCCGGCCTATATTCCAAGGCCAACACGTTTGCGCGACGCGTCGCCGAGCGAAATCGATGCATTGCTCGAGCGCGTCTCGGCGCAATGGCAGGAGCGTCGCGAGCAGACAGCGTCGGATTTGAGAATGCGCATCTCGCGCGTGGCCGACACGCTCATCGTGATTACCGTATCCGTGCTTGGGGCGCTCGTCACGGCACTGTTCATGTACACACGGCACATTCGGCAACTATGGGACGAATCGCACGCGTTTCGGCGCGAAGCGATGCACGACGAGATGACCGGGCTGCCGAATCGTCGCAAGCTGCTACAGGCGCTCGAGGAAGCGGCGGCGGTCGCACCGCATGACGCGCCGGCTCCCCGAATCGCCGTTTTGTACGTCGATTTGGACGGCTTTAAAAGCATCAACGACACGCGCGGTCATCGGGCCGGCGACGAGTTTTTGACCGCAGTCGCTGAGCGCTTTCGTCGCGCCGTCCGTACCACCGACGTCGTGGCACGAATTGGCGGTGACGAGTTCGCGTTGCTGGTCCACGAGTTCTCATCCAAGACTCAACTGGCTGCGATCGCGCAACGTCTCGTGACTTGTGTCGACGAGGTGGCGCAAGAGCGGGCGATCTCGGGGGTCGGCGCGAGCATCGGCATCGCCGGTTTTCCCGATGCCGTCGACGACTATCGGCGTCTTCTGGCGGCGGCCGACGAAGCCATGTATCACGTGAAGCGAACGGGCAAGCACCGGTATGCGTTCGCTTCGGCATGAGTGCGTGGCACTCACGGATTTTCGCTGACTTAACGTTAACCTTGACCTTGACCAATTGCGTCGAGTTCGGCGCGTACTTCGTCCGACAGCTCGATCTGCGCAGCCTGCATGTTTTCACGCAGATGTTGCAGCGATGATGTGCCCGGAATCAGCAAAATGTTCGGCGCGCGATGAAGCAGCCAAGCGAGCGCCACTTGCATTGGCGTTGCACCAATCGTCTCGGCGATGCCCGATAGCGCAGAAGATTGGATTGGCGAGAATCCGCCCAATGGGAAGAACGGCACATAAGCAATGCCCTTGGCTGCGAGTGCATCGACGAGCGCGTCGTCCTTTCGCTGCACCAGGTTGTACTGGTTCTGAACGCAGGCGATCTCGACGATGCGCTGCGCTTCTTCCACTTGTGCTGACGTTGCGTTGCTCAGACCGATGTGACGGACGAGACCTTTGCGCTGAAGCTCGGCGAGTGCCACCACCTGTTTCTCGATTGTTCCCTCAGCGGGCGCATGCACATCGTTCATGATCCGCATATTGACCACGTCGAGTACATCGACGCCAAGATTGCGCAGATTGTCATGGACGCCCCGCTCGACATCTTTCGGCTCACTTGCTGCGATCCATGAGGCGTCCTCGCCTCGCACCGCACCGACCTTGGTGACGATCGTCAGATCGTCGGGATAAGGATGCAGCGCTTCTCGAATGATTTGATTGGTGATATGCGGTCCGTAGAAGTCGCTGGTATCGATGTGATTGACACCGAGTGCCAGTGCTTCGCGCAGGACAGCGATAGCGGCATCGCGATCTTTCGGCGGACCGAACACGCCTGGCCCGGCAAGCTGCATGGCGCCGTAGCCGAAACGGTTGACCGGGCGGCCGGCAAACAGAAAAGTGTTCGATATGTTCGGGTTCGTCATCGTTTCCTCTGAAAGCTTTGTTAGAAAGCGTCATTCGCGCATTGACGAAATGCAAATGACCGAAGTACTGCTTTACAAATGCTGTTCGGTTGTTTTGCGGCCGCGGCTCAGCTCAGTAATATCGACATTCGCATCATGGTGGCGGGGTGAAGTGCCGATGGCTCACTATCTGGACAGTGCACAGCGCCGGGAACTCGCGCTGCGCGCAACATCGTGGCGCTGGCGTAGCGAGTGGCCAACGTGGCTGTTGGTCGTCGCAGTCTACGGCAGTTGGTTCGGACTTGCGCTGCATGTCAGACAGCTTGGATTGCCGCTGACCACTGCACTGCTATCGCTAGTGAGCACGTGGTACACCTCGCTGCAGCACGAGTTGCTGCACGGCCACCCTACTCGCTGGCCGCGCGTCAATGCGTTGCTCGGCATCGCGCCGTTGGCGGCTTGGTTTCCATACGCGCTATATCGTGCCGAGCATTTGCGTCACCACGACGACCAGCGACTGACATCGGTTGACGATCCGGAAAGCTATTTCGTTTCGTCGAGCCAATGGCATGCGACTTCCGCGCTGATGCGCGCATTGCTGAAGCTTCGCAATACGTTTGTTGGCCGCGTTGCGATCGGACCCGCGTTTTCAATTGCGGGCGTGTTTGCGCAAGCGTGCCGTAAGGTTTTAGCCGGCGACCTGCGCGAAGTACCGATATGGATCGTGCATGTGCAATTGCTTGTGCTGTTGCTCATTTGGCTGGAGCGCCAATGCGGCATGGGTCCGTTGCACTTCCTGATGGGCGTCGCTTATCCGGCGCTTTCGCTCAGCGCGGTGCGTTCGTTTCGAGAGCATCGGCCTGCGGCGTCGATAGCCGAGCGTAGTGTGATTAACGAAGCGGGATGGTTCTGGCGCCTGCTATTCCTTAATAACAACTATCATCTTGTTCATCATGATTTGCCAGGCGTGCCGTGGTTTGCACTGCGTCGCGTATATCTCGAGCGGCGAACGGGTTATCGCGAACGCAGCGGCCATTTTGTCGTCGATGGGTATGGCCGCTGGCATACTGAATTTGCGTTCCGATGCGCCGAGCCGGTTCGGCATCCGCTCGATGCACGACTCGATACGGTCCTCACATGCGAACACACTGGGTCGCCGCATTGCCGATGTACAACGTCACGCCTGCGCTTGGATCGCTCTGGCGCGCGTTCTTGCACGATGTCGTGAGGATTGCCTTCGATGGTGATACATCAGCCGATGTGACACTGCTTGATGAACCATTCGGCGCGTTGGGCGCGTTATGGCGACGTGATGATCTGCTGCTGTCGCAAACGTGCGGCTACCCGCTCACGCATGGACTCGGGCGCGACGTGAATGTGGTCGCGACGCCGATGTTCGACGCCGATGGGTGCCATGGCCCGCGCTATCGGAGTGTCATTGTTGTGAGCTCGAATAGCGGCGGCGCGCGCGATGTCGCTACGCTGGCCGATTGCCGCGGGATGCGTGCAGCTTATAACGACGATGACTCCAATAGCGGTATGAATGCCTTGCGCCATGCAGTCGCGCCGCTCGCGTGCAATGGGCGGTTCTTTGCATCGACCGTCAAGAGCGGATCGCATTTGCATTCGTTGCGGATGGTTGCTGCGGGAGACGCTGACGTTGCTGCAATCGATTGCGTGACGTTTGCCTTCGTGCGGGATGAGTTGCCGGGACTCGCGACGAGTGTACGGGTAATTGGGGCGACGGCGAGCGTGCCGGGCTTGCCGTTGATCGCTTCGCGGGCGCTTGGCGCTCAGAGGTTGTTACGAATGCAGCAGGCGCTGGATGCGGCGCTGTTGGCCGATCGTCAGCGGGCGCAACGGCTGCGGATGCAGGGCTTCGCGCGGCTTACGATTGACGACTACGCGGCGATTCAAACGATGGAGCGCGATGCGCTTGCGCTGGGATATGCAACGTTGGCCTGAACGAAAGACGGGCGATTGCCGTCAGCGAACCGTAGCCGCATGAAGGCCCGGTAGCGCCGGAATATGTTCGGCCATGAACTCCAGGAAAACGCGAGCCCGCAGCGGCTGATATCTGCGCGATGGCGATATCAGGTGAATCGTATGGCGGGGCAAGTCCCACTTCGGTAACAGCGGAACGAGCGAACCTGCGTCGATCAGGTCCTGAACAAGCCACGCAGGAGCGCTGCCTACGCCGGCACCCTTCAGAAAACATTCGCGTAGGGCCAGCGAGCTGTTGACGTTGTATCGGCCCTCAGCCGAAATGACGATCTTCTCTGTGCCCTTGGAGAATTCAAGCCGAGTGCCGATGGGGGCGCGTGCATAACCGATGTACCGATGCTTGAGCAGATCCTCTGGCCTGCGGACGCGAGGCGCGCGTTTGACGTATTCGGGTGTCGCGACCAGCAATCGTGAAGACCATGCGATGCCACGCGCGATCGCGTTCGGCGGAAGTTCGTCGCCGATACGGATTGCGACGTCGATTCCGTCGTCGACGAGATCGATGATGCGATCGGTCAAGTTCAGTTCAATTTCGATCTCGGGATACTTTTCCAGAAACTGGAGAACGAGGGCATTGAGGCGTAATTCGCCAAGCCCGATAGGCGCGCTAACTGTCAGCTTGCCTACCGGTCGTTGCGTCTGCCCCCACACATCCGCGACAGCTTCGGCATACTCTTCAAGTATCTGCTTGCACCGCTCGTAATACCGTCGACCTTCCTCGGTCGGTGTCAAGCTTGTCGTTGTTCGATGGAGCAGCCGAACGCCGAGGTCTTTCTCGATCGCGGAAATCATCTTGCTCATAGTCGGCTGGCCGATGTTTTCTTCCCTGGCGACCGCTGAAAGACTGCCTAGCTCAAGCGCACGCGCATACAAGCGCATAGATATAAGTGAATCCAAGAGATTCCTCTGTGGAATGGGCTATATGCGATTGTCGCTCATTCTGCAACGCTACGGAATGACGTATCGTTCGTTCACCTTCACTTCCGTTGACGAGAAAACAATGAAATCCACGATGCAATCGTCCCTCCTGGATGCCCACGTCGTTGTGTTTGGCGGCAGTTCGGGAATCGGCCTCGCGGCAGCTGCAGCAGCCAAAGCGCGTGGCGCCGAAGTGACTCTGATTGGGCGAACCGCCTCGAAGCTGGAAGCCGCGGCGCGGACGATTGGCGGCGCTCGGACATCGGTTGCCGACATCGGCGACCGACGCGCTGTCGAAGCGTTGTTCCAAACGATGACGCGTGTCGATCATCTTGTCATCTGCGCCGGCACCTTCATTACCGGCAAGCTGGCCGACAGCGATCCTGATCGGCTTCTGGCCGCTTTGCACGAACGCATCGCCGGGCCCGTCTACGCAATCAAGGCCGCGTTGCCACTGATGCAATCTACGGCCTCGATCGTGCTGACGAGTGGACAGCTCGCTGATCGTCCAACGGGGCAAGGAACTTCGGTTATCGCGGCTGCGGTGCGCGGCATCGAAGCGCTCGCCCGGTCACTGGCGCTTGAACTCAAACCCATTCGGGTCAACGTGGTTTCGCCTGGGTTCGTGGACACCCCGCTGTTCGACGTATTTGGCTCGGAAGATCGTGCCGAGATCTTCGCTCAAGCAAGCTCCGCCTTACCCGGTGGCCGCATCGGCTATCCGGAGGAAGTCGGCGATGCGATTGCGTTTTTGCTAAGCAATGGATATACGAATGCCGAAGTTCTGCATGTCGATGGCGGCGGGCGCTTTGTATGAAGCGAGCTTTTTGGGCCGGACGCTAGGCACCACCGGCCACCGTCAACCAATCCTTGAACGCCAGCACCGCGGCGTCTTGCGCTCTCGAAGCCGCTATATAAGTGAAATACCGCCAAGCCGGCAGCGCGGGTTCCTTGAACGGAACCACGAGCCGGCCCTCAGCAATATCGTCCGCGACAAGCGCTATTGGCCCCATCGCAATGCCAAGCCCATCGAGCGCACCCTGCAGCGTCAAATAGAAGTGTTCGAACGTCAACGATTGCCGCGGCGTCAGACCGGGATGGCCCGTCGCCGCCAGCCAGTCGGGCCACATGCTCGGATAGGTCGCCGCATGCAGCAGCGTGAACTTCGCTAAATCGGCGGGCTTTCTCAAGCGCTTCTTTACGAGCAACTTCGGCGCACAAACCGGAAGACGTACCTCGGAAAGGAATTCTTCCGCAACATATCCATCGACGCTTTGCGGACCACCTCGAATGATCAGGTCAACCTCGTCCCGCAGTTTTTGAATCGGCTCGTTCGATGTGGAAAGCCGCACTTCCACGCCGGGATTGACGAGCTGAAACGAAGAGAGCCTTGGCACGAGCCAACGCAGAGAAAAGGTCGCAGGCGCGTTGATACGCAACACCTTTTGCCCTGCGTGTTGCATTTGCTGCGCGGTAGCCAGTGCTATTCGATCGAACGCCGCCCCGACTTCGGCGAGATAACGACTCCCTGCTTCCGTGAGTTCGACGCGTCTGTTGTAACGCACGAAGAGCACGTGCCCCAACCACGCCTCTAACTGTTGAACGTGCCGGCTGATTGCACCATGCGTCACGCAGAGCTCATCAGCGGCCATCGAAAAGCTGCCAAGACGCGCGGCTGACTCGAAGGCTCGTAGCGAATTCAAAGGGGGGAGTTTTCTGATCATGTGGTTTTCGGGTGAGTTTTCGTCACATGAACTATCAGGATTAATCGTTTGATTGCCGAGTCATCGCGCCGCTACATTACCGATGAAAGCACGCCATGCATTTGCTGCTGTTCGGAATTCTCACACGGAGCTCGGAGTATGTCGAATGTCGTTGTGGTAGGTGCTCAATGGGGCGATGAAGGAAAAGGGCGCTTGGTGGATTGGCTGGCCGGAGCAGCCGACATCGTCGCGCGATACAACGGCGGTCACAATGCCGGCCATACGATCGTGGTCGATGGCAGGACTTACAAGCTCGCGTTACTGCCGAGCGGGATCGTGCGGGGCAAGCTCGGCGTGATCGGCAATGGCGTCGCGCTCGATCCGCACGCGCTGCTCGCCGAAATCGCCCGTATGGCGGAAGCCGGGTTAAACGTGACGCCGGACAACTTGATGATCGCCGAGAACGCGACGCTCGTTTTGCCCATTCATCAAGCGATAGACCTCGCGCAGGAAAAGCATCGACGCGAGCCGATCGGTACGACACTGCGCGGTATCGGCCCCGCCTATGAAGACAAGGTTGGCCGGAGAGGGCTGCGCGTCTGCGATCTGGCCGAGCCGAACTCGCTCGCGGAAAAACTCGATGCGCTCGTCGACTATCACAACGCCTGGCTAATGGGGCTCGGGCTCGAGGGATTCAACTCCGATTCGATGCTGCCGGCGCTATTGGATATCGCACCCCGCTTGCTCCGATTCGTCCGCCCTGTTTGGTCCATTCTCGATGACGCTTGTGCTTCCGGTAAGAAGATTTTGTTCGAAGGCTCGCAAGCGGTGATGCTCGACGTGGACTGGGGCAGCTATCCCTATGTGACCTCGTCAGGCACCGTAGCATCGGCAGCCGCCGCCGGCACAGGGCTTGGGGCATCGCGACTCGGGCATGTGCTGGGTGTAACCAAGGCCTACACAACCCGCGTCGGGGGCGGCCCCTTTCCAACGGAGCAAGCGGGCCATATTGGCGCGACGCTGCGAGAGAAAGGACGCGAAGTCGGCGTCAACACGGGACGGCCAAGGCGATGTGGTTGGCTCGACGCCGCACAGTTGCGGCAAAGTGTCAAAGTGTCGGGGATCGACTCGTTGGCGCTGACGAAGTTGGATGTGCTCGACGGCTTCGATTACATCGACGTGTGCGTCGGATATGAAATCGACAGCCAGCCGATGGACTATTTGCCCGCGAGTATCGCGGCACAATCACGCGCATTGCCGCGATATGAGCGGCTAAAAGGCTGGCTCGGATCGGTGAAAGGAACAAGGCGGTTCGGCGATTTGCCGCAACAAGCACGCGATTTCATCAAGCGAATCGAAACGATAACAGGCGTGCCGGTGTCGTTGATTGCAACGGGACCAGAGCGCGAGGATACGATCGTCTTGCACGATGCTTTCGGTTGACGTATGTGCGGCTGATGAGGTAAGACCGCGCGTACGTAAATTCAGCCAAGCTGGGCCCCGGCGCTTCGCCCGTGCTGTCGTCGAGATCCAGCGTTCCGGTCCAGACGTTTGTATGAAGTGGATAGCGTCATGCGCTATAAATGAGTCATTAAGCGGAACTTTGCTCAGTTTATAGCGCATTCATCGATGTTCTTCACGGGCCATTTGCTTGCTCGCGCTACTTACTATCCGGGCTCGGTGCAGGGACCTTCTTGACGAACGTTCCTGCTGGCGTCAATACGGCACCGTTCGCGCGGCGCACGCCTAGCTTCGGTACGGGTTTGCCGCTTGCACGATCGATGAGCTGCGAATGCTTTTCACCGCGTGCGAACAAGTGCGCCTCGCCCCATTGCCGCAACATGACGATGACCGAGAACAGCGCTTCGCCCTTCCGCGTCAGCACATATTCCTGATAAGCGGAGCCGTCCGAGGCGGGGACGACTTCAAAGACGTCCGCTGCAACCAGAAGCCTCAAGCGGTCGGTGAGTATGTTGCGCGCAATGCCGAGATTTTCCTGGAACTCGCCGAAGCGGCGCACGCCGTCGAACGCGTCACGCACGATCAGCAACGCCCACCGGTCACCGACGATATCCACTGCGCGTGCAACGGGACACGATGAAGCTGCAAGACTCTTTCGTCGAGCCATCCGACACCCCCTGTTAAACCGACGAACCGATACGAAACCTGCCAAAACCGCGCGCCCTGCGCTGTCAATGCGACCGACTAGTTGCATTTTAAAACACGCTGACTATACTTCCATAGTTTTAATTTGCAACTGCATAGAGGTGACATATGACTTGCGACAGCACGCAGTCCGTTGCGGTGCACGCTATCGAATCGTGCGCAGCTGAGGGGCGGCACTGCGTTTCGCCCGTGCTGGTGTTGCTTCTGGCTGCCTGTGGTGGGCTGAGCGTCGCAAACGTCTACTACGCGCAACCGTTACTCGACGCGATTGCGGCTGATTTCCACATCGGCCCGGCGGCGGTCGGAGGCGTGATCTCTGCCACGCAGCTAGGATGCGCATTGGCCTTGCTGCTCGTCGTACCCCTCGGCGATCTCGTTAATCGGAAGCGGTTGATTTCGGTACAACTAGGACTGCTGTGCGCCGCGTTGATGATGATCGGATTCGTGCGCACGCCGCTGATGCTGCTGATCGACATGGCAGCAATCGGCATGCTCGGCACCGCCATGACGCAAGGGCTGATCGCGTACGCCGCGGCGCTCGCGCAGGAATCGGAGCGCGGCTGGGTTGTCGGCGCAGTGCAAAGCGGCGTAGTAATCGGACTGCTGCTGGCGCGCGCTTTCGCTGGTGTCGTGTCCGATCTGCTCGGTTGGCGCTCGGTATATTTGATTTCGGCCGCGCAGGCCATCGTCATGCTGTTCGCGCTGTCAAACGCGCTGCCCGCGCCACGAGCGATAAATGTGAAACTGACCTACTTCGAGTTGCTTAGGTCGATGTTCGCCTTGCTTGCGTCGGAACGTCTGCTTCAGATACGCGGTCTCATCGGGCTGCTGATGTTTGCGGCGTTCAGCATCTTCTGGAGTGCGCTCGTGTTGCCGCTCAGCGCACCCCCGTTCTTGATGACCCACACTCAAATCGGCGCGTTTGGGCTAGTCGGTGCGGTTGGCGCACTAGCCGCGGCCAGAGCGGGACGTTTGGCCGATCGAGGTTTCGGACAGTGGACAACCGGCGTCGCACTGGTGTGCCTGCTTATGTCGTGGATTCCGATCGGGTTCATGCGCGACAGCATGCTCGCGTTGATAGCGGGCATCGTACTGCTCGATATCGGCGGCCAAGCGGTTCAC
This sequence comes from Trinickia sp. LjRoot230, assembly GCF_964253315.1. Taxonomy (NCBI): domain Bacteria; kingdom Pseudomonadati; phylum Pseudomonadota; class Betaproteobacteria; order Burkholderiales; family Burkholderiaceae; genus Trinickia; species Trinickia sp. LjRoot230. Next base: position 965,084 of record NZ_CAXUQX020000002.1, read on the forward strand.
GTTATCAACCAGAGCATGATCTTTCGCATTCGCCCGGAAGCACATGGTCGGCTGGTCGGTTGCTACATGCTGTTCTATTCGGCTGGGAGTGGTCTTGGTGCGGCAGCGTCCACCTATGTTTATGTACGGGCCGGCTGGATCGGTGTTTGCGTGCTCGGCTTCACAATCAGCATGGCCGCGCTTGGATTTTGGGCGGTAACGTTGGTGCTGACGCGGACGTGTCGTCAGTGATCGATCGACGTCGAAAGGCTCGCCGTTACTATACAAATCTCGGCCGGTATAGTAACTACCATGAAGCGTCCCCGTACATCTAGCCATTACCGACCGGACCCCATAGGGGCTCACACATGGCAATTCGGCAGACAACGGTAGATTCGTTTCGCTATTTGCTGAATTGCTCGCGACGTGCCTCTCTTACGCTCTCAATACGTTACGCCAAGGCGGCCGGGCGTCGGCAACAGTTGACCGCCTCCACTCCCTTTTCTTTCTTATCGTGCGATCAGCCAAACCCATTATCACTTTCGTGGCCAGCGCCACGCTTGCACTGAGCCTCGCCGCCTGCGGATCGTCGACGCCTGCCATGTCGGGCAGCGTATACCTAGGGGCCGTCGCCAATGCGACGGTTTCTGCTTACACGCTGAACGCCGACGGCAGCATGGCGCAAGAACCGCTCGCCACTACAACGACCGCAGGCGACGGCTCTTTCTCGTTCTGGCACGCATTGCGCTATCCGCTGTTCATCCGCGTGACGGGCGGAAGCTATGAAGAGGAGTCGACGGGCACAAGCGCCAACCTCTCGGGAGAACTGGATGCCGTTTATCTGTCGGCCCCGTCGCAAATGGTGGTGTCGGTGTATTCAAACGCAGTCGTCTCGGACGCCCGTGCTGCCGGCGGTTTAACCGCAACCAACATTGCAGATGCCAGGTCGCGCGTGAACGCTTTCGCGGGAAACATCGACGTGCAGCAGACCGCGCCGGCGTTCGTTTCGACAGGTACTTCCGCGGCCGTCACGCCCGGCGCCATCATGGCACTCGCGCTCGGCGCGGAATCGCAAAGCCGCTCGTCGGCGGGCATTTCGATCGCCGACAGCACGGCGAATATCGTCGCGCAAGCGGCTAACGGCGACACCCTTGCAGCGTGCAACGCCGGCGCTGGCGACATCGCGTCGGACGGTACACTCGTCGCGCCCCCCGCTGGCGATTGTGCACTGACGATGGGCGCCGCTGACTACCTCCGCGGCGCACGTAACCGCTCGGGTATCACGTCGATCTCGCAACTCAATCCGGTTATTCCGGGCAACGCGGCCACCATCACCGTCAGCAGCGCGGCGTGCCACGATCGCATCGCGCTTCTCGGCGAGCAGTTCGCCCTGTTCGCGAGCCGCAAGAACGACGTTCAAGCGTTGCTTGGCAACGGTGTCACTGCAGCCAACTGGAGCAACTATGCGGGCGGCGGCACATGGGGGCCACATGCCGCCGTATACGGCGCGATCACCACGGCATCATGCAACGACGACGTTGCCGCATTCCAGCGCGAGCTCGTGATGGCCGTCGAAAATTATTGGGTCGATCAAGGCATCAATTATTGCCACCATCACATTCCTGGCTGGCTGCCTCCTGTCAGCCCCGCGAAATTCCGCAATTCGTCGACGGGCAGCACGTCGGGCGGCGACAGCTCGGGCATGACCTGCACCGCGAATCGCAAGAACGATGGGGCACAAAGCCTCACCGCGCTCCCGCACGATCAGATCAACTGGCAAGGCGCGGACTGCTCCGACTTCACCTCATGGGCGTATGACTTCGCGGGCGTCACCCACGACGATGGCAACCTCGAGACAGGCATCGGCACGCAGGCCTGCTCGACGGGCGACGACCCATTGGTGGACAAACAACAAGCGGGCGTGCTGCTCGATATCAATCAAGGCAACATCGCGAGTCTCGTTGATCATTTGCGGCCGGGCGATCTGCTGTACATCACGCAAGTCGCTCCGGTCGCGGCCGGCTCTGCGCCATCGAACGTCGCGAACGGGTACGTTGTCTCGCACGTGATTACATGGACGGGCAAGCGCTTCAGCGATCTGAGAAACGGACCGGACGGCAGCCTCTACGACCCGACAACCGCCGGACAACGCGGTTCACGTCTCGGCGCGGATATCGCCTCGTACCTGAGGAGCGTCAACCCGAATCAGACGATTCCGGCGTCGGAGTTGGGTAGCCCCGACAAGGACCCGTGGATGATTATCGACAGCCACTTCGCAGGCCCGGCGTATCGTCCATTCGTGATTCCCACCGCGGCCATGAAAGCGGATTGGTATGTGCTGAATCTCTCGCACGTGCGCCGTGTGATCGATGCCGATTCCGCACGCACGGACCCGGTCCTTGCACCGCTCGTCATCAGTCAGGTCAGCACCAGCGATGGCGATTACGGCAAGGTTGTGAGCTACAGTTCGGCGCACTCGCGTTCGTCGTCGGGCGGCTATAAGTTGATCTATCAGCGCCCTAAAAAGCATGCGATTCCGACGTGCTATCGGGTGGGTACGGCTTCATAGAGCCCATTATGTCGGGCGATAAATCGCGTACACCTTCGCGACGTTCTCGCGGCTGTCCCAACTGCACCGGGCGTGTTGTTCAACGAGAAAAACGTCGCCACGCGAAAATGTCCCGGCGCGACCGGTTTCGTCCATCAATGTGACGCGGCCGTCAAGCAGGTGCATCAGTTCGTAGTGAGGGTACGACATCGCAGTGCGCTGATAGGGCGTCGAATCCCACGTGCCACAGATCAGTTGTCCATCGGACGAACGATAGTCGGTCTGATTGCGGCATTGCGGTGCGGGCGTGAGCAGCAGTTCCGCAGGCGGCGTGCCCGACGGCTCCAACTGCGGAGCATCGTCGATCGGCACGATGTTGCTATTGGCACCCTGGCCGCCGCGATAACGCATGAAGATGATCGATGCGGGCCCCTGCGTCGACCACGAAAAGGTCGCGCCCTGCGGGATCACAGCGCTGCTGCCAGCCTTCAGCGTGAACGTGCGCTGTGCCTGCTTCAACGTTATTGATCCTTCGGAGACGACGAGGATTTCGTCTGCCGGTTGAACGGATACGGCACCTGTGTCGGCGGCAAGCATAATCACGCCGGCAGTCACAGGGCCCGGCACCAGATCCACAAAGCGGCGGCTGGACAGGAAGCGGTCATCGTTCGGCGAAGCAGTCGATGCGACGCCCTGGCTCGCGTCCGACGCGAACGCTTTGAGGTCGACGAAGGATCGAGGGCGACTATGTACCGCCGCAATGCGTTGCGCTTCGGCGTTTTCGTCTCTCGGCGTGCCTTGCTCGACTTTCACTTGGCGTTTCTCCTGTTCGATTCGGCCAAACCGCGCCACGGTCACGCCCGGCCGCAACTGGCGCAGCGACGGCATGACTAGCACACAGTCGTTATAGGGTGTGACGATGGCCCGCCCGTCGGACCAACCGATCACCGTACCGGCGTTCTCGAACACTTCGAGGCCGGTGTACGGCGCAGCGAAGCGGAAATCGTTGCTTCGCGCGACGACCGGTTCCGTCACGCGTACGACACGCATCTCATCGGGCAGCGTCGCGAGCCATCCGGCGGGCAGATCGCTTTCGTCGACGATGCCCGCCAGCAGCAGAAAGCGCGCGGTGCAGTCGCGAGCCACGGTAACAGCACTTCTCTCCCAATGTTGACCGCATTCGATGAGCAGCGCGTTCTTAGGGCTGACCTCATCGCCGAAGCCTTCGTAATCGCGCATCCGGCGTCCCTCGGGATGGCCTTCGTCGCAAATCACCGTGCCCGGTGTGCCGAGGCGCACCGCAAGCTCGATACCCTTTTTCAGCGGTCCAGCCACGATAAGCGGCGCGCTTTTCTCGTGCATCGAGTGCAAGTCGAGCAGCAAATCGATCGTATCGATTGCTGGCCGCATGACGCGTGCTCGATCGAGCTCCGACGAACGCACTGCGAGATCGTCGAGCTTCGCGGCCGTCCACACGCGGTTGAAGTCCTGATCGACAAAGCGCGCCTTGTCCGGTGTGGCTGGATCGAAGCGCGCATAGGCGTCCACGTTCGCGAACGATAGCGTGAGCCTGCCGCGACGGGGGCGCAGCTGCGCGCGCAGCAGTTCGTCGACGATGATCGCTCCGCACACCTCATTGCCATGCGTCAGCGCGTTGATCATCACGTGCGGGCCGGCCGTGCCTGAGTCGAACGTGTAGACGTAGGGGATGCCGGCATTGCCGGACGCGTATGCGGCAATATCGGGGAAATCGACCTCGATCGGGTATGCATCCATCTTTATTCCTGGTTCGCCGCTATCCTGCTCAGCTAGCGCATTGCGCATCGTCCAACCGTTGAGCGTTCAACATTCAGCGCACTATGACAGTGTTCAATATAATGATCAAGAGGTTTGACTCTTCGTTGCGGATCGAACCATTTCTATAGAGGTTTGCATGAAGCCAATACAGCCAAGGAAAAAGAACGTGGCCGAGCCAAGTCGTGCCGATGTCGGCGCTCGCCTACGGGCTCTGCGCATCGAGCAAGGGTTGTCCGTCAATGAACTCGCGATACGTGCCGGTGTGTCGGTCGGCACCGTGAGCCAGGTTGAACGCAACAAGGCGAACCCGTCCATGCGTATCCTCGAGCGCCTGAGGCAGGCATTGTCAGTGCCGCTTACTGCACTGCTCGAGTCGGACGACGCGATCTCGGACCCGCTTGCCGGCGAATTCGTGCGTCGGGCAGCCGAGCGGCCGCTGTTCGACGTCGGCACGCACGGCATGCAAAAAGAGCTGCTGTCGCCGCACGGCGATCACGATCTACGGATGATGGTCATCGTGCTGCCACCGGGTGCAGGCTCGGATGAAGTGCTCATCGGCGTCGGCGAAAAGGCGGGGCTGGTGCTCGAAGGCACGGTGGTGCTGAATGTCGGCGACCGCCGTGCCGAACTGCGGGCGGGCGACAGCTTCCAGTTCAAGAGCACGGTGCCTCACAGCGTGCGCAACGAGAGCCGCAAGATGGCACGCCTGCTGTGGATCATGAACACACAGCCGCCCGTCGTTCATTTTTGAACCCTCCCGTTCACGCGTTGCGCCGCGCTCGGAATCCGTCCGTTGATCGGCCCTTTCCGCGGCGCACAACGGAAACTTTCAAGTTTTGCCACCGATCATCACCGGCTCGCCCCTTCTTTCACTACAATGAACGATATTCTTGCGGCGACATATGGAATGAAGACTTGATGTCGGCGCGCTATGTCTTGGCCAGTTGCGGGGCTAAGCAAACGATGGAAGTCCGACATGCTTAGAGTTGAAGAGGTGTACGACACGCCGGGATTTTCGGGCGCGGCCGATGTGATTGTGATCGGCGCCGGTATCGTCGGGACGTCTACCGCCTATGAATTGGCGCGACGCGGTGTTTCGGTAGCGCTGATCGACAAGGGCATCGTCGGTGGAGAGCAATCGGGGCGCAACTGGGGCTGGGTACGCCAGCAGAACCGCGACATGTTCGAACTGCCGCTTGCGATGCGCAGCCTTCGTCGCTGGGGCGAATTGCGGGACGAAATGCAGATTGACATGGGCTTTCGCCGCGAAGGTATTCTTTATGCCAGCAACGACGCAAAGAGCATCGCCCAATGGGACGATTGGTGCAAGCGGGCCCGCGAGATCGGGTTTGTCAGCCATATGCTCAGCTCGACCGAGATCGGTAACCGCGCTCCTCATGGGGGCCCGCGGTACGTGGGTGGCGTCTGGTCGCCCGACGACGGGCGCGCTGAGCCTTCGCGCGCGGCGCCCGCCCTTGCTGAGGGCGCAAAGCGCCGCGGTGCGCTGCTCTACCAAAACTGCTCGGCGCGCGGCTTGGAGCTGAGCGCAGGACGTGTCAGCGGAGTGTGGACCGAACGCGGCTTGATCAAGGGAAGCATCGTGGTATGTGCTGGTGGCGCCTGGAGTTCGCGTTTTTGCAGGCGTCACGGCGTCGACATCCCCGCTGTCAATGTAGTTGGCACCGCTATGCGTACGTCTGTTGCACCGAACGTGATCAACGGTTGCTTCAGCGGGCCCGGTTTTGCGCTGCGTCGTCGCCTTGATGGCGCATACACGTTGGCGGTCCCAGGTTTTGGCCGCATCGACTTAGCGCCGCTTGGCGTTAAGAACGCGTTAAGGTACTACCGCAATTACCGAAACGACATCGGCAAGAAGCTTAAGTACCGCCTTTCAAAGCCGTGGTTCGAAGGTCCCGAGGCATCGGCGAACTGGAAATTCGACCAGACTTCGCCGTTTGAACGCTGCCGCGTGTTGGACCCGAGACCCGATCTCGAATTTGTGAAAATTGCCTTGGATAATGTGAAGCGCGCTATCCCGGAGTTGTCCGACTTGCAGGTTGTGCATGCTTGGGCCGGAGCAATTGACACGACGCCCGACCTCATTCCGGTTATCTCCGATGTTGCCGAACTTCCTGGCTTCTACGTCGCGACGGGGTTCAGTGGCCATGGCTTTGCATTGGGCCCGGCGGCAGGAGAACTTGTTGCCGATATGGTGACTGGAGTCAAACCGATGATGGATATTTCGCCTTATCGTTTAGGCCGTTTTACAGACGGCAGTTTCGTCAAGGTTCCGGAAATGATGTGATAGACGGATTTGTGGTCAGGGTTTTGTCATTCTTTCTGATTTTCCATTCGCGTAAAAACTACTTACAATCGACATTATCTCAAAAAAAGAAACGTTTTCTCCGGCACAAATTCCCGGCTTATTCATAATGAATTTCGAGATAGTCCTAAAATTAGCGCATCGTTGTAATTGCTCCATCTTTTAACTTATGATGCCGCTCTTTTAATTCGCCGATGCGATTGAAAGAGGGGTAATCGATATGGGTAGGCTCGCTGATACGCTCGCAATCGCTTCGGGCATCGAGCAGGTAAACACAGCGCTAATACTGGAGTCTCCTTTGGGAGCGCAGGTGCGCTTACCGCAGCGAGTTGTCGGCGAGTCTCGTATCGGTCGCACATGATTCACTACGTTATCGTCGAGCCCCTCAATGGCAAGCTCGAGTTGCCAAGTGAGCCGTCGGTCTACACGGTGGGCGAACTGGTTCCCGAAGCACAGTCCGAATTGGCGGGCGCGGCGCCGATGCTGTATTGCGCCGAGCATCCCAGCGAGCAATTGCCGGCGTTGCGCGAACGCGCCGAGCAAGACCGAATGTCCGGCGCCCCGCCTGTTCTATGCGCGATCCTCGAATGTGACAAAGCCAGCCATCGGCTGCAGCAGCATCTTGCTGAGCGCTTGGTGTTACCGAAGCCAACCGAAGGGACTGCAATCTTCCGTTTCTACGACCCACGTGTGTTTGCGCATCTGCAATGGATACTCAAACCCGAACAATTGGGCGCGCTGATGGGGCCTGCGGCTCGGTGGACTTATCTGGACCGGAACGCGGGCTGGGTGACCGTGCAAGGCGCCAAAAGCCCGAACGACGAATTCTTGTCGCGGTAGGAATGTCCATTACTGGACACCCCCCGCACAGATCCCGGCGTGCGCGATTCGCGCACCGGGCTCCTGCCTCGGGTAGTTGGCGTCAAACCGCACGACCGGCCAGGGGTGAAGGATGCGAGCCTTGGGTATCCACTGCTTCGCAAGCCGTTGCATCTTCGCCCACGTGGTGTCGTCCTTCTGACTGCGGCGCCGTAGCGCCAACCTCCAGAGGTCAATCACGCGTGCGCGCAAGGCCCGCAGCGCAGCGAAGTTGGTCGGCACCGCGTGGTAGTTGAAGTACCCTTGGACCACGCGGCGTAACCAGTCCCCTTGCTCGGGAATCGACTGGTGCCATCTGTGCCGCAACTCATCCTTGATCCCCTTCAGCGCCGTGCGGAGTCGGTCGCTCCGCGTTTTGCGCATGAGCATGAACCTGCCGTCTCTAGCACGGCCGCTGATGTGGGTGAATCCGAGGAAGTTGAACGTCTCGGGTTTGCCCAGCCCTCGGCCGGCTCGGTTGCGGGCCGCAAAGCGCCCGAACTCGATCAGCCGGGTTTTCTCCGGGTGCACCGACAGCCCAAACTGCTCCAGTCGCTGTTGCATGGCCCGCCTGAACCGCTTCGCATCATGTGGTTTATCGAAACCAATCACGACGTCGTCGGCGTATCGGACGATCACGACGTTACCCTCGGCATGGCGCTTACGCCATTGATTTGCCCAGAGGTCGAAGACGTAGTGCAGGTAGATATTCGCCAGCAGCGGCGAGATGACAGACCCTTGCGGTGTCCCCTCGTCGGTGGGCTCGATCACCCCGTCTTCCATCGCTCCCGCCTTCAGCCATTTGCGGATCAGTCGAATCACGCGCTGGTCGCCTATGCGGTGCTCAACGAATCGGGTCAGCCAGTCGTGGTTGACCGTATCGAAGAACCTGCTGATGTCGGCGTCCAGTATCCAGCTCACGCTCGTGCGAGCGATTCCCGTTGCGAGTGCATCCAACGCATCGTGCTGGCTGCGTCGCGGACGAAAACCGTATGAGAAGCCCAGGAAGTCCGTCTCGTAGATCGCATTGAGGACCGCCACCAGCGCGCGCTGGACGATTTTGTCTTCCAGTGCGGCAATGCCCAGCGGTCGCTGTTTTCCATCCGCTTTCGGTATGTACCGCCTGCGACTGGGCAGCGCCCGATAAGCCTGCCGGTGGAGTCGGCCATGCAGGTCTTCGAGATTTCGATCCAGATCTAGCTCATAGTCGTGCCACGTCACGCCATCAACCCCGGCTGCCGCCTTCCGTTTCAGCCAGAAGAACGCCGTCGCCAGTAGGTCGAAGTCGATCAGGTGGAACAACGCCGTGAACCTCTCCTTCTTCCTTTGCCTTGCGGCTTGTCGCACACGGTCCAGCCTCTGGGACACGCTTATCCGGCTCTGCGTCCGGCGCATGCGCGACCAGCCCGTGTTCCCCTTGGCCCCGCCCCTTCGCTCCGCCGGCTCCGCGTCTGGTTGCCCGGATTTGTTCGCCAGCTTCTTCGCTACTATGGGCGAGTCCGACTTCTCCCATTCGTTCGTCATCGGCTTTGGCTCCTCACCTTCCCGATGCGGACCGCTCGACGACACCTCCGTCCGCGGCCAAATAGGAGATCTCCCGGTTCCCGCATAGAGATCGTACTGACATGCCAGGGTCTAAGACCGCGCCGAGTCCGCATGGCGCTTGCGATGGCGCGCCCCGCGGTATTGCCTTCCGCATACAGTAGTACGTCAGCACTCGGGAATGTATCCATTTCGTGGCTCGATGGCTGGCCTATCAGCACCCCTGTCAACGCTTCGCAGCCCGCCTCGCGGCTGACCACGCATGACTCGGGGACATCGTGAATCGCTAGTTCTTGCAATGTCGGGGACTTTCACCCCTTGATCTCTACCGGTCTCCCGGCGCACACTGACGAACAAACAGTACAAGCAACTCACCCGCATTGAGGTCATCGAGCGCGTGCTCAATGCTTTACGCAGCAATGGATCTGCAATCAAGCCCGACATGCCGCCTCTGATTGACGCGCAACTGGCGAAGGGCGAGGCATGCGGCCTTTCAGGTTCGGACCTGCTCGCTTTTGCGCTTCACGGCACCGTTGTCTCTCCCTATTTTGACCGTCACCCGCGCGTGCGGGCCGTGTTGCAGGCTTCCGAGACGCACCCTTATGCCGAGACGGCCGCGCGTTGGACGCAGGGCGATTGGGAAGCCATTGCGCGCGAGAGCATCCAATACCAATGATTTGAACGAGACAAGAATATGGCATACGACTTCGACTTCTCGAATATCAGGCAACTGACGATAGCGGCAATGCAGGCGTCGACGCGCGAGTCAGGCAGTTGCTCCATGTGCCAGAAAAAAGGGCTGCCGATTCTTCCTGTCCGGTACTCAGCCTTCGCCGATACGAAGGCGCACGGTTCATCCGGTGCGATGAGGCTGATGGGCAGTACGTTCGGCGAAGGCGTAACGAGTATTGCGCTCAAGAAGGCCAAGTACACGTTGCGTACGCTGCGCTACGGTTACGTGTATGTGTTCTATCCGAAGACCGGACGATGGCAGGCCTATGCCGTGACCGCCGAGGGATACCTGTACGAGTTTCCGGTTGACCTGAACATTGACCGTGGCTTCGAGCGGCCGTTTAGTTGTCATCAGCCCGAACACGCGCAGTTGGCGCAGTGCATCACCATCGAGGATGCGCAAAGGGCGGGCGTAGTCTACTTGGCTTTCAGCGAGGAACGCTGGACCAAAAAGGTGCGCGACCTATACGCGACCAATTTCATGGGCTGTCGCGATAAGCGAATGCAGCCATTCGACGCGGCCGGGTGGTTTAACGGCAGCACGCAGCAGCCCCATACGGAGACCGCGACACACGTCGCGGAGCTGCTGAGCGAATACAAAGGCGGCCCGCCCGAGGCTTGGTTAAGCGCTTGCTTCACGTATCACAATCGCTCCGGGCAAGGGCCCGCGCTGAAGCAGGCAATGGATTCCATTACGCCTGACAAGGGGCTCATCTTCGCGCTGTGGGACCCGGTCGGCATCACGCAGGAGCTGAACTTCGAGCAGCGACTGGCGTTCGGGGCCACGCTCGAGCCATACGAACACGGTATCTGGGCCACGAGCGCCATCGATGCGCTGCACGAAGCTGTTATTACGTCGGCGAAGGAGGACGTGGAAAGTGGTGCCCGGTTGATGGAGGCAAACACGTACCAGGGGCTGGGAGCCAGTGCGATATTCGACGGCGGCAAGCTGCTCGAAAAGCAGCTCAAGAGCATCGAGGCAATGAAGCAAGCGGACCTTGTCAGCGCAGGCCCCGAAGCGTGGAAGCCCTACACGACGCATTATCGGCGGCAGGCCATCGTCGATTTCAAAGAGCAAATGGCCGAGGCGCTGAAGCACGAGCAGGCAAGCACGCTTGTACCGCTATCGCAGGACCACCAGGCCTGGTTGACGAGTCCTGCGTTGCTGAACGTCTTTCAATTCGACTACGAACAGGGCAACTGCCGCAGCGGCGTCAACTACACGAACACGTTCACGGGCTGCATCGAAGGTGCGGCGGACCGCAAGGAAACGGTCGATGTGCTGGTCAAATGGGCGAAAAGCGATGTGACGGATACGCGTAATCCGCTGCTGCGCGCGCTCGTGCTGAACCATCCCGTTCTGGCCGAGAAGGTCAAGCAAGCGTCGAGCTATCCGTACATCGAGATGCGAGAGTTTATCGCCAAGCTCATCGAGTCCTACAGCCAGATAGAGGACGTTGCGAAACAGGCGGACCCTCGCCTCCCAGGCGCGCTCGCCGGCTCGGTCGCTCGTCTTCTGCAACAGGCGGGCGGCCCGATTGTCGAAGCCGTGAGCGCCGGCGTGGATACAGCCGCCGCCAAGATAATCTACGCGGCGATGTGCATGCGGACGAAAAAGCTGTTCGAGTTCAAAGCACTATGGGGCTCGCCCGATCAGTGGGTGAACTACATCGCGCGGCAGATGCAAGAGATGATGCCGGGACGGCAACAAATCGATGTGCGGGATTTGCAAACGAAGCTGCGCGAGAAGGCGGCGCCTGCGGGCGACAAAGATTGGGAGGTGAAGGTCAAGCAATTCGTGCCCGTTCAAAGCGCTGAACAGGAAGTTGCCCACCTGTCCAGCGCCAAGGGCACGCCTAGCGTGTCCAAGCAAATGGCCGCGTCGATGCTGACGCCGGATGTCGTTGAAAATATCTACATGCCGAAGTTTCGGCTGATGGCCAGAGGTGAGCCGGCATTTGCGGGCATCGGGGCGATTTTTAATGCTATCAATCTGCGGTTGGCGCGGGAAGAGCTGAAGAAGTCAAACCGGTTTAACGCGACGGAGAATGCCATCAAGTTCGACAATGCGGTCGCTGGGCTTACCGCAAGCGTCGCGCAGTATGGCGGGGCGACAATCAAGGGGCTGGAGAATGGAGGCGTGAAGCTGTCCGCCGGTTGGCTACGCTGGGCTCATCGCTTGGAGCTTGCCGGAAAGTATGGCGGAGCGGTGGTTGGGCTCGTGTCAGCAGCTATCGATGTCTATCATGCGTCGGGGGATTGGAAGGAAGGCAACGCGACAATGGTGGCCCTGGATTTGGCGTCGACTGCCGTCGGGTTTACGCTTGCCTATGTGACCGTATTTTTCTCTGCATCAGCTGCCGCTGTTGTCGCCCTGCCGTTACTGCTTCTCGCGGCTTTGATTGGCGCACTGATAAATTACTTTAAGGGGCGGGAAGTCTACGAATGGCTTGAGAGGTGCTATTTTGGTTTGAAAAATTCGGGCGACAGATTTCCTACGCTAGACGAAGACCGGAAGGCATTTGTTGCCATGATTTCGTAACGAGGATGCAAGATGGCATTTGACGGGTTTTCCTGGTATCGCCTTAATAGGCCAGTAAGCGGCGAAGAATTGGCGTCACGTCTAACGACCGACAAGTCGTGGTCTGACTCGCCTAAGGACTGCAATACCGTATTTTTGGCGAATGAAAGCTGCCTCGAGATCTGCGATGGCAATTACTCAGAAAAGGGATGGGGCGTCATAGCATTCCTGTTGCCGGGCCTTGGCTCTCTGGGAGCCACCGCTGTCATTGTGTGGATGATGACCCACATGCCGCCAATCTATGAGCAGCGAGGAGAGTTGGGACTTATCTACAGTATATTGAGCTTCTTCTTACTCGTAATGTTTGGCCTGAGCGCTGTCGGGGTTTGGGCGTTGACGAGAGACTGCTTTAATTACACGCGGAAGCCAGTGCGATTTAGCCGGGCGGACCGCACGATGTATGCTTTTCGCAACAATGGTCCACGCGGTGTTATATCCGTTCCGTGGGACAATGCCTTCTTGTACGTTGAGCGCAAACCAAAAGCCGGCCTCGGTAGAACTGCACCGCGTGTCGTCCGTTGCCTCGTCCTGAACGACAAGGGACTGGTTGTAGACACGTTCTCTATCGGAAAGCGGGTGGTGCTCGCATTCGACGAGAGCAGCCCGGCTGGCCAGCAGACGATGGAAGAACTGTATCGAGACTTCGAATACTACCGGCGTTTCATGGAAGAAGGTCCGTCGTCCGTACCCCCGGTAGCAAAGTTGCTGTCGAGCGAGGTTTCCTTCCGGAACTCCCTCAGAATGCAGTTTGAGGACGTACCGGACATCCTTAATTCCGGGCATCCGCTGCTGTGGTTGCTGCTTGCTATCACCGCGCTCCCAAGCCTTATCCAAGCGACGGTTCATTACCTTGCGCAACTGACCTGTCGCGAACCCGTGTGGCCAGATGAGGTCGAGCAGGCGTGCAACGCTCGCCTACCTTCTGTCGAGGGGCTTGCATCATGAGCCGCCGATTCATTCGCAAAGGAGACTGGACCGAACGGAAACCGTCGACGTGCTCATCAAATGGGCGAAGGACGATGTGACGGATACCCGTAATCCGCTGCTGCGCGCATTTGTGCTGAACCATCCCGTGCTGGCTGAAAAGGTCAAGGACGCGTCGAGCTAGCCTACATCGAACTTCGAGAGTTTATAGCGAGAATGGCAGGTGTCACTCGCCGAGATCATCGCGGTGATAGCCACTACAGCTCGTACGAATGACGCATGATGGCCACGCGAAGACGCCAGAGGAAGATCGGTCTACGCTGCAGCCCATTCGGCGAGCTTTGCCACCGTGTTCATATTGCGGGCGGTTCCGGACTTGGCGGCCAGGATCTTCAGTTTCGAGTGCGCCATTCCATTTCCATAGTGCACGTAGATCTCACGCTTTCCGAGCGCGATCTCTTCCGTCTGTTGGCCGCTCACGCCGGCCAGGGTGTCAGTCGGTGGCGGCGCATCGAGGAATATAGCGACCGTTCGATTCGGTGCAGATGAACGGAAAGGATTTCCCGCGAGAACCGCGGCCAGTTCCGCACCGGTTCGGATCATAACGCCTATCTGAATGCCGGCGTATGACTCCAGACAACGCGCCAGCCCGGTCTTCACCGAAGTTTCCGAGAGCTTGCTTTCGAAGACGACGTTGCCGCTTGCGATATACGTGCGCACCTTGGCAAAGCCGATGGACTCGCACATCGCCCGCAACTCGGACATAGGGAGTTTGCCTGTGCCGCCGACGTTCACGGCTCGCAAGAGAGCGACATATGTAGTCATCGGTGCATTCTATCGCCACATTAACTAACGTGACACACGTTTGCGCCGCTAAAACCGCCGCTGTTTGCGCGTCATTAAACTTCTTGCCTGCTGCGCCGTCCGATATCAAACCTGCTCCGCGTTCGGCCATCCGGCACCGATGTTGCAGACAGTACAACGCGCGGTAGCGACGTCGACAACGAAATGCCTTCCTCAACAGGATTAACGAAGTGCTCCAATGGGCACGCTTTTTTATGACCTTTCCCTTGAAAGGCGTCTTAGAAATTCCTAGAGTTGATCTGAGTTCTGTCGGGCAAAAAGTGGCAACTCACTGGCGGACTGGAAGCACGTATTAACGCCACTGGTTTGCTGGCCATTATAGACATGTAGAGATGCGAAATAATCATGTTGTCAAGCAACGCATTTATCCACATTCCCCCTTTTTGACCATCCATCGCAGTCAGAAGGCAATCGTTCGCCGGGCCAGACAGAGTGGTCGTATTATCGGCCTTTTCGGTCAACTACGCGACGAGTGCCGGGATCAGGGCGACCATCGAATTCCATATTTATAGTTGCAAGCGCTGTTCGTAACGCAAAAGATTCTCTGGACTAGCCGCGAAGTAAGCCATCACCTGGGGACTTGCGGCTATGCACGCGCTTCACCAAGTACTAAAGCACGGCTGCGGCACCCTGGCCGTTGTGGATCCGTGAGGGAGGATGACGTGCCGATATCGCTCCGAACTGCTTTGGTGACTGCCTGCGTCACGCTCAGCGCATGCACAACTCCAATCGACCCCATCGCGGTTATCCATTACAAGCAACTGGGCGCGTGCACACGCGCGCAGACTGGCAATGGCGTCATCAATGTCCCGCCCTCGCGGGCGATCATTATCTTTCGCGTCTTGCACATCGACAACACGAAGACCAACAAGAATTGGTCCTTCGACTCGACCACGTTGCAGGTCAATGAGCCGTCTGAACAGAACTTGGGCGGACCCGGACCAGTCGCGATCGCCGCCGGACAGGACGTAACAGTCAACGTGCCGATGGGCATCCTTGTGACGACCGGCAACGCCGACGGCTCGGACGCGGCTTCGGTCAACTACTTCCTGCTGTACCCGCTCGTGCCCCCAGCGCCCGGTACACTGGGCGCGAAGGAAAACTCTAATCAGGTTCAATACCCATTCGCGACCGACTGCAACGTCATCGCGGGCGGCTGAGCGCACGGCCATGCACTCGATCGATTCCCCCACGCCCGCACCGATGAGCGATACGGTTTGTAACGCGATGCTCGACAGTGCGCGCAGCTTCGCGCTGCGCCAAGTCGGGCTCAATCCGCGCGCCATCGACACCGTCAGCGTGCGGACCGCACGCCTCGCGCTCGTCGACGGCGCGGTCGACGCGTCGCACCCGGCGCTGCGCGGCACCCGCATCGAGTGCCTCGGCGCCTTACTGCCGACGTCATCGGCAGCGGCCGCTGTCGTCGACTCTGCTGGCGACCCGGCGGCCAAGCACGCGACCTTCTGCGCATCGATCCTAGTCGGAGCTGAAGAGGCGCGCCGCGCCGATAGAGCTGCTACCGTGCTCGGCCTGTGCCGCGGCGCGACACTCGTCAATTGTGCGGCCGTCAGCACGCCCATGCTTACCGGTTCGATGCCGTTGCCCGAGGTGGCCGCAGCGCTCGCCGTGGCGGTACGCCAGGCACTGCGCGCGCGTTGCCGCACGATCGTCTTCGGTGTCGAGATCCGCTATCCAGAGTCGCCCTCCTGGCGCCACCTGCGCGACGCGATCGCCGTCGCGCGCGCGGCCGGCGCGATCGTCGTGCTGCCGGCCGGCAACCGGCCTGGGACATGGACCGAGACACCCTGCACATGGCCCGAGGCGCTCGTCGTCGCGTCGCTGGCGTCGCATGGCGGGCCGTCGGGGTTTTCTGTCGCGGCTGGACTCGGTGCGCGCACGGTCTTCGCCCCCGGTGAAGACATCCCGGGCGCGGTGGCCGGAGGCACCGTATCGGTGCGCTCGGGCACCAGCTTTGCCGCCGCGATGGCAGCCGGCGTGCTCGCCCTCGCGGGCATGCTCGGGCCCGAACGCAGCGTGTCTGACACCATCGCCGGCCTGTTCCCGCCGCCGAGGCGCCGGCTTGATGCCGGCGCGCTCTTCGCTTCTTCGTCAATGCTGTCCGTCCCAAGGGAGACGCAACATGCAGCCCCCATCGCTTGATGCTTCCATGCCACTGCAGCCACCGGTTGAGCCAGGTTCGCTCGAGCCATCGGCCCTGTCCGCGCCATGTCCCGAGTGTGCCGCGCGCGTTAGCAGCGTCCCTGTCGAGCAGTTTGTCTATGCGATTGGCCGGCTCGACGTGCGTTTTCCGTCGCTGGGTATCGAACGCGAGTACCAGCAGCGCGAACGCGCGTTGACTGACCTGCAGGAGCCATCACGCACGGCGCGAATCCGCGCTGTGCTCGAGAAGAACCCGCATCTTGCGCTGCGCATGGGCTATCTGTTTGTGGTCGACGGCACGGCGGTGTACGCACTCAGCCCGGCCGGCGGCCACTTGAAAGAGTCGCTCTTCGCCGCGTTGACCCACGCCGATGACAAGGACCACTACTGTACGCTGATCGGCCGCACCGGTGGGTTCGCGGCCGCGCCGGCCTACGGCGGCCTACTGCTGACAAGCGTGACGGCCGACCAGCTCTACGACTTTTCACTCGACGAGTGGGGGCAGCGCCTTGCCGGGATTGCGCAAGCGGCGCTCAAATCGCGCAAGATCGAGGCGACGCATTTCGATACGGTGGCGAAGACGCTGTTTCGAGAGCTCTGCGCCACACCCGACAATCTGGGCAGCGCCGACGGTCATCGCGCGCTCAACTACCTGCTCGTGCAACACCCCGGTCTGTTCCTTGCGGCGGCCGAGCGGCGAGACCACGTGCTCGACCATGTCGAGACGCGGATGGCGCCCACGGCGGGAGGCCGCCGCCACGTCGTGTTGGTGTTGACCTTCCTAGATCGCACGACCGGAGTACCCGAACGGCTTTACTGCACGGTCGATGTAACGGAGGAGTGGCCCTTCGTCGTTGGCGCGCACCCGTCGGGCACGCCATTGGGCTTCGCCCCGTTTGTCGAAACGGCGGTTACGCTAAGCGCGTAACCGCACCGCGACCTGTCGCGCGCGATGATCACTCCACCCATGCGCCTTGTCATCACTCCGAGTACAGCGAACGAACACAGGCCCGACCCTGTGTCGCCGTCGACAGCCGCGCTCACGTTTCACCACCTGTTCCGCAGCGCGCTGGCACGCCAAGTCGAGTACAGCTTCAGCGAGTTGCCCGATCGGGTGACGACGATGATCCCGCTGTGCGGCGAGGGTGTGCTCGCTGAGGTCGCGGAACTGGCTGTCGCACTGCGCTTCGCCGGCGATTGGTCCTGGTCAGTGCGACGTTTCGTTAAGGCAGTGCGACCCGACGCGTTGTTGCTACGGCTAGATTGGGAGGGCCCCGACGCCAATGCGGTCACACTCTACTGTCGGTTTCCCGCGGAGCCAGACGATGCAGCGTTCTTTGGCGCGCTCGCGCATGCGCGGCCCTTTGCGTGGCTCGGCCCAGCGCCCTCGGGAGTGGCCGCTGCACTGGGGGTGCCGGGTCCGCGCGGCATCGCGCTGCGGGTCAGCCACGACGGATCGCTGCACGCAGCGCTGTACTTTAAGAGCGAGCAGCATGTTGGCACCGCGTGGGGCGAGCGGCTGGCCGCACTGCTGTCGGCCTGCGGCTTCGCGCCCGACCTCTCACGCTCGATAGAGGCCGACCTGCGGCCGCTGTATCGGCCCGGCCCGTTGGGTGTCGTCGGTCTGGACAGCGGGGATGGCCGCGGCAACGGCGGCACTGCAGGCGCCCTCAAGTTCGACCCGGCCAACGTGCCACTGGCTGCCGCCCTGAGTTTCGTGGCGGGTAAAGGGGTATCAGCAGCGCGCGTGGCCGCACTACAAGCAGTGGCCTACGGGCTGCGCGCGGACAGTGCAAGCTACGTCGGCGCGCAATATGGCACCGGCGGGTTCGTGGGCTGGCGGCTCTATTTCGCCTGTGAGCCGTCCTACGCGCGACTGCCCGGCCTGCCGACGCTGGCCTCGCAGCGCCACCTGCGTGCGATGCGGCGGGGCCCGCACTACTGACCTTCGACCACGCTCGCAACGCCCGCCTGAGATTCAGCCTTCCGACCAACAACGCCACGGCATTTCCGTCCTCAACCACTTCGAAGGAGCGAGCACCATGCTTCCCGGTTTCACCGCGATACCACAATCCGACCCCGCCGTCGCGCTGGCGGGCCCTTGGGACTCGCCCAAGCAATGTCGTCCCCTCGGCACCGACACTTTCTGTACGGGCCTCGTGCTCTGGTGCAAGGACGTGTACTTCTGTCCAGGCGGCTCGGCGCCAGCGTCCTGGAACGGTCAGTTCGTAGGCTTCGGCACTTTGGACCACCACACTCCCTACCCTTGCGGCGTGTGCTTCGGCATCACCTCGCCTGATGATTGGTGAGCCGTGGCCGCAAGCCACGGGACCATGCGCGCCGCGGCGCGCAAGCTTTGCCTGAGCCTAACTAGGGACGAGATGGACTCGCCATGACGCTACCCTTCGACCGGGCCGTGCGAGCCGCTATCGCTGGCGGTATTGATGCGCTGCTAGACCAGCAGGACAAAGACGGCCTGTGGCGCGAGTTCGCACTGCATCCCGGCGCCGCCGAGGCGTGGACCACCGCGTGGGTGGGTTGGTGCCTGCTGCGCTCGGACGGCACGACCGCCGAAGATTCCGCATCCGTCCGGCCCGACCTGATGCCGGCCGCGCTCCCGCGGCGACGGCGCGTTCGTTGGTCCTGCATGCGTGCCGCCACGGCGGTGGGCCGAATGTGTCGCCCTGACGACGGTTGGGGTTACAACCGTGCCGGCGGCGCCGACGCCGACAGCACGGCTTGGGCGTTGCGGTTTCTCGCGGCGTGCCACGTCAGCATCGATCCACTGCCGTGGCTCAACCGCTTTGTCGACGCGGGCGGCGGCGTACACACCTTCGTCGACGACGGTTACGGCTCGTGGACAGACTCGCATGACGATGTCGCAGCCAATGTCGGCCTCGCGCTGCTGCACTGTGCCGCCTCGCGACCACTTGCGCAGCGCATCGGGCGCCGGCTCAGGGCGCGATGGCCGGTACAGACGTTCTGGTGGTCGACACCGACCTACGGGATAGCCTGGACGCTGCGCTTGCTCAGTGCGCTTGGTGCCGGCTTGCCTGACGCGGAGTACTCGAACGCACAGACATGGTTGCGCGCAAGGCCGCTTGCGACCGATGCCTTCGAATGTGCGCATCGCTTGATGATGGCCACACTGCTCCGCGACGAAAGATGTGCCGAAATTCTCGCCAACCAGTTGCTTGATCTCGGGCTGCTGCGCGGGTGGCGCGGTGCGGCATATCTACTGGTGCCACCGCGCGACGACGGGCCCTTACCACCGCCGAACGCGGAGTTGCGTGGCGTGCTTACCACCTCGTTATGCGTATTGGCGCTATCGGAGTTCATGAGCCTTCGCGTCAAGTCTCAGCCAGAAGGACGGCTTTGGGGCTTTCATGCTTGATGTCTCGTTGTCCGGAACGGGGGCGTGCACCGCCCTTCCGCGATCGTCAAAGCGGGGGGTGCCGAGTTCTTCCAATTTTTCTACTGACGTCGGCCCAAAGAACCCGTCCCGGCCGTTGGCATGTTCGTAGACCAAAGGCTGCAATAGCTGACACCCTCCGTCCAACACGATACGAACATGAAGGTCCGTTGTTTGAGTAGAGCAGCCGCCTGAATGACCACCTGCGTGCCGAAATGAGCGGCTGAAGATGGCCGAGGGCGTTTGAAAACGCATTGATCGCCTAGACTGAGTCAATGCGTTCAGACCAGGCGAGTTAGCCAATGTGTAAGCGGTAAGCCATAGGCGTTATAGAACTCGCGTGAAGGCAGTCGCACAATGTCGTCATTGAATTCGCCCAGGAGGGGCGCGCGATGACGGCATCGACAAGAGCGGAAGTGGAATCGTCGTGGCGTCAGAGGCTGTCGCGCTTTGCGCAGAGCGGCCAGACGGTGAAGACGTTTTGCCATGAGGAGTCGGTGTCGACGTGCAGCTTCTACCATTGGCGACAGCGCTTGCAGCGACCGGCAGTGCCATGCGGCGGGGGCGCTGAATCAGCGGCGTTTGTCGATCTGGGCGCGATCGCGGCCAGTGGCACGCGCATCGAATCGGCCGCCCCGACAGGCGCGGCCAATCTGACGATCCGCCTTGATTTGCCCGGCGGCATCGTTCTGACGATCGCGAGGGGCTGATGTGCTTCCCGGAACAACAGGTGCGTGTGTTCCTGTACGGTGCGCCGGTCGACATGCGACGCTCGTTCGATGGCCTGTACGCGATTGCGCGCCACGGCATGCGGGCCGATCCGCTGGCGGGCCATTTGTTCGCGTTCATCAATCGCGTGTGGGCCAAGCGGCTTGAACAAGGCCGTTTTCTGGCCGACTGGAAGCGGGTCGTCACGCGTGAGATCGACCTCACGCAATTGAAGCTCTTGCTCGAGGGGATCGAGGTCGTGCGGCAAAGGCATCGTTACCGGCATCCACAGCCGCAATTGCCGGTGAGGCTCTCGCCATGAGGCATGTCTTTCTCTATGATGGCGGCCATGACATCGACTGCCGCCACCGACGAAACCCTCGCTGCGCTGACCGCGCAAGTGGCGGCATTGTCGGCGCGATGCGAAGCGGTGCTCAGCGAGAACGCGCAATTGCGTGCGCAAGTCGCGTGGTTCCAGCGCCAGCTGTTCGGCCGCAAGAGCGAGCGTCGCATCGTTCAGCCCGATGCGGCACAGGGCACGCTGGGCGAAGCTTTCGATGCGGCACCCGATGCGCCTGCCCCAGGCAAGAAGACACGCGTAGCGGGCCACGAGCGCAGCACCAAGCCCAAGCGGGCCGATGCCGACGAATCTACGCTGTTCTTCGACGAGGGCAAGGTGCCGGTCGAAGTGATCGCGGTGGCGAACCCCGAGGCCGCGGGACTTGCTCCCGAGGACTACGAAGTGATCGGCGAGCGCGTCAGCCATCGGCTCGCCCAACGTCCGGGCAGCTATGTGGTGCTCAAGTACGTGCGCCCGGTAATCAAGCGGCGCGATACGCAGGCCCTGTCGTGTCCGGCAGCGCCGGTAGGCGTGATCGAAGGCAGTCGTGCCGATGTGTCGTTCATCGCCGGCCTGCTGGTGGACAAGCTCGTGTACCACTTGCCGTTGTACCGTCAACATCAGCGGCTGGCCCAGTGTGGTATCCGCGTGTCGCGGCAGTGGCTCACGCAGATCGCGCAAGCGGCGATTGCATTGATCGAGCCGCTCCACGATGCGCAGTGGCAGTCGGTCCTCGTCTCACGCGTCAAGCGCATGGACGAGACGCCGCTCAAGGCAGGGCGAGAAGGCCCGGGCAAGATGAACTCGGCGTACTTCTGGCCCGTGATGGGCGAACACGAGGAGATTTGCTTCCATTACCAGCCGAGCCGGCGGCAGGAACACGTCGAACAACTGCTCGGGCCAGCGGCCGTGGCCGGGGGCGTGTTGCATACGGACGGCTACAGTGCGTACGCCTGGTATGCGAAGAAGACCGGCATCGCGCAAAGTCTGTTGGTGACGTGCAAGGTGCACGACATCGATCCCTACGATTACTTGGTCGACGTGCTACAGCGCGTAGGTCAGCATCCGGCTTCGCGCGTGCATGAACTCACGCCGAGGATGTGGAAATCGCTCTTCGCCGACAACCCGCCGCGCTCGCCCTTGCATCAGATCGCCTGAGATCGCAAGAACGTCGGTGAGTTACCGATTACGTTCGGCCTGGCTCGCCCTAAAGGCCGTGGTCAACGTCGTAACTATCATTCGTGGTGTCGTCACGCCTTGTCAAGCACTGGGCCGGCGCCACGGCGCTCGATTTTCGGTTTCTTCATGAATCTCAAATAGAAAGCTGCAAACACCGACAATGCCCCTTGTCGGCGGTCATAAAATAGCCGCTATTCAATCGCGAGTCCCAAACCAGGAATTAAACAGTTCTGCTGTTGATGATTTTCCGAGCCCCTCGCAAGCGCGGTTCAATTCTCTAATCCGTTCTGGGGTTCGCAATGATGGGGTGGCCACCATGACCTCACCCACCACCGCGAGTAATGGCATCCATGCCTTGAGGGTTACCTTATTCTCGGAACGCATAGACAGTAACATATCGATCTTTCTGCTTTTCTCATCAAGCTGCACTTCTGGTGGAAAAAGTAAACTCACATGGTTAAAGTGCGCTCGAAACGACTTCGCCAACTCTGACGTATCTCTTTCACTCGGTGGAGCCGGGCTCGTCTGCCTCATGCCGTCCGGCTGCGCTAAGGGCAAGTTAGCAAATGTCAGATAAAGCCTAATTTGTCCTTCAACAAAGCGCACGCATTCAGAATCTGCGGTCACCATCAGGCGTCTCAGTGTATTCGTGATTCTTGTAGATGTTCGTACCGGGTCATCCACCGACGCGCCCGATATCAGATGCAACGCAAGGACCGCAAACAGCGGGTCCGTGCTTGGTGGCCTCGAACTCCGCCTTTTACATTCAGCATGAACTTTGTACAAATTCGCCAAGGTATTTTCGATTGTCTCGACTACTCGGTCAGGCTCGTGCTCTTGTGCGCGCAACTGCGCATGAATTGGAACAGCCCAATGCTCCACTGGCAGCGCCGTGAGCGCGTGTATCCAAGCTGAATCGATCTCGGTTTGCTCTTCGGTGTCGGGCTTACGTCCCATTCTCGCCATTTCTACGTATGCATCGGCACACTTTTTCAGATCAGCGTTTGCAGCTTTTGATTTAAGCCCAGCACGTTCACACAGTTTTCTATATTGATCGACGCGGCTCGAACCTTTGCTGTTATGAGTGGCGTTCGCTAACGCTGGCATGACTGTGAAAAACTCGACGGGGCTCAGAGTGTTGGCCGCGCGAAAGACGGCATGCCACAGTGCAGATTGCTCATCGGACTCATGCACATCCATTGCGGCAACCCGATCTGCCGCCATGGCAAGCAATTCCGGCAGCTTCTGCTTGGGAATCGACCATATGGTGTCGCCGGCAACGCCTGGCGAACCAATGAGTTTCATCAACTGTTCAGTATCAGCATTGGCAATCGCGCGAGCGATTTTTTTGGACGAGGCGTCATCCGCAACATTAACGTCCGTCGCAGAAAAGCGCGTTGCGATAACGACATCAGATGGGCGTTGTCCGCAAACGAAAGTAAAGCACTCCAAAGGACCGCTAGCTTTTGGCTGAGTTGATGCGCGTGGCGAAATCTCAGTTTGCGGATCCGGTATGTCACCGGCACCGGATCCGATACCATTTCCGTTCGTAGAAAAATTGCCAACATTACCAATATCGCCGCCGCTCATGCCGCCCTCTAATACGAGATGTCCGATGTCCTGACTGTACCTCGCTCGTCTACTCCGAACGGGCCAGCGTCCGAAATACAGCGCAGCCACGCGAACGGCACGCCCCCGAAACTACCTGATCGTAGGCGCCTGATGATCCGACCCCTTGGCGGATTTTATACCTCGACATTTACTTGACATCTAAACTATTCCAATCTAAATTTTCTCCATCGCCACGTAAGGAGCAAGCATGCGCATCGTATGCATCGGAGGGGGGCCGGCCGGCCTTTACTTCGGTCTCCTAATGAAATTACGCAATCCCGCATTCGATGTCCGCATCGTCGAGCACAATCGCCCTTACGACACCTTCGGCTGGGGCGTCGTTTTCTCCGATCAAACGCTCGACAATCTCCGCGCAGCCGACCCGGCAAGCGCCGCGATGATCCTCGATGCCTTCAGCCATTGGGACGACATCGACATCCATTTCCGCGGCCGTACCGTCCGCTCCTCCGGCCACGGGTTTTGCGGAATCGGTCGCAAGCGCCTACTCAACATCTTGCAAGCACGCTGCGAAGCACTCGGCGTCAAGCTCGTATTCCAAACGACCGTCACCGACGACGACGATTACGATGCCGACCTGATCGTCGCGGCCGACGGTGCGAACAGCATCATCCGCAGCAAATACGCCTCAACGTTCCAACCCGACATCGACCTGCGCGATTGCCGCTTTGTCTGGCTAGGTACGCACAAACGCTTTGACGCTTTCACGTTTGCCTTCGAACAAACCGAATGGGGCTGGTTTCAAGCGCATGCCTATCGATTCGATGACGACACCTCCACGTTCATCGTCGAAACACCGGAGCACGTCTGGCGTGCGGCAGGCCTCAACGAAATGAACAAGGAGCAAGGCATCGCCTTCTGCGAGCGGCTCTTCGCCAAGTACCTCGATGGTCATGCGTTGATGTCCAACTCGGCGCATCGACAAGGCGCATCGCAATGGCTGCGCTTTGCTCGCGTCATCAATCGCGAATGGGTGCATACAAAGACGCGCAATGGCGTCCCCACGCCCGTGGTGCTGATAGGAGACGCCGCGCATACGGCGCATTTTTCGATCGGCTCCGGGACGAAGCTCGCGCTGGAAGACGCCATCGAACTCGCCAACAGAATCGACGCGCATTCCGGCGATTTGCAAGCGGCGCTCGCGCAATACCAGTCCGCGCGCAGCGTCGACGTGCTGCGGCTGCAAAACGCGGCGCGTAATTCGACGGAATGGTTCGAGCATGTCGATCGTTATGCGTCGTTCGAACCCGAGCAGTTCGCTTATTCGTTGCTCACGCGTTCGCAGCGTATCTCGCACGAGAACCTGCGTGCCCGTGACCCGGCCTATGTTGCGTCATTCGAAAACTGGCTCGCCACGCGTGGCAGCGTGAACGCGACGGCAAACGTAAACGCGAACAGCACGCAACGCACCGCGCGATCGATTCCGCCGATGTTCACGCCTTACCAAGTCCGCGGCGTCAAATTGCAAAACCGCGTGATTGTTTCACCCATGGCGCAGTATTCGGCCAAAGACGGCACCGTCGGCGACTATCACCTCGCGCATCTCGGCGCACGCGCGATGGGTGGTGCGGCGCTCGTCATGACGGAAATGACTTGCGTCTCGCCGGAAGCCCGCATCACGCCCGGCTGCCCTGGCATGTATACGCGTGAGCACCGCAAGGCCTGGCAACGCATCGTCGAATTCGTGCATGACGCGAGCGCCGCGAAGATCGGCATGCAACTCGGCCACGCCGGCGCCAAAGCGTCGACGCGTGTCAGTTGGGAAGGTATCGATCTGCCGCTTGCGGACGGCAACTGGCCGCTCGTCTCGGCCTCGCCGCAGCAGTACCTTGCTGGCGTTAGCCAATGGTCGCGCGAAGCAAGCCGCGAAGAGCTGCGCGATATCGAACAACAGTTCGTATGCGCGGCCCGCATGGCAAATGAAGCAGGGTTCGACTGGCTCGAACTTCACTGCGCACATGGCTACCTCCTCTCGAGCTTCATCTCGCCGCTGACGAACCGACGCACCGATGAGTACGGCGGCTCGCTCGACAACCGGCTGCGTTATCCGCTCGAAGTCTTCGCCGCCATTCGACGCGTTTGGCCAAACGACAAACCCATCTCGGTTCGCATCTCGGCGCACGATTGGGTGGACGGCGGCACCACGCCCGACGACGCAGTAGCCGTCGCCCGTGCCTTCAAGGCCGCAGGCGCAGACATCATCGATGTGTCGTCGGGCCAAGTCAGCAAATTGGAAAAGCCCGTCTACGGGCGCATGTTTCAAACACCTTTTTCCGATCGCATCCGCAACGAAGCGGGCATCGCGACAATTGCCGTCGGTGCAATTTCCGAGGCTGACCACGTCAATAGCATCATTGCCGCCGGGCGCGCCGATCTTTGCGCGATCGCGCGGCCGCATCTTGTGAATCCGGCGTGGACGCTCACCGAAGCAGCCAAGATCGGCTATTTCGATGTCAGGTGGCCCAGGCAATACGCAGCGGCGAAAACGCAGCTCGAACGCAATCTCGAGCGCGAACGCATTCAACTATCGCGGGATCGGGAGAAGCTATGAGTGCGACGACACTCGATGGCCAGCATGCGGTGGTCACAGGCGGCGGCAGCGGCATCGGTGCGGCCATCGCCGCCGCACTTGCGCAAGCGGGCGCGCGCGTGACATTGATGGGCCGCGACGGCCGCAAGCTCGCGGCGCAGCGCGAACGTCTTACGGCTTTTGACGATGTGGGCTGCGTCGCCATGGACGTCAGCGAAGCGGACTCCGTCGCTCACGCGTTTGCCGCGGCCTCGCAAGCCATGGGGCCAGTCGATATTCTTGTCAACAACGCTGGCCAGGCACAGGCCGCGCCATTCGCTGCGACCAGCTTATCGCTTTGGCAACAGATGCTCGATGTTAATCTCACAGGTGTCTTTCTCTGCACGCAAGCCGCCCTGCCCTCGATGCTGACGCGCGCCCACGGGCGCATCGTCAATATCGCCAGCACAGCGGGCCAAAAAGGCTATCCGTACGTCGCGGCATATTGCGCGGCCAAGCACGGCGTAATCGGCCTTACACGCTCGCTGGCGTTGGAAGTGGCCACGCAGGGCGTCACCGTCAATGCGGTCTGTCCCGGCTACACGGAAACGGAACTGTTGCATCACTCGCTCGATCAGATCGTCACCAAAACCGGACGCAGCCAGGAAGCTGCTCGCGCGGCGTTGCTGCGCGCCAATCCTCAGCAACGTTTCATCGCGCCGGACGAAGTGGCGCGCGCGGTCCTCTGGCTGGTCAGCGCCGATGCGGCCGCGATGACGGGCCAATCGATTTCGATCTCCGGTGGAGAAGTGATGTGACACGCCCCGCTCGTCCAATACCCCGGAAAACCGGCGCGCCGCGTGCGCGCGCAAACGCTGAATCTCATGCGCAAGTGCAAGCGGGCAACGTGGTCGATATGGAACTGCGCACCGGTGCACAACGCCATATGAGCCTGCGCCTTTGGTTAAGACTCCTGACGACTGCCAATCTCGTGCAAACGGAATTGCGCCGTCGCTTGCGCACTCAGTTCGACACGACGCTGCCGCGTTTCGATTTGATGGCACAACTCGAACGCCATCCGAAGGGACTCAAGATGAACGAGATCTCGAAGCGCCTGATGGTGACGGGCGGCAATGTGACAGGCATTACGGATCAACTCGAAAACGAAGGGCTCGTCGCCCGCGATGCGGACCCGAACGACCGCCGTGCATTCAGCGTTCGCCTGACGCCGACAGGGCGTGCGCGCTTTAACGAGATGGCGCGTGCCCATGAGCAATGGGTCGTCGAGCTTCTCGGCGGACTGGGACTCGACGACAAATCGAAGATGTATCAACGGCTCGGCAAGCTAAAAGCACATTTGCTCGATACAGTCGAGCGCTGAGCACCGCACGAGCCGCTATTGATTGGTTAGGAGAACGAAACATCTTATGACTATGCCAACATCTTCCGCCTCGGCCGAGCGTCTTCGTGCCGGTAACCGCACAACGCTTTCAGGCTACGTTGCACAGCACGTCGGCTGGAGCGTTCACGACGGCGTGGCTACCATCGTTTTGAATCGTCCCGAGCGCAAAAACCCGCTCACATTTGATTCGTACGCCGAACTACGCGACCTCTTTCGTCAGCTCGTTTATGCCAGCGATGTGAAAGCGGTCGTCATGCATGGCGCGGGAGACAATTTCTGTTCGGGCGGCGATGTGCACGACATCATCGGTCCGCTGATCGGTCTGCCGATGCCGGAGTTGCTGATGTTCACGCGCATGACGGGCGATCTCGTCAAGGCGATGCGCCATTGCCCACAGCCCATCGTGGCAGCGGTGGATGGCGTCTGCGCCGGCGCGGGGGCGATCCTCGCGATGGCCGCCGACGTGCGCTTTGCCACCACACGCAGCAAGCTGGCATTTCTGTTTACGCGCGTCGGCCTTGCAGGCTGCGACATGGGGGCATGCTCGATTCTCCCGCGCATCATCGGACAAGGGCGAGCGACGGAATTGCTGCTGACCGGCCGCTCGGCAAGCGGCGAAGAGGCACATGCTTGGGGCTTTTACAACCGCCTGAGCGAGCCCGATGAACTCGTTGCGCACGCAACTAGATTTGCCCATGATGTGGCGTCAGGCCCGACGTTTGCCCACGGCGTCACGAAGCGCATGCTGCATCAGGAATGGAACATGAGCGTGGACGAAGCCATCGAGGCGGAAGCGCAAGCGCAGGCACTGTGCATGGCGACGCGCGATTTCGAGCGCGCTTATCGCGCGTTCGCAGCCAAAACGCGTCCACAATTCGAAGGAGACTGAGGTGAGCGCCGAGATGCTCGACTGGCCGTTTTTTGACGATCGGCATCGCGCGCTGGCCCGCGAGATTGACGCCTGGTGTGGCGAACACCTGCCCGCCGTCGAGCCGTTGATGCACGAACGCGCCACCGTCGACGAAGCCTGTCGCCAACTCGTGCGCATGTTGGGCGAAGCAGGCTGGCTGCGCTATGGCATCGGCGGCACCGCTTACGGCGGGCATGGCGAGCAGATCGACACGCGCGCCGTCTGTCTGCTACGCGAGACGCTCGCCAAACATGCGGGCCTTGCCGACTTCGCGCTTGCAATGCAAGGCCTCGGCTCGGGCGCGATCACGCTCGCCGGCACCGAAGCGCAAAAGCACCGCTACCTGCCCCGCGCCGCTTCGGGCACTGCCATTGCCGCCTTCGCGTTGACCGAACCCGAGTCCGGTTCCGATGTCGCCGCGCTGACGCTCGCGGCGCGCGAGAACGGCAACGACTATGTTCTCGATGGCGAGAAGACATGGATCTCGAACGGCGGCATCGCTGATTTTTACGTCGTGTTTGCACGCACAGGCGAAGCGCCGGGCGCACGCGGCATCAGCGCGTTCGTGGTCGATGCCGATACATCGGGGCTCGTTGTGGCCGAGCGACTCGACGTGATGGCGCCTCATCCGCTCGCGCGGCTTTGTTTTACCGGCGCGCGCGTGCCGAAGCGTAACTTGCTTGGACCGCCCGGAACGGGCTTCAAGCTTGCGATGCGCACGCTCGATGTTTTTCGGACATCCGTTGCAGCCGCAGCGCTCGGCTTTGCGCGTCGCGCGTTATCGGCCGCGCTCGAGCGCGCGACGTCGCGGCACCTCTTCGGACAAACGCTCGCCGATTTTCAGTTGACGCAGGCGAAGCTCGCTCAAATGGCGCTGACGATCGACACGGCCGCGCTGCTCGTTTATCGCGCGGCATGGTTGCGGGATCAAGGCAAGCGCGTGACACGCGAAGCGGCCATGGCGAAATGGCACGCCACCGAGGGGGCACAGCAAGTTATCGATGCAGCGGTGCAGATCTGGGGCGGTGAAGGTGTGCGAAGCGGCACAGCAGTTGAAACGCTCTATCGCGAGATTCGCTCGCTACGCATCTACGAAGGCGCAACCGAAGTTCAACAACTGATCGTGGGCCGCGATCTGCTTAGCGAATATGCCGCATGCCAGGGAGCCTCGCAATGAGGATGTCTTTGCTTTATCAGGACTCACATTCATGAAACGCGCGCTCTTGCCGCAGGGATGGACCCAGCCGCGTGGCTATGCCAACGGCGTCGCCGCACGCGGCACACAAGTCTTTATCGCAGGGCAGATTGGCTGGGACGCTTCTGAGCAATTTCAATCGGCGGAGTTCGCGGCGCAGGCACGGCAAGCATTGCACAACGTCGTGGCCGTACTCGCTGCCGCGGGCGGACGCCCAGAGCATCTCGTGCGAATGACCTGGTATGTAATCGACAAGCGCGAATACCTCGCTTCGTTAAAAGCCATCGGCTACGCGTTTCGCGAGGTGATCGGCGACTACGACATCGCGATGAGCGCCATTCAGGTGGCTGCCTTGATCGAGGATGACGCGAAGGTCGAAATCGAAGCCACCGCAGTCATCCCCGATTGACATTGGAACCGGAGGGGTCATGGAACCATCCGCCCACATCGACACGTTCGCGCGCGACAACTTGCCGCCGCACGATCAGTGGCCCGTGTTGCTGCTCGACCATCCCGATGTTGCTTATCCCACGCGCCTGAATTGTGCGTCGGCACTACTCGATCGCACGATCGAGGCCGGACACGGCGAGCGCGTGGCCGTGTGGTCCGAGATCGACGGCAAGCCGCACGGCACGACGTATCGCGCGCTGCGCTCGATGGTCGACCGCTGGGCTCACGTGCTGATCGACGATATGGCATTGCGGCCCGGCAATCGTATTTTGTTGCGCGGCCCCAATACGCTGCAAATGGCAGTGGCTATACTCGCCAGTCTCAAAGCCGGGTTGGTGGTCGTGCCCACCATGCCGCTGCTGCGTGCGAAGGAGCTCAAGCAAATCGTCGACAAAGCGCGCGTTGCGGCAGCCCTGTGCGACGCGCGACTCGTCGAAGAACTGGCGCGATGTTGCGAAGCTGATAGCGAATGGTTTTGTCCCGATCTGCAGCAAGTCAAATGCTTTCATAGCGATGCGGTTGATTCGATCGATATGCAGGCCGCGACGAAGCCCGCACATTTCGATGCATGCGACACATCGGCCGACGATGTTTGTCTAATCGCGTTCACGAGCGGAACGACCGGCGCGCCGAAAGGTTGCATGCATTTTCATCGCGACGTGCTTGCGATGTGTGACTTGTTCCCGCGCCATGTGCTGCAGCCCACGGTGCAAGATGTGTTTTGCGGCACGCCGCCACTCGCCTTTACATTTGGGCTCGGCGGCCTGCTGTTTTTTCCGCTGCGCGTGGGCGCATCGACGGTGCTGATCGAGCGGCTCACGCCCGAGACACTGCTGCACGCTGTTGAGAATTTTCGCGCCACCATCATATTTACGGCGCCGACGTTCTATCGACAGATGGCGCCGCTTGCCGCCCGCTTCGATCTGTCGAGTCTCGGCAAAACGGTGTCGGCTGGCGAAGCGCTGCCCGACGCCACGCGCGCATTATGGCGCGACACAACGGGCATCGAAATGATTGACGGAATCGGCGGCACCGAATTGATTCATATCTTCGTGTCCGCAGCCGGCGATGACGTTCGGCGCGGTGCGATAGGCAAGGCGGTGCCGGGCTATCAGATCGCCGCCGTCGATGACGACATGCAGCCTGTACCCGCAGGCACCGTCGGCAAACTTGTGGTGCGCGGGCCGACAGGCTGCCGTTATCTTGCGGACGAACGACAAAAGCAATTCGTGCGCGACGGCTGGAACATGCCGGGCGACGCCGTCTCTATCGACGAAGACGGCTACGTCTTCTATCAAGCCCGCGCAGACGACATGATCGTTTCCGCCGGCTACAACATCTCCGGCCCCGAAGTCGAAAGCGTGCTGATGCAGCACGAAGCGGTTGCGGAATGTGGCGTGGTGGGGGTGGCTGACGCCGAGCGCGGGCAAATCGTCAAGGCGTTCGTTGTCGTGAAACCCGGCTACCGTGCGGACGATGCGCTCACCGCGCAGTTGCAGGCTTTCGTCAAAAGCAACGTTGCACCTTATAAATACCCGCGCATCATTCGCTTCACCGACGCATTGCCGCGTACTGAAACGGGCAAACTGAAGCGCTATGCGCTCAGAGCGATGTAGTGGATGCGGCAGCCCGCTTGCTCGTGTTCAGTTCAACCGCCAGCGACGCCCTGCGTATTGACATACAGCGCGTAGACGGACTGGCTCGCCGCCATGAAAAGTCGATTGCGCTTCACGCCGCCGAAGCATAGGTTGGCGCATCGCTCGGGCAATGCGATGCGCCCGATCAGTTTGCCGCGAGGCGACACGATCATCACGCCGTCGAGTGCGTCGCTGCCCATACCCCAGCCGCACCAGAGATTGCCGTGGATGTCGCAACGCATGCCATCGATCGTGCCTTCGCCCGCATCGAGAAACACGCGGCCGTTTTCGATCGAACGGCCGTCGGCGGACACGTCGTAAACCCGGATGGTGCGGTTCGGTGTAGCGCGCAACTCGATCAGATAAAAAAGCCGCTCGTCGGGCGAAAAGCAAAGACCGTTTGGCCCGGCGATATCGCCGGCAACAATCGTCGCCTCTTTAGTCGTTCCATCGGCACGGTAGACGTTTTGCGGTAATTCGGGCTCCGCCTGGTGCCCTTCGTAGTGGCTGAGGATCCCGAACGTTGGATCGGTGAACCAGATCGATCCGTCCGACTTCACGACGATGTCGTTCGGCGAATTCAACCGTTTGCCGCCGAAGCTGTCGAGCATCACTGTTAGCGTGCCGTCATATTCGGTACGCGTCACACGCCTGCCGCCGTGTTCGCATGTGACAAGACGTCCGTACCGGTCACGCGTATTGCCATTGGCAAAATTCGACGGCTTCCTGAAAACGCTCACCGCTCCCGTCTCTTCTTCCCACTTCATGATCCGCTCGTTCGGAATATCGCTCCACAGCAAAAAGCGGCCATCTCCGAACCACACGGGGCCTTCGCACCAGCGCATGCCGGTGGCAATGCGTTCGACGGCGGCATGCGGGAAACACAGTGCTTCGAATTCGGGCTCGAGTATCTGGACGCGCGGGTCCGGATATCGGTCGGTTTGTTGCCACATGCGCTACGCTCCTCGGGATCGCTGGGCCGTCATTTGGCGAAAAGCCTCGACATATCGGCAAAGGCCTTCAGCTCCAATGCGTTGCCCGACGGATCGAGAAAAAACATCGTCGCTTGCTCACCGGGCTCGCCTTTGAAGCGCACATGCGGCTCGATGACAAAGCGAATGCCGGCATCGGTCAGCCGGCGCGCGGCAGCTTCCCATTCCTCCATGCTCAGTACCACGCCGAAGTGACGCACCGGTACGGCATCGCCATCGACCGCGCTTGTATGGCGATGGCCCGCCTCTTCGGGCGCGAGGTGCGCCACGATCTGGTGCCCGTAGAAATTGAAATCGACCCACTGCGGGGCGCTGCGCCCCTCGGAGCAGCCGAGCAACTCGCCGTAAAACCGGCGTGCGGCTTCGATGCTGTGAACGGGGAACGCAAGGTGAAACGGCGGAATGGGGTGATTCGTGGGCGTGCTCATGGCGTTTTCGCAATCTGTCGAATGAGTGATTGGCAAAGATAACGCAAAAAGATCGGCCAAGACGTGCGGCCGAACGGTTAGGACTCCGAACCATTATCGCGCACGCTCATACGCGCGGGAGGTGCTTATAGTAGAACGTCGTTGCGCAAAACGCGCCATCGGGCATCAACGCGTAATCGGGCACCACACCCACGCGTTGCCAGCCCGCGCGTTGGTAAAGGCGCTCGGCATCGCCACCGGTGACGGTATCGAGCACGAGCACCGTTTTGCCCTCGACGTACGCCACTTCATCGACAGCCGCCATGAGCCGCTGAGCTATGCCGCGGCGGCGCGCGGCGCGCAACACCAACATCTTTGCGACGTCGGCCCGATGCGGCTGGTTTTCGGGCAATGCGGTAATCAATTGCACGGTGCCCACCACCCGCTGCTCGGCATCTTCCGCGACGAGCAGCACGCGTTCGTTACGCGCAACCCCTTGCGCTACCCCGCGCCAAAACGAAGCCGCTGTCTCGCGCGTAATGGGCAACATGAAGCTGACCGATGCCCCGCCTTCCACGCAATCGATCAGCACATCGGCCAGCGCTTCGACATATCGCGAGGCTTCATCCGGTGCCAGACGCCGAACGGCAATGTTATCGACGGCTTCTTGATCCACGCCTGCTCCCGAATAAGGCTCGCCCGCCTGCCGTCAATTGGCGCGCAATGCGGTCGCAATCGGCAAGCGCGCTGCGCGCACTGCGGGCATCAGCCCGCCGAGCATACCGACCACGCAAGCCAGGAATACACCGGACACCAGGAGCGATGCAGTGACCGTCAGGTGAAACACGACCTGCGTAAAGCCGGAACCGAGCGTATTGACGGTGTTGCCGTCAAAAAAGATCCAGGCTGCAACGGAGCCGATCGCGCTGCCGATCAGCGCAAGCAGCAGCGACTCGACAAGCACCGAAATAACGATCGGCACGCCGCTAAAGCCGATTGCACGCAGCGTGGCAATTTCGCGCGTACGCGTGGATACGGCCGTGTACATCGTATTGACCGCACCGAAGCAGGCCCCGAGCGCCATGATGCCGCCGACAAAATACGCGAGCAGATTCAAGAGCCTCGCCAGATTGCGTGACTGTGCAGCGTAATAGTCGTTCTCGCGCTCGACGCCTACTTTGAGCGTCGGGTCCGTCGTCAGTGCGGCTTTGAAGCGGTCGAATGCCGCGGGCGAATCGAGCATCACGGAAACGGATTGGAACAAGTTGCGTCGATAAGCGGACAACACCGTTTCAGCGGCACCCTGCAATTCCGATTCGTGCGCATCGCCGCCGCTTTCGAATATGCCGACGACGGTCCATTCAGAATCGCGGAACGCGATGCGGCTGCCGAGCTCGAGCCCTTTGAACTGTGCAAGTGCCGACTTACCGACGATGATTTCGCGCACTGACGGCTTGAACATGCGCCCGGCGACCAAGCGCATTTCGGGCCGCAAGGCCTGCGCGTTCGGGCCGATGCCACGCAGCGTCACATTCGCATCGACACCGTCCTTGCGCTGCGGCAACGCCACGATCACAACGGCTTCCGCAGAAGCAATGGGGCGACCTGCATGATCCTTGCGCACGCCTGCCGCATCCATGATCGTCTGCGTGTTCTCACGCGACATCGTGCTCGCAAGCTCTGCTTCGGAGCCCGCGCGCAACACGATCGCGCGGTCCGCTCGGGCAGTGCCTTTGAGCGTCTTCGTAAAGCCTTCGGCCATCGCGAGCACCGAAACCATGACCGCCACCGTCACGGCGATCCCGATGACGATGACCCACGCCGTGCCGGCGCGTTGCGGCAGGCTGCGCAGGTTCATGGCCGTGACAGTAAGAATTTGCTTGATCATGAGCGCAACGCCTCCACTATAACGAGCCGCTTAGCGCGCCAAGCAGGCACGAAGCCCGTCAGCGCAGCAAAGACAGCGGCCATCACCACACCTTCTATCACCACGCTCAGCGGCATCTTGACGACGCCCAGCGTGTCTCTAAGCCGCGGGAACAAGAGGTCGGCAATGCCGAGCCCGATCATCGCTGCAACGATGCACAGTGCCAGTGTTTGCAGCAGCACCAAGGTCAGCACGCGTGTATCGCTAAAGCCGAGCGTCTTGAGCACCGCGAGTTCGGGCACCTGCTCGCGCACCGCTTGCATCGCGGTACTGCCGACGGCAAACAGCAATGCAAAGAACACCGCGAACAGGATATACGTGACAATCAGGCTGATATCAGCGATCTGCTTCATGAACGACTGCTGAAATTCCTTTTCGGTCTGCGTTTTCGTTTCGTTTGGCGAATTGGCAAATAGCTTGTCGATGGTCGAGGCAATTTGCGCCGACTCGCGTGGGTCTTTCAATTGGACGACATACCAGCCGACCGTGCCCTTGCCGAAACTACGCGCCTCGTCGAAATACTTGTAATTGAAAAAGAGCGCGTCCTCGCGCGCGCGATTCGACGGCGCTTCGTAGATGCCGACGATGTCGAACGTCCAATCGGAATTGCCATCCGCAGCCTTCACCCAAATGGTCGAATGCAGCGGGATGTGGTCGCCGATCTTCCAGCCATATTTTCTCGCCAAGCTGACGCCGACGATTGCGCCGGTACGCGTATTTTCCAGCGCCTGCAGCTGCGCCTTCGGAATGACAATCTCGGGATGCGCCGCGAATTCGCGCTCGGGTTCGACAGGAAACGCAGCCATCACGTTCTTCGGGTCCTGGTAATACGGCCCGAACCACGATTCATGCGAGACCGCGGACACGCCCGGGATCGTCTCGAGTTGAGAAAGGTAGGAGTACGGCAGACTTTCCGTCAGCGAGATCTTGTTGGTGACGATCAGACGATTGACATTGGATCGCTCGATCGTCTGCTGAAACGCGGCGTTGATCCCTTGCAACATGCCGAATAGCAGGAACGCGATCGCAATCGATAACAGCGTAAGCGATGTGCGCAACTTCTTGCGCCAGAGCATCGCCCACATCAGTGGGAGATATTTCATCGGAAGATTCCTCGCGTCATGCTTCGGTCTTGAGTGGCTCGTCGACCAGCCTGCCCTTGTCGAGATGCAGCGTATGCGTTGCGAAATCCGCCGCTTTTTGATCGTGCGTGACCATGACGATCGTCTTGCCGTATTCACGATTCAGCACTTGCAGCAAGTGCAGAATCTCGTCGGCCGTGGCGCGGTCGAGGTCGCCCGTCGGCTCGTCGCATACCAGCAGCTTCGGATCGGACACCAGTGCCCGCGCAATCGCGACGCGCTGCGCCTGCCCGCCCGATAGCTCCGACGGCTTGTGCTTCGTGCGGTCCTCGAGGCCAACCACGGCCAGCGCCGCCTGCACGTTGCGCCGGCGCGCCTCCTTGCTCAGTGAAGTCAGCAAGAGCGGCAACTCGACATTACGCTCGGCGTTGAGCATCGGCATCAGGTTGTAGAACTGAAACACGAAGCCAACGTTATTCGCGCGCCAGCGCGCAAGATGCCCACCCCTCAACCTGTCGATATGCTCGCCCGCAACGATGACTTCGCCGCTCGTCGGGTGATCGATTCCGCCGATCAAGTTCAGCACGGTTGTTTTTCCCGACCCGGACGGCCCCATCAACGCGACGAAGTCACCCTCGTTGACCTGCAAATTGAGGTGGTGCAGCACTTCGACGCTTTGCTTGCCGCGCGTGTAAGTCTTCACGACGTTGCGCAGAGAAATGATTGCGCTCATTGCATTGCTCCTGGTTGAAGTGTCGAATGGCGGGTTCACTGTTCCGCCACCTTGACGTGTGTACCGTCCGCAAGCTTGGTCAAGTCGCCAAGCGCAACACGCTCGCCTGCCGACAACCCTGAAAGCACGATCTGCCCTTCGTCGGCGCGCGCGCCGAGCTTCACGACGCGCCGCTCGACCGTCTCGTCGTGCAGCACGAATACGACGCCCTCGTTCGCGTTCGCGTTGGCGCCGGCACCAGCGTTGGCGCCAACATTGGCCGCCGACAGTACGGCGTCGGGGGGTATCGCCACACCGCCCGCTTGCTGCGTGCCCGCTCCGCCAGGCGGGTTGCCGCCGCTCAGGAACGACACGCGCGCGCCCATCTCGGGCAAGATGCGCGGGTCGCGCGATTTGAACCCGACGCGCACCTTCACCGTCGCCTTGCTGCGATCAGCCGTGGGAATCACCGCGATGACATAAGCCGGTATTTGCCAATCCGGATAAGCATTGAGCTTCAACACGGCCGGCACGTCCGCGCGCACACGGCTGATGAAATTCTCGCTGACGTCGACTTCGACTTCGAGCGAATCCATATCGACCAGCGTGCAAATACCACTGCGCGTAAAGCCGCCTCCCGCCGACAATGGCGAAACGATTTCGCCCGGCTGGGCGTTCTTCGTCGTCACAACGCCGGTGAACGGCGCGCGCACGACCGTGTCGTTTTCCTCGCGCTGCGCGATTTCCAGCGCTGCGCGACGCACGGCGAGATTGCCCTGCGCCACGGCAAGATCGGTCTTTTTCGCGTCGAACTCGGCCTTGCTTGTTTCCAACGCTTCCGTACTGATCACACCGGTCGCCGCCAGTTTCTGATTGCGGCGATAGATGGGCGCGATGTCATCCGCCGCCGCCTTGGCTTGCGCAAGCGTTGCGTCGGCCTGCATTACGCCGGCTTTCGCCTGCATCAGCGAAGCCGACGCATTCGTGTCATCGAGCTTCGCGACAATATCGTTCTCCTTCACGTGCTGGCCTTCCTCGATGAACAGCTGGTCGAGCTTGCCCGTGATCTTGGCCGATACCGTCGCCTGCCGGCGCGCAACGACGTAGCCCGATGCGTCGAGAATCGATGTCCCGGCGGTGCTCGCGCCAGATGCAAGCGCACGTGCGACGGCCACCTTCACGATCGGCGCCGGCGAGCGCAATCCGAAGTACGCGCCGACACCCAGCACGATCAGCAGCAGGACGATCGCACCGATCACCCAGTTGCGATACGGCCCGCCTTCGTCCCCTCCTCGCTCGCCGCGATCGATGCGCAACTGGCGCAGCAACTCCGATTTATCCGTCATGTATGGTTTTCCGCGTATCGAATGATGATCGCCTTCGTTGTCCGTCATTGGCGACGCGACGCGTCGCCGAGCTCGCTTTCGCCGGCCCGCCAATCCCCGCCGAGCGCAAGGAATAGCGCAGCCGTGTCCTGATAGCGCGCAGCGAGCGCCTGCACATAGGCGACGCGCGAACGTTCGTACTGCTGCTGTGCAGTCAGTAATTCGAGGTGATTGGCGCCGCCGAGGCCGAAGCGTTGCTCGATCAGATGCAGGCTGTCCGATGCCGAACGCTCCGCGCGATACTGCGCATTCAGCGTCAACGCATCGTTTTCAAGCGCGCGCAGCGAATCGGCGACATTCTTGAATGCGAGCAACACGGTTTGCCGATACTGCTCGCGCGATTGTTCATAAAGCGCGATGGCGGCACGCCGCTTCGCATTGAGCGTTCCGCCCTGAAACAACGGCTGCGTGAGATTGCCGGCGAGCGAAAATACGCCGCTCGACATCAGCGAGCCCAGCGACAACGCAGCGTCTCCGATGCTCGCGGACAGCCCGATTTGCGGCAACATGTTGGCTGTTGCCACGCCGATCGCGGCGCTCGCTTCGTGCAGTTGCGCTTCGGCCTGCCGGATGTCGGGCCGTTGCCGCACGATATCCGACGGCAGCATCAGCGGAATATCGCGCGGCAGTTGCAACGAGGCAAGATCGAAGCCGGTTTCGCCGTATTCGGCGGGCGGTTTGCCGAGATAAACAGCCAACTGGCTGCGCGCCATGGCCAGTTGCTGCTGCAGCGGCGGCAGCGACGCCTGCATCGACGCCAGATTCGACTCCGCCGACAAGACATCCGAGCGCGCAGCTCCGCCCATTTCGAACTGCTGGCGGCTCAGGTCGAGCTGATGCTGCGCCGAGGCAATCAGCTCTTGGGTGGCCGCTATTTGCGCGCGCAGCGAAGCCTCCAGTAGCGCGGCCGTCACCACATTGGCCGCGAGCGTCTGGTACGTGGCCTGCAATTCTTCACGCTGCGCGTCGCGCGCCGCTTCTTGCGATTCGATGCCGCGCCGCACGCCACCGAACACGTCGAAGTTGTACGAGAGCCCGATCGACGTGTTGTAAAGCGTAAAAAGAATATCGCCGCGACGGGCAATGCCCTGCGTTGCGCCATTGATCTTTTGCCGCGTCGCACCGAAGGTCCCGTTCACCGACGGAAAGAGCCCGCCACGCTGCGCCACCACCTGCTGCTCGGCGGCGCGCAGCGCAGCCTGTGCTGCGGCCACGGTCGGGCTCGCACGCAAGGCCTCGTCGACAAGGCGATCGAGCTGAGCATTGCCATAGGCCGTCCACCAGCGCGAATCGAGCGCGAGGCCTGCGCTGAACGTCTGCGCTTCGCCGCCTGCTACTGGCGTCGCCTGGGTTCGGGCCACCAGCGGCGTTTCAGTGACGGACGAGCCTGCGGGCGCAGCCGGCGTCTTGAAATCCGGCCCGACCGCGCAAGCAGCAACAGACGCTGTCGCGATTAACGCGAGCAGCGTGCGGTAAGGCGATGAAAGTGGCCGACGTTCTCTCGGATGCGGGCGCATGGCGCCACGCTTGTAGTAATCCATATTTGAAATCGGGAAGCCGGTAGCGTTCGTCCTTCGCTCTTGTCAATTGCGTGCAGATCTTGAAGCTCGGCATTGTCGGGCTTGAAATGCGGCAATGAGTATAGCGCCGGCACCTGTTTGCTGATAGTCAGTTGACATGGCAATCGTCTCCGTCAAAAGCATGAACAACCACGAATTTCGATAGTACTCACCCACAAGTCAGTCAAATCCGCGCCGGATCGCTATACTCTTTGCCCCGCTCAACACCAACACACGTTTTTAATCGATGAAGCAATTTCTCGCCGGCCTGCTCCTGGCCGTGGCGGCCGTTCATGGCGTCGCCGCACCCGCTTGCTCGCAGTTCGTCCCGGGCGCCGAATTTCCGGTGCTCGGCAACGCCAGGATGGCGCCAAAAACGCGCCTGCTTTGCTACTCGGATTTCGCCGTGCTGCATTCGGGCATCACGCACGGCCCGCTTTGGTCCGCCGAACGCTTGACGCGCGAGCGGCTCGATGCCGCCAAAGCGCAAGTGCGTACCAACAAGTTCTACGAGGAACCCGCGCTGCCTGCCGGTGAAGGCGCGACGCTGGCCGACTACAAGCGCAGCGGCTTCGACCGCGGGCATATGAGCCCGGCCGGCGACCGCTGGAACCCTGAGGCGATGGCCGAATCGTTCACGCTCGCCAATATCGTCCCGCAAGATCGTGACAACAATCAGCATCTATGGGCACGCATCGAATCTTCGGTGCGCAAAATCGCAGTCAAAAACGGCGAGGTTTTTGTCGTGACAGGCCCGTTGTTCGCGGGCGGCCAGTTACGTGCGATCGGCGCCACGCATGTGATCGTGCCGACTCAGCTTTTCAAGCTCGTCTACGTCCCGTCGGCGGGCAAGGCATTTGCGCTCGTTGTCGACAATACGGCGACGAACCGTTATGACGTAAAGACCGTCCACGAATTGGAATCGATGAGCGGCATTCGCTTTCCCGGTATTCCCGAATCGCTGAAGGACCAACGCATCGGAGGACTCAGAGGTGTCTGACTTTCACGCTTACGCAAATGACGATGAAGTGCTCAATATCGAAGGCGATGCGCTGACGGTATCGAACGGTACAACCCGCATCGTGATTAACGGCACGCTCGAAATCGCGCGGGACAAGCGCGGGCTCAAAGCCGCGCTCGCGCTGAAAGCGGCGCTCGACGGCATCGTCGATGCGTTGCGGCATGCACCCGCCTTGCCCGATAAGCTCGACGATGCGCCGCCGGCCGCCGGGACCACGATCGACAACCCGTTTTCCTGATCTGTGTGTGCTGTGCGGCTTTCGGCTTTTCATTGAATGCCCACTTCAATCGCTTGAAAACGGCTTGGCGATCATGCGATTCTTCGCATTCATGAAAACGCTGACCGAACAACTCGCGCAATATGCGGCTTACCACCGCGATCGACGCAATATCGCCACGCATTTCGTCGGCATTCCGATGATCGTGCTGGCGCTTGCCGTCTTGCTGAGCCGGCCGGCGTCGACGTGGGGCGTCTTGCCGGTCGCGCTCTCGCCGGCATGGCTGCTTTTCGGCACAGCAAGCGTCTACTATCTGGCACTCGATGCCGCGCTGGGCCTCGCCATGGTCGTCTTTTCCGCGATCTGTCTGGCGTTCGGGTGGTGGGCAGCATCATTGTCGACGCTGACATGGCTGGGCATTGGGGTCGGGCTTTTCGTCATTGGATGGGCCTTTCAGTTCGTCGGTCATGCCGCCTACGAGCACCGCAAACCCGCATTTGCCGACGACGTGATCGGCCTCGTGATCGGGCCGCTGTTCGTGCTTGCCGAGGCGCTGTTCGAGCTCGGCTGGCGCCCCGCACTACGCGACGCGATCGAAGCGAAGTGCGGCGCGTCCGGTGCCAACGAAAGGCATTGATTCAACTAACGCGCCCGCATCAAAAGCACGGCATGCACGCCCGTCACAGCGACGGCGGCCCAGATCGGCCCATACGTTGCCAATTGTTGTGCGGACAACGTTTCCCCCAAGAGCGTGACCGACACCACGACAAGCAAAACCGGCTCGACGTAACCGAGAATGCCGAATAGCGCCATTGGCATCAGGCGGCTCGCTCTCAGATAGCAGGCAAGCGCCATGGTGCTCAGCGCGCCAAGGCCCGGCAGCAGCAGCGCCCACAGCTGCGGGTGGTCAAACGCGGCGCGCGCGCCGGCACTCGTCACAACGAGCAGCACGGCCAGCGGCAGCATCAACAGCACTTCCGCGGCGAACGTGACGAGCGAATCGGCACCGATCGCACGGCGAATCACGAAATACGGCGGATACCCGAGCGCCACGACCAGCGTGGGCCACGAGAACGCATGCGTCGTCCACAGCTCATGTCCGACACCGAGCGCCGCGCAGCCAACCGCAAGCCATTGCAGCGGCACAAGCCGCTCGTGGTAGTAAAAGCGGCCGACGATCACCATCGAAAGCGGCAGCAGAAAATAGCCAAGCGACACCTCCAGTACGCGCCCATGCAGCGGCGCCCACATGAAGAGCCAAAGCTGCGTGCCCATGAGGGCGGCGCAGGCAACGAGCGCGAGCGCGGTGCGCGGCGCGGTGCATGCCCGCAGCGCGAGCGCGCGTAATTGCGGCCAACGGCCACGCAGTGCAACGAGCAGCAGCGCACCCGGCGCGGTCCAGATCATGCGCCATGCAAAGATGTCGAGACCATCTAGCGGTGCAAGCAATCGGGTATAGGCCGACATCAACGCAAACAATGCCGATGCAGCTACCGAAAGCGCAATGCCTCGACCCGAAAACCGTGTAATGGAAGTGATAGGCGTAATCGGCGCGGTGCCGATTCCCTCAATGTTGTTCGAACCGCGCAAAACGTTTCTCGATCGGACGTTCTTCGCTGACAAAATCCTGAACATGCGCCGACGGCGGACCGCGCCGCAACCATTCGAGCATGCGGTCGATCTGCTCGGCCGGCCCCTGCAGCATGGCTTCCACCGAGCCATCGGCCACATTCGTCACCCAGCCGGTAATGCCAAGCTCATGCGCGCGACGCACCGTAGCGTGGCGAAACCCGACGCCTTGAACGACACCGCGCACCCGCACGTAATACGTCTCTATCCTCGTACTCAAATCGGGGCCCGTCATACCCGTCTCTCCCAACGCTCAAATGCTCAAATGCTTAATCGCTCCAACGCCGCATTGTAGTCGCGGTTCATCGTTCAAATGG
Organism: Trinickia sp. LjRoot230; assembly: GCF_964253315.1. NCBI lineage: Bacteria > Pseudomonadati > Pseudomonadota > Betaproteobacteria > Burkholderiales > Burkholderiaceae > Trinickia > Trinickia sp. LjRoot230. Next base: position 1,008,011 of record NZ_CAXUQX020000002.1, read on the forward strand.
AGAGCGGATTTTGAACATTTCGCGTAACCGCTAAAGAAAGCGTCGCGACCAGCCGTTATTGCACTAATTGCGTTTGCGCGATAGCTCATTTGCGTGCGAGGAGAGTTTCCGGTGGCTCAAGGACACCACGCAGCCCGAGTCGATCGCAACGGAGTGGTCAAGGGCTGGTTCGTCGAACATCGCGGCACGGCAGCCACCATCGCGGTTTTCGCGTTGGTGGCGTGCGTCGTCGCACATATGGCCGCCCGCTGGGTCGCCAGGCACGATGTCGATTGGATCGCCGTCGCGGCGGCCTTTGCATTTCTCGTCTATGGCGTGCACGCGCGTCACCGGCTTGCGGTGGAGCGCGTACGCGCGTCGCTCGCCGAAGAAAAGGGCGAAGCGCTCTTTCGCGAGTATTTCGAAGGCCATCCACTGCCCATGCTCGTGTACGACGTCGAGACCAACACGGTCAGCGCCGTCAACGACGCTGCCGTGCGGCGCTACGGCTATACGCGCGATGAATTCGAAGATCTGCCGATCGTCGAATTACGGCCGCCAGAGGAGCGCGCCGCGTTCCTCGAGCGCTTTGCCAGCTTCGCGAACGGGGCTGGGCCGAAAAACGGTTCGCCCGGCGTGCGGGCACATCTGCACAAAGACGGCACACGCTTTTTCGTCGAACCCAGCTACCACCTGATGACGTATGCGGAGCGCCGCGCCTGCTTCGTCGTGGTCGTCGATGTTACAGAAAAAGAACTGGCAAAAGCCGCGCTGCAAGAATCGAAGCAGATGCTGGAAACGGTCCTCGACAGCGTGCCGCAGCGTATCTTTTGGAAGGACGTCAATTCCCGATATTTGGGATGCAATCGCGCGTTCGCCAACGACGTCGGTGTCGACGATCGCGCAGCGATCATCGGCATGACCGATGACAACATGCCCTGGCGCGCCGCGGCCGTCGGCGCTCGCGCGCGCGATCTCGAGGTGATCACAAGCGGAAAAGCTTCGCACTACGAAGAATTCGTGCCGTCGGCAAGCGGCGGCTGGCGCTGGCTGCGCAAAACGAAAGTGCCGCTCATGAGCTGCAACAACGAAGTCATCGGCGTGCTTGCGAGTTACGAGGACGTGACCGACCTGAAAGACGCTGAGCTCGCATTGCGATTGCGCAGCCGTGCGCTCGATGCCAGCGTCAACGCAGTGCTTATTACGAGTTCCGCCGACGAAGGCAATCTGATCGAATATGCGAACCCCGCGTTCGAGCGCATCACCGGTTATTCGATCGCGGCCGTGCAAGGAACCGATTGCCGCTTCCTGCAAGGCGAGGACCGCAACCAGGCTGGCATCGAGGCGATCCGCCACGCGCTGGCTCAAGCGCGCGAAGTGACCACGCTCGTGCGCAACTATCGACGCGACGGCACACTGTTTTGGAATCAGATCTATATTGCGCCGGTACGCGACGACGAAGGCCGGATCACTCACCACATCAGCGTGGTCAATGACGTAACGGAACTCGTGCAGTCGCGGGATTTGCTGAGCCAGCAGGCCAACGTCGATTCGTTGACGGCGCTGCCCAATCGCAATCGTTTCAACGAACGACTGACGAGCGCCATCGCCTACGCGAGTAAGCACGGCACACGCGTGGCGCTCGTTTTCATGGACGTCGATCACTTCAAGGATGTCAACGACAGTCTGGGCCATGGCGTCGGCGACCGGCTGCTGCAGGAACTCGGCGCGCGGCTGGCTGCATGCGTCTCCGAAGCCGATACGGTCGCGCGATATGGCGGCGACGAATTCGTGATGGTCGTGCTCGAAGGAAGCGCCGAAGAAGATAGGGTGACCGAAGTGCTGGCCCGCGTTTCGCAAGCATTTGCACGGCCGGTATGGATCGACGACACCGAGTTCTGTGTCGAGGCAAGTATCGGCATTGCCTGCTTCCCAACCGACGGCGCCGATGCGCAAACGCTGCTGCGCCGCGCCGATCTTGCGATGTATCACGCGAAATCGAATGGCCGTAACGGGCTGCAGCGCTTCACGCCCGAACTCGGCACGATGGCGGACGAGCGGCTCGCCTTGTCGCGACGCATGCGCAGTGCGCTTGCAAACGGCGAATTCCGTCTCGCGTATCAACCGCAAGTCGATTTGCAGACCAATCGCGTGATCGGTGTGGAAGCATTGCTGCGTTGGGAAGATGCGGAAATGGGCGCCGTCAGCCCCGCCACATTCATTCCGATCGCCGAGGAAAACGGCCTTATTGTGCCGATCGGCGAATGGGTGATGCAGCAGGCATGCTTCCAGGCCCAGAGTTGGCAAGCGACCCTGCCGGGCTTGCGCATGTCGGTCAATCTGTCGGCGCGCCAGTTCGCGCGCGGCGACATCGTGCGCGTGATCGAGCGCGCGCTCGCACGCGCGCAGCTCGACCCGCAGTTGCTCGAGGTGGAGATCACCGAGAGCGCGCTGCTCAGCCTTGGCTCGCTCGATGTTTTGCAGGCCTTGCGCGCGATGGATATCGACATCGCCATCGACGACTTCGGCACCGGCTATTCGAGCTTGTCCTATCTGCGTAGCTTTCGCGCCGAACGGCTCAAGCTCGACATGTCGTTCGTACGCGGCATCGGCGTGCATCGCGAAGACGAGATCATCACGCGCGCGATTCTGTCGCTCGCCCGTGCGCTCGGTTTCAGCGTGGTTGCGGAGGGCGTCGAAACTGCCACTCAGCTCGCGTTCTTGCGTCGTCACGGCTGCAGCGTCGTGCAGGGCTATCGCTTCGCGCGTCCGATGATGGCCGCTCAGGCCCACGAGTTCATCCGCCGCTTCAACCAAGACGCGCTCGCGCTGGGTTGAACCAGCGCGATGACGCTGCTACGCGATTACAATTGCCCGGTTCGATGCGGCCAGCGAGCCGCATCGCTTGCCATGAAAAACGGGAAATCAATGCAGATGAGAGCCTCCTTAGGCGATCTCGTACTCGTCACGGGTGCATCGGGCTTTGTCGGCTCGGCTGTTGCGCGTGCGGCGCTCGCCCGCGGCTTTGCCGTACGCGTACTCGTGCGCGCAACCAGTTCGCGCAAAAACGTCGACGCCCTCGACGCGGAGATCGTAGTGGGCGATATGCGCGACGAAGCCTCGATGCGCGATGCGCTGCGCGGGGTGCGCTACCTTTTTCACGTCGCGGCGGATTATCGCCTGTGGGCGCCCGATCCGCTCGAGATCGAACGCGCGAACCTCGAGGGCACCGAAGCCACGATGCGCGCGGCGCTGGCCGAGGGTGTCGAGCGCATCGTGTATACGAGCAGCGTCGCAACGCTCAAAGTGACGCGCGACGGCCGCATCGCGGACGAGACCGCGCCGCTCGCAGCCGCGGACGCCATCGGCGTCTACAAGCGCAGCAAGGTGCTCGCCGAGCGCGCCGTCGAGCGCATGATCTCGACCGGACGGCTGCCCGCGGTCATCGTCAATCCATCGACACCGATCGGGCCGCGCGACGTACGGCCGACGCCGACCGGGCGCATCATCGTCGAAGCCGCGCTCGGCAAGATTCCCGCGTTCGTCGACACCGGCTTGAACCTCGTGCACGTCGATGACGTCGCAGCCGGCCATCTGCTTGCACTCGAGCACGGGCGCATTGGCGAGCGCTATATCCTCGGTGGCGAAAACTTGCCGCTGCAACAGATGCTTGCCGATATCGCCACGCGCACCGGCCGCAAGCCGCCGACGCTCAGCTTGCCCCGCTGGCCGCTCTACCCGCTTGCGTTCGGCGCGGAGTGCATCGCGAAAATCACCAAGCGCGAGCCGTTCGTGACTGTCGACGGTCTCAGGATGTCGAAAAACAAAATGTATTTCACGTCGGCCAAAGCCGAGCGCGAGCTCGGCTATCGGTCACGGCCCTATCGCGAAGGCTTGCACGACGCACTCGATTGGTTCAGCGAAGCGGGGTATCTCGTTCGGTAAGTGGCGCGGCGCGCATGCATTTTGTTACAACGTCGATGTGCTGGCGCGCGAGATACGCTGCCGCGAGCCGGTAAAATCGCGGGTTCTTTCAAGAGAAAGCCGCGCATGAACCTTTACGAACAGATCGGCGAACTCGAAGCGAGCATCGATCAGATCAACGAACTCGACCGACTCAATCGCCTCGCACGAGCCGCACTCGCGACCGCCGCCGAACGCGATCCCGCCCCGCTGCAAGCGGCGCCTGATGTCGCAATTGAAAACGCCGACGAAAAGCCCACATTGCGGGTGAGCCGTCCGTCGCACGACGCGCTCACGCTCAACATCGGCGGGAAAGCCGTCACGCTGGCGCCGCAACAAATCGGCCAACTCATCGAAGAGCTCGCGAATGCGCGTGCGTCGATGTCGCCCGAGCCGCCGATGGCGATTGCACCGGGCTGGCGTTTCGTCTCGACCAAAAACCCGGTCACGGCCGTGCAAAAGCAAGCCAACGGCGACCGCCTGCTGGTTGCTCGCCATACCGGTTACGGCTGGGTCCCGTTCACCTTTTCCCCGGATGTGGTGGTGCAGCTTTACATGATGCTCACGCAGTAAGCGCATAAGCGTATAAGCACACGCGCAACGTGCGCCGTTAGCGGTCAACCGGCGCCTGCACGCGTGCCTTCCACTGTCCGCCCTTACCCCGCCAGTAGCGAAGCGCGGACGCCAACGTCGCGCCGACATAAAACAGCGCGACGAGCGGCAACGCCGGCGCCCAGTATGGTGTGCGGCCGTAATTGCGGAGCATCGGCGCATAAGCGCAACACATCGCAGCCCAGGCGATCCACGCTGGCCAGCCCGGCGCACCAAGCACGAGTGCGGCGGCAGGCGGCACGAGATAGATCAGCGTCATGCCGACCAGCGTACCCGCGAGCAGCCACGGCGAATAACGCAGTTGCGTGAACGCCGTGCGCGCGATCATGTGCCAGATCTCGCGCGGACTGTCATAGGGCCGCAGCGAGACGCTGCGCGCTGCCACGTCGAGGCGAATCGGGTGCCCGCCCGTGCCTCGATGCTTGATTCGTGCCGCCAGCGCGCAGTCGTCGATCAATTCGGCCCGGATCGACTCGATACCGCCCGCCTCCTCGAGCGCCGTCCGTTTGACGAGCATGCAGCCGCCCGCCGCTGCCGCTGTCCGCTTGCGTGGATTGTTGACCCAGGCAAACGGATACAACTTGGCGAAGAAGAACACGAACGCCGGAATCAGCGCCTTCTCCCAGAACGAATCGCAGCGCAGACGAACCATCAGCGAAACCAGATCGCGCGCCTCGACGGTTGCGCGCACAACGAGTTGGGCAAGCGCGTCGGGCGGGTGACCGATGTCGGCATCGGTCAGCAGCAGGTAATCGGCGGGCAAGCCGAGCGACTTGGCCGCCGCAATGCCCTGCGACTGCGCCCAAACCTTGCCGGACCACGCTGCCGGCAACGGCTTCGCGGCAATGACGCTCAGCCGCTCCGGCCGCCCGAGCGCGAGTGCCGCGGCCCGCGCGGCGTCGGCGGTGCCATCGGTGCTGTGGTCGTCCACCACGGTCACGTGGAATGCGCCCGCGTAGTCTTGCGCGAGCAGGCTGCGGACTGCCTGCGCGATGACATCGGCCTCGTTACGCGCCGGGACGACGGCCACGACGGCGGGCCAGCCCTGCTGCGCGTCGGCCAGCACGGCCGGCAGTGGTGCGGCCGGGCGTGTGCGCCAAAAGCCGCCCCGCGCGAACAGCAACACGCACCAAATGGCGAGCGAAACGAGCGAAAGTGCGAAAAGCGCCAGTTTTTCGAAATAATCAAAATGCATGCGACGGACCGAAGCAATAAGGCAGACTATTGAGGTTTTAAGCGAACCGTAAGGTTCGCCGCAAAGCCGCCTAGTTTACTGGGTAGCGGGCCGGCGCGGCGCGCACGCCGCCGTACCGCACCGATTAAGCATGCGTACAACGCTTGCCGACCCGCTTCGGCCCGATAGCGTTAGAATGCGCGTTTGGTTTCGGTTTGCCGGCTATCACGCCCGCTTTCTAATAATTAAGTTGGGTCTGGGCGATTATGAGCCGCCACGTCGGCTAAATTCGATACCCCGATTCAGTCGGAGTTCGCCATAACATGCGAGTCATCCTTGCTCAACCGCGCGGCTTTTGCGCGGGAGTCGTTCGCGCAATCGAGATCGTCGATCGCGCGTTGCAACGACACGGTGCACCCGTCTACGTGCGCCACGAAATCGTGCATAACCGGCACGTCGTCGAAAACTTGCGCAGCAAGGGCGCCCGTTTCGTCGAAGAACTCGACGAAGTGCCGCACGGCGCGGTCACGGTATTCAGTGCGCACGGGGTTGCGCAAAGCGTCGAGCGCGATGCCGACAATCGAGGCCTCGACGTGCTCGATGCCACCTGCCCGCTCGTGACCAAGGTCCACGTGCAGGGGCGTCAGTATGTCGCCGCCGGCCGTACCCTGATTCTGATCGGCCACGCCGGGCACCCGGAAGTCGAGGGCACGATCGGCCAGATTCCGGGCAAGGTGCTGCTCGTGCAAAGCGAAGCCGAAGTGGCGAAGCTCGATTTGCCGGCCGATGCACCGCTTGCCTATGTCACGCAAACGACGCTGTCGGTCGACGATACGCGCGGCATCATCGATGCGCTGATGCGGCGCTTCACCGATATCGTGGGCCCCGATACGCGCGACATCTGCTATGCCACGCAAAACCGGCAAGCCGCGGTACGCGATTTGAGCGCCCACGTCGATGTACTGCTCGTCGTGGGCGCAACCAATAGTTCCAATTCCAACCGGTTGCGCGAGATCGGTGCCGAAAGCGGTGTGCCGAGCTATCTCGTCGCAGACGGTTTCGAGCTCAAGCCCGAATGGTTCGCCAACGCGCAGACGGTCGGCATCACGGCCGGCGCGTCGGCGCCCGAGGAAATGGTCGACCATGTAATCGACGCATTGCGCGCGCTCGGCCCCGTCGAGGTCACCACGATGGACGGGCGCGAGGAAAAAGTCGAATTCAAGCTGCCGTCGAAGCTCGCCGAGCCCGTCGCCGCACGTCAAGTCTAAGGAGGACGCCTTGTCAATCCCGCTTCTACAGAAAGTTCGCGTCGGCGCCTATATTGCGCGCCAGCATTTCACCGGCAATAAACGCTATCCGCTCGCGCTGATGCTCGAGCCGCTATTCCGCTGCAACCTTGCATGCAACGGTTGCGGCAAGATCGATTATCCCGATCCGATTTTGAATCAACGGCTGTCCGTCGAAGAATGCCTTGGCGCGGTCGACGAATGCGGTGCGCCGGTGGTCTCGATCGCCGGCGGCGAGCCGCTCTTACACCGCGAGATGCCGGAAATCGTCCGAGGCATCATCAAACGCAAGAAGTTCGTCTATCTCTGCACGAACGCGCTGCTGATGGAAAAGAAGATGGACGACTACCGGCCGAGTCCGTACTTCGTCTGGTCGGTGCACCTCGACGGCGACCAAGCCATGCACGACCATTCGGTTTCGCAAGATGGCGTGTACGAGAAAGCCGTGGCCGCCATTCGCGAAGCGAAACGGCGCGGTTTCCGGGTCAACATCAATTGCACGCTGTTTAACGACGCGCAGCCCGAACGCGTCGCCGCGTTCTTCGATTCGGTCGGGCCGATGGGCGTGGACGGCATCACCGTCTCACCCGGTTACGCCTATGAGCGCGCGCCAGATCAGCAGCACTTCTTGAACCGTGACAAGACGAAACAGCTGTTCCGCGAAATTTTCAAACGCGGCGACGGCGGCAAGAAGTGGTCGTTCAGCCAATCGGCCATGTTCCTCGATTTCCTCGCCGGCAACCAGACTTACCACTGCACACCTTGGGGCAACCCTGCGCGCACGGTGTTCGGCTGGCAGCGCCCCTGTTATCTGGTCGGCGAAGGGTATGCGAAGACCTTCAAGGAATTGATGGAAGACACGGATTGGGACGCCTACGGAACCGGCAACTACGAGAAGTGCGCTGACTGTATGGTCCACAGCGGCTTCGAAGCGACGGCGGTGATGGACACCGTCGCGCACCCGCTCAAGGCGCTCGGTGTCAGCTTGCGGGGGCCCAAGCTCGACGGCGCTTTCGCGAAGGATATCCCGCTCGATAAGCAGCGTCCCGCCGAGTATGTGTTCTCGCGGCACGTCGAAATCAAGCTCGAGGAAATCGGACGCACGGCGAACGCAAAGAAAGGGCAACGGGCGGCCACTGCGCATTGACTGACGATTAATGACGACATGCGCTGAGTTATTGGCGCGCTTGCAAAAGCCCCGCGTTTGAATAAAACGCGGGGCTTTTGTCATTACGCCCAGTCGAGCACGGTTATCACCGTCGCATTCAACAGCATTTTCCGGCGCCGGCCCCATACCGCGCATCTTGCCGATCGCGAAAAAACGCTTCGTAGCTCATGACCGGCTGGTCGGGGTGCGTGGCGCGCATATGCGCCACGTAGCCGTCGTAGTCGGGCAAGCCAACCATCAGACGCAACGCTTGGCCGAGGTACCGGCCTGCGCTGCGCAATTCACCGAGGTTTGAGAACATCGTTCGCTCGGCTTTCGTTTATCGAACGCCGGCCGTCTGCACGATAGGTGACGTTTCGAACGGCGTCTCCTCCGCGCTCGGCCGAGCACTGCGGCGCGCCCGAATAATAGCCGCCACGCCATACCCAACCATGCTCAGCACGACGATGACGAACAGCGCCGACAACGTCGCATCGACATAATCGTTAAAAACGATACGGCGCATTTGTTCGATCGACTTAGCCGGAGCGAGCACCTTGCCCGCGTCCGCTGAGGCACTGAGCTTCGCTGCATGCGCCAAGAAACCGACCTTCGGATTGTCCGAAAAGATTTTTTGCCAACCCGCCGTCAACGTGCAAATGAGCAACCAAATGGTTGGCGCGATTGTCACCCATGCGTAGCGTTCGCGCTTCATCTTGAAGATCACGACCGTGCCGAGCACGAGCGCAATCGCGGCCAGCATTTGATTCGATACACCGAAGAGCGGCCACAGCGTATTGATGCCGCCGAGCGGATCGATCACGCCTTGATACAGGAAGTAGCCCCATGCGGCGACGCACAGGCCCGTGGCAACCAGGTTCGCAGGCAAGGACTCCGTGCGCTTGAGCGCCGGATGAAACGCGCCGAGCAGATCCTGCAGCATGAAGCGCCCCGCTCGCGTGCCGGCATCGACGGCTGTCAGGATAAACAGCGCCTCGAACAGAATCGCGAAGTGATACCAGAACGCCATCATGGCCGGCCCGCCGATCACGTGGTGCAGAATCTGCGCCATTCCCACCGCGAGCGTCGGTGCGCCGCCCGCGCGCCCGACGATCGTCGTTTCGCCGACAGCGCGCGCGGTTTCAGTCAACATGTCCGGCGTCAGCAGGAAGCCCCACTGCGTGACCGTCTGGGCCACGGCATCCGGTGTCGAGCCCAGCAGCGCTGCCGGCGCATTCATCGCGAAGTAGACGCCCGGTTCGATCACGCAGGCCGCAACGAGCGCCATGATCGCAACGAACGACTCCATCAGCATCGCGCCGTATCCGATGAAGCGCGCATCGCGTTCGTTCTCGAGCAGTTTCGGCGTCGTGCCCGAGGCGATCAATGCATGGAACCCCGACACCGCGCCGCAGGCGATCGTGATGAACAGAAACGGGAACAGATTGCCCGACCACACGGGGCCCGTGCCGTCGACAAATTTCGTCAACGCCGGCATTTTCATCTCGGGTGAGACGATCAGGATGCCGATGGCCAGTCCGAGGATGGTGCCGATTTTGAGGAACGTCGACAGATAATCGCGCGGAGCAAGCAGCAGCCATACGGGCAGCACCGATGCGATGAACCCGTAGCCGATCAGGATCCAGGTGAGCTGCGTACCGGTGAACGTGAACCACGCGGCAAGCGCGGGGATGTCATGAACGTACTGTCCGAATGCGATCGACGCCATCAGCAGCACGAAACCGACCACCGATACTTCACCGATGCGCCCAGGCCGAATGAAACGCGTGTACACGCCCATCAGCAACGCAATCGGAATCGTTGCGGCAACCGTAAACGTGCCCCACGGCGAATTCGTCAGCGCCTTCACGACGATCAGCGCAAGCACGGCCAGGATGATGATCATGATCAGGAACGCACCGAACAGCGCGATCATTCCCGGCACCGTTCCTAGTTCCATTTTGACGAGGTCGCCGAGCGAGCGGCCGTCTCGGCGAGTCGAAATGAAAAGCACGATGAAATCCTGCACGGCACCGGCGAACACGACACCCGCGAGAATCCACAGCATGCCGGGCGTATAGCCCATTTGCGCGGCCAGCACCGGCCCGACCAGCGGCCCCGCACCGGCAATGGCGGCGAAGTGATGGCCGAACAGCACGAAGCGATGCGTCGGGACGTAGTCGAGGCCGTCGTTGTGTTTGACAGCCGGCGTCATTCGCCGTGGGTCGAGTTGCAGCACGCGGCTTGCGATGAAGTGGCTATAGAAGCGATAGCCGATCAAATAGACGCAGACGGCCGCGATAACAACCCACAGCGCGCTGACGCGCTCGCCATGTGCGAGGGCAATGGTGCCGAACGCATAAGCGCCGAGCAGTGCGAGCACCGTCCACAGCGCAAATCGGCCGAGCCGATTCATCGGATTCATGCTGTCTCCAAGATTTGTTATGAATAATTCCACCGCATCGGCCGGTCGCCGGCGAGTAACGTGAGCCAAGCGTGAGCCACGCGACCCGCTGATGGCCGTGTAGTATTCAGCTTCGCGTCAGGCCTCACAAGCGCACAACTACGTAACCCAACTACGTAGTACTACGTAACAACTTGCACGCATGCCGTCCCGGTTTCCCCGAAAGCAATGAAGGTCAAAACCAAAATCTTTCTTCTCGCGGTCGTGCCCTTCCTTGCGGCCATCGCGGGCATCGGTATCGGCGTGCGGTTGCAGGCGACCGCGCTCGCAAAAGCACAGCACGCCACGGTCGAAGCCGCTTACATGTCGAGCAAGGAGCAAGAACTCAAGCACTATGTCGACCTTGCGACGAGCGCCATTGCGCCGTTGTACGAGGCAAGCGTCGATGGCCGGCACGACGCGGACGCCGACGCGCTGCGCACTGAAGCGCTCTCGGTGCTGCAAAAAATGGATTTCGGACGCGACGGCTATTTCTTCGTCTACGACATGAAGGGCAATTCGCTGATGCATCCGCGCGAACCGGACCTGGTCGGCCACAATCTCTGGTCGTTGCGCGACCCGCAGGGGGCCTTGCCGATCCAGCAGTTGATCGCAGCTGCAGCGCAAGGCGGCGGCTACGTCCGCTACGTCTGGCATCGGCCGTCGACCAATCAACTCGAGCCGAAGCTCGGCTACGTTGCCCCACTTTCGCGATGGGACTGGATGATCGGCACCGGTATCTATCTCGACGGCGTGAATGCGGCGCTCGCACGCATCGACGAAAGCGCCTCGGCGAACATTCATCGCACGATGATGTGGATCGGTGCGATCGCATTGGCCGGCTTCGTCGTCATTGCCGCCTTCGCCGTGTTCGTCAATGTCACCGAATACCGCAGCGCCGATGCCAAGCTCAAACGTCTCGCGCAGCGCGTCGTCGAATCGCAGGAACAAGAACGTGCGCGGCTGTCGCGAGAATTGCACGACGGCATTAGTCAGAAGATGGTCTCGGTGAAGCTGCTGCTAGAGTCCGCACTGGCGCGGCTCGAAGCCGCGAACGCGCCGCATGCGCGCGTGCCGAGCGCCGAAGCGGCGCTCTCGACTGGCTTGGTGCGGCTTGCCGACGCGTTGGGCGAAGTGCGCCGGATCTCGCATGCGCTGCGTCCCGCCATGCTCGACGATCTCGGCCTGGCCGCAGCGCTCGAGCAACTGAGCCGCGAGCTCGGCGTGGAAGCGGCTATCGATATCGCGTTCACGCGCACCATTCAGCCGCGCGCGCCCGCACTGCCGGATGGGCTCAATACCGCGTTGTTTCGCATCGCCCAGGAAGCGCTTGCCAATATCCTGCGACACGCGCATGCCACGCACGCTACGCTCGCGCTCGATGTCTCATCGCGCGAAGTAACGCTGTCGATTGCGGACGACGGTTGCGGCTTCGACGTCGATCACGTGCAAGCCGATACGCGCGGCGGCATCGGGCTGCGCAACATGCGCGAGCGGCTCGATGCGCTCGGCGGCACGCTGTCGCTTTCCTCGCAACCGGGACGCACGGTGGTTACCGCGCATGTGCCGCTGCCGCCGCGCGCTTACGAATCGGCTTCCTCTCTCTCACTCACGCACGAAGGCCGCACCTCATGATGGCATCGGGTCAACGCAACGCCACAATCATCATCGTCGACGATCACCCGCTCGTGCGCGACGGCCTGCGTCTGCGGCTCGAAGCCGTGCCCGGGCTCGAAGTGGCCGGCGAAGCCGGTAACGCGCAAGACGCGCTCGCGCTCGCCGAAGCGCTGAACCCCGCACTTGCGCTGATGGACGTCGGTATGAACGGAATGAACGGCATCGTACTGGCCGGTATTTTTCACGAGCGGTTTCCCGAGGTGCGGGTGCTCATGCTGTCGATGCACGACAACCTCGAGTATGTGACCCAAGCGGTGCGCGCTGGGGCAAGCGGCTATGTGCTCAAGGACTCGCCGGCCACCGAAATCGTCCATGCAATCGAGGCCGTGCTCGATAACCGCACGTTTTTCAGCGCCGGCATCGCATCGCGGATGATTCAAGCAAGCGCGCTGCAAACGCCGGTCGAGCGGCTCACGCCACGCGAGTCCGAGATTCTCGACGCGCTGGCCGAAGGCCTGTCGAGCAAGCAGATCGCCCAACGCTATGGCTTGTCCGTGCGCACCGTCGAAACGCACCGGCTCAATCTAAAACGCAAGCTCGACATCGAAGGGCAAGCGGAATTGATCAAGTTCGCGGTCGAGCGGCGGCGGCGATAGCGGTAGCAGCCGCAGTCGCGCCGCACGTCTTGCTCGAACCGGCGTGTCATTGGTCGCGGGCGTTATGCCTTTTCAGGTAGTCGATCAACGCCGGCACGCCGCCTTGTTGCAGTTGCGCCTTGAATTGCCCCTGGTAGATCTGGATCAGCCACGCACCCGACATGTCGATGTCGTAAATCTTCCACACGCCCCCCGCCTTTCCAAGCCGATAGCCGACGTTCTGGCTATCGCCCGGCGTCGTCACCGTTGAGTTGACGACCGCATCGTTGCCGGTGATCGCGCCCTCCTTGAAAGCGAACTTCGCGTCTTGATTGCCGAGCTGCGCAAGCGACGCCGCATAGGTGCGCGTCATCAGCGTGCGGAACTGGTCGGCCAGCTCTTTTTGCTGCTCGGGTGTCGCCTGCTTGAACGCATCGCCGATAGCAATACGCGCCGTGCGATCGAAGTTCGTCGACGGAATGAAGTCTTCTTTGACGATTTTCGTGATCTTCGTCATATCGCCGCTGCGGGCAGCAGCGTCCTTCTTCATAGCATCGACCGTGCCGACGACGGCCTGCTTGACCACGTCGATAGGCGCAGTCTGGGCATGAACGGTTACGCTGACAAACGCGGCGGCGAAAAATGCAAACAGATAACGTTTCATGGGGAATCCGACTGAGTGAAAAAAGTGCTGGCCGGCGCAATCGGCTTGCCAGACATCGCCAAACCTGACGCGCCAACGGCCGATGACAAGCGGTGATGGCCGCCAGTATACCGAGCCTCCTCGCAGCAGTAGCGCGCTTGATACACCCGCTTGCAAACGGATACCTGCCGATACCGCTGACCCGTAGCCGGCCATGGCCCTACCCGGCACGAGCATTGCGCGTGCCGGGAGCGTATCGCGCCGTGGCGCATTGCAGCACGCGGAATCTGGCGTGCCACCCATACGCCGGTATACTTAGACGTTTTGCTCTTTGCCCACCTCTTGCCGACCCATCCATGCTGACGTCCCTTATCGTTCGCCTCGTTGCCTGGTCGGTGCGCCGCCCCTGGTGGGTCGTCGCGCTGGCGCTCGTGCTGGCGGCCGCAAGCAGCATGTATGTCGTTCGCCACTTCAAGATCAACACCGATGTCACCCAGCTCATTGAAAATGAGCCTCGATGGTCCGCGCTCAGCAACGCCATCAACCACGCGTTTCCACAGCGTAGCGGCACGATTTTAGCGGTCGTCGAGGCACCGGCTCCCGAGCTTGCCGACGCCGCCGCCGACGCGCTCGCCGCCGGCTTGACGACGCCAGCCTATGCCGGCAAGGTCGGCGATATCTCGCAACCGGGCGGTGGGCCATTTTTTGAGCATAACGGCATGCTGTTCCTGTCGACGCGAACGCTCGCCGGCACAACATCGCAATTGACGAGCGGGCGGCCGCTGATCAACACGCTCGCGCACGACCCGAGTCTGACCGGTCTGGCCACGACGCTCTCAACCTTGCTCGGCGTGCCGCTCGCATCAGGGCAAGTGAGCCTGCCGGGTATGGCAACGCTGTTCTCGCGCAGTGCCGACACCGTCGACGCGATATTGGCCGGCAAACCCGCTGCTTTTTCGTGGCGCGCGCTCGTCGATGCGGATGCAGCCCGTCAACCCGCCCGCGCATTCGTAACGGTCGAGCCGGTGGTCAACTACGCGGCACTGCGTGCCGGTGCACAAGCCTCGGCCGCTATTCGCACCGCCGCCGAACAACTCGAACTGCAAAAACGTTACGGCGCTGTGGTGCGCCTGACAGGCGAGCAACCGCTTGCCGACGAAGAGTTCGCATCCGTCGCGGACGGCGCCGCGGTCAACGGGGTTGGCACGCTCGTTGTCGTGCTGGGAATTCTCTGGCTGGCGCTGCGCTCGAAGCGGATGATCGGTGCGGTCTTCGTGACGCTTGCGGTTGGCCTGCCGGTGACGGCCGCGCTCGGGCTCTTGATGGTCGGCTCGTTCAACATGATCTCGGTTGCGTTCATGGTGCTGTTCGTCGGTCTCGGGGCCGATTTCACGATCCAATACGGCGTCAAATACCGCGAAGAACGTTTTGGCGACGAGCGTCTCGATCATGCGCTCGTCGGCGCAGCGCATTCGATGGGCATGCCGCTCACGCTGGCCGCAGCGGCCGTCGCCACCAGCTTTTTTTCGTTTTTGCCGACTGCCTACCGCGGCGTCTCCGAGCTCGGCCTCATCGCCGGGGTCGGCATGATCGTCGCTTATCTGAGCACGATGACGTTGCTGCCCGCGCTGCTCAAGCTGCTCGCGCCGCGGGGCGAGGCATCGCACCCCGGCTTTGCGCGGCTGGCGCCCGTCGACGATTACCTGCAAGCGCATCGCAAGCCGATTCTGATCGGCACGCTCATCGTCGTGATCGGCGCGCTGCCCTTGCTGACGCATCTGCGCTTCGACTTCAATCCGCTGCATTTGAAGGACTCGAGCACCGAATCGATGGCGACACTGCTCTCGCTCAAGGATTCGCCCGAGGCCTCGGTCAACGACGTCTCGGTGCTCACGCCATCGCTCCAAGCCGCCGAAACCACCGCCGAGCGGCTCGCGGCGCTGCCCGAGGTCGGCCGCGTGACCACGCTCGCGAGCTTCATTCCCGCCGAGCAGCCGCCGAAACTCGCGTCGATCGCAGCGACATCCGAGGCGCTGATTCCGGCGCTGACCCAACCGCTCGCACCGGCCCCAACGGACGCCCAACGCGTTGCCGCCCTCAAACGCGCATCGAACCAGCTCTCCTACGCGGCGGACGATCATCCCGGCCCGGGCGCGGCCGAAGCGCAGCGTCTGTCAGCAGCGCTCGCCAAGCTTGCCGCAGCCGCGCCTGCGGCGCGCGAGCGGGCAGAGGCGGCCTTCTCCACTCCGCTTCGGCTTGCACTGCACCAGCTCACGATGCTCTTGCAGCCTTCGACGATCACGCGCGCGACGTTGCCGCCGGAAATCGCCAGTCAATGGGTTGCCTCGGACGGCCGCGCACTGGTGCGGATTTCACCGCGCGTGCCGCCAGGCGTGGATTCCGGCGACGACAAGATGCTGCGTCGCTTCGCCAACGCAGTTAAGAAGGCCGACCCGCGCGCCATTGGCGGCCCGATTTCGATCCTGCATTCGGCGAACACGATCATCAAGGCGTTCTTGCAGGCGGCGATGCTTGCCGTGCTCTCGATTACGGTTTTGCTGTGGATCACGCTGGGCCGCTTTGGCGACGTGCTTCGCACGCTGATCCCGCTGCTCGTGTCCGCGCTCGTCACGCTGGAGCTATGCGTCGTATTCGATATGCCGCTGAACTTTGCGAATATCATCGCGCTGCCGTTGATGCTCGGCGTTGGCGTCGCATTCAAAGTCTATTTCGTCATGGCATGGCGGGCGGGGCAAACGAGCCTGCTGCGCTCGAGTCTCACACATGCGGTGCTGTTCAGTGCCGCCACGACGGCAACCGCGTTTGGCAGCCTGTGGCTATCACACCATCCTGGCACGGCCAGCATGGGCCGACTGCTTGCGCTCGCGCTTTCGTGTACGCTCGTCGGCGCAGTTGTTTTTCAGCCAATATTGATGGGCAAGCCGCGCGAGGCGCCCGCACCGAAAAAAGAATTAGAAGGAATCGATGGATAAATTGCGGACTTTGCCGGCGGCGCTTGCTGCCGCGGCACTCATGGCCGGCTGCGCGAGCGCGCCGAACCGGACGGCGGGCGACCCGCTCGAGCCGATGAATCGTGCCATCTTCAGGTTTAACGATGCGGTCGACCAAAGCGTGGCCGTGCCGATCGCCAAGGGCTATCAGAAAATCACGCCGCATCCGCTGCGCACAGCCATCAGCAATTTCTTCTCGAATCTTGGCGATCTGAGCAACGTCGCCAATGAATTGCTGCAGTTGAAAATTACCGATGCGACCGCGGACTTGATGCGCTTCACGATGAACACGACGTTCGGCATTGGCGGTCTGATCGACTTTGCCACGCTCGCAAAGTTGCCGAAGCATCATCAGGACTTTGGCCTGACGCTGGGCCGCTGGGGCATCCCGTCGGGGCCTTATCTCGTGCTGCCGATCTTCGGCCCGAGCACCTTCCGTGACGGCGTGGGGCTTGCCGTCGACGTGCGCTTCAATCCGCTCAACTATGCCGAGCCCGCTGCGCGCACGCCGCTTTACATCCTTCAATTCGTCAGTGCACGCTCGGACATGCTCGGCGCGACGAACATCCTCCAACAAGCCGCGCTCGATAAGTATTCGTTCGTCCGCGACGCTTATCTTCAGCAACGGAAATCACGCTTGAATTCGGGCTCATCGAACGCACCGGCGCTGCCGGACTATGGCGACGAAGAAGATACGGGTTCGAGCACTGCGCCGGCCGCAGTGGCTGCACCGGCGTCGGGAGTCAGCAGCGCGCCGGCGGCTGGCTCGCCGACGTCGCCGGTGTCGCCTGCATCACCCGCCCCGGCCAGCATGCCTGCCGCTCAATAAACCGCTGGCCGCACCCTGTACTCGGGGTGCGCTCGGGAGCGGCTCAAGGACACCCAAGCGCGTGTCCCAGCGCGCGCCGCGCCTCGATCAGCGCCTGCCGGGCCGCGCGTGCATCTCCGGCCAAGCGAATCATGGCGCCCAACTGCCACGGTGCTCGCGCGAGTGCCGCGAGAATGGGCAGCAGCGTGGTCGTGCCATCGTCGCGCAGGCCGGCCGTCGCAGCCGCCGGCAGCGCGCGCCACGCCGGATCGACGACCGCACGGCAGGCCGCGAACGGCAGCCCATGCGCGTGCGCCATCGCCGCGGCGATGTGCGACTCCATATCGACAGCAAGCGCGCCACCCAGACGGTGCAGCACCTCCTTTTCCGCGACAGTCGTAACGGGTGCCGTCACTGCGGCGAGCGTGCCGCGCCGCCAGGACGATTTTAGAGACGACGCGGCGAGTGCCGCGCCGAGGCGCTCGCTCCATGCCGCATCGGTCGCCAGGCGGCCCGACGGCCCCTCGATTGCATCGGCGACGATGAGCGTGCCGGGCACGAGATCCGGTGCGAGCCCGCCGGCGGTTCCGAAGCTGATCACACCCGATGCGCCTTGCGCCAGCGCCGCACTGAGCGCGCGCTCGAGCAGATCGGCGCGCGCGGCAAAGACGGCCTGCACGTCGTGCCCCTGCACGATACGTGCTTCGAACGCCATTCCTGCCACGGCGATAACAGGCATAGTGGGCCGCGCCGTCCGTTGCGCCATCTTCACATGCCGACGCTAACGCGTGCTTGCCCCGCACGCTTGAGATTTCGGTAACGCGCAAGCGCCCACAGTGGAAAGAACTTGCGATAGCCGTGATATCGCAGATAAAAGACGCGTGGGAAGCCCGTCGCCGTAAAACGCGTTTCGTCCCACAAACCGTGTGCACATTGCGTGCGCGTCAGATAAGCGATGCCGCGCGCGACAGCCGGATGATCCGCTTGGCCCGCCGCCATCAGGCCGAGTAATGCCCACGATGTTTGCGAAGCCGTGCTCGAGGCGCGCTCGTAGCCACGGTAATCGAGCTTGTAGCTCGTACCGTCCTCGCCCCAGCCGCCGTCGTCGTTTTGAATCGCGACAAGCCATTGCACCGCGCGCTGCATCCGCGCGTCGTCGTGCGACAGTCCGGCAGCATTGAGCGCACACAGTGCGGTCCATGTGCCGTAGATGTAGTTCATCCCCCAGCGCCCGTACCAGCTGCCGTCGTCTTCCTGTTCCTCGAGCAAGTATTCGTAAGCGCGGCGAGCCGGGTCACTGTTGCCCGGCAGTTCGCCCAACTGGGCCAGCATCGACAGGCATCGGCCGGAAACATCGGCGGTCGGCGGATCGAGCAACGCGCCGTGATCGGAGAACGGAATGTTGTTGAGGTAGTAATGGATATTTTCGGGCTCGAAGGCACCCCATCCGCCATTGCCGCTTTGCATGCCGACCACCCACTCTCTCGCACGGGCAATCGCTTCGCGGTCGATGTTTGAATGCGTCAGCTTGGCCGCGCGATCCATCGCCAACGCGACCACGGCCGTGTCGTCGACATCCGGATAATGCGGATTGGCGTATTGGAAGGCCCATCCGCCCGGGCGCACATCGGGGCGGCGCGAGATCCAGTCGCCGCGCACGTCGAGAATCTGCAGCGGGCGCAGCCATTGCAAGCCGCGCAACACCGCCTGCTCCGCGCGCGGCAGCGCTGTTTCGAGCAGCGCATGCGCCGCCAGCGAGGTATCCCAGACCGGGGACAAGCACGGCTGGCAGTAAGCTTCGTCGTCCGTCACCACGAGCAGCTTGTCGATCGACGCACGCGCAATGGCCCGCTTGGGGTGGTCGGGCGCATAGCCGAGCGTGTCGTACATCATGACGGCGTTCGCCATGGCGGGAAAAATCGCACCGAGGCCGTCGTCGCCATTCAGACGTTCGTCGACAAACGCGACGGCCGCTTCAATCGCGCGTGCGCGTGCGGCCTTCGGAAAAAACCGGTCAACCGCGCGCAAGACCGTATCCACCGCACGAAACACGGCGAACCAGCCGCGGCTCTGGTGTGGCGCACGCGGCAACAGCCTCGCGGAAGCAGGCGAGCCGACAAACAGTTCGTCGATTCGTACACCGCGCGGATTGCGCGCAACCGGCCGCCGCGCGTTGAGTACGAGCAGCGGCACAATGACCGTGCGCGCCCAGTATGAAACCTTCGAAAGGTGGAACGGAAACCAGTCCGGCAACAACGTGATTTCGACCGGCATCATCGGCACGGCGCGCCACGGCATCACGCCATATAACGCGAGCAGAATGCGCGTGAAGACGTTGACCCTTTCCGCGCCACCGGCCGCGAGGATCGCCTGGCGCGCGCGCACCATATGCTCGGCATCTTCGCGTTCGCCGGCCATCTTCAGCGCGAAATAGGCCTTCACGCTCGCGCTGACGTCGAGCGCGCCCTCGGCGAAAAGCGGCCAACCACCATCGGCAAGCTGAATACGGCGCAGGTACCGCACGATCTTGCGCTCGAGCGCCGCGTTCGGCGTCTCGCCGAGATAATGCACAAGCAAGATGTACTCGGCCGGAATCGTGGCGTCAGCTTCGAGTTCATAGGCCCAATGTCCGTCCGGCCGCTGATCGGCGAGGATCGCATCGGTCGCTCGCTCGATCGACACATCGAGCGGATAGGGCTGCGCTTCGCTGCTCATCGCATCGGGCGTCGCCGCGGCAGCCGGTGCTGCGGAAAAATCGTTCATTGGCATTTCATGCGTTCGATTAGGAAGGAAGCGCATGACCGTGTCATGCGCTTCGAATGGATGCTGATGCGCGCACTCGTGCACTCGTACTCACGAGCGGCAAGCCCTGCAAGCGTTCAGAACAACGCGTAACGGGCAACGATCATGGCGAGCCGCAATCGCGGCTTCGCCACGGGCGGGCGCGGCAGATCGAACCCGCGCTCGAGCGTTCGTTCGAGCAGGCATCGGTAAACGCCGGACATAATGCGCGGGGCACGCACCGTTTTTTTCGGCGAGGCGTCCATGATGGCGTCCGCCTCGCGGAAATGGCCGAGTGCGCGCTCAGCCAGTATCGAACAGACACGCGGCAGCGACGGATCATCCGCGATGGCCGACGGATTCGTCGCGGCAATCCCCTCGCGCGCGAGCAACTCACGCGGTAGATAGCAGCGATTGATCACAGCATCTTCGTCGACGTCGCGCAAGATATTGGTCAGCTGCAACGCGCGGCCCAGATGATGCGCCAAGGCGCGGCCTGGCTCGTCGGGCATCCCGAACACGCGTACCGAAAGCCGGCCCGCGGCGCTGGCCACGCGGTCGCAGTAAAGATCGAGCGTCGCTTCGTCGGGTGCGCAAATATCGGCGGCGGCATCCATCGCCATGCCGTCGATCATCGCGTGAAAATCCTCGCGCTGCAGGTCGAATGTCCGAATGTGGCGCGTCAGTGCGGCCAGCAACGGCCGCGGCGTGCCGGCATAGCAAGCGTCGATGTCTTCGCGCCAGCGCTGCAGCGCTGCACTACGCTCGGGGCGCGGGGCGTTGCCGTCGGCGATGTCATCGACCGCGCGGCAAAATGCGTAGATCCGATACATCGCGTCGCGTTGCGTGGCCGGCAGGATGCGCATCGCGAGATAAAACGAACTGCTCGATGTGACGGCAGCGGCGTCAGTTTCTGGTTCGTCCACGACAAGATTGGAAACAGCCAAGGCGAACTCCGCTGTGGCGCCCTCCCGGGCGATTGAAAATCGGTGTTGTCCATGCAGCGAGCCGCTCGAGCACGCTTAAGCGTCGCTCGGGCGGGAGCGCCGGCGGGTGTGCCGGAACGGGCCAAAGTATAGCAATGTTTTTTAGGGCCGTTTAGATCGGGCAACCGCCGTGCCGAGCCGCCCCGGGCCCTGTCGCAGCGTCGATCGAATTGCAGCCGCGAACCGCAGCCGTGAGCCGGCATAGCGCTTACGTCAGCGTCACCGAGCGGTTGCGTCCCTGCCGTTTTGCGCTATAAAGCGCGGCATCGGCTTCGTTGATCAGCACTTCGTAAGTCGGCAGCCCCGGGCGGGCGCTCGCGCCGCCCACACTCGCGGTCACGGGCACCAGCATGCCCTCTGCCTCGACCGGCGTGCCGCTAATAGTCATACGAATCTTCTCGGCGACGACCATGGCATCGGCCAGCGGCGTACAGGGCAACAACAACGCGAATTCTTCGCCGCCGAAACGGCCGAAAGTATCGTGCGTGCGAACGGCGCCGACCACGCGTTGCGCCATGACGCGCAGCACCGTGTCGCCCACCGCATGGCCGTAGCGGTCGTTGATGTTCTTGAAGTGATCGAGATCGAAAAGCAGCACCGACAACTCGCCGCCGTAGCGCTGCCAGCGTGTGAACTCGTCGCGCAGGCGCCCTTCGAAAAAGCGCCGGTTGGCAATGCCGGTCAGCCCGTCGAGATTGGCGTACTCACGCAGCTTGACGACTGCTTCCTCGCGCTCGCGCTGCATGACGCTCACGTGTGTCACATCGGAAATCGTCACGCACACGGCAACGACGTCGCGCCCGCGTGTGACCGGCATGAACGTGCAATCCTGCTGCATGAAGTCGACCCCACCGGTAATGGGCCGGTCGTGATCGAACTTGAAGAGGTAGGGACGCTGCTCCCACGAACTGAAAGCGAAGCTGCCGAGTTGGAAGACACTTTCAACCTTGCGCGTAAGCCACACGCGCGGCAGCTCGGGAAAACTGTGGAAAATCGATTTGCCGACCACTTGCTCTGCCGTGAGCCCGCTGTGATCCTGCATGAAGCGGTTCCACATCAGCACGTTCATTGCACGATCGAGCACGAAGATGCCAAAACCGACCCGCTCGATGACGAGATCGCTAAGCGGTTGCTCCGTCTGCGTACTCATAGGCTGGACAGGATCCCGTTGAGCGCTTCGTGCATGCGGCGGATTGAATCTTCGGCCATCAGCATCACGAGGTGTGCACGGAACGTTTGATTCTCCAGTGCGAAGTTGACTTCGAGCAACAGCGCGATTTTCCACGCGAGCACGTCGGCTTGAAAAACGTCCTCGAGTACGATTTTTTCGCCAAGCAGGCCGGGCGCCGAGAAGATCGGCGTGCGGTCGAACTGGTTCAAGATGCACGACACGCACGCGCCGGTCAGCACATTGGCCACATCGAACATCAGCTCGGTCTGGCTCACCGATTCATAGGCCGAATGCACGTACGGGTCGTTGACGAGTGCGCACAGGTTGCCCACGCCGCTGCTGCGGCAAATGACGAGCGCTTCGCCTTTGATGTCCGAGCGAAAGCCCTGGCGCACGGCGGTCACGTGCTCGTCGATGCCGGTCATCTCGCGCAGCGTCAACGCCGCCTCTTCCACTCGCACGACACGCACCCGCGGTACCGACAACTCAATGAATGTATCGAGCAGTTGAGCGAGGCGCGTGGCGGCCTGGCCCATCGCCAGATTGGCGATTTCCTGCAGCGCGTCTCGCTGTTCTTCGGACAAGGCGTGCTCACGCATACAACCCGTACTCCTTGAGGATGGGCAACAACGCCTCCGGGGTCACGGGCTTCGCAATGAACGCCGCGGCGCCCAGCACACGCACGCGTTCTTGTGCGAGAGGTTGAATATCGGCCGAGACGACGATCACGAACGTATTGAGGTCTTCGTGCTGCAGCGCCTCGAGTACCTGGTAACCCGTCATGTCCGGCATCGTCAGATCGAGAAACATCACCGACGCTTTGCCGGCGCGATAAAGCGCAAGCGCCTCCCGTCCGTTCGATGCATATGCGATGTCGACGTCCCAATCGTCGGGCAAGGCTTTCGTCAAAACCTTGCGGGCGAGCAGAGAATCATCGGCGATCACAATCGGCAGAGGCATGGCAGGCGTGACGAGAAACAAAACAAACTATGCCGGGTTAACGGCGGACCGGGAATGTTCTTTAGCGAGAAGCATGTGTCGACAGTTCGCAGTGCTGCCGGTTACCCCCACGGTGGCAGGCGCCAAGGCGCGGCTTGCGCGCGCCGTCTCGCCGTGAAGCCGCTCACTTCACGGTGCCCGATGTGACTGGCCTTATCTTTTTCTGAAAAACTTGAAGCGAAAGTTTGTTGGCAAACAGGCGAAAAATCAACTCTTCAATTTCGGACGACTTGCGGAATCCTCGTACCCACCGCTGACGCGAAGAAATAAATATGACGTGCCGCGCCGCCGCCGAGAGAATTATTCTTTTATGTACGTTTGCGCTTCGGAATTTGTCGCTGATTTAAGTCAGCCAAGGGGGGCATGGCACCCCGCAGCGCCGTGAATGTTACGTCAGGTCACGGTTCAACTCGCTTATGATTGAGCCAAGCAACCGCACCCTTATTGGACCTTTCCACCATGACGCGTCTGCGGCACGGCGCACCCGAAGCAAACGGCAGCCCTTCTGGCTGGCAGGACGAAACGTCGTACCCGGCTCTTCCCGAGCCGGATTTCGCCGTAAGGCGCATCACGCTCATCGTGCTGCTCGGCGCAGCGATCATATTGCCGTGCGTGTACGCCGCTGCGATGGCTTACTCGGACTTTCGCACACGTGTTGCTGCGGCAACCGATGCAACGGTTCGCACGGTGCGCATTGCCGAAGAACACGCACTGAAAGTATTCGATTTGAACGAAACCTTGAACGCGCGCATCGACGACCTCGTGCGCGGTCTCGACAACGACAACATACGCGCGCAGGAAGCCGGGATTCACGACGCGCTGCAACGAATGGGCGGCGGTTATCCGCAGGTTGCAGCGGTTTCGATCTTCGGTCCTCAAGGTAGCCTGCTCGCGAACAGCCGCTACTACCCGGCGCCGCATGCATCGATCGCAGACCGCGAGGATTTTGTCGGCATCCGCGGCGGGCGCATTCTCGAGCACATTTCGAAAACGATGACCTGGCATGCCGGCACGGGCGAAGCCGTCTTCAACACAGGCATTGCACGCCGCAACGCGGACGGTTCGTTCGCAGGCCTGGTCTCGATCGCGCTCAGGCGTTTCTATTTTGAATCGTTTTATCGCGAGCTCCTTGGGCCCGAAGCGCACGCGCTCACCCTGTCGCTGAGGCGCGCCGACGGCGCGCTGCTCGCCTCTTATCCGCCTCGATCCGACGAAGCCCCGATCCCCGCCGCATTCGCGTCCGAGCTGGCCGGCAATAGCCGATCAGGCATCTTGCGTGTCGGGTCATCGCCCGAAACAGGCAGCGGCGAGATTCTCGCTTTCCGACGCGTGGGCGCCTATCCCGTCTACGTTTCGTGTGCGTACGATGGCGCTGCGATTTGGGCGGACTGGTATCGACGCGCTGCGGTGTTTGCCGCATCGATCTTCGCCCCGTCGATCGTCCTTTGGTTCGCGCTCGGTTTATCGTTGCGGCGCCTCTCGGCGGAAGAGGAATCATGGACGCGCTGGCAGACCGAAGCCTCGATGCGCCGTTCGATCGAAACGGCTTACCGACAGGCGCGCAAGATGGAGGCGCTTGGCAACCTCGTCGGCAGCGTCGCGCACGACTTCAATAATCTACTGATGATTGTCGCCGCCAACGTCCAGATTGCACGACGGCGCGGCGCCAACAAAATGGAAAGCGAGTTGGGTGCCATCGAACGTGCACTCAAGAGCGGCCAATCGCTGACGCGGCAACTGCTTGGCGTCGCGCGCAAGCAACCGCTGCGAAGCGAAACGATCGACCTGGCGCGCTGGCTTTCGTCCAGCCGCGAGTTGCTCAGTGCGTCGCTTGGGCCGAAGGCGAGCCTCGTCATCGACGTTGCACCGCACATATGGCCTGTGGAAGTCGACAACGCCGAACTCGAATTGGCGCTTATCAACATCGCGGTGAACGCACGCGATGCGATGCCGAACGGCGGGCGCTTCAAGGTACGCGCGGCCAACCTGCATCTTGGACGCGAAAGCGGCTTTGCGCTTGATGGCGAGTTTGTCCAGCTTTCGCTCGAGGATACGGGCACCGGCATGGCGCCCGACGTGCTCGCTCACGCGTTCGAGCCGCTATACACGACGAAGCCGCAAGGAATGGGGACGGGCCTTGGCTTGCCGCAAGTATTCGCGTTTTGCGAGCGCTCCGGCGGGCTTGCGACAATCGAAAGCAAGCTGGGCGCGGGGACTTGCGTACGTCTTTACCTGCCCCGAGCACATGGCGAGCCCGCGGAGAATTCGCTCGCCGAGCCGTGCTTCGACGACCTCACTGCGACAAGCAGCGGCTTGCGGATTTTGCTCGTGGAAGACAACGACGAAGTTGCGGCCAGCACGGAAGCCTTGTTAAGAATGATGGGACACGAAGTCACTTGCGTGTTCAATGCCGATGCAGCGACGCAATTGATTGAAAGCGCGCCGGTTGCGCGTTTCGATGTCCTTATTTCAGATATACACATGCCGGGCGACAAAAACGGCATCGATCTTGCGGAACTCGCGCAGACGCTCGTGCCCCCGTTGCCCGTTATTCTGATTACCGGCTACGCGCAGGAACTCGAGCGCGCGCGCAATGGCACAGCACGCGTGCTGTCGAAGCCGTTCGATATTGACCTGTTGGAAACGATACTGCAGACCATTCGACGCGAAAGCGAGGAACGCATGCCCACCGCCGGTAAGTCGGGCTGAGGCCTCGGCGCGTTTCTTGCGTGAATTCGTGCACCGCTAGCGAAACGCGAGGAGAGCATCATGCAACACACAGTTATTGCATTCTTCGATACTTATGCCGCAGCGGAGACAGCGCGCGAGGCCCTGGTCGCCAATGGGATCGCGAGGGAATCCGTCGCGTTGCAGGCGCGATGCGAACCGACCTATGTCACCGACGCGACGACCGTCGTCGAACCGCCAGTAAGCGATCAGGGCTTGCTGGCCAGTATCGAGCGGTTCTTTGAATCGCTTTTTGCCAGCACGCCAGCGCAACCGGAGACGAGGCAATATGCCGAGGCAGTGCGCCGGGGCGCGGTCATGCTGAGTGTCGATGCGGCGAGCGACGAGGCATGCGAGTCGGCGCGCGCGACGCTTGCGACGATGCACCCGATCGATATCGAAGAGCGCGCCGCCACGTGGACGGCACCCAGTGATGCGGCCATCCGCGAGCGCTCTCCGCTCGAGGAGCTCGGTATTAGCCGCGGCGGGCGTGCCTCGGCACAAGGCCCTGTGCGCAGCTACGCACGCGATACAGATAGTTCGCCCGCCCCTGATGCTCGCGCGCCGCGCGAGATGATGGCAGATGA
This sequence comes from Trinickia sp. LjRoot230, assembly GCF_964253315.1. Taxonomy (NCBI): domain Bacteria; kingdom Pseudomonadati; phylum Pseudomonadota; class Betaproteobacteria; order Burkholderiales; family Burkholderiaceae; genus Trinickia; species Trinickia sp. LjRoot230. Next base: position 1,034,580 of record NZ_CAXUQX020000002.1, read on the forward strand.
AGCGGCGGCGATGGCGGTTGCAGCCGGCTCAGCACCGGGCATGGGCGCGGTGCTGACGGCTGGCCATGGAAAAGCTCAGCGCAGTGGCGCGACGCCGGCTGCATCCGATGCCCCGGCAGCGTCTGCGGCATCCACCGGGTCGCCGGCCTCGGTGCCTGACGAGTATCTCCAAGAAGAAGAGCATTTTCGCGGCGAGGGCGAAGACAACGGCAGTGACGCAGGCGAACATCGATGAGTCAGGACGCTGTCACCGTTACTTTCACTCCTTGGCAGTAACGGAATGCCGTTTGACCCAGGCTTCGAAACGGTCGACGAAGGTTTGCAGAAATTTTCGCGTGCCCTCGTTTGCAATGCCGCCCGACGCATCGAAGAAGTCGTCCGTGTGTTTCAAAAAGACTTCGGGCTGCCCGAGCGTCGGGACATCGAGGTACGCCAGCACATTGCGCAGATGCTGCTGCGCGAGCGCCGTACCGGTGGATCCTACCGAGATGCCACAGGTCGCGGCGGGCTTGTCCTTCCATGAGTTACTGCCCCACGGACGCGAACCCCAATCGAGTGCGTTTTTGAGCACTCCTGACATCGAACGGTTGTATTCGGGGGTCACGAAAAGGAGCCCGTCGCTCGCCTCGATCTGCTGCTTGAATGTGCGCGCAGCTTGCGGAAAGTCTGGGTCGTAGTCTTGCGAATAGAGCGGCAGCGTGCCGATATCCAATAAGGTGAACGAAAACTCGGGACTAGCGAGTTTCGTCAGTGCGTGCGCGAGCTGCTTGTTGAACGAGTCGCGGCGCAAGCTGCCTACGACTACTCCGATTCGATAAGCCATTCCAGTCGCTCCTTTGAGAGGAAATCCCGAAGCAGTGCTTGGGGTGCCTCCGATGATAGTCGCCTATGCGATTACGCGAAGGCCATTTTGCATGCATGCCAGCCTGATGTCGGCGGGCTATGGGTTTGCGCTCTCCTTTCCACAAGCTTTTCCACAGAATCTGTGGATAACTCCGGTGGCATCGTCCTGACTTACGAATCGTCACATCCGTGACGTTTTCATGACTATGAAACATCGTGTGCAGCCCGCACGCACGCTGTGCACTCGTCTACGTGTTGGAGAACTATATGCCGGCGGTCGTAGCGATACGGTCGGGTTCAGTCGAACAACGTGCGCACGGCTTCGGGAGGACGACCGATAACTGCCCGTCCATTGCGGATGACGATCGGCCGTTGCAGCAGCAGCGGGTGAGCTGCAAGCGCTTCGAACAGCGCCGCATCGCTGAGCGCAATGTCGTCCAGACCGAGTTGCTCGTAAAGCGGCTCCGAATCTCGAATCATGTCGCGCACCGCGCCACCCAACATTCGGTGCAAATCTTTCAATTGCTCTTTATCGAGCGGCTCTTTCAAGTACTCGATGACACGTACCGGTTCTGCCGAGGCCGCCACTGCGCCCCGAACGAGCTCGCAGGCGGCGCGAGATTTTGAGCAGCGCGTGTTGTGATAAATCGTGACCACGACGATAACCTCTTGTCGGTGTTGGATAAACGGAACCAGATTGTACGAGATGACGCGGTGGACTTAACTCGCATCAGCGGTTGCATTCGATTTCTATTGATTTATTTTTAATCGTCGACAAAAAGAAATAGCAACCGAGGTTTTCGCTCGATGCTCGCCGCAGGCTGGATCTTGGCAATCTCAGCCGAGCATCCAGTCCACATTGATTTTTTCCCCTTTGGAGTCGAATTCGTCTACGAACGTTTGAAAGCGCTACTCCGCGTTCACGAACGATTCCGCGCACCTGTCGAATGCCGGTTTTGAAGGGTATCGCAAGCGAACGTAGGCGCTATTCGCGCCTCTTCGTTCCCGCTTAATGGCTATCGCATGAGTTGAGCAGCGCCTAATTGCACACATCAACTGTGAGGGTCGCGAGATCTGAATGCATGCGCGATCGTAATAAGGCGGCAATTGAATCGCGCCTCAGTCTTTATGCGCATAAAGACTGAGGCTGTGACGAAGCCTATCGATGCAAGAAGAAACCTGGCGCCGGCGTCAGCGCCGCGATGGATCCAGCGTAGACGGGCAGCGATTACGATTGAGACATACCGGCTCGCAACAGACGGTCGAGTCGGACGCCGCCGCAAAATGCGTCGGCGGACTAGCAAACACGAGAGCATCCCGAAAAGCCAGGCCAAATTTGGCCGTACGGATCGCCCTTACGCACCGCAGCGACCTCTTTATGCGCATAAACCTGGCCAAATAGCCAAATGTCGCAAGAACACCACAGAAAATCGGTTGTAATAAAAAATCGGCAAGGTAGAATTCATCGACTTGTTACGGAGCGAATAAATTGGCAGCTGAAATCGTCGCGGTAACTCAACAAAAAGGCGGGGTTGGCAAGAGCACGATCGCCATGCATCTTGGCGCGGCCTTCCACGAACGCGGGAAACGAGTCCTTGTCGTCGATGCCGATGGTCAAAATACGTTGATCCATTGGTCAAGCGCATCCGCCGATGGCGATTCGGGCATTCCATTTCCAGTGGTGAACCTCGCCGAAGCGGGTAGCCAGATCCACCGCGAGATAAAAAAATTCATCGGCGACTATGACGTCATCGTTGTCGACTGTCCGCCTTCGATAACCGAGAAGGTGTCAGGGGTCGTACTACTTGCTGCGTCGATCGCCGTCATTCCAACGTCTTCATCGCCTGCCGATTACTGGTCCAGCGTCGGACTCGTAAAGCTCATCCAACAAGCGCAGGTGATGAACGAAGACCTGAGAGCCGTATTCCTTCTGAACAAGACAGAAGAGAAGCGAATGTTGACGCGTGAGTTAAAGCGCGCACTGGAAGAGCTAGGGTTTCCATTACTGAAAACCCAAATCCCCACACGAGAGGCCTACAAGCAAGCAATGGCCCTTGGCCAAACAGTGCTGCAAATGAACGACCGCGGCGCCAAGCTGGCCGCCGCTGAGATTCGTGCCTGCGCCGCAGAGCTTGCCGCGTTGCTCCCCTGAGTTTATGCGCATAAAGGAACCCCAATGAAACCATCCCAGTTCGCCAAAGGCTTCCAAGCGCGGCCCGATACCACAAGCAGCGAAAAGCGTACGGCGCTTGACCGGTTGAATGCGATCGATGATTTGGTCAAGAGCGACAGCTCGCCAGCGACCAAGCCTCCGCAGCATCCGAGGGCGGCAAACCTTGCCCCCGCGGCCGATAACGACGACACCGCGAATGAATCAGCGGAATACCGCACATGGCGTCTGGCGCATGGCTACAGCCCCGGGCAAGTCGTTGATCTCGAGCTCAAGGCGATCAAGCCGAGTCCGTTCAATCCGCGTCATTTCTATTTGAAAGCGTCGATCGCGGAGCTCGCCGTCAACCTCGCAAAGCAGGGGCAGCAGCAAGCGATTCACGTCATACCGGACTACGCGAACCCTGGAACCTACTTCGTCAGTGATGGCGGGCGGCGCGTCCGTGCGCTAAAAGAAGCGAATAAGGAGACCGTCAAGGCAATCGTCGTTGACCTTCCTATTGGCATTCAAAGCTACAAGCTCGGCTACGATCTCAACGTTCAACGGGATTCACAGACTGTTTTCGACAACGCGATTGTCTGGAGACGCTTCCTTGACGAACAGCACTTCCAAAGTCAAAAGGAGCTCGCCGAGCATCTCGGCCTCGACGAGTCGACCGTCGCCGTAGCGCTTTCGCTTTCAAAGCTCCCCGAGTCGATCATGCAGGAAATGGTGGGCAGGCCCGATCGTTTCGGTTCCAACATGGCGTATCAAGTGGGCCGCTACCACGCGGCGCGCGGCGTCGACGCGACGTTGCGGCTCATCAACAAAATTGTTTCGGACGATCTGAGCACGCGCCAAGTGGCCGATATCGTCAAGGGCCGTACCGGACCGCAAGAAAGCCCCAAGCCTGCGGGCCGCCAACGTTACGCCCAACGGATGGAGATCAAGCTCGACGGCGTCTCGGTCGGCGATTTGAAGTCCTACGGCGATGATCGGCTGGAGTTAAGGTTGCGCGGCTTGTCGCGGGAAAAGCGCGATGAGATCCTGCACCAACTAGAACTCATCTTGCTGCCCAAGCAGTGATGCGAAGGCGGTGAGCACACACATGGCATAACTCGCTCACCGCAACACCCGCAATACCTTATCGCGATCGACGCGAGAGGGTACAGAGTAGAGCGGTTCGAGGCTTCAGTAACGCCGGTGGCACGTCAAGCCGCGCGGGAATGTCGGAGCGTGAAGGCGAGCAAGTCACCATCGGTCGGCTCGCCCCACGTTTTGCGCGCAAGCCAATCAAAGAACGCTGTCTCGGCAAGTTTGGAGCCCAGACCACGACGACGCCAGTCGTCCTTCAAATGCGCACCAAGCCCCGGCAATATTTCTTCTTCGAATGACTGCCGAGCAAGCCCCTGTTCCGACTCACCTTGCTCCTCGTAGAGCGATTTCGCTTCCTTGCGACGGTATGCGCCGTACTCATCGAGCAGGCGAGCCTTGAGCTCATCCGTTGGCGCGGAAATCGCTGAAGCCTTCTGAGCCGTGCCAGCGGGCGGCGTCATTTCGACAGCCGGAGCGTAGCCCTTTTTGAGCGCGTCCTTGAACAGTGCAGGGGCGCTTCGCACCGGAGGCAGCGTCGTGCTTCGCATGCGCTGCTCGGTCATTTGAAGTGCGGCCCGGATTCGATTCTCTTCGCTGTCCGCGTACAGCGTTTGCGCTTCCTTGAGCGGAATGCCGATCTTGACCATACGATCGACAAGCGTGCTGTCGAAGACATTTGGATGTTCGTCGAGCGCGAGCATCGGCTGCTTGCGCTCGGTGACGCGAAACTGAATCTCGGCTACACGCCGGCCTTCCCGGTGTTCGATCAGCTCGACAAAGATGTTCGTGACGGCGTTCACCTCGGCAATGGCCGGCCGCAGGTAATCCCGTTTGAAATATTTGTATTCGCGTTTCGCTTCGTCGCCGGCCTCTGTATCGGGCGTGCCCGAGAGGATGGGCCGCCACCATGCCCACGACTCGCGCATCGTGAGATGGCTCGGATTCGTCAGATAGCGAACGCATATTTCATAGAGCGCCAAGCCCGCGCTGCTGCGCAGTTGGCTTTGAAATTGAAGGCTCAAGCGCGCATACTGCACCGGGTCCAACAGCTTTTTCTTGATCTTCGGTGCGAACGAAAACTCCACCCAGACGCGCCGCGTAGCCGGATCTTCGAGAATTTCGGCGTCTGCAATCAACGTCGAGATACCCCATTTGCGGCCCGGCTTCTGGCTCGAGGTTCCCTGGCTCCATTCAACCTGCACCGAGACCATGCGCCGAAGGTGCTCTTTGACAAGCGCGGTATCGTTGGAATCGAAGGCCGAATTCGCGACGATATCGGAGAGCAAAGCGCGATAGGTATCGCCGGATTCATCCGCCTGCTGCGCCACCGCGAGCAAGACGTTGAACAGTTTGCGAGTGAGCAGCGTGATTTTCCCGCTCTTCGGCTGAATGGCAATTGCCTCGACGGCCTTGCGCAGTTCGGCTGAGCTTGGGCTCACCACATCGGTTTTCTTCGCGCGCTTCGTTGCCATGCGTCGGGTCGGGAAGAGGGTTGCCAAGAGCATACCGGAGTGCGGTGAACCTCGTCTACAGGCACGTTCTCACCCTCTCCGGTGAATCCCGCTTAGAAACGCGAACTCACCTCGAGGGGTCCCGAAAACTATCACCCATGCACGCATTGAAGGCCAAGCAGCTGCGTTATAAATCGCGGCGTAGACGAAAGTACTCGCTTCGGCTGTAGTTCCCAACCGCCTTTTACAGCTCCCGGAAACGCTCACCACATCCGATGTGGCGGTTTTGCGACGATTATCAGGCTCTCGCGGTAGCGAGCATCAAATGCGCTCTAACGAGAATAATAAGCACCCGCGCGCAGCATTGATCCGGACAAACATTCCCTGCCGACGCAGAACGTCATCCCCACACCGCACGATAGCGGGTGGCTCTATCAGTTCGTGCACTTTCGAATGCCTCCCGCAAACACTCACCGTTCCTCGAAGGGAAGCGTCCGTGGATAGGTACTGCCAGCGAATTGGGCTTCGCGCAGACGCCGCTTCGGCTCCCTGAAAACACTCACCTTTAAGCGGGCTTTACCCACGAGTGATCGCCGTTTGGCAGCCACCCGCTCGCGACTAAGACGGTCCCGAAAAAGCTCACCTGACCTTCCGCCCGCAGGAAATTCGCTTTATCTTCGCGGACTTAGTCTTTGACTTTCGAGCGTTGCTTTCGCTACCGCCTCCTCCCGAATTGGCTCACCTAATAAGCGCCTGCGACGAGGCGGCTCGATATACCGGTCGTCGTCAATGCCTCCCGCAAACCATCACCTTTGCAATGACGGCGGTATCAAATTCGTCCTCACCTATCAGTCTGCATGCCATTCATATCGAAAGTAATGGCTAACTTCGATCCACTCGGCAAGAGATCCTTTTGGAGAGCTCCCGCAAAGGCTCACCGTTGAATGTTGGCGGTTCCGAGTGACTATTGAGCAAGCAAATGGCATCAGCGCTCCTGAAAACACTCACCTTGGAATCCATCGCGTGATTGGCAGGCGGGCTAAAACATAGGTTTTTCCATATCCAACGAGGCCCCCGTATTAGCTCACCTTAACGGTTCGCCAAATAATCTATGGCACCGCTTTCCCGCAAAAGCTCACCGAAAACGTCGTTGCCGTCCTGCACTGGCTCACCATTAGAGGATTTGGCGCTCGATTATCGTTCCGCGAGGCAGGAAGCGGCCGTCCTGCAAACGCTCACCGTTGGAAAATCGCAGAAAAGTGGGCGACGCGGGCCCACCCGGGGTTCGCCAAGGGTCGTCCCCGAAAAAGCTCACCTTTGGCACATGCTATTTTTTATGTGCTTCCTGAATCCGCTCACGTTCTACCCTGCATCGACTCACCTGCTTCCCCGAATCCCATCACGGAGAGATCCCGCAAGTCCTCACGATCTTCCCCGCAAAGGCTCACGTTGTCGGCTGCAAAGCCTTACCAGGCAAGGGGTTGCCGTGGCGTTAACGTTTTTAAATAAGATTCAAGGGTGTTTACTTCTATTACTCTCAAGCCTTCGTCGAGCGTCTAAAGATAAAAGTCCACCCCTAGCGCCGTGAAACAATCGCCAAAACGCGGGGGAACAGATAAAAACCTTATAAAACAAGGGGGTGAGAACAAATGCTCGCTTTGTTTCACGAGCACCCATGGACAACGGGCGTTCTGAGCATCGCGGCAACGCACATTCCAAAGTCATTTACAAAAAAGCGACAGGGCAGAAGCGATTCGTATCAAAAAATACGTAATCCGTTATGATTACCACACCTATCGCGTGGACCTTGGCATGACACTCGACGAACAGCGACAGAGCATCAGGCTCGAACTCGAAGTAATGAAAGCAAAAGGGGTCCACCGACGGGATTTATCGCTTCATGCGTGCAAACGATTATTCTTCGACCTCGGCATCCGTCCCTCAATGGCTGCCGTTCGCGATCTGACGCAGACCGGTAGCGCCAGCGACATCCCGAAGGATATCGATCATTTTTGGGAACGCATACGCAAAACGGCTGCGGTTAAAGTCGGTGCCGGTGCGATTCCGCCCGCGCTCGAGGAACAAGCCGGCGCATTGTTGGGTTCGTTGTTCGAACATGCGCTTGTCGAAGCGAAAGAAGCGCTGCGAGCGGAGCGCCTGGAAATCAGAACCGAACTGGATGCTGCCGAGCGTCGCCTTCGGGACGCCGAGATTAGTCGCGATACGGTAAATGAAGCGCTGCAACGCAGCGAAGCGCGTGCGGAAACTGCCTGGGCCCGCGTTCACGAACTCGAAACCCGCTTGGCGAACACGCTGACGCTGCACACATCGAACGAAGAGACGTTATCGCTGACAACGAAGCGCCTCACCGCGGAAACGGAGAGGCTGAACGGCTTGCTCGAAAACGAGCGAGCCGCCAATGCTGCGCTGCGCGAGCGCATCGATGCACTGCATGCGCAGATGCAGCAAAAAGCCGAGCACTACGCGACGCAGATCAAGGATGCGATAGCCGAAGCCGAGCGTCGCGTGAAGCCGATGTTGGTCGAGCTCGATTCGCTGCGCAGCATGGCTTCGACCTATCAAGCGGGCATTCGCGACGCAAGCCGCAAGGAATTCGACTTCATTCAGCAGTTAAGTAGCGCGAAGAACCGCGCGGATCGGCTCGAGGCGCAGGTGCGAGGCCAGTCGGATGAAATCGATGCGTTGACGCGCGAACTCGACACCATTCGCGCGCGCACTGGAATCGCACCCGAAATTGCCAATGTGCTGTGTTCGCTTGCTCGCGCTCAGCGCCTGCGTGACGCCGAGCTTACAGCGCTCGGCACACTGCTCGACGGTCATGTCGCATTGCCGGCGAATTGTCCGAAATGTCAGGACGGCGAGCCGGAGCTCGCCCATCTCGACGGCGGATTCGAATTGCAGTGCCCCGAGTGCGATCACTCGTCGGGGCTGGGACGGTCGCGTTTGGAGGCTGTGACCCGGTTCCTCGGCGCGCAAGATTCGGCATCCGCTGTGTGAAAGTGTGCCGCGGCGCAGGCTCCGCAGAGGGCACCACCTCGCGTTGCACTTTCGCGGGCCGCGAAGGTGAGCGTTTTCGGGGGCTCCGGTACGACGGCTTTGCGGATAGATCGTCGGCCAAAGCACATCAACTTTGAGCATGCAAACGCAGCAGCAGCCTCCGATTCCTAACTACAGCCTTATTTCGCTCTCAACGATATCCCGCATTCGTTGAACGCGCCGCGCAATCCCAGCTGCGGGTACGCGCGCTCCAAAGTCCGCATATCGGCCCGCATTTCCTCGACGATCCAATCGCGCACATTCGCGACAATCGGCCGTAGCGGCCGGCTCGCGGGCGATACCAGACAGCAGCGTCGGTTCGTCACGATAATCTCTTCCTCGGCGGGAACCAGCGTGCGCTGCGCCAACCAGTGCGACACAACATTGAGCCAGCCCAGCGCGATGCCCTGGCCCAGCAGCGCCGCCTGCACGACGATCGCGTAGTCGTTGAAACTCAGCATGCTCGCGACGCGCCGTCCATGCTGCTCGAACGCGCCAAAGCGGTGGTGCCAGCCGCGCTCCTCGTCGTCCATCACGATGACGGTGTCGCCGTGCTCTCGGCCCGCGTCGGTCTGCGCGGTCTCCTGATAGCGCGGATTGCACACGGGCATCAGCGTCTCGGGCATGACAAGCGCGCTGTGTTCGTCGATCTCATCAGCGTGCAGAAAACGCATACCGAGATCGACGTCGACCAGTGGCCCACCGATGCGCCCTGAAATGAGCTGAAACCGCAGATCGATCGACGGAAACGCCTCGTTCAAGCGGCCCATGCGCGGCATCAGCCAATGCGTCGTGAAGCCCGTGGAAACCGATAGCGTGACGGATTCCACGCCCGTCGCACGCGCCTCGATTTCGCGTATTGCGCTTTCGATGCCATCGAAACCCTCCGACACCTTGCGATGCAGGATGCGCCCGTTCTCGGTCAGCTCGATGCCACCGCGCACGCGCTCGAAAAGGCGCACGCCGAGGTGATCCTCCATGCGCGCCAGCATCCGGCTTACGGCGGGCTGGCTCACATAGAGTTCTTGCGCGGCACGCGTGAAGTTGCCGCAACGCGCGGCGGCCTCGAACACAAACAGCGCATTCGCACTGGGCAGTTTTTTGCGTAGGTTTGGCATGACTTGATGTTATGCCTGATCCAACAATTTGGGAATTGCCGCCAATAAGTTTGGCACCTATATTTTCCCTAACGCAGGCCCTTGAGCGAGAAAGAACGCAATGGACGCACGAGCGAAAACAGGAGTCTCGATCCGGTCGGCAGCGAAGCGCTACGGTCCGGTGGTCGCGCTGGACGACGTTTCGCTCGATATCGAGCCCGGCGAATTCGTGTCGTTGCTCGGGCCGTCCGGCTCGGGCAAGACGACGCTGCTCGGTATTCTCGGCGGGTTTGTTCCGCCGAGTTCGGGCACCGTGTGGGTCGGCGAACGTGATATTACATTTGCGCCGCCGCACAAACGCAATATCGGCATCGTGTTCCAGAACTACGCGCTGTTTCCGCATATGACGGTGGGCGAAAACGTTGCGTTCCCGCTGCGTGCGCGCCGCGAGCCGAAAGCCAGCTGGGCGAGGAAAGTAGCGGACGCGCTCGCAATGGTTGAGTTGACCGGCTATGAGGCTCGCAACATCAGCCAGCTTTCCGGCGGTCAACGCCAGCGGGTCGCGCTTGCGAGGGCGATGGTCTTCGAGCCGCAACTGATCTTGATGGACGAGCCGCTCTCCGCGCTCGACAAACAACTGCGAGAAACGATGCAGATCGAGCTGCGGCGGCTGCATCGCAAGCTCGGCGCAACCATTGTCTATGTGACGCACGACCAGCGCGAGGCGCTCACGATGAGCGATCGTGTCGCCGTGTTGAAGAACGGCAAGCTCGTGCAGATCGATACACCCGAGCGTCTTTATGACCGGCCGTGCGATGCATTTGTCGCGAGTTTCATCGGCGAAGCGACGCTGCTTCACGTGAGTCGCGCCGGCGACCATGCAGTGCGGCTCGGCGACGCCGTGTTACGCACCGCCGAGCCGCTGCCGCTCGGCGAGCGTCTGTTGCTCGCCGTGCAGACCGAAAAGCTCGTGATCGACGGCGGCGCGGCGCAGCCCGCCGCGAACCGACTGTCGTGCAGCGTGACCGAAGTGCTGTATCAGGGCGAGAGCCTGCGCGTGTTCGCCACGCTCGCCGACGGCACGTCGATCAGCTTGCGGCAGCCCGGCAACCATGACGCGCGCCGCCGCATTCCCTCGCCGGGCGAGCAGATGACAGTCCTGCTCGATCCGCAAGACACCATTGTCGTGCCCGCCTGATTTCCCGTCGTCGCCCGTATGGGCTTCGGTCTGATGTCTTACGAAACCCACGCAAACCTCAAAGGATGATGCAATGAAGCTCACCGATTTCAAGCTCCTGACGTTCGATGTCGTCGGCACGCTGATCAATTTCGAACAGGGCGTGCTCGCGTCCATACGGCGTCTTGGCGGCGCGGCGGCGAAAGATCTGACGGACGATCAGATCTTCGAACCCTATATGCGCGGACGCGCGAAGCATCCGGGCCGCTCGAGTCATCAAATGGCGAACGTGTATCTATCGCTCGCCAAGGAGCTGGGTTTACCCGACGATGCACAATCCGCAGCCGCGTTTCAGCGCGACGTGCTCGAGTGGCCTGCATTCGAAGACTCGGTGGCGGCCCTAAAGCGCCTGCGCAAACACTACCGGCTCGTGGCGATGACGAACGCGGACCGCGTTGCGTTGTCGGCTTACGCGCATACGCTTGGCGATCCGTTCGACGACACCGTCTGCTGCGATGAAACCGGCGTCGCCAAACCCGACCCGCAGTTTTTCGCTTATAACCGCGGACGCCAGGCGGCATTCGGCTTCAAGTTCAACGAGATTCTGCATACCGCGCAGAGCCAGTATCACGATATCGGCATCGCGGCGAAACTCGGTTATGCGACTTGCTGGATCGAACGCCGTCAGGGCATGAAGGGATTCGGCGCGACGCCGGTGCCGGAAGCGGTGACAACGCCGACCTTCAGATTCGCCACCCTTGGCGCGCTCGCGGACGCCGTCGACGCCGAAGCGCGCGCCGCGTAAAGTCATGCTCGCACCCGCTACCCAGCGCCCTTCGTCGGGGCTCCAACCCAAGCCTCAACCCGATTCGTTATGGCGGGCGATGGTCGCGCGCGAGCCGCACAACGAAGCGCCCGTCAGCACCGGCGCGCCGCTTACGCGCGATCTCGCGGTTGAGGTCGCGGTGATCGGCGCTGGCTATTCGGGCTTGTCGGCCGCGTTCGCACTGCAAAAGCGCGGCGTGGATTGCGCGGTGTTCGATGCAAACCCGGTCGGTTGGGGCGCGAGCGGACGCAATGGTGGTGTGGTGTCATCGAAGTTTCGGTTGTCGTTTGCGCAGATCGACAAGCTGCATGGACTCGAAACCGCAAAGCGCATGCACCGGCTCGCGCACGACGGGGTGCGCGTGGTCGAATCGTTCGTCGACGAATTCAAGCTCGAGCGCGCGTGTTTCGAGCATACGGGCAGCCTGCGTTGTGCCCATACGGAGAAAGCGTTCGCCGCGATTCGCGCCGAAGCCGAATGGGTCCGCACGCAACTCGGCGACACGTCGATGACCGTGCACTCGCGCGAAGAAGTGACACGCGAGACGGGATCGGCGGGCTTCGTCGGTGGCGTGCTGAGCGCTGACGCGGGCACGCTCTTGCCGCTCGAATACGTGAACGGTATCGCGCGAGGTCTCACGGCGCGCGGCGTGCCCATCTACGAGGCGACGCCGATCGTGGACATCACGCGCTCGCAGCGTGAGGCTGGGAGCGGTGTCGTGCTTCGAACGCCGGGCGGTACGGTGCATGCGAAGCAGGTGATCGTCGCGACCAATGCCTATTCCGATCTGACCACCGCGACCGCCGCCTATCAACGCGAACTGGTGCCGTTTCGCAGCGCGATGATCGCGACCGAACGCCTACCCGCTGATCTCGAAGGGCGCCTGATGGTGCAGCGCCGCAGCTACACCGAAACACGGCGCATGATGAAGTGGTTCCGCAAGGTGGATGGCCGCATGCTGTTCGGCGGGCGCGATGCATTCGGCAAGGAAGGGCAGTCGGGCGGCTTCGACGCATTGCGCCGCGCGATGATCGCGCTGTTTCCCGAACTCGCCGATGTGCGCATCGAATACGGCTGGTCGGGTTATGTCGGCATGACGTTCAACGCGTTGCCCCATGTCGGCCGCAGCGACGATGCGACGACGTTTTGTCTCGGGTATAACGGAGCAGGTGTTGCGATGGCGAGTCTGCTTGGCCAGCATGCCGCGGCGCTCGCGCTCGGCGAGACGCCGGAACTTGCGTTGCTCGGTCAGCAAGGCTTGCGGCCTGTGCCGTTTCATTCGCTGCGCGCGCCGGGCGTTCGTGTCGTCGCTGCGTGGTATCAGTTTCTCGACGCCGTGGGTGCATGATGACGACAGCCAAACGGATCTTTGAGGAACCCACCTTGACGCAGACGAGCACGCTGGACCCGTCGGTGCGCCATCAGCAACGCGAGGATCGCGCGATGCTGCTGTTGCTTGCGCCCGCGCTTTTCGTCGTCGTGGTGCTGCTGGTCGTGCCGCTTGTGTGGCTGTCGTGGCAGTCCATCTGGCATGACGGCGGCTTTACGCTCGTCAACTATCAGCGCATTTTTACCGGCACGTATCTGGACACGTTTCTGATGACGTTCAAGTTGAGCGTCATCGTAACCGGCGTGACGCTTGTGCTTGGCTATCCCGTCGCTTACTTCGCGGCGTCTGTCTCGCCAAAATGGAGTGCGTTGATCCTCGGCATGGTGATCTTGCCATTCTGGACCAGCGTGCTCGTGCGTACTTACGCATGGCTCGTTCTGCTGCAGCGCACCGGCCTGATCAACAAGGCGCTGCTGGAAATGGGCCTGATCGATCGCCCGGTGCAACTCGCCTATAACCAGTTCGGCACGATTCTCGCAATGGTGCACATTCTGTTGCCGTTTATGGTGCTGCCGCTCTATTCGGCGATGCAAAAAATTCCGGCGAATCTCTCGCAGGCCGGCGCGAGTCTCGGCGGTTCGCCGCTACATGTGTTTTATCGTGTGTTCCTGCCGCTATCGATGAGCGGCGTCGTCGCAGGCGTCACGCTCGTGTTCGTGCTGTGCCTCGGCTTTTACATCACGCCCGAGCTGATGGGCGGCGGCAAGTCGATCATGGTGTCGATGGTGGTCAGCCGCAACGTCGAGATTTACAACAGTTGGGGTGCGGCGAGCGCGGTCAGTGTCGTATTGCTGATTTGCGTGTTCGCGATCTTCTACGCCGCGAGCCGTGTGATTCCACTCGAAAAGACCCTGGGTGCGAAATGAACAAGATTCCGCTCGGCAGAGTCGTGCTCGGCGCGTGGGTTGTGCTGATTCTCGTGTTCCTGATGGTGCCCGTGCTGATCGTCGTGCCGCTGTCGTTTTCGGACACGCGCTTCATGACGTTCCCGCCACCTGCTTATTCGTTGCGCTGGTATCACGCGTTCTTCGACAATCCCGCGTGGATCGACGCGGCGCGTACCACGCTCACGGCGTCCGTATGCGCGGCCGTTCTCGCGACGCCGCTCGGCGTTGCCGCGGCCTATGCGATCCAGCACGGCACGCATTGGTCGATGCGCTATCTGCGCACACTGTTGATGCTGCCGCTGATGGTGCCAATCATCATCGTCGCCGTGGGCGTGTTTTTTGTGTTTGCGCAGGCCGGTTACGTGAACACGCTAAGTGGGCTCATCGTTGCCGATACGATGCTGGGCCTGCCATACGTGCTTATTTCTGTCGGCGCGGATTTGCGCACGTTCGACCGCACGCAGGAGATGGTGGCGCGCAGTCTCGGCATGAACAGGCTGCGCAGCTTTCTGGCAGTGACGCTGCCGCAGATCAAGGCCAGTGTGATTTCAGGCGCGGTGTTCGTGTTCATTCAGGCGCTCGACGAAACCGTGGTCGCGCTGTTCATTTCGGGTGGGTCGAACCAGACGCTTACACGCCGCATGTTCGTCACGCTGCGTGACGAAATCGATCCGACCATCGCGGCGATCAGTACGATGCTGACCGCGCTGACCTTGTGCCTCGTGATGATTGTCGTCGTAAGCCGGCGTTCGGCCACTGTACGCGCTTAGTTTTAATTTCATCGGAACTTCTTCAATGTCGAACGCACTCAAGTTTTACATCGACGGCGCATGGGTCGCGCCCTCGGGCAAGGCACGCATGGCCGTCATCGACCCCTGCACCGAAGACGCATTCGCCGAAATCGCGCTCGGCGACGCCGACGACGTCAACCGCGCAGTCGCTGCCGCGAAGCGCGCGTTTGCATCGTTTTCGCTTACGCAGCCCGCTGAACGCGTCGCGTTGATTCGACGCATCCTGAGCGCCTACATGGCGCGTTACGACGAGATGGCCGACGTCATCTCGCGCGAGATCGGCGCGCCAAAAACGCTGTCGCATGCGTGGCAGGCCGCGCTCGGCAAGCGTCATCTGGAAGAGGTTTTACGAACATGCGAGACCTTCGCATGGCAGCGCAAGAAGGGAACGACGCTCGTCAATCATGAACCCGTCGGCGTGGTGGCGCTCATTACCCCTTGGAACTGGCCGATCAATCAGATCGTCTGCAAGGTCGCGCCCGCGATTGCGGCGGGCTGCACGATGGTGCTCAAGCCCAGCGAAGTATCGCCGCTCAACGCCGTGCTATTTGCCGAATGTCTCGATGCAGCGGACGTGCCGCCCGGCGTGTTCAATCTCGTCAACGGCGACGGCCCGACTGTCGGCGCTGCGCTCGCCAGTCACCCCGATGTCGACATGGTGTCGTTCACCGGATCGACGCGCGCGGGCATTGAGATCGCGAAGCTCGCGGCGCCCACCGTGAAGCGCGTGCACCAGGAACTGGGCGGCAAGTCGGCCAACATTCTGCTCGACGACGTCGACTTCGAAGCAGCGGTAACGTCGGGCGTGAACGCATGCTTTAGCAACAGCGGCCAGTCGTGCAATGCGCCGACGCGCATGCTCGTGCCGGCCACGCGGCATGACGAAGCCGTGCGCATCGCGCAGCGCGCGGCGGCCGCGCATCGCGTCGGTCCGGCGGGCGATGCGGCTACGACGATGGGACCTGTCGTCAGCGAGGCGCAATATGCACGCGTGCAGCGGCTGATCGACGCGGGCATCGAGGAAGGCGCGCAACTGGCGGCGGGCGGGCCGGGGCGTCCGGACGGTTTGACGCGCGGCTACTACGTGCGCCCCACGGTGTTTGCGAACGTTGACCCGTCGATGACGATTGCACGCGAGGAGATTTTTGGCCCCGTGCTCGCGATCATGCCGTATCGCGACGAAGAAGACGCGATTGCGATTGCCAACGACACACCGTTTGGCCTCGCCGCGTATGTGCAGTCGCCGGATCAGGCACGCGCACGGCGCGTTGCATTGCGTTTGCGCGCCGGCAGTGTGTATATCAACTATCCGCCATGGGACGCCGGCTCGCCGTTCGGCGGCTATAAGCAATCGGGTAACGGCCGCGAATACGGCGAGTGGGGGCTCGAGGCGTTTCTCGAAGTGAAGGGCATCGTCGGCTACGGCGATTAGCCCGCACCGGTGCGGCCGCGCAGCAGATCGGCGATGCGCTCGGCGATCATGATGGTCGGCACATTTGTGTTCGCGCATGGAATCGATGGCATCAACGACGCATCGCACACGTGCAGCCCTTCGACGCCATAGACTGCGCCGCGAGAATCCGTGACGGCGAGCGGATCGTCGGCGGCGCCCATTCGGCAGGTTCCCGACGGATGCCACGTGCCGCCCACGGCGCGTGTGACGAAGTGCGTCATCGCGGTATCGTCGGTGAGCAGCTCGTTCAGCGTGACACCTTGCGCCACGATGTGCCGCACGAGCGCTGCCCGAAACGGGCCCGCGATGTCGAGCAGCGCGCTCAGCGTGCCGCGCTGTAACGCATTCCACCTGCCAGGCACCGCGATGGCGGCGACGCGCGGCGAATAACTCGACGGAAACAACGCGTCGCAGTGCGCCGCCATCGACGGCGCGGCCAGCGTCTTCGCGCCCAAGCGCAGTGCGAGTTTTAAGCGTTCGAGATCGCGAGGATCGGACAGCATCGCGAAGTCGACCTCGGGCTCGTCGAACGGGTTCGTCGATTTCAACGTGAGGCGTCCACGCGAATACGATTTGTTGACCCAGAAGAACATCGTGCCGAGACGGTAGCCCACCGAATGCCAGCCCGAGCGCGACAGAATCGCGCCGTGCATGTCACCTGGCACGGTGCCCGCAAGGCCTGACGAAAAGCGCACGATGGCCTGCTCATGATGCTCGTCGAGAAACGGCGTGCGGGCGGCACGAGGCAAAAACGCAGACACGGCAATCGACGGATGTTCCATCAGATTGCGGCCGACCCCTTCGCGATGCGCGCGTATGCCGATGCCGAGCGCAGCGAGTTCGTCGGCGGGACCAATGCCACTTCTGATCAGCAATGCCGGCGAATGGATTGCTCCCGAACATATGATCACGCAATTAGCCTGCAATTCATGATGTGTGCCATCACCCCGGATAATGCGCGCGCCACTTGCACGACGGCCATCGAACAGAACGCGGACCCCGATCTCGCCAGTGCGGATGATGAGATTAGGTCGCGCTCGCACCGCATCGTCGAGATAGCAAACGGACGTGGGGGTGCGTTCGCCGGCGGCGCTCACCGCAATGGATCCAATGAATGTGCCGTTTTGCCATGGGCCGTTTTGATCCGCGCGCAATGCGTAACCTTGCTGCTTCAACGTATGGAGCACGGCCCTCACGAATGGCGATATTCGCGCGGAAGGTGCGCGCTGAATGCGTAGCGGACCGTTTGCGCCGTGCAAGCCGCTGTCGTCCGCATCAGCGAAGTCACAGTCGGTTTCGAGCTTGCGGAAGTAGGGCAGGCACGCTTGCCAGTTCCAGCCTTGCGCGCCAAGCGTTTCCCATTCGTCGTAGTCGGCGGGCGCGCCGCGGTTGGCCATCAATGCGTTGATGGCCGAGCCGCCGCCAAGCAGACGCGCCTGCTCATAGCGGCGCAGCATGGCGGGCTCGCTGATACGCGCTTTGAGTTGCTGCCAGATGTTCGTGAGGTCGAGATACGCGCGGCCCGGATAGCGGCTGCGAATGTCGGCAGGCATGGTGGCCAACGAAATGTCGCGGCCTGCCTCGACGAGGCACACGGCCTTGCCGGCATCTTCGGAAAGGCGCGCGGCCAGCACGCAGCCGGCCGAACCACCGCCAAGAATCAGATAGTCGATCACGTTGGCGTGATGAAGACCGCGCGCCCGTCGATGATGTACCGCTCCTCGTCCAGCCGTTACTGCATGAACTTCAGCCAGCGCGCTTTGGCCTGGATGCCGGCATCGGATGCCCACCATTCTTCGGACATCAATGCCTGCTTCGCGGCATTCTCCGGCGAACTCGGCAGTTCGCTCGCGCGCTTCGCCGAAATCTTGCCGGTCTTGAATGCAGCTGGATTGCCCGGACCATAGTCGATATAAAGCGGTAGGTTCGCTTGCAGTTCGGGCGATACGGCCGCGTTCAAGAAGCGAATCGCGTCGTTCAAGTTCGGCGCGTTCTTTAGCACGCACAGCTGTGTGTTTTGCAGAATGCCGTCGTTGAACGTGAAATCCACGTCGGGATCGTCTTTGCGGACCGCGCTCGCGCGGCCGTTCCAGATCATCGTCATGTCGACTTCGCCGTCGTGCAGCAATTGCGCGGACTGACCGCCCGAAGTCCACCACACGGTAATGTCAGGCTTGATTTGCTGCAGCTTCTTGAACGCGCGATCGACGTCTAGCGGATACAGCTTGTCGCGCTTCACGCCGTCCGCAAGAAGCGCGGCTTCGAGCACGGTCTGCGGGTCGTTGCGCAGTGCGCGCGTGCCGGGAAACGCCTTCACGTTCCAGAAGTCAGCCCAGCTTTGCGGCACCTTCTTTAGCGTCTTCTTGTTATAGCCGATCACTGTCGAATAGAACTCGTACGCAACGGAGTAGGGCGTGCGGTACTTTTCGGGCATCGAGGCGGCGTTGGGGATCTTCGAGAAATCGAGCTTTTCGAGCAGCCCTTCGCGGCCGCCACGCAGACAGTTCGAAGTGGGCGTGTCCACCACATCCCAGATCGGCTTGCCGGTGGCGGCCTGTGCCTTGATCTGCGGCCATGCGTCCGGAATGCTGTCCTGATTGACCGTAATGCCCAGCGTCTTCGCCGCCGGGTCAAGGATGGCTTTGGTCTGGGCCTCCTGATAAGTGCCGCCTTGCGACACGAACGTTATTTTTCCGGCAGCGAGAGCGGGCGCCGTGCTCGCGACGCTCAACGCCAGGGTAATGGCAAACGGGCGCAACCTTGGCATGCTGATCACGACTTCTTCTCCAGACAGTTGAAGCGAAAGACCTCGTCCAGGTCAGCGCTATGGCGCCTGCAGCTTGAGGCCGAAGCCGCAAATTGCGCGGGCTTGAGAAGAAATATAGTGAGTCAATTTGACCGGGGCAACGCCGCAATTGTTGGAGCGGTCATGATGTGGTGTTATGTCTGGCCGTGCGATGCGACCTGCGCGTTCTCGTAGGCCGACACCGCAAACGCGAAAGCGGCTGGCAGCGCATTCGAGCGGCCAAACGTTGCGGGGTCGTCCGTTTCGGGATAACTGAGGTCGGCCGGACGTTTGAAGAGTTCCAGAATGAATGCATCGTGCCGGCTCGCAAAACCGAGATCGGCAAGCGCTTCGGCTTCGATCGCATGAAGCAAACGCCAGGTCAGCGGCACGCCCAGCACAACATAACGCCCGGCGATATCGCGGACGATTTGTTCGAGGTCGCGCGCGGCGGCTTGAAAGCGCAGCGCGGCAAGGTCTTGTTCTCTCATGGCCCGTTCTGAATATCGAGATAGCGTCGCGGTAGGAATGTCCATTACTGGACACCCCCCGCACAGATCCCGGCGTGCGCGATTCGCGCACCGGGCTCCTGCCTCGGGTAGTTGGCGTCAAACCGCACGACCGGCCAGGGGTGAAGGATGCGAGCCTTGGGTATCCACTGCTTCGCAAGCCGTTGCATCTTCGCCCACGTGGTGTCGTCCTTCTGACTGCGGCGCCGTAGCGCCAACCTCCAGAGGTCAATCACGCGTGCGCGCAAGGCCCGCAGCGCAGCGAAGTTGGTCGGCACCGCGTGGTAGTTGAAGTACCCTTGGACCACGCGGCGTAACCAGTCCCCTTGCTCGGGAATCGACTGGTGCCATCTGTGCCGCAACTCATCCTTGATCCCCTTCAGCGCCGTGCGGAGTCGGTCGCTCCGCGTTTTGCGCATGAGCATGAACCTGCCGTCTCTAGCACGGCCGCTGATGTGGGTGAATCCGA
This sequence comes from Trinickia sp. LjRoot230, assembly GCF_964253315.1. Classification (NCBI taxonomy): domain Bacteria; kingdom Pseudomonadati; phylum Pseudomonadota; class Betaproteobacteria; order Burkholderiales; family Burkholderiaceae; genus Trinickia; species Trinickia sp. LjRoot230. The sequence continues at coordinate 1,054,559 of NZ_CAXUQX020000002.1, forward strand.
GGAAGTTGAACGTCTCGGGTTTGCCCAGCCCTCGGCCGGCTCGGTTGCGGGCCGCAAAGCGCCCGAACTCGATCAGCCGGGTTTTCTCCGGGTGCACCGACAGCCCAAACTGCTCCAGTCGCTGTTGCATGGCCCGCCTGAACCGCTTCGCATCATGTGGTTTATCGAAACCAATCACGACGTCGTCGGCGTATCGGACGATCACGACGTTACCCTCGGCATGGCGCTTACGCCATTGATTTGCCCAGAGGTCGAAGACGTAGTGCAGGTAGATATTCGCCAGCAGCGGCGAGATGACAGACCCTTGCGGTGTCCCCTCGTCGGTGGGCTCGATCACCCCGTCTTCCATCGCTCCCGCCTTCAGCCATTTGCGGATCAGTCGAATCACGCGCTGGTCGCCTATGCGGTGCTCAACGAATCGGGTCAGCCAGTCGTGGTTGACCGTATCGAAGAACCTGCTGATGTCGGCGTCCAGTATCCAGCTCACGCTCGTGCGAGCGATTCCCGTTGCGAGTGCATCCAACGCATCGTGCTGGCTGCGTCGCGGACGAAAACCGTATGAGAAGCCCAGGAAGTCCGTCTCGTAGATCGCATTGAGGACCGCCACCAGCGCGCGCTGGACGATTTTGTCTTCCAGTGCGGCAATGCCCAGCGGTCGCTGTTTTCCATCCGCTTTCGGTATGTACCGCCTGCGACTGGGCAGCGCCCGATAAGCCTGCCGGTGGAGTCGGCCATGCAGGTCTTCGAGATTTCGATCCAGATCTAGCTCATAGTCGTGCCACGTCACGCCATCAACCCCGGCTGCCGCCTTCCGTTTCAGCCAGAAGAACGCCGTCGCCAGTAGGTCGAAGTCGATCAGGTGGAACAACGCCGTGAACCTCTCCTTCTTCCTTTGCCTTGCGGCTTGTCGCACACGGTCCAGCCTCTGGGACACGCTTATCCGGCTCTGCGTCCGGCGCATGCGCGACCAGCCCGTGTTCCCCTTGGCCCCGCCCCTTCGCTCCGCCGGCTCCGCGTCTGGTTGCCCGGATTTGTTCGCCAGCTTCTTCGCTACTATGGGCGAGTCCGACTTCTCCCATTCGTTCGTCATCGGCTTTGGCTCCTCACCTTCCCGATGCGGACCGCTCGACGACACCTCCGTCCGCGGCCAAATAGGAGATCTCCCGGTTCCCGCATAGAGATCGTACTGACATGCCAGGGTCTAAGACCGCGCCGAGTCCGCATGGCGCTTGCGATGGCGCGCCCCGCGGTATTGCCTTCCGCATACAGTAGTACGTCAGCACTCGGGAATGTATCCATTTCGTGGCTCGATGGCTGGCCTATCAGCACCCCTGTCAACGCTTCGCAGCCCGCCTCGCGGCTGACCACGCATGACTCGGGGACATCGTGAATCGCTAGTTCTTGCAATGTCGGGGACTTTCACCCCTTGATCTCTACCGGTCTCCCGGCGCACACTGTATAAATATACAGCATTCGGATTCAGGTGGCGTGCTGGCGCACACCGGGATTAACCATGAATGACGACGAGCAACGCTTTGGCTTCGTTCTTGCCGACGTTCCGGATTGCGTGAGGCACGTCGGCGACGTAGCGCGCGGTGTCCGCTGTCTTGAGCCGCCTCGATACGCCGTCGGACTCCACCGCCACCGAACCATGAAGAACGGTCAAATGCTCGCGTGTGCCGGGCTCGTGAGCATTCGACGCGAGCGCCCCGCCAGGCTGCAGTGTGAGCTCGTACCATTCGAACTTGCCGGCCAGATCGATCGGGCCCCAAACGCGCAATTGATACTTCGCCTCGTGCCCGTCGAGCGTCGGAATATCGTGCGGCCCTGCCACGACGATCGTCTCCTGCGCTTTGTGGGCGGCAAAGAGTTGATCGAGGCTCACGCCGAGCGCATTGGTCAGCCGCCAAGCGACGGCGATGGTCGGATTCGCCTTGTCGCGCTCGATTTCCGAGAGCATCGACTTCGAGACCCCGGCGGCGCGGGAGAGATCGTCGAGCGTCATCTTTCGTTCCGCGCGCAAGCGTTGAATTTGCTCGCCCACGCGCGGCGGGGCGGCCGGCGTCGCGGCCGGCGAATGCCCAGAAGCCGCGGACGCCTGCGACAACAGGCGGGGTGCGCGTCGATGAGTGGTGCTTGCCATTTGGTTTCCGATCGCTTAGAGTCGTTCGCTATATCGAACTTTAGTTCGAAAAAACGAAATTGTCCGCTATAGGCGGCGACCGACTATAACAGCACGATGTGCACGGTTTCGCCGGAGACCCTGGCGCCGTGCAGCAAATCCGACTCTTACAGGAACAGGAGCTCCCTCGATGCGCGATACCTTTTTCGCCCATGTGCGCCAGACGATCGACCAGATTCGCGCGGATGGGTTTTACAAATCCGAGCGCGTTATCGCGAGCCCGCAAGCGGCGGCCGTGCATCTCGCGAGCGGCGAAAACGTGCTGAATTTTTGCGCTAACAATTATCTCGGGCTGGCCGACGACGCAAGGTTGATCGCGGCCGCAAAAGCGGGGCTCGAGAAGGACGGTTTCGGGATGGCGTCGGTGCGGTTCATCTGCGGTACCCAAACGGTGCATAAAACACTCGAGCGGGCGCTGGCTGAATTTCTCGGCACCGAAGACTCGATTCTCTATTCGAGTTGTTTCGATGCGAACGGTGGGCTCTTCGAAACGCTGACCGACGAGAGCGATGCCATCATCAGCGACGAGCTCAATCACGCGAGCATCATCGACGGTGTGCGGCTGTCGAAAGCGAAGCGCTACCGTTACAAGAACAACGATCTCGCCGATCTCGAAGCGAAGCTGAAAGAGGCCGATGCAGCCGGTGCGCGTTTCAAGCTGATTGCAACCGATGGCGTGTTTTCGATGGACGGCATCATCGCGAATCTGGCGGGCATCTGCGATCTAGCTGATCGCTACGGCGCGCTCGTCATGGTGGACGATTCGCATGCGGTCGGGTTCATCGGCAAGCATGGCACGGGTACGCCCGAGTTCTGCGGCGTGCAAGGCCGTGTCGACATCATTACCGGCACGCTCGGCAAGGCACTCGGTGGCGCATCGGGCGGGTATGTCGCCGCACGCCGCGAAGTCATCGAGCTGTTGCGGCAACGCTCGCGTCCTTACCTGTTTTCGAACACGCTTGCGCCGAGCATTGCGGCGGCATCGCTTGCGGTGCTCGAACTATTGCAAAGCGATGAGGGCGCACAGCTGCGCGCCCGCGTACGCGCGAATGGTGAGCATTTTCGGGAGGCGATGAGCGCGGCCGGCTTCACGCTCGTGCCCGGTGAGCACCCGATCATCCCGGTGATGCTCGGCGATGCGCAAATGGCCTCGCGTATGGCCGATGCGTTGCTGCAGGAAGGCGTTTATGTGATCGGCTTTTCCTATCCGGTGGTGCCGAAAGGGCGCGCGCGCATTCGCACCCAAATGAGCGCGGCGCATACGGCCGAACAAGTCGAGCGAGCGGTCGACGCGTTCAAGCGCGTGGGCGCCTCGCTCGGCATCGTTTGACGATAGGAGCGCCAACGAATGAAAGCACTCGCAAAACTCGAACGCGCGCCAGGCCTCACGCTGACGCGCGTGCCAAAGCCCGAAGTCGGCCATAACGACGTGATGATCCGCATCAAGCGCACCGCGATTTGCGGCACGGACATCCATATCTGGAAATGGGACGACTGGGCGCAAAAAACCATTCCGGTGCCGATGCATGTCGGTCACGAATATGTCGGCGAGATCGTCGCAATGGGCCAGGAAGTGCGCGGCTTTGCCATTGGTGACCGCGTCTCGGGCGAAGGGCATATCACGTGCGGTTTTTGTCGCAACTGCCGAGCGGGGCGGCGGCACTTATGCCGCAACACGGTGGGCGTAGGCGTGAACCGTGCAGGCGCATTCGCCGAATTTCTCGTGATTCCCGCATTCAATGCATTTAGGATTCCTGACGAAATTTCGGACGACCTGGCTGCGATTTTCGACCCCTTCGGCAATGCAACGCATACCGCGCTATCGTTCAACCTTGTCGGCGAAGACGTATTGATTACGGGCGCGGGCCCGATCGGCATCATGGCGGCGGCGATTGCCAAGCACGTGGGCGCGCGCAATGTCGTCATTACCGACGTCAACGACTACCGGCTTGATCTGGCGCGCAAGATGGGCGCTACGCGCGCGGTCAACGTTGCGCGCGATTCGTTGCGCGATGTCATGGACGAGCTGCACATGGCCGAAGGCTTCGATGTCGGTCTTGAAATGTCCGGCGTGCCCAGCGCTTTTACGAGCCTGCTCGAAGCGATGAATCACGGCGGCAAAGTGGCATTGCTCGGCATTCCGCCCGCGCAGACCGCCATCGATTGGAATCAGGTCATCTTCAAAGGCCTCGAAATCAAGGGCATCTACGGACGCGAGATGTTCGAGACCTGGTACAAGATGGTCGCCATGCTGCAAAGCGGGCTCGACTTGTCGCCTATTCTTACCCATCGTTTTGCCGTCGCCGATTACGAAAAGGCATTTGCCACGATGCTGTCGGGCGAAAGCGGAAAGGTCATTCTCGACTGGACGAACGCTTGAACGCACGGGTGTAGCAGCCTCGAAACGAGGGTCGGAGCGACGGCCTAAAGGAAGCACGCAACTCGTCCGATATTCAGAGAAGCTCGGACGCCCATAAACAGGGCGTTCGCACCCCACTCAGAATTAGGTCCATGAAAGCTATCGATCTGGTGCGCAGGCTCGCCATTGCGCTGCTCACCCAGACTCTTGACCGGCGCATCGGTGTCATCGCAATGATGTTCTTGTGCGCCTGCGCTCACGCCAGAAATTACACAATCGGCTTTGCCCAAAGCGACACCGCCGAAAGCGATTGGCGCAGGGCCAATACCGAGTCGTTTCGTGAGGCGGCGAAGGACTTGGGCATCACGCTCGTGTTCAAGGATGCGGGCGGCAAGACCGATGTGCAGCGCCGCCAGGTGGGCGAACTCATCGAGCAGAAGGTGGACGCAATCGTGCTGTCCGCCAACGAAGTCCACGGTTGGGACAACGTGCTGCTTGAGGCCAAGAAAGCCAGAATTCCGGTCGTACTGTCCGATCGCACGTTGACCCTGCAGCCGGAAAACCAGAACAAGGGGCTTTTCGTCACGTGGATCGGCTCCGATTTCCGTTACGAAGGCCGCGCCGCGGGCGCGTGGCTTGCGCAGGAAACTGCTGGGCACTGCAATGTGGTGGAGATCGAGGGTCCTCTGGACGCGGCGCCTTCGATCGAGCGAGGCAAGGGATTTCGCGAAGTGCTGAGCCTATTTCCCGGCATGAAGATCATTGCCTCCAAACCAGGCATGTGGCGTGCTGATCAGGCCAAGAAGGTGATGCAGGGGTTTCTTCACGACGAAGGCGCCAACATTTGCGCCGTTTTCGCGCATAACGACAACATGGCTTTCGGAGCCATCGCCGCGATCGAAGCGGACAAACAGCTCGCATTGAAGCCGGGCAAAGACATCCTGATCATTAGCGTGGACGGCGTCAGACATGGTTTCGAGCTACTCATTCGGCGAAAGCTCAACGCGCTGGTCGAATGCAATCCGTTGCTTGGCAAACTCGTATTGAAGGTCGTCCTCGAGGTACTGCACGGGCGTAGCTTTCCGGCCTCGATGTATATGGAAGACAGGGTCTACACCACGCACAATGCAGCGGCGGCCTTGCCGACCCGCAAATATTGAACTGGCCGTGCAGCCGCAGTCATCATCGCCATGAAATTGACCGGGTCGCGAGTGTACTGGGTTTCAACTGCCGTCGCGGTGGCGTTCATGCTGTACGGGCTGTTCTTCTACGTGTCGCAACAGAACCTGCTAAAGAACATCACCATTGCCAAGCTGGCGAGCGCGCGGGTCCATGCGGACGAGCAGGCACAGGCGGAGACGGCACGGTTGCGTGGTCACGCCGCTTCGCTATCCTCGACGATCGCCAAGATTACGGCAAGTCAACTCGAGAATTCGCAGGCCTTCAACGTGTTGAAGGACGGCATGGCATCGACGCTTGGGCCTTTTATGGACTATCCGGAGATCTCCGCCATCGAGATCACGGACAAGGACAATCGGCCGTACGTGTCGATGTGGAAAAGCGGCGGGGGCATCGCGTTTCGCGTCGGCTATGCGATACCTCCCGCGTTTCGCGAAAAATACCGGTTCGTCGTACGCAGCCCGTCCGTCTCAGGTGGACAAGTGCAGGGATACGTCGCTGTGTACGTCGACGATCAGGCGATCTCGGAACAGACCACGAAAATGAAGGACAGTCTGCGCACCGATGCACAGACCGAGATTGCGACGCTGCGCGACCACTTTCGCCGTTCGCTGGTGACGCAGTTGATTGTCTTGCTGTTCGGTATCGTATTTGCCTTTTTTTCCAGCCAGGCGATTGCACGCTCGTATAGGATCATCGATGCGCATCGGCGCGAACTGCGGGCGTTCAACCTGCAGTTGGAGCACAAAGTACGCGAACGTACCGACGCGCTGCAGGCAGCTGTGTGCGAGAACCAGCAGATCAATGACGAGCTTCGCGCCTCGCAGAAAGAGCTGCTGCTGTCGATTGACGCATTACGCAGTAAGGACGAGGACCTGCGTCATCTCGCCTTTCATGACACGCTCACTGGCTTGCCGAATCGCGCGCTGCTGATTGACCGCATGGAGCAGAGCATTGCCGTCGCGATACGCCAGACGGAACGGCGAGCGATCATGTTCATCGACTTGGACCGGTTCAAATCGATCAACGACTCGCTCGGCCATGATGCCGGCGACGCACTGCTCAGGAAGTCCGCTGCGCGACTGTTATCCACCCTGCGCGCGACGGATACGGCCGCGCGCATCGGTGGCGACGAATTTGTCGTGTTGCTCAACGACGTGGATACTCCCGATTCGTATGCGAGCATCGCGCAGAATTTGATCGACGTATTGTCGTTGCCGCTGGAAGTCATGGGGAGGACCGTGCAGGTGAGCGCTTCGATAGGCATCGCATGCTTTCCCGACGATGCGAACACCGCGGTTGAACTGATGAAGCATGCCGACCTCGCGATGTACGAGGCCAAATCCGCTGGCGGGGAAACCTATCGCTTCTTCGAACCGGCGATGACGGGTGCCCTCATGCAGAAACTGCAGCTTGAATCCGAATTGCGTCACGCGATCGATCACAACGAGCTGCAACTGTATTACCAACCCAAGATCTCGCTCGATTCGAACGAGCTATCCGGCGTCGAGGCGTTGGTTCGTTGGCGTCACCCGGTGCGCGGCATTGTTTCTCCGATGGACTTCATTCCATTGGCGGAGGCTACCGGGCTGATCGTCCGGTTGGGCGACTGGGTCCTCGAGGAGGCGTGTCGCCAGTCCGCAAAATGGCGAGCGCGCGGATTGGGCAGGATCAAGATCGCCGTGAACATTTCGGCCCGCCAGATGCAGCAGGGAGACCTTGTCGAGCGCATCTGTGAACTCACGCGGCAATACGGCGTGCCCCCGTCCGACCTCGAGGTCGAACTCACCGAGAGCGTCGTCATGGCCAATCTGCAAGAAAGCGCCCGTATTTTTACCTCGCTGCGCCAAATCGGCACGGTGATCGCAATGGACGACTTTGGGACAGGCTACTCGAGCCTGGCAAACCTGCGCAGGTTACCCATCGATGTGCTGAAGATCGATCGCTCATTCGTGACGAACGCGGATCGAGACGGAAACGACGCGGAAATAATCAAGACCATCATTGCACTGGCCCAAACGCTCAAGCTCGCTGTTGTGGCCGAAGGCGTCGAGACCGAAGCGCAGGCTGCATTTCTCAAGGGATGCGGCTGCACCACTGCTCAGGGCTATCTCTACTCCAAGCCTCAGCCGGCGGCTCGCTTCGAGCGCTGGCTGTTACAGAGCGCGTCCGGCGCTGTGAGTCAGGTGGCGGCGTCTGCGCAGGGCTGTGAGCCGGAACCCCGCAGCGGCTTGCGTGCGGGTTGAGCCGCTATTGCGATTGCGATGGCGTCTGCGAATTTACCGCTCGCGCGAACTCCGCCTCGATGCGAACCCGAACGTCATCGCCCACCGCTGGGTACCAGGTTCCAAGCCCAAACTGCGCGCGGCTGAAATGTCCTTGCGCCGAGAAGCCGAGGGTGTCTTCTTTGGTGAGCGGGTTGATGCCGTAACCGTTGAATGTCACCGCGAGTTCGACGGGCCGCGTCACATCGCGGATCGTCAACTCGCCTTCGAGTGTGCCTTGCCGTTCGCCGGTGCGCACGAACCGGCGGCTAATGAAGCGGATCGCCGGATGCTTCGCCGCATCGAACATGTCCGGGCCTTTGACAAGCTTGTCGAGTAGCGGCACGTTGGTGTTGGCACTCGCGGCATCGATCGAAACCGTCGCCGCGCTCGCATCCATGCCAGGGGCCTTCCAATCAAGCGTCGCCTGCGCGCGATCGAAACGCATCGTGAATCGCGAGTACTTCAGATGTTCGACGTCGAACGTGATGCTCCAATGGTGGGCATCCATCTGATAGCGTCCCGTCGGCACGCGGGCCTCGTCGGTGCCGACCGTGTGCGTGAGGACTCGAACCGGCGTGCAAGCCGGCATCAGCGCTGCGCTGGTGAGCAGGGCGGCGGCCAAAATGGCACGGATCGCGAAGGGTGTTGCCGGGTTTGATCGTTTCATCGCTGTCGTCGTTCAAAGCTGAGTTCGAACACGTAGCTTATCCTTTTTGAGATGTCACTGTGGTTGACATGGGAGAACGATCGTTCTACCTTTGCGCGATGGCGAATCCCGAACGACACGAAGACAGCGTACGAGAACGGTTACTCGATGCGGCCGAGGCGCTCGTTTATGCGGGCGGCATTCACGCCACGGGCGTTGACGCAATTGTTCGGCAGTCGTCAACAACGCGCAAAAGCTTTTATACCCACTTCGAATCGAAAGACGCACTCGTCACTGCCGCGTTGCAGCGGCGCCATGAACGATGGATGAATCGGTTCATCGAGGACACCCGGCGCCGCGGAAAAACACCGCGTGCGCAATTGATCGGCATGTTCGACGTCCTGCGCAAGTGGTTTGCATCACCCGACTTTCACGGCTGTGCGTTCCTGAATGCGTCGGGTGAAATTGAATCGTTCGATGATCCGGTGCGTGTCGTTGCACGCGAGCACAAAGCGCAATTGCTGAAATTCGTTCGTAGGCTGTTCGACGAACATCTGCGCTGCGCGGGCCACGATGCGCGAACTGCGGCCGGACTCGCAAGACAGTGGCTCGTGTTGATCGACGGCGCGATCAGCGTGGCACTCGTCAGTGGCAACGCGGGTGCGGCGCGCGACGCGCGCAAGGTGGCCGAACAACTACTCGACTTATTGACGCAACACTGACCGCAGAACGGAGAAGACCATGTCTGACACGAATCAGCCGAACCAATCGAACGCGCCGCGTCCACCGTTGCCGCCCTTCACTCGCGAAACCGCGATGCAGAAGGTGCGGGCCGCGGAAGACGGATGGAATACGCGCGACCCCGAGCGCGTCGCGCTGGCCTACACGCCCGATAGCGTCTGGCGCAATCGCGCGGAATTCGTCAACGGCCGTGGCGAGATCGTTGCCTTCTTGCGCCGCAAGTGGGCCAAGGAGCTAGATTATCGGCTCATCAAAGAGATCTGGGCGCACGATGGCAACCGCATTGCGGTGCGGTTCGCCTATGAATGGCACGACGATTCCGGTAATTGGTTTCGATCCTATGGCAACGAAAATTGGGAATTCGACGAGAACGGATTGATGGCACGCCGGCTCGCGTGCATCAACGATTTGCCGATACGCGAGAGCGATCGCCGCTATCGCTGGCCGTTGGGCCGCCGCCCCGACGACCATCCGGGACTTTCCGATCTCGGTCTTTGAAACGCGCCGACATTCCTGTTCAATCCGAGTAAGTCCTCTGCATGCGCCACGTGCAGTGTGTTGTACATTGCGCGGCAAGCGACATGTTCGTCGCATTGAACAAGAACGCACGGTCGGCGCGATGCCGGCGAATGGAGCGGGCATGCGTTTCGGGAGCGCGGTGGCAGCGGCGGCAAGCGGGCGGAAAAAACTCATTCGTGCGATGGGTCTCGGATGCGTGAGCGCAATCGGCGCGCTCTCGCCGGCTGCGCACGCTGCCGATTGGTGCGGCGGCGGTGTATGGGTGGATGCGATGATCGCGTCGTATCACTTGCACCCGAAGCAATCGTTCGAGGACGTGAACCCGGGGCTCGGTCTTGAATGTTGGTTCAATGGCCAATGGGCGTTGACCGGCGGCGGTTTTCGCAACTCGTTATCGCGCCCGTCGTGGTATGGCGGCGGCGTGTGGGCGCCCGAGTTCGCGCATTGGGGGTTCGTGCGATTGGCCCTGATGGGTGGCGTGATCTCGGGCTACAACTATGGGAGCCGCGGGTTCGGACATGACCACTCGATCGGCCCCGTTGCGGTACCGCTCATCATGATGGCGTACAAGCGCATCGGCGTGAACTTTATCCTCGTGCCGCCCATTCCTTCCGATAACCTGCCTTTTACCGTCGGCTTTGACATCCTCCCTGCCCTGATGGACGGGGATTCCTACTGCGCTTAGGCCGCGATGGCCTGAGTCACTTCGGCGGGCTCCTGCTTCTTCGAGCGGCCTGACTGCACCGTCTCTCCACAGGCTAACAAGCGCTGTCCGCGCTCTAAAACATTGATCGCGCCGACGTGATCGGCGTTTGCTTCGTGGCCGCAGCGCACGCACGCAAACAGCGCTTGTGTCTTGCGGTTTTCCGCTGAAATATGGCCGCATGACGGGCACGTGCGGCTTGTGTTCTGCGGCGGGACGGCGACGAAAAAGCCTCCGCGCCACGCCGTCTTGTACTCCAACTGGCGGCGAAACTCGAACCAGCCTTGGTCGAGAATCGACTTATTGAGTCCGGACTTCGCACGGACATTGCACCCCGGCGCGTCGGCCGCACCGGCTGCCGATTTGCTCATATTGCGCACCTGCAAATCCTCGACGGCGATCATTGCGTGGTTTTTGCTGATCGTGTTCGATGCTTTGTGCAGGAAGTCGTTGCGCGCGTTCGCGATGTGCGCATGGATGCGCTGAGCGCGGGCCTTCGACTTTTTCCAGTTCGACGAACCTTTGACCTTGCGGGCCATGCGCCGCTGATACTTCGCGAGGCGCTGTTCATGCTTTTTGAAGCTCGCGAGCGGCACGATATACGTGCCGTCGCTCAGCGTTGCGAAGCGGGTCACGCCGACGTCGATACCGACCGCCGGGCCGTGCGGAACCGATTGCTCGACTTCGCGCTTCGTCAGGATCGAGACGTACCACTTGCCCGCGCGCAGCGATACGCTCGCGCTGCGCACTTCGCCGAGTACATCGCGGCTATTGCGGTAACGCAGCCAGCCGAGTTTCGGAACCTTGATGCGGCCATTGCTGCTATCGATCGCAATCTGATTCTTGTCGGGGAATTGGAAACCGTCGTGCTCGCCCTTGCGCTTGAAACGCGGGAACTCTGCGCGCTTGGCAAAGAAGTTTTGGAATGCGCGATCGCAGTCCTGCGTCGCCATCATAAGCGCATGACGCGGCGCTTCAGCGAGCCATGACGTATCAGCGCTGTTGCGCCACGCCGTCAGGTGCTTGCCAATCGCGAACTTTCCGATGAACTTCCCGCCCGCCGCGTGGTTTTCCTTCTGCAACGCCAGCGCCTTGTTATAGACGAACCGGCACGCGCCCGCGAACTGGCGCATATTGCGCGCTTGTTCGCAGGTCGGCATGAGTTCGAATTTGAAGGCTTGGAGTCGTTCCATAGGCCAAAGTATACTTTGGCCTATGGCCATCGACAACGACATCCGGCGCGGACGCCATTGCGTTTTCTTGATGCATGCACATTTGGTCTTCGTGACCAAGTATCGGCGTGGCGTGTTCACAAAAGAGATCATCGACGATCTGCACGTCATGTTCGACGGCGAGGACGACCACGTACACCTTCTGGTGAACGATCCGTCCAAAGTTGCCGTGGCGGCACTCGTGAACAGCCTGAAGGGTGTTTCGAGCAGCATGATCCGCAAGAAGAACTACCCGAGCATGCGGCGCAGGCTGTGCGGCGTGCGCTTTGGTCCCCGTCCTATTTCGCCGGTAGCTGCGGCGGGGCGCCTGTCTCAGCGATACGCGAGTACATCGAGCAATAGCGAACGCCGCACTAAGCGCCCTAGACGGACGGCTACGGCTATCCGCGCTATCCTTCCTCCCCCCTGAACGAGGAGGATTGCCGCGCATTTGTTCAATTGAAGACGCGGCTCTGAAGGCTGGTGGCTGGTGGCTTGAGACACGGTGAGCTTTTCCGGGACTGCGTTCGTGACGATGGCGCGGCGACGTCGGAAACATCGTCCGTTGAATATTGGCAGCCGGTAGACCGGTGATGATCGTCGACTCGCTCGTCGACCCATTGCAACTCGAATGAGTAGGTGAGTCTTTACAGGACAACAACCAAGTTCTCGCGTCGCAAATGCTGATATTCGCTTCAATGGTGAGCCATTACGGGAGGTCGGCACGCTGCCTCATCCGCCGCACGACCAGCAACGGCAGCCGCCACAGAAAACCGAATAACAGCCGCCCATGCATCCAACTGAGCAGAGCGTTGTCGCGCACGTAGTTGAAATGTGAGACGCCGCCCTCGCCCTGCGCGAAGTATCGTACCGGCGCGTCGATGTTGATCGGCGTGATGCCCGCCCAACAGAGCCGCACAGCGGCTTCAGGATCGAAATCGAAACGGCGCATCCACCTTTGACGATGCATCAGCGTGCGCAACGCATCGACCGGATATACGCGAAACCCGTACAGCGAATCGCCGATTCCCGCCCCGAGCGTTTCCACGCGCGCCCAAAAGTTCGATACGCGCCGCCCTTGGACTCGCAGACATGGCGCGCTTTTGTCGAACACCGGTTTGCCGAGCACCATGCGCTCGGGCGCGGCCTGCGATGCGCGCATGAATGTGTCGATCAATTGCGCCGGATGTTGCCCATCCGAATCCATCGTGAGCACATGAGTGAACCCCAGCGCCGCGGCTTCGTCGAGCCCCGCGAGCACGGCGGCGCCCTTACCGCGGTTGCGCGGCAGCACGATCACACGCAACCCCGGGTCCGTTTTTGCCATGGCTTGCAAGCGAGCGGCGCTGCCGTCGGTGCTGCCGTCGACCACGACCCAGACAGGGCTCCAGTGTGCTCGCGCAGCGCGCACGGTTTCGTCGACTTTCTCGCCGGGGTTGTAGCTCGGAATCAGTACGAGATGGGTGGACGATGCGCGTATCGCGGACATGGGCACAGCCATCTTCCTAGGGTCGTCGGGGACGGAACTCGGTGGAGAGCTCCGACATGTAGCACGTATGCAGCTCGGCGATCAATGCGCGAATGGCGGCAGGATCCGTGTCGGGCGGATCAAATCTTTTCGCGAGCCTGACGCGGTAGGTCAGCGGCAATGGCGGCTTGCGCAGAATGTGCCATCCCTTCGTCAGAAACGGCAAATCCGCTTCGATGATGATGGTTTGCACCGGCACACGGGCGCGTGCGGCAATCAGGCCGATCCCGCCTTTGAGCAAGTTCGCGGGATTGACGGGCCAACATTCGGTGCGGGTGCCTTCCGGAAAAAGCAGCAGTGGATGGCCGCGCCGCAGGTCCTCGACGGCACCGTTGATCATCGCGTGCGGCGTATCGTTGAGCAGATAGTCGGCCAGGCTCGCACCGGGGCCGAGGAACCAGTTGCGCTTGAGCTCCGCTTTCATCACGCAGCACAGGTTCGGCACGCAAGCGGCAATCAGCATCGCGTCAATCAACGTCGGGTGATTCGGCGCGAGAATCATCGGTGGGGCATCGCGCAGCGTTTCGAGTTCGGATAAGTCGAAGCGACACGCGCCGAGCAACGACAGCAACCGGAAATAACTTCGCCATAAATGCCGTATGAACGCGCGGCCTATCGTGCGTGCGGTGTGTCGCGGCAGCGTAACCCGCACCAGCGCGGCGCAAGGCAGCCAGCTCAGGCACGCCGCTGCCAACACGAGCAACGAGAAATAAAACACGACGAGTTGACGGCATTCGCGCAGCCGCCGCGGGATGAAGCCGCCCGCGGCACGTTCGCGCGACGACAGTCTGGCCTGGCTCACGGCGCTACCAACGCGAGATGGCCGCCACTCGCTTCGATTTCGACGAGCAAGTCGCTGCGGCAGATATCGGCATGCAGATAAAGCACCGATGCGTTGGCGCCGCAGCGCGCGCGCAAGACGGCATCGATTGCTTGCAATGCCGCGGGATCGCGAAGATAAACCTTGTAGCTCAATTCGGACATGCCAAAGGCGCGGTGTCCCTGGCGGCCGGCTTGAGCGAGCACGGCGGCGATATTGTCCAGCGTTTCGCGTGTCTGTGCGATCACGTCACCGCGATGCAACGTTTCATGGCCCACGATGCTCGCGGTACCCGAAATGAACAACGCCGGTGTCGCGTGCGCCCCGCGCCCGGCCGGCCACGCCGCCGCTCGCGCAAACGTCGGCGCGCACGGGCCGTATTGCTTCGGGTAGCGATATGCGCTCACCTGGCGCGGATTCTCGATCGCATCGGATGGCTCGCGGCTCGCGAGGAAATAAACGACGAGCGGCAACGGCGGCGTGACGCCGGCTTTGTTCAATACGGCGGCATCGACATCAGCATCGACGTGTGTGCCCAGTGCCGATGCCGCCGGCACACTTACGCTGAGCGCGCGGCGACATGCCGTGAAGGCACGTTGGCGGCCGGCATTGAACTGTCGATATCGCTCACTGCCGCGTTGTTCGGCGTTGATAGCCGCAATCGCGTTCCAGATTCGCACCGGATGAGGCATGCGCAAATCGTTAAGGAGTCCGAACAATTCGCGATATGCGACGTAGGCTGCGTGTTCGAGTGGCGAGGCATTGTCGTGTGCGGTCTCGTACACGGTCAGGCAGCCGAATACGACACCGGCTCCCTCACTGAAGCGGTAATGCAAGTGCTCGCGCTGCCCTGTTTGCAAATCATCTGCATCGCATTGCCAAATTTCGACGCACGCTTCGCTGTGGCCATCTCCGTGTTCGGACGCAGGCCGCAATCGCGCCATTGGCACCTGCGCGATTGGAATGTCGAGAGCGGTACTGGTGTCAGTGTCAGTATCGGCTACGGGGAGCCCGAGGTTCGTATCGCCGAAGCAGGCCATGCCGAGTGTGCCCGGGAATGCACGATGAAATGCATGACGGATTGCCGCCGGCCGCGCACGAGCGTCGTGCGCCCCCGGGCGCAAGCGCGCGAGAAGCTCGGCACGGTCGAGCTGCGCGCGATGCAAATGGCTCATGGACAGATCGGCAATCAACTGGCGATGGCTCCCGCATCGTTCGCATGCCTGACGTTGCGCCGCCGCGCGCGCCACGCCTGCCAACAGCGGCGCGCATCGAACAACGTCGACAGGTAATACACGACCTTGAAGCAGCGCAGCGATGTCCAGATCGGCGTCTTGCCGTAGATATCGCCGGCCAGCAGCGACAGCAGCGCTTCTTCCATCCGCAAGATATTGCGCGGGTTCATGAAGAGTTCGCGCATGGCCGGCGAAGTCATGCGATAGATGAACCATGAGAACTGCTTCGGGCCGTGCCGCACCACTTTGTCGAACTGCGCAAGCGCAGCGGCGCTGCGCGCGGGTTCGCGAAGACAGGTGTCGATGGCCTGTGCGCCCGCAAATGCGCTTTGCATGGCCAGCATCACGCCCGATGAAAACACAGGGTCGACGAACGCGAATGCGTCGCCGAGCAACACGAAATTACGCCCGTGCGTAAGGCTGCCCTCGTACGAATAGTTGCCAGTTGCCTCCGCGCCGTTCATCAGTTGCGCGCCCTCGAGTCGCTCGGCCAATGCGGGACATAACGCAATGGTCTCGAGAAGAAACGTTTCGAGCGACATCGAATGATCGCGCCGCTTGAGGTAGTACGGCCAAACGACGGCGCCGACGCTCGTCGTTCCATCGGCAAGCGGAATGAACCAGAACCAGCCGTGCTCGAACCAGAAAATGCCGATGTTGCCTTCGTCGGCGCCCTCATTGCGTTGTGCGCCGCGGAAATGGCCGTAGATCGCGCAACTGTTGTGCTTCTCGCTGCGACGCTTGGACCGAAAGCGATTCGCAAGCA
This sequence comes from Trinickia sp. LjRoot230, assembly GCF_964253315.1. NCBI lineage: Bacteria > Pseudomonadati > Pseudomonadota > Betaproteobacteria > Burkholderiales > Burkholderiaceae > Trinickia > Trinickia sp. LjRoot230. The sequence continues at coordinate 1,070,715 of NZ_CAXUQX020000002.1, forward strand.
ATGTGTCGCGGCCCGAGCCATCCGCGATGAAGCGAGCCCGGCATTGATACTGCCGGCCGTCGTCGTGCTGGGCATGGACGATGGCGCTCGAATCGTCGCTTGAAAAATCGACATCGCGCACGCGGCATCCTTCCACTACCGTTGCGCCGTGTGCCGCTGCATTGCGCAACAAGATCTCGTCGAATTCCGAGCGGCGGACCTGATATGCGGTGGGCATCGACTTGTCGCGCGCGCGAGCGAACAGAAAACGCTGCATTCGGTTGCCGTGCTGCGGCGAGACGAACTCGGCCGCGAGCTTCGTCATGCCAATTGCGCGTATCGAATCGGCGATGCCGAGTTGCTCGAATAGCCGCAGGTTGGCCGGCAGCAGCGATTCGCCGATATGAAAGCGCGGGTGGTGCGCTTTTTCGAGCAGTAGCACGCGGTGGCCGGCATCGGCGAGCAAGGTGGCGGCCGTCGACCCGGCGGGGCCGCCGCCAATGACGACGACGTCCCATTGATCGATCTCATTGCTGGTCCCGCTATGCGGCGTATCGCTCATCGACTGTCTCCAGGTGCGTGGGGCCTGCCATGGAACGCAACCGAGCGCAGGCAGCCTTGTGCAGGCAGCGTTGTCCGTGGTTCAGGCCAACCCGCCGTTGATCGAGAGAACTTGCCCCGTGACATAGGCCGCCGCGTCCGACACGAGATAGGCGACCATCTGTGCGACTTCGTCCGGTTCGCCGACTCTGCCGGCTGGCACGATTTCTTTGATGCGTTGGGGGGGGAAGGCCTCTTCGATCATCGGCGAGGCAATGATGCCGGGTGCAACGGCATTCACGGTGATATGGCGCGAGGCGAGTTCGAGCGACAGCGACTTCGTGGCGCCGATCAGGCCCGCCTTCGCCGCCGCATAGTTCGTCTGGCCGCGGTTTCCGGTTACGCCCGAGACCGAGGCGATATTGACGATGCGTCCCCAGCGTGTGCGGATCATCGGCATCAGCAACGGCTGCGTGACATTGAAAAACCCGTTCAGCGAAACATCGATGACGCGGCGCCATTGCTGCTGCGTCATCCCGGCCATCGGCGCATCGTCGTGAATACCGGCGTTGTTGATAAGAATTTGAATCGGCCCATCCGCCAGCATGCGTTGCACCGCCGCAAGCGTGGCATCGGCATCGGTGACGTCGAATGCGACCGCTCGTGCCACGCCGCCCGCCGCAGCGATGCGCTGAACCACCTCTTGCGCGCGCTCGATGTTGGCGTTGGCATGCACCCAGACTTCGTGGCCGGCCGCGGCCAGCGTTTCGCACATGGCTCGCCCCAACGCACCGCTGCCGCCCGTGACGAGTGCTTTCATCTGTGTGTTTGCCATGGGCTATCGGATACGATGCGCGGCCACGTAGGCGGCGAGTGAGCCTAACGTCGCGAAGATTTTGACGTTGTCGGGGTTGTCCGCCCGCAGGCCGAAGCCGTACGTTTTGGAAATCAACATCGCGGTTTCGAGGATATCGATGGAGTCGAGCCCGAAGCCTTCGCCGTACAACGAAGTGTCGGCCGAGACTGCATCGATATCGATGTCTTCGAGGTTCAGCTCGCGGATCATCATTTCGGCGAGTGTTTTTTCCAATTCGTTCATGGTGCGTGACGCAGGCGACTGCGGCAAAGGATACGGGCGGCCCGTCTGGCGGCCATTGGGCAGCCGGCCGAGTTCGGAGCGATTCTAGACGATGGGTCGGGGCGGGTCTACGGAAATTGGTTACAGAATCCGGCGCCTGCCGGGGCCCGTCCGAGCCGTTGGCGCAGATTAATCCCTGCGTGGCTGCTAGCTGCGGAAGGTGCGATAAAATCCGACACATTGCGCGCTATGCAAATAACCACACAAACGGTTACAAAACGCAACGTCGCGCAACGCCGGCGCAATCTCGAAAACGTATCATCCAGCTAACCTGGCGAAGGCCCGTGCCGTCGCCGGGCAGGCTTTGCTTTTGCGAGGCCTTTTGCGATAGATAGGAGTGCCGATTATTCCGATTCATCAGATTTCAGCGGGCGGGCCTCTGCCGGCCCGCGCAGTAAAGGTAGGAGTGCTAAGTGACTGAGGCTGGCGAATTCGATCGTATTGCGCGGGGTGCCGCCGGGGTGGCGCTTGTAGCCGCCTATCAGATTGCCGCGCACGAGGCGGTCCGTATGCCGGGCAAACAGGCGCTCGGACTTGCGCTTGCGCTCGCGCCGTTGCTGCTGCTCCTTGTCGGTGCGGCCGCGCGCTCGGGGCGGCGCGGGTGGCTGCTGCCGCTGGTGGTGGTATCGCTCGTGGGCTTGTGGACGGTCCGCGCGTCGCTCGCACAGCACTTCCAGTGGGGCCTTTATGTCGAGCACATGACGTTCAATTTGACGATGGCCGCGTTGTTCGGACGCACGTTGCTAGCAGGGAACGTGCCGCTTTGCAGCCGCTTCGCGGCGATGGTGCATGGCACACTGGCGCCGGCTGTCGCCCGGTATACGCGGCGCATTACAGCTGCATGGGCGCTTTTCTTCCTCGCGATGGCGGCCATTTCGACTGTGCTCTTCATCACCGCATCGATCGAGGTATGGTCCACGTTCGCGAACTATCTGACGTTGCCGCTGAGCGCCGCGATGTTTGTCGTCGAATATGCATGCCGCCGGCTCGTGTTACCCGACATGACCCACAGCGGCTTGCTCGAAGGCATTCGCGCGTATAGGCAGTCGATGCAAGAGCGCACCGCGCTGCCGCGATAATTGACTATTCCACTCCCCACAACGTGATCTCCACAACGTGATGCCGCGTTTTCCGCTCGTATTTCATGCATCGCTCGATGACGTCGTCGCCTGGCGCGACGGCACACCCGTGCCCGTGCGCGCGTTTGTCGCCGATGTCAGACGCGTCGCGGCGCTGTTGCCCGCGGGCCGGCACGTGTTCAATACCTGTGCGGATCGTTATCGCTTTACCGTCGGCCTGTGCGCGGCGCTCGTCGCCGGCAAGATCAGCTTGCTGCCGTCCACGTACACGCCGCAAACCGTGGCCGAACTCGCGACGTTCGCGCCCGATGCGTTCTGCCTGCACGATGCCGACGACTGCACAGTTGCGTTGCCGCGCTTTCGCTTTCCGGAGCAGGATGGTTCGCACGGCGACGCCGGTGTGGCCAGCGCGGACGCCGTTGATCGTCTAGCTCATCTAGCGCTGGTGCCCGAGATCGAAGCGTCGCGCACGATGGCCTATGTCTTCACGTCGGGCTCCACTGGCGCCCCGGTGCCTCATCGCAAGACTTGGGGTTTTCTCGTCAAGAACGTGCGCGCGGCGGCGAAGCGGTTGGGGCTGCTCGATGCGGCTGGCACGACGATAGTCGGCACCGTGCCGTCGCAACATATGTACGGGTTCGAATCGACGGTGCTGCTCGCGCTGATCGGCGGGCTCGCGTTCAGCAATCGACAGCCGTTTTATCCGCTCGACATTCGCGACGAACTCGAAGCGGTAGCCTCTCCCCGTGTGCTTGTCACGTCGCCGGTTCATTTGCGTGCGCTCTTGATGTCCGAGGGCGAGCCGCCGAGCGCGTCGCTGATTCTCTCGGCCACGGCGCCGCTGTCGGAAAAGCTCGCGGCCGAAGCCGAAGCGCGGCTCGGTGCGCCGCTGATGGAAATCTACGGCAGCACGGAGACAGGCCAGATCGCCACACGTCGCACCGTGCAGGGCCCGGTTTGGCATTTGCTGCCCGATGTCACGTTGCAGGTGCGCAAGAACGAGGCGGGTGAAGCGGGCGATGCGCGCGAAGACGAACAGCAAGACGTGATCTGGGCCGCCGGCGGGCACGTCGAGACGCCGGTGCCGCTCGGCGATGCGCTCGAGCTTGTCGACGGCGAGCACTTTCTGCTTCACGGGCGCAAGGCCGATCTCGTCAATATCGCGGGCAAGCGGACTTCGCTTGCTTACCTCAATCATCAGTTGAATGCGATACCGGGCGTGGAAGACGGCACGTTCTTCATGCCGGAGCACGACGATGCGTCGGCGCCGAGTGCAGCAATACCGCATGTGTTGCGGCTGATGGCGTTTGTGGTTGCGCCTGCGTTGTCGGCGCGCGCGCTGCGCAGTGCGTTGCGCGAACGTATCGATGCAGCGTTCATGCCGCGGCCGTTAGTGTTCGTCGATACGCTGCCGCGTAATACGGCGGGCAAGCTGCCGCGTCAGGCACTGGCAGCGCTCGCCGCGCAACATGTGGGCGGCTTGGCTGATGTGGCCGACGTGCAGCCGATCATGTTTGACATTCCAGCCAATCACCCAGCATTGCCGGGTCATTTCCCGGGGCGCCCGATTGTGCCGGGGGTCGTACTGCTCGATTATGCGATTGCCCGCATCGGCGCCGCGCTCGAACAAGCGCTCGATGGCTATATCGTTAGTTCTGCTAAGTTTCTGAGCCCGGCCGCACCTGGTGTGCCGCTGGCATTATCGTTTCAGGCAAACGACAACGGAACGATTCGCTTCTCGGTGAATGCCGGCACGCGCGCCGTCGCGAGCGGTGTATTGAGCGCCCCCGCCCCGACATGAGCACCGACCACCATCCGGCGCGCAACGAATGGGCGCAACGCGAGGAGCGCAGCAATCGTGCGCTGCTGCGGATCATGGTGTGGATCTCGCTGCGGCTCGGGCGAACGGCGGGCCGTATGCTGCTGCGCGCGATAGCCGCTTATTTCGTCGCGTTCGCGCCGGACGCGCGCCGTGCTTCGCGCAGCTATCTTGCGCGTGCGTTTGGCAGACCGGCGGGCCTGGCCGACGTGTTCCGCCATATCCTTGCTTTCGCTTCGACGATTCACGACCGTATCTACCTGCTCAACGAACGTTTCGATCTGTTCGACATTCGTGTGAAGGGCGGTGAACTCGTGGATGCCGCGCTCGCCGAAGGACGCGGCGCCTTTCTGATGGGCGCGCATCTGGGCAGCTTCGAGGTCATCCGTGCGCTTGGCCGCACGCGGCCGGGCTTGCGCGTCGCGATCATGATGTACGAGGAGAACGCGCGCAATGTCAATGCGATTCTCGCCACCGTCAATCCGGTGGCGAAGCACGACGTGATCAGTCTCGGGCGAGCGGACTCCATGCTCAAAGCGCGCGACTATCTCGACGATGGCTGCATGGTCGGCATGCTTGCCGATCGGACCGTGCTGCGCGACGATCGCGATTCGCTTGCGCGTTGCGCATTCCTCGGTACGGAGGCGGCGTTTCCGCTCGGCCCGCTGCGTATGGCGGCCATGCTGCAACGTCCGGTCATTTTCATTACGGGCCTTTATCGCGGTGGAAATCGCTATGACGTGCACTTCGAAACGTTGGCCGATTTTTCGCAGGTGCCGCGCGAGGCGCGTGCTGAAGAGGTGGACACCGCACTCGCGCGTTATGTGACACTGCTCGAGCAATATTGCCGCTCGGCGCCGTATAACTGGTTCAATTATTTTGACTTCTGGAATACGGATAATAAGGACTCCTAATCTATGCGCACAGTGCTCGTCGTTGCCGCGCTTGTCTCGATCGCACCGCTTGCGTGTGGCGAGGCAGCGGGGCAGATGCCAACCGCGACATCAGCGCCCGCGGCGTGGACGCTCGATCGGCTGATGTCGACGCTTGCGCAATACAAGTCGGGCCATGCAACGTTCGTCGAAACGAAGTATCTGGCCATGGCTTCCGCGCCGATCGAGTCTTCAGGCGAATTGACGTTCGTTGCGCCCGATCACCTCGAAAAAATCACGACGAATCCGAAACCCGAGCGTTTGATTGTCGATGGCGACAAATTGACGGTCGAGCGCAATCAACATAAGTACACGCTGGCGCTCGCGCAATATCCCGAACTCGACGCGTTTATCGAAAGCATCCGCGCCACGCTGGCCGGGAACCGCTATGCGCTCGAGGACGTGTATCGGGTCGCGTTGAGCGGCCGAGGCGACAATTGGGTGTTGCGCTTGACGCCGCGCGATACGCGCATGGCGAAGCTGGTGAGCACCGTTACGCTCGAAGGCGAGCGCCATTTGTTGCACACGGTCACCATCCAACAGGCCGATGGCGACCATTCCGTCATGCGGCTTCAAAACGCCGCGGGGCAATGATGCTGGACCAAGCGCCGCAACCCGGACACAAGCGCGCGTCGCATTCGCGTGCGGCGTTGCTTGCCGGCTTCGTTCGAAGGCCGGCGGTTTTGTTGTGGTTGTTGTTCTTGCTCGCATGTGCGGTGCTTATTCATCGCGCGACGTTTACGGCCGATCTTTCGGCGTTCTTGCCGCGTGCACCCAGTGCCGAACAACGTTTGCTCGTCGATCAATTGCGCGAAGGATTCGTTTCGCGGCTGATGCTCGTGGCCATTGAAGGTGGGGATGCGAAGGGCCGCGCCGAGCTGTCGCGTCGCACGGCTGCCGCTTTGCGAAGCGAGCCGCAGTTCGTGTCGGTCAATAACGGCGAACCCGTGACGCAAGCGCGCGATCAGCAATTCATCTTCGAACATCGATACCTGTTGAGCCCTTCGGTGAGCCTCGCGCGTTTTTCGCCGGAGGGCTTGCACGGCGCGTTGAGCGACAGTTTCGATTTGCTCGGCTCGTCCGCGGGATTGATGGCGAAGGCCATCTTGCCGCGCGATCCGACCGGCGAAGTCGCGGCTATCGTCAATACGCTCGACAGCGACGCACAGCCGTCGTCGACCGATGGCGTGTGGGCCTCGCGCGACGGTCAACGCGCGGTGCTGCTCGCGCAGACAGCCGGCGCGGGTTCCGATACGGACGCCCAGCAACGCGCGATGCATGCGGTGCGCAATGCATTCAATGCGGCTTTGCCGGCCGTGAGCGGTGCGTCGCACTATCGGCTCCTGATGACAGGCCCTGGCGTGTTTTCCGTCGAAACGCGCGACACGATCAAGCGTGACGTCGAACGTTTGTCGGGCGTGAGTATTGCGCTGATCGTCGCATTGCTGCTCGTCGTTTATCGTTCCCCACTCACGCTGGCATGCGGGCTGCTGCCTGTTTTGACGGGTGTGGCCGCCGGTATCGCATCGGTGAGCCTGGTCTTTGGCACCGTGCATGGCTTGACGCTCGGATTCGGCACGACGCTGATCGGGGAAGCCGTCGATTATTCGATTTATCTGTTCCTGCAATCGGCTCGTTCGCGGCTGTCGGCGCAACCCGCTGCGCGAGCGCAAGACACGATACGCGAATGGGTTCGCACCGCATGGCCGACCATTCGCCTTGGTGTGCTGACGTCGATATGCGGTTTCGCTTCCATGTTGTTTTCGGGCTTTCCAGGGCTCGTGCAGTTGGGCCTTTACTCGATTGCGGGCCTTGTCGCCGCCGCTGCGGTGACGCGCTACGTGCTGCCGCATTTCAGCGGCCGCGTGCGTGCGATACGCGATGTGTCGCGGCTGGGTGGCTGGCTTGCGCGCGCAGCTCGCGCGGCGCCGTCGCTGCGTTGGCCGTTGGCCGTTGTGCTCGTCGGCTGTATTGGCGTGCTCGTTTTGCAACGCGGCCAGCTTTGGGGTCATGAGCTTGCGGCGCTGAGCCCCGTTTCCGCATCGAGCCAGGCGCTCGATGCGCGCTTGCGAGCCGATGTCGGCGCGCCCGACGTGCGCTATCTTGTGGTCGTGAAAGGCAAGGACGAACAAACGGCGTTGGACGGTGCTGAAAAAGTGGGCGCGCAATTGCAGCCGCTCGTCCGCGAAGGCGTGATCGCGGGTTACGAAAGCCCGGCACGCTACCTTCCGAGCGAGGCCACGCAGCGGATGCGCCAAGCGAGTCTGCCGCCAAGCGATGTGTTGTCTGAGCGTTTGCGCGCGGCGCTGCAACGGCAATCCATCCAGATCAAGCCGGAGACCTTCGCGCCGTTCATTGTCGACGTGAACGCCGCGCGCGCGCAGCCGCTCGTCAAACGCGCGGATTTAAAAGGCACGTCGATGGGCCTGGCCGTCGATGCGCTGCTGAGCGAACATGCGGGCGTCTGGAATGCGATGCTTTCGCTGCGCGCGCCGCTTGCAGCGCGCGCGCGCGATTCGAGCCTCGATGCAAACGCAGTGCGTGTAGCCGTCGCGCGCGCGGGCGTGCCGGACGCGCTTTTCGTCGATATGAAGGGCGAGGCGGATCGGCTTTACCAGAACTATTTGCGTGAGGACATTCGACTGTCGCTGGCCGGTTTTGCGGCGATCGTCGTGCTGCTGCTCGTTGCGCTGCGCGAGCCTGCGCGTGTCGTCCGCACGCTTGCCCCGCTGATCGCCGCCGTGTTGGTCGTCAGCGCCGGATTTGCGTTGGCGCAGGTGCCGCTCACGATCTTGCATTTGATCGGTCTGTTGTTGATCGTTGCCGTCGGATCGAACTACGCGCTTTTTTTCAATCGCGTTAAAAGCGGCTCGATCAACGAGCAAACGCTTGTGTCGTTGCTGATCGCCGATCTGGCCACCGTGGCAGGATTTGGCCTGCTTGCGCTATCGCGTGTACCGATGCTCGAATCGTTCGGATTGACAGTCGGACCTGGTGCCGTGCTCGCACTTGTCTTTTCCGCCGTGCTTGCGCCGCGCAGCGCGTTGGAGCATCGCGTATGAGCGGGCTCACATCGATCGACCAGCAGGCAACCTTCGCGCGCCGTTGGAAGCCGACGCCCCTCATCACGGGCACGCTCGCGCTGCATGCGGGCGCGGCGGCGACGTGCGCCGTGCAGCCCGCCGCGTGGCCCTGGGCGGCAGGCTGCGTGATCGCCTCGCATCTTGCGTTGACCGCATCCGGGCTGTGGCCGCGCAGTAGCCTGCTCGGTCCGAACTGGACGCGGTTGCCGTGCACCGCACCGGGCGACGCCATTGCGCTGACGATCGACGATGGCCCCGACCCGGAACTGACACCGCGCGTGCTCGACATATTGGAGCGTTACGACATACGCGCGACGTTCTTTTGCATCGGCGAGGCGGCGCGCAGACATCCAGAATGCGTGCAGGACATCGTCGCGCGCGGACACGCCGTCGAGAATCATAGTCAGCATCATCGACATAGCTTTTCGCTGATGGGGCCGCGGGCGCTGAGCCACGAGATTCGACAAGCGCAACAGACGCTCACGGCAATCACCGGGACGCGGCCACTTTTCTTTCGCGCGCCGGCAGGCCTGCGCAATCCGTTTCTCGAACCCGTGCTCTGCCGTGAAGGACTGACGCTGGCCAGTTGGACCCGACGCGGTTTCGATACGCGTACGAGTGCCGCCGATCTCGTGACGAAGCGGCTGTTGAACAGGCTGGCTGCCCGCGACATCCTGCTGGTGCATGACGGTCACGCCGCGCGCGATAAGAACGGCCGCGCGACCGTGCTCGACGTGTTGCCCGCAGTGGCGCAAGCGGCGCACGACGCGCAACTGCATTGGACGACCCTGCGTGCGGCGATGTTGGTGCGCTCAGAAGCACCAGCGACGCCAACGATGTCAGCCGTGCCGAATCAAGATGCACACGCCAACCGATACCAGGACTGACGAAAGTGAACCCGATCCTGCTCACTCACTTTACGGCCACGAGCTGCATCGGGCGAGGACTCGATGCGACGCTTGACGCGTTGCGGATGCAACGCGGCGGCCTCGCGCCGTGCCGTTTCGACGATGCCGCGCTCACGACATGGACCGGCGAAGTCGCCGGCGTCGACGACGAGCCTGTGCGCCGCGACCTGCGCGAATTCGAGTGCCGCAATCATCGGCTGGCGCAGCTCGCGTTGCGACAGGATGGTTTCGAAGAAGCCGTGCGGGCGGCAGCCGCGCATTACGGCCCGCAGCGAATCGGCGTGTTTTTGGGCACGAGCACGTCCGGGATCTTCGAGACCGAGCTTGCCTATCGGCGCCGCGATCCTGACACGGGCGCGCTTCCTGCTGACTTTCACTACGCAAATACGCACAACACCTATTCGCTCGCCGCTTTCGTGCGCGCCTACTTCGCATTGCATGGACCGTCGATGGCGGTTTCTTCAGCGTGTTCCTCGGGGGCCAAGGTCTTCGCATCTGCGCGGCGCATGCTCGAAGCGGGTTTGATCGACGCCGCTGTCGTGGGCGGTGTCGACTCGTTGTGCCTGACGACACTTTACGGTTTCAACTCGCTCGAATTGCTGTCGACACAGCCTTGCAAACCGTTCGATATTACTCACAAGGGCATCTCGATCGGCGAGGCGGCCGCCTTCGCGCTGCTCGAACGCCCCGAAAATGCTGCCGCGCGCAACGCGGCACTCGACGAATCGACCATCGCGCTCGTGGGCATCGGCGAATCGAGCGATGCGCATCACATGTCGTCGCCACACCCTGAAGGACTGGGCGCGCGGCTCGCAATGCAACAAGCGCTTGCATCGGCCGGCCTGGCGGCAGGCGATATTGGCTACGTCAATTTGCACGGCACGGCGACGCCTGGCAACGATACGGCCGAGCGGCTTGCGGTCAATGCGCTGTTTGACGGCAAGCGCACGCCTTGCAGCTCGACGAAAGGCGCCACCGGACATACGCTCGGTGCCGCCGGCGCGCTTGAAGCGGTGATCGCAGCGCTTGCATTGAAGCACCAGTTCTTGCCGGCCGGTATTCAAACGACGCAGCCCGACCCCGAGTTGATGCTCGAGTATGTGTTGACGAGCCGCGCCGCGCCTGTCCGAACCGCGCTCAGCAATTCGTTTGGTTTTGGCGGGACCAATTGCAGTTTGATATTGGGATTGGGGTGGGCCGACTCCGGTAGCGATTCAGATGGCGATTCAAAGAGGACATGACGATGCGAAAGCAAGCCATGCGGGCATTCATTGACGGCGTCGGGCTGCTCGGGCCAGGCCTTACCGACTGGCCTAGCGCCGTGCAGGTGCTGAGCGGTCGGACCGCTTACGTTCCGCAGCGAACGGTGTTGCCGCCGCCCGCTGCGCTTCCTTCCGCCGAGCGGCGTCGCACGGGTGCGCCGGTCAAGCTCGTGCTTGCCATCGGCTCCGAGGCCGTGGCGGCGAGCGGGCACGACCCGGCTACGTTGCAGTCGGTCTTCGCGTCATCGGGCGCTGATGGCCACAACTGCCATGCGGTCTGCGAAACGCTGGCGGGAGAGGACCGGACGTTGTCGCCGACGCGCTTTCATAACTCCGTGCATAACGCGCCGGCCGGATACTGGAGCATCGCCACCGGTTCGATGGCGTCGTCGAATGTGCTGGCCGCCTATGACGGCAGCTTTGTGGCGGGGCTGCTCGAGAGTGTGGGCGAGGTGGCCGTTGACGGAAAAGCCGCGCTGCTGGTGGCATTCGACGTCGATTATCCGAGCCCGTTGCGCGAGTTGCGTCCGATCGACGATGCGTTCGGCGTGGCCCTCGTGCTGGCGCCGCAGCCAAGCGCGCACTCGCTTGCCCGCATCGATATCGCGCTGACGACCGAACCGGCTACGACACAATCCTCGCCGCTCGTCGAAGCATTGCGCCGCAATCATCCCGCTGCGCGCTCGCTGCCTTTGCTCGAAGCGCTTGCAACACGGCAATCGACGCGCGTCGTGCTCGACTACTTGAGCGACATGCGGCTCGGCGTCGAGATAGCGGTGATCGATCGTCATGCAGGAGCCGCTATATGAAACCGGTCGAATACTTGGCGCAGCCGCTCGATCATGCGTGGATCGCGGCGCGCATTCCGCATAGCGGCGCGATGTGTCTGCTCGATCAGGTGCTCGCATGGAGCGACGACACGATCGTCTGCCGCGCGACGAGTCACCGCGACCCAAACAACCCGCTGCGCGCGAACGGACGCCTTGCCGCCGTCTGCGGAATTGAATACGCGGCGCAGGCGATGGCCGCGCATGGGGCGATGCTTGGCGCGGCGCTCGAGCGTCCGCGTGCGGGCTTTCTTGCGAGTGTTCGCAATGTCGAGATGCAGGTGGCGCGGCTCGATACGCTGCAAGACTGGTTGAGCGTCGAAGCGCAGCGGATCGGCGGCGACGCCAATAACGTGCTCTATCGTTTCGCCTTGCAATGCGCGGGCCGCACGGTGCTATCCGGCCGTGCCGCCGTGATACTCGATGCGTCCGCTATCGGGCCATCGCTCGATGGCACAGATGCATGATCTTCCTTATAAGGAGTTCACTCTTGAAGACGGCTCGTACTCGTAAATGGTTAACGGCAGCGTTTGTTATCGGGGCTTTCGTACCCGCTTTGGTCCCGGCAGCGCAGGCCGACGTTGGGCAAGCCGCGCATGATTTCAAGGAAAACGCGAAAGCGGCCGGCAAGCATATCGGCTCCGATGCGCGGGAGGCGGCACATGCAACCGCCGAGACCTCGAAGAAGTTCGGGCATGCGGTAGCGCAGGGCGCCCGCAACGGTTATCACGCGACGAAGGATGCCATCCACAGGACGGTCAGTAAATCGAAGTCGGACAGTCACGAACCGGCTTCGAACGGTACGGCGCAGTAACGGAGTTCGGTGAGCTTTTGCGGGAGCCGGCGAGCGTCGGAAGCGGTCAGTATTGAACGAGGATGGTCACGCGCCGGTTCGCCGCGCGTGCTGCTTCGTCGTTGCCGAGCATGAGCGGGTCGTTGTCGGCGCGGCCGACCGCGGACAACCGATGCGGCGCGACGCCTTTGTCCACCAGGAAACGCACGACGGCACCCGCACGCGTGGATGACAACTCCCAGTTCGACGCGAATTTCGCGTTCGAGATGGGCACGCTGTCGCTATGCCCTTCGACGAGGATGTTGCGGGCCGAGTGCGTTGCCAGTACCTGTGCGATATCGCTTAGGACACCGAACGAATTCGGCAGCAATTGCGCATCGCCGGAATTGAAAAGCAGCTTGGCGTTGATCGCGATTTCAACGCCTTGCGAAGTATCCTTCATCGCGATCTGGCGGTTCTCGCCAAGCGGACTCAGCAACGCATGCAGTGTCTTTTGCGCGGCCTGCCGCGGGCCGTCGCCCACGCTCCCCGCGCTGCTCGCGGAACCATCGACATGCTGGACGACGCGTGCTTCGAGCGTCTTGCTCTCGAGTTCTCGGTATCTGGCCAGCTCCAGTACGTAAAGCGCAAGGAAGAACACCATCAACGTGGTGATGAGATCGGCATACGAAATCAGCCAACGCTCCGAACGCTCTTCGGCATCGTCGTCGTGTTCATGTCCATGTTCGTGTCCGATCGCATCGGATGACATGTGCTTATCGCCGGCAAAAATATTCATGATGGCGAGGATGTCGAGTAGATCAGGCCAGCAGTTCGGCGGACCGCTCGCGGACCTCTGCGGCGAGGCGCGTCTCGATCGTCTGCGGCGATTCTTTGCGCGAGATTGCCAACAAGCCGTCGAGATAAAGCCTTCTGAACCGCAGTTCGCTTTCGACTTGCGCCTTGATCTTGCCGAAGAGCGGCAGAAAAACCACGTTGGCAAACGCGAGGCCGTAAAGCGTCGCGGTGAACGCGGCCGCAATGCCGGCTCCGAGCTGCGCAGGTTCGAGGATATGGCCGGTCACGTGAATCAGGCCCAACACGGCGCCCAGAATGCCGAACGTCGGCGAATATCCGCCCGCTTGTTGCCAAATGCGCGCAGCGGCCATGCGGTTGCGTTCGTAAGCCGCCAGCTCACGCCGCAATGCATCTTCGAGCACGGCCGTGGAGACCCCGTTCGCGAGCAACTCGAGCCCGCGCCGCGCGAACGGGTTGATGCCGCTCATGTCGAGCGATTCGAATGCAAGCATGCCGTTGAGCTTGGCTTGATCGCCCCATTCCAACAGCGCCGAAAGGTTTTCGCGATCGACCTGCCGCGTCTTCATGAACGCGAGATGCAGCTGTTTGATCCCGTCGTAGAATCTGGCCCACGTGTTTTGAATCATCACCGCGCTCAGCGTGCCGCCCACCACGATGACGAAAGCTTCGACCTGAAAAAGCATTCCGAATTGTCCGCCCTCCAGCCAAAATCCTGTGGCAATGGCGAGCGTGCCGAGCAGCGCGCCGAATATCGTCAGCAGATCCATACCGGCTCTCCCCAGCTACCGTCAAAAATGTTCAAGCTTCGCGGCCAACCTGCGCGGATGCGCCGCCCGCCGATGCACGGATCGTTCTGACCGCTTCGATGAAACGCTGCTCGATGTCATTCACTTCGAGTGGATCGATCTTGATCTCGCGGCGCATGACCCACGAAACTTCCTTCTTGCGCGCCTCGGTCATCACGGACTGCAACCGTTGCGCGACCACCGGGTCGGTGAGCGTCGCGAGCAGTTTGGCCAGGTCGTAGGTATCGGTGGCGCTGACAGCTTCGAACAGCGTGCGCTGGTCGACAGATTCGAGGTCGTCGAGCGATTGCATGTCACCGCTCGGCCGCGCGTTGCGCCGCGTGAAATAGTTGATACCTTTTTGCTCGACGTAGTTGAGTACTTGCGTTTTGCGAAAGGCGAACAAGTCTTCGGCAATCTCGCCATGCGAAAGCTTGTTCAAGATGATTCTCTTTTCCACGCCAATCAGCGTTTCCAGATCGGACAACTCGATTAGTTCGAGTTCGCTGTTGATGGCGACGTCGAGATCGTGATCGCCCACCTGCTGCGCTCGTTCGATGATGCGCGCCGGATCGAACTTGATAACTTGCCGGGCCGTGGCGCCGTCTTGCGCGGCATAACGGCCATTGTTGGCCAAATGCTCGGCGCGTCCGATGTCCAGCGTGACGAGATTGAGCTTTTCCATCCGCCGCAGCATGGTCATGACGTGCGGGCGCGAATGGCCGGCAATCGCCCGGAATTTCTTGATCGCATTGGGCAGCGTCACCGCCACTTCTTCCGGCTGCCCGCGTCGTCCCCAGCCATCGGAGGAAGTGTCGGCAGTGGCTTCGGCACTGGCCATCAGCGCGAGCACGTGGGCATAGGACACCACGCCCGGAAGGAAATCGGCATGCGTATAGGTTGCGAGCAAGTCGTCTTTCTTTTTCCCGCGCCGGATGGTGGTGCGCACCAAATGCCGCAATAGCGGGGAAGCTCGCTCGAGCTCCTGCTCGATCATGCTCGTTTCGATGACCGTGAATTGACAAAAGGTCAGCGCCTTCGCGGTTTGTGCGCGCGGCTCGGCGGGCAGCAACGCCGCTTCGCCGAAAAAATCGCCTTTTCCCAAGGTGCCGAGAACGACTTTCTTTTCATCGCAATAAGTGGAGATCTCGACTTTGCCTTCGGAGATCACATAGATGACCGGGTCCCCGGCGAAACCTTCGGAATAGATGACTTCACCCGGCGTCGCCGAGCGCGTCCAGGTCGACTGTTTTTGTTTCAAGATAATCCCCCGCTTTTAGGACCCGTCCCTCGATTGGCGTCGCGCTTGCGTTGCTCTTGATGGCAATGGCTGAACTGCGAATCGATGTCTTAATAACGACACGCATACGAGGCGTCTTTAGCGAAAAGAAGGAAATTGAGGGCAGGGAATTCGAGCATTGCAGTTGTCATCTATGCGTTTTCCATGCAAACGGGTCTGGCTGGAGGCTTCGCCGGCAAGAAAATTGCGGTGCTTGCTGTCGGAACGCGGTGAAAACACGCGACGTCTAACACTATGTTGGCACGGTACGGATACCGCGTTCGTTACGGAGTACGCCATGGAACTCGCATTGGTATTGAAAACGTCAACGGTGCTGCTGGCGCTCGGTGCGCTCGGTGGTTTGACGATGGCCGGTATGCGTTTTGCCGGCCAACCCCACCCGCCAGCGTGGCTTGCGATGTTGCACGGCGTGGCTGCCGCCGCGGCGCTGACATTGCTGCTCTACGCCGCTGCTGTCACCGGGTTACCGGGCTTGGCGCTCGCCGCGCTGATCCTCTTTTTACTCGCAGCGGCAGGCGGCGCGGTGCTCAACCTCTGCTATCACTGGAAGATGCTGGCACTGCCAAAATGGCTCGTCGTCGTGCACGCCGCTGTCGCTGTGGTGGGGTTTGTGCTTCTGGTCATTGCAACATGGGCAGCGTCGTCTCACACGTGATGAGCGGTGAGCGGTGAGCGGTGCGCGGTGCCTACGGCCGCAGCACGAGGCGATGCTCGGCCGCGCCCGGTTCAAATGGGGTTGCCTCTCCCCTGACCCAGGCTTGATGGCCCGCGAGAAAATACGGTGAAGCAGGGTTGCCGGACTGGCCGCCCGGCATATGGAAAATTCCTTCCTGCTCGTGTCCGGGTGATACGGCCATGCGTTCGGAGGCACCGAACGACTGCCCCTGCACGCGCGGCATGTTGGAGTCGGCTGGAAGCGGTTCCTGTGGTGCGGCGAGCAGCCGGCGCAGCGCGGAAAACGGCGCTGGCACCATGCGCGCAAACGGATGCATGATGGCCGCACGGTTGTGTGCTCCCCAACTCGCCCGTTCGAGCGAGCCGCGCTCCAGTGTGACTTCCGAAATCGCGCGGTCGATCGACAAAACGGCCGTAGCTGTTCGTAAAGCCCCAGGCGACTTGCTCGTTGCTGCCGGCTGTCACCGTCGGCGTGCCCGGCAGCGTCACGCCGGTTACTCGGCGCACGTCACCGTTCGTTGCGCGATACGCAAGCGACATGCGATGCCAGATATTCGGCAGTCCTAACGAAAGGTGCATGTCGCTGGCGATCATTGCGTGATGCCCGGCACTATGCGCCGCATCGACGGCCCAAGCGTTGCTGCCCGTTATCGAAAGAGTGCCGCACGTGAGTGGATCGCAATCGAGTGCGAGTGTCGATGTTTGTGTATGGTTTTGTTTCAGTGGTTCGGGCTGCGGCGTGCGCAGCCACTCGGGCAGAGCAGGTATGATCGACGCGCTGCGCGGCATCGATACGCGATCGAGCGGTGCGTCCCAATGACTGGACGTGGGCAGCATAAAGGCGAGCAATTCCGGCGATACGCGCTGCTGTAACGCCGACCGCGCCAACGTCCGACGTATTTCGCCATATTGAACAAATGCGCGGCAATCGTCCCCGTTCAGCGGGAGGAGGGACCGCGCGGACGGCCGGAGCCGTCCGTCTAGGGCGCTTAGTGCGGCGTTCGCTATTGCTCGATGTACTCGCGTATCGCTGAGAGAGGCGCCCCGCCGCAGCTACCGGCGAAATAGGACGGGGACCAAAGCGCACCGCCCCACAGCTTGCGCCGCATGCTCGGGCAGTTCTTCTTGCGGATCATGCGGCTCGAAACACCCTTCAGGCTGTTCACGAGTGCCGCCACGGCAACTTTGGACGGATAGTTCACCAGAAGGTGTACGTGGTTGTCCTCGCCGTCGAACTCCACCAGTTCAGCCTCGAAGTCGGCGCACACGCTGGCGAACATGACGTGCGGATCGTCGATGATCTCTTTTGTGAACACGCCACGCCGATACTTGGTCACGAAGACCAAATGTGCGCGCATCAAGAAAACGCAGCGGCATTCGCGCCGGATGTCGTTGTCGATGGCCATAGGCCAAAGTATACTTTGGCCTATGGAACGACTCCAAGCCTTCAAATTCGAACTCATGCCGACCGGCGAACAAGCGCGCACTATGCGCCGGTTCGCGGGCGCGTGCCGGTTCGTCTATAACAAGGCGCTGGCGTTGCAGAAGGAAAACCACGCGGCGGGCGGGAAGTTCATCGGAAAGTTCGCGATTGGCAAGCACCTGACGGCGTGGCGCAACAGCGCTGATACGCCATGGCTCGCTGAAGCTCCGCGCCATTCGCTTATGATGGCGACGCAGGACTGCGATCGCGCATTCCAAAACTTCTTTGCCAAGCGCGCAGAGTTCCCGCGTTTCAAGCGCAAGGGCGAGCACGACGGTTTCCAATTCCCCGACAAGAATCAGATTGCGATCGATAGCAGCAATGGCCGCATCAAGGTTCCGAAACTCGGCTGGCTGCGTTACCGCAATAGCCGCGATGTACTCGGCGAAGTGCGCAGCGCGAGCGTATCGCTGCGCGCGGGCAAGTGGTACGTCTCGATCCTGACGAAGCGCGAAGTCGAGCAATCGGTTCCGCACGGCCCGGCGGTCGGTATCGACGTCGGCGTGACCCGCTTCGCAACGCTGAGCGACGGCACGTATATCGTGCCGCTGGCGAGCTTCAAAAAGCACGAACAGCGCCTCGCGAAGTATCAGCGGCGCATGGCCCGCAAGGTCAAAGGTTCGTCGAACTGGAAAAAGTCGAAGGCCGGCGTTCAGCGCATTCATGCGCACATCGCGAACGCGCGCAACGACTTCCTGCACAAAGCATCGAATGCGATCAGTAAAAACCACGCAATGATCGCCGTCGAGGATTTGCAGGTGCGCAATATGAGCAAATCAGCAGCCGGTACGGCCGACGCGCAGGGCTGCAATGTCCGCGCGAAGTCCGGACTCAATAAGTCGATTCTCGACCAAGGCTGGTTCGAGTTTCGCCGCCAGTTGCAGTACAAGACGGCGTGGCGCGGCGGCTTTTTCGTCGCCGTCCCGCCGCAGAACACGAGCCGCACGTGCCCGTCATGCGGCCATATTTCAGCGGAAAACCGCAAGACACAAGCGCTGTTTGCGTGCGTGCGCTGCGGCCACGAAGCAAACGCCGATTACGTCGGCGCGATCAATGTGTTAGAGCGCGGACAGCGCTTGTTAGCCTGTGGAGAGACGGTGCGGTCAGGCCGCTCGAAGAAGCAGGAGCCCGCCGAAGTGACTCAGGCCATCGCGGCCTAAGCGCGGTAGGAATCTCCGTCCT
Source organism: Trinickia sp. LjRoot230 (assembly GCF_964253315.1). NCBI lineage: Bacteria > Pseudomonadati > Pseudomonadota > Betaproteobacteria > Burkholderiales > Burkholderiaceae > Trinickia > Trinickia sp. LjRoot230. The sequence goes on from NZ_CAXUQX020000002.1 coordinate 1,089,298, forward strand.
TCAGGGCGGAGAGGATGTCAAAGAAGCGATCCTGCGCGTGCACGAAACCTGTCGCATAAGCGAGGTCGTCACGCGAAGTGCCGGACAAGCTGACGACGCCCAGCGCATCGCGCTCCATCCGCACAACAGCCCCGAGAGAACGCTCGACGCGCTCGCCGTCGAGCTGCGGCAGGCTCGCGCGAACGATGAACAGCGCGGCCATCGCCAACGCCAGCGCCGTCACGCAAATGGCGCCGATCACGTAGACGAGCATGCTCACCGCACGCGATTTTCTCGTTGATGCTTTTGCCTTCGATTCGATTGACGCAGTCATCGCTAATCGCCAATCGCTATTTCGCAGGCAGTGTTCTGACGAACGCGAGCGCACTTTGCACGAGCTTGCCGCGTAGCGCATCATTGCCCCATGCATGCGGCGCGGCGCGTACCCAGCCATGCATCCGTCGTTCGCCCGAGAACATCGGCTCGATGCCGGGCACTTCCAGCGCCCACCCGTCTTGATTCTTGCCGAGCCGTGCGAGCATGCCGTCATCGCGCGCGCAGCAAAGAAGATTGCCGTCCACGAGCCATGCCCAACCGCCGAACATCGCTTTTTCCGTGAGCCCTGAAACGCTGCCTAATTCCTCGTTCAATAGTGCTTCCAGCCCGTGATCGCGTGCCATTGCATTGTGCTTCCTGTCGGTTGCGTCGATATGTAAGCGTGCAGGTGACAGCATAGGCGATCCTCATTGGCGTGATGTAGCGGCTCGGCCTCGTGGTTTTTCGCGCTTCGCTTCGCGTAGCGATTGTTCGCAGCTTCGCTGCGGCGAAGCGGACCCGCCGATAAGCTTCGCCATCAAATCATACTCAGGAGGGCGTCATCGTGAATCTCGGTGGAGTCAATGGTTTTGGATCACGACCCGAGCGTCCGGAGGATGCGGGCGAAACGGCAGAGGCAAAGGGCGATGCATTGGTTAGGCCGACAAGACGCCCATCGACCATCGGCTTCACAACGGTGCATCCGTTTAGAGCCAACTACCCGCCTGTGCCAATTCCCCCGATGGGCCTTCCGGTACGCGCGCGCTTTCGTGAAACAGGAGCGGCCGCGATTCGAAGCGCCTGGGCCCCTACAGTTAGTTGCGAGCGACTGCCATCGGATGTGGCGAAGGAATTCGGAATCGGCGCCACCGGCTGGGCGCCCCAGGCGGCCGAGAGCACCGCGCACAAGACGTGGGCTTTCAATACCCTGCCTCCTTGGATGCCTGGACCGGGGGTCTACGAGGGCGTAACCAGACAGGTTGCCAATTTCCCTCCGACGCCCGAACACCCAAACGGCACGCGGTGGACACGCACGACCGTCTTTATGGAATTGCGCGGCATACGCCGGTCGAAATCAGCCGATGCGGTACCGGGCGTCAAAATCAAAATGCTGGAACTGACACGATGGCAGGACCTCGGTTACCAGACGCTTTGGCAACGCATCAAGGAAAAGGCCGCTAGCGTCTTCTCGAAAGACTCGCGCTGATAGGTGAGGGTTTTCAGGAGGTGGTCGAATCGCTGCATGAAATGCTCGAAAGGTGAGCTTTTTCGGGACCATGCAGGGCATGTCGAATTCTACCCTGCTGCGATATATAAAGGTGAGAGTTTTCGGGAGTCGCATACGACGTCGGTGGCTAATGTATGCAATTTTGTACGCGTGAAAGCGATTCGCAAATTCCGCTAACCGTATCCCCCGACGTGACGCAAGGTGAGACTTTTCGGGAGAAGATGTTGAGCATGCGGCTGCGCTTCGATTCGATGCGCGAGCTTCTATGGTGAGGTTTTTCGGGAGCGCGGCGGCTTGGAGCGAAACGGCGCCGCGAGCATGACGGTCGACGCAAGCAGGCCAAGCCGCTAGACTAGCCCGTTCTTTTCACTGAGCGGACCATGCATTCGACCTGGCGTGTACTTCGCTTATGCGACCAAGCCCCAAAGCGCTTGCATGTCGACGTGCGTCTCGACGGCATCGGCGAGGGTGTCGATCGACGCGAGCTTGCGTGCGTCGTGGTCGATGCGTTCGGCGCATGGGTCGCGGACGAGTCCGGCCCAGTGCAACAGCGCCGCGCACGCATCGGGCGCATCGAAGAGACCGTGCAGGTAGGTGGCAAGGATTTGCCCATCCTCCGATATCGCGCCCTCGGGCCGCATCGCGGCGCCATCGCTGAGCCACATGGCCGGCCGTGCGAGCGCAGCGCCCTCCGTAGCGCCCATGTGAATCTCATATCCGCGTACGGCGGCATTGCCGAATGTCCCGGACGACAGCCTGCCCTCGATCCTGACCAGGCGTTTGTCGTTCGCAAGCGACGTATCGAAATCGAGCAAGCCGAAGCCCTGTGCGCGTTCGGCATCGCTTTCGATGCGAAGCGGATCGCGCAATTCGCGCCCAAGCATTTGCATGCCGCCGCAAATGCCGATGACTTTTCCGCCATAACGCAAGTGGCGCCGCAAATACGTCTCCCATCCTTGTTCGCGCAGCCAGGCGAGATCGCGCTGGACGCTTTTGCTGCCGGGCAGAATCACAAGATCGGCAGCGGGCAGCGGTTCGCCGCTTCGTATGTAGCGGAAATCGACATCCGGATGCGCGCGCAGCGGATCGAAATCGGTGTGATTGCTGATGCGCGGCAGCGCCGGCACGACGACGCGCAGCGTGCTCGCCGCATCGCCGTGAGCGGGTGCATGTGCGACGGATGGCAGCATATCCTCGGCATCGAGCCACAGGCCGGGCACGAACGGCACCACGCCGAACACGGGTTTGCCGGTGCGTGCCTGCACCCAGTCGATGCCGGGCTGAAGCAGCGCCACGTCGCCGCGGAACTTGTTGATGATGACGCCTTTGACGCGCGCGCACTCGGCGTCCGAGAGGCATGCGAGCGTACCGATGATCTGCGCAAAGACGCCGCCGCGATCAATATCGGCGACGAGCACCACGGGGCAATCGGCAGCTTGCGCGAAGCCCATATTCGCGATGTCGCCCTCGCGCAGGTTCACTTCGGCCGGGCTGCCGGCACCCTCGACGAGCACGAGGTCGCTTTTCGCGCGCAACCGTTCGAACGATTCGAGCACCGCTTGCAGCGCGGTCGGTTTGTAGGCGTGATAGGCGCGGGCGTCCAGATTGCCGCGTGCGCGGCCGTGCACGATGACTTGCGCGCCGATATCGCTGTTCGGCTTGAGCAGCACGGGGTTCATGTCCGTCTCCGGCGCGATGCCCGCCGCGAGTGCCTGCCACGCTTGCGCACGGCCGATCTCGCCGCCATCGATGGTCACGGCGCTGTTCAGCGACATGTTTTGCGGCTTGAACGGTGCGACGCGTTTGCCGGCGCGCGCGGCAATTCGACAAAGCGCGCCGACGAGCGTGCTCTTGCCCGCATCGGAACTCGTTCCTTGAATCATCAGTGCGCCGGGCATCGTGGTCTTCCTGCCGTGATCGGGTGGGCTGCGCCTGTTGCGCACGGGCGCGCAAGCCATTGCAAGGCACGCGCGAATGGGCAGCATTATGTCATCGGCACTTGCACGTATGAAAATGCAAGGCCTTCACAGCCGCGCTATCAGGCGGATCGGGCCGAATTCGCTGAGGGCCATAGCATGTGGCAGACGCAGCGATGATGACGCTGCTGCTTCCGTTTGCTGCGACGGCTGCGCTCGCTGGCGCAGGCGTGGCGGTCGATGCGTGGGTGGGCGAGCCGCGGCGCGGGCATCCGCTGGTCGCGTTCGGGCATATGGCTAAGCGAATCGAGCGCGCACTCAATCACGATCACGATCGCGACCATCATCGCGACGATGGGTTGCGGCCGAGCGAGCATGCAAGCGCTGCGTGGCCGCATCGAAACGCGGTCACGCGCATGCTCGGCGTGCTGGCGTGGGTGCTGGCGGTCGTGCCGCCCGTGGCGATCGCCGTGATGCTGACGTGCTGGTTGCCGGTTGCCCTCGCGTGTGTCGTTCACGTGGCGCTGCTGTGGTTCGCGCTCGGCACGCGCAGTCTCGTCGACCACCTGTCGCCAATCCAAAGCGCATTGGCCGCGGGCGACCTCGTGCAGGCGCGCGCATTGGCCTCGCGCATCGTGACGCGCGAACTCGCCGATGCCGACGCATCGGCTGTTGCGCGAGCGGCCGTCGAATCGGCGTTGGAAAACGGCAATGATGCGATCTTCGGAGCACTCTTCTGGTTCGCCGTAGCGGGTGGTCCCGGTGCGCTTGCTTATCGGCTGATCAATACGCTCGACGCAATGTGGGGCTATCGCACCGTGCGCTTTGTGCGTTTCGGCTGGGCCGCGGCGCGCCTCGATGATCTCGCCAATTACGTGCCCGCGCGATTGACGGCGGCGGCCTATGCGTTATGCGGGGATACGCGCACCGCGTGGCGATGCTGGCGCACGCAAGCGAGCGCGTGGGACAGCCCGAACGCAGGCCCCGTCATGGCCAGCGGCGCAGGCAGCTTGAACGTCGCATGCGGCGGAACGGCCCGCTATCACGGTATCGACGAAAGCCGTCCCCCGCTTGGCACAGGCAACGCGCCGAGCACTCGCGATGTGGGGCGTGCGCTGTCGCTCGTGAAGCGCGCGCTCGCACTGTGGCTCGCCGCGTTGGCGCTGCTCGCGCTTTTATCAATGATGATTACGGTTTGAACTTCGAACGCATCATGTCCTTATCCGGTTTTCCCGCACTCGTGCCGCATGGCGGCAATCTCGCCGATGCCGTGCATCGCTATGGCATTGCGCGCGAGCGCTGGCTCGATTTGTCCACCGGCATCAATCCGCGCGGTTACCCTGTGCCGCCAATCGACGGCGACGCATGGTTGCGCCTGCCCGACGATGATGACGGCCTCGAGGCGATCGCATCGCACCACTACGGCAGCCCGCGCGCGCTCGCCGTCGCAGGCACGCAAGCAGCGATCCGCATGTTGCCGCAAGTCTTGCGCAGCGGCTGCATTGGCATCGGCTTGCTGACCTACGGTGAATATGCACCCGCATTCGAAGCCGCGGGCTTTAGCGTCGAGCGCTTCGTCACCGAGCCGCTCGCTGACAAGCGCGACGCCGCCGGTTTCATACTCGCACCGGGCGCCGCACTGCCCGCCCATTTACGCCATCTTGTCGTCGTGAATCCGAACAATCCGGGCGCGGAATCGTTCGATATTCAGACGATCCTCGATTGGCATCGGCAAGTGGCGTCGCGTGGGGGCTATCTGATCGTCGACGAGGCGTTCGCCGATGCACTCCCGCACATCAGCGTCGCAACGAAGGCCGATCTCGAAGGCCTGATTGTCTTGCGTTCGGTAGGCAAGTTCTACGGCTTGGCCGGTGCGCGCGCCGGCTTCGTCCTCGCCGATCATGCGACTGATCGCATGATGCGTGGCCTGCGCGGACCATGGAGCGTGTCTGGGCCGGCCCGCTCGGTCGTGCGGGCTGCGCTGCTCGACGAGGCATGGCAGCGCGAGACGCGGGCACGTTTGAGCGAAGCCGGCGCGCGCCTTGTTGGCCTGCTCGAATGCCACGGTTGGCGTGCCGCGCACACACCGCTTTTCGCATGGGTGCGCGATGAAGACGCGAAGCGATGGCACGAGTACCTTGCGCGCGAGGCCATCTGGGTGCGCCGCTTCGAAGCCGTGCCGGGGTTGCGTTTTGGGCTGCCCGCCGACGAGCCCGCATGGACGCGGCTCGACGCTGCGTTGGGCCGTATGTTCGGCCTTCGCCGCGAGGCTACTCGATGACGCAAAACGACGAACGATTGTCCGATGCGGCAGTGGTGAGAAAACTCGACCGCGCGATTGCTTGTGCTCAGGCGCTGCGGCCGGTTGGCTCGCCTTGTATCGACATCTGCCGGCTCGACCGCGACCGACAACGCTGCACCGGATGCCGGCGCACGATCGACGAGATCAGGGCATGGAAGTCGCTTGATGACACCGACAAGCTTCGCATTCTGAATACGCTTTCGGCACGATGTTAGTCATGCATGTGCAAAGTGTGCCGGCAATGCGCAGTAATTCTTGCCAGTCTTGCCGAGGGAAAGCGGCGCATTATTTGTGCCCAATATTTATTTAACGTCCGCGCGCAATTTGGCCGAAAAGCGTATTGGATTTTGCCGGGAGCGGCGATATCTTTGCTTGAACGGGAAAGCAAGGAACGGCCACATGACCGATGCATCGAGCACATCGCGCGCACTGCGCAACGAACAGGATGCCGATTTCCTGTCGGGCGGCGGCGAACTGGGCGGGCTCATTCGTGCGTTCGATTGGACCTCGACTCCACTCGGCGCGCCCGACGGTTGGCCTCAGAACCTGAAGGTCGCGCTGCGCATCATGCTCAATTCGAGCCAGCCGATGTGGATAGGGTGGGGCAAGTCGCTGGTCTACTTTTATAACGATCCCTACAAGTCGATCATCGGTGGCAAGCATTCATGGGCGCTCGGGCGGCCGATGAAAGAAGTGTGGGGCGAGATATGGAGCGACATCGAGCCGATGCTCGATGCCGCGATGAACGGCGGCCGCGGGACTTACGTCGAAGCGCAATTGCTCGTCATGGAGCGCAACGGCTACCCCGAGGAAACGTATTACACCTTCTCGTTCAGCCCGATTCCGAATGATGATGGCGCCGTCGGCGGCATCATCTGTGCGAATACGGACGACACGCAACGTGTAATGGGCGAACGCCAGCTTGCGCTGCTGCGCGAGTTGGCCGCCGGTACCACGCATGCGCGCACGTGGCAGGATGCCTGTGCGCGCAGTGCGCAGGCCTTGGCCACTAACGCGCGCGATCTGCCGTTCGCCATGATCTACATGGCCGAGGCGCCCAACGCGCCTGCGCTGGAACTGGCATGCGCATGCGGCATCGAGCATGGTCACCGCGCCGCGCCTGCCAGCATCGCGCGAGACGACGCCACGGTATGGCCCGTTGGCGACGTGTTGCGTACGCGTAAGCCCGTGCTCGTATCCGATTTGCCGACACGCATCGGTCCGTTGCCAAGCGGCCCATGGGGCGATGCGCCGGCGCAGGCGGTGCTGCTGCCGGTGATGCCGGGTGGCGAAACGGGGCGTGCTGGCGTGCTTGTAGTAGGGCTCAATCCGTACCGACTCTACGATCGCAACTACCGGAGCTTCCTCGCGTTGGCCGCAGGCCAGATTGCGGCCGCGGTGGCGCAGGCGCAAGCGTATGAAGAAGAACGGCGGCGTGCCGAAGCGCTGGCCGAAATCGACCGTGCAAAAACGGCGTTCTTTTCGAACGTGAGCCACGAATTCCGTACGCCGCTCACGTTGATGTTGGCCCCGCTCGAAGATGCGCTGAACGATCCGTCGCCGGATGCGCTGCCGTCTTCGCAACGCCGCCGCCTGCAGACTGCGCATCGCAACAGCTTGCGACTGCTCAAACTTGTCAATTCGCTGCTCGACTTTTCGCGCATCGAGGCAGGTCGCGTCGTGGCGACCTTCGAGCCGGTCGACCTCGCCAAGTTTACGGCCGAGCTCGCATCCAATTTCGAATCGGCCACGCAGCGCGCGGGGCTGAAATTGTCTATCCATTGCGAAACATTGCCCCATTCCGTTTATGTCGATCGCGACATGTGGGAAAAAATCGTCCTCAATCTTCTGTCGAATGCGTTCAAGTTCACGTTCGAGGGCGAGATCGAAATACTCACACGGGCGGCAGATGATGGGCTGGCAGCGGAGCTTGTCGTGCGCGATACCGGCGTCGGTATTCCCACGCGTGAATTGCCGCAGTTGTTCGAGCGTTTTCATCGTGTCGAAGGGCAGCGTAGCCGCTCGTTCGAGGGCTCCGGCATCGGCCTTGCGCTCGTGCACGAACTTGTCAAATTGCACGGGGGCGCCATTGGTGTCGACAGCGAGCCCGGACGGGGGACGGCATTCACGGTGCGCGTTCCGTTCGGCACCGTGCATTTGGCGGCTGATCGCATCGGTCAGGAGCGCTCGCGTGCGTGGACCTCGCAACGGGCGGACGCTTATGTCGAGGAAGCGCTGCGTTGGCTCCCGCGCGGCGGCTCGGCGCCGGAGGAAGAACCGGCCGAGCGCGCCGACGAGCTGCCGGATTTCGCGTTCGGCAGCCGCACGATGGGCGCGCGCGTGCTCGTCGTCGACGATAACGAGGACATGCGCCGCTACATCGGCCGATTGCTGAAAGGGCGCTGGGAAGTCGAGACGGCCGCCGACGGGCTCGACGCGCTCGCGGCCATCCGTCGGCGCCTGCCCGATGTGGTCATTAGCGACGTGATGATGCCGAACCTCGACGGGTTCGGACTGCTGCGCGAAATTCGCTCCGATCCCGCGCTGCGCGATCTGCCCGTTGTCATCGTTTCGGCGCGTGCGGGCGAGGAAGCACGCGTGGAAGGGCTCGAGTCGGGCGCGGACGATTATCTGACGAAGCCGTTTTCCGCGCGCGAACTGGTAGCGCGCGTCAATGCCAACCTCGATATGGCACGGCTGCGGCGCGAGGCGACACGCGATTTGCGCGAGAGCGAGGCACGCTTTCGAAATATGGCCAATCATGCGCCCGTCATGATGTGGATCAGCGCGCCAGATGGCGGCTTCGATTATCTGAATCAGCCCTGGTGCGAATTCACGGGGCAGACGTTGGAGCAAGCGGTCGGCGAGGGCGCGTGGGCTGCGTTGCATCCAGATGATCGTGAGGTCTCGCACCAGACGTTTCTCGCGGCGCATGCTCAACGCGTGCCGTTTCGGGCAGAATACCGGGTACAGACTGCGACGGGTGCATTCCGCTGGGTGTTGAGCGCCGCGGTGCCCCGGTTCGACGACGACCGCAAATTCCTCGGTTATATCGGCTCCATCATCGACATTACCGATCGTAAGGAGGCCGAAGAAATTCTGCGCGAGGCGAACGAGGTGCTCGAGCGTCGCGTGGCCGCCGCTATCGCGGAGCGCGCGCATACCGAGGCACAGTTGCGCCAAGCCCAGAAAATGGAGGCAATCGGCAAACTGACCGGCGGCGTGGCGCACGATTTCAACAACGTGCTGCAGGTCATTGCCGGCAATCTTCAGCTTTTGAGCCGTGACGTTTCCGGCAATCTGCGCGCGGAGCAGCGGCTGCAGACAGCGGTTGCGGCAACGGCTCGCGGCTCGCGGCTCGCATCGCAATTGCTGGCCTTCGGCCGGCGCCAGCCGCTCTCGCCGAAAACGGTCAATCTCGGCAGGCTGATTCGCGGCATCGACGACATGCTGCGCCGCTCGCTTGGCGAAGGCATCGAAATCGAGACCGTCATCACGGGCGGGTTATGGAACACGTTTGTCGATACGGTCCAGGTGGAAAACGCACTGCTGAACCTGGCCATCAACGCGCGCGATGCGATGCAGGGCCACGGCAAACTGACGATCGAAGCGGGCAACGCGTTTCTCGACGACGTCTACGTCGCTCGCCATCCTGACGTCACGCCGGGCCAATATGTGATGGTCGCCGTGACCGATACCGGCTGCGGTATTCCGTCTGATTTGCTGGAGCGCGTCTTCGAGCCGTTTTTCACGACGAAGCCCGAGGGCCAGGGTACCGGGCTTGGCCTCAGCATGATTTATGGTTTCGTCAAGCAGTCGGGCGGACATATCAAGATTTATAGCGAACTCGAACAGGGCACGACCGTACGCCTCTATTTGCCGCGTGCCCGGCAACCCGAAGATATCGAAACGGAGGTCGATGCCGGGCCGATCACGGGCGGCACTGAAACGGTTCTCGTGGTCGAGGACGACGAAGACGTGCGCGGGACGGTGGTCGATTTGCTGTCGGAATTGGGCTATCGCGTCTTGCGGGCGAAGGATGCGCAAAGCGCGCTTGCGATCGTCGAAAGCGGGGTGCCGATCGATCTATTGTTTACCGATGTAGTCATGCCGGGGCCGCTCGAAAGCCCGGAATTGGCCCGCAAGGCCCGCGAACGCTTGCCGAATATCGCCGTGCTGTTCACGTCCGGCTATACGGACAACGCGATCGTGCATGGCGGGCGGCTCGACGACGGCGTCGATCTGCTCAGCAAGCCCTATAGCCGCGAGGCGCTTGCGCGCAAGATTCGCCATGTGCTGCGTCATCAAGTTCGCGGCAAGCCGATGCAGCCGGCGTTGCCGCCCGCGAGCCCGAGCGCGGCCCTCGCGGCTGACACGCGTGCGGCGCACCGCGGGCGCGGACGAGTGCTGCTGGTCGACGACGACCCAATGGTTCGGTTCACGACAGCGGATATGCTTACCTATCTCGGGCACGCGGTGGCGGAAGCGGCGGACGCCACCGAAGCGCTGGCGCTACTCGGCAAGCATACGTTCGATGTCATCGTGACCGACATCGCGTTGCCGGATTTGTCGGGCGACGAGCTTGCGATGCGTGCGATTGCGTTGCAGCCGGGCTTGCGCGTCATTTTTGCTTCGGGCTACGACGAACTGCCCGACGGCGACAAGCACGAGGCGTTGGCCGATGCGACGATGCTTCGCAAGCCGTACAACCGCGAACAGATGGAGGCGCTGCTCAATGCGGCCATGGCCGCACGGTTGTCGGCTGGAACGGGTAGCGCGACCGTCCCGACTGGCCGCGGCACACCACCGCCGTCGTTCGAAAAAGCAGGCCGGTCGATATGAGTTGCGACATCGACATTGCCGCGTGTGTCCATACGGTGAGCGTTTTCGGGAGCGTGCGGCGCGACGGGTGAGGGTTTTCGGGGAACGCCGCTGTTTTCGGCGTATTTTGGTTGCTGACTAGCCGTGAAACCTGTCTGAAGCGCTTATTTGCGCCTGATGCCCGGCTCAAAAGCCGTGTAGTGGTGCGTTTTCGGGCGGAAATACTGCAAACTGCTCCCGAAAACGCTCACCTTTTAGGGTATGCACCACGGACGGTGAGCTTTTTCGGGAGCTTCGGTTGGCCCCGGTCTGCTTCAATGTGCGATGGAATCGTCTGCTGTAATTGGGGGCCAGCATATGCCGTGCATCCACGTTCATCGCCGCAAGCGTAATGGAATGCAATATGCGGGCGAAACTGTTATCCGTTTTTCAACTTTTTGCTTTTTCATAAGTTTGAATCGATAATTGATGTCAACACCTTGAAATACAATCTGGCGCGTGCCCATCCGGGTTCCGCCGCTGGGCGGCTGTAGCCGCCCGCTGCCGCGAGTCGAGTATCATTCGGCTCGGGTCAAACAGGGGCTCGTAGCGTCCCCGCATCAACCACAACCGGAATCATCGATGGAACAGCTTGAAGGCGAGGCTCGCGAACGGTTAATTCGCTGGCTCCGGCGTCGCATGGACGAATACGGCATTAGCGTGGAAGCGGTCGCGGAATCGATTTCCGCCGACAAGCAAGCCGAACGGCCGATCTTATATCGCGACGCAATGGGCAATACATGGGACGGTTATGGCGATCCGCCCGATTGGTTGCGCCGCGCAGTCGCTGCCGGCCAGCAAATGGACTTTTATCGCTGCGAAGGGTAGCGCGCGGCTGATTCAGCGGTCGTCCGAACGCGGCCAATAATTTTCGGAAATGCAATCGGCAATGGGCATACGGTGCGCCCAGTGTTCGATTTCGAGCATCGGGCGTGGATAAAAGCGCTCGACGTGCCCCAAGCACAGTATTGCAACCGGCTTCGCGCCGGCCGGCATGCGCAGCAGGCTGCGCAGTTCGTCGACGTCGAAAATCGATACCCATCCCATGCCGAGCCCCTCGGCACGCGCGGCTAGCCACATGTTCTGAATCGCGCAGGCAACCGAGGCAAGATCCATCTCGGGCATCGTGCGGCGCCCGAAGACATATTTCTCGCGGCCGTCCATCAGCGCCATCACAAGCAGCTCGCCGCAATCGAGCATGCCCTCCACCTTGAGCTTCATGAACTCGTCGCGGCGTTCGCCGAGCGCGTCGGCCGTGTGGGTGCGTTCGCGCTCGACTGCGTCGTGTAACGCTTGGCGCAGCGTTTCATCGGTGATCCGCAAGATCCGCCAAGGCTGCATGTAGCCGACGCTCGGAGCATGGTGGGCTGCATCGATCAGACGGGCGAGCACGTGTGCGTCGACGGGCTTGCGCACGAAATGGCGCATGTCCCGGCGTTCGTAAATGGCGCGGTACACGGCCGCGCGGTCGGAGTCGCTGAATCGCATCGCCATCACCATCACCAGAAAAGGGCCGGTGGGAAGATACCACGCCGATACACGGCAGCCGGCGTAATGGCAGGCATATGCGTTGCGGCATCAAACTAACAATCCATCAATCGATTGATAGACGATCGGTAGAGGATTGGCAGCAGGGATCGCTCATTCATCGGAGGACCAAATGACATCGCGAAAGCCAAGTCAGGCAGCGCCGACCAACCCGCGTCGACAACACGATCGCGGCGACCATCAACAGGCTCAGCAGCAGCAAAATCAACAGAAGATGCCGCGTCATCAAGGCGGCCAACGCCAGCCCTGAGCCTAATGGACAGTCGGGAACGATCAGACGATGACGACGCGGCCGCCGAGGGCGCAGCGCGCAACGCGGTGTGTCCGGTGAGCCGCGCATTTTTCAAGGGGAGTGAGGACATGTCCGTGAAAGCAGGCGAAAAAGCGCAAAAGAGCGGGGACCTCCATTGCGAGAAGTGCCACCACGAGGTTCATGTCACGGTGGGCAGGAAAATCCCGCGCTGTCCGCATTGCGGCAACGAAAGTTACTCGTCGCGCACGCACGAAACGGGGAACAAGTCCAGTTGAGCCGAGCGGCGTTTCGCCCATTCGCGATGCAAGCATGGCGTCGCCGTGGCGTCGGCTCACTTGTGCAGGATCTGCCGCAGCGCGTTGACGTCGTTGCCGCTGATCGGCTGCGCGTTGTTGCCCCATGCGCTGCGCACGTAGCTCAGCACCTGCGCGATTTGCGCATCGACGAGCAAGCCTGCGAACGCTGGCATGCGCTGGCGTTGCGGCCCCGACTGTGTGGCCGGACTGTTGCCGCCAGCGCAGCGGCGCACGCGCATCCGTATGCACATGCCGACGCGCCGCGGCAGGCGAGCAATATTCGTCTGCGAGACGTACTGTCAGACAGGTTGTGAAGCGAGCCGAGCAACGCGGGCGGTCCTTTCATGCGGATCGGCTGGACGAGTATGGACGCTAGCGCAGCAGCACATTCCGTTCCTGCGGCCTGCCGACGACGCGCCGCTTGGTAGCCCGGGTTGCACGGCGACACTTTGCGATGCCGCGCGTTATGCTGTGACGCGCGGCATCAGCATGACTGCACTTTTTGCGCCGCGGTCCACACTCCATTAAGGCGATGCAATGAACGAGGTGCCTGTGTCTGATCGCGAGCGAAGCTCGAGCACACGGACGGCCCAGCATGCTCGCGACGTGCTGGAAGGCCGCCGGCGCGGCATGCGGGTACTGCTGCCGTTTGCCGGGCCGGCTGTCGTCGTCTCGGTTGCTTATATGGACCCCGGTAACATCGCCACGAACCTTCAAGCCGGGGCGGGATTCGGCTATACGTTGCTGTGGGTCGTGCTGTTCGCCAATCTCGTCGCGATGCTGTTTCAGTCCATCTCCGCACGCGTTGGCCTGGTCACGGGCCAAAGCCTCGCCGCGCTTTGCGCATGTCATTTGCCGAAGCCCGCCGTGCTGGCGATGTGGGTCGTGGCCGAGATCGCGGCGATGGCAACCGATCTTGCGGAATTCGTCGGCGCCGCCATCGGTTTTTCACTGCTCGCCAACGTGCCGCTGATCGTCGGCATGGGTGTCACGGCCGTGCTGACATGGGGGCTGTTGTTGATGCAAGGGCGCGGGTTTCGACCGCTCGAACTGACGATCGGCGCGCTCGTCGGTGTGATCGCAGTGGCCTACCTCGCGCAGCTCGTGCTCGTACCGCTCGACTGGCAGCCGTTGCTGCGCGGCACGTTCGTGCCGACGATCGCCAATCGCGATGCGCTTTTCGTGGCCGTCGGCATCATCGGCGCGACGGTCATGCCGCACGCGCTGTTTCTGCATTCTGGCTTGAGCGGACAGCGCATTCAGCCGCTTTCGAATGACGAGCGTCGCAAGCTGCTGCGTTATTCGAATCTCGAAGTCATCATCGCGCTGAGCGTGGCGGGGGTCGTCAACATGGCGATGGTGGCGATGGCCGCCGGCGCGTTTCATCACGGCCACTCGCAGGTGGCTGACATCGACGTGGCGTACCGCACGCTGACCCCGCTGTTCGGCTCCGTCGCGGCCGGGCTCTTTCTGACGTCACTGATGGCGTCGGGCATTTCGAGTTCGGTCGTCGGCACACTGGCGGGACAGATGATCATGCGCGACTTTCTCGGTTTTTCCGTGCCGCTTTGGCTGCGCCGCCTGCTGACGATGCTGCCCGGTATCGTTGTGGTCGCGCTGGGGTTCGACGCGACGCGTGCGCTCGTGCTGAGTCAAGTCGTCTTGAGCCTGGCGGTGCCCGTGCCGATGATCTCGCTGATCGTGTTTGCTTGCCGCCGGCGGATCATGGGTGTTTATCGACTCAGTCACGCAGCGGCCATTGCGGCGATCGTGCTGGCGTCGGGTGTGTTGCTGATGAATGGCGCGCTCGTCGCCCACGCGTTTTGAAGATGCCGGCGCCGTCATTCGGCTAAGTCTTACTGTGTCATAGACATGTCCTCTCGCCGACGACAGAGCAGCGAACGCGAAGGCGCAACTACCTGCGCGGATCGGGGACATTCATCGCGCATCCCTATCCCCCGTCGACGCTACACTGGTACCGACGTAATCAAAGTCGGTCGGGGCCGGCTCAAGCCAACTGACATAACGAAGTCCATAACAGTTCGCCAGCGGAAGCTGTGCTTCGTATTGTGCGCAGCGCGTGGTTTTGCGGCCGCTAACCTTGCGCGCTTATTGCGCCTGCTCGCGATCAAGCGGCGACTAATACATCTCGCGCAACTTATTTTCCATAGCTGAGCCCTGTTCGACACGGGAGCAAATGGCGAACAAAACAGAGAACGCATAAGGAATGAAACCACCCAGTGTTGGCAGTTCAGGAGCGAGTATCCCTTTTGAAGAGTCGTCGCCGGGTTCTGGCCGAGGACAATCCTCCGTGAGTCGCCGCGCACAGGACGACGGGCCGCTCGCCGCACACCGTTTGCCCGCAGCGCCGACACCGGGAGATGCTTCGCGCGACAACTACAGGGTGCCGCGCGTCGCGGTATCTTCGAGTTTCCGATCGTCCATGGGAGGTGCTAAAACAGCGCCGAAAGATGCGCCTGTCGTACCGGATGGTTTGCCGAACGACACCGCTTTGACAGCGCTTGGCTACTCGATGCGGCAAATTCGGTCGGTCAAGCCTGAGAGCATTTCGGCAATACGCAAGCACCATCAAACGTTGGCCGGGCATGGGTTCTCTCATGAGCAGATTTGCAAGATCAGTCATCGGTACCAGTCGTTGGCCGTAATCGCAAACGATTACAGGAAATTGGTCGAGGTGCTGCCTGAGTTATCCAAAGATGAAATCGTCAAGATCGCCCGGCAGCGAGCGGGCGATCTGGCGTTGTCAGCGTTGCTCGAAGTTGCGGCGGTTTTGAGCGCGCCACCGCTGTCGCTGAACACCGAGCAAATCGCGGCGGTTGCTCGACGCGGCGCGCGCCTCACACTGTTGGCGCTTGCAAGCGAGGGAGCAATACTCATGCGAGCGCCGTTCAATCTTACCGCCCGACAGTTAGTGAGCATCGCAAGCAACTCAGGTGCAAGTCACGCGCTGAGAGCGGTGCGCGCGAGGCTGCCGGAGTTACGCAAAGCACCCTATGAGCTCACCACGGAGCGGGTGGTCGCGATCGCCAACAACAGTGGCGGCAGGCAGGCGCTGGAAGCCATAGTTGCGATGCTGACGGAGCTGTGCGGTCCGCCCTATGGGTTGAGCACCGAGCAGGTGGTTGCGCTCGCGAGCAACGTTGGGGGCAGGCAGGCGTTGGAGGCGGTGCGCTCGATGTTGCCGGAGCTGTGTAAGGCGCCGTACGAGCTCACGGCCGAGCAGGTGGTCGCCATTGCGAACAACAAGGGCGGCCGGCAGGCGCTGGAAGCTGTGTACAAGATGCTCCCAAAGTTGCGCAAGGCGCCGTACGAACTCACGGTCGCGCAAGTGGTTGCCATTGCCCGCAACGACGGCGGCAGGCAGGCGTTGGAGGCGGTGCACTCGATGCTGCCGAAATTGTGTAAGGCGCCGTATCAGCTCACGGCTGAACAGGTGATCGAGATCGCCACCTATGGGGGCGGCAAGCAGTCGCTGGAGGCGATGCGCGCGATGTTGTCGGAGCTGCGAGAAGCGCCGTATGGACTGAGTACGGAGCAGGTGGTTGCTATCGCTCGCAATGCTGGCGGAAGTCAAGCACTTGAAGCCATTCGATCGATGGGCTCAGACTTGCGCGCCGCGCCCTATGAGCTCACCGCCGAGCAAATTGTTGCCATTGCCAGCAACCACGGCGGCAGGCAGGCGCTGGAGGCGGTGTACGCGACGCTGCCGAAGTTATGCCGGAAGCCATATGAATTGACGAGCGCGCAGGTGATCGGCATCGCAAGCAACGATGGCGGCAGGCAGGCGCTGGAGGCCGTGCACGCGATGCTGCCGAAACTGTGCGGTGCGCCGTACGCGCTCACTCCTGATCAGGTGGTTGCAATCGCCAGCAACGATGGCGGTAAGCAGGCGCTGGAGGCGGTGCACTCGATGCTGCCAGTGCTGCGCAAGGCGCCGTATGAACTGCTCACCGAGCACGTCGTTGCGATCGCCAGCAACAATGGCGGCAGGCAGGCGCTGCAGGCGGTGCACTCTATGCTGCCGAAGCTGTGCGGTGCGCCGTACGGCTTAGCTGTCGAGCAGGTAGTCGCCATCGCGAGCAACATGGGCGGCAGGCAGGCGCTGGAGGTGGTGCATTCGATGCTGGTTAAGCTGCGTGGTTCGCCGTATCAGCTCACCAGCGAGCAGGTGGTTTTGATCGCCCGCCATGGGGGCAGGCAGGCGCTGGAGGCGGTGCATTCGATGCTGCTCGAGCTGCGCGGCACCCCGTATCGGCTCACGACCGAACAGGTGGTCGCGATCGCCAGCAACAATGGCGGCAAGCAAGCGCTGCAGGCGGTGCGTTCGATGCTGCAGCAACTGCGAGAAGTACCTTATGGACTGAGCACGGAGCAGGTAGTCGCTATCGCTTGCAACCATGGCGGCAGTCACTCCCTCGAAGCGGTCCGGTTGATGTTGTCAGACTTGCTGCGGGCGCCATATGAGCTCACTACCGAGCAGGTGGTTGCGATCGCCCGAAACGATGGCGGCAGGCAGGCGTTGGAAGCGGTGCACGCGATGCTGCCGCAGTTGCGAGAAGAGCCCTATGGGCTCACCACCGAGCAGGTGATTGCTATCGTCAGCAACAGCGGCGGCAAGCAGGCATTGGAAGCCGTGGGCGCAATGCTGTTGGCGCTGCGAAGGTCGCCGTATGAGCTGAGTACCGAGCGCGTGATTGCCATTGCCAGCAACGTCGGAGGCAGGCAAGCGCTGGAGGCGGTGCGCGCGATGCTGCCAAAGCTATGCAACGCGCCGTATAGCTTGACTACCGAGCAAGTCGTCGCCATTGCCACCAACGGTGGCGGCAGGCAAGCGCTCGAAGCAGTGCACGCAACGATGCCGGCGCTGCTCAGCTCGCCGTATCAGTTCACCACGGAGCAGATCGTCGCAATTGCCAGCAACAGTGGAGGCAGGCAAGCGCTGGAAGCGGTGCGCTCGACGCTGCCAAAACTGCGCGACGTGCCGTATGCGCTCACTACCGAGCAAGTGGTCGAGATCGCCAGCACAGGTACAGGTGGCAGGCCGGCGCTGGAGGCGGTGCAATCAATGTTGCCGGCGCTGCGAAAGGTGCCGTATGAACTGAGCACGGGGCAGATCGTTGCTATCGCTGCCAACCATGGCGGAAATCAAGCGCTCGAAGCGATCCGGTCGATGTTCCCGACCTTGCGCGCTGCGCCGTATGCGCTCACGACCGACCAGGTGGTCGCGATCGCCAGCATGGGTGGCAAGCAGGCACTGGAGGCGGTGCGATCGCTGCTGCTGGTGTTGCACAAAGCACCCTATGGCCTCACCACCGAGCAGGTGGTTGCGATTGCAGGCAACACAGGCGGCAGGCAGGCGCTGGAGGCGGTCCATTCGATGCTGCCGAAGCTATGCCGTGCGCCGCACAAATTGACGGCTGAGCAGGTGGTCGCCATTGCCCGCAACGCCGGTGGCAATCAAGCGCTCGAAGCGGTTCGTTCGATGCTGATCGATCTGCGAGAGGCACCGTATGCGCTCACGACCGAGCAGGTAGTTGCGATCGCCAGCAACCATGGCGGCAGGCAAGCGCTCGAAGCAGTGCATGCGATGCTGCCAGTGTTGCGCGGCCCGCGGTACCGCCTAACCAACGAGCAACTCGTCGCGATCGCCAGCAACAAGGGCGGCAGGCAGGCACTGGAGGCGGTGCAATCGATGTTGCCGGAGCTGCGCGAGGCGCCCTATGAGCTCACCACCGAGCAGATTGTTGCGGTCGCCAGCAAGGAAGGCGGTAACCAGGCGTTGGGGGCGGTGCACTCATTGCTGCTAACGCTGCGCAGTGCGCCGTATGAGCTCACCACCGCGCAGGTGATCGCAATTGCCAGCGACAGTGGAGGCAGGCAAGCGCTGGAGGCGGTGCGCGCGATGCTGCCAAAGCTATGCAACGCGCCGTATAGCTTGACTACCGAGCAAGTCGTCGCCATTGCCACCAACGGTGGCGGCAGGCAAGCGCTCGAAGCAGTGCACGCAACGATGCCGGCGCTGCTCAGCTCGCCGTATCAGTTCACCACGGAGCAGATCGTCGCAATTGCCAGCAACAGTGGAGGCAGGCAAGCGCTGGAAGCGGTGCGCTCGGCGTTGCCAAAACTGCGCGACGTGCCGTATGCGCTCACTACCGAGCAAGTGGTCGAGATCGCCAGCACAGGTGGCAGGCCGGCGCTGGAGGCGGTGCAATCAATGTTGCCGGCGCTGCGAAAGGTGCCGTATGAACTGAGCACGGGGCAGATCGTTGCTATCGCTGCCAACCATGGCGGAAATCAAGCGCTCGAAGCGATCCGGTCGATGTTCCCGACCTTGCGCGCTGCGCCGTATGCGCTCACGACCGACCAGGTGGTCGCGATCGCCAGCATGGGTGGCAAGCAGGCACTGGAGGCGGTGCGATCGCTGCTGCTGGTGTTGCACAAAGCACCCTATGGCCTCACCACCGAGCAGGTGGTTGCGATTGCAGGCAACACAGGCGGCAGGCAGGCGCTGGAGGTGGTGCATTCGATGCTGCCGAAGCTATGCCGTGCGCCGTACAAATTGACGGCTGAGCAGGTGGTCGCCATTGCCCGCAACGCCGGTGGCAATCAAGCGCTCGAAGCGGTTCGTTCGATGCTGATCGATCTGCGAGAGGCACCGTATGCGCTCACGACCGAGCAGGTAGTTGCGATAGCCAGCAACCGTGGCGGCAAGCAGGCGCTGCAGGCGGTGCGTTCCATGCTGCAGGAACTGCGAGAGGTACCGTATGGACTGAGCACGGAGCAAATAGTCGCTATTGCTTGCAACGATGGCGGCAGTCAATCCCTCGAAGCTGTCCGGTTGATGTTGTCAGACTTGCTACGCGCGCCGTATGAGCTCACCACCGAGCAAGTGGTCGCGATCGCCAGCACAGGTGGCAGGCAGGCGCTGGAGGCGGTGCAATCGATGTTGCCGGCGCTGCGCGAGGCGCCCTATGAGCTCACCATCGAGCAGATTGTTGCGGTCGCCAGCAAGGAAGGCGGTAACCAGGCGTTGAGGGCGGTTCACTCGTTGCGGCCAACGCTGCGCAGTGCGCCCTATGAGCTCACCACGGCGCAGGTGATCGCAATTGCCAGCGACCATGGTGGTGGACCGGCGCTGGAGACGATAGCGTCGCTGATGCCGGCGCTGCGCGAAGCGCCATATCACCTCACCCCGCCGCGGGTCGTCGCGATCGCCAGCAACAAGGGCGGTAGGAAAGCGCTGGAGGCGATTCACTCGATGCTGCCGAAGCTGCGCGCAAAGCCGTACGAGCTGACGACTGAGCAAGTGGCCGCCATCGCCAGCAACGAAGGCGGCCGACAAGCGCTGGAGGCAGTTCATTCGATGCTGCTGGAGCTGCGCGCAAAGCCGTACGAGCTGACGACTGCGCAGGTGGTCGCCATTGCCAGCAACCGTGGCGGTCGGCAAGCGTTGAGGGCAGTTCATTCGATGTTGCCCAAGCTGCGCGCAAAGCCGTACGAGCTGACGACTGAACAGGTGGTCGCGATCGTCGGTCATGGCGGCGGCAGGCAGGCGCTGGACGCCGTCTGGTCGATGCTGCCCGCGTTGCGCCGTGCACCCTATAGCCTTACGGTTGAACAAGTATCGGCCGTCGTTGACTTGCGAGTTGGCGGCAGTCTGCCCGCAAGTGGGGCGCTCGCATATATTCAGCGGATTTGCGATGAAGTGCGGGGGCTTTATGAGCGATTGCAAAAGGGTGACCGCGATGCGCTGGCCTATCGTTACAGTGCGGGGCAGATCAGGTTTATGGCTGAGCGAATTCGGCCTCCTGAAGGAGCGCGAGCCGACCTGCGATTCACCTACATCCTTGCTGAGCCGCAGTGGCGCGAAGCACTTGGCTGGCAGAGCCCCCCGCTGCAGCTCGTCAACGCCCAGCATAACCTGCGCCAGGTCGCCGATCAGGTGGCAAGTGCGAGGGAGGCAGGTCTGCCTCCCCCGATTATTCTTGGGGGGGTGCTGTATCAGGTCGCATTGGACGAACGCGGTGAGGTAGCCGACTGGTTCATCGGTGGCAACATCCCGAAGCGGCTCGCGAAATTCAGCGGACAACTGGTGGGATACAGCGCTGTGTCGGGGCTCGGTAACTTGAAAGTGGGGCGTGCCGACTACAGCGTCGAACGTGCTGACGACACCATCAATGCGGCGGCGATTACGCTCAAAAACGGCACCCCAACTGAATTTCGTCTGTGGGGCGAGAGCGGCAACGACTATTGCGTCACGGCTGCTTCTATTGCGTCATGGAACGGGGGCGGCACTGCCGCATGGCAGTGGGGCTCCACGGACGAACGGGAACTGGAAGTGGTTGATGAGGGCCCAAGCCCGGAGCGAGCCGGCGAGCAGCAGATCTTGGCCGAAGCGGTCAGGCAGACGCTGATGCGGCGGTACGACAGGGAGGAAGTGGATCTGCTCGTTCGGGTCCTGTCGGAATGGTACAGCTTGACTCGCGATGATGGGTGCACAGAGCAGGTCGCATATGCGCGCATCCGGGAGCAGTTCGGTATCCACTCAGCTCAATTGGATGCGTACATGGGCGATGTCCGGGCGCTGTTGAGCGAGGCATCGCTAGGCGCTTCGGGGTTCGAGGATGAGGACTGAATCGGGCCTTCAGGATTCGAAGCGAGTGATGCTGATCGAAAAGTATCCGCCCGAGAGAGCGATCGCTGATCGCGGACGATGCTCCGGTTGCGACGACGGGAGGACGTTCGTGCAGGAAACGGAGAAGTTGGGCTCGAAGCCGCGGATTGTGAGTATGTTGGATTCTATTTTTTAGAACACAGTAACGCTAAAAAGGTGAGGGTTTTCGGGAGCATGGCTGTGACCCGCCGATCGACGCCGCCCATTGCCTGTCCGTCACGAAAACGCGATTCGTGCGAAGATCGTGGGTTTCGACGCGGCACACGCCCGTCATGGCGACCGAAGCTGGGCAATGCGCCTGGCTTTCAACAGGAGACTCACGATGCAGATCACCGGAGACATGCTGATCGGCGGCGCGGCGGTGCGCGGCAAGGCGGCCACGCTGCGTGCGTTCGACCCGGTCCGCAACACGGACATCGAGCCGGCGTTCGGCGCGGGCGATGCGGGCGACGTCGATCGCGCATGCCAGCTTGCGCAGCAGACATTCGATGTGTTTCGCCAAGCGCCGCTCGAGCAGCGTGCGCGCTTGCTCGAGGCGATCGGCGAGCAGATCGCGGCGCTGGGCGATGCGCTGATCGAGCGCGCGCACATCGAGTCCGCGTTGCCGAAGGCTCGGCTCGAAGGCGAGCGCGCCCGGACGATCGGTCAACTGAAGCTTTTTGCCGCGCTGGTGCGCGACGGCCGTTGGCTCACCGCCACGCTCGATTCGGCGCAGCCTGAACGCAAGCCGCTGCCGCGCCCTGACTTGCGCTTGCAGAAAATCCCGGTCGGCCCTGTGGCGGTATTCGGTGCGAGCAACTTTCCGCTCGCTTTCTCGGTGGCCGGTGGCGACACCGCATCGGCATTCGCGGCCGGTTGTCCCGTCGTCGTGAAAGCGCATCCCGCGCATCTTGGCACGTCGGAACTCGTGGGCCGTGCGATCGCACAGGCCGTTGCCGAGTGCGGGCTGCCGGCCGGTATTTTTTCGCTGGTGATCGGCGCGGGCAACGCCGTGGGCGAGGCGCTCGTCGCGCATCCGGCCATCAAGGCTGTTGGCTTCACGGGCTCGCGCGGGGGCGGCATCGCGCTGATGAATATCGCGGCGCGCCGACGCGAACCGATTCCGGTCTATGCGGAAATGAGCAGCATCAACCCGAACTTCGTGCTGCCCGGCGCACTGGCGGCGCGCGGCGAAGCTATCGCTGCCGGCTTCGTCGATTCGATCACGCTGGGCGTGGGCCAGTTCTGTACGAACCCGGGGTTGCTCGTCGCGCTCGAGGGCCCTCATCTGAAGGCCTTCGTCGATGCCGCTGCGAAGGCCCTCGAAAAGAAGGGCGCGCAGACCATGCTGAGCGCCGGTATCGCATCGGCGTACCGCGACGGTATTTCGCGTCGCCTCGCTGTTGAAGGCGTGCAGCGCATCGGCGAAGGCGCGGCCGGCGGCACACCCAACGCGGCACTGCCGGCGCTCTTCGCCACGACACAGTCGCAATTTCTGGCACAGCCGCCGCTTGAGGACGAAATCTTCGGGCCGACGTCGCTTATCGTCACGTGCAAGGATATCGACGAGATGGTGCGGCTTGCCGAGCATGTCGAAGGCCAACTGACGGCCACACTGCATCTGGAGCAGGAAGATCATGCGCTGGCACAGCGGCTGTTGCCGACGCTCGAGCGCAAAGCGGGGCGCATTCTGGCGAACGGCTTTGCGACGGGCGTCGAAGTGGCGCACGCGATGGTGCATGGCGGCCCGTTTCCGGCCA
This sequence comes from Trinickia sp. LjRoot230, assembly GCF_964253315.1. Taxonomy (NCBI): domain Bacteria; kingdom Pseudomonadati; phylum Pseudomonadota; class Betaproteobacteria; order Burkholderiales; family Burkholderiaceae; genus Trinickia; species Trinickia sp. LjRoot230. Next base: position 1,112,429 of record NZ_CAXUQX020000002.1, read on the forward strand.
CGTCGGACTCTCGCTCGACGTCGGTGGGCACGCTTGCAATCGAGCGTTTTCTGCGGCCCGTTTGCTATCAGGACTTGCCTGCGGCGTTGTTGCCGCAGGCCGTGCACGACGAAAACCCGCTCGGGCTGTGGCGATTGCGCGATGGTGCCTTCGAGCGTCGTTGATCGCGACGCCCCCCCTCATAGCAGCACGCAGATGACCTCACCGGACGGTTCGGTGAGGTCATGACGCAGTTTGTTGCTCTGCCTGCGGTTCCAGTTTGCGTTGCGGCAGTGCAAGCAGCAGAGCAGCGGCGAGCCGGCAGGCCACGCCGGCCGCCGTGATCATCGATGCACTCGGCGAGATCTGCCATTCGCCGGGCAGCGCGGGCAAGACGAACCAAGCGGACATGATGCCGAGCGCAACGGTTGTCCAACGCGCCCACGCGTAGCGCAGCGCGACGAACGCATAAAGCGCACCAAGCATGATGCGGGCAACGAGCGCAGCGGCAAGCGAAGAAGTATCGGCGGATGGTGTTCCGCCTACGCGCAACAGCACGAACTCGAACGGCAGTTCGGCCCATATAAACAGATAGCCAATAAAAGGCATATCAGCGCCGCGCGAATATGCCTGGCTGAACGCGGGGTCAGCATACAAAATCGCCTATCGAACATTTGCTTATGCGCCGCGCCACCCGAGCGCAACGCATGGCAAGTTCAAGCACGAAGGCGTACATAGTGGGGTATTTCGTCCGTTTGCCATGCGTTTGATCGAACAAGCGCTGTTACGACGACGCATCGCCAGACGACAGCAACTGGTCCGATTTATTTCTCATAGAACCCGCGTTTCGTACAGAGTATGATTTCAATCCTGCGTGCCGGCCACCGCCCCCGAACGGTGTTGCTTGCCCGCTTATGCATAGCGGTTGCACGTAGCTCATTGAGTGCCGTGGGCTGCGATATACAAAAAAGGGGAATTTGGAGGCAGGCGAGTCATGCATTCGGACGCCGCATTCACTCATCGCGGATATCTGCTTAACTGCGCCCCCGCCCGAGCGGGGGATGGGACGTATCAGCCGTACGTCGTGATTTCGCGCTCGAGCGATGGCGAGCTCGTGGCCAATCGTTTTTTTCCGACCGACCTGCGTTTTCCCGACGAGGCCGCCGCGATCGCCCACGCGCGCGATTGGGCCGTACGGTGGATCGACGTGAGCAGCATGACGGTCTAGTGGCTCGGTGCCTCGGTGCTTCGGTGCCGGCAAAGTTGGCGCCAGCCCGCGCCATTGTCCAGCTGGCCGATTTCCGCCTCGCGGCAAAACGCGGTAATCTTTGCGGACGTATCACTCTTCGGCCGCGTCCCACGCGGTTTGCGCTTTTATTATGTCCACTCCCGCTTCCCGCCTGTGGGGACTCGAGCAGATCGTCGCCGAGTTGCGCGCTTCTCGCGAGGAGCTTCACCGCACGCGGCATCCGCGGGGCATTCGCGAATTGCCGTCCCGAGAGGCCATCGTCGGTATCGTCAATGGCTTGCGCGCCGCGATGTTTCCCACCCACTACGGCGCCCCCGATCTGACCGACGAAAGCGTCGACTATTACGTCGGGCATACGCTCGAAACCACGTTACGGCTGCTGTGCGAGCAGGTGCGTCGCGCGTTGCGCTTCCTGCCTGAGCACGCGAGCACGCCTGATGCCGAACTCGTGGCGCGGGCCCTCGAGGTCACCCGTGCGCTCGGCGCGCAACTGCCAGGCATTCGCGCGCTGTTGGTCAGCGACATCCAGGCCGCCTTCGCGGGCGACCCGGCCGCACAACATATCACTGAGATTTTGCTTTGCTACCCTGGCGTGCTCGCGCTGATGCATCATCGGCTCGCGCACGCGTTGCATCGGCTCGGCGTGCCGTTGCTGGCGCGTTTCGTCAACGAAATCGCGCATTCGGCCACGGGCATCGATATCCACCCTGGAGCGCAAATCGGCCCGAGCTTTTTTATCGATCACGGCACGGGCGTTGTCATCGGCGAGACGGCCGTCATTGGCGAGCGTGTGCGCTTATATCAAGCGGTCACGCTTGGCGCGAAAAGCTTTCCGGCCGATGGCGACGGCACACTCGTGAAAGGCCATGCACGGCATCCGATCGTGGAAGACGACGTCGTCGTGTATGCCGGGGCGACGATACTCGGGCGCGTCACCATTGGGCGCGGCGCGATCATCGGCGGGAATGTCTGGCTCACGCACAGCGTTGCGCCGGGCGCCAACGTTTCGCAGGGCAGCGTGCGCGAAGGGGGCCGTGGCGACGAGCATGACACCGCCAGGCGCACACGCAAATGAAAGCGGCTGCTCGCGGTCGTGTCGTGATGTACCGATCGGCGCTCACCGGTGTTGAAGCAACCGCCGCTGACACGCGGCAAACGTTTGCGCGCCATTCGCATGACCGCTTCGGCGTGGGCGTCATTGCGCGCGGTGCGCAACGTTCGGCAAGCGGGTGCGGTCTTGTCGAGGCGCGGGCGGGCGATGCAATCACCGTCAACCCCGGCGAAGTCCATGACGGCAGCCCGCTCGACGAAGCAGGTCGCGCGTGGCGCATGCTCTATATCGAACCGACGGTCATGCACGAGATTGCGCGCGATCTCGATGCGCCGTTGGCGACATCTCTCGAACTTACGCGGCCCGTGCTGCGCGACGCGCGCTTCGCGCACCTCTTCGCACGCGCGTTTGGCGCTGCGCTCGAAAGCGCTTCGCCAATCGACCATCTTGCTCGCGAGGAAGCGCTGTTTGCGTTTCTCGCGGACGTGATTGCACGACACACGACGGCGAGCTTGGCCCAGTGCACGCCTGCTGTTCGCGAGGGCAACGCGTCGGCGCAGGTCATGCGCGCGCGTGCGCGTATCGATGACGATCCTACCGCCGCACTAACGCTCGCCGGTTTGGCGGCCGATGCGGGGCTGAGCCGCTTCCAGTTGTTGCGTGAATTTGCGCGTGAAACGGGGCTGCCGCCTCATGCATATTTGATCCAGCGGCGCGTGGCATTGGCGCGTCGGCTGATCGCGGCGGGCGACACGCTCGTCGATGCCGCAGTGAGTGCCGGCTTCGCCGATCAAAGCCATATGACGCGCGCGTTCGTGCGTCTGTTCGGCGTGACGCCGGCGAATTACGCCGCCGCCGTGCGCTGACGAGGCACAAGGCGCTCGTACCGCACGTCGTACACCCTCGCTGCAATTTCGTTCAAGACGCGCCCGCGTCGTCTCCTTACTCTGCATCGCATCCTCGATCGACAAGGCCACCCAGGCCAACAAGGAGCGATACCGATGAATTCGCGTTTGACGGGTTATTTCTATTGCACGCTGGCAATGATCGGTGTGGGCAGCACGGTGGTTGCCAGTAAGCTGATTGCAAACGGGTTGCCGCCTTTCAGTGCAACGGCGCTGCGCTTTGCGATTGCGTTGCCGGTCTTCATCGCAGCGATGCGGTTGACCGGCGAACGGTGGCCTCGGCTCGGCTGGCGCGAGCTGCTCTTGCTCGTGGTCCAGGCGGGCTCGGGCAGCGTCGGCTACACGGTATTTCTGCTGAACGGCATGGCGCTCACGTCGGCCACCGATGCGGGCGTCATCGCCGGCACGATGCCGGCCGTCGCTGCGCTCGTCGCGATCTTTGCACTGCGCGAGCGGCCAGGCGTCATGACGCTGCTCGCCGTGGCGCTGGCAACGGCCGGCGTCTTCGTCTGCACGATGTCGGCGGGGAGCGGGGCGAACGCGCAAGGCGCCGCTGCCGTGCATGGCGCCGCGAACGGCTCGTCGCTGACCGGCAATCTATTCGTGCTGGCGGCCGTATTTTGCGAAGGGTTTTTTATCCTGCTCAACAAACGTTTGCGCACGGCTGTTTCGCCGTTGCAGATGTCGACGCTGATGACGGCCATCGGTCTTGTGCTCGCGCTGATCCCGGCACTTTTCGAACGACCGTGGCAGGGCAGCGTCGATCGTGCGGCGTTGGCGGGCGTCGTCTATTACGCGCTGGTGCCGACCGTTGCCGGCTTCATGCTCTGGTTTGCCGGCGCCGCGCGCATCGCGGGCGCGCAGGCGAGCGCGTTCACCGCATTCGTGCCGGTATCAGCGGCCGCACTGGCTGCGCTCGTGCTGCATGAGAGGATCGGTGCGGCGCAGTGGATGGGCATGGCCTGCGTGCTCGCGGCGGTACTGCTGATTGCATCCGATGGCGCACGGCTCAGACCCGCCGGCCGCGCCGCGGCCTCTTCCTAGCGTGTAGCGCGGCCGCACGCGAAGCATATGCGTCGCGCTCCAAACAAACCCGTCAAACGTTCGGCACCGCCATTGCCCCGGAATTGCCGACAATGGCGAGAAACTCGCGGCGAGTCGACGCATCGGATCTGAACGCGCCGAGCATGCGCGAGGTCACCATCGCGACGCCCGGCTTATGGATGCCGCGTGTGGTGATGCACTGATGCGCCGCTTCCAGAATGACGCCGACGCCGCGCGGCTGCAGGATGTCATTCAGCGTGTCGGCGATTTGCACCGTCATCTTTTCCTGGATCTGCAAACGCTTGGCGAACGCGTCGACGAGCCGGGCCAGCTTCGAGATGCCGACCACTCGATGCTTGGGCAGATAAGCCACGTGCGCTCGACCGATGATCGGCACCATGTGATGCTCGCAATAGCTTTCGAAACGAATGTCCTTGAGGACGACCATCTCGTCGTAGCCATCGACCTCCGAGAATGTGCGGGCGAGAATTTCGCGCGGATCGACCTTATAGCCCGAGAAGAATTCCTCGTAAGCGCGGGCTACTCGCCCGGGGGTATCGAGCAGGCCTTCGCGTTGAGGGTCGTCACCGGCCCAGCGCAGCAGCACGCGTACGGCGTCCTCGGCTTGCTCACGGGTGGGGCGCGGGTGCAGATCGACATCAACCCCAGCGCTCTCCTTCGACTTTGCGCCCGGCTCGCCTTTTTTCTTTGCTCGAGATCCGCTGCTCATTGCTGACTCCTCTCCTTTGCTGATTGGCGTGACGGGCGGTCATTTACGGGGCGCAAGGCTCATGCCCGTGGCGGCCATTGTTTCATGTTTCGGGGCGATCAGGGCGGGGCGCTGGCTGCGTGGCACGATTGTCCTGTAGCACAATGGACGCTTCGTACTGCTAAGGGATTTGCCGCCATGCCATTTGCCGCCGTCACTGGAACCAGCCGGGCCAAGGGAGTGAGCCTCTACTATCGGATCGACGGCGCCGAGCGCACCGACGCACCATGGCTCGTGCTGTCGAACGCGCTCGGTACCGACGTCTCGCTGTGGGCGCCGCAAGTCGAGGCGTTCGCGCAAGCGTTTCGCGTCCTGCGCTATGACACGCGCGGACACGGACGCTCGGACGTGCCGCCCGGGCCCTATACGATCGAGCGGTTAAGCGAGGACGTCGTTGCGCTGCTCGATACGCTGGCGATCGAGCGGGCGCATTTTTGCGGCGTCTCGATGGGAGGCGTGACCGGTATGGCGTTGGCCGCACGTCATGGAGAGCGGGTCGAACGGCTGGTGAGTGTCAGTGCGCTGCCGCGTAACCCCACGCCGCAGCAGGCCTGGGCTGATCGCATCGATCAGGCGCGAAGCGGGGCGATGCCCTCGCTTGCCGCCGCCACGGTCAATCGCTGGCTCAGCGACGCATTCCGCGCACGCGAGCCGCTCGTGGCAGCGGCCATTCGCGATACGGTCAGACATATGGATATCGAGGGCTATGCCGCCAATTGCGCGGCGATTGCCTCAGCGGATCTGACGCAGGATGTACCGTGCATCAACGTGCCGACGCTGATCGTGACCGGCACGCGCGATGCGGGTAATTCGCCGGAAGAGGGACGCGCGCTCGCTGCACAAATCGATGGCGCGCGCCACATCGCGTTCGATGGGCTGCATCTGCCGAACATCGAGCAAGCCGACGCGTTTGGCCGTGCAGTGCTCGACTTTCTACGCACGCTGCACTGAGGGCACCGGCGGCACCGGCGGTGGCTATTCCTCGGCGTCGTGCTCGGCAACGAAGCGCGTGAGATACGCACGCAGTGCCGCTTCGAGTGCGCGGTGATCGGCGACGCTCTTCGAGCCAGCGTTGGCTTCGTCGCCGAAGAGCGTAGGCGGCGCATCGTAAAGGCCCGCTTCGGCGCCTTCGCGCAAGATGCGAATCTCGTGAGTCGCTTCCAAATATTCGGCTACCCAGTGAACGCCTTCGATATGGGCGCCGGTGCGCACGATTGTTTTCATCAGCGAGTCCTCCGTTCCGTGGGCGGCTGGCGACGCGGCGAGCGATGCCGCGTCGGTGTCTTTCGGAAAGGGTACGCTTTTCGCACAGCCGACGCAGCTTTGATGCGCGCCGGCCCTGCGTCAGCGCTGCGGCGCGTTCGCGTTCAGTGGCTGATCGATTCGAGCGCACGCCCCTTAGTGGACGGCCCGAGCAGGATCATGCAGATGCCGAGCAGCATCGCCGCGCCGATAAATGCGGCGACGCCCGGCACGCCATAGCTGTGAAGCAGGATGCCGATGGCGAGGCCGGCGAACGCGGCCGCGATACGGCTCCATGAATAGACGAAGCCCACGGCGCGGGCGCGCACGCGCGTTGGAAAGAGTTCTGCCTGATAGCCGTGGTAGGCATACGACATGACGTTCGCCGCCAGCGTGAAGAGTACGCCGAGCGCGATCAGCAACGCGGGCTCCGACGCTTGCGAGAAAAGCACGATAACCACGCCCATCACGACGAGCCCGCCGCAGATCTGCGTTTTGCGCTCGAGTTTATCGGCGAAGAGCGTCCCGATCAGCGGGCCGAACGGATTGGCGATGGCGATGATAAAGGCATAACCGAGGCTTGCCGTCACGTGAATGCCACGATGGATGAGCAGCGTCGGCACCCAGGCCGCGAAGCCGTAAAAGCCGATGACTTGCGCCATATTGAAGACCGACAAGATGATCGTGCGTTTCAGATAGAGCGGTCCGAAGATTTCGGCGAAGGAGCCACGTCCTTCCATTTCCGCCGAGATCCGTTGCGGTGCGGGCAGCGGCACGCCTTTTTCGGCTGCGACGCGGCGCTCGATATCGGCGACGATGCGCTCCGCTTCTTCGATACGGCCGTGACGCGCGAGCCAGCGGGGGCTTTCAGGCACATTGCGGCGGATGATCCAAACGAGGATTGCGCCGAGCGTGCCGATCAAAATAACGACGCGCCAATAGTCGAGCCCGAACGGATGAGTGTCTTTCAGAGTGTAGGCTAAAAAAGCGACGATCGGCACCGCGCAAAACGTGATGAACTGGTTGACGGCATAAGCGCGGCCGCGTTCGCTGCCCGGAATGAGTTCCGAGATGTAGGAGTCGATGGTCACGAGTTCCACGCCGATGCCGATACCCGCCGCAAAGCGCCAGAGATTGATGGCGAGCCCGGAGTGCTGAAAGGCCATGATCGCCGTGCAGAACACGTACCAAATGAGTGACCAGGTGAAGATGAAGCGGCGCCCGAAGCGGTCCGCGGCGAAGCCGAACACGAGCGCCCCGAGCCACAGCCCGGCGAAGGTGGCAAACACGAACGTGCCGAAGCCGGCGATCGCAATCGGTGCGAGCGCTGCAAAGAAGCCGAGCGACTCGGGCTTGAAGAGCCCCGCCTGAACCATGCCCGGCGCGACGTAGCCGGTGAAGAAGAGGTCGTAAAACTCGAATACGCCGCCGAGCGAGATCAGGATCACCATCGTCCAGATCGTCCGTGACGGCGGCAGCCGATCAAAGCGAGCCGCGATTTCGGCCGATTTTTGATATGACATCTGTGCCTCGTTGTCGTTATGCGTTTTGTTGTCAAATGCGTTCGTTATAGCGGCAATAGGGAAAACCCGGGTCAATGTCGCATGTCGGCGGTTGCTTAACAATGGGTGCGAATACCGACGAGTACAGCGCGAAGCGGACGACAAGCAACAGCTTTGCCGTGCGATTTTATACAACTTCGTCTATATGTGGCGTCAATGTCATTGATATCCACCGCTGTTTCCAGAACGATAAAACCATCCGGGAGACTACCGCCGCCGGTATATAAGGGCGCAATTGCGCCGGACATATCTGTAGACTAATATCGCAGCGCAGACAATCAACGAATAACGAACAATCACTGAGAGAAAGCGCTTCCGAATGCGGACCGAACGCGCGATCACCGTCGTTCTCCAAACGCGTTTTCCGATAATGGGCCTTTCACTTTCATGCAATCAGTAGTCGCTCGGCGCAATCGCGCTGCGGGCCTCGACTGGCGACGATCGGGCGTTCCTGCGGGACGTGTACGAGAGCACGCGAGCGGACGAATTTCGTGCGGCCGGCCTGGATGAGCGAGCGATCCGCGCATTGCTCGCCACACAGTTTTTAATGCAGGACGCATATTGCCGCCGCCATTATCCGCACGGACGTTTCGATATCGTGCTGTCTGCGCAAACGGCGATCGGGCGCGTGTATCACGATTGGAGTGGCGAAGAAGCGCGTGTCATCGATATCGCATTGTTGCCCGCTTATCGAGGCGCGGGTATCGGAACGCGGCTCATACACGCGATACTGGCGCAAGCCGCTCGGCGCGGCATTGCGCTTGAACTGTATGTCGAATTTGACAACCCGGTATCGGCGCTTTATCGCCGGCTTGGGTTTGAGTGCGCCGGCGAGAGCGGCGTGTATCAAAAGATGCGCAGGGCCGCTGCCCAGTTCGACGATCGCGACACTGCCGTGATCGGCGGCCTGAGGAGCCCGCAGCCGTATAACGTGACAAAGGGGCCGCGCCCTTCACCGGGCGCGAAAAGACCAGTGAAACGACCCAGTGCCGAAATCGATCGGCACTGAAACGGGGCCATCGTGCAGTCGTTACCGACTCATGCCGAATTGATCGCGGCGATCGGGCAGCGCTTTTCGTTCATCGATGCCGCGGGGCGCAGTGTCGACGCGCAACTGACGTCCGCTCCGGCCGGCATCCCTATGGATCACACGTTCGTCTGCTATTCGGCGACCTTTGAATTGCCGGCGGGCGTGCACCTTCCGCAGGACATCTACCGCATCGCGTGCCTGATGGCCGAGCCTGGGATCTGCTCGCCGCACCGACACGACCCACGCCTGATGCGCGGGCGACGCTGACCGTCGTCGTGCACTGCCGAGCGGAGTTGTTGCAAAACGCCGCTGGCGAACTCAGCGAATAGTCCGATCGGCTTTTCAACATCCGCAACAAGGCAAGGACACACACGATGAGCGACCCCTATCTCGGCGAAATCCGCATGGTGGGCTTTACATTCGCCCCCTCCGGCTGGGCGACCTGCCAAGGGCAGACCATGCCCATTTCGCAAAATTCCGCATTGTTTTCGCTGCTGGGCATCACATATGGCGGCGATGGCGTCAACACGTTCAAGTTGCCGGACCTGAAAGGGCGCAGCCCCGTCGGCACGGGCAACGGCCTCGGGCTTTCGCCGATCTAAAGAGCCGTCGGCGTAAACACGACATCGCTTTTATCGCGAGCCTCGCGTCCCACGCTGATTGCAGTCTCGGTTGCCACATTGTGGCTGTCCGGCTGCGCGGTTCGCCCCACGCCGTTTACCGGCGCCGAGCGCACGCAGTCGGTGCGCGACGAACGCACCGAGATGTTTGCCGGCGCGCCGGAGTTGAAGGGGCCGGTCACGCTCGAAGAGGCAATGGCGCGTGCGATACGCTACAACCTCGATCATCGGCCGGTAAGCGAACGCGGTATAGCGTGCGAAACACCGCAGAAACGGCATCGGCCGCCAGAGCGGAACGCGAATCATCAGATAGTCGGCCCTGAACAATTCGTTTTATCGCGCGGATAAGCGAGAGTGGGGCGTAGCGGGAGTAATTGATTCGGTGGGTGGGCGATGTTTTGGGCTTCATGCCGGGCTAACCCGGGGCTTTCGCATGAAGCCCCGATGCGTCTTTGACGTCCCGGCGGCAACCGCGTCGACAATCGCCGCTACCGAGAGTCGAATTGTCGTACTGTCCAAGCGATTTTTTCGACGTCGCCGTCCGAAAGATGCTGATGACATGGGATGGTCAGGATTTCCTGCGCCAAACGCTCAGTAGTAGGAAGTGCGGTGGCTGGCTGGCTATTAAGCCATGCTCGTTGCCGGTGCACGGGGATCGGATAGTGAATTGTTGCTTGAATGTCATGCTCTGCGAGGTGCCGTTGTAGTTGGTCTCGCTTTTTTGATTTCACCACGTAGTGGTAGTAGGAGCTTCCTGTTCTTTGTTTTCCGAGGTCTGCGCCTGTGGCGGTTTCCCCAAGTGCTTCGTTGTAGAAATCTGCGATTTCCTTGCGACGCCGCAGCCAGTGGTCCAAGTGCTCAACTTTGACGTTCAGTGCAGCGGCTTGCAAAGAATCGAGGCGCGAGTTCATGCCAAAGACGACAGACTCATCGCGAACTTGCAGCCCGTGATTACGCGCGCTCCTTGCATATTCCGCGATCTTCGGATTGGTCGTCACGAGAACACCACCATCCCCGAGGCCGCCGAGTGTTTTTAGCGGGTGTAATGAGAAGGCCGAGGCGTCGCTTGACGTACCGACTTGACGGCCGTTAATGGTGGTTCCGATGGCCTGAGCACAATCCTCGATAACAGCCACGCCGTGGGCATTACATAGCGCCACAATCGAATCAATATCTACAGGTCGGCCGCGGAGATGGACAGGTATGACGGCCCGCGTCCGCGTAGTCAGCAGCGGCGCGATCGTATCGACGTTGATCAATTCGTCGTCCCCGACGTCCGCAAGAATTGGCTGGGCGCCGACGGCCACTATCGCTCCGACCGTGGCGACAAATGTGTTTGAACAGGTGATGACATGGTGGCCTGGACCTACTCCCAAGGCTTTCAATGCGAGGAGCAGAGCGTCAGTGCCGGAGTTCATCGATATTGCATAGGCCCCCGCGCAACGCTGCGACATCCATGTTTCGAATCGTGGGACCTCGTCTCCAAGCACGAACTCTCCCGCATTGAAAACCTCGCGCCATCGCTCGAAGATGAGACCAGACAGATCGTGTGCCTGTTCCTGGACGTTATTGCACTTAATCATTTGGTTCTTGCTCCTAGTTTTTGCTTGATAGTGATCGCACTGATTGCGGCTGTTCCGGTCGCGGTAATGACGGCTGCGATAATCAACGTGTGGGAGTAGCCCACAGCGGCACCCACGAGGCCGCCGCCGACATAGATGACTGGATGCGCTCCGCTGGTAATAAACGTGTCGACTGCGACAACCTTCCCGACGTCTTTTTGAGGAGAAAGCGTTTGCATGGCTGTTGCCCAAGCGGTGAGCCATGATGCTTCGACAACTCCCACAAGCACTGCTCCCAACACTGCCATCCAGGCGAATACGCCCATACCCAGCAAAGCCATTGCGCTGCCGAGAAATAGGCCACATATCACTGCGAGTATTCTCAGATGCCGATGGCCTGCGGCGAGTACCGTGATTACGGACCCGATGCACGCGCCGAACCCCGATGCGGCCAGACACATGCCCCACATCGTGTCACTAAAGCGGTCACTGACCGCATACGGAGCGATTACTAAAAAGACAGGGAAACATAGTACGTTCAGAACTAAGGTAGCGACGAAACCTAATAACAATTCGGAGTTGCTAGCGATTATCGTTACACCATTCAATGCATCACGAACCGAGAAATCTTCGTCCGAATCGAGTTTGCCGTCGTCCGGTAATAACGCAGTGAAGAACGCGGCGCCGAAAAAGGTAATTCCGTCGATCAGTACGCCCAAGACCGGGTCCCATAAGATAAAGAGGATGCCGAGTGTGGCCGGAAAAATTATCGCTGCGAGATTATCGAGGAGGTTCATTGCTCCGTTCCCGGCCACTAAGGCTCGGGCGGGCAGCAGATTTACGAGCAGAACTTGCGTGCATGGTCGAGAGACGCCGATGCCGACCCCAAATATCAGATAAGCGAGTATTAAGCTCCATGATGGAGCGCCGAATACGATGAGCGTAGCAACAAGCACTTGCACCACGCCCCTGGCGATGTCTGCCGCTACGAGAACGTGCTTCGGCGATCCGCGGTCTGCCAGCATCCCTCCTGCAACTGCGCCGATGACCGTGCCAACTCCGACCGCTGCCATGACAAATCCAAATATCTCGCCACTGAAGCCTGCATGAATCATGGCGACGGGAAGCGCTGCCAAACAGACTGCGTCGCCAGCCATCGACAGACCTTGGCCAATCAACAATTTTCGGAACGAGGAAAAACGCAACGCATCACGATAGGGCGACATCCGCTCGACGAGTGATGTCATGTGGATTCTCCGCGGCTGTAAACATATCCGTCGAAGCGGCGCTCAATGGCGAATTTGTTCCCGTCGCAATCGATGTCGATCGCACCGTCTGCAGGGATGATGATCTTGAGTCGTTGACCCCGAAAATAAATTGCAAACTGATATGAATTCCAATTTCGTGGCAGCCGCGGTCTGAAATGAAGCTTGTCACCATCGACGCGGAGTCCCGCCAGCCCTTGGACGAGACCTTGCCAGGCACCCGCATATGCGGACAGGTGCAACCCGTTGCTGTAGTCGGCGATTGGCGTGAAGTCCAAGTTATAGCGGCTTGCGCGCGTTATGAAGTCCGCGCATTGCGCTGTCTCGCCGATATCTGCGGCAACCATCGCATGCGGACCGTAGCTAAGCGATGATTCGTGGACCGTTCGTGGCTCATAGAACTTGAACGCGGTCCGCTTGACCTCGTCCGAGAAGTCTTCGGGAAACAGCGACATGAGCAGGACTACGTCGGCTTGCTTTACAACTCTTGAATTGAAGTTCTGTAACGTTTCGGCCGAGCGCCTCTCATTGTCATCTGCAAACTGCGGCCCACCCTTTTTCGCCAACCTAAGTTCCGTCTCGGGAAGCGCCGCATAGCCGTCAAATTCTTCTGGAATTAAAACCCCCCCCACGCTCATCCATGGCAGGTACACATTTTCGCTGATTTCACGCCATCGTGATATTTCACTTTCGTTAGCATCGCGAATAAATCCGCGATCAACCATCAAGAGTGCGAGCTTAAGGCACCATCTAAGGAACATCTGATCTATTGACGTTTTGAACGTTGACGTTCATGCCAGCAATTTTCTGCGAGCTTCGATGATCGATTTCTCCGCCTTTCACGCTACCAATCGAGGCCATATCGGCCCAGAGCGCCGATTTTCCGAGGCAGCGGACGGATTTTTCCCATCAAGCCATCAGCTTTCGCCTCGCCAGATAAAGATTCGTCAGCCCGATCAGCGAGAACACCTGCGCCGCGTTCTTCGCCAGCCCTTTGTAGCGCACCTTCGCGTAGCCAAATTGCCGCTTGATCACCCGAAACACGTGCTCGACCCGGGCCCGGATCGAGGACATCCGGTGATTGAAGCGCTTGTTTGCGCTCGTCAGCGGATACGGCTTGCTGCCCTTGAGCGCAACACCCCAGAACACACCGGCTTCACGCGCCAGACGCTTGAACGCGTTGTTCACGTAGCCCTTGTCGCCGAACACCGCCCGATCGCTCTCTCGCAGCAGCACCGGCAACTCGCTCACGTCCGCCGTGTTGGCCGGCGTCACCGATACCGTATGCACCAGGCCGCTATCGACGTCCGCCCCAACGTGGATCTTCATGCCAAAGAACCACTGGTTCCCCTTCTTCGTCTGATGCATCTCCGGGTCGCGCTGCTTGCCCTCGTTCTTCGTCGACGGCGGCGCATGGATGATCGTCGCGTCTACCATCGTGCCGCCCTTGAGCAGCATGCCCCGTGCTTCCAGCGTCTCGTTGATGACGTTCATCATCTTCGAGGTCAACCCGTGCTGCTCCAGCAGATGTCGGAACTTGAGGATCGTCGTCTCATCGGGCAGCGCATCGTCCGACAGTTCAAGCTGCGCGAACCGGCGCATCGATTCGATCTCGTAGAGCGCGTCTTCCATCGCCGGGTCCGACAACGCGTACCACTGCTGCATGAAGTAAATCCGCAGCATCGTGGCCAACGGCATCGGCGGTCGGCCCCGCCGGCCCGACTTCGGATAATGCGGCTCGATCACCGCCAGCAACGCCGTCCACGGCACCACCGCTTCCATTTCCGTCAGGAAACGCTCCCGGCGCGTCTGTTTCTTCTTTCCATCAAACGCCAGCGAGGCGAACGTGGTTTGTTTCATGGCTCGGAGGTAAGTGGCAATGGCTCAATCTTAACGGCTCGAATAGATCAGATGTTCCCTAAGTAAGTAGTTTGTATAAAAGCTGTTGTTAACATGATAATGATATTCGTCCGGTCCCATTACGCGGTTAACGACATGCGCTTGCTTGCTATCCGACCACTTGAATGCCGATTCTGAAAATCTGGCGCACTCGATAATGATCCTATGTCCACGGGAATTGATATACCCGTCATCACTGGTTGTCATCCAATATCTATATAAGGCGTAACAGATATCCGCAGAGATATGTAGCACCTCGTCAACACTCCACTCCCGGCTCATCTCCGCACCCGGATACGATATAACATAATGGGGTCCGTTTTCGCCGCCGCGGTCGTTTGACGCTTCCGGGAAACGAGCGCCCGAGAATCCGGTGAGCTTTGCAAATTCAATTGCTTTCGCGATATTGTAATATCTATAGTCTATGAGGGCTCGTGCAACGCTCGGATCATTCCAAATCCAAAATATGCATTTATGGAGTTCGGTATCGAAGAATGTCGATCCAGAATGATACGTGCTCGTCAAGCCACGGGCAGGCGAGATGAATCCATGGGCATGGCTACATGAATAAGTGCCATGCTGTAATAATTGGAAAATGGCATAACTCATTCCGATTTCGATCGGGCCGCCATTTGCGTCGATTACGACATTGTAGTGCTCCCATAACGCAGCCCATCGAGCCCGATGCTCATTCTCGGCGATCGACAAATGCGATCGCGGCGGGGGAGGTTTTGATTTGGAAGCATCAGATCTCGAGCGTATCTGCCAGTTTGCGAATAGCTGTTGATGGTCAGCGACGGCGAAGTCGAAGGTTACAGACATTGTGCAGTGACGATCAAAGGAGGTCCAGGCTGTAGCAAAGCTGGCGGAGGACGGCGACCGTTCAATTTGCACATCGTAATGCAATCGATGTTGTTCCGCGGCGACGATAGCGCTTAAACGCTCTCCGGTGTGCTCACATCGCTCAATCTTATAGTTGCGAGCGGTCAGCCACGACGACGTGCCAAGGTACTCATTGACGGCAGACGCGTCGATGCCATAGTCGAGCCGTAGTCGACGGGAAGCAATCCCTTTTTTGTTTGTACGGCGTATGTCTATGACGGTCCAGACTTCCGGTTTGCCATTGGCACCGATGAACTGCCGCGTACTCAACTCGAACGACTGGCCCCCAGTCTGCAGCAACTCAGTACTCGTAACAGCGGCGCTTTCGAGAGACAACGTAATGGTTGCTGTTGTGCCGTCTAGCCGGCGGGCGGGTTCACCTGTGTCGACGTCATAGATCCTCAGAATTCGCGGTGCCGGCAGCGATACGATTTCACGGGAAACGCCAACGCCCGATGCGTACACACCGTGCATAAGTAGTTGCGTTCGCAGAGTCCGTTCCGAAGCGTCCGGTACATATGGGCGTACTCCGACGAGAGCGTTGGCCAACGTCGCGGCACATGATACAAACGCAGAAGATGCCGGATTTAGATCAATCACGGCCTCATTACGCTTTCCACAAGAAATGATCAGCATGAGGGTCCCGACAATGACGCAACGGACCAGTCAAAAGACCGCATGTTTTGCAGATTGTGGTAGCGAGGGTCCGTGAGAACGTCCGCACTATCCTTAAACCATCCCGATTGCCATCGTTCACATATCTCCAGAACTGCGTCCCGAATGGTATAGACGAACTCAAATCCCAATTCGTGTTTTACCAGGCGCGAATCGAGTCTATAGGACCGCACGTCATTGGAAGCTCTCGTTATGATCGGAACGTTTAAGGCAAAGTAGCGATCGACGACGTCTTTTACCTGCATCGCTATTTCGGCCACCGTGTGGTTCTCGTACCCGACGTTGATCGCGCGCCCGCACAGCGGACCAAGAGATTCTCGTTGAACGAGTAATGTGTACAACCGAGATAGGTCACTGACGTGAACATTGGGCCGATACTGATTTCCTCCAAAGACGGTGATTTTTCCGTGAGCAAGCGCGCTTGCAGTCAGGATGTTCACTGTCAGGTCCAACCGCTGTCTCGGTGACCAGCCGCAGACGGTTGCTGCTCTAACCGCGATAGTTTCGAACGATGAGTCGGTAAGGTCGAACAGAATCTTCTCGCCGTCCGCCTTATATCGGTTGTAGTCGGTGACTGGCACGCACCGTTGGTTCTCATCGACCACCGGTTCGTCATTAATTCCGTACACGCTGGCCGAGGAAGCATAGATGAAGCGCCGGCAGCCTACGCGTTTGGCAGCCCTCATGAGATGCGGAAGGCAATCGATGTTTATAGCTCGACTCACTTGCGGGTCCGAATTAAAGCTCGGATCGTTCGCTACGGCAGCAAGATGTATAACAGTCTCAATCCCCAGTAACGAACGATCGACGATCGAGCTGTTGCGGATATCCCCCCTAACCAGTTCTAGCTGAGAGTGATCAACAAATTGATCGAGGCCGTTCAAAAAAAATTGAGCGTCTAGCACCCGGACCGAGTAGCCTGCGGCTAGTAGTTTTGGTACCAAGCGTGCTCCGATATACCCCATTCCACCGGTTACAAGAATTCTTGGGCACTTAGTCATTTGTTGTGTCCTTCACAGAGTCGGTGGTCAGGTAGAGTGACATCGTCGAGTGATGCAACAATGCAGGCGCTCGGATCAGTAGCCGTTGGTTGGGATTTAATGCGACGGATCTGATAGGCACGAATACCGAGACGGCTCGCAATATCCACGGAGTGCGGAGCATCGTCGATAAGTGTCACCGTTTCTATCGCATGCTCGCCAACGAGATAAGAGAATAATGCTTCCCGTGTCTGATCGTGCCGCTGCCTCACCATGGGTTGATGGCTGAGCGACTTTCCCGCAGTGCGCAATGCGGCACGAAACAGCCCCGGTGCATTTTGAGATGCGGTATAGATTCTGACTCGCTGGCGTGATGCTTCGATACGTTCTAAGAATCGCAGAGCGTCATCGAAAAGTTTGGCGTTTGCAGAAAGCCTCAAAAACTCTAATTGCTTGATTTCTGCCAATGTGCTGCTGTATGAGTGATGCATGTCCACTCGCGCGCCGTTTTTTTTCAGTTCAATCAGGCGGGACGCGCCTTCTAACCGAGGCCTTCCTGCTATGCAAGTAACATATTCTTCGTAAGTAAAATCCTCGACTCCCATTTGACGTGCTGCGTAACACCACGCTTCGTAGTGTGGGGTGTCGATGAGTGTTCCATCGAGGTCGAGCAATAGAAGTGTTTGCATTAATAATTCTCGCCAATTATACGCGTTCGGACATAAGGGCTTGTGCAATTCGTGATGTTGAATCCATCACTGCATTGTCCGTAATAATCATGCGTCCTCCAATACTCTCTATGAGTGCTCGCTCCGCAGTAACTCTCGGATCGGCCTTAGAACAATAATCATGACCTTTGAAAAACACATTGGGCCTTAGCGCCGAAATCACATGTTGAGCGGTGGCCGAGTGACTCACGATCACGTGATGGCAGTATCGGATTGCATTAATCAATTCCGCTCGGGTGAGGGCGCTGAATATTGGTCGATCAGGGCCCTTATTGATGAATTCATCTGCCGTAATTGATACAAAAAGGCGATCGACAAGCGAATTGGCCTGGCGTAAATGATGTATGTGTCCGTGGTGGACGATATCGAAACAGCCATGACAAAGCCCTACCACGAGATCATAGCTCTGATAGCTTTTAACAAGGCTCTGCGCTTCCGTAATTTGATGTATGACTGCCATATCAATATTGATTAAAGATAAATTAAGTGCTTCACCATAATGTTGAGATGCTCTGATTTTCCCCAATAGTCTGGTATTTGGCCGATTAACTGAAAGCCATTGCGAATATGAAAATTATATGCGGCTCTTTCATTATCTATGTTGCCGATATCCAGGCAAAGATAGTTTTTTCTAAGGTCTAGTGCAAACTCTTCTACCTTCGCATAAAGTAATGAGGCAACATTCCGCCGGCGATAACTCCGATCGACGACTAGCCAATCAGCCCAAAGAGCTTTCCTTGATGGAATTGGTCCTGGTCCACATCCCATCGTGCCGACGATTACGCCTTCGAAGGTGGCGACGAATCTTGCTTCCTCGTGATGTGAGTTTTCAAGTTATCGAGTGAACTGTGTACACGAAGACTTGACAAGATCTTCTGAAGAGGGAATCTGCGAGATCAATTCAAGCACCGCTGCTGTGTCAAATGAATTAATACGACGGACCACGACGAAATCTCGCTCTTTAGTTGACATGATAATCAATCCTGTTGAGCGCGGAGTCGAGGCGTTCGCATGCGTCGTGGATCATCGTCGGAGTGTGCACCGCAGATAACGTTATTGGCTCAGGACAATAGCTGAGAGGCATTAAGAATCCGTACAGCCCATACTCCGTCGACAGCATGTGAAACAACTTGTGCGCAAATTTCACTGGATATGTTTGTTCGATATCTCGCATCGATCGCGGACGCCCTGTCATACCAATGTGAACGCCGACTCGCCCGCCATAACCGTCAATGTGACACGGGATACCGTGCCTGGCGAAGATCTCGCTCATGTCGCCTTTGATCTGATCCTCGAGGCTCGCGACGTATCTATATGCAGCACCGTCTTCCAGATGGTCCAGAGCGGCTAGCGCAGCCGATACCGATAGGTACCGGCCGGTATTTGTACCGCAGATTTGTACGGGACCACGCGGTGCGATTACATCCATGAACTCTGCTTTGCCGGCGATTCCGGCTATTGGCATTCCACATCCAAATGCTTTGCCATATGTCGCAAGATCGGGGATAACGCTATAATCAGTTTGAGCTCCACCAATATTGGCACGAAATCCGGTTAATACTTCATCAAAGATTAATAATGCGCCGTACTCTGTTGCGAATGTTCGCAAATTCTGAAGAAACCCTTCATCCGGCTTTATGCAACCAATATTCAGTGCCACGGGTTCCAGGATGATTCCTGCGACATCATTGGGGTAAAGCTCAAGCGCTTTCCGAACGGCGCCAAGATCATTCCATGACAATGGTATGGTCAATTGACCGAGTTCGTCCGGGATACCCACGGTACCTGGTACACGCTCCAGTTCGCCACTTTCCAGGAGCGCAACACTGCGCGGAGACGAGTCAACGTTCCAGGTGAGCGTGTCATTTAAACCGTGAAAATGCCCTTCAAATTTCAGAATCAAACGCCTTCCGGTTGCGGCGCGAGCGATTCGAGTCGCATACATGGTGGCTTCTAGGCCAGAATTAACGAGGCGAAGTTTCTCTGCGCAAGGGACTACGCTACAAAAACGGTCACTAAGCAACTGCTAAGCAACTGGTGATTGCCAGTTTCATATTGCTGAAGGAAGCCGCCTGATAGCGCGCGAGTAATGGACTCCCTGATAATGGGACTGTCATGGCCGAGAAAGCACGAGCCCCAACCCATGATATAGTCGTCGCGCCATTCTCCGGATGCGACCTGTATTCGAGCACCGGAAGCGTTGCGAATTTGCGTCGGGCCTACTGTTGCTAAATGATTCCAGCCAGCAAGGACGTTACCCACGCGTGTTTCACCCGTCATCGCCATATCAATTTATCCATATCTTTGGAGGTTGCAGCGTCTTTTCGATCACAATACTTACAGTATAAAATGTGATTTGCATTAAACTCATAAGTTCGCTCATGAATTTGATGATTGATATAAATCAGCCGAATTCTCCTCTAAATTGAGCCGTCGTCACTGATTGGTGAGTAACGCCGACGTTCTGCGGTTGGTTTTTCGTGGAGAGCATTTAAGATCTTCGCAACTCTTCCCGTTGAAAACCAGGAGTGATCGTACGAACTATCGGCGATTGTCAATACGTTTTTTCGTGTTTTAGGACGATCGGAAGTCCATCGCGGAGCAGCAACAGGGTCAGGGCGATCGTAGGTCGTCGGACCGGAGTGCTGGTAGCCTCACGCGACAGGGCTTTCACGTGGAGAAGTGGTTAGGGCGTTGCAGAAAGCGCGCAGATTGACAAGGTGCAGGCAGGTCCGAACACGCCTGGGGCGGAGGGATATTTTGTCCGGCATCGATTGCGCGAGCAGGTCAGCCTGAGGCATCCATTACTACGTCTGCCGATGTGACCATTGGGATCGATCGGGGGCGCCGATGATCTCTTAGTCGGCCAGACCGAATACATTTTGCAAATACGTCGAACAGCAGCTCGACTCAGTGGCGGGTCAAAGCCGCACGGCGCTACGCGAATTCATCGCGTGTACGACGCAGCTTCCGTCGCAAACGCAGAGGCAATTCGCGATATTTGCGTGTCTCCTACGTTCTATCAATATCGCATATAGGAAAAGAGGTGTCGTCTTCGCAAACAATTAGCAACACAGACAGCAATCGCATGCTGTTGCCCGTCCTCTCGATGTCGGTATTCGTCGTCGGCGCAAGCGAGTTCATGCTCGCCGCGATGCTTGATCCGCTCACAGTCGCGTTCGACACCAATTCAGTCGGGGTAGCCTGGTTGATTTCGAGCTACGCGTTTGCGTATGCTGTCGCGGCGCCGTTCCTTGGTTATCTATCGGATCGAATCGATCGGAGCCGTCTCTTGCTGATCGCGCTGCTATCGTTTGCGATCGATGGTGCCGGCATCGCTTTCTCGCCGACGCTCGGCATTGCGATTGCGCTGCGGATTTTCGGCGGTCTCGCGTCTGCCGTTATTATCCCGGCTTCGTTTGCACTGATTTCCGAAGTCGTCCCGCGTGCGCGCCATGCGTCCGCGATGGGTGCCGTCATGCTGGGCATGACCCTCGGTATCGCGCTCGGTCCCGCGACAGCGGGCATGCTGAGCGCATGGGTTGGATGGCGAGCACCGTTCCTGCTGATGTCGACTGGCTGCATTGTCTTGTTTCTGATCGGGACCGCGACGATGCGAACGATGCCGAAACGGCAACCCATCCTTGCAACGCACGAAGCCCGCGGCTTTCGATGGCTCGGCAATCCGAGTATCACGCGTCCACTGCTCGCAAAAGGGCTATGGAACGGAACGGGCGTATCCGCGTTCCTGTTGTCGGGAGAAGTGTTACGACAGCGCTATCAACTCGACGTTAGCCATGTCGGGATCAGCGTGAGCGCATTTGGCATCGGGCTTGGGATCGGCAATGTGTCAGTTGGCAAGTTGCGACGCTTGATCGGCAGCGAGGAACGTTCGCTGATCGTCGTGACGAGCCTGTTGATCGTTTCCGTGATGGCATTCCACCTGCTGTCGCTGCCGCTATTCGGCGCACTCGTCTGCCTCGCCACGTGGGGCGCGGCCCTCGGGGCGAGCGCCCCTTTGGCGACGACGGTATTGGCCGAACGTGCGGGCCGCGACAAGGGCGTGGTTCTGGCATCTGCCGAAACGCTCAACAACGTCGTCATCCTGTCAGTCGTGCCTATCGCATCGGTGATGCCCGCGAGCGGGACGGTCGCTATAGCGACAGCGGTCTTCGCAGTGGGCTTGGGTATTGGCGCTGGGCTGACGCTGTACGACGCTGTCAAGGGCTAGGCTTCCCGCGCCCGCGCCCGCGGCTCGCCGCAAGAGACTACCGCACCGTCCCCAGCGCCTCCCGAACCACCGCAAACATACGTTCGATCTCTTCTTCCTCGATGATGAGCGGTGGCGAGAACGCCAAAATATCTCCCGTATAACGAATCAGCACGCCAGCTTCGAAGCACTTAACGAAGACTTCATAGGCCCGCGCGCCTGGCGCCCCGTCACGGGACTCGAGCTCAACGCCCGCGATAAGGCCCAGATTACGCACATCCTTCACATAAGGCGCATCCGCCAGCGCATGGGCCGCGCGCTCGAACGCCGGGGCAAGCCGATCGGCGCGCGCAAACAGATCCTCGGAGCGATAAAGCGCTTGCGTCGCAATCGCAGCAGCGCATGCAGCCGGGTGCGCCGAATACGTATAGCCGTGAAAGAGTTCGATGGCATTCGGCATGCCGCTTTGAACGATGGCGTCGTGCACGGTGCGGCTGGCCGCTACCGCACCCATCGGCACCGCGGCATTGTTGACCGCCTTCGCGAGCGTAATGAGATCCGGCGTCACCCCAAAATACTCACTGGCCGTCGCCCGTCCAAGCCGGCCGAAACCCGTAATGACCTCATCGAAAATCAGCAGAATGCCGTGTTTCGTACAAATCTCACGCAGCTTTTGCAAATAGCCCTGCGGCGGAATCAGCACACCCGTCGAGCCGGCCACCGGTTCGACGATGACCGCGGCGATCGTCGACGGATCATGCAGCGCGACGATCCGCTCCAGTTCGTCGGCAAGCTGCGCACCCCACGCGGGCTGTCCTTTCGAAAACGCATTGCGCGCCAGATCATGCGTGTGAGGCAGGTGGTCGACGTTGCCAAGCAGCGACCCCGAAAACATCTTGCGATTCGGCGCGATGCCACCCACCGAAATTCCGCCGAAGCCAACACCGTGATAACCGCGCTCGCGGCCAATCAGGCGCGTGCGCTGCCCATCGCCACGCGCGCGATGGTAAGCGAGCGCAATTTTCAACGCGGTATCGACGGCCTCCGAGCCGGAATTCGCGAAGAAGATGCGGTCGAGCCCGGCCGGCATCACGGCGGCCACCTTGGCAGCGGCTTCGAACGCGAGCGGATGGCCCATCTGGAAAGTCGGCGCGAAATCGAGCGAGCCCGCCTGCTGCTGAACCGCGGCGACGATCTCATCGCGACAATGCCCCGCATTGACGCACCAAAGCCCGGCGCAGCCATCGAGCACGTCGCGTCCGTCGCTCGCCTTGTAATACATGCCGCGTGCCGATTCCAACATGCGCGGAGCGGCCTTGAATTGGCGGTTGGCAGTAAACGGCATCCAGAAATTCGATAGATCGTCCGACGCGGGGCGCGAAGTCACGGTGCTTCTCCTGTGGGTGTACGGAAAGGCCGCGACGCTTCATAGCGCGCGACGATGCTTCGACTCTATCGCCCGGCATCCGCCGAAGGACATGCACAGTTTGCTGACCATACTGCCAACTGTGCTGGTAAATTGGCGAAAACCGTATTGGCGAGAGCGAGGAATCACGTGCCGGCAATCATCGAATTCAACCTGGAGCGAGGCCGCGGTGCGCCGACGCTAGTCGAGCAGTTGGTGCGTGCCTTCGTTCAGGCCATCGACTCGCACGCGTTGCGTTCCGGCGCGCGGTTGCCGTCGGTTCGCCAACTGGCGCGCGAGCAGCGGCTCAGCACGTTCACGGTGACCGAGGCCTACGGCCGGCTGGTGTCGATGGGCCTTGTGACGGCACGCCGCGGCTCTGGCTATCGCGTTGCCGTGCGGACGCCGGGCACGCCGCTCGCGATGCCGGCCTGGCAGCCGCCCAGCCTGACGGCCACTTGGCTGCTGTCGGACGTCTATGCCGACCGGTCGGTGCCGATCAAAGCCGGGTGCGGAACCTTGCCGAACGAATGGGTCAACGAGGGCGGGCTGCAGCATGCGCTGCGTGCGCTTGCCCGGGTGCCGGCCGCGCGGCATGCCGATTACGGTCACCCGTACGGCTTCGCGCCGCTGCGCGAGCGTATCGCGGAACATATGGACCACCTCGGTCTGCCGGCCGGCCTCGAAAACGTCCTGCTCACGCAAGGTGCGACTCAGGCGCTCGATTTGATCGTCCGCACGTTGCTGCGGCCAGGTGACGCCGTCGTGGTGGAAGATCCGGGCTATTGCAATTTGCTGCAGATTCTCAAGCTCGCCGGGCTCGTGGCCCACGGCGTGCCACGCACGCCTTCCGGCATAGACATCGCAGCACTAGAGACGCTGGTGGCAACAGCGCGGCCGAAAGCGATCTTCATCAATACCGCACTGCAAAATCCCACCGGCGCGAGTTTTTCGATGGCATCGGCGTTCCGGCTCGTGCAAATTGCCGAGCGCGCAGGCGCTTGGATTATCGAGGACGACGTAAGCCGTGAACTCGCGCCGGCGACCGTGCCGCTCATTGCCGCGCTGGAAGGGTTGCAGCGCGCGCTCTATGTCGGCGGGTTTTCGAAGACGATCACGCCCGCACTGCGTTGCGGCTATGTGCTCGGACAGCGCGACGTGCTGCGTGAACTGGCGCGCAGCAAAATGGCGGTTGGCCTTACGTCGTCGGAAACGATCGAGCGGATCGTCGACAAAGTGCTTGTCGAAGGGCATTACGCACGGCATGTCGAGCGTATCGACGAGCGCTTGAAGGAAGCGCACGTGACGGTCGAGGCGCAGATGGACGAGCTGCGCCTCGAGGTGTTTCACCGTCCGCGCGCCGGTTTGTTCCTATGGGCGCGCCTGCCGATCGAAGCCGAGCGTGCGTCCGAGATCGCGACTGCCGCGCTGAGCGAAGGAATCTGGCTCGCGCCGGGGTCGTACTTCCGGCCGGACGACCTGCCGAGCGCCTGGTTCCGGTTCAACGTCCCATATTCGACGGACGAACGGCTGTGGCGATTTTTACGGCACGTGGTGTGACGAATGCGGATTTCACCGGAAGCCGCGTAGTCCAATGCGAAGCGGTGCGAGGGGTGGCGAAGCTTCGGGGACGCAGGTATGCGTCTCGGTTGCACAATAACGCCGTCGAGCGACTGTGTCTGTCGCTTGCTGTTTAGAACGAGCGAGGTTTCGCCTATGTCATCCCTCATTAACGGCCGCTACAAAGATCCGTTTGCTACGCCTGAACCGCCTTCCGCGCAGCAGGGCTCGCCCTCCGCGCCGGCCGACCTGTCCGCGCCGGCGCGACCAGCGCAGCCATCGGCGACGGTTGCCGGTTTGCCTGGTCCTTGGGCCGGCAGCAAATCTCCTCAGGCCGACGAGCCACGGGACAGGGCCTTGTTACGGCAATACTTCCAGCCTTCGATAGGCAGCGGTGGTTCGAGCGCGGCACTGGAAAGCATTGATGGCCCGCGTCTTAGCCCCGCTCAGCGCTTCGACGCCGAAAGGCGTCTGGCACGCGCCCTGGGCGACCTCGACGCGGTGATTAAGAGCCTCATGAGCGGGTTCGATCGCAATGGCACCACCGACGTTTTATATCTGCGAGACTACGCCGAACGACTAAAACCCCAACGCTTGAAGCGCGAGGCAGCCATTGAGCAAGCATTGGATGCCGCGCCGGACGTACCGGCGCAGGACATCGCAGCACGGCTCGGCTATACCGACCCCCACGACGTCGCCTTCATCGAGGGCATGCGAAACCGCGACGCAGCGGGATAAAAGAAAAGATCGAGTGTCGTTGTCGATTTCGGCAGCCCCCGTTCGTCGTAGAGACGAAGCCGAGGAAAGCGAAGCTGCGCTGCCGCAGGCCTCAAGTACTACGAAAATTCAACTGGAGCCTAACTATGTCGACATCTACCGTCAAAGCCATTCCCGAGGGCTTTCATTCGGTCACGCCGTACCTCGTTTGTGCGGGTGCAGCGGATGCAATCGAGTTTTACACGAAGGCGTTCGGTGCCACCGAACTGATGCGCGTGCCGAGTCCCAACGGCAAAATCATGCACGCGCAGATAAAGATTGGTAATTCGATCCTCATGCTGAGCGACGAATCGCCGGAGTGCAGCTCGCTAGGGCCGAAGGCGCTGAATGGCACGCCGGTCAGCCTTTACATTTACGTGGAAGATGCGGACCGCGCGTTCGAACAGGCCGTGTCGGCCGGCGCGACCGTGGTCTCGCCGATGGCCGACATGTTCTGGGGCGACCGCTGGGGTCATCTCACGGACCCGTTTGGGCATGCTTGGCACCTTGCGACGCACATCCGCGATGTCGATCACGCTGACATCCCGCGCGCGATGCAAGAGGCGTCGGCTACCCAAGCTGATAACGCTTAACAGCGCCTTCATTCCACCGTTTCGAGCGTCTGGGGCGCATCGCTGCACACGCGCCGCAACGAGGCGCGCAGCCAGCGGTGCGCGCAATCTGCCTCGAAGCGCGGATGCCAGATCTGCGAGATCGTGATATCGGGCGTCGCGACGGGCAGGCGGAACGTATGCATGCCGTCGCGCGCATGTTCGGTCTGCCGCTCGGGCACGTTCGCGACCAGATCGGTTGAGCGCGCAAGCGCCAGCGCGTCAGGAAAGCTTGGCACGATCACGCTGACCGTGCGGCTCACGGCGAATTCGCGCAGTGCTTCGTCAATCGGCCCGAGCGCGTGCCCTCGACGCGATACGCTGATATGCCGATAAGCGGCGTAGCGTACCGCGCTCACCTCGCCCTCGGCGAGTGGATGTCCGCGCCGCACGACACCGATGAAGCGATCCCGAAAGAGCGCTTGAATGCGCAATTCGGGCGCCATATGGCTGACCACGCCGACTTCAAGATCGGCCACCCCATCACGTAGCATCGCCCCGCTTTTGTCCGGCTTCGCGGCGAAACGCAAGCACACGTGCGGCGCTTCGTTTTCCAGTAGCTCCGCGATGCGGGCGCCATAACGCTCGATGAAACCGTCGTTAGCGCGAATCGTAAAGGTGCGTTTGAGCGACGCGAGGTCCAGGTGCATCGACGGCTGCAAGACGTTTTGCGCATCGGTGACCACCGCGTGTACCTTGCCGCGCAACTCGAGCGCAAGCGGCGTCGGGACGAGGCAATGGCCGGCGCGCACGAGCAACTGGTCGCCCGTCATCGTGCGCAGCTTCGCCAACGCACGACTCATCGCAGACGGACTCAACTCCAGGCGCTGGGCGGCACGCGCGACACTCTGCTCAGTCAGCAGTACGTCCAACACAACGAGCATATTCAGATCGATTGTGGATGTCATGGCGAAAACCGGTTGGTACGCCGTGCATGGCGCTGTAATCATGAATATAGTGCGCGCCACGCATCTTCCGCACTGCGGCAACTACGATTATGCTGATTACAATCCGAAAAGCGGCGTGAGAACGTTTTTAGTTTTTTCGCGGCCGGATATGATCAACACGGGATATGGACGCTCGAGCGAAAAAAGCCGATCGATAATTCAGGCCTCGAACAAATTGCAGACTCCGATCCCCTTGCTTTTTCTCCTTCCGGGCACCGGTAAATTTTCTAGGCAACCGTGCTAATGAGCCGGTGCGGACGGTGAATGTGATGTGTAACGTGTGACTTGGCAGTGATTGCTTTCTTTTGCGGAGCAAAAAATGGAGCAACTGATTAAGCGCGACGGATATGTGCCGCCGCTTCCGCTGCGGGGCGACCCTAAGAGCGTAGCCCAGCTTAGCGAACGCGAATGCGAGGTTTTGCGTTGGGCTGCGGCGGGGAAGACATCGTGTGAGATCGGCATGATTCTCGGCGTGACCGAGCGGACGATCAATTTTCACGTCGCCAGCGCAATTTCGAAGTTGAATGCATCGAACAAAACGCATGCCGCCGTGAAGGCCGTCGTGCTCGGTATTATTGGGTTCAACTGACGCCGAATCTATCGGCGAAGCGGCCCCCCAATACGGGGCCGTCCTCGATTCCGCGGATTGGCCACGCAAGACGTTCAGAGCGCGCCCTGGAAGCGTTCCACCTTCGCTTTGAATTCTTCTGGAACCGGTAGCGACGCATTATTCGAATAGTCGAACATTACATGCGTCGAATAACCTTTTGCGACAATCGCATTTCCGTTGTTGTCCAGCATCATCAGATATTCCAGGTCAAAGCTCTTCGAACCGAAGCGGGTCACGCTGCTGCAAATCTTTAAGCGGTCGCCATAATGTGCCGGCCTGATGTATTCGCACGCTGTTTTTACCATAATGTGCGGCAGCTTTTCAGTGGGCGGCATATCGAGCAGCGCGTGCATGAAACTCAGATAGGCGTGTTGCAGGTAGTCGTAATAGACGGCGCTGCCGACATGCCCCATTGCATCAACCTCGCGGTACTTGACTTCAATCGGCGTTTCAAAACATCTCTTTGTCATTGCATGTCTCCAATGCGATGAGGAAATTGCATCCGTCGCGATCAACGGCGCACAAACTATAAATTTCTTTGTCGCCGAATAAACTGCGAGAACTGTCAGTCGAGCGTCTTTTCTGGAAGAACTGCCAGTTTCCGCCGTGTCTGCGCTCCGTTCTAATGCGTCCCATCCAATCGGATACAACGCTAAACAAAGGAGACAGACATGGATCATGTGGTCCAAGAATCATCGGCTCCCCCATCAGCCTCTCGCTTGCCAAGCGCCGCGCAATTGCGTGCGTGCTTCCCGCTCGACGGCCCGGCGCGCGCGTTGGTGCAGCGCACGCGCGCCTCGCTTGCGCGCATCGTGTGCCGTCAAGACGCGCGCATCGCGCTGATCGTCGGCCCCTGCTCGATTCACGACCGTGCCGCCGCGCTCGATTACGCGCAACGCCTCGCACCGCTGCGCGCGGCGCACCGCGATGCGCTCGAAATCGTCATGCGCGTCTATTTCGAAAAGCCTCGCACCACGGTCGGCTGGAAGGGCTGGATCAACGATCCTCGCATCGACGGCAGCTATCGCATCGACGAGGGGCTGCGCGAAGCGCGCCGCTTGCTGATCGACATTCACGCCCTCGGCTTACCCGCGGCCACCGAGTTTCTCGACCTGATGACAGTGCGCTATTTCGACGATCTGATCTCCTGGGCGGCCATCGGGGCACGTACGACCGAGTCGCCGATTCACCGTCAGGCCGCGTCGGGCCTCGGCCTGCCCGTTGGTTTCAAGAACGGCACCGATGGCAGCGCGCGCATCGCAATCGATGCGCTGGCCGCGGCGCGTGCGCCGCACCGGTATCTGACGGTTTCTCTCGATGGCGTGGTCGAAGCGGTGACGAGCCCCGGCAACCCGGCCGCGCACGTGGTGCTGCGTGGCGGCAAGCAGCCGAATTACGACGAAGCGAGCCTCGACGTGGTGTGTGCGGAACTGCAGCGCGCGGGGATGCCGCCGAGCGTCGTTGTCGATGCCAGCCATGGCAATAGCGGCAAAGTTGCCCGCGCCCAAATCGGCGTGTGCCTGGACCTGGCGGCGCGTATCGCGGCAGGCGAGCAACGCTTGGCGGGCGTGATGATCGAATCCCATCTCGTGCACGGGCGCCAGGATCCCGCCGCTGGCGTGCCGCTCGTCTACGGTCAAAGCATTACCGACGAATGCCTCGGTTGGCACGATACCGCCGAGCTTATTCATCTGCTTGCCGGGGCGGTACGCGCGCGGCGACGCACCGCGCTTTACCACAGCACGTTGGCGCATGCGGACCAATGAAACGAGGAGAATGACTTGAACCGATCGATCGAATTACCTATCAAGCTCGACTGGAAAGGCGCAGGCGCGAGCCGCACACCGTTCGCTGCGTACACGAGCGAGGCGCTTTATCAGCGCGAACTCCAACGGCTCTTTTACCGCGGGCACTGGTGCTACATCGGTCTCGAAGCTGAGATTGAGAACACCGGTGACTTTCAGCGCACCGAAGTCGGCGAACGCTCGGTGCTGATGACGCGAACGCCCGAAGGCGAAGTTGCCGTCTTCGAGAATGCATGCGCGCATCGCGGCATGCAATTTTGTCGCGAACGTTCCGGTAACGCGGAGGATTTTCACTGCCCTTACCATCAGTGGAACTACGACCTATGCGGCAATCTTATTGGCGTGCCATTTCGTCGCGGTGTGCGCCAAGGCGGCCGCGTCAACGGCGGCATGCCGGCCGATTTCGATCCGAAGGAACATGGCTTGCGGCGTCTGCGCGTTTCGACGCGTGGCGGTGCGGTATTCGCCTCGTTCGACCACGATGTCGAGTCGTTTGAAGACTTCCTTGGTCCGCAAATTCTCGGCTATTACGATCGTCTCTTTCACGGCCCCAAGCTCAAGGTGCTCGGCTACACGCGCCAGCGCATTCCGAGCAACTGGAAGCTGATGCAAGAAAACATCAAGGACCCGTATCACGCTGGGTTGCTGCATACGTGGTTCGTCAACTTCGGGCTTTGGCGAGCAGACAATCCGGCTCAGCTCGTCACCGACGCGCATCACCGTCATGGCGCGATGATTTCGATTCGCAGCGGCGGTGGCGGCGGTGAGGTCACGCAAAACGTGACGAGCTTCAAAGAGCGAATGACGCTGAACGACGACCGCTTTCTCGATGTGGTGCATGAGCCGTGGTGGGGCGAGCCCACCGTCGTGATGCTGACGCTGATGCCGAGCGTGATCATCCAGCAGCAGGTCAATGCGCTATCGACGCGGCGCATTCGCCCGATCGGCCCTGGCGTGTTCGATTACGTCTGGACGCATTTCGGCTTCGAGACCGACGACGCCGAGATGACGCGCCGGCGCCTGCGTCAGGCGAATCTGTTCGGCCCGGCTGGGTTTGTCTCGGCTGACGATGGCGAAGTCATCGAATGCGTGCAACAGAGCTTCGACGCGGTTCGAGAGGGGCATGTCTATAACGAGCTGGGCGGACGACAAGTCGACGAGCGCACCGATCACATGGTCAGCGAAACGCTCGTGCGCGGCATGTATGAATACTGGCGTCAAGTCATGGAGGCATGAGCGATGTCAACGACAATACCCCTGACTATCGCGAGCGGGCACGGCGATGCGCCGGCGCAGCTTTGCCTCGACGATTACTTCGCACTCCTAACGTTTCACGCGCGCTACGCGGCGGTACTCGATTCAGGCGCATGGGACGCATGGCCAGAATTCTTTGTAGAAGATTGCATTTACAAAGTCGTGCCGCGCGAGAACCATGCGCGCGGCTTGCCGCTCGCGGTGATGGATTTCGAGAGCAAAGGCATGCTTAAAGACAGAGTCTATGGAATCAAAGACACACTTTTTTTCGACCCCTACTATCAGCGCCATATCATTGGACCGCCGCTTGTGCATGCCGTGACCGGCGACCTGATCGAGGCCGAGGCGAATTACGTCGTTGTGCGCACCAAGTGCGAACAGATCAGCGACGTCTATAACACCGGGCGCTATCTCGACCGATTCCGCAAGACGCCGCGCGGTTTGCTGCTTGAATCGCGGCTGTGCATCTACGACAGCGAGATGATTCCAAACTCGCTTATTTATCCGATTTAAGGTGCCCACTATGAACGAACACTGGCACGACGTGCTCGACGCACACACGGTACTCGAACAAGGGCTCACCAGCGCGGTGGTACAAGGCCACGAACTCGCGCTTTACGCGGTAGGCGATGTGATTTACGCGAGCGAAAACCGCTGCACGCATGGAGATGCGCGTCTTTCGGACGGATTTTTGCTGGACGACGAAATAGAATGTCCGCTGCATCAGGGTCGCTTTAGCGTACGCACAGGGGAGCCGATGTGCGCACCACTGAGAACGCCGGTACGCGTGTTCCCGGTGCGTATCGAGGCCGGGCGCGTGTGGGTTGCGCTTGACGGTTCCGGCAATGGCCGTACCTGCAACGAGGAGCGTTGAATGAGCGCTTACGTAGTCGTGGAAGTCGACATTCGTGACGCCGCCGCATTCGCGGCTTATCGTGCGGTTGGCGTGCCGACGATCGAGCAATACGGCGGGCGCGTGCTTGCGCGCAGCGACGAAGCGATTTGCCTTGAGGGAAACTGGCATCCGCCGCGTATCGTCGTGATCGCGTTCGACAGCGTCGACGCGGCGGCACGTTGGCACGCATCGCCTGAATACCAGGCGGCGCGGCACTTGCGTCTTGCCGCGGGAACGACACGCAGCGTCGCATTCGACGGACTTGAAATCAACGAGGAGAACCCATCATGAGCGCATACGTCATTTTAGATATCGACATTCACGACAACGACGGCTATCAGGAGTACCGCCGGCTTGGCGCACCGACGGTTGAGCAATACGGCGGACGGTTTTTGGTGCGCGGGGGCACCGCCGAAAATCTCGAAGGGCCGTGGGCGCCGAAGCGCGTCGTCGTCATTGAATTCGATTCGGCCGAGGCCGCGCATGCCTGGCATCGCTCCGTCGAATATCAGGATGCCAAAGCGATACGCGATCGAACCGCACGAACGATCGGCATCGTCGTCGAAGGCGCATGAATCGCGTCGCACCACTTAATGTTCGGAGTCCTAACTAAGGAGCCGAGGATGAACGGCATGCAGTCAACGAAAAGCGGCGGCGCGGCACGCGTGGCCATCATCGGGGCGGGGATAGGCGGCTCGGCGCTCGCTGCGTTGCTGCAGCGAGCCGGCTATCGCACCGCGGTATACGAGCAGGCCGCGCAGTTTCTGCCCGTGGGCGCCGGCATTCACTTGAGCCCGAATCTGATGCGCGTGATGCGACGGCTCGATGTGCATCGACGAGTGCTCGCCTGCGCTCAGGAGCCTTCGGCATTTTTGAACCGCGACGCACATACGGGCGCGGTGCTTTATGCGCTGGCGCTCGGCGAAGCAGCGCATCAGCAATTCGGCGCACCGTTTCTCACTTTGCGGCGCGGCGATTTATATGCCGCGCTGATGTCGGCCGTCGCGCCCGGCACCATTCATTGGGGCAAACGTCTTGCCGGGCTCGACTGGCGCGGCGAGACGATCAACCTGGCGTTCGTTGACGGCACGCATGCCGAAGCCGACATCGTGATAGGTGCCGATGGCTTGCACTCGCGCGTGCGCACCGCGTTGCGCGGCTTCGAGCGTCCTCATTTCTCGGGGCAGGTAGCGTTTCGCGGATCCTATCCGCGCACGCTATTGGACGCTCTGCGTCCCGACGATCTGACGAAGTGGTGGGCGCACGATCGGTTTGTGCTCTCATACTGGCTCGATCGGGCGCGACATGAATTTTATTTTGCGGCGATGATGCCGCAAGCGGAATGGCCCATTCAGGCATCGTCGATGCCCGGTGATCTCGACGAGATGCAGGCACACTTCGCCGATTTTCATCCTGACGTGCGACACATGCTGGCGCATGCGCCGCATGTCTGCGTAACGAAGTGGGCGCTATTCGAACGGCCCGCTCATTTCGAGTTTGGCACAGGGCGGGTCGCGCTGATCGGCGACGCATGCCATCCGATGCGGCCGTTCATGTCGCAAGGCGCGGCGATGGCGCTCGAAGACGCCGTCATCATGCTGCGCGCATTGCTGGGCTCGAACGATTTTGCCGCGGCGTTCGCGATGTTTGCAGCTACGCGCCACGCGAGGCTTGCCGAAGTGCACGGTGTCTCGGCGGCCAACACGTTCATGCGCGGGCCGACCGATCCACATTGGGTATTTGGCTATGATGCGCTTACCGCGCACGCATCGCCGGTGCTTCCGGCATTGCCTGTCGTTCCGGCAATGGCAATGGCCATGGCGGCGTGAATCGTCACGCCCGATCGGCGCGTATCAACGCGTGCGACGGTAACGCGCTAACCAGACAACGACAAGCGTGACCGCGAAAAGCATCACGCAGCTCGCGGAAAAATCGTTGAGTGCGAGCATGTGCGCTTGGGCGTCGAGCGCGCGGGCAATCGAAGCAAGGGCGCCGTTGCTATCGAGGCCTGCATGCTGCAAGCGCGTCATCCAATCGGAAAACGCTGTGTCTTGCGGTGCGATTCGATCGACGAGATAGGTGCTGTGTACGCGTGCACGCCGCTCGAAGTAAGTCGGTGCGAGCGAGGTGGCAACGCTGGTCCCGATGCGGCGCAACGCATTTTGCAAGCCCGACGCCGCCGGTAGACGCTCGCGAGGCAATCCTGCAATCGACAGCGAGACGAGTGGCGTGATGAAAAGCGCAGTGGCCGCGCCCATCAACAGCGAGTTCCAGGCGATATCATCGATCGTTACATCGGTGTTGAACTGCATGCGCCAAAACGATGCAACCGCCCATCCGACGAGCGCCGCCGTCGCGAACCAGCGTGGGTCGAAGCGATGTTGAATGCGCCCGACGAGCGGCGCGATGACGATGCCCGCGATGCCGAGCGGCGCGGTGGCGATACCGGCCCACGTCGCCGTATAGCCTTGCTCCGTTTGCAGCCATAACGGCACGAGCACAAGTGCGCCGTAATAAAGGCCGAACCCGACCGTGACCGCAACGGTGCCCGCAAGAAAATTACGGTCCGCAAAAAGGCGTAGGTCCACGATCGGATGCTCGTCGGTCAATTCCCAGATGACAAGCGCAACGAAGCTGATTGCGCAGATCACGGCAAGCGCGCAGATCGTCGCGGAACTGAACCAATCGAGGTTGTGACCTCGGTCGAGCGTCAATTGCAGCGAGCCGAATGCGAGCGCGAGCAATACGAGGCCGACGGCATCAACCGGTGTCTTGCGCGTTGGATTATCGTGCTTGCCCAACGCGCGCACGAGGATGAAAAGCACGGCGGCGCCGGTCGGCACGTTGATATAGAAGATCCAAGGCCAGGCGATGTTGTCGGTGATCCAGCCGCCGCAGATCGGCCCGAGCACAGGCGCAACGAACGTCGTCGTTTGCCAGACTGCGAGGGCCACGTTGCGGCGCACGGGCGGAAAAACCGCAATCAGTAATGCTTGCGAAAGCGCGGTGATCGGGCCCGATGCGGCGCCTTGCAACGCGCGAAAGCACAGCAGCATTTCGAAGTTCGGCGCGAGGCCGCATAGCACCGACATGACAATGAAAAGCGTCACCGATATGCAAAAGAGCCGGACCTGTCCGAAACGCTGCGCGAGCCATCCGGTGAGCGGCAACGTGATGGCGAGCGGTGCGGCGAATGATGTGAGGGTCCAAGTACCCATGTCGGGCGATACGCCGAGATCGCCGGCGATCGTTGGCACGGCAACGTTTGCGATCGTCAGATCGAGTGTCTGCATGAAGTTGGCGATGCTGATCGCAGCGGCAACCGGAATCAGCGCGCGGCCGTGCAACGGCTCAAGCGGCAGTTTAGGTTTGCCGAACGTGGTCACGGCGTGGCCTTTTTCTTTTCGCCGGCGCCTGCGCCGTTGGCGCGGATGGTTTGCGCGATCAGTGCTTCGCCGGCATCGCGCTCATAGGCATACACGCGCGTCGTTTCCGGCACGCGACGCGGCCGGACTGATGTCGACGTGCCCGCAGCGGTATTCATCGTATTGGCCATAGCGTCGCCACGCTGCGAGCCTGTATTGACATGGACGGCCGCGGACATCGACAAGCCGATCAGCAGCGGATGCACATGCAATTCGTTCGCATCGAGCGCGATACGCACAGGCACGCGCTGCACGACCTTGATCCAATTGCCGGTTGCGTTTTGAGCGGGCATGGCCGCGAAGGCCGCGCCCGTACCCGCTTCAAAACCCTCGACGGTGCCGTGATAAACGATGTCGCTGCCGTATAGGTCGGCATGCAGTTCGACCGGCAACCCGGCGTGTATGTACCGCAATTGCGATTCTTTGAAGTTTGCGTCGACCCACACGCGATCGAGCGGCACGATCTCCATCACGGGAACACCTGGCGCGACGTGCTGACCAACTTGCACGAGCCGACGCGTCACGCGCCCGGCAATCGGCGCTCGCACTTCAGTGCGGGCCAGCGCGAGCGCTGCGTTGCGAACTTGCGCTGCTGCGGCTTTGACGAGCGGGTTCGTTGCGATGGTGGTGCCATCCACATGAGCGAGGCTCGCGCGATAAGCGGCGCGTTGAGCGTCGAGCGCTGCCTGTGCCGATGTCATCGCGTTGCGTGCATGACGCAGATCCTCGCGCGCCACCCCGCCGTCGGCGGCTAGTTCGAGGCGACGCTGCAGATCGTCTTCGCTGCGCGCGAGATCGGATTCGCGCATGACGATCTGTGCATGCTCACGTGCGGCGTCGGCGCTGGCCGAACGATAGTTGCGCACCGCATGTGCCAATTCGTCAAGTGCAGCGTCGAGCGCCACGTGCGCATCGGTGTTATCGATTTCGACAAGCGGCGTGCCAGTTTCCACCCAATCGGTGTTTTGCGCGAGCACTGAAATGGCTATGCCCGCCACACGCGGCGAGACCTGCACGACTTCACCTGCCACATAGGCGTCGTCAGTTTGCTCGATGCTGCGCGCGCCGGCCCACCACCAAATGACGCTTGCGAGTGCGAGCAATGCGAGCACCGCACCGAAGCGGCGCAAATAGTGGCGACGGTGTACGGAAAGCGCGGCCGCGGCTTGCGGATCGGAGGGCTCGCTCATTTTATTTCTTCCGATTGGATCGGAGGCGCACCGCCGAGCGCGCCGATCAGTTGCACCTGAGCAATCAGCGATGACGCTCGCGCTTCGACAGATGCTGCGCGAGCGGCCGTCAGGCGCTGCTGTGCGAGCAGCACGTCGAGATAGCCGGCAAGTCCCTTCTCGTAGCGCCGTGTTTCGATCGAAAACGCAAGGCTTGCGCGTTCGAGCGCATCATCTGCGTAGCCTCGTTGCGCAATTGCTGCTGCGATTGAAGCAAGCGTGTCGCTGACTTGCGCAAGCGCTTGCACCACGCATTCGTCGTACTCGGCCACAGCGGTGTTATAGGTGGCGATCTGGCCTTTCAGATTTGCGCGTAAGCGACCCCCTTCGAAGATCGGCAGAGTCAACGCGGGCCCGACGCCCAGCGATGCGCTGTTGCCGTGGAGCAAGGCGCGCAGTCCGAGGCTTTGCCATCCCGCGAATGCAAGCAGGTTGATGTTCGGATAAAACGCTGCACGTGCCACGTCAATCTGCGCAGCCTCGGCTTGTACGCGCGCCTTCGCTGCTGCCACGTCTGCACGGCGCGCGATCAACTCGGCGGGCAATGCTGCAAAGCGCAGCGCTTGCTTGTCGAGCAACGTCGATGTCGGCGTGATCTGTGCGCTGTAGCCGGGCCCGCGCCCAACGAGCAACGCGAGCCGGTCGCGCAACGCGACGATGCCGGCGTCATCGCGCGCGAGCGCCGCTTGAGCGAGCGGGATGGGCTCCGCGGCACGTAGCGAAGCCATGCGCATATCGAGGCCGGCTGCCACGCGCCGGTCTGTCAGTTTCAATAACGCACGATGTTGCGCAAGTGCGTCGCCAGCAATGCGACGCAGTTCGGTGTCGCGTGCGAGTTGCAAGTAGGTTGTCACGATCGCGGTCTGTAGCGCGACTCTGACACCTTGCGCCAGCGCTTTTTGCTCGTCTGCGCGAAAGGTGGCCGCACGTACCGATGCGGTGATCCGGCCGGCGACGTCGAGGTTCCAAGACAGATTTGCGAGCAGTTGCGTATCGGTTTGCCAATGTCCTGCCGCGGGTTTTGGAATCTTGTAGCTGCCGGAAAAGCGTGTCGGCTCGAGCGAGAACCCGATGCTGAGTTGAGGAAGCGAATTGGCGCGTTCAGCGTCAATGCTCGCGAGCGACGCGTTCACGCGTTCGCGCGCGACAGCCAGCGTCGGCGCGTCGGCAAGCGTGTCGGTCATCAGCTGCTCGAGCGGCGGGTCGGCGAATGCATGCCACCATTGCTCGGCGATATCGGGCCCTTGCGGCGTACCTCGAATGAGGCCGCCCATGTCGTACTGCTCAATGGACTTCATCGATTGCGCCGGCGGAACGCGGCCGAAATCTGCGCATCCGCTCATCAGCGACATCGCAATCAACAACGCGAGCCACGAGAAAGTGTGCGCCATGATGACTCTGCGAATACATTCGCCCGATATATCGTTAGACATAACTTAAGGCAGCGTGTGTTGCGACGGCAACTGGCAGAAGTGCCAGCCGGCACGAGCGTGCTTCTTGATTTGTCAAAGGGCGCCGCTTAGTGAAGCGAAGCGCCGCGTCGCACAACTGATGCGGCGCTGATGGACAGCGGTGGCGAGCCTGCGCAACAGTGGATGGTCGTCGCCCGACGCCGTCGCGGCGCTATCGCTAAAGAGATCGATGACGAGTCCACATGGATGCGCCTCGCCGTATTCGATGGTCTGAGCTGTCTGTGCGACGAGTGCCGCTTGTGCCGCAGCATCGGCCATCGCACCGCAGCCGATTACGAAAGGGGTTCGGACAGCACAGTCATCGCTGTTTGACGCGTTTGTCAGCGCAAGATCGGCGCATGCCGATGCTGCAATG
Source organism: Trinickia sp. LjRoot230 (assembly GCF_964253315.1). Classification (NCBI taxonomy): domain Bacteria; kingdom Pseudomonadati; phylum Pseudomonadota; class Betaproteobacteria; order Burkholderiales; family Burkholderiaceae; genus Trinickia; species Trinickia sp. LjRoot230. Next base: position 1,150,405 of record NZ_CAXUQX020000002.1, read on the forward strand.
GCCAGCGACGCGTGTTTGTCATCGTCGCATTGCCAGTTCGCTTTAGCATGGAGCGAATTCGTTTCGTCGATACCCACGGCAACCGGTACACCTTGTGCGCGTAGATAACGCGCAACGGCGCGCTGGCGAGACGGGTGGAAGGAAATCGCATCGGTTTGCGCGAGCCGCATGAATGCAAGAAGTTCGAGTTCGTCCTCATAGGCGCAGCGCCACTTGTTCATCTGATTGGAAGCGTCGGCTATCACGATGTCTGGTTCATCCAGACCGATAAAGACCAACAAGCGGTCATCGAAACCTTGGCGAATAGCGCGCACGCGCCGTTGCGTTCGGTAGCACATCAGCATGGCACTGCCTCCTTTTCTTGCGGGGATACGCAAATCGATTCGCTCGCGTCGCTGCGCGCATAGGCACCCAGCACGTGCAGTTCTTCAGTGACTGCCGCTAGTGCATCGAGCGCGGAAGCTACCTTCGGGTCGTCGCGATGGCCTGCGACATCGACAAAAAACCAGTACGCCCAACCCTCGCTCTGCAATGGCCGGGGTTCGAGCCAAAGCACCGAGACACCACATCGTGCGATTGCGTCGAACACCGATGCCAGTGCGCCGACCGAGTGCGCCAGGCGCACAACGACGCTGGTGCGATCGTGGCCGGTGGGCGCCGGTGCAACGCCTCCGAGCACGAGAAAGCGTGTTCGGTTATCCGCGTGGTCTTGGATTGCACGTGCTGCGATGGAGAGTCCATAAAGCTTGGCTGTTCGTTCCCCGGCGATGGCGGCACAGCGGCGCGACCGGGCGACGGTCCGCACCGCTGCCGAGTTGCTTGGGGCGGGTTCGAGCCGAGCGTGCGCCAGATGTTGTTGTAGCCAGCGCCGGCATTGCGCGAGCGCCTGTGGGTGCGCGATGACGGTGTCGATTTCCGCGATTTCAGTCGATGGCGCAAGCAGACAATGCGAGATCGGCATCACGATTTCGCCGGAAATCGGCACGCGCGTTTGCGCAAGTAGATCGAGCGTGCGCACGACTGCGCCCTCGCTCGAATTTTCGATCGGGACGACCGCAGCCTGCGCACGTCCATCGGTTAGCGCAGCGAACACAGCATCGATGCTTTCGCAGGCGAGCGCGACTTGTTCTGTGCCGATACGCGTGCGCAGCGCTTCTTCGGTGTAACTCCCGCCCGGGCCGAGGAACGCAACGGGGCTCGGCAAATCGGCGCGGGCAGCTATTGGCACAGTGTGCGGTTTGTTTTGTACCGCCCGCGGCATCGACATATGTTGCGTGCGCCGACATGCTTCGTGAAATTCGCGTTCGAGTTGTTCGACGATAGCGGCCGTTGTCATGACAGCGTCGATTGTGCCGACACCTTGTCCTGCTCCCCAGATATCGCGCCACTGTTTTGCTCCAGCGTCGGACGAGAAGTCGATGGCGGCATCGGCGGGACGCGGCAGGTTGCGCAGGTCGAAGCCAGCGGCTTCGATGCTTTGTCGCAGATAGTTGCCGTGCACGCCGGAGAAGGCATCGGTATAAACAATATCGGCGGCTCGTGCTTCGACGATCGTGCGTTTGTAGCGCTCGGAGACATTCGCTTCATGTGAGGCGAGAAAGCGCGTGCCAATATAAGCCGCATCGGCGCCCATGGCGAGCGCTGCCGCGACCGCGTGGCCGTTTGCAATGGCGCCCGACAACACGAGTGGCCCGTCATGCATGCGGCGTATCTCGCTAACAAGCGCGAATGGCGAAAGCGCGCCCGCATGTCCTCCCGCGCCGGCCGCGACGAGGATGAGTCCGTCGACGCCTGCTTCGAGCGCCTTTTGCGCATGACGGATGGTGGTGACGTCGTGCAGGATGATGCCGCCGTATCGATGCACCTCGTCGACCACTTCACGAGGCGGTGCACGCAGGCTCGTGATCAAAAGCGGCACGTGCCGGTCCATGCATACGCGCAGGTCCGCTTTGAGCCGCGTATTCGATTGATGGCAGATCTGGTTGACCGCGTACGGTCCGATACATGCGTTCGCATGTGCGGCGCGATGCGCGGCCAGCGCCTCGTCGAGTTGCGCGAGCCAATCGTCGAGCTGCTCGGGCGGGCGTGCGTTGAGGGCGGGAAACGTGCCGACGATGCCGGCTTTGCACTGCGCGAGCACAAGTTCCGGATAGCTTGCGATTAGCATCGGCGCGGCGATGACTGGGACGCGCAGTGATTGTAGCAACGGGGGCAGCATGGGGGTCGTCTCGCGAGATGTCGTTGTGTGCGTTCTAGTTACGACACCATGGCACCGCGCCGTTCGGCGAGGCGCTCATGAAAGCCGTCACGTTCCACTGCGCAGCGCGTATGTAATCCTGTGCCGACAACACCCGCGGCGTCGCGTACGCTAACTTGGTAGGTCATCATCTTGTCGTCGACGCGGATGAGTTCGGCATCGACGGTGACCTCCCATTCGGGCGGCGTCGGCTGCAAATGCTTGATCTCGAAGTAGTAGCCGACCGTCATCAGATTAGGGTCGAGCAGATGATCGGTTGCCTTCATGCAGGTTTGCTCGATGAAGATGATCATGATGGGGCTCGCGAGCGCGTGAGCTTCGCCGCCCCATTGATCGGCTAGGGAAAGCGTATCGACGCGGTATGAGGCATGTGCCTTGAGGCCGGGTGAAATTGACAAGATGGACTCCTTCGAATGAGCGACAGGTAGGAATGTGCGAGCGCGATCGTTGTCAGGCCGGCACCGTTTCGGGGATCGCATCGGCATCGATGCGTGTTTCGGCGCAGCGTCGCATCTGCGCGAAGATATTGCGCCGATGCATTTCTTCGGTGCCGCCTGCTGAAATCATCGCGAGTGCATCGGTTACGAACGCGGAGGTTGCTCCGGTTCGATAGCCATCGGAGCCGTGCAACGCGAGCAGGTCGAGCGCCGATTCGGTCAGGTCGCGAGCTGCCGACAGTTTCGCGATCGAGCAGCTTTCGAGCGCTTGCGGGTCGTGGTCGAGCAGCTGACCGAGTGCGGCCCAGGCTGTGCAGCGCGAGCGCTCGGCTCTGAGGCGGATGTCGACCAGGCGACGCTGTACGTGCTGGTGGGTATCGAGCGGAACATCAAGAACCGTGCGTGTTCTGGCATACGCAAGCGCATCGGCGAGAAACGGATGGATCACCGAAGCACTTAGGAGTGCGAAGTAGGCGCGATTCATCGAGGCGATTTGCATCAGCGACTTCATGCCGTCACGTGGTGCGCCGAGCAAGCTGCAGCGCGCAATAGGGACCGCATTGAACTCGATGTCGCCGATGGGCAAGTCACGCACACCGAGCGTGCTTTGCGACACGCTGCGCGTGATGCCCGGTGCGTCTGAGTCGACGAGCACGAGCGCCGTTGCGCTGCGGGCGCTGGGGTTGTCGGCGTTGTTATAGCGCGCGGCGACGAGCAGGATCGAGGCGTGTGGTGCGAGGCTGATGTTGTACTTGTGGCCGTTGAGGCGGTAGGTCGGTGCGGCGTCGATGTCATCGACAAGCAGCGTTTGCAACGCACGGATTTCGGTGCCGGTGCCGCGCTCGGAGATAGCGGTGGCGCCAGCATCGCCCGCCATCAGGCGTTGTAATAGCGTTGCTTGTTGTTCCGGGCTGCCGTATGAAAGCAGTGCGTGAATCAAGGTGGCTTGGTTGGCGACGGCCATACCGAAGCCGACCGAGCGCATGCTGCCGGTGAGTGCTTCGAATGCCGCGGCGAAGTCGAGCCAAGTACCGCCTTCGCCGCCGTGTTCGCGAGGCACCGGCAGCCGCCAGAGGCCGGAATCAGAGAGGGCGCGCCATGCGTTCCAGTCGAAGCCATCGCATGGATGTTGGCGGGCGTGGTGTTGGCCGATGTCGCGATATTCACACGCGAGTGCTTGCTGTCGATCGGTGAGTGCGAAGTTCATGGCTGATTGGGCGGAAAACGGTATGGGCGCAATGTAGCGTCACCCGTGCTGCGGTGAAACTGGCAGGAATGTCAGAAATAGGAAGGATGCGAATAGATATTCGAACGCGTGGGAGTTGTAGAGCGCGCGCCTTAGGGCGATGCGATGGCCACGCTGCGAAACCCAGCACCGCATCGACGCTGCCGCGGCGAGTAACGCCGCCCAAATCTCGAGAGATTGATGGCGGAGACGCCGGACTTTGTCCTAAAAGAATAGGATTCCTAACTAATTTATTTTTGAGATGAGTTAGCCGTTTTATCGTAATGAATCTGTCACAGTTAACAGTATCGATGTCGGCAAAGCGTACGTAGACTCTCCCACGATCGAATCGCAAAACCAGGGGACATGGCAATGAAGGTTAGGGAGTGGAGTGGCTGCATTAGGGAAACACTGATTTATGAGGCTCGGCGGTCATCGCAAAGGTAGCCGAGGACGTTGTAGAAAGAGGCTCACGGAAGGGATCCCAGGACGATGAAGCGGCAGATCGGTTTTGCAGAAGCGGAAAGCAAAGGCGCGAAGCGCATAACCAAGCGGCAACGCTTTCTGGCGGAGATGGAGAAGCTTGTTCCGTGGCCACGTTTGCTGTCGGCCATCGAGCCGTACTATCCGAAGGGCAAGCGAGGCCGACCGCCGATTGGCTTGGAACGTATGCTGCGGATCTACTTCCTGCAACAGTGGTACGGGCTGTCGGACGAAGGGTTGGAAGACGCGCTGTACGACAGCATCGCAATGCGTGCGTTTGCCGGCATCGATCTGGCGGTCGAGGACGTGCCGGATGCAACCACCTTGTTGAAGTTCCGCCGCCTGCTGGTCGAACACAATTTGACTCGCAAACTGTTCGACGAGATCGGCATTTCGCTGTGCGAACGCGGGTTGCTGATGAAGGAAGGCACCTTGGTCGATGCGAGGATTATCGAAGCACCACCGTCGACCAAGAACGCCGAGAACAGCCGCGATCCCGAGATGCATCAAACGAAGAAGGGCAACGAATGGCACTTCGGCATGAAGGCGCACATCGGCGTTGATGCCGACTCGGGCCTGGTGCATAGCCTGGTGGGTACATCGGCCAACGTATCGGACGTATCGCAAGCCCATGCTTTGTTGCACGGGCACGAACAGGAGGCGTTCGGCGATGCCGGCTACACCGGCGTTGAAAAACGCGACGAGATGCACGCCAACCCGGTGCAATGGCGCGTGGCTATCAAGCGTGGGAAGATCAAGGCAATGCGAGACGGTGCGCTCAAGGACCTGCTGATCCAGGTCGAGCGTACCAAGGCGCAGATTCGCGCACGGGTCGAGCATCCGTTTCATATCGTCAAAAATCTGTTCCGCCATCGCAAGGTCCGCTACAGAGGTCTAGCCAAGAACACGGCGCAACTGCTTAGTCTCTTCGCCTTGGCCAACTTGGTGATCGCGAAGAACCGGCTGCGCTCGATACATGGGGAAAGTCCGTCATGTGCATGAAAAACGCGAGCAGTTGGCCTGTATTCGAGCAAAACTCACCCCGATCACAACAAAATTCGTTCGCCGTTCTGACGCTTGCAAACTGATTCGTCGCAAGCGCTCGCGGCGAACACATAAATCAGTGTTTCCCTAGCAGCGTTGCATGACGCGCGCATACCGATTGCATATAGACGCGTGGAATTCTGCCATTTCATGGAGTCGACGAGGCGAAAGGGGCGGTTCATCATAGATTGCCGTCCGTTCTCTTTGGACAGCGAACCCAAATGTCGCTTCCGCTGACCGGTCTGGTGAACATGACCTGGTCCTGCACGCGTTGCGCGACAGCCGCCCACTTTCTCAATCGTCATGCATCGTCCGTATTTGGCGCGAGACGAACTCGAGCACGATGTCGACGAAGCGCTCGAGCGTGGGTAAATCGCGATAAAACATATGGCCCCCTTCCATTTCGTGCAATTCGACGCGTGCGGCCGCCTCGGGCGGCAAGTGATTGATGCCGAACTCGTGCACGGATACCGGGCTTCTCACGTCGTGGGTGCCTGCGAAAGTCAGCAGCCTCAAGTGCTGGTTTCTTTCCATTGCCTTGACCAGATGCGCTTGCACGCGCGCGAACTTGTTCTGATAAGGGCGCCAGTCCCACTGTGGGGCCAGCGGCTTGAGGACGACATATTCCGATCGAGGGCGATCCAGTGGTACATATCCCTTGTCGCGCAGATACTTGCTGATCAGTTGCCCATAGATGCGTGCCGCGCCCTCCAGAACGTAGGCGAACGGGTCGGCTTTGGGGGTCGTCGGCAGCGCGTCCACCTTGTCTCGTCCGTCGAGGATCGCTATCGGCTGGCCAGGAATCAGAGACGAGCAGAACTCGAGTGGCTCCACCTGCAGTGATTTCTTATCTATAAAGTACTCGGCTGGCAGTCCGATGTATTGGGAGAGCTTCTTGGCCATCTGATCGAACGCCTTCGAATTCGGATCGGTGCGGCCCATCAGCGCCGTCACATATTCGGTCCTGGCAAAATCGTCGACTTCTTTCAAGAACGCTCGTTCGTCAGTCGGGCGGGGAACGACGCCGTGATGCACCGCTGTGGCCGCGTATGATCGCAATACGAGCGCATAGGGGACGATCGATTCCCGCTCGAAGTCGCGTAGCCCGAAGCTAAATGCCCCCGAAACGAAGATGAGTCCGCCTAGCCGGACGTTCTCGTCCTCGAATCGATTGGCGATGCGAACGCCACGATGAACGCCATAAGATGCCTCCGCGATGAACCAGGCACTATGCGCCAGACGATCATGATTGAGTTTTCTGTATTGCAGAAGACCAAGCGCGGTGATCTCCGCATCGGCTTCGAGGTCGAAGTATTCCTTTTCGTCGCCGCCGGAAAAGCTGTATCCAGTAGCCGGCGACTCGACGAAAAGTATACGCGCGCCGCGTAGCAAAGAATGCGCGTTCGGGACCATCCGTTGCATGCCATCGATCCTGATGGGTCCTACACCCGCGCCGATGAACCATGCCGGGCTGCCCCCGGGGCCGCCTCCCTGAATGACGATCGTCGGTTCATCGGGGCCGGCATCCTTTCGCTCGAATTCGAGCATGCACAACTGTGTCTTGGGCTTGCCGGGCATACCCACGTAAAGTGGCGTGTAACGGCCAACATAGTGCATCGGCTGTCCGTCAACATCGACGCTATCTTCGAAGACAACGGGCGATTGTGCGATCTTCATCTTCGCCTGGTATTGTCCCAGCGCTAGCAGAGATTGAACGTCGGCGTCGTTCATGCCACGCTTTTCCAGTGCCTCGACGGCGGCTTTGCCGACCAACCCTCGACTCTGCACATCGGCCAGGAGCTCCTCGAATGCCGTTGGCGGATTCAACTGCGCATGCAGGTTCGACAGAGCCTTTTTATCTTCCGGGTCATGCACCGTCGAGGCAGCTTCGCATAGAGGGACGAGTCGCGCTGGCGACAATGATCGAGTCAGGAAGTCCTGTGAGCAATCTTGGCGTCGTTGGATGAAATAGCGCGTTCGTTTATTGCTGAGCGAGTCGTCGAAATCGCCAATATAGGCGACTATCGGCCCTTCGAATCCCAGCGTTTCTCTCACGGCCTGTGCTGCCGCTTCCGACCTCAACGACGAAGCGGCGACGGTCTGTTTGGGCAGGCGCAGTGTGGTGCCTCCCTTGCCGTCGTCCTCTTCGATCAGCCAGATACGCTGATCCTCCTCGAGCAGGACGCTCGCTGCCAGATGCGAGGATGCGCCTTCGGCCACGTATGGATGCTGCTTGTCGATTTTGCCGAGGTCGATTTCCCGAAAATTCGGCGCGGGGTGGAGCAGCTTCGAGACGGGAGGCGGTACGGGCGGTTTGATTCGCGCAAGCGGCGGGTCGCTCATTGTGAAGACCAATGTCTCGTCCGATACGCCGCCGAGCGCACCGAAGCCGCGAAATTCGGGGTCCCCGGGATTGACGCTCGTGGGAAGCGTGTAGAGACTTGGGCGCAGGTCTCGCGGCCTTACGTCGACCACCAATGGGGGTTCCAATGCGTGCGACGTTTCCCATTCACCGAGAAACGACTTGCGCGTCACAAACAGGTCGAGATCCTCCTTTCGCGCTGGGAACACGGCTACGTTGCCGGGTGGCAGTTGCGGGTCTCCCGCGAGGATCATGCCCGCTTCGTTGAGGCCGTATGCAGTCGCGCCCGACGGCAATTTTGCCCACCCGCTGCCGAGTTGTTGGTATCGCCGAAATATCGCGTCGATCACGGCGAAATTGATGTCTCGCGTGACGCGCAAGAGGGGGCGTTCGATCCGCTGGCCGAATTCGTTTTGAGAATGCACATGTGGAGGCCGGTATTCGAGCACGCCGCCGCTCAGCTGTCCGCCGCCGGAGAAAAAGACGCCCGGCCACATCGCGCTTGCCAGTTCGAGGGTGGCCCGTCCCGAAAGCGTTTTCTGCCGAAGATATTGCAGGAACGGATCGTTGGGACGGATGCCGGGGCGCAGCGGCGGATGCCCGGCGTTGGCGCCCACTTGACGGCGAAACGGCTGGAGCAGCGTCCGCTTGCGCCTGATCAGCCACTTGGCGATCGGCTCCGCGCGCGAAGCATCGTGGTACGCGCCGGCCCTCACGATCTCGCGAATCCGACGATCGCTGAAACGTCCAATGGCGATGATGCCATCCATTACAAGCCAGTTTGGCATGCTTTCAAAAATCTTGAACTCGTTTACCTCGGTCAATGGAGGGGCGAGTCTTAGCTTCCTGCCCGCGGATGCGGGCTTTAGTCTGCCCAGCGCATCGTAAAGCAGCAGACCCTCGCTCGCCTCGAGGTCGCGGACCGTGTCTTTGCTTTGAGGATCGAGCGCAATGGTCGACGCCACATGCTCGTTGCCGATCCACCTATCAGCCACAAAAAACTCGAAAACATCGTCGACGACCGATTGGCTGAAGCGTTCGAGCTGCTCGAAATCGGTCTCGAGATTGCCCTTCCAGGGCGACGCGACGTAGCCGTCGCCATTGTTGCTGCCGGCGCTTTCGCTGCGATCGTCGACAACATGCTGGTATCCGGGGACGACGGCGCCCAGTTCTGAGTACAGCCCGCCCCCAATGACCAACATGTCGCATATGCGCCCCCGCGCCTTGATGACACGCAGCGTCTGACCGTTCGCGTCCGCGTAAAAGGCAGCTGGCCAACGCCCGTGACGGTCATCGCAGAGCCAGGTTAGTTCCGAAAGACGCGGCGGTGGCCGCGGTTCACCGCGCAACGCGGCGCTTGATGTAGACAAGTCGGTCCGCACAGTCTGCGTTGTCGGCGGCGGCAACGGCGCTTGGGGCGTCTGGGCATCGGATGAACCCCATTCGCTTTGTGCGCTGATACTGCCTGCGCTCAGCCGCAGCGCCGCGAGCTGGAAACCCGAAGCGGGCCACACGGGCGAAGAGGTATTGTCGAGAGCATGTTCTTGCGTCGAGTGTGCGATTTTTCGCGCCAATTCTTTGCTGCCTGCGCCCGGCCCAATCGGTTTGAGCACGTCTGATTTCTCCGATCCAATCGATCGCGCAACGATAGAGGCTTTTCCAAATTGACCAGCTGCCGTGGCGAATCTTTGTCGTGCTTGGCGAAGGCGAGATAATTGCCCGCGAGTTTGTCGTATCGAGTGGAGACGCGACGAAAATGTTTGGTGCGATTGAAGAAACGTTCGACGATGTTTCGGGTTCGGTACAGCACGCAGCTGTACCGACGCTTGGTCTTTCGATTCGACCGTGGCGGGATGACAACCTTGGCATGTGCAGCACGAATAGTGTTTGCGAAGGCATCCGAGTCGTAGCCTTTGTCGGCGATCACCGCGCCTGCACGCAGATGCTCGACCAATTCGTGCGCGCACGAAATATCGGCAACCTTTCCCTCGACGATGATCATTCGCCGAGGACGTCCGGCTTCATACGCACGATGGTCGAGTCGATCAGCACGCGCGCATCGTTTCGAGTGGGTGCTATCGTCAGCCACCTCTGACAGTTCAGGCCCGGGTCGAGTTCGATGGAGGGCACAATGGCCACGCTCGCTCAGGTTCGCGCATCGCAAGCCTGCTGCAGGTGGAGCAGGGTGATCCGCTCGCTATCGTCCAGGATCGCCCGCTCGGCAGCCGTGTTGAGAATGCGCGGGACATCGCCCAGCAGGCCGTCGCTGGCAGCGACCAGCAGTTGTACGAAGGGGCGCTGCTGCAAGTCAGAACTGTGCCGCAGTGGCAACACTTGTTCGAAGGCGCCAAGCAGCGCCTGAAACTCGTCACATTCGCTCCAGCGCGGCAGCGCCAACGGCGTGAAGCGGCTGCTTATCTGCGAATCGGTCTGCAGTGCCACCGGTGCATCGTCGGTGCCCACCGCCACGATGCTGATACGCAGGTCGTTGGCCAGGTACTTCAACAGGTTCAGTGACGCGCGCTGTTCGCGGTAGCTGCCAGCGAGCAGATAACGGACGACATCGTCGAGCGTGACCGGGCGACCATAGTCGCGCTCCGGGAACTCTAGAGTGAACCCGTTGCGGGATCTGCTGCGATCGCGCACCCGCTGCTCGCCCTCGACAGAAATTAGGCACTCGACCGTTTTTTTAATAGTATGAATATTGTGCTGCGCGGAGCAGTGACAGGAAGGACGACATGGATACACCGGGCACCATTCGTATTGCATAGCAGCTGCGGGTGAAAAAAGGGGGGCGCATGGACAAGACGATAGTGCAGCCAAGCATGCCTATCGGCCTGCAGCGAGCTGTCGAGGCGAACGTTCCTGCGTTCCTCGAAGCCGCACCCGACGCGATGGTCATCGTCGGTCAGGACGGCCTAATCCTACTCATCAACGGGCAGGCGGAGAATCTGTTCGGCTACCACCGAACCGAGCTAGTGGGGCAGCCGGTGGAGGTTCTGGTTCCGTCCCGCCACCGGGACAAGCACCCGGCGCATCGCGCCGGCTACTTTGCCGCACCGCGTCCGCGGCCCATGGGTGCGGGGGTGGATCTGCAAGGCGTTCGCAAGGACGGGACCGAGTTCCCAGCGGAAATTAGCCTCGCCTCGATCGAGACTGATCAGGGCGTTCTTGTCACCGCGGCCATTCGCGACGTCACCGAGCGCAGGAAGGTCGAAGCGAAGTTCCGCGGCTTCCTGGAGGCCGCCCCGGACGCTGCAGTGATCGTCAACCGCGACGGCGACATCGTGCTGGTCAACTCGCAAACCGAGAAGCTGTTCGGCTATCCGCGGGCCGAGCTCGTCGGCCGGCAAGTGGAGGTGCTTGTTCCCGAGCGCTTTCGCGGTGCGCATCCGGCGCACCGTCGCGGCTACTTCGCGCAGCCGCGGGTCCGCTCCATGGGTTCTGGCTTGGAGCTCTATGGCCTGCGCAAAGATGGCACGGAGTTCCCGATCGAGATCAGCCTGAGTCCGCTCGAAACAGAGGAGGGACTGCTTGTTGCCAGTGCGATTCGCGACATTACCGAGCGCAAGCGGGCGGAGGACAAGTTCCGCGGGCTGCTCGAGTCGGCACCCGACGCGGTCGTGATCGTCAACAGGTACGGCAACATCGTGCTCGTCAACGCTCAGACCGAGAAGCTGTTCGGCTACTCTCGCCAGGTGCTGCTCGGACAGCAGGTCGAGAAATTAATCCCCGAGCGCTTCCGCCTCAACCATCCTCGGCACCGAGCGAACTTCTTCGGCGAGCCGAAGGTTCGATCGATGGGCTCGGGGCTCGAGCTCTTTGGCTTGCGTGAGGACGGCACCGAGTTCCCGATCGAAATCAGCTTGAGCCCTCTCGAGACCGAAGAGGGCACGCTCGTTTCGGCCTCCATCCGTGACAGTAGCGAGCGGAAAAAGGCCGAGGAGAAGTTTCGAAGCCTCCTCGAGTCGGCGCCTGACGCGATGGTCATCGTCGACAAGGAGGGGCGGATCCTGCTCGTCAACGCCCAGACCGAAAAGCTCTTCTGCTACGACCGCAGCGAGCTGATAGGCCAATGGGTCGAGATGCTGATGCCGGAGCGGTTTCGCAGGAAGCACCCGGCGCACCGGACGGGTTTCTTCGCGGACCCGAGAGTGCGCGCGATGGGCTCCGGGCTCGAGCTGTTCGGCGTCCGCAAAGACGGTAGGGAGTTTCCGATCGAGATCAGCCTGAGCCCCATCGCGACCCACGAGGGCATCATCGTCTCGAGTGCAATCCGCGACATCACCGAGCGCACGAAGGCGGAGCAGAAGTTCCGTGGCCTCCTCGAGTCGGCGCCTGACGCTACGGTCATCGTCGACAAGGAGGGGCGGATCCTGCTCGTCAACGCCCAGACTGAAAGGCTCTTCGACTACCAGCGCAGCGAGCTCATCGGACAACCGGTCGAAGTGCTTGTCCCCGAGCGCTTTCGCGAAGGCCATCCCGGCCACAGGGCGCACTATTTCGGCGATCCCAAGGCCCGCCCCATGGGCTCGGCTTTGGAGCTGTGGGCGCGCCGCCGAGACGGCAGCGAGTTCCCCGCGGAGGTTAGCCTGAGCCCTCTGGAGAGCGAGGGAGAAATCCTCGTTTCGGGCACCATTCGTGACGTGTCGGACCGGAAGAAGGCTGACGAGCTTCGGGCGCAGCTGGCCGCCATCGTTGATTCCTCCGATGACGCGATCATCGGCAAGAGCTTGGACGGCACGATCCGCAGCTGGAACTCCGGTGCTCAACGCATCTTTGGCTTTGCATCCGAGGAGGTCATCGGCAAGCCGATATCAATGCTCCTGCCCCCCGGCCGGCAGGGAGAAGAACCGGCCATCATCGAGCGCCTCAAGCAAGGAGAGCGCGTTGAACCCTTTGAGACGGTGCGCCGCTGCAAGGATGGACGAGATATCGATGTTTCCGTGACGATCTCGCCTATTCATGACTCACGCGGGAATGTCATCGGGGCTTCGAAGGTGGCGAGGGACATTTCCGATCGCAAGCGCGCAGAACAGGCCGTCGCACGCGCCAAGGAGGCCACCGATGCCGCCAACCGCGAGCTCGAGGCGTTCAGTTACTCGGTGGCGCACGATCTACGCGCACCCCTGCGCGGCATCGACGGCTTCAGCCAGGCGCTCCTGGAGGACTACTCCGCGAAGATTGACGATGAGGGGCAACGTTACCTGCGACTCGTGCGCGAATCGGCGCAGCATATGGCGCAGCTCATCGAAAGCCTACTTAAGCTGGCCCGCATCTCGCGCAGTGACCTGCAGCGCGAACGAGTCGACCTGAGCGGCCTCGCTCATGCTGTCGTCGAAAGGCTGAAGGTCTCGCAATCTGAGCGCAGCGTAGAGTTCTTCATTGAAGACGGATTGATCGCCATGGGTGATGGCCGTCTCCTTGGCGTCGCGCTCGACAACCTGCTTGGCAACGCGTGGAAGTTCACGTCCAAACAACCCAGTGCCCGCATCCAGTTCGCGTCGACGCGACAAGACGGGCAATCGGTATTCTGTGTCCGTGACAACGGCGCCGGTTTCGACATGGCCTACGTGTCCAAGCTCTTCGGCGTGTTCCAGAGACTGCACCCGGCAGATGAGTTCGAAGGGACGGGCATCGGCCTAGCCACGGTCCAAAGAATCGTGCGGCGCCACGGCGGACGCATTTGGGCTGAAGGTGAAGTGGCACGCGGGGCTGCCTTCTACTTCACACTGAACGAGAGGGACCCTGGAACATGAACGAACAGCACGTGATCATGTTGGTCGAGGACAACTCGAGCGACGAAGAGTTGACCATGCGTGCTCTCAGGATGAGCCACATCGCGAACAAAGTGGTCGTGGCACACGACGGAGCGGCTGCGCTCGACTATCTCTTCATGCGAGGCGACTATGCCGGCCGCGACGCCGGAGAGGTTCCGCAGGTCGTCCTCCTGGACCTGAAACTTCCCAAGATCGACGGGCTCGATGTCTTGCGCGCGATTCGAGCCGATGAACGGACTAGCCACGTCCCGGTGGTCATCCTGACATCCTCGAAGGAGGACCGGGACGTGCTAGGCGGCTATGAATTGGGTGCCAACAGCTACATCGTCAAGCCGGTCGACTTCACGCAGTTCGCCGAAGCGGTGCGGCAGTTGGGGATATATTGGCTAGTGCTCAACCAGCGGCCACCCACGATCGCGTGACGGCTTCGTGGGAGTGTCGACAGGTTCGAGCTGCGTATGACAAGCGACTTCCGTCAACTCACGAACATGAACCACGACGAGACAACGGACTTGAGCCGGGAACTTCGGATACTGCTCCTCGAGGACGAGCCCGAGCAGGCGGAGCTGATTTGTCTCGCGCTAACCAAGGCGAGGATTGAGTTCGTCGCAACCCGTGCCGAGACGAAAAACGACTTTATTAGCAAGCTGCGGACGTTTCGCCCCGACATCGTGCTGTCTGACTACAACCTTCCGGATCTCAACGGGCGGGCGGCCCTTGACATCGCTCGGCAGTACGACCGCACCGTGCCGGTGGTGATGGTGACCGGAGCATTGGGCGACGACGAGGCGGTGGAGCTGATCAAGGCGGGTGCGCGCGACTACGTGCTGAAGGATCGGCTCGCGCGCCTGGGTCCTGCGGTGCGGCGGGCGCTCGCCGAGGAAGAGGAGCTTCGCCATCGCGAGGCCGCCGAGCAGGCGCTGCGCCGCTCGGAGCTCAGCTACCGGCGCCTGTCCGGGCATATCCAAGACGTTAGGGAGGAGGAAAAGGCTCGCTTCGCACGCGAACTCCACGACGATCTCGGCCAGCAGCTCACGGCACTGAAGATGGCGGTGGCACTCGTGGAACACAATCTGCAACGCCCTGTGCCGCCCCCATCCGGGAGCGGTCTGAGCGGCCTCAATGCGTTGATCGATCAGTCGATCGAATCGGTGCGGCGCATCGCCGCTGACCTGCGTCCCCCCATGCTGGACGATCTCGGCCCGATTCCGGCCGTCGAGTGGCTGATCAGCGAATTTTCAGCGCGTTGCAACGTGCAGGTGATCAGCCGCATCGACGACACGCTCACCTTCAATCAGGGCAGTGGAATTGAAGTCTTTCGCATCGTCCAAGAGGCCCTGACGAACGTGGCGCGCCATGCTAGCGCAACCGAAGTCAAACTCGACATCGTGCGCGACGAGCCGAACTGCATCGTTCGAATCGCTGACAATGGACATGGGACGGCGCGTGATACGCGCCCGGGCCGGCGGCATTCGCTCGGTCTGCTTGGGCTGCGCGAGCGTGCCGCACGGCTCGGCGGTGAAATTGAGATTCGCACGGCACCGGGTTCGGGTTTCACGTTGACAGCTATCTTGCGGCTCACGGCAGTCGAAGCCGGCGGGGCGGAATGATCGATGCCGTTGGCACTTGGCAGGCCTTTCGGTGCGCGCAGGCGCTACACCTGCCACGTCGCACCGCGGCGTGATTTCGACGAGCTTCGTCGGCTGGCTAGCCACGCATCTTAAGAATCGATTTGGCACGGGCGTATTTGTGACGTGCGGACAGAATGATGCAGAGTGCACATCCCCAACTTTTGAACGGTCTCCCTCACTTGACTGGAAACCGGGCCATTCGTTCGGCTGCTTGATTAGCGCAGGCGACTCCGGCAAGTCCACGCACGGCGCTTATGGTATTGCCTAAATCGTCGAGCGCACCGGCCACGCGTCCCGCTAACGGCGACTTCAAATCGCGCTGGGTGCTCGAATCGAGCGCCGCATTGTGCTGATCGATCTCTGCATGACTTGCCCGGCATGGGATTGCCAAAAAACTCATATCGTCTTCCGGAAAATGATGTGAAAAAGGAGCTTATTGAGACTTCCATAATTCATGACATCACCACAGCGTAGCCTGCATCCAACAAGCGGCAATAATCGAAGGTCGCTTTTGAGCGCTCTTAAGCTTGTTGCGGGCGCTCGCGTGCAGTTCGCTAAGGTCATTGGGGCAGTAGTTGGCCAGCGCGTGGCGCTTCAACCAAGCCCACAGGTATTCGACCGGGTTCATGTCCGGCGCATACGGCGGCAGGAACGCGATCTGGATGTGTCCTTTCAAGCTGTCCAGGTACTCGCGCACCAAACGACTGCGATGCGCCTTCAGGCCATCCCAGATCACCAGCAGAGGCTGCTTCAAGTGGGCCTTGAGCGCTTTGAGGAATTCGACGATCTCTTCCTTCTTGATGCTGCCCTCGTGCAGGCGGAACAAACAGTTGGTGCGCGTGAGCCCGGCGATGACCGAGACGTGATTCCAGTTGAAGTGAAACTGGATGATGGGCGTCTGTCCCTTGGGTGCCCAGGTACGGACTCTGGTCGGGCGCTCGCTGATACCAGACTCGTCCACGAAGACAATTAGTCGGCCTTCTCGTCGGGCTTTTTTTTAAGGGCCGGCCAGGTGCGACGCTTCCAGTTGCGCACGGCATCCTCGTTGCGCTCAATGGCCCGCTTCTCTGGCTTTTGCGGACTAAAGCCCAGCGAACCCAGGATGCGCCAAACTTGCGTCTGGCCAAAGCGAACGCCGTGCATGCGCTCGATGACTGCGCCCACACGCTTGAGAGTCCACAGTTCAGTGCCAAATCCATGCTCGACGGGGCTTTGTAGCAGGGCGGCGCGAACAACCGCCAACTGTTGCTCATCGAGTTGGGCCGGACGCCCTCGCTCGGGCACCTCTCGCAGGGCATCGATGCCGCCTTCATCGAGCAGCCGCTTCCATGAGTACACCGTCTGCCGAGCAACGCCCACAGCCAACGCCACCTCGGCGCAGCCCTTGCCCGCCAGCAGCAGCCGACCAGCCTTCAATCGCTTCTTTGCTGCTTCGCTCAATCGCCTTTGCGCCATGCCAACTTGTCTCCAAGATCGCCCAGGAGGTATAACGCTTGAGACGCTCAACGGTTGTCATGATTTTAGGAAATATCAATAATCCTGACTGCGCTCGCTCCCATCGCCGAGCACGAATGCGAAGCAAGCACTTTTGAACCGAGACGTCGCTGCGCTCGCCTGCCCAATTTGCACAGGCTCGCGCGCCGCGCTTTTCACGGCAATCAGATATATGGCAGCATGCGGATTCATTTTGACATGCTCATTCGATGTGCTTGGCTATGCAGCATTTTCATCAGTATCCGCTGCTGATGGGGACCAGTTTGCTGGCATGGTCTTTTGGTTTGCGGCATACGGTTGATGCGGACCATATTGCGGCCATCGACAATGTGACGCGCAAGCTGATGCAGGCGGGGTGTCGCCCGGTTATTGTCGGCCTGATGTTTTCCCTCGGTCACTCGACCATCGTCGTGCTTGCATCCGTTGGAATTGCGGCGACCGCGCTGGCGATAAAAAATCACCTGGAGGAGTTCAGGGAAGTCGGTGCAATGGTGGGCACACTCGTATCGACCGCCTTTCTCTTTGCGATCGCCTTGATGAATCTTGTGATACTGCGAGCGATGATCAACGTGTTTCGCAGGGTGAGGCGCGGTGAGCCCTACGTGGAAGAAGATTTCGACATGCTGCTTGCGGACCGAGGATTCCTGTCTCGCCTCTTCCGACCGTTGTTCCGACTGATTACCAAAAGCTGGCACATGTATTTCCTCGGCTTCCTTTGTGGGCTCGGCTTTGATACTGCGACCGAAGTCGGTTTGCTTGGTATCTCAGCGGCAGGCTCCGCCCAAGGCATGCCGATCTGGTCCATTCTCGTCTTTCCCGCGCTTTTCACCGCAGGTATGACACTGATCGACACCACTGACAGCATCCTGATGCTCGGGGCCTACGGCTGGGCATTCGTCAAGCCGGTCCGCAAGCTCTATTACAACATCACGATCACCTCGATCGCGGTCGTGGTGGCACTGGTTGTCGGCAGCATCGAAGGGCTTGGCCTGCTAGCCGACAAACTGCACCTTGAAGGGCCGGTATGGATTGCGGTGGGCCGTCTCAACGAGAATTTTGGGTTGCTCGGCTACGTCATCATCGGCGTCTTCCTCGTCAGCTGGCTGTGCTCTGCAGCGACTTACAGGTGGAAGCGCTTTGACGAACTGGATGTGCCGTCGGGGCCGATCTGAGCACGACCTTTCTAAGTGGAACGCATATGGATGCGGCATCGAGCGGATCTTAGCGGTCGTCGTCACGCCCGAGAGTCCGCCGGTCGGCTTGTTGAGTGTGAACATGTTCGAGATTGACGATGAGGCGTCGCCCGCCAGCGCGAACAGATCAACCAAGAAACAGCCGAGCCTGCCGCGAGAATCGCCGCCGCTGGGCCGTTGACAAGCGTGCCCTGCGGTTTTAAGGATACCGTGTCCCCTGCAGGAGTTGGATTGGACTCCCGCGAATTGGCCGACCGCGGCGCAGCACTCCGGATTTATGGGGTGTCCATCATTATTCTGAGGCGACCACAACACGCCGATCATCGAGTGGTTCGATTGCACTGATCGGAGAGAGTGGCGCGAATATGCCGATCGGCGAGACCTGTCGCAATCCAGCGTCACGATCGGCTCGAGCGACCCAATCGATGATGCTCCGTGCCGTCGGCTCGAACTCGCGCGCGAGTTCCTCAGGCGTACGTCCCGCCTTCACCAACTCCACCATGCGTGCCCGAAATTCAGCCGGGTACGCGGCACGCCGTTTGTCCATTTCGGCACCTCCTCACCCAAAGCATAGGTTTCCGTTCTGGCTGGTCAACCTCAAGTTTGTGGGGTGGCCGAATTGGCAAAATCGGTTACGCCCAAGCGAGCATCGACGGGTAGAGTCAATAGGCGTTGTTCAGCTATGTTCGCCTCCTCGAAAGGTATGCGTTTCTATACGCCGGGGGCCAAACAGCCGATGCACCGTTGGGCGCGGACAGTCCAACAAACAAAGTGGCGGTCACGGCGCAGGAATTGCGAAAGCACGCCGCTGCTAAGCCAATGTAGTCTTTGTATGCTCGCCCAGGTAGCTGTCAAAACGACGAGGTAAGCGGACTTCGTACGAGTACATGAACTACCTCCAGGTAGTCCAAGTTTTCGTCCGCACCTCCGACCCGGACAATTCATTTGCTCGCGACACACCTTCCACGCAGACATAGCCCTCGACCCCCGTCTATGCTAGCATTGCATGCTCAATTCCGAGATAAGCATGCATGCGCATGCCAATGGACACGCGAAGTGAAGCGCGAGCAAGACGCGCATTGCATCGCCACCATAACAACAATAAAAAAGCGACAAAGACGACCAAAGTACCTCTCGCGGCACCACACCAATAACAAAAGCCGCTCACAAAACAACTCCGGGTTTTTTATAAAGGAGCGCTAGTGAGCCGTCTCGTCATCGTTTCGAATCGTGTTGCAGATCCGCGCAAGGCCGCGGCCGGTGGGCTCGCCGTTGCAATCAAGGACGGTTTGCAGCAAACCGGAGGCATGTGGTTCGGCTGGAGCGGCAAGACCTTCTCCGATGCATCCGATGCCAACGCAAATAACCATAACGGTGTGCACATGCAGTCCGTCGGACGCGTGCAGCTCGCCACTGTCGACCTCAATCAGCAGGACTATGAAACGTACTACCTCGGCTACGCAAATAACGTGCTGTGGCCGGTCTTTCACAATCGTCTCGACCTGGCAAAGTTCGACGTCCGCTTCGGCAGTGGCTATCGCCGCGTCAATCAGCTATTCGCGCAGCGCCTCTTTCCGCTGCTCAAACCTGACGACATCATCTGGGTTCACGACTATCACCTGATCCCACTCGCGGCCGAACTGCGTGCGATGGGCTGTGGCAACCCCATTGGCTTCTTCCTGCATATTCCGGTGCCGCCGCCGCTCATCATGGCTGCCATCCCGGAACACGAATGGCTGATGCGCTCGCTGTTCGCCTACGATCTTGTCGGCCTGCAAACACAGTCGGACATGATGCACTTCGTTCGTTATGCCGAATCCGAAGCGGGTGCCGAATGGTTGCCGGACGGCTATTTGCGAGCCTTCAACCGAACGCTGCGGGTCGGTGCATTTCCGATCGGCATGGACGTGGGCGAATTCGCGGACCTCGCCGATGCGCGCGAGGGGCTCGACATGTTCTCGCGCATGCGCGCGGAGTACTCGCGCCGCGAATTGCTGCTGGGCGTGGACAGACTCGACTATTCGAAAGGCCTGCCGCAACGCATTCAGGCGTTTCGCTATCTGCTCGAACATTATCCGGAGAACCGCAAGCGCGCCACGCTGATTCAGATCGCAGCGCCAAGCCGTGAAGATCTGGGCGCTTACGACGATCTGCGCCGCGAAATGGATAGCCTGTGCGGCGCGATCAACGGCGATTATGGCGAGCTCGATTGGATGCCCGTGCGCTACATTCATCGCAATGTCGCGCGCAAGCGTCTGCCGGGCCTTTACCGCTCGAGTCAGGTCGCACTGGTTACACCGCTGCGCGACGGCATGAATCTCGTCGCCAAGGAATTTCTCGCGGCGCAAGACCCCGCCGACCCCGGCGTGCTCGTGCTGTCGCGCTTCGCAGGAGCCGCCGAGCAATTGAAAGAGGCGCTGCTTGTGAATCCATACGACTCGCAGGGCACGGCGCAAGCTATTCAGCGCGCGCTTACGATGCCGCTCGGCGAGCGCATCGAACGACACTCGGCGCTGATGGCAACCATTCGCAAGTACGACGTGCACTGGTGGCGCAACGCGTTTCTCGATTCGCTGAAAGAAGCGGTCCGAGCCACAGAGCAGCACGCCAAGCCGCACGCTTCGTAACGCTATCGCCCCCATAGAAAACGCCAATTGGGGGGGCGGCCTTCCTACCGCCTAGATTGAATACGCGCACCCGGGCGCGGGCCGAGCGGTGCGCGCGGTTTTCCTACATCCCCATACAAGATTCCGACGCGCCGACATGCGCCGGTCCACGAAGGAGATTCAGATGGCACAGCTAAAGGGTTCCAAGACGGAAGAGAATCTGAAGGCCGCATTCGCGGGAGAATCGCAAGCGAATCGCCGCTACCTCTACTTCGCGGCGAAGGCTGACGTGGAAGGTCAAAATGATGTGGCAGCGCTATTCCGCTCCACGGCTGAAGGGGAAACGGGTCACGCGCACGGTCATCTGGAATATCTCGAGGCGGTAGGTGACCCGGCCACGGGACTCCCTTTCGGGACGTCGCGACAAAACTTGCAAGCGGCCATCGCCGGTGAAACGCACGAGTACACCGATATGTATCCGGGCATGGCGAAAGCCGCGCGCGAGGAGGGCTTCGACGAGATTGCAAATTGGTTCGAAACACTGGCCAAGGCCGAACGCAGTCACGCCAATCGCTATACGAAAGCGCTCGACGCGCTGGCCGACTGACTGCGGCGAGTGCCTCGCGCGCCGGAGATCGTTCACAAGCCTGTCATTAGTGCGAGCCGGCCCTAATAAAGGAGCATGGCCTGATGCCACATAAGGAAGGCAATCTCGAGGCGCCCACTCGACACCCGCTCGATTGGCGTTCGGAGTCGTTCTATGATGCCGACGCCATCGATCACGAGCTCGCGCGCGTTTTCGATATCTGTGCAGGCTGCCGTCGTTGCGTGTCGCTTTGCGGCACCTTTCCCACGCTGTTCGACCTCGTCGACGAAACGGAGTCCGGCGAGGCGCATGACGTTGATCGGCAGTCCTATCCAAAGGTCGTCGATCAATGCTATCTGTGCGACCTCTGCTACATGACGAAGTGCCCCTACGTGCCGCCGCATTCGTGGAATGTGGACTTCCCGCATCTGATGCTTCGAGCGAAAGCGGCGAAGTACAAGAAGGGTGAGGTCGCACTGCGCGACAAGGTGCTCTCCAATACCGACGCGCTCGGGCACTTCGCCGGTATCCCGATCGTGACGCAGACGGTCAACGCGGTGAACCGTTCGAAACCGATGCGCGGCATGCTCGAATCCGCGCTCGGTGTAGACAAAAACGCATGGCTGCCGACATTCGCGCCGCGCAAGTTCCGCAGCGCGGCCAAGGCATCGCCGGATGTGCCGGTGCGCGATGGCGAGCGCACGCCGGGCAAGGTGGCGATTTACGCGACCTGTTATGTGAATTTCAACGAGCCTGGCATCGGCCACGATCTGCTGGCGTTGCTCGCACACAACGAAGTTCCGTACGTATTGGTGACGAGCGAGGCCTGTTGCGGCATGCCGCTGTTGGAACAAGGCAACCTCGAAGGCGTCGCCGGCAAGAAGGAGAAAAACATCCCGGTGCTGGCACGCTATGCCCGCGAGGGCTATGCGCTGATGGCCGCTATTCCGAGCTGCGTGCTGATGTACAAACACGAGCTCCCGCTCATGTTTGCGGAAGACGAGGACGTTCGAGCGGTGAGCGAAGCGTTCTGGGACCCGTTCGAATATTTTGTGTCGCGTCACCGCGACGGGCTCCTCAAAACCGATTTCAAACGTGCGCTAGGCAAAATTTCCTATCACGCGCCCTGTCACGCGCGCGTGCAGAACCTGGGCCGTAAAACTTACGACGCGCTCACCCTCGTGCCTGATACAGAGGTCAAAATTATCGAACGTTGCTCGGGGCACGCGGGCACGTTTGGTGTGAAGAAAGAGTTTCATCGCACGGCGATGAAGATCGGCGCACCGGTCTCCAAAGCGATGGCCGAGCCGCAGCCCGCATTCATCGCGTCGGACTGCCAGTTGGCGGGCCACCACATCGCACAGGGCATCGAGGAAGCCGGTCTTGCGGCCGCGCCGCTCGCCCATCCGCTGACGCTGTTGCGCAAGGCATATGACATTTGAGCGACATGCTTTCTTTTCTTGCAAGGAATTGGGCCAATGACTATTTCTCGCGATTCGCTGATGACGCTCGAGGCTTATGCCAAAGTGCGCAAATCAATGCATCAGCAGGTCATTGAACACAAGAAAGATCGGGCAGTTCGACTCGGTAATCATTTGACGTTACTATTTGAAGACGAATTAACAATTCGCTACCAAATACAGGAAATGTTACACATAGAAAAGATTTTTGACGAAACGGGGATTCGCGCCGAATTGGATGCCTATTTGCCGCTCGTTCCGGATGGAAGCAATTTGAAAGCAACAATGCAGATCGAATACGAGAACGAAATCGAGCGACGCGCGGCATTGAAACGGCTGATCGGCATCGAAGATCGCACGTTCGTCCAAATCGCCGAAGAGCCGCCTGCATACGCGATTGCCGACGAAGATCTCGAGCGCGAAAACGACGAAAAGACCTCCGCAGTCCACTTTCTGCGCTTCGAATTGACGCCTCGGATGAAGCTTCAATTGCTGGACGGCGCGCCACTGGTCGTCGGTTGCGATCACCCGGGCTACCCGGGGCCCGCCGTGCAAGTGGAGCCGCGCGTGCTGGCATCGTTGAGGAAAGACTTGCGCTAGCTGCGCGCACCGTGTAGCCACTGTGGCCGTCCAATCTACCGCCACGCCGCAAATTATTCCGATCTGAATGCGAAATTTATTCCGAATTTCGGGTATGCGCATTGCGTGTGCTTTGCAGGCCAAATTGCATGTGATGCGACAATTCGTTTTTCTGCGATTCGCGACGTGTTATGCATTTGCGTTGTGGCGAAAATCTTTTAAGATAGCGTCTCTTTGATCAGTTCCGCGACGAGCGGTATCTCAGGTTGTTCGTATCACCCAGGTTGCAATTGCATCAATTGAGCTTTGCATTCCAATGCGAGTGCTAGTCACGATGGTATGCTTTCTGCACTAATTTCCCATGCACGAGCGAGACCCCCTTTTGTGCGTCACCAGAGGGCAAAACCGCACTATGGCTGTGCGCTTTTGGTCGCTGTAAACAAAAACAAAAAACACTTTGTGCAACCCGCGGCTTTTGCGAATGACCGTTCGCTTGGGCCGAGTGTCGCAGCCGGGCCAGGCTGCGTGGAGAAGAATATGTTTTTTGACGAGCTAAACGACGACGAGTGGGCGCGCATTTCCGCGCTTGCGGCCGATGAACCTGTCCATCCGCATCGACGCGGAAGGCCCCGTGCCGAAACCCGAGTAGTGGCAAACGCGGTGCTGTGGATTTTGACGACTGGCGAGCGCTGGTCGAAGCTGCCTGCACGCTATCCCTCCGGGCCGACTTGCCGGCGCCGCTTTGACGAGTGGTTGGCGGACGGCACGCTGTTTGAGATTGTGAAGGCCCTGTCCGAGTGCGGACGGGTGTTTGCCTATGTGCCGCAACCGCAGGCCGCGGCAGCACCGGCGCCGAAGCCCGAACCAGCGCCCGAATCGCCTCGCTTGCGTGGCGTGTTTTGGACCAATCCGGAGTCATGGGAGAACGCGGGCAGCTGCACCCAACGCGCGGGTGATCTGCCCGTGGCATCGTCGCGATCCCTGCAAACCGCAGGTGACGCGATGCACGAGCGCGCCGAGCTTGAGGGGCCGACGTTCAACATAGCGACGGTCCAAACCCGCGCTGACGAGTACTGCGGCTATACCGTTCATGCGATCGCGCAGCCGGTGACGCGGCAGGCGGCGCCTGCTTATCGCGCATCGGCGGAAATCATCAAGGACGGCAAGCGGATCGAGCGCTCAGGGCTGATCGGTCCGCGCTTTGCAGATCACGAGAGTGCTCAGCGCCACGCGCTCGAATGGGCGCGCGACTGGGTCGATCGTCACAGCTATGCAGCAGTGGCAGCGGTTGCGGGCACGGACGTAGGCGCGGTCCCCACCGATGTCATGACTCCATGCGCTCCTTCCACCGCTGCGGCACCGCAGCCGGACGAACACGAACCGGCGCAGGACTGCGCGCGTAAGGTGGGGGAAGCAGAGAAAGCGCGGGATACCATCGCGCGACCGATGCCGGCGCCACTTACCGCGATCGCGTCTTCGGCCGTGCGCAGCAAGCTCGAGTCGAGGGTTGGCCGCCATGAACCCGAGTGGTTGCATTACTCGGATACGCATGGCGACGCCACGCTGCCGGCGCTCATTTATCACTCGTAGCGAAGCGGCCTGGCGCGGGCCGCAGACCCGCTTCGCATCCTGTTGTTGCGTGCGAGCCCGAAGCCCAATGGTTCAGCGACGTCCGTAGGTATCGTCGAACCGGACGATGTCGTCTTCGCCGAGGTAGGCGCCCGATTGCACTTCGATGATCTCGAGCGGCAGCTTGCCGGGGTTTTCGAGTCGATGCATCACGCCGAGCGGGATATAAGTGGATTCGTTCTCCGAAAGCAGGAACGTTTCGTCGCCGCGTGTCACGCGCGCCGTCCCGCGCACGACGATCCAATGCTCTGCGCGATGATGATGCATCTGCAGCGAAAGCTGCGCGCCGGGCTTGACGACGATGCGTTTCACTTGGAACCGTTCTCCCGCGTCGACTGAGTCGTAGTTGCCCCACGGGCGATGGACCTTGCGGTGAACGGTCGCCTCGGTGCCGCGTTCGGCTTTCAAGCGCGAGACGACCTTCTTGACGTCCTGCACGCGTGACTTATCGGCCACGAGCACGGCATCGGCCGTTTCGATGACAACCAGATCGCGCGTGCCGATGCAGGCCAGCAGCCGTCCTTCGGAGTGGGCCAGGGTGGCGTGCGCGTCTTCGAACAGCACGCGCCCGCGTGCGACGTTGTCGTTGTCATCCTTCGGCAGGATTTGCCAGAGGGCATCCCACGAACCGACGTCGGACCATCCGGCCGCGAGCGGGACGGCCACGCCGCCGCACATCGCATCGTCGCCGGCCAACCGTTCCATCACCGCATAGTCGATGGAGTTCGACGGCGAGGCGGCAAAGGCATCGGCATCGAGCCGGAAGAAGTCGCCATCGAGGCGGCCGCGTGTATGGGCGTCGACGCAGGCCGCGAACATGGCGGGCTCGAATTTTTGCACGGCCTCGAGCCAAGTGGAGGCGCGCACGACGAAGATGCCGCTGTTCCACCAGTACTCACCCGAGGCAACATATCGTTGCGCCAGTTCGAGATGCGGCTTTTCGACGAAGCGTGCGAGCTTGCGCGCGACGATGCGGTTTGCGTTTGCTTCATGCATGGCGTTGTCGTCGCCATTGCCACTGCCGTCGAGCGGCTCGCCGAGCCGCAGATAGCCATAACCGACTTCCGCTTGCGTGGGCACGATGCCGAGCGTGGCAACCATGCCTTGCGACGCATAGCCTATGGCGGCATTGATCGCTTGCTGAAAACCATCCGGGTCAGCAATGGCGTGGTCGGCCGGCATCGCAACGAGCAGCGCATCGGGATTGTCGCCGGCCTGCGCCAGCGCATCGAGTGCCGCAATGGTCAACGCGGGTGCGGTGTCGCGCCCGATCGGCTCGAGCACGATGCGCGCGCGCACGCCGGTTGCGGCCAATTGATCGGCTGTCGTAAAGCGGTGTTCGTCGCCGCACACGACGGTGATCCGATCGGCGAGCGCGAAGTTCGACGCCAAACCATCGAGCCGATGTGCGGTCGATTGCAAAAGCGATTCGTCGCCAAGCAATTCGATTAATTGCTTCGGATATTGTTCGCGCGACATCGGCCACAAACGGGTACCGGAGCCGCCGGCGAGAATAACGGGGTGAACCTTGAACCGCGTGTGCGCCATCGGCGAAGGCGGCGCGACCGGAGTTACCGGGGCTGGCACCGAAGCAGGCGCAAGCGCCGCGGTAGCGATCGGGGTCGTCATGGGGCCTCCTGTAGGCTTGAATCGGACGTCCCAGTGTGGCAGGAAGTAAATCGACAATAAAAACGTCATGCCCAGATCGAGCGAGCCCCGCCGGGGATTCAGCGGAAAAGCAAGGGGTCCTAACGACCAAAATGTGACGAATTGTGATTCGCCAACAATAAAAAAATTGAAAAATAATCGGGAAAAGCCCGCTGAAATATTTTTGAATATTCGTCAGCTTGCCCTGCGCTTTTTGATAGTGCGTTATGGATGCCCATGAATACACGGCTTAAATCGAGGTGTTGCGATGCTGGGCCTTCTCTCGCGGATGATCGACGTCGCGCTGGTGAGTTCGGGTGCGTTCGCGGCCGCCGCGCTGTATGCCGGGCATCCGGTGTGGCTCAGCGACACGCAGAGCATTGCGATGGCGTTCGACGATATGCTCGTCATCGCGTTGTTTCCGGCGCTCGGCATTTATCGCTCCTGGCGCGGCAAGCCGCTCAGCGATCTGCTCTGGCGCACGGCGCTGGCATGGCTGATCGTCGAAGCGGCGGGCGTGCTGATGAGCTTCAGCGTGCATCGTGTCGAAGCGCTTTCACGGGCATGGCTTGCGTTATGGGCCGTTTCGGCCATTACCTTGCTACTGGCGATGAAAGCGTTGGTCTATATGACGCTGAAACGGCTGAGGCGCCGCGGCTTCAATCAGAAATCCGTTGCCATCGTCGGGAGCGGACGGTACGCCATGTTTCTGATCGGGCGCATGAAAGCGCACCCAGAGGCGGGGTTCGCCCCCGCCTTCGTGTTCGACGACGGCGATGAGGAAGGCGCCGGGGCAGCGCGCGTTGCAGGCGTGCCGATCAAGCGCGATCTCGCGGAGCTGATCGCGCTTGTGAGGCGTCGCGAAATACGCGAGCTATGGCTCGCATTGCCGATGTCGCGCGAGCCGACGATCCACCGCATCGTGAGTGCATTGAGAAACGAATTTGTGAATATCCGCTTCATTCCCGACGTCAGCAGCCTGACGTTGTTGAATCAGGAAGTCGTCGATCTGCTCGGTCTGCCCGCCATCAATCTGGCGGCTTCGCCGCTTGGCGACGTGCGCGCGTTGCCGAAGCTCGTCTTCGATCGGCTGTTCGCGCTTGCGGCGTTGATCGCACTGGCACCGCTCATGGCGACGATTGCGATCTGCGTCAAGCTTTCTTCGTCAGGGCCGGTGTTTTTTCGGCAAAAGCGGCTGGGCGCCGATGGTCATGCCTTCGAGATCTACAAGTTTCGGACGATGAAGATGCACGAAGAGGTGCGCGGCCAGGTGACGCAGGCAACCAAGCACGATCCGCGCATTACGCGAGTGGGCCGCTTTCTGCGGCGTACGAGCCTCGATGAACTGCCGCAGTTCATCAACGTGTTGAAAGGGGAAATGTCGGTGGTCGGACCGCGTCCTCATGCGCTCGAACACGACAACCTCTACAAGGATCTCGTGAACGGCTACATGTTTCGCTATCGAATCAAGCCCGGCATCACGGGATGGGCGCAGATACACGGCTTTCGCGGCGAAACCGATCGCATCGAAAAGATGAGCGGGCGCGTGAAGCTGGACCTTTACTACATCCAGAATTGGACGTTCTGGTTCGACATCAAGATCGTGGTGCTGACGTTGTGGAGAGGGTTTGTCGGCAGCAACGCGTACTGATATCGGCATTGAACGGAATTGAATTGAATCGCATTGCATTGGAATGGGTCATGCCTTCTTGCGGCATGACTCCCTCTCGTTTTCACCGTTTTCTTGGGGACATCGAAACATGAACGTGACCATCATCGGCTGCGGATACGTCGGTCTAGTGACGGGCGCATGTCTTGCCGACATCGGTAACGACGTCTGCTGCTTCGACGTCGATAAGAACCGGATCGACATTCTCGAAGCTGGCGGCGTGCCGATTCACGAGCCCGGCCTGCGCGAGATCATCGCGCGCAACCGCGCGACGGGCAGGTTGTCGTTCACGACCGAAGTGCGTCCGGCCATCGAACATGGCGATGTCATCTTCATCGCAGTCGGCACACCGAGCGGCGAAGATGGCTCGGCGGACCTGCAATACGTGTTGGCGGCAGCCAAGGAAATCGGCCGCCATATGACGGGCTTCACCGTGGTCGTCGATAAATCGACGGTGCCGGTAGGCACGGCCGAGCGCGTGCGCGAGACGATCGCGGCGCAACTGGCGCAGCGCAATGAAGAGGCGCTTTTCTCGGTCGTGTCCAATCCCGAGTTCCTGAAAGAAGGCGCCGCCATCGAGGACTTCACGCGGCCAGACCGCATCGTGATCGGCTGCGACGACGATATGCCCGGCGAGCGCGCGCGCGAAACGATGAAGCGTCTTTATGCGCCGTTCAATCGTAATCATGAACGTACGCTCAGCATGGATGTGCGCTCGGCCGAGTTCACGAAGTACGCGGCCAACGCGATGCTCGCCACGCGCATCTCGTTCATGAACGAGTTGGCGAATTTGGCCGAGCGGGTCGGCGCCGATATCGATGCCGTGCGCCGTGGCATCGGCTCGGACCCGCGCATCGGCTATCACTTTTTGTATGCGGGCTGCGGCTACGGCGGATCGTGCTTTCCGAAGGACGTCCACGCACTCGTGCGCACGGCCGAGGAAAACGGACAGGCGATGCAAATCCTGCAAGCGGTCTCGTCGGTCAACGCGGCGCAAAAGCAAGTGCTGGCGCGCAAGATCGTTGCGCGCTTCGGTGAGGATTTGGCCGGTCATACCTTCGGTGTCTGGGGCTTGGCATTCAAGCCCGAGACCGACGACATGCGCGAAGCGCCGAGCCGCGTGCTGATCGCGTCGTTGCTGGCGCGTGGCGCACGTGTGGTGGCCTACGATCCGGTGGCCATGGAAGAGGCCAAACGCGCGTTCGCAACCGATTTTCGGGGCAACGCGGATGCGCTCGCGCGGCTCTCGCTCGCCGACGATCAAATGGCCGTGGCTAATGGGGCGGATGCGTTGATCGTGCTGACGGAATGGAAAGCGTTCAAGAGCCCCGATTTCGAAGCGCTCAAACGGCTGTTGAAGCAGGCCGTGTTATTCGATGGGCGCAATCTCTACGACCCGTTGGCGATGCTGGAGGCCGGCATCGAATACCACTCGATCGGGCGCGTGAGCGCGAGTGCGGCGGCTGCAAGTTCGAAACATTCCGGCGGTCCGGTCGCCGCCTATACCGCATGACTTCACGCCTACATCGCGACTTTATGAATCATCGTCTGTTCTCTCTGACCTCCATTGCCGTTGTCGCGTCGCTGCTGGCCGGCTGCGCGGCTGCGCCCGGCAATGCGCTCGACACATCGCATCTGCACGAAGAGCCGCCACCGGCCAACGCGCCTACCTACGAAGTGCGTCGGATCACGCCTGAGACCATCGCACAGATCGTCGCGGCGCAGGCCCCGCAACAGCAGCAGTTGCCGCAATCGCGCTTTCCGACGCTCAAGCAGTACATCTATCACATCGGCCCGCAGGACATCCTCGGCATCACCGTATGGGACCACCCCGAGTTGACGACGCCGCAGGGCACCTCGTTCTCGTCGGGCGGCAACACGACGCAGACGGTCGCGGGCGCACTAGCACAGCCTTATACGACGGCCCTGCCGGGCCAAGCCGACCCCTACGGGCAAACGGTGTCGTCGGACGGTTCGATCTTCTTCCCGTTCGTTGGCCGCACCCATGTGGCCGGGCAAACGCCGCAACAGGTGCGTGACCGCCTGGCCGCCGCGCTCGCGCCATACATCCACAATCCGCAGATCGACGTGCGCGTGCTCGCCTATCGCAGCCAGCGTGTGCAAGTGACGGGCGACGTGAAATCGCCGGGCCCGCTCGCGATCACCGACGTGCCGATCACGCTCGTCGATGCGATCACGCGCTCGGGCGGTTCGGCCGACAACGCCGATTTGCAGCGCGTGCGTCTGACGCGCAACGGCCATTTTTATGAGCTCGATGCAAACAGGCTGCTCGATCGGGGTGATGTTTCGCAGAACGTGCTATTGCAAGACGGCGACATCATCAACGTTCCGGACCGTTCCGACAGTCGGGTCTTCGTGATGGGCGAAGTGAAGAATCCGACTACCGTGCAGTTGATCCGTGGCTCGCTGACGATCGCGGATTCGCTCACCACCGCGGGCGGCATTCTCGATACCGACGCGAATCCGCGCCAGATCTATGTGATTCGCGGCATGCGCACACGTCCGAATTCGCCCGAGATATATCGGCTCGACATGACGCAGCCCGATGCGCTGCTGCTGTCGACGCAATTCCCGTTGCAGCCGTTCGACGTCGTCTACGTTGGCACTTCCGCAGCGGTGCAGTTCAACCGTCTGCTGCAGCAGGTACTGCCGACGCTTCAGACGCTTTTCTTTACGAAGCAGTTGACGAAGTGACGCTATGAAGACGAGTTCAAGCATCCTGGCCCAATCGATCGCGCCGCCGCTGCCAACGGCATTCAAATCCGACGAGGACGATGTTGTCCTCGGGCAATTGCTGCATGTCGTGCTCGACGACATCGGATGGCTGATCGGCATCGCCGCGACCGTCATCGCGCTCGCGGCGCTCTATTGCTTCCTGGCGAAGCCGATCTATACCGCTGACGCGCACGTGCGCGTGCAGCCGCCGAGCAATGTATCGCAGGCGCTCACGCAGACGACGACCGGTGCATCGACGGGCGGCGGGACAACCTCGCTGCCCACCGATGCAGAGATCGAGATCATCAAGAGCCGCGGCGTCGTGGCGCCTGTGGTCGAGCAGTTCAAGCTCAACTTCTCGGTAGCGCCCAAGACGATTCCGTTGATCGGCAACCTCGCGGAGCGGTTGGCAACGCCGGGTCAGCCGGCCAAGCCGTGGCTCGGCCTCGCGGCTTATGCCTGGGGCGGCGAGATTGCCGACGTCGATTCGCTGCAGGTCGCACCCGAGCTCGAGGGCAAGCAACTGACGATGACGGCGGCGGGCGGCGATCACTACACGCTGCGCGATGGCGATGGCGACTTGCTGCTCGACGGCGAAGTGGGCCGGCCGGCATCGGGCGGCGGCGTGACTATTTTCGTCAAGCGGCTCGTCGCGCGGGCGGGCACCCGCTTTACCGTCGTACGGATGAACGACCTCGATGCAATCACCGGCTTTCAGGCTGGACTCGATGTCGAAGAGCAGGGCAAGCAAACGGGCGTGATTCAAGTCTCGATACCGAACAAGAGCCCTGAGCGTGCAGCGATGATTGCAAACGCAGTCGCTCAATCGTACCTGCGCGAGTACACGAGTTCGCGGCAAGCCGAAGCGACGAAAATGCTCGATTTCCTTCAGAGCGAGGCGCCGCGGATGAAAACGGATCTCGAGCAAGCCGAGGCGGCGCTGAGCGCATACCAAGCGAAGTCGGGCTCGATCAATCCGAGCGAAGAAGCGAAGAACTACCTGGAAGGAAGCATTCAATACGAGCAGCAGATTTCGGCACTGCAATTGCAGCTTGACCAACAGCATCAGCGCTATGGTCCGAGCCACCCGGCCATTATTGCGGCCGAGCAGCAACTCGCTCGGCTGAGGACCGACCGCGATTCGTTCTCGGCGCGTTTCCGGAATTTGCCGGCGGCCGAAGTGAAGGGCGTCGCGTTGAAGCGCGATGCAAAGGTCGCCGAAGATATCTACGAATTGCTGCTCAATCGCGTGCAGGAGCTTTCGGTGCAAAAGGCGGGCACGGGCGGCAACGTGCATCTGATCGATCCGGCGCTGCGCCCGGGCGACCCGACCAAGCCGAAGAAAGCACTGATTCTCTCGGCTGCGGCGATGCTCGGCCTGATCGCCGGTACCGGCGTGGTGTTCATGCGCCGCAACCTGATGACGGGTATCGACGACCCCGAGCGCGTGGAGCGCGCCTGCGGATTGCCGCTTTATGGTCTCGTGCCGACCAGTGTCGAAGGGGAACGGCTCGATGCCGCCTATATGCGCAACCGTAAGGGCGCGCGACCCATCCTTGCGCTGACGCGGCCAAACGATTCCAGTATCGAAAGTCTGCGAAGTTTGCGTACCTCGATGCAGTTCGCCGTAGCCGAAGCCAAGAACAGCATCATGGTGCTGACGGGCCCCGCGCCCGGTATTGGCAAGAGCTTCATGACGGCCAACCTTGCCGTGCTCTTTGCCGATTCGGGCAAGCGCGTGCTGGCGATCGATGCCGACATGCGGCGCGGCACGTTGCACGAGTATTTTGGCGGCGGGCTGCGAACGGGCCTGGCCGAATTGCTGGCCGGCCAGATCCCGCTCGAAGACGCGATTCGCAAGACACCTGTGCCATCGCTCGATTTCATCGCCTGTGGCACGCGGCCGACGAATCCCTCGGAGTTGCTGATGTCGCAGCGGCTCGAGCAATATTTGGAAGGCCTCGCGAAAAACTATGATGTCATTCTCGTCGACACGCCGCCGCTGCTTGCGGTGACCGACGCTGCGATCATCGCGTCGCATGCAGGAACGTCTTTTGTCGTATTGCGCTCTGGCATGCACGCCGAAGCCGATATCTCGGACGCGCTCAAGCGGCTCGCCGCGGCAGGCGCGCAGGCACAGGGCGGTATTTTCAACGCAGTGCCGCCGGGCTCGCGCACGTTTTCGCGCTCAGGCTACGCGGCCGTCAGGGAGTATCTGAACGCATGAAGCTGACAGTCCTGATCCCCACTTATCGCCGGCCCGACGACCTCGCGCGTTGCCTTAAAGCGCTGCAGAAGCAAACGCGGCAGGCGGAGCAGGTCCTCGTGGTCGTGCGGCCCGACGACTACCCCACCCATGCGGTGCTCGCCGAGCCGGCTGTGCGCGGCACGCTCGCGCTCGATCACGTGACCATCGATGCGAAGGGGTTGGTGGCGGCGCTCAATCGAGGCCTCGATGCGGCGACCGGCGATATCATCGCCATCACCGACGACGACGCCGCGCCGCGGCCCGAATGGCTGCATCTGATCGAAACCGCGTTTGCCTCCGACGCGAAGCTCGGAGCACTGGGCGGACGCGATTGGGTGCATGAGCGCGGCCAACTGCTCGATGGTCAACGAGACCTGGTCGGCAAGATCGGAGCGTTGGGCAAGGTAATCGGCAATCATCATCTCGGTGTGGGCCAAGCGCGCGAAGTCGATCTGCTCAAAGGCGCGAACATGAGCTACCGGCGCATGGCCATCGAGGGCATCCGCTTCGATGAACGGCTGCGCGGCTTCGGCGCGCAAGTCCATAACGACATGGCCTTCAGCATGAGTGTGAAGCGTGCGGGATGGAAGGTCATGTACGATCCGCTCGTGGCGGTCGATCATTTTCCGGCACCGCGCATCGGCGATGATCAGCGCGACTTGCAATCGCCGAGCGCGATGCGCAACGCCGCGTACAACCTGCATTTGACGCTGCGGGAATATCTGCCGCCGATGCAGCGCGTGGTGGCGTGGTGGTGGTGGGCGCTGATTGGCACGCGTGTTTATCCGGGCCTCGTGCATCCGTTGCTTGCCCTTGCCTCGAAAAACGGTGCGACCGTGCGCGAACGTTGGCGTGCGACGCGCCACGGCGCGCGCGATGCGCGCAGGGTGACGCCGTGACGTCGTCCGTCACGTCGTTGTCGGGCAATGCCTCTTCGGCAGGAGGGGGCGGTGTCCGCGCCTTGCTGAGCTCGGACCCGAAACACTGGGTGCCGCAGGCGCTGCTTCTCTTTGCGACGGTTGTACTGGCCGTCGCGCATCAGGGCGCGCTGCTGACCATCGCATTCCCGGCGATGGCGACGCTCGTCGGCGTGTGGCTTTATTTCGCGAGTCCCGCGCGTTATGTCGGCTTCGTTTGGTGGATGTGGTTTTTGAGCCCGGAAGTGCGGCGCCTTGCTGATTACTTCAAAGGCGGCTACACGCCCACCAGCCTCGTGCAAGTCGCGCCGCTCGCGGTGACGATGGTCTGCGGCATCGGGCTCTTGAGGCGTTACAAATTGCTCGGCACTTGGCGCGGCTTGCCGTTTCTGTTGATTCTGCTTGGCGTCGGCTATGCCTATCTGGTCGGCATTACATCGAGCGGGATGCTCGCGGCCACCTACGATTTGGCGAACTGGGTGTATCCGGTGCTGGTCGGGTTGCATATTCTCGCCAATGCACACGACTACCCCCAATATCGCCGGGTCATTATTTCGACCTTCGTCTGGGGCATGCTCGTGATGGGCGTATACGGCGTCGTGCAATTCTTTTTTATGCCGGCGTGGGACGCGATGTGGATGATCGGCTCGCAGATGAACTCCGAAGGCGATCCGGTTCGCATGGGCGTGCGCGTGTTCAGCACGATGAATTCGTCCGGCCCGTTCGCGTTTGCGATGATGGCGGCACTCGTTCTCGTGCCGGCTGCAACGGAGCGTTTTCGCTGGTTTGCAGCGGCGGCCGGCTTCGCGTCGTTCGGGCTGTGTCTCGTTCGTTCGACGTGGGGCGGCTGGATCATCGCGCTGGCAATTCAACTGGCCAAATCGAGTAACCGGGTCCGGGTGCGGACGATTCTAGGCTTGGCAGTGCTCGCGGGTCTGTGCGTGCCGTTGCTGGCCATCGGGCCTGTCGCCGATCGTCTGCAGACGCGTTTGCAGAGTATTACGAACCTCGATGACGATCATAGTTATGCGGAGCGCAATAAGTTCTATGCGACATTCGCCGAGACCGCCTTCACGAACATTGCGGGAACGGGGCTCGGTGCAACGGGCACGTCGACCAAGCTTTCGGCGCCGGGCGGCCAATTGGGCAAGTACGGCAACTTCGACAGCGGCGTGATGAATGTGCCGTTCGTGCTCGGTTGGCCCGGCACACTGCTTTACATGTCGGGTATCGGCTGGTTGCTGGCGCGTGCGGTGCGCGCATCGTTCGCGATGATAGACGATCGGTTTTCCGCCGCGTGTCTTGCGCTGTCGTGCTCGGTGTTTGGGATGCTCGTGTTCACGAATTCGTTCGTCAGTACAGGCGGCTTGCTGCTTTACGTCAGCATGTCTTCGCTGGTGGCGGGAGCGCATTGGAAAAAGCTGCAGCGCCGCGCGGTGCTGCAGCGCCTTGCCCCCTCCTTTGTCACAGCGAGGCATTGAGCCCATGAGAATTGCGATCGTAACGCATGCCGTTCGCCATAACGACGGGCAGGGGCGTGTCAATTTTGAAGTCGCACGGGCGGCGTTGGCCGAGCAATGCTCGGTGACGCTCGTGGCGTCAGAGGTAGCGCCGGCGCTGTTGGCCGACCCGCGCGTGAAATGGGTGCCCATCCGCATCGGCGGCATCTGGCCGAGCGCGTTGCTACGGCATCAACTCTTCGCATGGAAAAGCGCGCGATGGCTGCGCGCGCATCGTGACGAATACGATCTGCTGCACGTGAACGGTTTTATTTCGTGGGTGCGTGCCGACGTCAATACAGCGCACTTCGTGCATAGCGGATGGCTTAGGAGTCCTTACTATCCATACGGCCTGACGCGCGGTTTGCGTTCGGCGTATCAGTACGTTTATACGCGCGTGAATGCGTGTCTCGAACGGTGGGCGTATCGACGCTCGAGCGTGGTGGCCGCGGTATCCGAGAAGGTGGCCGCCGAGTTGCGCAATGCGGGCGTGGCGGCGGACAAGATCGAAGTGGTGCACAACGGGGTCGACAACGAAACGTTCGCCGCGGCCACAGGCTCGCGACAATCGTTCGGCTTGCCGGATGACGCGTTCTTGCTGCTGTTCGCCGGGGACTTGCGCACACCGCGCAAAAACCTCGGCACGGTGCTGCGCGCGCTTGCCCAGTTGCCGGCGCACGTGCATGTGGTGGTGGCGGGGCGCATCAAAGGCAGCGCCTACCCGCAGGAAGCGCGCGCGCTGGGTGTTTCCGAGCGTGTGCATTTTCTCGATTTTGTTGAGAATGTGCCAGGCCTGATGCGCTGCGTCGATGCCTATGTGTTTCCGTCACGCTATGAGGCCATGAGCCTTTCGCTGCTCGAGGCGATGGCTGCCAGTTTGCCCGTGGTCACCGCGCGCACGGCGGGCGGGGCCGAGATCATCACGCCCGAATGCGGCATCGTGCTGGACGACCCCGACGATGTCGCGGCGCTCGCGCAAGCGATAGCGACACTCGCGAATGATGCGCGTCTTGTCTGTTCGATGGGTGTGGGCGCAAGCCGTGTGGCCGAGCGTTTCGGTTGGTCACGCATGGGTGAACGTTATATGGAAATCTATCGTCGGCTGCTGCGCGTCAAAGCGAGCGAGGCTGGCACCGGGGCGGCGCATGTGTCGCCCGACGCGGTAAGGCCTGGAGCACAATGGGCATCGACCGAAGGGGGCGAATCCAAATGATCGAAATAACAGAGAGCGCCATTAAATCGTTGCAGATCGGGATGCACTGGTTCCCCGAGCGCGCGGGCGGGCTCGATCGAATGTACTACTCGCTCGTGCGCGCGCTGCCGGGTGCGGGCGTGGCCGTGCGTGGCATGGTGGCGGGGTCGGCGCGTGTCGCGCTCGATACCGGCGGCGCGATTCGCGGCTTCGGTTCGGCGGCGCAAGCGTTGCCCTTGCGTTTGATGGCGGCGCGCAAGGCCTTTGCCAACGCGGTCAACAGCGAGCGGCCCGATGTCATCTCTTCGCATTTCGCGCTCTATACGTGGCCAGGGCTCGATGTCGCGCGCGATATTGCGCGCGTATCGCACTTTCAGGGGCCGTGGGCTGACGAGAGCGGTGTTGAAGGGGCGGCGACGTTCGGGCAGCGCGTCAAGCATTGGCTCGAGTGCAGCGTGTATGCGCGTTCGACGCGCTTCATCGTGCTCTCCGAAGCGTTTGGTCAAATTCTGATCTCGCGCTATGGCGTGCCAGCTGAGCGTGTGCGCGTGGTGCCGGGCTGTGTCGATGTCGCGCGTTTCGATATCGAGATGTCGTGTGCGCGTGCGCGGCAGCGGCTGCAATTGCCGCATGATCGGCCGATCGTGCTTGCCGTGCGGCGTCTCGTGCGCCGCATGGGACTCGAGGATCTGATCGATGCAATGGCGCAGCTCAAGGCGCGGCATGGCTCGGGCGCCATGCTGTTGATTGCGGGCAGGGGCCGGCTTGCTGAGGAACTGCAGGCCCGCATTTCGGCCAATGCGCTCGAGAACGACGTCAAGCTGCTGGGTTTCGTGCCGGACGAACGCTTGCCCGAGCTTTATCGGGCCGCGACGATTAGCGTGGTGCCGACGGTTGCGCTCGAAGGCTTTGGGCTCATCACCGCGGAATCGCTGGCCGCCGGCACGCCGGTGCTTGTGACGCCGGTGGGTGGGTTGCCGGAAGCGGTGGCCGGCTTGTCGCCTGATCTTGTGTTGCCGGGCACAGGCGCCGAGGCCATTGCCGAAGGGCTGGCGTCCGCATTGCACGGAGGCATGCGCCTGCCCGATGCACGAGCATGCCGCGATTACGCACTGGCCAATTTCGACAACTCCGTGATCGCCCGGCGTGTGGCCGAAGTGTATCGGGAAGCGGTGAAAGAAGGCCCGATCTGAAAACCTGCATGTCGTCTGATTAATTAGGGTCTTCTCGCAACGGGAAGGCCCTAACACTCCAAAACCCTGGCGCAAACGATTGCGCGTTACTGCTTCGCTCAACTTTTTGCGGTGCAATACCGTTAGAGCGAATAGCTAACCCGCAGCCGTGCAACGCCGCCAAACAAGGCGGAAGAGCAACTGTGACAAGGGAAATGAACAATGAACGTCAGACAAATGACCGTGCGCGCGAAGCTCACGGTGGCATTCGGATCGCTTGCCGCCATCGTGTTATTCATATCGTGCTTTGCGTTGCTCGCACTGAGCGATGCAAATAGCCGGTTCTCAGGCTATGTAAACGGGCTCAATGCACGGGCTCGTTTGGCGGGCGAAGTACGCACCGCAGTTGACCGCCGGGCAATCGCGACCGGCAATCTGATGCTCGTGACGAAGCCGGAAGACATCGAGGCCGAAAAGGCCGCCATCTTGCAGGCCGATAAAGACGTGACGCAACGCCTTGGCAGGCTCAAGGAACAGATTGCCGCGGCGGCGGACGCACCGCCGGAGGCGAAATCGCTCATCGCCGACATTGACCGGATCGAGACGCAGTATGGGCCCGTGGCACGCACCATCGTGGAGGCGGCGCTTGCGGGCCGCCACCCCGAGGCTATCGCGATGATGGCTGACCAGGGCCGCCCGTTGCTCGCGCAATTGATCACGGCAACGAAAACGTATCTCGCCTACACGAATGTTCGCGCGGAAAAATTGATCGCAGACGCGGCGGACCATTATGCGACGCAACGTCTGTTGATGATTCTGATCTGCCTCGCGTCATTCGGGGCGGCCGTAGTGGCGGCGTTCTTGATCACGCGTAGCCTCACCCGGGCGTTGGGCGCGGAGCCCGGCACGCTGAGCGAGATTACGCGTCGGGTGGCCGATGGCGACCTGAGTCCGGTGGCCGGCGCGCAAGCGGCCCCGGCCGGCAGCGTGCTCGCGTCGATGGGCGAGATGCAAACGAGCCTCGTTCGCTTGATCAGCGATGTGCGTACCGCGGCCGACAGCATCGCGACAGGCTCGAGCCAGATCGCTTCGGGCAATCAAGATCTTTCGTCGCGCACCGAGGAACAGGCCGCGTCGTTGGAGGAAACCGCATCGAGCATGGAAGAGCTGACCTCCACCGTGCGTCAGAACGCCGACAATGCGCAGCAGGCAAGCACGCTTGCGGCCAACGCGTCAGACGTCGCGCAAAAGGGCAGCGGCGTGGTGGGCCAGGTGGTCGGAACGATGAACGTCATCAGCGAGAGCTCGGCGAAGATCGCCGATATCACGGGCATCATCGAAGGCATCGCATTCCAGACGAATATCCTTGCGCTCAACGCGGCCGTCGAGGCGGCACGTGCTGGCGAGCAGGGCCGAGGTTTCGCCGTGGTGGCCAGCGAGGTACGCAGCCTCGCACAGCGTTCGTCGGGCGCGGCCAAGGAGATCAAGGAGCTGATCGGCGAATCCGTGCAGCGGGTGAAGGACGGCTCCGTGCTGGCAAGCCAAGCGGGCCAGACCATGGCCGAAGTCACGCAGGCCATCACACGCGTGACGGACATCATGGGCGAGATCGCCGCGGCGTCGACCGAGCAAAGCCGCGGTATCGAGCAGGTCAATCAAGCCATTACGCAGATGGACGAGGTCACGCAGCAAAATGCCGCGCTCGTTGAAGAGGCCGCGGCGGCGTCCAAGTCGCTCGAGCATCAGGGTCAGCAGCTCAATGAAGCGGTGGCGTTCTTCCGCCTCGAAGGCGGCGCGCCGGTTCGCAGCAGCGTCAGTGGGCCCAAAGCGATCACGGCGCCGCGGCAGATCGCCAAGCCGTCGGCGGTCGTGCGTGGCCCCGTCGCCGTCGCCAAGCAGGTGCCGCCGAAGCGGGCAGCAGCGGCGACCAAGCCAGCGCCGACGCCCGTCTTGACGTCGGCGGTTCCGGCTGGTGCCGCTAGTGCCAACAGCAGCGCGGATTGGCAGACGTTTTGATCAGGACTACTAACGTTTTTGGTCAGTACTGCGAAGTTTTTTAGTCAGCACTGCTGACTTTCGCCGATCAATCGGCGCAGCCCGCCGCGGGAAACCCGAGCGGGCTTTTTTCTTGTGTGCGACGGGGCGGGTACTTTACGGGTCGGGTTGACCGCCCGCGTTTTCCGCGAATTTGCCGCGACCCGTGTATCATCCCCCCGCGCTCGCTCGACCCTCGAGCCAGCCCTTTTTACGCATTCACGATGTCAGTTGCCGAACTCAAGCGCCGCCGCACGTTCGCGGTCATTTCCCACCCCGACGCGGGGAAAACCACGCTTACCGAAAAGCTTTTGCTGTTTTCGGGTGCTATTCAGATTGCGGGTACCGTGAAGGGCCGCAAGAGCAATCGCTATGCGACGTCCGACTGGATGGAGATCGAAAAGCAGCGCGGAATCTCGGTGGCGAGTTCAGTCATGCAGTTCGAATATGGCGATGCGGTCATCAACCTTCTCGATACGCCGGGGCACGAGGATTTCTCTGAAGATACCTACCGCGTGCTGACGGCGGTCGATGCCGCCGTGATGGTGATCGATGGTGCGAATGGCGTCGAGGCGCAGACGCTCAAGCTGCTCGAAGTGTGCCGCAGCCGCCGCACGCCGATTGTCACCTTCATCAACAAGCTGGATCGCGAAGTGCGCGAGCCGCTCGATCTGCTCGATGAAATCGAGCGGCATTTGGGCGTTGCGGCTGTCCCGTTCACATGGCCCATCGGCATGGGCAAGGACTTCCAGGGCGTCTACGACGTCCAGCGTGATCAGGTACGCGTATTTCGTGCCGGCCAGGATACGGCCGGCGGCGCGGTCGAGACGTTGAGCGGCATTACCGACGAGCAAGGTGAAGCGCGTTTTGGCTTCGCATGGAAGCGCGCGAAAGAA
The DNA here is from genome assembly GCF_964253315.1 of Trinickia sp. LjRoot230. Taxonomy (NCBI): domain Bacteria; kingdom Pseudomonadati; phylum Pseudomonadota; class Betaproteobacteria; order Burkholderiales; family Burkholderiaceae; genus Trinickia; species Trinickia sp. LjRoot230. Next base: position 1,191,181 of record NZ_CAXUQX020000002.1, read on the forward strand.
GAGATCGATCTAATCAGCGCGGCCACGCCCGCGTTCGACCGCGAAGCGTTTTTGGCCGGTGAGCAATCGCCGGTGCTGTTCGGCTCGGCGATCAATAACTTCGGCGTGAAGGAGATTCTCGACGCGCTTGTCGACTTGGCTCCTCCGCCGTCGATGCGCATGGCGGTCGAACGGCCGGTGCAGCCTGATGAATCGAAGTTCACGGGCGTGGTGTTCAAGGTCCAGGCGAATATGGACTTGGCGCATCGTGACCGCGTGGCATTCATTCGCGTTTGCTCGGGCCGCTTCGAGCGCGGCATGGCCTTGAAGGTCACGCGTTCGGGCAAGACGTTTCGCGCGAACAATGTCGTGACGTTTCTTTCGCAGCGGCGCGAGACCGTGAGCGAGGCTTATCCGGGCGATATCATTGGCATTCCTAACCATGGCACATTGAGCCTGGGCGATACCTTGACCGAAGGCGAGCCGTTGCAATTCGTCGGTTTGCCGTTCTTTGCACCCGAGATCTTTCAGACGATCGAAGTGGTCGATCCGATGCGAGCGAAGCAGCTTGGCGAGGCGCTCAAGCAACTCGGCGAAGAGGGGGCGATTCAAGTGTTTCGTCCGGCGCATGGCGGCTCGATCGTTCTCGGCGCGGTCGGGCAGTTGCAGTTCGAGGTGGTGTCGCATCGGCTGTCGGCCGAGTACAAGGTGGACGTGCGCATCATGCCGGCGCGTTATCGCCTCTCGCGCTGGGTGACGTGCGACGACCCTGCGGAATTGCGGCGTTTTATCGATGCCTATGCAGCGCGTATCGCGCTCGATGCTTCGAATGCGCCGACTTATCTCGCCTCGCATATCTCGGAGATCGAGGTGGCGCAGAAGGCTTGGCCGAAGATTGTTTTTAATGAACTGCGCGAGCATTCGGGCGCGCCGTTCAGGAAGGCGATGTAAAGGGATGGTGGTCACGCACGAAAATCGCAGTTGCTGCCTGCGGTTTCGAGCGCGTCAACCAGTGACTGATTGTTTGAGTCGGTCAACCCGCCAACTTCACCGCTGCCTCATCAACCAGCGCTCGCGAGATCGACAGCTCCTCGAGCCATGTGTCGGCATAGATACCACCCGTCTCGCGTTCCAGGCGGGCGATGGTGGCGGCGTTGCGGCCCGCGTCTTTCGGCGTGGCCAAGAACCGTTTGATCGATTCCCCCGCTTTGAATGCATCGAAAAGCGGCACGCGGATTTCGTCGGCGAGGGTGCGTGTCCATTGATAGGGCTTGCCGTTGAACGTCAGCGCAGGCGGCAGGTTGCGTTCTTTCTTCGGCGCGGTGAGCAGCCCATAGGCGCGCGCCGCTTCGCCGATTTGCTCGGCTGAAAAAAGCTCCTCGGGCGTGATCTCGAACTGCGCAATATGCGCCTCGATCGATTGCATGGCCGCGGCGCGGTCGTCGCGCTTTTGTTGCGCGCGCTCGACGATGCCGCGCAATTCGTCGGCTTCCTCGCTCGTGATCGTAAAGCTCGCTTGCTTTTGCTGAAGTTCGGAAAATCGCTGGAATTCTGAATCGGTCAAGAGTTTAGCCATGGGATGACGAAAAGCGTGCGATGCGGTGCAGCGCGGGTTGCGAAGGGCCGCTATTTTAGCGCCTGATGCGTGCACGGTTCAAACGCAATGTGACGCTATCTATCACGTTCGACGCACGAGATCGTCCGTGACGACTGCGCGCACAAAATCCGCCGCCGCTGCGAGCAGCGCGTCCGGACATTCCTTATGCGGTGCATGGGCGCAATCGGGCAACAGCGCGGCTTGCGCCCGGCCGCCAACGCCTTGCGCAATCGCATCGATCTGGCGCGCCGTACCGTATTGATCGTTCGCGCCTTGCAACGCGAGCGTCGGCACTTCAATGTGCGGCAGCAACGCTTCGATATTCCACGAAGCAAACGCGGGCGCAAGCCATGCGCCAGACCAGCCGCGAAACACGTCGTCCGTCTTGCTGCCGTGATACCGTGCGAGCCCGGCTAGCTTGCCTGCATCGTACGCGGCCACCGCGTCACGAATGCCCGCGAGCGTGAGCGCTTCGACGGAAACATGTGCGGCGATCGTCACGATGCCGGCAAGCCCCGGCGGGCGGTCGGCGCCATGTATCAACGCGATGCTGCCGCCGTCCGAATGGCCGACGAGCATGTAGCGCACATCGGCAGGCACAAGCCGTTCGAGCACCTGCGGCAACTCATGCGTGGCCGCCGCATGCAGATAGCCGGGGCGCCACGCGCCGGGCGCGGACGACGATTGTCCGTATCCGCGCCGATCAAAGACGAGCCCGCGGCACCCGGTGGCCTCGCACAATTGCCGCGGAACGTGCCCCCACATGGCGGCGCAGCCGAGGCCCTCATGCAGGAAGACGAGGCAGGGCAACGCGCTGTCGCCGGCAATGTCGATGTAGGCAATCGTGCCGTCGGCGATTTCGAGTGTATTCATCCAGGCCAGGTCACGCTTGTTGATCGTGATGGACCGCCTCGATGTTGTGCCCATCCGGATCGAGCACGAATGCGCCATAGTAGCCGGCATGATAGTGAGGCCGTAGCCCCGGCTTGCCATTGTCCTTGCCGCCGGCGGCGACGGCCGCTCGATGAAACGCATCGACTTGTGCGCGATCTTTCACTCGCAATGCGATATGCACTGGCGGCACGTTCGGTGTGCCCTTGCTGAGCCAGACATCGGCCACGCCGTCGGCGCCGAAGCCGGCGATATCGGTGTGGCCTGTCACCGACGCCGGTACTTCGCGCACGAGCGCATAGCCGATTGGGGCCAGCGCTGCTGCATAAAAGCGTTTGCTGCGTTCGAGATCGCTGACGAGAACGCCGATGTGGTCGATCATTTAGGACTCCTATGGAATTGACGGTATCCATGAGGGTGCAGCGCCAGGTTGCTCGCTATGCCTCTTCCGGACTGCTGCTGGCCGATGGCATGTGGGGGCCGTCACCAACGCGATTGATCGTGCCCTGAGCCAGCGCCACCAGCGTTTCCTTGTCGCCATCAAGCAAATGAATTCGGCATTGGCACGTGGCATGCCCGCGTCCCGCATAGACGAGCTCGGCGCGCGCAAGCAGCGCGCCACGCACGGCTGGCCGTAGGTAGTTGATCTTGTACTCGCCCGTCACGACGCGCGGTCCCAGTGCGATGGCCCCGGCAAATGTCAGCGCGTTGTCGGCGAGATAGCTAATGACGCCACCGTGCACGAAACCGTGCTGCTGCCGCAGTTCATCGCGAATCGCCAGACGCAGCGTCACTTCGGACTCGCCGATTTGCACGAGTTCGGTGCCGAGCAGCATGCTGAACGGTTGAGCGTGCAACGCGCCGCGCGCCAAATCGAAGAAGTCGGTCATCGGGAAGCCCCTCCGGGGCCGCGCCCCGTGTCGTGTTGGCTTCACTCTAGGAACCGTTCGCGCGCGGAGTCAAGGAAACTCAAGCAAATGCGTTTATTGCCGTAAACCCTTGTGTTGGTCTGTCACCTTCCCACCGTTTTTCTCCAAGTACTTCCGATGTTCAGCAAGATCAAGCTCGCCTCCGGCCTGCTCGCGGTGTTGGCAGCGTTCTGTTCTGTTTACTTCAATTTCTGACCGGCGGACTCGGTTTCTGGTCGTTGACGAGCACGCATCGAGACGTTCGTAATCTGGCGAACATCGCGCTGACTCAAGTCGATGCGGTCAATGAAACGACGCAGCATTTGTTCGATCCATATGGGCGCAGATGAAATTGCCACGAGCAACGCGGATTTGTCCGTGCGCACCGAGAGCCAGGCCGCCTCGCTCGAATAGACGGCGTCGAGCATGGAAGAACTGACGGCCGCCGTGCCGCATAACGCCGAACATGCGCGCGCGGCCAACACGCTTGTCGAAGACGCGCTGCAATCGACAACGCAAAGCTCGCTCGCAGGTCGTGCAAAGCGTCGTCGCGAAAATGCACGGCATCGCGCAGAGTTCGGACCGCATCGCCCAGATCATTTCGGTCATCGACGGCATTGCGTTTCAGACCAATATTCTCGCGCTCAACGCGGCCGTCGAAGCGGCTCGCGCGGGCGAAGCGATGCACGAAGTATCGACGTCGATTTCGCGGGTTGCCCAAATGATGGACGAGATCAGCGCTTCGTCGCACGAGCAGAGCACCGGCATCGAGCAAGTCAATCAGGCAGTCGTGCAAATGGATAACATGACGCAGCAAAATGCGGCGCTTGTGGAACAGGCCGTGGCCGCGGCCTCGTTGCTGCACGATCAGACTCAGACGCGGCATCTGAAAGCGGCAGTCTCGGTCTTCGAGATTTCCGATCGGGTGCTATAGCTGTAGGGACATGTGCTTCGCCCCAAGCCTCAGGCGGCGGGCAATGACGCGTACGCCGTCGCGAGATGGTAGGGCGTGGTTGACGGCATGTCGGCACGGGCGATCTCGCCCGCCGCCGTTTTGCATTCGTACCAGCCGCGTAAATGGATGAAGCGCTCGCGAAAGCGGGCGATTTGCGGGGCGAGGGCTGCGGTGTCTTGCGGTGTGGCGCGCGTGGCCAGCGCGCGCAGATATTCCGTTTGTGCCCAGATGCGCTGAGTCGCGTCCTGCATCGAGCCGTCTTCGTTGAGCGCGGCGCAGACGCCACCGGTCGCCGCATCGACGCCATGGCGCTGCGCGAACTCGAACGCGTGCGCGAGCGACGCGGCGAGCCCCGACGATGCGATCTTGCCACCCGCGCGGGTGGCAAGATAGAACCATTCAAATTGATGCCCAGGCTCGAGCCGATTACCGACGGAGCCAATCGGCAGTTCGGCGATCGCCCCGGTGGGCGCGTGCACGAAGGTGTCGGCGACGGCTGTCGCCAGCCGAGCGAGCGCCGTATCGTAGCCGGCCTCGCCGGTGGCTTCGCTCGCCGCCAGGTACGCTTCGGTCAGATGCATGAGCGGATTTTGCAGCGGGCCGCTTAGGACCGCCGAGAAGCGGGCGTCGAGCGCCGCGTGGAGCAGGCCGTTGGTCGCGGCAAAGCGGGTGTCGATCAGCGTGGCCGTGTCGGCGAGCGTCGTCAGTGCATCGCGATTGCCGAACGCTGTCGCGTATTGCGCGCAGGCGAAGACGACGAACGCGTGCGTGTAGAGGTCCTTCGTCGTGTCGAGTGGCGCGCCTTGGGCGTCGACGCTATAGAACCATCCCCCGTGACGCGTATCGCTGAAATAACGATGCAGCGAATCGAACAGCGCGTGTGCATGCGCGGCATCGCCCGTAAGCGAGAAGACGAACAACTGGCGCGCGCAGGCCATGGCGCGATAACGGGTGACGGGCAGTGGCGCATGGTCCTCGGCACGCACGGCTTCGTAGGGCAGCCGCATCGCGCCGTTGTATCCGGGCCCGCGCCAAAGCGGCAGGACGACCGACGTGAAGTGCTCGCGCAGCGCAGCGCAGTGGGCGGCGATGGCAGCCGCGCTCGAAATGGACATAGAGCTTGACGCAGGTTGGTCGGGAAAACGCGCGATAAGCGGCGCGCAAAGCGCAAAGGATAATTCAAATGCCTCGGCTCGGGCACATTCGGGGGCGTGCGGTTTGCATCGCCGATCATGAGACAATGCGGCCTTCGCGTAATGCGACGACCGAACCACGCAACCAAGACGCCAAGACGCGGCGCGCGGCCGTGACCGCGACAGTTTTCCTGATCCTATGGCAGATTCCGCAGCACCTTCGACTTCTCGCGCGCCACGTTCGGGGCCGGATCGGCGGCGACGTTCACGCGCCGCGTCTCCGATTGCCGCTGAACCCTCGGCTTCCAACACGCTGGCAACCGAACCAACCCAACCAACTCTGGCAACCAATGCACCCGCGACGCGCGCGTCGGACACGTCGGCCGAGCGCGGCGCAGAATTCCGCGAAGATGTGCGGTCGAACGCCTCGCCCGAGCGCGACGGGTTCGACGACGTGCCGTTTCATGCGATGAATCTCGATCCGCGTCAGGGCACGCTTGCCGGCTTCGAGCTGCCGGCCGATGCGCTTGATTCGCTGCGAGCGCACGTGGCAATGCCGGTCACGGACGAGCCCGCGGCTGTGCCAATTCAGATGGCGTTCGACGGCACCGCGAGCGAACTCGGGGCGGCGGTTCCCGATGCGAAGCCGGCGGTAGAGTCAGCGTCAGCGAGCCTCGATCAAACATCGGCGAGCGCGCCTGTCATCGAAGCTGCGCCGACCCGGCGCGAGCGCCGACCGTTGACCCGGCAACAACCCCCCGGCCGCGCTTCCGACGCCCAAGCCCAAGCTCAGGCCTCAGCCCCAGCCCCAGCCCCAGCCCCAGCCCCAGCCCCAGCCCCAGCCCCAGCCCCAACCAGCGCGGCATTGACCGAAACGCTGGCCGAACTCTCACACGCATTGGCCGAGACGCGCCGCGCGGCGGCCGACAGTCGTCGCCACATCACGCGGCTTGTCATTTTCGTGCTGGCCGTATCGTCGTTGCTGTTGGCGCTTAGTGTGGCGGAGATGATCGTGCTTGTGCGCGTCGGCCATGCCAGCGTCGCCGCGCAGGAAAAAACCGAAGCCTTGTTGCGCAGCCAGCAATCGGCACTTGCAGCGTTTCAGGATACGGCTTCCGTTGCGGCCGCCGATATTCGCGGCACCGCTGACGCACTCAATGCGAAGCTGGCGGCGCTGCCCTCGCGCCCTACCGCTCAGGGACAAGCTCCAACTCAATCTCAAACTTTGCCGCAGTCGCCGGCTGCCAAGCACGTGCGGCCTGTGCGTGCGCATAAGGCCAGTGACAAATCACGCGCGGCGAACGTTTCTTGACCGAGCACCGCACGCGCGTGACGACTATCGCTTCCAACGCTTGAGCAGCAGCGCATTCGTTACCACGCTGACGCTCGAAAACGCCATCGCGGCGCCCGCGAGCATCGGATTGAGCAGCCCCAGCGCCGCCAGCGGAATGCCGATCAAGTTATAGACGAACGCCCAAAAGAGATTTTGCTGGATCTTGCGATAAGTGAGCCGGGAGATGTCGATCGCATCCGCCACGAGCGATGGCTCGCTGCGCATCAGCGTGATTCCCGCCGCATGCATGGCGACGTCGGTGCCGCTCGCCAGCGCGATGCCGATGTCGGCGGCTGCAAGCGCCGGCGCGTCGTTGATGCCGTCGCCGGCCATCGCCACGATCCCGCCGCTCGTTCGTTTCAACTCCTGCACGACGCGCGCTTTGTCCTCAGGCAGCACTTGCGCGTGAAATTCGTCGATACCGAGCGCCGCTGCCACGGACGCCGCGGCGCCGCGGTTATCGCCGGTCAGCAGCACGCTCCTGACGCCGCGCGCTGCGAGGCGCTCGATTGCGGCGCGCGCGTCGGGCTTGACCGTATCGCCGAATCCGATCAGTGCGAGCACGGCGCCCGGCGCACTCGGCGTGGCGGCCCGCATCAGCCAGGACACCGTATTGCCAGCGGATTCGAGCGCTTGCGCGCGCTCGAGCAGGGCGGCGGGCGGTTCGATGCCGAGCTCCGTCTGCCAGCGGCCGTTGCCAAGCAGCAGCGTCTGGCTGTCGGTCCGGCCTCGCAGGCCGCGGCCCGGCACCGCCTGGACCTCGCTGACAGCAGGCCATGGCCGCCCGCTGCGCTCCGCCTCGAACGCTGCGACGAGTGCGTGCGCGAGCGGATGCTCGCTGCCGCGCTCGAGTGCGGCAGCGAGCCCGAGCGCCGTCAGCCGATCGGCGCCGATGCTGTCGTCGAGGGGATCGGCGCTTTCGAAGGCCACCACACGCGGTTTGCCGAGCGTCAGCGTACCGGTCTTGTCGAAGGCGATCACCGACACGCGCTGCGCAAGCTCCAGCGCCTCGGCATCCTTGATCAGCACGCCGTGTCGCGCTGCCACACCGGTGCCCGCCATGATCGCGGCCGGCGTGGCAAGGCCGAGCGCGCAGGGGCAGGCGATAACGAGTACAGAGACGGCGTTGAGAATGGCCGTTTCGACCGACGCCCCGGCAAGCAGCCACCCGGCCAGCGAAGCAAAGGCGATCAGCAGGATGACCGGCACGAACACAGCGCTCACGCGGTCGACGAGGCGCTGGATCGGCGCCTTCTTTGCTTGCGCGGTCTCGACGAGCCGGATGATTCGAGCGAGCGTCGTTTCCGCGCCGGTGGCCGCGGTTGTCACGGCGATCAAGCCTTCACCGTTGATCGAGCCGGCCGTGACGCGTTCGCCCGGCCCCTTGGTTACGGGCAGGCTCTCGCCGGTAATGAGCGCTTCGTCGACGTGCGTGCGGCCGTCGCGGATCACGCCGTCGACGGGCAGGCGCTCGCCGGGCCGCACGACGACGACCATGCCGACGCGCACCTGCTCAAGCGGCACGTCGCGCTCGCGGCCGTCGTTTTCCCGCACGCGTGCCCGATCGGGGCGCAGCGCATTGAGCGCGCGGATAGCCGCCGTGGTTTCGCGCTTCGCCCGCATTTCCAGCCATTTGCCAAGCCGCACCAGCGCGATGACGACGGCTGACGCCTCGAAATACAAGTGCATGACGTCGCCCGGATGAGCGAACATCTGCCAGACGCTCAGCCCATAGGCGGCCGACGTGCCGAGCGCGACGAGCAGGTCCATATTGCCGGCGCGCGCCCGCACGGCGTGATAGGCGCCGGCATAGAACCGCGCGCCGCACGCGAATTGCACGACGCTGGCCAGCATCAGCTGCAGCCACGCGGGCACCATCAGGCGCATGCCCGCCGCTGCGGCCAGCATCGGCAGCATCAACGGCACAGCGAAGGCGGCAGCAACCGCCACACCGGCCAATTCCTGGCGTACCTGCTGGCGACGCGCGGCCTCCGCCTCGGCTGCGGCGGCGCCCGAGACGGCCTGGGCTTGGACGACGGGCCGCGCCTCGTAGCCGGCGTTCGCGACCGCCTTGACGAGTGCATCGATGGCGGCGGGTTCGTCGGCGTTGACGCGGGTCACATTGGCGCGTTCGGTCGCGAGGTTGACGGAAACATCGACGACGCCGGGCACGCCTGCCAACGCCTTCTCAACGCGCCGCACGCACGACGCGCAGGTCATGCCGCCGATATCGAGTTCGGCGGTCGACAGCGCGCCGATGGGGGAAGAGGAAAGATCAGTCATAGGAGCAATGGCAACGATTGACAGTTTCGATAGTCTCAACCTTCCAATGATGGGAAGGTCAAGCGTTATCGTCGCGATTGCGCGGGAGGGCGCGTCACCGTTACTCGAGCGCTGGTGGTGCGTCGAGCATGGCCTGACCTACGGCCTGGCTGGCTGCATCGGTGCGTTGGGCGAGGCCGGCCGCGGCGCCGCGCCGGTCGCTGGCGTCCTTGTTCTGTGAGAGCTTCCATTTGCCGACGAGCTTCGTCGACTCGATCTCGATGCCGACGATATTCGCTAGCATTTGTGCGATGTAATCGGCCGGTGCGTCACCCATTTTCCACGGCTTGGGCTGGGCTGCTTCCATCCGGCGCGTGAGCCGTGCGACGAGCCCGCGCAGGAATGGTTCGTCGTCTTTCACGGCGATGTTGCCGTGCGCATGCACCGTGATGTAGTTGTAGGTGGGCACTTGGCGGTGCGTTTCGTGCTTGCTCGGATACCAGTTGGGCGAGATATAGGCGGCCGGCCCCTGAAAAATGACGAGTGCTTGCGGCCGATCCAGCGCTTCGCGCCAAACCGGATTGGCGCGTGCCACATGGGCACGCAGCGTGCCGTGTGCGCCTGTTGTCGGGTCGAACTCGAATGGCAGATGGTTCGCATCGAGCCCATCCGGCCCGTTCGTGACCAATGTGGCGAACGGATGCTCGGCCATCAGGGCGTGAAGGACGTCGGGGCGGTCTTCGTTAAAGGCAGCGGGCAGATACATGGTGAGATCGCAGAAGTTAGGCAGGAAGGAATCGATAGGCCCATTTAGATCGTTAATGTGTTGTTCTTGCTTACCGGCTGAGGATACGATAAAACGCTTTCGCGATTCGACGACAATACCGCACGCGGTGTTCATGCAGGATGGGCGCCGACTTCCGGGCCCGCCGCGCCTCGTTGCGGACCTTTCACCGACTCTCAGATGAAAAAGACAACAACAATGCGACACGCGCTTTCACCCACCGGGGCTGCTTCGTGGCTGCTTTTGCTTTGCACTACTGCGCTTTTTCTTGCCGGATGCGCCGCCGAGCCGCAGTCTGCGGCCAAGCAGGCGAACCACGGTTGGACCAAGGACGAAGTATCGGATTCCTACATATTCGCGTATCCGCTCGTGCTGATGACGAGCGCGCGAGCCGCCGCGGCCGCCGGCGGACAGGCGGGCGAGGTCAACAAGCTGCACCGTGCGAGGATGCAGCCCGCTGTCGACGACGCCGCGCTGCCGCCGTGGGCCGATCTCGACACGCTCGCTTCGACTGCCTGGCTCGACCTGAGCGACGGGCCCGCGGTCGTTTCGCTGCCGAATACACGCGGCGAGTACCTGGATATGCGGGTGCTCGATATGTGGACGAATGTCGTCTGGTCGACCGGGCCAGGCGCCAACGCGCGCGGTTTCACGAAGCCGCGCGCGATCGCATTCGTTCCGCCCGGTTGGGTCGGCACACTGCCTGCTGGTGTCGAGCGCGTCGATGCGCCGAGCAACAATTTGTGGCTGCTCGTGCGTCTGGCCGCGACAGGGCCGCGCGAAGTGCCGATCGCACGGCGGCTGCAAGCGGAGCTTCGCGTCACGCCGTGGACGGCGTTCGCCGCCAGTGCGCAAGAGCAGGAGCACACCAAGCGCGGGAAGCACGCCAAACGGGCGAAGCCGCCGAAGAGCGAGGCGGACGAAGCCGCTGACGACGGCGACACTGGTTTCGTCGATACGCCCGCCGCGCTCGCTGCTCAGGTCGCAGCGCTCGATGCCGAAGCGTTTTTTACGCGGGCGGGCGCCGCCTTGCGCGACAACCCGCCGGTGCCGGCAGACGCGCACGCGCTCGCCATTCTTGCTGACCTCGGTGTGAAGCCGGGCAAGCCTATGCACCTGCCGAAAGGCGCGGCCAATGCCATTGCGAGCGGCCTTGCCGCCGCGCGGGCAAGCCTTGCCACAGCCCCGGTCAACGCGTTCTCGGGCAATGGCTGGACCTGGCTTGGCGACGGTATAGGCCATTACGGCGACGACTACGCGCTGCGCGCTTACGCGGCCTTCACACGCCCGGGCAGCGGCACGAAGGACGACGAAGTCGTGGCCATCACGACGGCCGATGCCACCGGCGAGGCGCTTGACGGCCGCAACCGCTATGTCCTGCACTTTCCGGCCAGGGCGATACCGCCGGTGCGCGGTTTCTGGACGCTGACAGCCTACACGGCAGGCGGCGCGCCGGCTTCCGGCCGACTGCAGCACCGCTCGATTGCGTCGCGAGACGGGCTGCGCCGCAACCGCGACGGCTCGATCGACGTCTACGTTCAGGCCGCCTCGCCGGGCCGCGCGCGTCAGACGAACTGGGTGCCGGCGCCGGAGGGCGCGTTCGCGCTGGTCCTGCGCTTGTATGCGCCGCAGGGCGCGGCGGCCGACGGCAATTGGCAGCCCAGCCCGCTCGTGCGCAAGTAACCGGAGGGTGGATGACTAGTGAATCGAAGGCGGGTACGGCGGGCAAGCTGGCGAAGCTGCGCGATGTCGTGCGATCGGCGCGCTTGCGCCGCGTGGCCATTATCGTCGCGGCATGCATCGCGCTTTTCGGGCTCGCCGGCTTTTTTGCCGCGCCGCCGCTGATTCGCCATATTGCCGAGCAGCAGCTGGCGAGCGCGCTCGGACGCCCGGCCAAGATCGAGCGTGTAAGGCTCAATCCGTACGCGCTGCGGCTCGAAGCCGAGCGCATTCGTATTGGCGAAAAGGAGGGGACGAGCGAGTTCTTGAGCGCCGAGCGGCTCGTGGTGCGGCTCTCATGGCTTACGCTGCTGCGCTTCGCGCCGATCGTCGACGAGGTCAAGCTCGATTCGCCGCGAGCGACCATCGTTCGCTATGACGCTCAGCGCTTTAACTTCACCGATCTCGTCGAAAAATTTTCGAAACCGTCCAAGCCGCAGGCGGGGCCGACGTTGTTCTCGGTTTCGAACATCGGCATCGAGAACGGCCGCATCGATTTCGACGACCGGCTGCTTGGCATGCATCACGCCGTCGATCAACTCTCGCTCGGTGTGCCGTTCGTGGCCACGCTGCCGTCGAAGACGAACATTTTCGTCGATCCGCATTTTGCGGCGCGCGTGGACGGCAGCCCGATCCACGTCGACGGCAAGACCAAGCCCTTCGCGTCTTCGCGCGAATCCGAGATCTCGCTGTCGTTTGCCGATCTCGATGTGCCGCGGCTTCTTTCGTACCTGCCGGCAAAGCTGCCGGTGACGGTGCAAAGCGGCAAGCTCGCCGGCGAGCTGAAGGTGCATTTCCTGTTGGCGGGGGATACCCCTGCGCTCACGGTAACGGGCACGGCCGATCTCGCCGACGCGAAGATCCTCGACGAGCGTCGAGCCCCGCTTTTTTCGGCACGCGCCGTGCATGTTGCCGCCGGCTCGCTCGAACCGCTCAAACGCGCATTCCATTTCGATCAGATCCGGCTCGACCGGCCGTCGCTGCGGCTCACCCGCGAACACTCGGGCGAGTTGAGTATCGCGAGCGCGTTTGCGGCGACACCCGCCTCGACGGCCTCTGGCGTGAAGGCGGCCTCCGCGGCCAATGCCGCCGCAACGGAGGCAGCGCCGCTCGATCTGTCGATCAAGCATTTGGCGCTCAACGATGGCGATATCGCACTTGAAGACCGCGTGCCAGCTCAGCCGGTCGCGCTTGGGCTCGACCACTTGACCGTGACGCTCGACGATTTTTCGACGCAGGCCAAGACGCCTGCGCGCTATGCCGTGCGCACCGCGTTCGCCCAGGGCGGTACGCTCGCCGCGACGGGGTCGTTCGGCCTCGCTGCCAAGACCGCCGACGTCAAGCTCGTAGCCGATGCGCTGCCGCTTGCACTCGCGCAGCCATATCTGGCCGATGCGACGGCGGCGCGTGTGGCGGCGGGTGCGCTCAGCGCGAATCTGCCGGCGCATGTCGACTGGTCGGCGACGCCTGCACAGGTGCACGTCGGCGCGGGCGATTTGACGTTGAAGGCGCTCAAGATAGACGGACCCGGTGCGAACCCGTCCGCGCCGGCTGTTGCGCTCGACGAAGCGCGCGTCGGCATCAAGCAGATCGATGTGGCCAAGCGCACGGCGGATATGGCGAGCGTCGAAGCGACGGGGCTTGCCGTCAAGGCAGCTCGCCTGAAAGACGGTCGCATCGATCTCGCCGCGCTGGCCGAGCCGGCGCACGGCGTGCCGCGTGCGGAATCGAAAGAAGCACGCGCCCGTGAGCGCCAGCGCCGCCAGAACACCGCGCCTGCACCCGCGCACGCAGCGCAGCCCGCTTGGCACTACACGATTGGCGAACTGCATCTGAAGGACGGCTCCGCGGACATCGTCGACCAGGTCCCCGCGCGGCCCGCGACGTTGCACTTTTCGGCGGTAGCACTCGAAGCGCACGACCTCAGCGACGACATGAACCGGCCGCTGCCGGTGAAGCTCAATGCCACGCTCAACGGCAAGGGCATGTTCGAAGCGTCGGGCAATGTGGTGCCGAGCACGCTCGATGCCTCGCTGTCGCTGCACGCGAACCGTCTCGACGTGGCGGCGTTCGAGCCGTATTTTGGCGACAGTCTGAACGCCGCCGTCGCGAGCGCGCTGCTCAATGCCTGGGGCGAACTCAAGGTGACAGCGGCGAAGGATTCCATCAAAGCGAACTATCGCGGCGGCGCGGCGCTCATTGATGTGCGGTTGCTCGACCGCATCACGTCGGCGCCGCTTGCCGGGTGGCGCTCGCTCGTGGTGGCTGGCACAAATGTTCGTTACGACGGTCATGCAACCGACATCGACATTGGCCGCGTGACGTTTTCGCAGTTCTTCGGCAGCGTGTTGCTCAATGCGCAGGGCAAGCTCAATCTCGACGACGTGATCGCGCGCGAAAAGACGGCACAGTCGCCGGAGACGGCCGAGCATCACGGCAAGACGAGCACCGTGGCCGTTGAGCCGAAGGCGCCGCCTGCCAACGCGAACCCGGTGCGGGCGCATGTTGGCGCGGTCGTGCTGCAGCAGGGGCGGGTGAATTACACCGATAACTTCGTGCGACCGAACTACACGGCGAATCTCGTCGATATCAACGGCACGATCGGCGCGTTCGGCACCGATGGACGCACGGCTGCGCCCGTCAACGTCGGCGCCAGCCTGGCCGGCAACGGCCCGATCGCGATTCGTGGCACGGTGAACCCGCTGGCGGACAAGCCGTCGCTCGATCTGAACGCGAGCGCGCACGACGTCGAGCTTGCGCACCTCACACCGTATTCGCTGAAATACGCTGGTTATCCGATTACGAAGGGCAAGCTCAACGTCGATCTGCACTACAAGCTAGAGAACAATCTGCTTAGCGCAAACAACCATCTGTTCATCGATCAACTGACGTTCGGCGAGCATGTCGAAAACGATACGGCGACGAAGTTGCCGGTGCGGCTTGCGATCGCATTGCTGAAGAATTCACGCGGGCAGATTGATGTGAACATCCCGGTATCGGGCTCGCTCGACAATCCGCAGTTCAGCCTCGGCAGCTTGATCTGGGGCGCGATTCTGCACCTGGTCGAAAGGGCAGTGACAGCGCCGTTCACGCTGCTTGCAAACGCATTTGGCGGCGGCGGCGTGAGCGGCGCGGAAGATCTGCACTATGTTGCGTTCTCCCCGGGCTACGCCACGCTGACCGATTCGATCCGCGGCAAACTCGACACTATCGCCAAGCTGCTTGCGCAGAAGCCGGAAGTGAAACTGGAGCTGACCGGGCGCGCGGACCCGGACATCGATACTCCGGCGCTGCGCCTGGCCTATGTGGACGAGCAGGTGCGCAGCGAAAAGGTGAAGGCGCTCGTCGGGCATGGGCAGAGCGTCGATGCATCGACTGTCACGGTGGAGCCGGGCGAGTACAGCGACTATTTGACGAAGGTCTACAAGAACGCGTCGTTCAAGAAGCCTCGCAATTTCGTCGGCTTGACGAAGAGCATTCCTGACGACGACATGAAGCGGATGCTTGCCGCCCATGCGCCGATCGACGAAGCGAGCTTGCGTTCGCTCGCGCAGCAGCGTGCGGACGAGGTGCGGCAGTATCTGCTCGGCGCGAAAGTGGATGCTGCGCGGCTTTTCGTCGTCGCGTCGAGTACCGACGTCAAGCAGGTCAAGGACAGCGGGCCGACGACACGCGTCGATTTCGGCCTGCGATAAAAACGCAAAAGCGCAAGAAAGGATCCGAGTTCGCACGACTGCGCTGCATGCCGGCGCAGTCGCTGCTACACTAGCGGCTTCATTTTGCTCACACGAACAGGGAGGCGTCCATATGACATCAATAGCGCTTTCAGCCGCTCCTGTCGTGATCCCATCGGCGACGCCATCGATCGCCCCATCCGCACGGCACCGTTAGCTTCGCCGCACGCGGCCGGCTGACACTTCCCGGCAACATTTTGTCTCTGTCGCGCGCAGGTTGAAACCTCGCGGCGCGCGCATCTTTTTCGATTCGACGATATCCCCAGGTCACATGCGTGACTCGGGGCGGAGTATTTTATGACCCGCAAGAAACTCGATTTCGGCGGCCGCGCGTTCAAGAGCGTGCTCGGCTATGCCTTTGCTCATTGGAACCGCCAACGCTGGCGGATCGGCACGATCATCGTGCTTTCGTTGATGGGAGCCGTCGCCGACGTGGTGACGCCATTTTTTGCCGGCCGCCTCGTCAACGTGCTCGCGAACGGCGCACACGACAAGGCCGGCGCGCTTCATGCCGCGCTCATGCCATTTGCGATGTTGATTGCGCTCGGGCTCGCGGGTGCGTTGCTGCGCTATCTGATGTTCGTCGACATCATCGCGCTGACGTTGCGCATGATGAACGAGATTGCGGGCCACGCGTTCCATCGCGTGCAGCGTTTTTCGACGGATTGGCATGCGAACAGCTTCGCCGGCTCCACCGTGCGCAAGATCACGCGCGGCATGTGGGCGCTCGATCTGCTCAACGATACATTGCTGATCGGCTTGTTGCCGTCGCTCGTGATGCTGGTCGGCGCGACGGTATTGCTGGGCGTGCATTGGCCGGCGATGGGTATCGTCGTCGGCGTGGGAGCGCTTGTTTATGTCGTCGTGACAGCCGCGCTGTCGCTTGGTTTCGTCGCGCCCGCCGCGCGGCTCGGCAATGCGTGGGACACGCGCGTAGGCGGCGCGCTGGCCGACGCGGTGACGTGCAATTCGGTCGTCAAGGCGTTTGGTGCCGAGCGGCGCGAAGAGGCGCGGCTGTCGCGCGTCATCGGCAAGTGGCGTGATCGGACGCGCCGGGCATGGCTGCGCGGTACTGTGAACGGCGGCGTGCAAAACGCGATGCTGGCGGTGATGCAAGGCGCGATGCTTGGCGCCGCGCTGCTGCTATGGATACGCGGCGAAGCCAGCGTCGGCGACGTTGCTTTTGCATTGACGATGTTCTTCATGCTGCAGGGCTACTTGCGCGATGTCGGCATGCTAGTGCGCAACCTGCAGCGCTCAGTCAACGACATGGAGGAGCTGGTTGCGCTCGAACGTCAGCCGCTCGACGTCGAAGACAGGCCAGGCGCGGCTCCTATTGCCATCGACCAAGGTGAAATCCGTTTCGAGCACGTGACGTTTCGCTACGACGCGCACGCCGAACCGCTTTATGCGGATTTTTCGGTGCGCATTGCGCCGGGCGAGCGTGTTGGGCTGATCGGTCATTCGGGCTCGGGCAAGACCACGTTCATCAAGCTGATTCAACGCCTTTACGACGTGACGGATGGTGCGATCACCGTCGACGGCCAAAACATCGCCGAGGTGCGGCAAGCGTCGTTGCGCGCGCAAATCGCCATCGTTCAGCAAGAGCCGCTGCTCTTTCACCGCTCGCTGTTCGATAACATCGCGTATGCGCGCCCCGGTGCCACACGTGCGCAGGTGGAGCGCGCAGCGACGCTTGCGCATGCGCATGCGTTCATCGTCGGGCTGCCTAACGGATACGACACGCTCGTCGGCGAACGCGGCGTGAAGTTGTCGGGCGGCGAACGGCAGCGCGTCGCGATCGCACGGGCGTTTCTTGCCGACGCGCCGATCCTGATTTTCGACGAAGCCACCTCGAGCCTCGACAGCGAGAGCGAGGCGCTGATTCAGGAGGCGATGGGGCGGCTGATGGTGGGGCGCACGACCATCGTGGTGGCGCATCGTTTATCGACGGTGCGCGCGCTCGACCGGCTGCTCGTGCTGGAGCATGGCCGCATTGTCGAGGAAGGCGATCACGACACGCTGATCCGCAAACCAAACGGCTTGTATCGCAGGCTTTTCGAGCGGCAGGCGCTGGAGTTGACGAAGGGGCTGGCCGCGAATGCTGGTGAATCATCGATGTCACTCGCGAACTAAGACTAAAGAACGACGACACGGGCGTTGCCGATGAATAAAGTGTGTAAATAGTCGTCACTTGGCGGATGTGGTGCATCGACCGGCACCTATCCGCCAAGCCATTCGAAATTGTATGGAAATTGTCTTGACGACCTCGTGGCCGTTGACTATAAACAAGCCACATCGAAATTAAAACGTAAAAAACCATTTCCGCCGTCGTTGCATGAGAAAAGCTTGATTTTTTGAGAGGCATTTGCACGTCTTCCAAAATCGTATATCGTTAAGTGAAAAAAGAGTTGAACACGCCAATGTGGAGCGTGAAAGATGCAGATTGGAGACCTGAAAAGCGATTGCGTGGAGGGCGTCTTTAAAAAGGCGGGATTTCCACGCGAAGCCGCCTATGCTTGCCTTCAGTATTCGCTTGACGCTTATGACTTCCCACGCGTTGTAGCAGCCTTGCTGGGCGAGAAGAGCTTGCAGGATATGGGGGGGCGGGAAAATATCGCACTTCATACGCGAGAAACGGATCAGCGAACGCATTGGCATCGTGCCTTTTATGATGGATTTGATAATTGGCGGTCGTTATATCGATCTTTTATCGGCGATGTCATAGCGAAGCTGTTTGCCGAAACGTTTTATTATCAAGCAATACCGACACTGCGGGTTCATCTTCCGCGCAATGTAGCGGTTGGGGAATTTCATACAGACCGCGATTACGGACATCCGGAAGGGGAGGTCACATTTTGGGTTCCTATTACCGCTGCATTCGACACTAACTCGATCTGGATTGAGCGTTCTCAATGCAAGGAGGACTTCGAGGCCGTCGCGGCGGAGCCTGGATGCATTGTCATATTCGATGCTGCGCATCGAAAGCATGGCAACCTCGTGAACGAAACCGGACGCACCCGCGTCAGCTTTGACTTCCGTTGCCTTCTCGCGCGCGACTACCATTCGGGCGTCATGCCGAAGCAGTCGGTCAATTCAGGGCTTGCTTTTGCACCTGGTGGGTACTATGCGCAAGAAGCGTTGGAGCCGCGCAAATGAATAAACCGGAATTGCCGGCTGGGACCATCGAGGGACCGTTCTTTGTGGCATTCGCCTATCCGGGCTGGCATCCGAGCCCTTATCGGCCGGGCGTTGATGAATGGGACCTGCTTGCCCGCTTCCAGCCGTATTTCGAAGGTCATCTTGCGCCACCCATGCCTGCGTCGGGACGGTACAACGATGCCGTACCCGCAACGGCTCGCGAGCATGTTCGGTTGGCGACGCAAGCCGGCATTAGCGCGTTCATGTACTTCCTTTACTACGGTAAAGAGGGGTTCGTGATGGACGACCCGATGAAAATGGCGCTCGCTGCCAGTGCCGAGTGCGACGACGATTTCTCCGTGGCCGGCACATGGTGCGTGCGGCTGCCCCATAACGTATTTCCCGTTGCGCCGAGCGATGAGTTGGACATGCCCGCATTGTCGGCCACGAGCGCGGATATCGATATCGAAGACAAGCCGATCGAATCCTTGACCCTGCGCGATCTGGAGACGTTGCTGGCCGATGACCGGTGGTGGTCGGACATTTTGCTCAGCTACGAGATTGCGCGGCCGCGAACGCGGCGCATGAGCCGCGCTGCCGACAACGGATCGCGAACATTCGACGCGACGTGAGGACGATATGGATACGCAACGTGTGATTTCAAAAAATGGCCGCCACGGTCCTGCCGAATACGAACGGACCGCGCATGTCCTCGAAGATTATTACGCCGGCCCAATGCCGCTCACGCTTGGCAAGCTGCGCACCTCGCTTGAAGCGATTTCAGCCCTTTACGCAGACAACACGCCAAGCCTTCAGGAGTTTGCCCGAGTGATGCGCGAGGTGGGTCTCGCACATCTTTCCATGGCCAGCGTCGATGCGTTGGTCACGGCATGCAGCGATGCAAAAACCAGAGATATCGCAGGATCTTTCACGCTGAAGCAACTCGAGGAATTGTTGGGGCGCATTGAGCGAGTTTAGTGGG
This sequence comes from Trinickia sp. LjRoot230, assembly GCF_964253315.1. Classification (NCBI taxonomy): domain Bacteria; kingdom Pseudomonadati; phylum Pseudomonadota; class Betaproteobacteria; order Burkholderiales; family Burkholderiaceae; genus Trinickia; species Trinickia sp. LjRoot230. The sequence goes on from NZ_CAXUQX020000002.1 coordinate 1,210,599, forward strand.
TTTCGATTATCGAAGAGAAAGGAGCGATCATGGCTTACGACGACGATGGCAGCAGATTCAACTTTCAGGACCTGGAAGATACCGCGATATTGTTCGAGCGCTACTTGTCCGCACCCGAGAACCTGACGGCAGCGCGCCTCATCGCATTGACCCAGGCGGTGCACGGATTGAGGGGGCACGCCGAAGGTGGGCAACCGGGAATGAAGCAACTCGCAACGGGCCTGAGAGAGCGCGGGCTCGCGAATGTGCCGTTCGATACCGTCATCCGCGTCTCCGATCTCGTCAGTCCTTTCAAAAAGGAAGACGATGCGCTGGCGCGTATCACGCTGCGCGACGTGAAGCACCTCATCAGTCGATGACGGGCGTGCCCGATCTGCCATGGCCCGCACGACCGCTCTCACTTGGCGCGAATACCGCCGCTTCCTTACCGCATGGGTGCATCGCTACGCGCAAGCCGGACACTACTGGTCTATCGATGGCCGGCGCGTTCTCGCGATCAACAATCTTGCCGACTTCGAACTACGTTACGGTTTATTGACGTTCACGGTAATGCTTCGCTTCGCGATAAAAGTCGTGCATGAAGAGTGCGGCACGCCGCCCTATTTGATCGGCGTGATAGGCGAAGCCAATCCGCGCAATGTTCGTTTGGCGAATGCGCTGCCGCTCGACGCAATCACGGGCTATGGTTTGCTGCCGAATTGGCTTGGCGAGCCCGTTCAAGATTACGCGCAGCTCATCTCGCAGCGCGTCGCCGATTGGGAACAAGTGCAACGACGTATCGCCATTCCGTTTTATCCGGTGGTGTGTGCTGGCTGGGATGCGACCGTACGAGGTGCGTTTCGTGGCGTATTACGAGCGGAGGACGGATACCCTTATTCTCCGGTAGTGACGGGGGTGACGCCGGAGCTGTTTGGCACCTACCTCGATTGCGCATTGGAATTCAACCGGCGCTGGCAGCTGCGCGAAAATATCGTGTTTCTCCATGCCTGGAACGAATGGACTGAATCTTCCGTGATCGAACCGAGCGATCGATTCGGCAACGCCTTTCTCGATCAAATTCGTGCGCGCAGCGGTGAATTGCGTGTGCACCCATTACCCGATGGCTCGACTTGTGGAGAACGGGTGTCCGGGGGATAAACGCGGAACAAAGCCCTATGTCCCCTCATTCTGCCGACGTGCAAAGCCTTCTTTTCTATGACCGCACGGGGCAGTGGTGGGGGGCGACCACCGTTAGCGAACGCGATCGAACGCGGGCCGCGACCATCGACTCAGTTGGACCAGGTCCGCTGCAAGTGCTCGAGCTTGGTGCCGGATTTGGCGGCGCTGCTGCAGCGACGGCGGACCTCGGGCACAGCGTAGTGGCCATCGAGCGGTCCCGCGTGCGTGCCGCTTTTGCGAGACGGCAGATTTGGGTCGATCGTAGCGGCGAGCTGCAAGTGCTCGAGGCCGATTTCATGGAAGTGGAGTTGCGGCAATCGTTCAACGTGGTCGCCTACTGGAGCGGCTTCGGCGTAGCGGGTGACGATACGCAGTTGAAGTTGCTGCTACGCATCGCTCACTGGCTTCGGCCGCACGCGCGCGCGTTCATCGACGTATTCGATCCGCGCTGGTGGAGCACGGCGCATGGATCGACGCGCGATATGTCGCGGTTCGTGCAGTGCCTGCGCTTCGATGCGAAAAGCTCGCGATGCTCGATTAGCTATTGGCGGCGGCACGATCCCACATCGACGATTACAGAAACGATACGGTGTTATTCACCGGACGAGTTCGCTGCGATGGCCTGGCAAGCCGGACTGGTGCCTGTGGGCAACATCGAGGTCAAGCGCGAGCATGCGCTCTCGTATCTGGTTGAACTGGAGAGGCGCGTGTAATGCAGGTCGACATCGCGGAATTGATACGGCAGCTGGTCGCGATCAACTCGGCCAATCCCGCTACGTGCTCGTGGGGCGCGGGCGAAGGGCCTATCGCGACCTTTTGCTGCGAATGGCTTGGGGCGCATGGAGTCCGTGCAGCGCTCGAACCATTGGCCGGCCGTACAGCGCGGCCTGCCCTCATCGCTCGGCACGAGAACGCGGCGAAAGGGGCGCATCTTTTGCTGCTCGGTCATCTCGACACCTATACGTGGTACGCACCGCATCCAACGGACGATCGTCGGCGGATCCGAGGCCCTGGGGCGTTCGACATGAAGGGTGGCGTCGCGGCGATCTTGTGCGCGATGGTCACGCTGGTATCGAAGATGCGCGGCGGTACAGTCACCGCGCTACTTGTCCCAGACGAGGAGCATGCGAGCTTCGGCGTGCGAAGCCTCGCTCCGCGTTTGAAGGCGGACGGTGCAATCGTAGCCGAGGGAACATCGGCCGATATCGGCACGCATCACGACGGCCGCATGCGCATATTCGTGGAGACAAATTCGCCCCGCGAACGCGAGATGACGATCCTCGCTCTGGCGGCGATGGTGCGATGCGGGCAGGAGGCGCTCCGGGGCGTGGCAGTCGCGTCTTCCGATGGCTCGTCGCCGCAGCTTGTGTTGCAACGCAGGCTTGCGCCAGGCGAAGACGTTGTAACTATCTTGTGCAATGTTGAGGAGATACTACACGCGCTCGGCATCCAAAAGATGCGATCGGATGTTCGCGAGCCTTTCATCGCAGACGAGGACGGAGCGCTGTGCGAATGCATCAGAACGCATGCACGGCGCTATGCCTTGAGCGCGTGCTCGACGAGCGTACAGGGCTGGACGGAAGCCGGGGTGTTGTCCGCGGCGGGGATACCCTGTGTCGTATTCGGCCCTCATGGCGATGGTGCGCATACCGTTGACGAATGGGTGGATGCGGATTCCGCGGCCGATGTCTCGAATGCGATGGCGGATGCCGCGATCGAGTTTTGCCGGTTTTGAGCGATGGTGGTAGATCGTTCGTGGAGCCTGGAGGACTCGTCGAGCTTGCCTGGAGCCGGGAGCATCAGTCGCAGGACTCGCACTGCACCGCGGCGTTAACGCGAACGTCCTGCGCAAATGGATCAAGCTGCATCAGCAACGGCTCTCTGATGCTTCGACGCAGTCGTCGACCGCAGAGTCGGCATTCGTGCCGGTTGTTATGGTTAGCAGTGAACAGGCGCTCGTCGAGCGCAAATCCGTCATGTCTTCATCGTTGGCCGCGACCGCGAACTTCAACAAACACTTCCACGTCCACCGTGATTCACGGCTGCGTTCGACCAACCGCCCTCAAAAACATCGTTTAATCATTGCTTGCGTCGCGGACCTATTGGTTTTCAGTGATCAGCGCCGTTACGATTGATCGCGCACTATGTTTTCCCGACTACCTAATGCTGCGAACGATCCTCGCGCTCGAGCTATTTGAAGGGCTACCGCATCATGGAAATAACGTCTGGCAGTTCGTCGGCGCCGCGCGATATTGATCCTTCGCCGGGTGTGGAAGACGCTTTCCCGACTGCCGCGCCGGCAGCCAGGGGCGCATCGCTGCCGGACTCTCCGCAACTCGGTGGACTGCCGAAGCGAAGACAGACTAGGCCCGCTGGAGGCGTCCCCGCTAAGCCGGATGATGCCGAAACCGCCAGTGCGGCCCGTCCTATAACCTTGCTGGGGCGACATGAAGCGGCCTTGCGTCGTGCCAGCGAAAATGGGGGGATCGAATATTTCACGGGTGTTGCCGTGGCCCTTCAAACGCTGGATACGTCTCGGTCAGAGGCCGTCCCGCCACTGATGCTGTCATTCTCGGAATCCGCTCTGAGAGGCGCGCGTGAAGCGGCCCCGGAGTTGCAGCGCGTGCTGAACGTCGAAACCGGGAAATTGCCTCACGACTGGATTGATCGTTTGCACGGCCTTGGCTGTGTCGCGATAGATCTGGACCACAACGACATTTCGCCTGAAATCATTAAGACGGCGCATGAAGCGGGATTCCGTATCATGTGCTACACGGTGAATGACTTGGGCAGGATGAAGCATTTGTTTTCCTGGGGGATCGACAGCGTCGTTACTGACATGATTCATGAGATAGCGCCTGACGCCTGCCGACGTTGGGACAACATAGCAGGGGGAGGCTCTGACGGCAAAGCCAAAGGCGCTTACGACTTGCCACCGTGGAACTGCCCGGAACTGGTGGCGCATCGGTTCAGCGGGAAAACCGACCCAGTACAGTTCACGGTCGCGCCAGAAAACACACTGGTTGGGGCCCAACAGGCGGTTCAGTATGGCTATCTTGCGGCCGAGTACGACGTCAACGTCACGACCGATCCGATCCCAGTGCCATTTGCGATGCATGACGAGACACTACAGCGTACCACCGACGGATCGGGGCCTTCCGCGCGTCCTTGGTCAGAACTGGCATCGCTGCATGCTGGTAGCAGACATTCACAGAGATATGCGGACGAACCCATTCCCACAGATCTCGGACTCGCCGCGTATCTTGCTCAGCACCGCATCCAGCGGCTGGTCGAGATCAAGCCCATGCCAGACTTATGACCGAACTCGCGGGCCGGGGCGCCGAGACCATGCTGCAGACCGCATCTTGTTTCTCTTGACGGGCCATGTTCGCGCCTTCCGGATCGACATTGTCAGCGGGGGCCAGCATACAAGATCGCGTAATGGAAAAATGGAAGCTACCCCTTAGGCCAGTTCTTACGACCGACGGTAAACGGCCTGATCGCATTCTCGCAGGCGTTGTTCGAGACGGGCCAAGCGCCGCTCTCGACACAGCGAATGAGCTTCGGCCATTGACCAAGGGATTCTGACGATCAGATGATGCGTCGCACGCTCGGGCGGATGCTGTTCAATAACGCATCTTTTCAGCGTCGGCAATTCGCTGTCCGATCGGCGAGCGTTCATTGCGCGGTTGTCCGTTTACCTCGGCATAGGTCAACTGAGCCTTGAGTCGGCGGATTCTGTCATCGTGAACGACTTTGGGCTCGTCAATACCTGCCGCGCGTACTGCTTCCGCGTACGAATCGAGCTGATCTGAATAATCATGCTTGAGTGTCGGTCCTGACGATAAAGCCTGAGTCATGAGTTGGTCGTACGCTTTCTTTACCTCGACGGGGAGTTGCGGATGATCGCCGAGCGCGGCGTGAATATCGTTCCACTCCTGAACGATGGCGTTTGCCGCGGTTTGCCGGGCGTCGTCGATTCTGCGGCTCGACGACGCACACACCGTGAGCGTCACCGTACCTGCTCCAGCTGCGAGCGCCAAAAGTCGTCTGCGAGAGAGCATCGGCCCTGATTCGGGCGGACGTTGAGATGTCGCATCGGCCCGGACGGGTGATTGTAGTGCCGCCAATATCCCTCGCGGGAAAACAAACCTTGCGCTTTGAGAGCCCACTGAGTCGACGCAGTCTTCTTGTGCACCGACTGGGAGGCTCCGTACCCTAGAATCGTTCCGGGATGCTCGCATAGGTGACCTCGCATGATCGCTGATGGTAGAAGAAGCCGATTTTGATAGCAGGTTACGTGAGTACATGCCAAGCGCGGGCCGTAACGCGAACCGAACGATGCCCGGACGAATGCCTGTGTTGAGCGCGGGTTTTGATGATCGCGAGCACGCATATGAAGGTCTGTGGCAAATGGGTCAATCTCTACCGTGCGATAGCCGAATAACCGTTCACCATACGATCGACCATGCAATCGAGCAGCATGCGCGATGTCGCAAAGTTCAGTCGAGCGAAGTGCTGCGCATTCGGATCGAAGGCCTCCCCCGGCGCGAGCGCGACATGCGTCGCGTCATGAAAGAACCGCGATGCCGGCACGCCCAAGTGCAATGCTTCGCAATCGAGCCACGCGAAGTATGTCGCGTCTGGCGCATGCCAGCGAATCTCGGGAAGCTGCGTATTCAACGCCGCGCCGAGGTGCGTTACGCAGTCGGTCAGATGCTTGATGACGGCGTCGAGCCAAGGCTGCCCTTGTGTCCACGCTGCGACAGTCGCATCCACGCCAGCCGGCGACGGATCGCCGAGGAGCGCCGCCGGCATGCGTTGATCGAATTGACGCTGCAGCACTGACGATCCAAAGTACGCAACCGCGCACCTGAGCCCCGGAATGTTGAAGCTTTTGCTGGCCGAGGTCAGCGTTATCGTTCGCGCGGCGAGTTCCGGTCCCAACGAAGCGAACGGAATATGTACATGCCCCGGAAAGACCAGGTCCGCATGGATTTCATCGGAGATCACAATTAGACCGTGCGCGATGGCGCGTTCGCCGATGCAGATCAGCTCCGTGCGACTGAAGGCGCGTCCAGTAGGATTGTGCGGATTGCAAAGAAGCAGCAGACGAGCGCCTTGCCCAAGCAGCGCGTCGAATTCGCCAACATCGAACCTGTATCGTTCGCCGTCACTTCTCAGCGGCAATGCCAGCAATCGTCGTGCGGTTTGAAAAACGGCGTCGCGCAGCGGCGGATAGCTCGGCGTCATGACGATAACGCCATCGCCCGGCTCCGAGAAAGCGAGAATCGATGCGTATACGCCCTGTAGAACGTTGCCAAGCGCCAATACCCTTTCGGAGTCGACGACCCAGTCGAAGCGGGCTCGCATCCGTTCGGCGAAGGCGCGCGCCAACGCTTCATTGCTGCCCCACGGGTAACCGAAGTCACCTTCGTCGTAGCGACTGATAGCGGCGCGTCGAACCGCATCGGCGACCGAGAAATCCATTTCTCCTACATGGGCCGGCAATATCTGCGGGCCATATTGCTGCCACTTTTCACTTCGCCGAAGCCGCAACGTCGCTTCGGAAAGCGTGAAATCGACCAAGCCCGCTCGCTCATCTTCCGAATCGCGTTTCATTGCCAACGCCTGAATCGTTAGTACTGCTAAGAAACCGCGCGCAACGCTTGGAGCATCTCTCCGGCGAAGCAACCATCCGTGTATGTTCCGTCCAATCGCTTTTGTGTCAGCGCATCGATGGCGTCGTAAAAGAATTCCGGGTAGTACCGCGGCGTGGACGCATCACATGATGTTTCGCGAATAAGCCTACCGACGATCGGTTTGAACGCGTCGACGCATGCAGCGATCGAGCCGATCTTCTCCTTGCGGACGACCGCATTCCATTCGATATCCCCAGGTGCATCAGGGACGATCGCAAACAGTTGGCGACCCGCGCGACACCATCCCACGTGTGCCGGAAATTCCATCACTTCGATGCCGCTCGTTCCGAAGTCTTCATCGACGCCAAGCTGAAAGCTCATCGGAACGTTGTCGTGAACCCATTTGAGATTGCGATACCATTCGGCGATCTCGTCTTTCGTCAATACCAGCTCAGGCAGCCGTCCGCCGTGATTATGAAAGGCGTTAAATCTGACTACGGATACACCGAGTTTCTCGAAGTATTCGACATAGCGCAGAAGATGCTTGCGTGTGTGATTGTGCTTGCCGATCGTCACGCCGAGGTTGATTCTGAGCGGCTCCGCCGACGGTTCGAAGCCGCCCGTCGAATCAGTGCTCAGTGCTTCGTTGAATGCATGAATACGTGCAATGACCTCAACGCAACGAACGCCGGGAAAGACGCCCTTGATCGGATAGGTGTTTTCCGGCAATAAGGCGAGGCGCTCGTCGAGCACACCGTGAAACGTAATGGTCACGTTGCCAAAACCGTTTTTCGCCGCCTCAGCGAGGTAATACGCCCAGTTGTCGTCGAGCAGCGGCGCGCCGCTCGTCCATAGATCGCCTCGCTCCATGGTGCGCGTTTCACGGGCGTCCCATTCCTGGCGAAAATCTCGATTGTGCGTATTGCCGAACAGCCGCAGGAATTCACCGTTATTGGCGAGGCTGTCTGAGATCATTGGAAATACTCGATACCCTAACGCGGTCAGACCGTCCATGATCCGGCGGCCTTCAACCAAGTCGATCGACTTGTTGGCCGCCTCGGGCTGATTGATATAGAAGCAGTGAGCGCATGCCTGACGGCAGGTGCGCTTGCCCACGCGCGTATCGAGTTGCAAATAAAAACTGATTTGCGATGGTTTTATTTCGTTGAACGGCATCGAAAACGGCAAATCGCCGTGTTCGTCGAACGAGATGGGTTGGTTCGCGGTCGATTGCAATCCGTTTGGCTCGCTCATGGCATTCCCTTCGGTTATCCCGGCGTGTGACGTTACCGCTACCAGCGCTCTGCCTGAAAGACGGCGACGACGAGCGCGCATGTCGGGCCGCCGCTTTCCGCGACGGATACCACTGCGCTTCCCGTCTTGACTGGCGACGCTTGCCTGCGCGAGCACAGGTCATCGATCGACCTGCCGATGTTTCGCTCGACGTCCGCCGCGGCACGCGCTGCCGTCGGTGCAATTGCATGATGCTCGACCATCAACCCGCCGGTGTGCTCGAACAGTACCCATCCGACGCCTGCCGAGAGCGCCATTCGAGCGCGCCCGTTCGACGACGCCATTGCCTGTACCACGTAAAGCCGGTCGCCCCACGCTGGCGCGAGCGCAAGTTCGGCTTGGTCATCTGGCTCCCAGCCGGGCGGAATGACGCTCGACAACACGATGATGTTGCAATTGCCGATGCCTGCGTTGAACAACGCATCGTCGTATGCCGAAAGCTCGGATGCGCCTCGTCCGATGGCACGAATGACGCTAATGGGCCGCTTCATGATCTCGCTTGATAGGGCGGACAGGCAGCAACAGGTTTATTTGTCGATTGCGATGAGTTGCGTACGTCGTTTCAGGCTTGCCTTGACGAACGGCGTAGCGCCACAGCCCAGCGGGTCGCCGCTGTGGACTTCGGCCATCACGGGGCAGCGCGAGGTGCAATAGTAGGGCTCGCGGGAAAGCTCGCAACTCGGGCACTCCTTGAACTGATCGTAAGTGAATGCGCGAATCTCGCCGAACGCATGCTCCCATATATCCTTGAACGGGCGAGTGCGGAGATTGCCCGCGGCGAACTTGCTGTTCGAGGCGCAGATGGAGCACGGATACAACGTGCCGTCGCTAAGCAGATAAGCCATCGCAACGCCGCAGAATTCGCGGCGCGTGGCGCGGGCAATGTTGTGGCATTCGTCGAGGAATTTGGCAACGCATAGCCCGACGGTATCGTTCATATGCTGATCGTGCTGCTTGTCCGCGAGGAAAAGGCGCGCCGCGTCCTCGACGATGTCAGGCCGCGGCTGGTATTGCGGAAAAAATCGGCCTCGTCCTATTGGGCTAAACGGAGTCGATCCAAAGAAACATTCGGTTTCACGCGCGAATTCGATGATTTCCTGTAGTTCTTTGACGTTGCGATCGGTCTGGGTCGACATGATTGCCGTCGGAATGCCGTTTCTTCGCAGTAGCCGGAGCCGCTCTCTGATGTCTTCCCATGACGACTTGACGCGAAGTTCTTTATGAAATGCAGTGCCGTCCAGGCTGACGCTGACGATGCATTCTTCGCGCGGGAGGCGATCGATCGCGTCCTGCGTGACATACATGCCGTTGGTCGCTATCGAAATGACAAACCCTAACGCGTGAGCGTAGTCGAGAATCCGGAAGAAATCCGGATGGCTCATCGGTTCACCGCCTACGAGAACGAGCGCAAATACACCGGCTGCTTTCAGCTGATCGAGCGCGTCAAAAATTTCATCGGTGGATAGCTCGTTCTCTCGTGGCTTGCCGGCTTCGATGTAGCAGTGCCGGCACGAGAGATTGCAAGCGCGCGTGATCTCGAACCAGACAATCAGCGGCGCGCTCAGATGAAAGCCGGGCTGAACCGGCACGGATTCGAGCCGATAGGCATCGAGTTCGAGCCGCGTTGCTCCCTGCAATAGCCGTTCGGCAACGTCATGGCGATAAAAACCGATCTCGCCTGTTCCGAATGCCAGCGCAAAGCCGAACGTCTCCTTCCGGATACGAATATCTGGAACGCTCATCATTCCCCCGGGCGCGCGCGAACGTGCTGGTTGCTCAGCAAGCGGTTTTCAACGAAATGGCTTTCTCGCGATGAACCTACTACGGGCGACGAAAAGGGGGCAGCGCTAGATTGCGTTACCTACGAGTAGCGTAACCGGGGCGAGCGTTCTCGATGGAACGTTTGCTTCAAACGCAATATCGATGTTCAAGCCGGTCTGTCCGGTTTCGGCGACGAACCGAACCAACTCTTCCTTTTGCTCTTCAGTGAGTGCCAATTTAAGCGTGCGGTCCGTGCCTTTGTGCGTTGTCGACATTGTGATCCTCCCTCCAATGGTTACTTGCTCTTGCCAACCCCAGAGCTACTGTAGTTCACCGATGGTGGAATTCAACTGATATTTTTTCAGTGAATCGGCTTTGGTCGAGCCCCCGAAAAACCGTTCTTTTTTAACCGTTTTCATCGACTAGTGAGCCTTGTCTAAATACGAGATTTCCTCTTACATCGCAAGCCGTTTATTGGTTCACTGATCGTCACAACGGCGTGTCAGCGATGGCATAAAGCAAATCACATGGGAGACGCTCGATGGTCGAATTGATAAAAAGAGGATTTCTGTCGGGTGCGATGGCAATCGTCGCGGTATTGGCATCGTTACCGATTGCCCATTACGCGCAGGCTGGCGCGGCGCCAATAACGGATACTTACGCGGCCACCCGTTATCCGATCATTCTCGTTCATGGACTGACCGGCACCGACCGGTACGCGAATCTGCTCGATTACTGGTATGGCATTCCGAGCGATTTACAATCGCACGGCGCTCAGGTCTACGTGGCCAATCTGTCGGGCTTTCAAGGCGAACTCGGGCCAAACGGCAGAGGCGAGCAATTGCTCGCATTCGTGAAACAGGTGATGGCGGCGACGGGTGCTCAAAAGGTCAATCTGATCGGCCATAGTCAGGGTGGGCTGAGCGCGCGTTATGTCGCCGCGGTTGCACCACAATGGGTGGCATCGGTGGCGACCATCGGCACGCCGCATCATGGCTCCGAATTCGCTGACTTCGTCGTGCGCGCAATGCAAAACGATCCGACAGGGTTGTCGGAGCCGATCATCGCGCGCTTTGCCAATTTGCTTGGCACCTTATTGAGCAGCAGCCACAACACCAACCAGGATGCGGTTGCGGCATTGCAGGCGCTGACCACATCGGGTGCGGCCTCGTTCAACGCCGCAGTGCCGAGTGCCGGTCTAGGCGTACCCGGCACATGTCGCAGCGGTACGGCAACGGAAACGCTCGGCGGCAACATGCACTACCTCTACTCGTGGACCGGCGACGCGATTCAGCCGACATGGTCGGTGCTCCGCGTGCGCGGCGCGAGCGACACGAGCATATCGGGCGTACTGGACCCAGCCACCTACGCAGATCCCACCACACTGACGCTGTTCGGCACGGGTGCGGTGATGATCAACCGCAATGCGGGCCAAAACGATGGCCTGGTGTCGGTGTGCAGCGCGCTGTACGGCAACGTGCTGAGTACACGTTATCGATGGAATCATCTCGACGAAATCAATCAGATGTTCGGATGGATGGGGTTCTATGCGGAAGACCCGCGCGCTGTGATCCGCACTCATGCAAACCGTCTGATGCTGCAAGGTCTTTGACGATGCGGCGTAATGCGACCCTTGCGGTGGTTGTTGCCAGCCTTGCGGTGACGGCGGGCATCGGCTGGCGCTTCGATGCAGCGGCTCAGCACGGCACGAATGTCGCCAAGCGTCCCGAAGCGCCTACGAAGCTTATGGTCGATGCCGGCGCGCTGCACGCCGCCGTGCCAGCGCCGCCTTCGTTGGCCGGCACGACCGCACCGCGATTGCCGCTCGATGCACACGGGCGCCTTGCGAAGACGCATGCCGTGCGGGATTTCTTCGACTATTTCCTGACGACGCAGCACGAAGTGCCGAATGAAGCACTCGACGCGATGGTGCGCGCCGGCGTGGCCGCTCAACTGGAAGGGAGCGCTGCGCAAGCGGAGGCACTGGAGGTTTGGCAGCGATATCGTGCTTATCGCGACGCGCTTGCGCACGCGACCGTGCTGCAGGGCGGGCACGACGACAGCGCGAACGCTAACAGCTCGAACCTCGATGCCGTGCGCTCGGCGTTCGATGTGCGTGCATCGATTGCAAGTCGCACGCTGGGCGCGCCCTGGAGCGAAGCGTTCTTCGGCAACGAGTGGCGGCAGACCGGCTATGCGCTCGCGCGGCTGCGCATCATGGGTGACAACGCGCTGGACGATGCGCAAAAGGTCGCACGCTTGCGGGCATTGATCGAAACCCTTCCACCCGACGAGCGGGCGACGCTCGATCGGCAAGCCAAGACCCAGTCGACCTTGACGACGATCGCCGCGCTACAGCAACAAGATGTTCCCTCGGACCAACTGCGCTCGCGCGCGAGCGCAGCGCTCGGAGCGGATGTGGCAGAGCGTGTCGTGCAGATGCGCGGCGAGGATGACGCGTGGCGTGCGCGCTATGCAGCCTACGCGGCGCAACGCGCGAGCGTCGACGCGCAGGGTCTGGCGCCCGCCGAACGCGAAGCGCGGCTCGCGCAACTACGCAAACAGACGTTTGAAGATCCGAGCGAAAGGCTGCGAGCCGCGACGCTCGATGCCGGCCCGGCCGATTGATCAGATTCATGCTGCTCGTGCGATAGCGGCGCCTAGCAGGCTGTTGAAATTTGGCACGGTGTAAACGGGCTTTGCGGGCCGCGCGTTATAGATATCGTGTTCATGAGATCGAGCGATGAGTGCGATGCGTGAAATGGATGAGATGCAAGAACGCTTGTTCACGACGGTGGAGCAGAAAGACTTTGTGCCGGCCGATCATCCGCGGCGGCCGATGCGGCCGCTGGTCAACGAAGCGCTGAAGAGACTCAACGGGCTGTTTGGTGTGATCTACGCGGATAGTGGCCGAGCGTCGATCGCGCTGGAGAAACAATCGCTGGTTTGTCGAAGCGGCTCTCTGGATTGGCCGGACCGGCTGCCCGTGGCGCAATCTGCCGAAGGCGTTCGGACGATGGCATACGGTGTACATGCGTTTCTCCACGTGGCATCGCAAGGGGGGAACGCGTGATCCACTCCGTGGCCGACGAAACCGAGACCAAGCATGTGTTGATCGATTCGACCCGGCCCTCGTGCGCGCGCACCAGTATTTGTCTGGAGCCCGAAAAAAACGGTCCGCAAGCGCTCGGTCGCTCGCGAAGTGGGCTGACGACCACGTTGCACCTGGCCGCCGATGACGCCGAACGCTCCCTGCGGTTGATTGCCACCGAGGGGCAAGTCTCCGATATTTCGTTCGCGAATGAACTGGTTGAGCATTTTTTGCGCACGGGGGCGGTCATCGCTGACAAGGGCTATGATTCGAAAGCCCTTGTGGAGAGCATCCGCGCAACGCGTGGGAAAGCCTTAATCCCGCCGCGTTCGAACCGAAAGACCAAGCGTCGCTATAGCCGCGTGCTGTATCGGACTCGGAACATCGTGGAATCAAATTGCGATCATTGCTGTCTTGACACAGGCGTCCACTTTACCGGTCGCCGCTCATCGCGGCTGCCGGTTGGTACAAGGCAGTCAGATCGTGAGGGGCCAACTCGAAAATCTGTTCCATCACCCGTTTGAGCTCCTATCCATGTCGGATGGGTTGGTCTTTTCGAGCTCGACGAGTTCGCTGTGAATGGTGCCTCGCATCTTTTCCGCGGCGTCTGGCGAGAGGTGATCGAGAAATCCGGACAATACCGTGAGCATGTTCGTCCGAGTTCGCGATTCCTGATTCCGAGACGCTTGATAAAGCTTGTCGAATTCCCCATCGAAACGTTGATTGGGGTGAGGTAACCTGTGCAGACCGTCGATCAATGCATTCGTGATCGCGATGCGCTGATCGGGTGTGCACTCGCCTCTAGCAGCGGCTAGCGCGCGATCGGTAACGACGTCGGCGGCATCCGGCACCCCGGGTCTGTCATCCCGCAACAGGTGAAACCGTTCCTCGCAGAGAGACTTGATCGTGTCCATGCGGAGCTGCATGGGCAGTTCTTCGAGCACTTCGAATATGCCGACGACCTCCTGGGCATGACGCGTGCGGCCGTTTAACTCCGGTACCTGGGGGAGGATGCGGGCGAGGCCCAACAAAGTCGCGCTTTGGTTCTCATCGTCCATACCGAAACGCCGCCCGGTAAAAAAGACGGCCCATACGAGCGAATAGCCCGGCTCTTTGTGCTCGCGGATAAGCGATTCAACGACACGCGGCAGGTGTTTGACTATCGCGCTGCAATCCACGTCCTTTTGAATCCGGAGCAGGGCACGGCAGACCTGGTCCATCGCCTCGATGCGATCGCGCTTTGGCTCGATGTGGTCGACGCGTTGGCTCAGCAGTTCGATTAGCCGGGCTTGCTGTTTGAGGGGGGGCATATGCATTATGCCGAGAAACCTTCGGAGGCCATCGAGCGTCCTAACGTTCGCCACTCTGTTCGCCAGAGCATCGCAGACCTGGTTTAGCGCCTCTAAACGATCGTGCTTTGGCTCGATGTGGTTGATGCGGTAAAACAGCGGTTCGATCGGCTCGGCTCGCTGCTCGGGGGGCAGCCTGTTGATCAGGTCGAGCAATGCTTGGAGGCCATCGAGCGTACTAACCATCCACGCTCTGTTCGCCAGATCGGCGCTGGAGGCTGCGGCGTTCGTCCCGCCCGTTGCGGAGAACTTGGCTTGTTGACTACCGCTGGTGCCTCCGGCTCCTTTGATGGGAGCGTCGGCGAGGTCCGGGTTGGTCGACTGAGGCTTCGCCGTTGCGTCGGGAGGGCGCGCTGGCGACGAATTCGTCATCGATCGAATGGGATCTCTGGAAATCCCATCTCCGCGTCCAGGACCTATTACACTGCTCATTTCATTCTCATTTTTTTGATGACCTCTCACATTAGAGCGATCGGCCTAGCGCATATGCGTTTTTGCGAAGGGTTGGCGAGGTAAACGAATTTCGCACTCAAGCGCAGTTTGCGCGCGCTCCGTTCACGGAAAGATGGCCGTCGCTTTCCGCTTTCCGCTTTCCGCCTTCCGCCTTCCGCCTTCCGCTGATCGCGGCGTGTGTCGCTCAATTCGCGGTGTCTGCCAGTGTGGTGAGTACCGCGGTGCCTTCGGGGTGGATGATGTCGCGGCTCGCAAATTCTGCTAGGCATGGTCACGAAACCCGCTAGCGGTATGCGCGAAATGCGTTAGCGTCCGCTATGGCATCGATGCTGTCGCGCGAACGGCCGGCGGCGGCCTTATGCCTTATGCGTGACAGCGCATCGTTTTGGGTGGGCGCTATTGTCAGCCACCTCTGGTAGTTCAGGCCCAGGTCGAGTTCAACGTCAGCCGCCACGACCATGTGATCGACATCAAGGCGATAGGGTGCGGCCACGCGGCCGAACCAGCTACCGAAGGTTTCATCGTCAAATGGACGAGGGCAGCACGGCCACGCTCGCTCAGGTCCGCGCATCGCAAGTCTGCCGCAGGTGGCGCAGTGTGATCCGCTCGCTATTGTCCAGGATCGCCCGCTCGGCCGCTGCGTTGAGAATGCGCGAGACGTCACCCGGCAAGCCGTCGCTGGCAGCCACCAGCAATCGTACGAAGGGGCGCGGCGGCAAGTCAGAGCTGTGCCATAGTGGCAACACTTGCTCAAAAGCGCCAAGCAGCGCTCGAAACGCGTCACATTCGCTCCAGCGCGGCAGCTCCAACGGTGTGAAGCGACTGCTCATCTGCGGATCCGTTTGTAGTGCCACCGGTGCATCGTCGGTGCCCACCGCCACGATGCAGAAGCGCAAGTCGTTGGCGAGGTATTTCAACAGGTTCCTATGCGACACGCGCCGCTTGCGATGCGGCCAGATGCCGCTCGATCACGCGCGCAAGCGAATCGAAAACCGGCGCGATTCGGTCGTTCGGTACGCAAGCATAGCCGAGCAGCAACCCGCGCCGCGCTGCGCTTTCGCTGCTGTAGTAGGTCGACAGTGGCCTTACGATCACGCCCGCTTCGAACGCGGCGCCCGTGATGGCCCGATCGTCCGCGGAATCGGGCAGGCCGAGCACCAGATGCAGGCCCGCCTCGTCGCCCATGACTGGCAACGCATCACCGAAGCGCGAATCGATTGCATCGATCAACATTTGTCGACGCTCGCCATACAACGCGCGCATGCGCCGCACGTGCGAGGTCAGATAGCCGTCCATGATGAATTCCGTAAGCACCGCCTGGTGCATGAGCTGCCCCTCTCGATAGAGTTCGGCAACACCGGTACGGAACGTGTCCACGAGTGCTTCCGGCGCCACCATATACCCGATCCTGAGCCCCGGATAAAGGATTTTGCCGAGGCTGCCGACGTAGATGACGCGGCCAGCCTCGTCGAGCCCCTGCAGTGAGGCAATTGGCCGGCTGCCGTAGCGGAATTCGCTGTCGTAGTCGTCCTCGATGATCCACATTCGATGCTGCCGCGCATACTCGAGCAGTGTGCGGCGGCGCGCGAGGCTCATCACCATCCCGAGCGGGTACTGGTGCGAGGGCGTGACCACCGCTAGCCGCGGCGGAACGTCCGGCGAATGGTGTTCGCGCGGATCGAGCCCCTCGGCATCGACTGGAACCGGTATCAATTCGAGCCCTGCGGACTGAAATACGCTGCGCGCGCCCCAATAGCATGGCTCCTCGACCCAGGCGCGATCGCCGACGTCGGTGAGCAGCCGCACGGCCAGATCCATCGATTGATGGATGCCGGTAGTGATGATGATCTGATCGGGCGAGCACTTAACGGATCGCGCAACGCGCAGATAATCAGACAGTGCGCGCCGCAACGGCCGGTAACCGCCGCCCGGCGCGTAGGTGAGCAGTTCGGGGTTGGCTTCTTTCCAGAGGCGCGCTTGCAGGCGGCTCCAGGTGCGCGCGGGGAATTCGGTGACGTCGGGCACGCCCGGCATGAACGCGCCCCATTGTTTGGGGGCGACGCCGGCGCGGGAGATCAACTGCCGGCCGCGCCGCGACAAGCTTTCCGCCGCTTGAGGCTCTTGCCGCGGCGCGTTGCCGGCGGCCGTTGGCGCGACGGACTCGGCCTGCCGGGCGGCGCCAGGGATTGGGCGGACGGCGGCGGTATCCGGGCGCGTGTCGGCGACGTAGGTGCCGCTGCCGGTGCTCGAGAGCACGTAGCCCTCGGCGGTAAGCTGGTCGTAGACGCGCAGTACGGTGTTGCGCGCGATGTCGAGGTCCTCGGCGAGGGTGCGCGAACTGGGCAGCTTCGTGCCGGGCGCGAGCTGACCGGTGAGAATGGCCTGCTGTACGAGCCCCAGGACCTGGCGGTACATTGGCTCGGCCGTGCCGCGCTCGAGCCGGGCGCCAAGCCAGTCGGACAAGATGATCGTGTCCAAAGTGGTTCCTCTCGGAATAATGAAATGGTTCCGTTGGGGGGAACCGTAACCGATTATATTGGATCGCACAGGATGCGTGAGGCGCACTTGTCGATGGAGCCAATCAGGACTGATGGTTAGTTGAGGTAACGCGATGAAAACCAAAGAAGTGATCGTGAGCTTTCGCGGCGTGCGCAAGACCTACGATGGCGAGACGCTCGTCGTCAAAGCGCTCGATCTCGACGTCTATCAAGGCGAATTCCTGACGCTGCTCGGCCCTTCAGGCTCCGGCAAGACCACGTGTCTGATGATGCTCGCGGGGTTCGAATTTCCGACCGGGGGCGAAATCTGGTTGGACGGCCAACTGCTCAATGCGGTGCCGCCGCACAAGCGCAACATCGGCATGGTGTTCCAGAATTACGCGCTGTTCCCGCATTTGACTGTGGCGCAAAACGTCGAATATCCGCTGACCGTGCGCAAGCTCAAGGGGGCCGAACGCGCCGCGCGCGTACACGACGCGCTGGCGATGGTGCGCATGGAAGGTTTTGCAAAGCGTTATCCGGCCCAGTTGTCGGGTGGACAGCAGCAGCGTATTGCACTCGCTCGCGCGCTTGTGTTCGAGCCGCGGCTCGTGTTGATGGACGAGCCGCTCGGCGCACTCGACAAGCAATTGCGCGAGCACATGCAAATCGAACTCAAAGCACTGCATGAAAAGCTCGGCGTCACATTCGTCTACGTAACGCACGACCAAGGTGAGGCGCTAACGATGTCGGACCGCGTTGCCGTGTTCGACAAGGGCATCGTGCAGCAACTCGATACCGTGGACCGCCTCTACGAAACGCCCTGCAATGAATTCGTCGCGAATTTCATCGGCGACAGCAACCGGCTGCACGGCACCATCGCCGGCGTCGACGGCGAGTTTTGCCAGCTGCAACTGCGCGACGGCACGCATGTGGTCGGCCGCAACGTTGCCAATGCGCGCACCGGCATGCCGGCTGTCGCTTGTATTCGCCCGGAACGGCTACGGCTCGCGACGCACGGTGCGGGTGCGAGCACGAATGGGAACGCCAACGGGAAACCGAATGGCAATGCATTGGCGAGCGAGTTGCGCGGACTGATCTATTTTGGCGACCACGTGCGGATGCGCTGTGCAGTGCCGCAACAGGAGGAGTGTTTCGTGAAAGTGCCGCTCGGCAACGAAGCACTCGACACGTTCGTGCCCGGCGCGCCGGTCGCGCTCGAATTCGCACCCGAGCATCTGCGAGTGTTTGCTTGATCCGCGCGAACCGCTGGCTTCGCGCAAGCCCGTATGTATCGCCGGACCTATCCACGAAGAGGAGAACCCAGATGAAGACCAAAATGATCCAGACGCGCCATACCGTCGCGATGCTGGCAGCCGCGGCGGCAACGTTGCTGGCAGCCGCCGGCACGCATGCGGCCGAGCTGACCGTCGTTAATTTCGGCGGGGCTAATGCCAATGCGCAGAACGTCGCGTATTACCAGCCGTTCGAAAAGCAAACGGGCGACAAAGTCACGGCCGTGGAATACAACGGCGAGACGGCCAAAATCAAGGCGATGGTCGAAGCGAAGCACGTGAATTGGGACGTGGTCGAAGTGGAGTCGGGCGACCTCGGGCGCGGTTGTGACGAAGGGCTCTATGAAAAGCTGGACTGGGCGAAGATCATCAACAAGTCGGCGCTGATCCCCGAATCGCCGCGCACCTGCGGTGTCGGCTTTTTCGTCTGGTCGACGGCGCTTGCCTACAACGCCGACAAGCTCAAGACGGCACCGACCGGCTGGGCCGATTTCTGGGACGTGAAGAAGTTTCCTGGCAAGCGCGCGCTGCGCAAGGGCGCGCGCGGCAACCTCGAATTCGCGCTGATGGCCGATGGCGTGGCGCCGAAGGAAGTCTATAAAGTGCTGGCCACCAAGGCAGGCCAAGACCGTGCGTTCAAGAAGCTCGACGAACTCAAGCCGAACATTCAGTGGTGGGAAGCCGGTGCACAGCCGCCGCAATTTCTGGTGGCGGGTGATGTCGTGATGTCGTCGGCGTTCAATGGTCGTATCGATGCCGCCCAGCACGAAGGCAAGAATCTGAAGGTCGTTTGGAACGGCAGCATTTACGACCTCGATTACTGGGTCATTCCGAAGGGCTCGCCGAATAAGGCATTGGCCGAGAAGTTCATTGCATACACGGTGTCGTCCAAGCCGCAGCAAGCGTATGCGCAGCACATTGCCTACGGCCCGGCGAATCGCGACGCGATCAAATCGCTCGAAGCCAAGACGCTTGCGAATTTGCCCAATTCGCCGGCGAACGGCAAGAACGCGGTATTGCAGGACGCTGCTTTCTGGACCGACTACGGAGATGAACTCGAGCAGCGCTTTGCGGCGTGGGCATCGAAGTAACGCTTGCTGAGAATATAACGAAGCAGGCCGCGCGGCGCGCAGCAGGTGGGCGCCGCGCGGCAAAGCAGGAAGATACGGGCAGGAGATGAGCGTGAATACGATGACGATCGAAAGCGAGGCAAGCGCCGCATCGACGGCCGCGCTCAAGCGCGAGCTCAGGGCAGCGCTCGCGCGCAAACGGGCGGCAGCGCTCATGATGATTGCGCCGCTTGCCATTTTTCTGCTGCTCATCTTTGTCGTACCGATCGGCGCGCTATTGACGCGCGCCGTCGAAAACCCCGAAGTGGCGACGGCGCTGCCCAAGACCGTCGCGCAACTGCGCCAATGGGATCGGGAAAGTGCCCCATCCGATGCAGCGTATGCGGCGCTTGCCGCCGATCTGACCACGCTCGAAGATGGCGAATCATTGGGCGGATTGGCGCGCCGGCTCAATGTCGAGATCCCCGGTTACCGTTCGCTTGTCGCCAAGACGGCCCGTGCGATGCCGCTCAAGGACGATGCCGGCAATCTGCTGGCGCCCGCACAAATCCGTACGAAGCTGATCGAGCTCGACGCGCGCTGGAGCGATGCGCGTTATTGGCGTGCCATTGCAAAAAATAGTTCGCACTACTCACCGTTTTACGTGTTGGCTTCGCTCGATCATCGGCAAGACGCGTTTGGCCACATCGAGCGTACTGACCCGGGCCAACGCATTTATCTGACGGTATTCGGGCGCACGTTCGTCATTAGCGCCGTCGTGACGCTGGCCGCCCTGTTGCTCGGCTACCCACTCGCCTATTGGATTTCGACGCTTGGCGAGCGCCGCGCCAATCTGGCGATGATTCTCGTGCTGATTCCGTTTTGGACATCGATTCTCGTGCGCGTTGCCGCATGGATCGTACTGTTGCAAAACGAGGGATTGGTCAATCGTGCGCTGCAGGCGCTGGGCCTCACGCCTGCGCCGCTCGAGTTGCTGTTCAATCGAGTGGGCGTCTATATCTCGATGACGCACATTCTGCTGCCGTTCATGATCCTGCCGCTTTACAGCGTCATGAAGGCGATTCCCGCGAGCTATCAACGCGCGGCGATATCGCTCGGCAGCCATCCGTTCGCCGCGTTCTGGCGCGTGTATGTGCCGCAGACCTATCCGGGTATCGGCGCGGGCGCGTTACTCGTTTTTATTTTGTCGATCGGCTACTACATCACGCCCGCACTGCTCGGTGGCCCGGACGATCAAATGGTCAGCTACTACGTGGCGTACTTCACGAACGTGACGATCAACTGGGGAATGGCGTGCGCGCTCGGTGGCCTGTTGCTGGCCGCAACCCTCGTGCTCTATGCGGTGTACGGCCGCTTCACGCGCGCACAACCGAGCCTTTGACACGAACGATCACCGTATCGGAGCCGACGATGAAACTCGCCAAACCGCTGTTCGCCCCGCACGCATCGCTCGTCGAACGTGCTTGGTACTTCGCGCTGCGCGCGCTGGC
This sequence comes from Trinickia sp. LjRoot230, assembly GCF_964253315.1. Classification (NCBI taxonomy): domain Bacteria; kingdom Pseudomonadati; phylum Pseudomonadota; class Betaproteobacteria; order Burkholderiales; family Burkholderiaceae; genus Trinickia; species Trinickia sp. LjRoot230. Next base: position 1,231,678 of record NZ_CAXUQX020000002.1, read on the forward strand.
CGTGCTGACGCTGCTTTATCTCGTGTTGCCGGTGCTGGCCATCGTGCCGTTGTCGTTTTCGTCGAGCACGTTCCTCGTCTATCCCATTCCGGGCTGGTCGCTGCGTTGGTACGAGAACCTGATTTCATCGAACGAATGGCGTATGGCCGCGAAGAACAGCTTCATCGTCGCGCCGTCTGCAACGGCCGTGGCGACCGTGCTCGGCACGCTTGCCGCGCTTGGCCTTGCGAAGGCGAATTTCCACGGCAAGGCATTGTTGATGGCCGTGCTGATCTCGCCGATGATCGTGCCGGTGATCGTCGTTGGCGTCGGCATGTATTTGTTCTTCGCGCCGCTCGGGCTTGCCAACACTTATATCGGGCTGATTCTGGCGCACGCCGCGCTCGGCGTGCCGTTCGTCGTCACGACGGTGGGCGCGACGCTACAAGGCTTCGACGGCAACCTGGTGCGCGCGAGCTTGTCGCTCGGTGCCAACCCCACGCGCACGTTCTTCCGGATTACGTTGCCCGTCATTGCGCCGGGCGTGATTTCGGGGGCGCTCTTCGCGTTTGCCACATCGTTCGACGAAGTCGTGGTCACGCTTTTTCTCGCCGGCGCGAATCAAACGACGCTGCCCCGTCAAATGTTCACCGGCATTCGCGAGAACATCACGCCGACGATCGCCGCGTTGGCGACGATCCTGATCATATTTTCAACTTGCTTGCTGCTTGCACTTGAATGGCTGCGCGGCCGGAATGCGGCGCGGGCGGTGGCCTGAGCCATTGCCCTGAGTCATTGCCGTTATCGCGGTCGCCCTGCTGCAATCCATGCCTCGGTCTGGCCCATCCGCCAGTTCGCGCGAACTCGCACGCAATTGCCCGTGGGCGCCCATTGCATTGAGTGCTTGTAGTAACTCGTAGTCGGGATCGGACGCACTCATGGAAAATCGGCTCATAATTAGCTCACGGATGAGCCGATAATGAGCCGATATGCAAACGATGAGCCGATTTGAGCCGATAATGAGCCAATCGCCTACCGTTCGACCAGGCAGTTCCCGATCAGCAAGGCGTCGGCACTCGAGGTCAAGAACGAACAAATGGCGTCCGACGGACTTTCGTCGATAGGCTGTCCGCACACATTCAACGACGCATTGACGAGCATCGGCACGCCCGTCGCTTCATAGAAGCAACTCAACGTCTCGTGTAAAAAAGGCTCGTCAGCCTGACGCACGATTCCAGCGCGTGCGGTGTTATCTGCATGAACGACGGCTGGAGCGACTTGCAACGTTTCCGGCCGGGCGCGGACCGCAAACATCATGTGTCGGTTGGCCGGGCCTTCAAAAAATCGGTTGTAGTCTTCTTCACGAATGAGCGGAGCGAGCGGGCGGGCATGCTCGTAGCCGTTGATGGCGTTAAGTTTGTTGCATGCATCCCGAGCGTTGGGCGACGCCAGCAAACCGCGGCGTCCAAGCGTGCTCGGTCCGAACGCCATGCGCCCTCGAAACAGCGCAACAATCTTTCCGTTCGCAAGCAGGCGAGCCAATGCGGTTGGCAATGCCTTGTGCGGGATTTGCCTATAGCAAAGCCGCGCTACGGCTAGCGCGCGGATAATGTCGCCGTCACGGTACTCGGTACCGAGCGACATCGATGCATAACGCAATTGAGGCGGCGCACCTAGCCGAATTGCGCTAAGCGCGGCGGCACCGATGGCCGTTCCGGCATCGTGAGCCGCCGGTTGCACGAAGTAATCGTCCAAGCCCGGCAGCCGCGCAATCCGCCCGTTCGCGGCGCAGTTGAGAAATACGCTGCCGGCCGCGCAAAGCTTACGGAGTCCCGTTTGCTGCAAATACGATGAAAGAACGTCGAGCAGTGTTTGCTCGAGTAAAGTTTGTGCCGAGCAGGCAATGTCCATATGCCGCTGCATGATGGTTTCACACGGCATGCGCTTGTCGCCGAGAATGAATTCGAGTTGCGTCAGGCGCGACATATCGATGCGATAGCGGCCCGTCGATGCGCTACCGAGCGCGTGTCTCAGATCATGAAGGTAGCGGTCCTTTCCATATGCCGCCAATTCCATCACTTTATATTCCTCGGTAGATGGCTCGAAACCGAGGTGGGCGGTGATCAGCGAATAAAAGAATCCCGGCGAACGGGAAAGCGGGACGCTCGCCACGCGTCTGATAACTCCGCCTTCGCCTGCGTAGATCGAGGTGCAGGCCCGCTGGGCACTGCCGTCCGCCACGATCACGAGCGATTCGTCGAATCCCGAGCAAAAGAACGCCGACGCGGCATGCGATAAATGATGATCCCAGTTGCGAAAACGCGTGCGTGTGGCGAAGTCGAACGGAGCCAATATGTCGGCATGCCGAGGCGGAATATCATCGGGTCTTTGTAATTTCCGTTTGATATTGAGTACGTTGGTAAACGCAGCAAGTTCGTCTCGAAGCGAGGAGGGACGTTTGCCGGCCAGGCATGCACATGACGCGACGACATGCGCCCACGGATTGTGCGAATAGGCGATCTCGTCGATATCCGCAAAGCGAAGGCCGGTATGTGTCAATGCTGCACAAATCGATTCATACGGCAGATGCGTTTTATAAGGCGCGTATTGCCTGCCGCGCTTGACGCGTGTCACACGCTCTTGTTCGAGCGCGAAAACGAGTTCGCCGTCTTGAACGATTGCTACGGCCGGATGCGCGAAGAAGCTGTTGACGCCGAGGATGATCAAGCGTGCCTCCTGTTGGCGGACTGCTGTTTGAGATCGTGTTTATCAGCCTACTGCGAACCCCACTGCTCGCTGTTCTATGGATAAGGGTTCGAAGCGGTACGACACATCATGCGAGTCGATGCGCGCCGCTAACGCTTGCGCATTCGCCGCGTCGTAGCAGTAACGGACCGCGTTTAATTCGCGCCGTAACGCTCTTACCTCATCCGCGATCGGTGTGTCGCCGCGCAGCGCCAGGGCGAACATCCGAGCCAACTGACGCGCGTGAGCGCTCGTGCCGCCCATACGCGTAAACGCGGCCGCCGAGAGCCGGAAAGCAGACGTTCGAACGGTGGGAAGCGACGGGAACGGGTTCGCGAGAATTCCGGCTTGCTCGAGGCGATACGATTGCGCGGCCGCGCTGGTGCTCGGTTCCGCTGCGACCCACACTTGATGGCACGCAGTGAACGCGTCACCCCGCGCGGCAACATGCAGACCCGATGCGGCCAATTCGTCGGCGAATGCTTGTGCATTTTCTACGGTCCGACGGGCATAGATATCACCGCCGCAGTCGCGAAATTCGAGCAGCGTAATCGCCAGTGAAACCACGCCGGCCATTGTGTGCTGACTGACGAAGTGATCGCTCGTGGCTTCAATTGCGCGAGCCAATTGCGGTGAATGCGTGGCAATGAAGCTTTTATGCGGGCCTGGTAGCGTTTTATGCGTGGAGCCGCCAAAGCTGTCCGCACCGCGCTCCAATGGGTTGGGCAAGACGGACCCGAAAATCAGGCCGTTCACCTGGCTACTGTCATAGTGGATCAACGTATCCGGCGAGACGGCATCGACGATATCTCGAATGGGTTTGGGGTCGATCGGAAAAAGCAGCGTGGACTGGTCGAGATAAATGAGGCGTATTTTCTCGCGGCGAAGCAGCGCCGTGAGCGCCGCTTCATCAATATCGAAGGCGTTCAAAAACGGTATGTCGAGCGGTTGTGCACCAAGCCGCGTGGCGACTTGGCGAGTGTTTGCATGGCCACCTGCGCCGATAGGAACGGTCAGTATCCTGTCGCCCGGTTTCGCGAGTGCCGCGAGCACGATCGTCGTGCAATTGATGCCTGAAATGGGCCTTACATTGATGAATCGGCTTCTCGTAAACTGCTTCAAAAGCGGATGCAGAATCTCGCGTTCGATTGCGCCTAACTGGCGCCCCGCCGGAAAACACCATTGACCAAATAGACGCAGGTCATCCTGAAAATATCGTGAGTGAGGGTCTAGCGTGAAGGGCAGGGTAGCCAGCGGCGAAAGGCGATTTTCGCTCGGCGTCAGATTGAATCCCTCTAATGCATTGCGCTGATGCACTTGCAAACGATTCAGCAACGCGGACAACATAGTGGTCACGGTGCGGCTCCCCGACAAATGGCGGTGCTTGGGCTTGATTGCGTCGATTGTTCGAAAGCAGGTAACGTTGCAAGCAAAGTTCGATTCGAATGACCGGCTTCGATAGACTGCGATCGGGCTCGTTCAACGGTGATTAAGCGATCGCTTTTTCGGACCAATGGAAGGTGAATCTGCCGATCTCAAAAAGCGAAGCAGAAATGCAACGTTTAGCGCCTGGCCGTGTCATTAGCCTGAAGCACCTCGCGGCGCGCCGCTTTGCGCGTCGCTTAACCTCGACATCAAATGAAATCGAAACAACGCTTACTGTGGCATGCGGCGCTTGCCGCGACACTTTTTCCCGTTGCGGCGTTCGATGCCGTGGCGCAGCCGGTGTCGGCTGCGTCGGCTGTGTCATCGGCATCGGCGGTCTCCGCGCAGGCCCCACTGCAAGACTTCACGGCCTGGAAAGCGCAGTTCCGCACGCAAGCGCTCGAGTCCGGCATCTCTGCCGATACGTTTGACCGCGCTTTCGCCGACGTCGCCCCGGACCCTTCGGTGATCGAACGTGATCAGACGCAGCCTGAATTCGTCAATCCCGTCTGGGAATATCTCGATGCCGAGCTATCGGCTCAGCGCATACAACGTGGGCGCGAGTTGCTACAAGCGAACGCGGCGACTTTTGCTGCCGTATCGGCACGCTACGGTGTCGCACCGACCGTGCTGGCGGCGATCTGGGGCATAGAAAGCAATTACGGGCAAGACACAGGCGAGCTTCAAGTGGTCCGCTCACTCGCCACGCTGGGCTACGAAGGACGCCGGCGCGCGTTCGCACAAACGCAGTTGATTGCCGCGCTGCAGATCGTGCAGCACGGTGATGTGACAGCCGATCAGCTATTGGGCTCGTGGGCGGGAGCGATGGGCCAAACGCAATTTATCCCGTCGACGTACAACACGTATGCGGTCGACTTCGACGGCGACGGAAAGCGTAATATCTGGACGTCGAGCGCCGACGCACTAGGCTCGGCCGCTAACTTGTTGCACTCGCTCGGCTGGCACGCGGGCGCGCCGATTGCCGTCGAGGTGACGCTGCCGGACGGGTTCGACTACCACCTCGCCGACCTTGGCGTCAAAAAGGCGGTGCGCGAATGGTACCGCTCGGGCGTTCGCGCGGTGGGCGATGCGCCGGCGTCTGCCCAACCTGACGACAACGCGTCGGTTATTCTGCCAGCGGGCTATCGCGGGCCGGCATTCCTCGTGTTCGACAACTTTCGCGCCGTTCTCGGCTACAACAATTCCACGTCTTACGCGCTCGCGGCGGCGTTGCTGGCCGAGCGCTACGAGGGCCGCGGTCAAATCCGCGCGTCGTGGCCCAAGGATGATCCGCCTCTTTCGCGCTCTGATCTGCTCGCGTTGCAGGCGCTGCTCGATCAGCAAGGCTACGACGCAGGTGAGCCGGACGGCGTCGCAGGGCCCGCGACCCGTGCCGCCATTCGGGCTTACCAGACACGTCATGGGCTGCCCGCGGACGGCTATGCAAGCGTCTCGCTGCTCGATCGGCTGCGCCGATAAAAAAAGCCCGGCCTAAGCCGGGCTGGAATAGCCGCGTTTCCTTGGCGAAACGCGACACCTGCAAGCGCAATGAGATACCGATACTTACGCCGCGAGCAGCGAGCGCAATACGTACGGCAAGATGCCGCCATGCTTGTAGTAGTCGACTTCGATCGGCGTATCGATGCGCAACAGCACCGGCGCACGCTGCGTCTTGCCATCTTTGCCGTGGATCACGAGCGTGACTTCCTGCTGCGGTTTGAAATCGGCGCCGAGCCCTTCGATGTCGTACGTTTCCTCGCCGGTGATATCGAGCGACTGCACGCTGTCGGTGCCCTTGAACTGCAACGGCAGCACGCCCATGCCGACCAGATTCGAGCGATGAATCCGCTCGAAGCTGCGCGCGACGACAGCCTTCACGCCCAGCAACTGCGTGCCCTTCGCGGCCCAGTCGCGTGACGAACCCGTGCCGTATTCCTCGCCCGCGAAGACGAGGGTCGGTGTGTCGTCGGCAATGTACTTCATCGCCGCGTCGTAGATCGAAAGCTGCTCGCCGCTCGGCTGGTGAATCGTCAGGCCGCCTTCGACGCGCGTGCCATCGGCCTTCGGCGGGATCATCAGGTTCTTGATCCGCACATTGGCGAACGTGCCGCGCATCATCACGTCATGGTTGCCGCGGCGCGAGCCGTAGCTGTTGAAGTCAGCCTTTTGCACACCGTTCGCCTTGAGCCACTTGCCGGCCGGTGAATCTTCCTTGATCGAACCGGCGGGGCTGATGTGGTCGGTCGTTACCGAATCGCCAAATACGCCCAGCGCACGCGCGCCTTGGATCGCGGGAATCGAATCGGCCGGCTGCATCGAGAAATGCTCGCCAAAAAACGGCGGCTCGGCGATATAGGTCGACTTCGGCCAATCGTAAACCTGACCTGTTTCGCCCTCGATCTTGCTCCAGAGGTCGCCCTTCTTCGTGAGTTGTGCGTAATTCGCGCGGAACGCGTCGGCGTTCAGCGCGAATTTGAGCAGTGCGTTGACTTCTTCGCTCGACGGCCAAATGTCGCCGAGATAAATGTCCTTGCCACCGCTGCCCTTGCCGACCGGTTCGGTCATCAGGTCACGCGTCATGGTCCCCGCGATCGCATAGGCCACGACGAGCGGCGGCGAAGCGAGGAAGTTCGCGCGAATGTTCGGGTGAATCCGCGCTTCGAAGTTGCGGTTGCCCGACAGCACCGCGGCCGCGACGATATCGTTTTTCGTGATTGCTTCGTTGAGCTCGGGCGTGAGATCGCCGGCATTGCCGATACACGTCGTGCAGCCGTAAGCGGCCAGTTCGAAGCCGAGCGTCGAGAGGTAGGGCAGCAAGCCCGTCTTCGTCAGATATTCGGTAACGATGCGCGAGCCCGGGGCGAGCGAAGTCTTGATATGCGGGGCCACCGTCAAGCCGGCTTCAACGGCCTTCTTCGCGAGCAGGCCGGCGGCCAGTAGCACGCTCGGGTTGGACGTGTTTGTGCACGAGGTGATGGCGGCGATCAAGACATCGCCGTTTTTCACGGTAACGTCGTTTGACGTCTTGTATTCGGCCGCGAGCTCGGCCGGCTTCTTCGCGAAGCCGTTTTCACCAACCGGCTTCGAGAACAACTCGGAGAAGTTGGACTTCACGTGGCCGATCTCGATGCGATCTTGCGGACGCTTCGGGCCGGCAAGAGAGGGCGCCACCGTGGCGAGGTCGAGCGTGACGACCTTCGTGTAGTCGATTTGGCCCGCTTTCGGAATGCCGAACAACTGCTGTGCCTTGAAGTAGTTTTCGAAGGCCGCGATTTCGGCATCGGTGCGGCCCGTGCCCTTGAAATAATCGATCGTCTTTTCGTCGACCGGGAAAAAGCCCATCGTCGCGCCGTATTCGGGCGCCATGTTGCCGATGGTCGCGCGGTCCGGCAGCGTCAGCGACGCCGTGCCGTCACCGAAGAACTCGACGAATTTGCCGACCACCTTCTCCTTGCGCAGCAACTCGGTGATCGTGAGCACGAGATCGGTCGCGGTCACGCCTTCGCGCAGCTTGCCCTTGAGCTCGACACCGACGACATCGGGCGTCAGGAAGTACACAGGCTGGCCGAGCATGCCGGCTTCGGCCTCGATGCCGCCCACGCCCCAGCCCACCACGCCGATGCCGTTGATCATCGTCGTGTGGCTGTCGGTGCCGACGAGCGTGTCGGGATAGTAGATGGTGTCGCTGCCTTCGGCCTTCTTATGCACGCCGCGCGCGAGATATTCGAGGTTCACCTGGTGCACGATGCCAACGCCGGGCGGCACGACCTTGAACGTGTCGAACGCCTGCATGCCCCACTTCATGAACTGATAGCGCTCGTTGTTGCGCTGAAATTCAAGCTTCATGTTCAGATCAAGCGCGTCTTTCTGACGGTAGTAATCGATCTGGACCGAGTGGTCGACGACCAGATCGACGGGTACGAGCGGCTCGATGGCCTTCGGATTTTTGCCGGTGCGCTGGGCCACGCCGCGCATGGCGGCGATATCGGCAAGCAGCGGCACGCCCGTGAAATCCTGCAACACGACGCGCGAGACGACGAACGGAATTTCATCGACGCGCGCCGCATTCGGCTTCCAGTTCGCGAGTTGCACGACATGTTCTTCGGCAACCTTCTTGCCGTCGAAGTTGCGCAGCACCGATTCAAGCACGATGCGGATCGACACCGGAAGGCGGTCGATCTTGACGTTCAACGCTTTGCCGAGTTGAGCGAGCGAGTAGAGCTTGCCGGTGCCGCTACCGCTGTCGAATTCCTTGAGCGTGTTGTGGAGGTTGTGGGCCATGGTTTTTTCCTAGGTTTGGAGCGAGGAAATGACGTTGTTACGTTTCTGAAACCTGATATTCGAAGCGGATGCCGAAACCGTGCGAGTCATTGCGTTGCATTGGGTGTACGTCATGTGCGTCATGTACGTCAGATCGCGTACATATCGACGTATTCATGAACGGGCATGGCTTCGAGCCGCGCCTGGTCGAGCGATACATCGAGAATCTTTTGTTGTTGCTTGCCGGCAAAGCGCCGTGCAAGATTCGTCTTGAATTTTTCCACGAGGAGCGGAATACCTTCGGCGCGGCGGCGCTTGTGCCCGAGCGGGTATTCGACGACGACCTCATCAAAGCGCGAACCGTCGTTGAACTCGATCGTCAGCGCATTGGCAATCGAGCGTTTATCCGGATCGTGATAGTCCCGAGTGAACTGCGGGTCTTCGATGCATGCGATCTTCGCGCGCAGAACGTCGATACGTGCATCGGCTGCAACGGCATCTTCGTAATCGGCCGCCGTGAGGCGCCCGAAAATCAGTGGCACGGCCACCATGTATTGAATGCAGTGATCACGGTCGGCCGGATTAGCAAGGGGGCCCTTTTTATCGATGATCCGAATGGCCGCCTCGTGGGTTCGTATCGTGATTTTCGCGATATCGTCGACACGCTTGCCCGCCGCTTGCAACCGGGCATGTAGCGTCATGGCCGCTTCAGCAGCTGTCTGAGCGTGGAATTCCGCTGGAAACGCGATCTTGAAGAGAACGTTCTCCATCACATATGAACCGTACGGCCGCTGAAACGCGAACGTCCTACCCTTGAACAGCACGTCGTAAAAGCCCCAAGTGGGCGTGCTCAGTACGGACGGATAGCCCATTTCGCCGGTTCTGGCGATCAGCGCGAGCCGCACGGCGCGCGAAGTTGCATCCCCGGCCGCCCACGATTTGCGTGAACCGGTATTCGGCGCATGCCGATACGTGCGCAAAGCATGTCCGTCGACGAATGCGAGTGAGATAGCGTTGATCAATTCATCGCGCGTGAGCTCGAGCATCTGGGCCACGACGGCCGTCGACGCTAGCTTCACGAGTAACACATGGTCGAGCCCCACCTTGTTGAATGCATTCTCGAGCGCGATCACGCCTTGAATTTCGTGTGCCTTCACCATCGCGACGAGCACGTCTTTCATCACGAGCGGCGCTTTGCCGGCTGCGACGGCATTGCGCGAGAGCCAGTCCGCCGTCGCCAGAATGCCGCCGAGGTTGTCGGACGGGTGGCCCCATTCGGCTGCGAGCCATGTGTCGTTGAAGTCGAGCCACCGGATCATGGCGCCGATGTTGAACGCCGCCTGCACAGGGTCGAGTTGGAACGGCGTGCCCGGCACCTTCGCCCCGTTGGGGACGATCGTGCCGGGCACGATCGGGCCGAGCAGCTTGGTGCAGGCAGGGTAGGAAAGCGCCTCGAGTCCACACCCGAGCGTATCGATCAGGCAGTTGCGCGCCGTGTCGAGCGCTAGCGCGCTATCGACGCGCGCGTCGAGAACGTAGTCGGCAATGTCGACCAGCACCTGGTCGGGTGCCGGTCTGACGTTGGGGATCGATGCGGACATGATCGTGCGTTCGGGCTAAGCCGTTCAGTTGCTCTTTTGCAGCACGCTGGATTGCGTCGGAGCCGGCGAACCTTGTGCCATTTCCGGCGTCTTGCACTCGTCGGCCAGGCGCGCGCTGTCCTTATCGGAAAACAGCATCGCTTTCGTCGGGATCACGACGAGGTCCATGCCCGTTGCGACGTCGTGGAAGCGGTCCGCACCGGTCGTCGTTGCTTCGCGCGGCAGCTTGTAGTTTTTCGTGCCCCAATGGACGGTCACGATCTGGTCGCGCTTCATGTCGCCCTTGAGCTCGAAATGGGCGCCTTCGTTACAGGCCCACTCCACCGAGCCTTCCGGCACCGGATCGGCTTTGGCGGGCGTCGCGTTAGACTTGCGTTTGACGAGGCGATGCTTCGGCGCCGGTTTTTTCGTCGTGGTCGACGGCGTCGATTGCGCGGCCGCGTCGGTGGCCGTGACGACGAGCGTGGCGGACAGCGTGCCAATGAGGGAGACGAGCAGCAATTTCTTCATGGAATCTGGACCTTTCGAATGACTTTGAGACGGAGACGAGCCCATATCGAGATATCGCCGCGCGACGCGGCTTAGACGCTCGACCTGGACAACCGGGCCTTCCGTGGCGCGGCGGTCGCTATTTTCTCCTATTTAGTGGCACAAACTTCATATTTTCGGGACCGGTGTAATTCGCGCTGGGCCGGATGATCTTGTTATCGATGCGCTGCTCGATCACATGCGCGCTCCAGCCCGAGGTGCGCGAGATGACGAAAAGCGGCGTGAACATCGCGGTCGGCACGCCCATCATGTGATACGACACCGCGCTGAACCAGTCCAGATTCGGAAACATCTGCTTCGCGTCCCACATCACGGCCTCGAGCCGTTCGGCGATATTGAACAGCTTCATGTCGCCGGCTTCTTTCGACAGTTTTTTCGCGACCTCTTTGATGACCTTGTTGCGCGGGTCCGAGATCGTGTAGACCGGATGCCCGAAGCCGATCACCACTTCCTTGGCCGCCACGCGCTGGCGGATGTCGGCGTCGGCTTCATCCGGGGTGGTGTAGCGTGATTGGATATCGAATGCCGCTTCGTTGGCGCCGCCATGCTTTGGCCCGCGCAATGCGCCAATCGCGCCTGTGATGGCGGAGTAAAAGTCCGAGCCGGTTCCGGCAACCACGCGCGCGGCAAACGTCGACGCGTTGAATTCGTGTTCGGCGTAAAGATTGAGCGAAGTATGCATCGCACGCACCCACGATTCGGACGGCGCCTTGCCGTGCAGCAGATGCAGGAAGTGCCCGCCGATCGAATCGTCGTCGGTTTCGACTTCGATGCGCCGGCCGTTGTGCGAGTAGTGATACCAGTAAAGCAGCATCGAGCCGAGCGAGGCCATCAGGCGATCGGCGATATCGCGTGCGCCGGCAATAGCGTGATCGTCTTTTTCCGGCAGCACGGTGCCAAGCGCCGATACGCCGGTGCGCATCACATCCATTGGGTGCGCCGCGGCCGGTATCCATTCGAGCGCGGCTTTCACGTTCGCGGGCAGTCCGCGCAACGCCTTGAGTTTGCTTTTGTAAGCGGTGAGCTCGGCTTGCGTGGGCAGCTTTTCGTACACGAGCAGGTAAGCGATTTCCTCGAATTCGCAGGCGGTGGCCAGATCGAGAATGTCGTAGCCGCGATAGTGCAAGTCGTTGCCCGTGCGCCCAACGGTGCATAGGGCGGTATTGCCCGCGCTCACACCCGATAGCGCGACCGATTTCTTGGGCTTGAAGCCCGACGACGGAGACGAGACCCGTTCGGCTTCGGTCATGATGATTTGTGTGCAGCAAAGAGAGCGTCGAGCTTGTCCTCGTACGCGTGATAGCCGAGATATTGATATAAATCTTCGCGCGTTTGCATGGTGGGCACCGCGGCTTGTTGCGTGCCGTCGCGCAGCACCGTCTCGTAGAAATTGAGCGCGGCCGCATTCATCGCGCGATACGCGCCGCAGCAATACAACGCGATATCGACATTGGCCTGCCGTAATTCATCGACCGTAAAAAGCGGTGTCGAACCGAATTCGGTCAGATTCGCGAGAATCGGCACGTTCACCGCTTGCTTGAAGCGGCGGTAATCGTCGAGCGTCTTCATGGCTTCGGCAAAGATCATGTCGGCGCCCGCTGCGACATAGGCCACTGCGCGCTCGATGGCCGATTCGAGCCCTTCTGCCGCCGCGGCGTCCGTGCGGGCCATGATGACGAATGAATCGTCGGTGCGCGCATCGACCGCCGCCTTGATGCGATCGACCATCTCGGCAGTTGGCACGCATTCCTTGCCGGGCCGGTGCCCGCAGCGCTTTTGTCCGACCTGATCTTCGATATGCACGGCCGCGACGCCCGCCTTGATAAACGAGCGGACAGTGCGTGCAATGTTGAATGCGCCACCCCAGCCCGTGTCGATGTCGACAAGCAGCGGCAGCGAGCAGGCGTCCGTGATGCGGCGAGCATCGATCAGCACGTCTTCCATCGTGCTGATACCGAGATCGGGCACGCCCAACGAGTTCGCGGCAACGCCGCCGCCCGAGAGATAAACGGCCTTGAAGCCGACGGCTTCGGCCATCTTCGCCGCATACGCGGTAATGGCACCGACCACTTGCAGCGGTTTCGCATCGGCGAGCGCGGCGCGAAACGCGGCGCCGGGGGTAGGGCGGGGCGTGGCTGACGTCGTTGTGGTCATCGTCATCGTGCAGTCTCCGCGGAAGACTCAGATGCGCCGAAGAGCGGCGCGGTGTCGGCCGGCAACGGTCTGCCCGTCGCGCGTGCGCGCCGCAGCACCGACCAGTAGTAACGATAGCTCGCGCGATCGTGCAGCGTGTCCCGGTGGCGCGTTGGCCCCCATTGTGCGGCCTGAGCGGCCAGCAAGATCTCGGCAGCAGTCGCCACTGCCTCGTCGCGCGGCGCGAACGCGGCGACGATAACCGGTACTTGCGCCGGGTGAATGCTCCACATCCGCGTATAGCCGAATTCATCGCGCGCGCGCGTCGCGTCTGTCTCGACGATATGCATGTCGCGCACTTCGGTGCTGACGTTATGAGAGGCCACGCGTCCATGCGCGTGGCAGGCAGCCGCAATCTCGAGCTTGGCGCGCCGCACGAGCGGATGCTCGAATTGCCCGGGCGAACGCATCGCGGTATCGGGAATCGCGCCGTCGTGCGCCGAGACGAAGTCCATGAGCCCAAAAGAAAGCGCCTCGACCGTCGGCAGTGCCGCGAGCTGAAAGACTTGCGCGAGCGCGCCGTGCGTCTCGATCAGCAGTTGCGCCGGGATCGGTTTCGCGATGCCAAGCTCGCGGCGTGTGGCTTCGATGAACGCGCACATCTCGGCGGCATCGGCGACGCTGCGCACCTTCGGCAGCGCGATGTAGGCTGGCGCCCGTTTCGCGGCGCGCAAGATAATGCGAACGTCGTCGCGCCAATGGCTGTGGTGGAGGTCATGAATGCGCACGCCGACGCGCCCGAACGCATCGTGCTCGCTGCCGAGCATGGACGCCACGAGCTCGGCATGCTCCGCTTCGTGGCCGACTTGCGCGCCGTCCTCGCAATCGAGCGTGACGTCGAAGATCGGCCCGAGCTGTGCCTGCAACGCAAGCGACTTGAGCATCAGCTTTTCGCTGCCCGCGTAGTGATCGCAAACGGGCAGGATTGCAGGCGGGGCTTCGCCTTCAAACAGCACTTCGGCGGGGGTGAGGGCGCGCATCTTCGGCGTCAGGCAGCTTCGGTCGTCGTGAGGAAAAGCGGATTCGGGCGGGCGCTATCGTGCGCCTTTGCGCCCCTGCGGCAAACGCGGCATGGAGCCCGCTCCGTTTGCCGCGCTTATCGCAGCGAGGCACCAGCCCGTGCGCCGCTGATGCTCGTATAGGCGGCGCGGGCCGGTACCTCGGTACGTGTTAGCCGAGCAGATGCTGCACGCCGTCGCGCTCTTCGAGGAGCTCGTTTAACGTGAAGTCCATCTTCTCGCGCGAGAAGGCATCGATTTCGAGGCCCGTCACGCGCTTGTATTCGCCGTTCTCGCACGTCACGGGCACGCCGTAGACGATGTCTTCGGGAATACCATAAGAGCCATCCGACGGAATGCCCATCGTGACCCACTTGCCGTTCGTGCCGAGCAACCAATCATGCACGTGGTCGATGGCCGCGTTCGCAGCGGACGCCGCCGACGACAAACCGCGTGCCTCGATGATAGCTGCGCCGCGCTTGCCGACGGTGGGAATGAAGACGTTGCGATTCCATTCGTCGTCGTTGATGAGCTTCGTGAGGGACTGGCCTTCGGCGACGGCGAAACGGAAGTCCGGGTACATCGTCGGCGAGTGGTTGCCCCATACGGCGAGCTTTTCGATCGACGCGACCGGCTTGCCCGATTTCGCTGCAAGCTGCGAAAGCGCGCGGTTGTGGTCGAGACGCAGCATGGCCGTGAAGTTCTGCTTCGGCAGATCGGGGGCCGACTTCATCGCGATATAAGCGTTGGTATTGGCCGGATTGCCGACCACGAGCACCTTGACATCGCGGCTTGCCACTTCATTGAGCGCCCGGCCTTGCACGGTGAAGATTTCGGCATTGGCCGAGAGCAGGTCTTTGCGCTCCATACCCTTCGAGCGGGGGCGGGCGCCGACCAGCAACGCGACATCGGCATCTTTGAAGGCGACCTTCGGGTCATCAGTCACGACCACGCCGGCGAGCAGCGGAAACGCACAGTCTTCCAGTTCCATTACGACGCCTTTGACGGCGCCTTGCGCTTGCGGCAGATCGAGCAGTTGCAGGATAACGGGCTGGTCCTTGCCGAGCAGATCGCCGTTGGCGATGCGAAAGAGCAGTGAGTAACCGATTTGACCTGCGGCGCCGGTGACGGCAACGCGCTTAGCGGACTTAGCCATTGAGAACTCTCCAGAACGATGCAATGCGTTGATGCGTTTTTGGTGCGTCTTACGCTAGGGAAACCGCCATTTTATGCGTGTTACGCGAAGCGTGTCGGCGGAAACTGATTCGAACCGGCTGCTCGCCGCGGCTTGGCGCTTGCCACGTGCGATATACAAAAACGTGCGACGCCGCTCGGCACGGGCCGTGCAGGCAACGTGCGACCAAACAATGTGCACGATGCCGCGTTTCTCTCTCGCTGCGGGCCGCCGCCGGGCCGGCCCGCAAGCGCGGTTCGCGACGCAGTGTAGGAGTGCGTCTGCCCAAAGTCAACCTTATCTTATGTCTTATATAAGACACATGAATCGCGCACGAAAGCCTGGACGCATAGCGAGCCTTTATGTTGAAATGCGCGGCATGAATGCGAACCAGGCGAGCACGGCGAATCAGAACGGCCAACCCGGCGACGGTGTGGGCGCGGCTTCCTCTTCGCCCACGTTCAGCCCGCTTTACCAGCAAATCAAAGGCCTTATTACGCAGGGCCTCGAGTCCGGGGAATGGAAGCCGGGCGAGATCATCCCGAGTGAAGTGGAGCTCGCGGCGCGCTACAAGGTCAGTCAGGGCACGGTCAGAAAGGCGATCGACGAACTCGCAGCCGAGAACCTGCTCGTGCGCCGCCAGGGCAAGGGCACGTTCGTTGCGACTCACAACGAAGATCGCGCACAGTTTCGCTTTTTGCGATTGCTGGCCGACGACGGCGCCGAGCATCCGCACGTGAGCAAGTTGCTCGAATGCCGCCGGCTGCGGGCGCCGGCGGAGATCGCGCGCCAGCTCGAATTGAAGCCGGCCGACCCGGCCGTGCAGATCAGGCGTTTGCTTCAATTCGACGGCGTCACGACCGTATTTGACGAGATCTGGTTACCGGGCGCCGTGTTTCGCGGCCTGACGTTCGAGCGGTTGAGCGAGTATAAGGGGCCGCTTTACGCGATGTTCGAGGCGGAGTTCGGCACGCGGATGATTCGCGCATCGGAGAAAATCCGGGCCGTGGCGGGCGAACCCGCAGTCGCCGAGTTGCTGGGCGTACCGGCTGGCTTCCCGTTGCTGTCGGTCGAGCGTGTGTCCTATACGTATGGTGACCGGCCGGTCGAGGTGCGCCGCGGTTGGTATGTCACAACCGGGTACCACTATCAGAATGACTTGAGCTAGGGCTGAGAGCCGCAGTGGCCGGCCTCGGCAATCGTCTTCAAGGGTTTTCGCTGCGCCGCGGCATAAAAAGGCGCTAAAATCGCGGGTTAGTGTGACTACAAACGTAGGGGTCTAGTATGGCAGAAGCCGTAAAAAAGCCGAGGCCGGAGTTCCGGAACATCGGTATCGGTCAGATTTTGACGGCGTATCGTCTTCCTCTGGCGGGACGCGTGTCGATTCTGCATCGAGTGAGCGGTGCACTATTGTTCGTTTTCCTTCCCTTCCTGCTCTTCCTCTTCGACCAGAGCCTCACTTCCGAACTCAGCTTCGAAGTCTTCAAGCTCTTCCTCTCCAATATCATCGTCAAGCTGATCACGCTGGTTCTTGCGTGGGCGTTCCTCTTTCACTTTTGCGCCGGTGTGCGCCACTTGTTCATGGACTTGCATCACGCCGTGAGCAAAGAAGGCGGCAAGCAAACGTCCATTGTGGTCCTGGCGGTGTCCTCGATCCTGACGCTCGCCTTTGCGCTGAAACTATTCGGAGCTTTCTAAGAAATGGCAGCCAATAACCGAATCGGCCCGAAGCGTCTTGTCGTCGGCGCGCACTACGGCCTGCGCGACTGGCTCGCGCAGCGCATCACGGCCACCGTCATGGCGATCTACACCGTCATTCTGCTCGTCTGGTTCTTCGGCGCGCGCGATTTCTCCTACGAAGGCTGGGCATCGATTTTCGCCACGGAATGGATGAAGCTCGCGACGTTCGTCACGCTGCTGTCGATTTTCTATCACGCGTGGGTTGGCATCCGCGACATCTGGATGGACTACGTGAAGCCCGTCGGTGTTCGCCTCACCCTGCAAGCGTTGACGATCGTCTGGCTGCTCGCCTGTGCGGGCTACGCTGCTCAGATTCTCTGGAGAGTGTAAAAGAATGGCTGCAATCAAGAATTCTCTGCCGCGTCGCCGCTTTGACGTGGTCATCGTCGGCGCGGGCGGCTCGGGGATGCGCGCTTCGCTGCAACTCGCGCGTGCTGGTCTGTCGGTTTGCGTGCTCTCGAAAGTGTTCCCGACGCGTTCGCATACGGTTGCCGCGCAAGGCGGCATCGGCGCGTCGCTCGGCAACATGAGCGAAGACAACTGGCACTATCACTTCTACGACACGATCAAGGGCTCGGATTGGCTCGGCGACCAGGACGCCATCGAGTTCATGTGCCGCGAAGCGCCGAATGCCGTCTACGAGCTCGAGCACTTCGGCATGCCGTTCGATCGCAACGCGGACGGCACGATCTATCAGCGTCCATTCGGCGGCCACACGGCGAACTACGGCGAAAAGCCGGTTCAACGGGCATGCGCCGCGGCCGACCGTACCGGTCACGCGTTGTTGCACACGCTCTATCAGCAAAACGTCCAGGCGAAGACGCAGTTCTTCGTCGAATGGATGGCGCTCGATTTGATTCGCGATGCCGATGGCGACGTGCTCGGCGTCACCGCGCTCGAAATGGAGACGGGCGACGTCTACATTCTCGAGGGCAAATGCACGCTGTTTGCGACGGGCGGCGCTGGCCGCATCTTCGCTGCGTCGACGAATGCATTCATCAATACCGGCGACGGGCTCGGCATGGCTGCGCGCTCGGGCATCGCGCTGCAGGACATGGAGTTCTGGCAGTTCCACCCGACGGGTGTGGCGGGCGCGGGCGTGCTGATCACCGAAGGCGTGCGCGGCGAAGGCGGCATTTTGCGCAATGCGAACGGCGAGCGCTTTATGGAGCGCTACGCGCCGACGCTGAAAGATCTGGCGCCGCGCGATTTCGTCTCGCGTTCGATGGACCAGGAAATCAAGGAAGGCCGCGGCGTGGGTCCGAACAAGGACCACGTGCTGCTCGATCTGTCGCATATCGGTGCGGAGACGATCATGAAGCGTCTGCCGTCGATTCGCGAGATCGCGCTGAAGTTTGCGAACGTCGATTGCATCAAGGAGCCGATTCCGGTTGTGCCGACCATCCACTATCAGATGGGCGGTATTCCGACGAATATCCACGGGCAGGTCGTCGGTACGCCGCGCGGCCACGAAGAGCCTGTCAACGGCTTTTACGCGGTGGGCGAATGCTCATGCGTATCGGTGCACGGCGCGAACCGCCTCGGTACGAACTCGCTGCTTGACCTCGTCGTGTTCGGCCGCGCGGCCGGCAACCACATTGCCAAGCATGTGAAGGAAATCAACGAGCACAAGCCGCTGCCAGCCGATGCCGCCGATTTCTCGCTCGCGCGCCTCGACAAGCTCGAGAAGTCGAATTCGGGCGAATACACGCAAGATATTGCCGGCGACATTCGTTCGTCGATGCAAGCGCATGCTGGCGTGTTCCGTACCTCGAAGCTGCTTTCCGAAGGTGTCGAGCGGATCAAGGAATTGGCCGAACGCGTCGAACACGTGCATCTGAAGGACAAGTCGAAGGTATTCAACACGGCGCGTGTCGAAGCGCTCGAACTCGCGAACCTGATCGAAGTGGCACGCGCGACGATGGTGTCGGCCGAAGCCCGCAAGGAAAGCCGTGGCGCTCACGCCCAAAGCGATTACGAACATCGCGATGACGAAAACTGGATGCGCCATACGCTGTGGTTCAGCGAAGGCGATCGCCTCGATTACAAGCCGGTACACATGAAGCCCCTGACGGTCGAATCGGTGCCGCCGAAGGCGCGGACGTTCTAACGCGGCCCATTCCCAAGGACAGCTGAAAATGGCAAAACGTATTTTTGAAATCTACCGCTACGACCCGGATAAAGATGCGGCTCCGCGCATGCAGACGTACGAGCTCGAACTCGAGCATGAGCGGATGCTGCTCGACGCGCTCGTCAAACTGAAGGCGCTCGACGAGACCTTGTCGTTTCGCCGCTCGTGCCGCGAGGGCGTATGCGGCTCGGACGCGATGAACATCAATGGCAAGAATGGGTTGGCGTGTCTGACGAACCTGAACGAGTTGCCGCAGCGCATTGTTCTGCGTCCGCTGCCGGGCCTGCCCGTGGTGCGCGATTTGATCTGTGACTTCACACAGTTTTTCAATCAGTACCATTCGATCAAGCCGTACCTGATCAACGATACGCCGCCGCCCGAGAAAGAGCGTTTGCAGTCGCCGCAAGAGCGCGACGAACTCGATGGGCTGTATGAGTGTATCTTGTGTGCGAGTTGCTCGACCTCGTGCCCGAGCTTCTGGTGGAATCCAGACAAGTTCGTCGGTCCCGCGGGCCTGTTGCAGGCTTATCGTTTTATCGCGGACAGCCGCGACGAAGCGACGGGCGAGCGCCTCGATAACCTGGAAGATCCGTACCGTCTGTTCCGTTGCCATACGATCATGAACTGCGTCGACGTGTGCCCGAAGGGCCTCAATCCGACCAAGGCGATCGGCAAGATCAAGGAGTTGATGGTGCGTCGCACTGTTTGAGATGAACGCAACAGCCTCGCATCAATCCGACCCGCTACGTCGCGCGCGCTTACGTTGGCGCGCACGGCGGGGTCTGCTGGAAAATGATCTGATCTTCGAGCGCTTTTTCAGCCGCTACGAACAGAGTCTCAGCGACGACGATGTAGGTGCGCTGACGCGCCTTCTCGAGCTGAGCGATAACGACCTGATGGACTTGCTTCTCGCGCGCAAGGAACCGGAAGGCGACCTTTCCGTCCCGGCTGTCGTCCGGGTGCTGGGGCTTTTGCGCGTCGTGTGAGCGTCGCATGTGGGGCGCTCTCGCGCGCATGACCGGAAAACCGTTCTACCTTCGATTGAGGATGCTATGACTCCGTCAGATGTTAAAGCCACGTTGTCGTTCAGCGACAATTCGCCAAGTGTGGAACTGCCGATTTACAAGGGCACAATGGGCCCGGACGTGATCGACATCCGCAAGCTTTACGGCCAGACCGGCAAATTCACGTATGACCCGGGCTTCATGTCGACGGCATCGTGCAATTCCGCCATCACGTACATCGACGGCGACAAAGGCGAGTTGCTCTACCGCGGTTATCCGATCGACAACCTCGCGCAGAATGCAGATTTCCCCGAGACCTGCTATTTGCTGTTGAAGGGCGAATTGCCGAACGCGGCGCAAAAGACCGAATTCGTGGACACCATCACGCGTCATACGATGGTGCACGAGCAGATGCAATTCTTCTTCCGCGGTTTTCGTCGCGATTCGCACCCGATGTCGATCCTCGTGGCATCGGTGGGCGCGCTATCGGCGTTCTATCACGACTCGCTCGATATCAGCAATCCGCATCACCGCGATGTATCGGCGATCCGCATGATCGCGAAGCTGCCGACGCTCGTGGCGATGGCTTTCAAATACAGCATTGGTCAGCCGTTCGTTTATCCGAAGAACGACCTCTCGTACAGCGCGAACTTCATGCGCATGATGTTCTCGAACCCGTGCGAAGAGTACAAGGTCAACGACGTGCTCGTGCGCGCGCTCGATCGTATCCTGATCTTGCACGCGGACCACGAACAAAACGCATCGACGTCGACGGTGCGTCTGGCCGGTTCGTCGGGTGCGAACCCGTTCGCGTGTATTGCGGCTGGTATTGCATGCTTGTGGGGGCCGGCTCACGGTGGGGCGAACGAGGCGGCGCTCAACATGCTCGAGGAAATCGGCTCACCCGACAACATTCCTACGTTCATCAAGCAGGTCAAGGACAAGAACTCCGGCGTGAAGCTGATGGGTTTTGGTCACCGCGTTTATAAGAACTACGACCCCCGCGCGAAGCTGATGCGCGAAACGTGCCATGAAGTACTCGAAGAACTCGGCTTGCACGACGATCCGCTCTTCAAGCTCGCGATGCAGCTCGAGAAGATCGCGCTCGAAGACGAATACTTCGTGTCGCGCAAGCTCTATCCGAACGTCGACTTTTACTCGGGCATCGTGCAACGCGCGTTGGGTATCCCGACGTCGATGTTCACTTGCATCTTCGCGATGGCGCGCACGGTGGGCTGGATTGCTCAGTGGAACGAAATGATTTCGGAAGCCGAGCAGAAAATCGGTCGTCCGCGTCAGTTGTTCGTGGGTCATGAGGTGCGCGAGGCGAAGCCGATTTCGCAACGTTGAGCGAACCCGAGTGTTCGCGTCGCGAGACGCCGAGTGCTCACACGCGGCAGGCGGTCAGCCTGACCGAAACGGCCCGATCGGCATACGCTGATCGGGCCGTTTTTGCCTTGATACTCATCGCGTTGATCGGAATCAATCTTGGCACCCATTGCCGTTTCGACATACGCTCCGTAAGTGCTGCAATCGATAAACTTTCTGTAAACGATGCCGTTAAGCATTTATCGGTAGCTGTTTCGCCGCAGCCGCCTTCGGTCTGGGCAGGCTGATCGGTTCGCGTTACCAACAAACCGGAACGCGGAAAGACTTATTGGATATGCAATGAAATTGGCACCTCTTCCCGGGAATGAAGCGGCTCGGCTGACCGCGCTCCGGAGCTACAACATCCTGGATAGCTTGCAGGAGCAAGCTTATGACGACCTTACCGAAATCGCGGCACGGCTGATGGGTACGCCAATAGCGCTGATTTCCTTGGTCGATGGCGACCGGCTATGGTTCAAATCGAAAGTGGGGCTCGACGCATCCGAGATGCCTCGCGAATATACTTTTTGTTCGCATGCCATCGTGTCGCCTGCCGTTCAGTCAGGCATGCCGTTCGTGGTACGGGATGCACTTGACGACGAGCGCTTTTTCGATAACCGCGCGGTGTTGGGGATGCCTCGCATCCGTTTCTATGCTGCCGCTCCATTGGTGACGCCGGACGGTCATGCGTTGGGCACCCTTTGTACCATCGACCAAATTCCGCGCGAGCTGAGCGAAGAGCAACTGCGCATGCTGACAGTCTTGTCGCGACAGGTGGTGACGCAATTGCAACTGCGAAAGTCAGCTGACGAACTGATGCGGGTGGCGAGCGAACGGGAACGATATGCGGCGCAGTTGGAGGACTACCAGCGCCAACTGATGCAAGCGAACTCGATCTTGCAGGTGGAAAGCCGCACTGATCGTCTGACGCGGCTCGGCAATCGCGCCGCCTTTGACGAGCACCTGCAGTTGGAGCAGGACAGGACGGCGTGCGAACAGACGGAATTGTCGCTCCTGATGATCGACGTTGATCACTTCAAGCGTTACAACGACTCATTCGGCCATATAGCAGGCGACTACGCGTTGCAACTCATTGCCGAAGCGCTACGTAAAGCGGTACGGCAGAGCGATCGGGCGGCGCGTTATGGCGGCGAGGAGTTTGCCGTGATCGCGCCTGGCACGGGCAAAAATGACGCCTTGCTGTTAGCGGAGCGAATCCGTACAGAAGTCGCGAACATGGTTTTTCCGCATCGCGAAATAACCGTGAGCATCGGCGTCGCCACAACCGGGGGCACCAATTCCGCTTTGCTCAAAGAGGCCGACAAGGCCCTCTATGCGGCCAAACAGGCCGGCCGGAATCGCTGCTGCGCTGCGACCTGATGATCTAATAACGGCTATTCGCAGAGGCAACGGGGCGTTCGCACTGGCTCTCGGCCGTTCTGTGTAATTGCGATATCGTCCGCCACTTCTCCAATCACTGCGATGAAACGCGGGAGGCGGTGTGCGAATCGAGCCAGCTTCAACCGACAGGCCAGGCGAGTCTGGGGGCGATCATGGGTGCGCCGGCCCGCAACCAGGCACGCCGTGGCGTCCCGATCTGCAAAACGCGGACGGGGCGATAGGCATATTCCCGTTCGGCGGCCAGCTGCGCGTTCGCACCCCGAACGCAGCGCTGCGCGATGGGAACGGCATAGCGCCCGCTGCAGCCCGCGCCCGATTCGCCGCCCGCCCTTCGCCGGCTCGTCGCGACGACTCGCTGGTGAGGCTGCGTCCAAACGTTGTCACACGCGACCCATACGGGTGGATGGACAAGGCGCCTATTGTCGACGATACCGAACTCGGCCGGTTGGTCGCCGCAGAAGCGGCGTACGCGCGCGCGAAGCTGGCCGGCCCGTTGCGTGATTCGCTGTACCCGAGCGTTTGCGAGGCAGTCAAGCAGATGAACGCCGCGCCGCGGGAGGTCACTTGGCGCGAGACGCAACAGTTCTACTGGCGCGTGCCGGAAGGCGCAGACGCGCCAAAGCTGTTCACGCGCAAGGGGCTCGATGGCGACGAGACGTTGATTTTCGACCCCGCCACGCAAAGTCCCGTTGCAGATCAGGGGCTGAACGTTTATGCGCCCTTTGCCATTGCGTCAAGCGTGTCGCCCGACGGGCGACATGTCGTCATTCCGCTGTCGAAAGGGGATGAAAATCATCAACTGATTGTCGTCGATACGAAGACCGGGGCCGTGCTGCCCGATGTCTTGGGGCCTTCATCTTTCGGTGCGATCGTATGGCTCGACGGTTCGACTATCGTTTATTCACGCATGCAGCTTTCGCGCGGTGCCACCAAACGGCCGGAAGACGTGTACAGCAACATGCGGCTTTACCGGCACGCAATCGGCACGTCCATGGCAGAGGACGTGCTCGTATTCGGTGACGGCGTGCGGGCGGACAAGCCGTTCCCGACGCACTGCAATCTGGATGTGCGCGTCGCGGGGGACAATGTCTACGGTACCGTGCGAGACGGTGTCAGGCGAGAACTCGATGTCTTCATCGCGTCGCGCGCGACGTTTTCGAGCGGCCAGCCGTCGTGGCGCAAGCTTATCGATGCGTCGCGCGGCGTGGTCGATTTCGCCGAATACGGCGACGATCTGATTGCGATGGTGGCCGGGCGGCGCGAGCGCGAGCATTGGATCGTGAGGCTGCCGCGCAAGAGCGATATTGACTGGAAGCATGCCAAAACGATTGTCGCGGGGACGGACACCGACGTCACTGACATGCATCTGCAGGGCGATGCGCTGTACGTGACGCAGATGACCGATGCAAAGACGGAGGAATTGGTGCGCGTGCCGCTCGACGGCGGTCCGCCTTGCGCGCTCTTTTCGGTCGAAGGAACGATCGAGGCCGTGTCCGAGCTCCCCGCCGCTTATCGATTGCCGGCTCCGGATGCGGACCGGAATCGCGTCGGATTACTGGTGGAAGCAATCTCCTGGAAGGCTGGCTATAGCCAATTTTATCGAGTGGACGACAACGGTATAGCAACGCTAATCCAGTCGCATCCCGAACCAGAGGACTTCTCACCGCAGCTGGCTGTCACGCTTCGATACGCCGAGAACCCCGATGGCTCACGCCCCGTGCCCGTCGTGCTCGTGCATCGCAAGGGGCTCGACATGAGTCGTCCGCACATCGCCAAGCTGACCGCATACGGCGGATATGGCGCGCGCATTACCCCAGCCGGGTTGGGGTATTACATCGATCTGGCGAGCCTCGCGCTCGCGCACGATGTCGTGCTGGCGTACGCCGATGTGCATCGGGGCGCTGCCGACGAAGTCAACGCCGCGGCGCAGATGCTGATTCGCGAGCAATATACGAGTGCACCGCTCCTGACGGGATGCGGACGAAGCCGGGGCGGAGCGACCGTCGGCCTGGCAGCCGCGTTGCACCCGGAGTTGTATGGCCGGCTGTTGCTGGAGCATGGGATGGTCGATACGGTAGGGCATGAGTTCACCGCCAACGGCCCGGGGAATACCTCGGAGTTCGGGGCAGCGCGCACGCAGCGCGAATTGAAGGCAAAGCAGCGCACCAACCCCAATCATCTGCTGCCGAAGGAAAATTTTCCTGATGAAATCATGCTGACGATAGGGCTCAACGACAACCGCGTCGACCCGCGCAGCAGCTGCAAGTTGACCGCAGCGCTGCGGCACGCGAGCGAAGCGAACGGGCGCCAGCGCGATGTCTTGCTGCGCGTGGACCCGGACGCAGGGCACTTCGAGCCGCTCGTCAGTCAACAGTTGACATATCAGATGGATACAGCCGCTTTCACACTCGGGGCGTTGCGGCAACGCAAGTAATCCAGGTAGCGGCACTACCACCCAACTCACTGTTTTTTATCGTTTTTTTCATCATCTTGGCGTGCCGGGGCGCGCTCGCGCATGGCATAATCGGTCGAACCAGGTTCCCCCGTGGTTCATTTTCCCCCGCATACCATGCCAAAGACTCTTTACGACAAGCTGTGGGATTCGCACATCGTCCATACGGAAGAAGACGGCACCACGCTGCTTTATATCGATCGTCACTTGCTGCATGAAGTGACGAGCCCGCAGGCATTCGAAGGCTTAAAACTCGCCGAACGTCCGGTGTGGCGTATCAGCGCCAACCTTGCCGTGTCCGATCACAACGTGCCGACTACGGACCGCAGCCACGGCATTGCCGATCCGGTCTCGAAGCTGCAAGTCGATACGCTCGACGCGAACTGCGACGCTTACGGCATCACGCAGTTCAAGATGAATGATCTGCGCCAGGGCATCGTTCATATCATCGGGCCCGAGCAGGGCGCGACGTTGCCGGGCATGACGATCGTTTGCGGAGACTCGCACACGTCGACGCACGGCGCGTTTGGCGCACTGGCGCATGGCATCGGCACATCGGAGGTCGAGCATGTGCTGGCCACGCAAACGCTCTTGCAAAAGAAAAGCAAGAACATGCTCGTGAAGGTGGACGGGCCATTGCCGCGCGGGTGCACGGCCAAAGACATCGTGCTTGCCATCATCGGCAAGATCGGCACGGCGGGCGGCACGGGCTACGCCATCGAATTCGGCGGGTCGACCATTCGCGCGCTGTCGATGGAAGGCCGCATGACGGTTTGCAATATGGCGATCGAAGCCGGTGCGCGGGCGGGCATGGTCGGCGTTGACGATACAACGATCGAGTATTTGAAAGGCAGGCCGTTTTCGCCGCAAGGCGGGCAGTGGGATGTGGCCGTCGAGTACTGGCGTACGTTCAGCTCCGATCCGAACGCTATGTTCGATCGCGTCGTCGAACTGAACGCTGCCGAGATCGTGCCGCAAGTAACGTGGGGTACGTCGCCGGAAATGGTCGTCGCAATCGACGCGCGCGTGCCGGACCCGGAGCGCGAAAAAGATCCGGTCAAGCGCGCTGCCATGGAGCGTGCGCTGCAATACATGGCGCTCGATCCGAATCTGCCGATCGAATCAATCAAGCTCGACAAGGTGTTCATTGGCTCTTGCACGAATGCGCGGATCGAAGATCTGCGTGCGGCGGCTTATGTCGTGAAGAAGCTTGGCCGCCGTGTCGCGCCGAATGTCCGGCTGGCGATGGTCGTGCCCGGCTCGGGGCTCGTCAAGGCGCAGGCCGAGCGCGAAGGGCTCGACAAGGTGTTCGTCGCCGCCGGTTTCGAATGGCGCGAGCCTGGCTGCTCGATGTGTCTCGCGATGAACGCAGACCGGCTGGAGCCGGGCGAGCGTTGCGCGTCCACCTCGAACCGCAATTTCGAAGGGCGTCAAGGTGCGGGTGGCCGGACGCATCTCGTGAGCCCGGCGATGGCGGCAGCGGCCGCCATCGAAGGACATTTCGTTGATATTCGCAAGTTGGGGTGAGGCGATGACTAAGATCTTTTGGCGGCGTTTGGGGTTGATAGCGATCGCGCTTGCGTTTGCAGGCCTCGCGGGGTGCAACACGATGGCTGGATTTGGCCAGGACGTGGACGACGCGGGGCACGCAATCAAGAAGGCCGCGGAGTAACGGACATGGATAAATTTGTTGTACATACAGGCATCGTCGTGCCGCTCGATCGCGAAAACGTCGATACCGATGCAATCATGCCGAAGCAGTTCTTGAAGTCGATCAAGCGCTCGGGCTTCGGCCCGAATCTGTTCGACGAGTGGCGTTACCTCGATCACGGCGAACCCGGGCAAGACAACTCCCGTCGGCCGCTGAACCCCGAGTTCATGCTTAATCAGCCGCGCTACCAAGGCGGCTCGATTCTGCTGGCGCGTAAGAACTTCGGCTGCGGGAGCTCGCGCGAACATGCACCGTGGGCGCTGCAGCAGTACGGCTTCCGCGCGCTGATTGCGCCTAGTTTTGCCGACATTTTCAACAACAACTGCTTCAAGAACGGCGTGCTGCCGATCGCCCTCACCGAGCAGCAAGTCGATCATCTGTTCAACGAGACGTACGCGTTCAACGGCTATCAACTGACCATCGATCTCGAGGCGCAAGTGGTACGCACGCCTGACGGTCGCGACTATCCGTTCGAGGTCGACGGTTTTCGTAAGTACTGCTTACTAAATGGCCTCGACGAGATCGGGCTCACGCTGCGTCATGCCGAGAAAATCCGTGCGTTCGAGGCAGAGCGGCTGACGAAGCAGCCGTGGCTCGGTCACCGCATCGTCGGCTGAGCGCACTCATTCAAGATCAAGAAGGAAGGGAAAATCGCATGAAGATTGCAGTGCTGCCCGGTGACGGCATCGGCCCGGAAATCGTGAAGGAAGCGCTCAAGGTGTTGAGCGCGCTCGACGAACCGTTCGAATTTGAAGAGGCGCCCGTCGGGGGCGCAGGCTACGAGGCGAAGGGCCACCCGCTGCCCGAGTCGACGCTCGCACTCGCCAAGGCGGCCGACGCTATCTTGTTCGGCGCGGTGGGCGATTGGAAATACGATTCGCTCGAACGCGCGCTGCGCCCCGAGCAAGCCATCCTCGGCCTGCGCAAGCATCTCGAACTGTTTGCGAATTTCCGTCCCGCGATTTGCTACCCGCAATTGACCGGGGCTTCATCGCTCAAGCCGGAAATCGTCTCCGGTCTCGATATCCTGATCGTGCGGGAGTTGAACGGCGATATCTATTTCGGCGCGCCGCGCGGTATTCGCCAAGCACCGGATGGCGCGTTCGAAGGCGCTCGCGAGGGCTTCGATACGATGCGCTATTCGGAGCCGGAAGTGCGTCGCATTGCGCACGTCGCGTTCCAGGCGGCGCAAAAGCGCGACAAGCGGCTCACTTCGGTCGACAAGGCCAACGTGCTCGAAACATCGCAGCTGTGGAAAGAGGTGATGATCGATGTCGCGAAGCAATACGCGGATGTCGAGCTCTCGCACATGTATGTCGACAACGCGGCAATGCAGCTCGTCAAAGCACCGAAATCGTTCGACGTGATCGTCACGGGCAACATGTTCGGCGATATCTTGTCCGACGAAGCGGCCATGTTGACGGGCTCGATCGGCATGTTGCCGTCCGCTTCGCTCGATAAAAACAACAAAGGTCTGTACGAGCCGTCGCATGGCTCGGCGCCTGACATTGCGGGCAAAGGCGTGGCGAATCCGCTGGCTACGATCCTCTCGGCCGCGATGATGTTGCGCTACTCGCTAAATAAGGCCGAACAGGCCGCGCGGATCGAAAAGGCCGTGCAAAAGGTGCTGGAGGCGGGCTTGCGCACTGGCGATATCGCGACGCCGGGTTGCCGCCAGGTAGGCACGGCCGAGATGGGCGATGCGGTGCGCGCAGCATTGTAAGGCGTCCGAAATAAATGTCGCGCGGGCCGGCAGCGGCCCGATTTCGTGTAGACTGACGCGATGGCGCGTATCCCTCAAATCTCCTCGATTGCAGTACTGCCCGGTGCCACTGCCCGGTCGGAAGGGTTCGCCATTGCCGGTGCTATGCGCGCTATCGGCGCTGTCAGCATGACTGGCGTTGCCGGCATTATTTCGGTCGAGTCGTCGATCGAATTGTCGATCAAATCGATTACCCCCAAAACGATCACGTCGAAAAGCTGATCGTCCGCCGTGCCCGCTCGTCTTCCCCGCGCGGTCACGCCGGGCAAAAGGTGCGGGGAAGCGTCCATTCGAAGGGTGAGTCATGAACGTAGGTCTCGTAGGTTGGCGCGGCATGGTCGGCAGCGTCCTGATGCAACGCATGCAGCAAGAAGGCGATTTCGATCTGATCGAGCCGATCTTCTTCAGCACGAGCAACGCGGGCGGTAACGCGCCGTCGTTTGCCAAAAACGAGACCAAGCTCAAGGATGCAACTCGCATCGACGATCTGAAAAAATGCGACGTCATCATCACCTGCCAGGGTGGCGACTACACGAACGACGTATTTCCGAAGCTGCGCGCCGCGGGCTGGAATGGATACTGGATCGATGCGGCGTCGTCGCTGCGGATGAACGACGATGCGGTCATCATTCTTGACCCCGTCAACCTCGATGTCATCAAGGATGCCCTCGTCAAGGGCACGAAGAACTTCATCGGTGGGAATTGCACGGTCAGCTTGATGCTGATGGCGCTCGGCGGGCTCTTTCGCGAAAACCTGATCGAATGGATGACGGCCATGACGTATCAGGCTGCTTCCGGTGCCGGCGCGCAAAACATGCGCGAACTGCTGGCGCAGATGGGCGCGCTGCACGGCGCAGTGAGTGATGCACTGGCTGATCCGTCGTCGGCCATTCTCGAGGTCGATCGCCGCGTGCTGGCCGCGATGAACAGTGAGGCCATGCCCACCGACCACTTCGGTGTGCCGCTGGCCGGCTCGTTGATTCCCTGGATCGACAAGGATCTGGGTAACGGCATGTCGCGTGAAGAATGGAAAGGCGGCGCGGAAACGAACAAGATTCTCGGCAAGCCTGCGATGGGCCAGCCCGGCGCGATTCCCGTTGACGGCTTATGTGTGCGTATCGGTGCGATGCGTTGCCACTCGCAGGCGCTCACGATCAAACTCAGGAAGGACGTGCCGCTCGACGAGGTCAACGGCATTCTCGCGTCCGCCAACGATTGGGTGAAAGTGGTGCCGAACGAGCGCGATGCATCGATGCGCGACCTGTCGCCGGCCGTCGTCACCGGAACGCTAAGCGTGCCGGTTGGCCGTCTGCGCAAGCTCGCGATGGGCGGCGAATATCTGTCCGCCTTCACCGTTGGTGATCAACTGCTTTGGGGCGCGGCCGAGCCGCTGCGCCGCATGCTTCGGATCTTGCTCGACAAGTAAGCAAGCGCCGGGTTCCGCTGCATAGTGGCCTTGCCCGGCTTCCTCACGTAAACTACGCGCTTACGGCGCGTGGAGTCGCAAAGGCGCCGCGTCAGTCGCGGCGCTTTTTTTTTGTTGCCGTTCCGAATTTTTCCATACGATATTCAAGGCCGCGCGTCGACGCGCGGGATGACTTCATGACAGCTCGTTTGACGTCTCGCGTTCGCGCCATCGCGCTGATGGTCACCGCGCTCGCCATGGGCGCGCTCGGCTCGCCGGTCGCAAGCGCCGCCGACCCCGCAAGCGGGGCGCTTGCAGCCGATGCGGCGTCCGGAGCCACGGCGGCGGCCGCCTCCCGTTATACGGTGAAGCCCGGGCAGTCGCTCAATGATGTCGCCATCGCGCTCACGCAATCGCATGACAAGGCGGTGCTTGCGCGCGCCGCGAAAGTGATATTCGATGCGAACCCGTCGGCATTCATGCGAGGGGACCCGAGCCTTATGAAGCTCGGTGCGGTGCTGAACGTCCCCGCACTGAATGCATCGGGCGCCGTGGCGCAAGCACCTGCAGCGGCGTCGGTCTCTGCGTCTGCCTCGGCCGCTTCGGCTTCGGCTGTTTCGACGCCGGCGGCGACAGGGGCTGCCGCGGCGGCTTCTACTTCGGCGCCTGCTAGTGTGCCGGCTCCGGCTCCGGCTCCGGCTCCGGCTGTGGCTGTGGCTGCGGCAAGCGCGGCGGCGTTGTCGCAAGCGGCGTCGCGTCCGCAAGCCAACGCGCCGGCACCGACTCCGTCGAGTGCCACGGTGGGTCACGCATGGACGGGCGCCATTCAACCTGCAGCGAGTTCGCCCGCGGCGTCGGGTGCCGCCGCATCCACGGTTGACCAAGCGGGTACCGCCGCGCCCTCGGCGCCTGCAGCCGCCGCCGCTTCGGGCGCGACGAGCGCAGCTGCGCCCGCGTTGGCCGACCGAGCGCATACGTTCTCTAGCTTGCAACAATTGTTGGCGCTCAAAAACCGGGTGCTGATGGATCTGCAGCGGCACGGCTTCGGTTCGCGCGCCGGGCATGGGACGGCCGCCGATCACGCCCCGAGCGCGAGCGGCGCTAGCGCTGCTGCTGCGGCACCTGCTGCGCAGCCCCACAACGAGCGGGAGGGCGGCAAGCCGCCGTTCGCACATGGCACCGTGCCCGGCGCCGGTGAGCGCTTTATCGGTATCGGCGGCTATGGCGTCAGCGTGCCGCGCGGCTCCGTTCCAGTGATCGCGGCTATTGCGTCGGCGGTCGTCGTGGCGCTCCTCGTTTTGATTGGCGGTATCGCGTTGACTCGCCGCAAACGGCGTGCCGCGCGCGCGGCGGCGACCGAGCGGTCCGCAGGCTCTGAGGGCACCGGCAGCGCGGCGGCACCGTCGGCCGAAACCCGCGAAGCGTCGGCCGTGCCGCTGGACGTGGAAGAAGACCCGGTGGCGGCCGAGTTTGTTTCGATATTGGCGCGTAACCCCGCGAGCAAGCGCGCGTTGATGGGCTTGGCCGCACGGTATGCCGAGCGGAACAACGCGCGCGGTTTCGATGAAATCGCGCAGCGAATCTGGCGGTTGTCGGGAGGAAGCGGCCCGAACTGGCTACATGTGGCAGCGCTCGGGCGGCAGCTCGATCCCGATAATCCGCTATACGCCACTGACGAAGCGCCGGGTGAGGACGTATCCGCACTACCGGGCACGCCTGTGCTTGAGCAGGTGCCGTCGCATTCGGCCGGCGCTCAGCAGGCGCTCGCCGATCACGAGCCGCACGCCGGTGATGCCGCGCGTGACGAAGCGCTCCGTCTGCCGTCTGGTGAGGCATCGGCCGCAGTCGATACCGATACGTTTGCGCACGAAGCCGAACCGCCGGCGTCCGAGCAGCCATCGGAGCCCGAATTGGCGGCGAACGTGCCCGCGGAAGATGTCACACCGACGGACGAGCGCGCAGTTACCGAGGAACCGGCAACGCTTTCCGAAGCGGCCGAGGCAAAGGCCGAGTCTGAGCCGCTGAGGACGCCTGATACCGAGCACCCGCCTTCCCAGCCACGGTTCCCGGCTGAGGCCATTGCGGCGTTGAGCGAGCTCGATATGGGACTGCCGCCGCGTGTCGAATCGCCTGCCGTGACCGGCTCGGCGATCGAGCCCGAGCCGCAGGCCGAGCCCACTGAGCTACCGCACCAAACGCACCAAACGGACGAAACCGACCAGACAACATCCACCCCGCTGTATGGCACCGCGCAACGGGAAACATTGCCGCACTCACCGGTAGCGCAACGCGAAGCGGATGGGCTGCCGAGCGACGAAAGCGCGCCGCATCCGAGCGAGGTGAAGCCGACAGCCGCTCCTTCGGCCGCGCCCGCGGTGGCAGGCTTGGGCGCGGCCCGTTTCGGCCCGCTCAATCTGGCCTTCGATCTGAATTTGTCGAGCAATGGCCATACGCCGGCTCCCGCGCCCACTGCCTTGACGCCGCCCGCGATGTTTACGGCGGAAGAAATGGCGACGATCGCGCGCAACAAGCTCGAATTGGCGGTCGAATATGTTGCGCTGGGCGATGTCGGCGGGGCACGTACGCTGATTCACGAAGTGATCGAATCGAACGATTCGGGCACTCGCGAGCAAGCGCACGCGCTGCTTGCAACGCTGGCGCCGCTTTCGTGACCTGCCAGGTCGACCCATGCGAATAGCGCTCGGCATTCAATACGACGGCACGGCATTTTGCGGCTGGCAATCGCAACCGCAAGGCAAAACCGTGCAAGACGCGCTCGAGCGTGCGCTCGAAGAATTCGCGCGCGTGCCGATTCACACCGTCGTGGCGGGCCGCACCGATACGGGCGTGCACGGTCTGGGGCAGGTCGTGCATTTCGACGCGGATCTCGAACGTGCCGAATTTTCATGGGTGCGGGGCACCAACGCGTTTTTGCCGACGACTGTCGCCGTGCAGTGGGCCAAAGCGATGCCCGAGACGTTTCATGCGCGGTTTTCGGCGTCCGAGCGCACTTATTACTACGTCTTGCATGTGCATCCGGTGCGCTCGCCGCTACTGGCCGGGCGTGCTGGTTGGATCTACACGCCGCTGGATCTCGATGCCATGCGCGAAGCGGCGCGCTGCTTGATCGGCGAGCACGATTTTTCGGCGTTCCGGTCGTCGGAGTGTCAGGCCAAAACGCCGATCAAGCATCTGCATCAGATCGACATCCGCTCGTGCGGCGACCTGATTCATTTTCGCTTTCGCGCCAACGCGTTCTTGCACCATATGGTGCGCAACCTGATGGGTTGCCTCATCGCGGTTGGCCGCGGCCGCTATCCTGCCGAGTGGCTGGCCGAGGTATTGGCGAGCCGTAATCGCGATCGAGCTGCCCCCACTTTTATGCCCGAGGGCCTCTATCTGGCCCAAGTCGGTTACCCTGAGGCGTTCGCGGTGCCGCCCGCGCCCCTCGGCAGTGCGCCTTGGAGCGGCATTTGGAGCAAGGGAGCCCAGACATGAACATAACCGCAGCCCCTTCCGGCACAGGGCCAGGCAGTGTGCCGCATCGCACCCGCATCAAGCTGTGCGGCTTGTCGCGGCAGTCCGACATTGCGCTTGCGGTCGATCTGGGCGCGGACGCGATCGGCCTCGTGTTTTATCCGCCGAGCCCGCGGGCCGTGAGCGTGGGCGAGGCGATCGATCTCGTGAACGGCTTGCCGCCTTTCGTATCGGTGGTCGGCTTGTTCGTCAACGCCACCGATGATTGGTTGAGCGAAGTGACAAGCAACGTGCCGCTTGCCTTGCTGCAGTTTCATGGCGACGAAACGCCCGAGCAGTGCGAGCGGCTCGGCAATCTGGCCGGCTTGCCCTGGTTGCGCGCATTGCGCATTGCAGCAGATACACGGCCGGCCGATTTGGTAGAATCAGCGCTTCACTATTCAGCAGCCAGCGGTTTGCTTTTCGACACACACGTCGAAGGCTATGGTGGCGGCGGGAAGACTTTCGATTGGTCCCTTATTCCAGCAGAGCTCGCGCGTCGGGCCGTTTTGAGTGGTGGGTTGAACGCGCAAAACGTAGGTGATGCGATTCGTCGCGTGCGCCCGTACGCGGTCGATGTCTCGACTGGCATCGAAGTACCGGGCGCCAAGGGCGAGAAAGACCCCGCCCGGATGGCGGCATTCGTACACGCGGTACGCGTGGCCGATGCCGAATAAGCCTGATGAATCGACGCGGCGCAGCCTTTGTTACGCGTGACGCCTGACAAGTGACGCGTGCGGCGCGCCGCTCTGCTGAGAGTGACGACTATGTACAACCTTCCCGATCAAAGCGGCCATTTCGGCCCCTATGGCGGCACGTTCGTGGCCGAAACGCTGGTTCACGCGCTCGACGAGCTGCGCGCCGCGTACGAGCACTATCGCCAAGACCCGGCGTTCGTGGCCGAATATGAACGCGAGCTCAAGCATTTCGTTGGCCGCCCCTCGCCGATTTACCACGCCCAACGCTTGAGCGAATTGCTCGGCGGCGCGCAGATTTATCTAAAGCGCGAAGATCTGAACCACACCGGCGCCCATAAGGTGAACAACGTGATTGGCCAAGCGCTGCTGGCCAAGCGTATGGGCAAGCCGCGCGTCATTGCAGAGACCGGCGCCGGCCAGCACGGCGTGGCGACGGCAACCATCGCGGCACGCTTCGGCATGGAATGCGTCGTCTACATGGGCGCTGAGGACGTGCACCGGCAGGCAGCCAACGTCTATCGGATGAAACTGCTCGGCGCGACGGTGGTGCCCGTCGAATCGGGTTCGCGCACGCTCAAGGATGCGCTGAACGAGGCGATGCGCGACTGGGTGACCAACGTCGAAAGCACGTTTTATATCATCGGCACCGTTGCGGGCCCGCATCCGTACCCGATGATGGTGCGCGACTTTCAGCGAGTGATCGGCGACGAATGTCGCGTGCAGATGCCCGAAATGACAGGGCGCCAGCCCGATGTCGTCATTGCCTGCGTGGGTGGCGGCTCGAACGCAATGGGCATCTTCTATCCGTACATCGATGACGCCTCAGTCAAACTCGTCGGCGTGGAAGCGGCTGGCGATGGTCTTGAAACTGGCCGTCATGCAGCGTCGCTGATCGCCGGCAGTCCCGGTGTCTTGCACGGCAATCGTACCTACCTGTTGCAGGATGCCAATGGGCAGATCACGGAGACACATTCCGTCTCGGCCGGGCTCGACTATCCGGGCGTCGGTCCCGAGCATGCCTGGCTCAAGGATAGCGGGCGGGCGCAGTATGTCGGCATCACCGACGAAGAGGCCCTCAAGGCGTTTCATGATTGCTGCCGCATCGAGGGCATCATTCCAGCGCTCGAATCGAGCCATGCGCTTGCCTATGCAGCCAAGCTCGCGCCGACGCTCGCACGAGACCAGCATCTGCTCGTCAACCTGTCGGGCCGGGGCGACAAGGATATGCATACCGTCGCCGAACGTTCCGGCATCCGCTTCTGAGCTCCGCCATGCGCGAGGTCATCGACGAGTTCAACGAGTCAGACGACTCCGACGACGCCGTAGCGCTGCCGCCCGACGCGGGCGGCACATCGCTGCCCGTCGCGTCTGCCGTGCGGACTGGGGCGGTGCCGATCAGCATCGACATTCGCAACCGTGATTTTCTGGCGGATGTGTCGAGCCTCGCCGATGCGTCGCTCGATCTGATCGTCGCGGACCCGCCCTATGGGCTCGGCAAGGACTACGGCAACGACTCCGACATGCTGACAGGCGAGGCCCTGCTCGCCTGGACGCGCGGCTGGCTCGAGCTGGCCATTCCGAAGCTCAAGGCGAGCGGCTCGATTTACGTGTTTTGCACCTGGCAGTACGCGCCTGAAATTTTCTCGTTCCTCAAAACGCGGCTCACGATGGTGAACGAGATCATTTGGGACAGGCGCGTGCCGAGCATGGGTGGCACGACGCGCCGTTACACGTCGGTGCACGACAACATCGGTTTTTTCGCCGTCTCGAAGGATTACTACTTCGATCTCGACCCGGTGCGCATTCCATACGACGCCGCGACGAAGAAGGCCCGCTCGCGCAAGCTCTTCGAAGGCAGCAAGTGGCTCGAGCTCGGCTACAACCCGAAGGATGTCTGGTCGGTGTCGCGGCTGCATCGGCAGCATGCCGAGCGAGTCGATCATCCCACGCAAAAGCCGCTGTCGATCGTCGAGCGCATGGTGTTGTCGAGCTGTCCGCCCGGCGGGCGCGTGCTGGACCCGTTCATGGGCAGCGGCACGACGGCCGTGGCCTGTGCACGTCATGGGCGGGCGTTCGTCGGCTACGAGATCAACGAAAGTTACTGCGCGATTGCGCGCGAACGCGTGAGCGCCTTGTCAGGCTAGTGCCACGGCCCGCGTAACCCTTTTCAGAGAAAATCAACATGTCCCGTATCGAAAAAACGTTCGCAACGCTTGCCGCCCAGCGCCGCAAGGGGTTGATCCCGTTCATGACCGCGGGCGACCCCGATCCGGCCAAGACGGTCGAATTGATGCATGCGCTCGTGGCGGGCGGCGCCGATGTCATCGAGCTCGGCGTGCCGTTTTCCGACCCGATGGCCGACGGCCCGGTGATCCAGCGTGCGTCCGAGCGTGCGCTGGCGCGCGGCGTATCGCTGCGACAGGTGCTGGCCGACGTCAAACGCTTTCGCGAACAAAACGCCGATACGCCCGTCGTGCTGATGGGCTACGCGAATCCAATCGAGCGCATGGGCGTAGAGGCGTTCGTCGCGGCCGCGTTGGAGGCGGGGGTTGATGGGGTGCTCGTCGTCGACTATCCGCCCGAGGAATCGGTCGATTTCGCCACGCGCATGCGCTCGGCTGGCATCGATCCGATCTTCCTGCTGGCACCCACGTCTACCGCCGAACGGATGGCCGAAGTGGGCAAGGTGGCGAGCGGCTACGTTTATTACGTCTCGCTCAAGGGGGTGACGGGCGCCGCAAATCTGGACGTTTCCAGCATCGCGAGTAAAATCCCGGCCATCAAGGCGCATGTGCCGCTACCCGTCGGGGTCGGTTTCGGTATTCGCGATGCCAGCACGGCCCGCGAAGTGGCCGAAGTGGCAGATGCGGTTGTGATCGGCAGCCGGATCGTCCAATTGCTCGAAGAGACGCCGCCCGAGGCTGCCGTGACCGCGCTGACCGCGTTCATCAGCGAAGTGCGCCGCGCACTCGACCGCAAATGAGTAAGCGAGCGGGCTGAGCGCACATAGACCGCGCCCGAGAGACCATTTAAAGGAACAACGATGAGCTGGCTCGACAAACTGCTGCCACCGAAGATCAAACAGACCGACCCGAAAAGCCGCAAGGGGATTCCCGAAGGGCTGTGGGTGAAATGCCCGTCGTGCGAGGCTGTGCTTTATCGCAATGACGTCGAGGCCAACCTGCACGTTTGCCCGAAGTGCTCGCATCATATGCGCATTGGCTCACGTGCGCGGCTCGATGCGCTGCTCGACGCCGAAGGTCGCTATGAAATCGGCCAGGAGATCGTGCCCGTCGATGCGCTCAAGTTCAAAGACAGCCGTAAGTATCCGGACCGCATCAAAGATGCGATGGACGACACCGGCGAAACCGACGCGATGGTCGTGATGGGCGGCGCGATTCACACATTGCCCGTGGTGGTTGCGTGCTTCGAGTTCGCGTTCATGGGCGGCTCGATGGGCTCGGTGGTGGGCGAGCGCTTCGTGCGCGGCGCGCGCAACGCGCTCGAGCAACAAGTGCCGTTCATTTGCGTGACGGCTTCTGGCGGCGCTCGGATGCAGGAGAGTCTGTTGTCGCTGATGCAGATGGCGAAAACTACGGCCATGCTGACGAAGCTGTCCGAGGCGAAGCTGCCGTTCTTTTCGATTCTCACCGATCCGACGATGGGCGGCGTATCGGCGAGCTTTGCGTTTCTCGGCGATGTCGTCATTGCCGAACCGAAGGCGCTGATCGGTTTCGCCGGCCCGCGTGTGATCGAGCAGACCGTGCGTGAAAAGCTGCCGGAAGGCTTCCAACGCGCCGAATTCCTGTTGCAAAAAGGTGCGATCGACATGATTGTCGATCGGCGCAAGCTGCGCGAAGAACTCGCGCGAATGATTGCGCTGCTCACGCGCCAGCCGGCGGATGCGGTGGCGTGACGACGTTTTCTTCGCTCGACGCCTGGCTCGCGCACCTCGAGTCGGCGCACCCGGTCGGCATTGATATGGGCCTTGCCCGCATCGGCAAGGTCAAGGCGGCCCTGAACCTTACGCTCGCCTGCCCGGTCATCTCGGTGGGCGGCACGAACGGCAAGGGCTCGACCTGTGCGATTCTCGAATCGATCCTGTTGAGCGCTGGCTACAAAGTGGGCTGCCATACGTCGCCGCATCTGCTCGCGTTCAACGAGCGGGCGCGAATCAACGGACGCAACGCCACCGATGTCGAACTGTTGCCGCATTTCGAAGCAGTCGAGGTGGCGCGTACGAGCCTGCCTGAACCCGTTTCGCTGACTTACTTTGAATTTACGACGCTCGCAATCCTGCATCTTTTTGCCGCAAGCGGGCTCGATGCCGTGATCCTCGAAGTCGGGCTTGGCGGACGGCTCGACGCGGTCAATGTCGTCGATGCCGATTGTGCGATTGTCACGAGCATCGATCTCGATCACGTCGATTACCTCGGCGATACGCGCGAGAAAATCGCGTTCGAAAAGGCGGGCATCTTCCGCCCGGGCAGGCCCGCGATCTGCGCCGATCCGGCGGCGCCGCAAACACTGATCGATCATGCCGCGGCCATCGGCGCCGAGCTGTGGCTATTCGGGCGGGATTTCCGCTATGAAGGACAGGCGGGAAGCGAACGTCAGCAGTGGAGCTACGTCGGCCCGACGATGCGGCGCTCGGCGCTTGCCTATCCCGCGTTGCGCGGGGCGAATCAGCTGATCAATACGTCGGCCGCGATGGCGGCGTTGGAAGCTTTGCGCGACCGCTTGCCTGTTTCCGCACAAGACGTGCGGCTCGGGCTCGCGAACGTCGAACTGCCGGGGCGATTCCAAGTGCTGCCGGGCCGCCCCGCAATTGTGCTCGATGTGGCGCACAATCCGCACGCGGCGGCCGCGCTTGCTCAAAATCTGGGCGGCATGGGCTTT
Source organism: Trinickia sp. LjRoot230 (assembly GCF_964253315.1). Taxonomy (NCBI): domain Bacteria; kingdom Pseudomonadati; phylum Pseudomonadota; class Betaproteobacteria; order Burkholderiales; family Burkholderiaceae; genus Trinickia; species Trinickia sp. LjRoot230. The sequence goes on from NZ_CAXUQX020000002.1 coordinate 1,270,689, forward strand.
TTCCGCTACACCTATGCGGTTTTCGGCGCGATGCACGACAAGGACATCGCAGGCCTCGTCGCGCACTTGAAGGGCGAAATCGACCACTGGTGCGTGACGGACCTGCCCACACCGCGAGCCGCGTCGGCGCAGGCGCTTGAGGCTGAATTGCGCAGTGCTGGTGTCGTCGATGGCCCTGACAGCAGTGTGAAGCGCTTCTCGACACCGGCAGATGCGTACGAAGACGCGAGGAGTCGAGCAACGGACGATGATAGAATCGTGGTTTTCGGCAGTTTCTATACGGTCGGCGGTGTGATGGACCATCGGGCTCAGCAGGTTCATGGAGCTCACCGCAAATAACGGCAACATCGACCGATTCGGGCGCCCGCCAGGATTTCAGCGATTCATGGGACTTTTTTCGTTCGGCAATAAAGACGACGCACCGCGCCGGCGCGGCGCCAATGCCAGATCCGCGCGCGTCGAGCGGAGCCGCCGCCGCACGGAGCGCACAGGCGACGCCGATGCCATGCTGCTCGATCCCACGCTGCCCGAAAAGCAGCGCGCACGGCGCCGGCTCGTAGGCGCCATCGCACTCGTCGTCGCGGCCATCGTGATTCTTCCGATGGTGCTCGATTCACACCCGAAGCCCGTCACCGACGACATCGCCATCGACATTCCGAGCCGTCCAGCGAATTTACCGTCGCACACCAACAGCGACGGCGCCGAACCCGCTGCTGCCGTTGCGCCCGATAGCGCGAGCGGCGCGGCTGCCACGGCAGCGGCCACCGGCGTCGCGCCGACAACTCCGGCCCCGGCCCCGGCCCCGGCCGAGCAGGCGACGAAGCCGAAGCAGGCTAAACCGGCGAATTCAACACAACAGGCACATACGTCCGCTGCGACGAAGGCGCCAGTCTCCCCCGTTGAATCGCGTGCCCAGAACGCGAAGCAGGCCGCAACGCCGGCTCCGCAGGGGGCGGGCGAGGATGACACGAGCGCCAGCTCGCCGTCGGCGCCAGCGGGCGCGCGCTTTGCAGTACAACTCGGTGCGTTTGCTGACGATGCGAATGCGCGCCGCTGGGAAGGCAAATTGAAGGCCGCGGGTGTGCCGGCTTACGTCGAACACCGCAAGCAGGCGGACGGCTCGACGCGCTCGTTATTGCGTGCGGGTCCATTTGCCGATCGCGCGGCGGCATCGGCTGCGATTGCCAAGGTCCGCGATGCGGGCTTGACCGCGAACGCGGCGCAATGACGGCGTGACGATGTTGACGGTATTCGATTACGCAGCGTTGACGGTGGTTGGCCTATCGGCGCTGCGCGGGGCGTGGCGAGGCTTGTTGGCCGAGGTGTTTGGGCTGATCGGCTGGGTCGCGGCTTTTTTTGTCGCCTGCCGCTATGTTGGCCTCCTGGTGCCCTATATTCCAGCTAACTGGCCCGGCGGCGCGTTGACGCAATGGCTGCTCGCGTTTGCTGCCGTGATGGTCGGCGTCGTGCTGGTGGCCGGCATCGTGAGCGCGTTGATTTCGCGGATTGTCGCGGCGAGCGGGCTCGACGGGGTTGATCGGTCGCTTGGCATGATGTTCGGGATGGTGCGCGGTGTCGCGCTGGTGTTGGTGCTCGTCGTGCTGGCGGGGCTGACGGAGCTGCCGAAACAGGAATTCTGGCGCAACGCGGTGTTGCGGCCTTACGCCGAGCAGGGCGTGCGCAAGCTGAAACCGCTGCTTCCGGAAGTGCTCTCGGAATATGTGCGGTTTTGATGCGATAGAGCGCTAAGGCAGCGACGCGACAGCGCTGCGTGGGACGGGAGTAAGTACTAAAGCACTAACTCCCGTCGACCGCTCTGCATGGGACGGGAGTAAGTGCTAAAAGCACTAACTCCCGTCGACAAAATTTTTCGTATCTTTGAAGGACCTGCCATGTGCGGCATCGTAGGCGTAGTCTCCCACTCCCCCGTCAATCAACTGATCTACGACAGTCTGCTGCTCTTGCAGCATCGCGGCCAGGACGCAGCCGGCATCGCAACCACGAACGGCAGCACGTTTCACCTGCATAAGGCAAACGGCATGGTGCGCGATGTCTTTCGCACCCGCAACATGCGCAGCCTTCCCGGCACGTTCGGCATCGGCCAAGTCCGATATCCGACGGCCGGCTCGGCGTCGAGCGCTGAAGAAGCACAGCCGTTCTATGTGAACGCACCATTCGGCATCATCCTCGCGCATAACGGCAATCTGACGAATTGGCAGCAGTTGAAGGACGAGATGTTTCGCATCGACCGCCGCCACGTCAACACGAATTCCGACACCGAAGTCCTGCTCAACGTGCTCGCGCACGAAATGCAGCTCGCCACGTCGGGCCTTCAACTGGATCCGGCAACCGTCTTCACGGCTGTCGCAGGCGTGCATCGCCGTGTGCGCGGTTCGTATGCCATCGTCTCGCTGATTGCCGGCTATGGCTTACTCGCCTTTCGCGATCCGTTCGGCATTCGCCCCCTTTGCCTCGGCAAGCTCGAAACGGAAGAGGGCGTCGAGTGGATGGTGGCATCGGAATCGGTGGCGGTAGAAGGCATCGGTTTCGAGTTCGTGCGCGATGTCGCGCCCGGCGAAGCGATCTTCATCGATCAGCAAGGCCATCTGCACAGCCAGCAGTGCGCGCCGAACGCAAGCCTTAACCCCTGCATCTTCGAGTACGTGTATCTGGCGCGTCCCGATTCCGTACTCGACGGCGTACCCGTCTACAACGTGCGGCTGCGCATGGGCGACTATCTCGCCGAGAAGATCAAACGCGAGCTGCCCGATGTGAAGATCGACGTCGTGATGCCGATTCCCGATTCATCGCGTCCCGCCGCAATGCAGGTTGCAGCGAAGCTCGGTGTGGAATACCGCGAGGGGTTTTTTAAGAACCGTTACGTGGGCCGCACGTTTATCATGCCGGGCCAGGCCGTTCGCAAGAAATCGGTGCGCCAGAAGCTCAATGCGATGGCCATCGAGTTCAAAGGCAAGAACGTGCTGATCGTCGATGATTCGATCGTGCGCGGCACCACTTCTCATGAAATCGTGCAGATGGCGCGCCATGCGGGCGCGAACAAGGTGATCTTCGCTTCGGCCGCGCCGCCAGTGAAGTTCCCGAACGTGTACGGTATCGATATGCCGACGCGCGGCGAACTCGTTGCTCACGGGCGTTCCGACGAGGAAGTCGCGCAGATCATCGGTGCCGATCACCTGGTTTATCAGGACGTCGACGCATTGAAGCAGGCCGTGCGCGACATCAATCCGGCGCTGTCGCGGTTCGAGGCGTCATGCTTCGACGGCGATTACATCACTGGCGATGTCACGAGCGCCTATCTCGACGTAATCGAGCGCTCACGGCTCGAACCGGAGTCGCAGTCGGAGCGCGATTCCGCAGCGGACGCCACCGATTCCACCGTGACGCGCTCGCAACTGCATTTACAGCTATCGGTGGAGTAAGCCGGCTTCGATAAAAGGCGATACCGCCCGCGTTCTCGTTAAGTCGTTCGATTAAGAAACGATTCAAAAAGAGTTCGGGGGCTGTCGCTTGGGCTGCTTTCGTCTTCAACCGATACGGTCCGCTATGCGGTGCATGGGTCCATGACCTGCCGCACTTCGCATTCGATGTTCCATTCGTTGCCGTGTACTCGCAGGAAGCGCTTGGCCAGTTCGATGGCCTCCTCCTTCGATTCCGCCTGGAGCAGGGCGTAGCCGCCGATGACTTCCTTTGCTTCAGTGAATGGGCCATCGACCACACGAATCTTCCCGCCGGCCAGCCTGACGCGCACGCCGTCGGACGTGGGTGCCAGCCCCGCGGTATCGAGCAACTTTCCCTCGCGAGTGAGCTCTTCGATGAGCTTGCCCATGTCGGCCATCAACTGCGCATTTGGCTGCAGGCCTGTGTTCTCGGTGATCCTTACCATCGACAGGAAGCGCATTTTTGTATCTCCGTAAATTGGTGAAGGAGCCGGATGCTGACGAAGGCCACCCTATCCCGCTCCTCCCCATACGACGAATGACGGCCGCGAAAATCGACAAACCGAGACATTGTTCGACACCCGAAAATCGAAAGGATGGCGCGTTGCCCGCCAGCGGAACGCCGAGGACTTGCACACGAACGCCAAGCCAATGGGATTGGCGGATGGGAGGCATCGTGATCCGTACCAAGTGGGCTTTTTGTCATTTGGCGCGCAGATTGCCGGCCACTCGGACACTATCAAAACACGCAGGTTCGCCCGCAGCGGGAACGGTTATCTTTAGCGCTAAAGATACAAAGTTCGGGGATGAGTAGACCCGCCTTTATCAGGAGCGGAAATGGTAACGAATGAAAAGGCGGGGCATGCTTCCACAAACCTTTACGTTATTGCGACGAATGGCGCACCGTGGCAGGACAAGACTAAATACCCGAACCTTGCGCCCTATAACGTCATTACGGTTTTCGGCACGCCGGGAATGAAAGTGGCAGCGGACGCACCCGCGCGTTCCGCCAAATTCCTGGAAGCTTCGAATCCCCAGAACCCTACGCATGCTGAGTCCTGGATCGGACAGGCGCTTGCCGATAGTGATTTGGGATGTACTTGGTTTCACCTATATATGGACCAGGACAACCTTGTGCAACGGAATACGCTCGAGCTTGCTGCGACAACGGTCACGATTTCCAATGCCAAGAATGCAAATGACTACGTTGGTCCGATATCCGTGCAGTTCGCGCCTTATAACAAGGTACCGACCAATACCGTAATTCTCGGATATGCATGCAACTCGGGTGCACCCGCCGACGGCCAAACGCGTGCGTCGGTGTATGTGGGCGTCGATCTCGGCATCGGGGAAAACCGAATCCCGCAAAAGTATCAGTACGTTACCGTGACATTGACCAACTCGCAAGGCGCTTGGATAGACGGCTTCGGAGACCAGGAAACCTCGCAGAACATTCCGCTGCAACCAGACGGTACCGCAACCGCCTATATTGTCAGTTCTGTTGCGCAAAGCGGCCTCAACATCAGCGTGTCGACACCCTATCCGAACGATTTCGCCAATCTGACGATGGACTTTACCGCGCCCCCGACGGACTCTCAATAACCGTGGGGATAAGACGTGAAAAAGAACGAATTCGATGTACTCCAAAAGCCGGAGTTGCCGCAGGCCGACAATGGCGGAACGCCCGGCGTGATCGATATCAGTCTGCTCACCACCGAGTTTGTGGTGGCGTATGCGTGGCCGTGGGATACGACGGACGGTGGTATTGGGCCGCGGCCGTACGACACCTACATCATGTATTTCAATGACGATATTTGGACGTCGAATATCGTGGCGGACCTGGACGAAGCCCATTGGCCGGTCTACCCGGTGTTGTTCCACAAAGGCGAGATACCTGATGGGGTATACAACGTTTATTACACCGTGCAGGATTACGCCCAGAACCCGATAGCGAGTTCGAGTTCCACCAAGGTAACGATCATTGGCGCTTCGGCGCCGGCATATCCGTCACCGACCTTTCCGGACTTCACGGATGGCCGTGCGCCTTTTACCGGTGTAACGAAGCGACGAGGCGTGCGCATCGAGGCGACTTATCCGCATATCAGCCCGGGCGACAGCGTCGAATTCAACTGGCACGGTACCGATTTCGATGGCGACCCGGTGCCGGCTTCCCAGTTCAGGTTCGAAGTGCAGGTGGGAAGCGGGGATCAAAAAGCAGCTTGTGTCATTCCCGAACACGCCGTCTTATGTCTGGGGCCGGGAGGCAAAGGGACAGCGTATTACCACGTCACGCCCAGTGACCCGGACAATGGCGGTGGGGACTCGTTGCCGGCATCGCTGCGAATTTCGTTTTCGGACATCGTCAAGCTCGAGTTGAACGTCTCCCAAGGTGCGCCAGTCACGTTGCCCGGCACCGTGCTGCAAGGCATGAACCGCGTGCGCTTGTTTGGTGCTCCCGGCATGAGCGTCTATGCATCGCTGATCAGCGGTACACCGGCGCGCATCGTCGAGTCGGGCAATCTCGACTACTCATTCAACCTGGACCAGCAAGGCATGGGAAGCCTGGGCGTATGGCCCAACGGCGACTACAACCCAACACTGACTGTTTCCGGCGATCACGTTCCGTCGCCGCCCCAAGCGTTGGTTTTCCGCGACGCGCAGAGCGAATTGAACTCGCCGATCACCTACGGTTATACATCCGGCGCTGCAGCGGACGACCCGATGTTCGGCCTTGATCCGAGCTATTGCACGGTATATGTGAAGGTCGACCGCAGTTTGTCTCAGGCCGAATGCGTCTACGTGACGGTGGACGGTGCCGCTTTCCTGCGGGGTAATTCGAAAGCACAGGCGCAAAAGGCTCCGGTGCCGCTAAACGATTTCAACGGTACGGCGTCGTTCGACATCATCGACACCCGCTCGGAGACTGTCAACGTGACGTTGTCGCTCAAGCAGGGGACACCCGATGTCACGTTCACGCTGACGTTCGAGCCGTTCCCGTCGTGGAAAAAACACGACTGGATCATCACCGACGACAAGCCGAGCCCGGCGAGTTCGTGAGACGGTTGCCGCGTGAGCAGCGCTCAATTCGCAGCTCACAGTTCACGCATTGCCGACCCATTCAAACACCTGTCGCCTGATTCGATTGGCGAGCTCGATGTGATAGTGCTGCCGCACGTGTGCGGCCAACGCCTGTGCATGATCGGTGCGCAATGCTTCGTCGGCTGTCAGTTTCAACAGGATGCGTCGCCATTCGGCCCGCGTCGACGCATAGAGCACGACATGCTTGTCCCGCTCGTTGTAATACGGGTAGATGCGCGAAGCGACGAACGCGAGCCCTTTCGCACCTGCTTCGAGTGTCTTTAGATTCGATTTGCAGCGGTTAAAAGGCGTATCGACGAGCGGCGCAAGCGCGATCGATTTGCCATCGTAGTGCCGCATGTATTCGTCCACTCGCAGCATGGGCTGAAATTCCGCGAACGGAAAGTTTGCACGGATGCGTTGCCATGCCTGAGAGGCGACATCCTTCCCTTGCGTGCCCGTATCGCCTGCGATCACCAGTTCGCTGCGCGGTACGGCATCGCGCACGAGCAGTAAATCCGCTTCGTGTGTGAACCCGCCGGCATAGACGATCTTGCGCCGATCGCACGGTGTGGTCCGTGTGAATTGATCCTGATCGAAAGGCAACGCATTGGGTATGACTACGACACGTCCGTGATAGTGCGCGACCTTGCTCGCGAGTGCGTCGTTGCTGACGGTCACGATATCGGCGCGCCGGATATTCTCGATCAACCGCTCGGCGCAGCGTGTTGCCTTAAACATCGCATGAAGCGGATGTGATTCGGGCAGAAATATGTCGTCGTCCAGATCGATGACGATGCGACCACCTCGCGCGCGGAAGCGATCGACGGTATCCGGCTCGACGCCAAGACGATTGAAAAAAAGTACGGGGACTTTCGTATCGAAATCACGCGGCATGTGGGCCAATGGAAGCACGATGCGGTGATAGTTACATCCGGACAGGAAGTCGTAGTTGAAATAGAGATTGCCGCGGTGTGCGAGCGTACTCGCACACCGCGGTTCGTGAGTTGACGTGGTGGACGATTCGCTCGCCACGTCGCACTTGGCAATCACAGGCTCGCGCGCTCGATGCGCATCAGGTGCATGGCGATCAGGCGCCCACCGTATCGAGCGTAGCAGTCCAGACGGACGAATACGCCTTTCCGCCTGCGGTCCAATATTCGATCTGGAACGGCAGCGGTAGGCCGCGCGGTGGGGCGTCCCACTGGCTCAAATCGGTGGTCGGAATCACCATCAAAATACCGTTGCCCAATGCGGGATCAAGGTTCGGGGGAGGCGGAACGGTGATTGCGGAATCGGTTACCGTCACAGGGCCATATGTTTTGGGCACTGCGACTACCGGCAACTGTTTGCGGTAGACACCTTGTCGATAAATCCTGATGTAGGCGTCCCCGCTCATGCCGGCTTGTCCATTCGTTGCCGCATACGGAATGAAAACGTAGAGACCGCCATATTTGATGTAGTTCCAATTCACGCAAACGCTGGGACCGGGAAGCAATTCCACGTCCATAATCGGGTTGGACTGCTCATCGACGCTCTTCACAAAAATACGTGGCATCGGCAGCACCCGATTTTGCGTCATATCGGGCGCCGGAGCCGGAAGTTGACCGATCTTATACGGGTTGGGTTGAGAATATGAAGGGCCCGCCGGCGCGCCACCCTTGAATGCCAAAAAGCTTAGATTATGAGTACCTGTAAGAAGCCGGTCGACGGGAAGCGGATAGGTGATCCATGCGCCCGGATCGGGGGTGGGCGGCGTACAGTCGCTTACCGAAAAGGCGGCGCGCGGGCGGACTTGCGTGCCGTCGGTGTTGCTTTCGATCAACAATATCTTGTCGAAAGTGGTCGGATTGTCCCACCCTGCGTTCACTTGCAACATGCAGGTCGTGGTATTCGATGCGGGGTTGTACTCGAGCGTTCCCTCTGCGTTGTAAATCGTCGGTGCAGCGATTGTGCCCGACGCTACGGTGGTGACCGGTCCGACGAAAAGAGGATCGTCGGATGCCGCGAAGAAATGCGCGTCCGCACGGCCGAGCAGCTGTGCACCCCATGAAATAAGCATTGCTTGCTCGCCAGTCGTATTGTCTGGACACGTCATCTTAAGACCTGCTCGTCCGCTCGCATCCGTTGTCACCGAGCAGGCCTGGCCGCTAGTCAAGGTGATTTGGTTCGCGTGAGGCTCCACCTTCACGCCGGTGAGGTCGGTGAACGTATAGGGTCGGATGTCAGTCTGATCCGTAGGGCCGATCAGCAGCGGGACACCGGCGATTGCCGCGTTTGCTGCGTCGGTGAGCGTGACCGTAATCGTTGCCTGTCCGTTCGTGTCGCTGGTATCCAGCACGGGTATGTCATCGGGTGCGGCCAAGGTGGCCACGAGCGTCGGATAGAGCGCGCCCGCGTCGACCCACTTGAGCGGGACCGTGTTAGCCGGCGTCGCCGGCCAAGTCGGATTGCCCACGCTAGTGAGCGTGGCCGATGCCTTGAAGGCGATCTCGGTTGCTGTTTCCGGCACGCACTGCAAGTGCACCAATGCGAACGGCCGCTGGCCGTTCGCAGTGAGCCGGATCGGCGAGCGGTCACGTACGGTCACGCCGTTGCTCAAATCGGTGATGGCGACGGTGCCGCCTGCGTGGTTATCGGCCAGATCCACCATCACGATGACCTTGTAGGTCACGTGACCGGCTTCTGACGGAAGCACCAGGTTGCCGTTTGCCATCGAGTACGTCTCATTCGGGATGATGCTCATTCCGGTAATTGCCACGATAGTCTCCTTCCTCGCACATCACACATTTGGGACCGCAGGCCGGTCCCGGCTAGAGTGATTACCGCCACGCCAACGCGCGCGGTAACCCGATTTCGCATCTCACTGCAATTTGCACACGAGAGAACCGTCCAAATTGTCATTTAGCACGACGCCTCCGTTGCCCGGAATCGGCAGCGAGTCCCACCCGCGCTGCGCACCGCTATCTTTCAGGTAAAAGCGGCGGCTAGACAGCACCGGCGGAGTCTGTCCCCAGAACGAATTCCCGAACGCCGTTTGCGGCACCAAGTCGGTGAGCTTTTTCACATCGCCGATGTCGACGCTGGCTATGCCAGGTGCGTTGTTGCTCCAGCCTTCGCATGTGTTGTTCGGGTCTGGATCGACCCACGGCGGGACGATCGGGATCGTCTGGCCGTTTTGATGTTCCACGAACAAGATCACTTGTGGGTTGAGTGTGACGGAGCGCGTGAAGCGATAGCCGTTGTGCGCGTAGGTTTCGCTGATGGTGGCTTGGCCAGGCTTTAACGCGTTCATTCTTCCCGTGGCCGGGTCGACGCTGACGACATTGGGCGCCGAGCTGACCGCGCTCACGAACTGATCGATCGTCGGAACGAACATTCCAGGATCGAAGCGCGCATACGTTACGTCTTTGACGAAGGCTATCGCGCGGGTATCGGGCCAGACTGCTCCGTTGTAGACGTTCCCATTCGGTTGGACGTATTGAATCTGGTGGGTATCGCCCGGCACATCGGTGAAGCCCACGTTCGCCGGTTTGGCCGGGCGCACGACCTGGCTGCCCAGTTTTGCCGAAGCGGTGAACGGGCCGGTTGTGCCGACTTGCGCGAACGATGCGAAATAGGCAATGGCCTGTCCCGCGCCGTTGGTCGTGGGCGCTTCGTAATAGGCGTCGTTGGCGGTGGGTGACCGACTAGGCATCCACTGGAAGCCGAGTGTGCTGAGCGATTGATTGGCCACCGGCAAGCCGCGCGCATCGACGACAAGCGCAACGTATTGGAACCCCGCCTGCGCCAGGGAGCCGAGCGGCACGGGCGTATGCAGCCGGATCGGCGTATTCAGCAAATTGTTTATCGTGCCGATTTCCGTGATGCCTGTCGAAGGATCGACGATCGTGACTGATGCAATGCGAGCCACCAGCGAAAACGTGACGGGGTTGGCGTTATGCGGTGCTGCCGAGCCCAGTTGCGCGCTCACGGTAAAGGCGGTGTTCGCCATCTTGCTCGAGAGCGTGGCGCTGATGTTGCCGCTCGCATCGGTCGTGCTGCTGCCCGGCGTGAGCGTGAGCCAACCGGCGTTCGGCAGCGAGCCCGGCGAGGGGTTGACTTGCCAGCGCAGCCCGACCAGCGGGTAGTTGGGCAGCGGGTTGCCGGTGTTCGCATCGACAACGTGAGCGGTGAATGTGTAGGCGGCTTGTCCGTCCGCCGCCTGGCCGGCTTGCGGCGTGACCACGATCGGATCGGTGAGCGCGGCGTTCACCGCGGTGTTCGCGCTGACGAATTGCATCGCTGCGCTCTTGAGCTTGATGCTGCCGGTCTTGATGATCGGCGTGACCGTGAGCGTGCCCAGTTCGGTGCCGGCCGTGATCGTCGCGAGATAAATGCCATCGCCTTGTGCGCTGACCGCGCTGATCGTAGGCCCGAGTATCGCGGGCGATGTCGTTTTCACGGCGGCTGCGGCTTGCGGCGAGGTGTTGAACGCCGGCTGCAGCACGATGTCATGCGCGAGGCCCGGCACGCCGTTGCCATTGCCGTCGAGGACACTGATGGTCACGAGCGCCGTGCTGTGTCCGTCGGCATATATCCGGTTAGGGCTGATGTCGGTGGTGGACTTGTCGATGCTGATGTTTTGCACCGGCGGTTGCACGGTGATGTGCATTTGCGCGGGCGACGACGTGTTGCCTTCCCGGTCGCGCGCTACCGCACTGATCACGTAGGTGTTGCTGCCGCTTGACTGATAGGCAGGGAACGTCAGCGTATAGCTGCCGTTTTGCCCGAGGATCGCGCCACCGTTCGCCATGAACTCGGGCGCATTCCACTGGATCGATTGCAGCCCGTAGGTCGAAGTCACGTTGACCGGCAGCGGCATGACTTCGCCGGGATATCCGTTCAACGCCTGAGCGAGCGTGAGACGAATCACCACGCGCTTGCGGTAATCGAGCACGATCCGGTTGTTACGTTGCACGAGCGCGTAGCGGCTCGCGGCGACACTGCGCATCGAGGCCACCGCGTGCGGGTCGAATTGCTCGGACAGCGGCACGCCCATGCGGTAGGTCAACTGCGTGTTGAACAGCACGTCGCTGATGCCGCGCGAGCCGCGGCGGTATCCGGCTCCGATCGTGATGGCCGGCACCGGCGTGTAGTCGAGCTGCGCGGTCACTGCCAGCGGATTTTTCTGGCGACTGCCGTCGCCTGCCAAGTCGACACCGTTGCCGAAGTACTGCTCGTATTTGAGCTTCATGCCCAATTGTGGCAGTGCGGGCAGGTACATTTCGGTTGCGACATCGAAGCCGCTCGCCGGACGTTCGTCGTAATCAGCGTAGTCACGCGACTGGTGCCAGCCGGTTAGCCCGAAATACCCGTTGGCGGCCAGATGCAAGTAGTCCGTTCCGAATTCGAGGCCGGCACCCAAACGTTGGTTGTGGCCTGTCACGTCATCGTCGAAAAAGACGTTGGCGCCGTACATCGAATGTTTGTCGAAATGCCGCGCGCCCAGACCGAGGTTGATCGTATTGCGTCCATCCCAACGCTGGTAGCCGAGCTGGGTGAACAGCAGCGCGCTGCCCTTGTTGTCGTAAAGCGGCAAGAGCATATTGGCCGAACCGTCGTTGAGCCCGTGGCTGGTCGCGCCCATCGATATGCTTGCCGTACCGTATTGCGAGAGCCACCGCTGCAGCCCGCCGAAGACATACTGATTCGCTTGGCTCGTCAGGTAGCCTGTCGCAAGATCGGACAGACCGAGGCCGGAGCCGGCAAGTTGGCCGGCCTGCATCAATTGGTGAAGAACCGGAGCGAAGAGTGCCTTTTCGCGGGCTTGTTGCGATACGGTGTGGCTTTGTGCGCCTTTGGCTCCGAGCTCGGGTAGCGTGAAGTCGAATTTGGGCGACGGGTTCGTGGAGGGGCGGTTGGCAGCGGTGGCTGACGCTTGGTCGGCGGCAAACTCGATGTGGCCGCAAATGGGCGAAAGTGCGAACGGCGAGCACAATGCGTCCTCCTGCGCCGGCATCGGCGTTGGATTGGCGGATTGTGCGTTCGCGTTGCGAACGATGAACGAGGTAAATGCGAGCACCGTCAGTACCATGAGCCAGAGTGCAAAACGCTGGCTGGCTGTTTTGGGGCCCCTCGCAATACGCTGCTCGAGGACCGTTGAGAATCGATGATTCATCTGATCGCTATCCAATCAATGACATTCCCGAAAGCCATCTCCTCGATTGCGAATCATCGATAACGTTGATTTGCGCGTCAGCAGGCAGTTGCTAATGCAGCGCGGCGTGCCCATATTGATGCGGACAATGCGACGCTCAGCGGCAAGGAGCGAGAATGTGAAGGCCAGAATTCAGTAATGAACAAGTCTGGCTAAATGCGGGATTAATCGACGTCTTTTCCCATCGTTTAAGGGCGTGCAATCGCCGTTCAAGGCGTGCCGTTTTCCCGCGCTTGATTTTTCAATCTGGCCGCAACTGCTCGTCGCATCTACGGATACAACGATATCCGTTCTTTTTGGCAGTCAGCCTAGCAGTTCTCATAGTGGCGGCCGGTTGATTACGCGTATTGACACTGCGCCGGCGGCGCCCGCACGAAGCGGCGGACGGTTTGCGGCGAGTAAGTTGTTGTCATGGTTGTCCAAGCGCTCGGTATTGAGCGAGTCGATGATTGAAGGGGTTCGTAAAGCAACTTTTGAGACAATAATCCCCGCATCGCCGACGACACAGAACGAGATTAGTCTCAAAAATCCTGGATTCAATGTTCGGAAACCATCGAGAAGCTTGTTCCGCAAGCCTGAAGTGCGTCTGATCGGACCTGATAATTTGAAGGGGGTAATCCGCAATCGGAGCATGCAATGATCTGCGTGGGCGCGTTCTCTTGCGCCGTCAAGACCGGGGGATATATGAGCAACAACGATCAGATGTCACTGGTCATCACGGCGCGAGTCGATGGTTGCCCAGCCGACGGAACTGCGAGCTCGGCGGACGTTGGACGGCTGATTGCATCAGCGGGAAACAATCCGCAGGCGCTCGAATACGGCGTGAAAGTCACGTTTCAATTGTCGGGTAATAAAGGCGCCTATTTTCTGGATTCGAACGACCCGCATTTGACGAACGGAGTGACGGACGTATTCGGTATTTGCGATGTGGCATTCGCCAGCACGCAAAACGGCAGTGTGACGTTGAGTGCGTGGCTCGAAGGGGATGAGAATATCGCCGCGTCACCGCGGGTGTTCCGGTTTGGGCCTACGCCGACACCGACACCGACACCGACACCGACACCGACACCGACACCGACACCGACACCGACACCGACACCGACACCGACACCGACACCGACACCGACACCGACACCGACACCGACACCGACACCGACACCGACACCGACACCGACACCGACACCGACACCGACACCGACACCGACACCGACACCGACACCAACGCCAACGCCAACGCCAATCGGGCCCGTTCCTATTCAGGTCTATAACGAGCCGTTCTATTGGAGCGCGCCGGGAATATATTGGCCGAATTTGGTAGGTGCTTACGCCTCCGTCGTCGGCGCGGGTGGGAAGTACGTTTTGGAGCCTGCGGGTCCACAAACGATAAGGATTCGAGACTATCAGGACCAATATCTAGTCGTTAGCGGATCATTGCTGTACACATCGCCGGACAGCGCTGGTGACGTATTCACAATGCATTTTGTGGATCGCGCAAACGCCGTCTTTACGCTGAATTTCAACGGCAATTATCTCGTTGCATATCCGACTGATTGGGTCGATGACGGCGGCTATGACCTTCAATTTAGGGGCCAAAACGGGGAAGATCCGACTGCCTATTTTCGGATAGTAAGTTCGTCGCCCACACCCACACCCACGCCCACACCCACGCCAACGCCAACACCGACACCGACACCGACACCGACACCGACACCGACACCGACACCGACACCGACACCAACGCCGACACCAACGCCGACACCAACGCCGACGCCGACGCCAACGCCAACGCCAACGCCAACGCCAACGCCAACGCCAACGCCAACGCCAACGCCAACGCCAACGCCAACGCCGACACCAACGCCGTCGGGCGAGTACGATTTCTGGGCCAAGCCGAGCGGCGGTTTCGACAACTTGGATCTGCAGGTGACGGTGAACGGCCAATTGAAATATTCGAGTAACGAACAGCCGGTCTACCCGTACACCTGTCAGATCAAGAACAACACCGGGACGAACAAAGTATCGTTGCCCGACTCGGTCAACGTTCAGTCGGATGGGACCTTCAGCTTCCAGGTGGATTACGTCAGCCTATCGTTTCCGCCGCCTGGACACCCCGGCTCGATGCCGTTCACCGTGTTGGGCCCGAACGGCGCGACCGCCCCCTTCAGTATCCAGGTTGTGGGCATTCGACAGGGGGGCTGACGAAGGAGACAGCGTCTCCTCGACAACGCACAACCCAAGCGCGGCGCAGCGGTCGATTCGCCGCGTTTTACGGAGGCCGGGTGCGAATCGCCGTAAAATGTGCGGCAGCGCGCCCGGCTGCGCATCCGGTTTCGCCACCGATGATGCCGCTGCGGCGCTCCCGCCACTCGCCACACACCGACCCCTATGGACGACTCCTTCAACTTCGACACGCTCGCCGTGCGCTCGGGCACCACGCGCACCGAATTCAACGAGCACTCGGAAGCGCTCTTTCTCACGTCGAGCTTTTGCTTCACGAGCGCTGGCGAAGCGGCTGAGCGCTTCAAGCATTCCGAGGACTACTACACCTATTCACGTTTTACGAACCCGACCGTCACGATGTTCCAAGATCGGCTCGCGGCGCTCGAAGGCGGCGAAGCCTGCATCGCGACCGCCTCGGGCATGAGCGCGATCCTCTCGGTGGTGATGGCTGCACTGCAAGCTGGAGACCACATGGTCAGCTCGCGTGCGCTATTCGGTTCGACGCTTGGCATGTTCTCGCAGATCTTCACACGTTTCGGCGTGACCACAACGTTCGTCGATCCGAATGATCTCGATGCATGGCAAGCAGCGGTGCGTCCAGAAACGAAGATGTTCTTCGTCGAAACACCGTCTAACCCGGTCACCGAGTTGTGCGACATCGAAGCGATCGGCAAGATAGCGAAGGCCGCTGGTGCGATCTTCGTGGTCGACAATTCGTTTTGCAGCCCTGCCGTTCAGCAACCGCTCAAGCTCGGTGCCGATGTCGTCATGCATTCGGCAACCAAGCTGATCGACGGCCAGGGGCGTGTGCTCGGTGGCGCGCTGGTCGGAACGCGCCAGTTCATCATGGAGAAAGTCTTCCCGTTCGTGCGAACGGCGGGGCCCACACTTTCCGCATTCAACGCGTGGGTGCTGTTAAAGAGCCTCGAAACCCTATCGTTGCGCGCCGAGCGGCATTCGGCCAATGCACTTGCCGTGGCGCGCTGGCTCGAAGCGCATCCGGGCGTCAAGCGTGTTTTCTATCCGGGGCTTGAATCGCACCCGCAATATCAGATCGCCCGGCGTCAGCAACGCTCGGGTGGCTCGGTGCTCGCCTTCGAAGTCGTGGGCGATACGCCCGAGGCGCAGCGCGCCAATGCATGGCGCGTGATAGACGGCACGAAGCTGTGCTCGATCACGGCAAACCTCGGCGACACACGCTCGACCATCACGCATCCCGCCACCACCACGCACAGCCGCATCACGCCGGAAGCGCGTGCAGAGGCGGGTATTACCGAAGCGTTGTTGCGCGTGGCGGTAGGGCTCGAGGACGCGGGCGACATCTGCGCCGATCTCGCGCACGGGCTGAATGGGTAAGGGCGCTTCGTTGTTCGTTGGTGCTGCAGCGCTGGTCCAATAAATAAATACTCAATGCGCCGTCATCGCGCGCCATTGCCCCGGCGCGACGCCAAAGCGTCGCGTGAACGCGTGCGTGAACGCGCTTTGATCGCCGAAGCCGACCGATAGGGCGATCTCGGTCAACGTGTTGCGCGGGTCAGGCAGCAACGTGAGCGACGTGTCGAGCCGCAACCGCTGCAAATAGCGGTGCGGCGTCGTGCCGAACGCGTCGTCGAAAAGCTGATGAAACCGGCGCACTCCAAAGCCGCAATGCGCGGCGAGATCCGCCACTCGCAGCGGCTCGGACAGTCGGGCACGCAGCCAGCGGTCGATGCGCGGAAAATCGAGGCCGGCGACCGGCGCGGCGAGGCCGCTTGCGCCCACCAATGCCGAGGTGAGCCGGACTGCGGCACCCCAGGCGAATCGATTACTCGCTTGTTCGGTGCTTCGCGCGACATCGCGTACGAGCGAGGCCGTCCTCTCGTCGAGTGTCAGCACCGCAGCGCGCGCAAAAAGGCGTTCAGGAACAGCGAGTGTGGTGGCCGGCAGATCGAGCACGAGATGACGGTTTTCGCCGATGCCAGCGTATTCGTGACGCGCACCTGCCGGAATCAGCCAGGCATGGCGGCTGTCGACACGCTGTCCGACGCCGTCGACGCTCATCTCCATTGCGCCGTCGAGCCCGAGCACGACTTGATGGAAGTCGTGCTCGTCCGAGGCCACGTATTCGCCGAAGCACCGCAGCGATACGCCCGGCGCCAAGGCATGTGCATGACGCCTGCTCATGTCAGCCCTGAGGGCGCGCTCGACATGCTGCTCACACGTCCAACAGCTCGACTTCGAACACCAGCGTGGCGTTCGGCGGGATCACGCCGCCAGCACCGCGCGGGCCATAGCCCAATTGCGGCGGAATGGTCAGGCGCCGCACGCCGCCCACTTTCATGCCTTGCACGCCCTCGTCCCAGCCCTTGATCACCATGCCGCCGCCGAGCACGAACGCAAACGGGTCGCTCCGGTCTTTGCTCGAATCGAACTTCTGGCCATCGGTGAGCCAACCGGTGTAATGGACGCTGACGGTACGGCCGGCGGTTGCCTCGGCGCCGGCGCCTTCGGTCAGGTCTTCGTATTTGAGGCCCGACTCGGTGGTCACGGTCGTCATGGATTTGCTCCTTCTATCACGTTCGAAAGCGCCATTGTAGGCGCTCGCGTCAGAGTGGGTGCCTATAATGGGTGTCTCTTCAACGCGCCATGGGTGCCCCGGTCGTCGCGAGACGGCCAGCAATGATCGTGCCGCTCGCGGTACGGCGTCGTTGTCGGGCAGCCGGGCGCTTCCTATTCAGAGGCCGATCGTGTCGACGTCTTTCAATGCCGTTGCCGCTGCGACATCCGACGAGCGCTTCGCGCGCATGCGCGCCGAGACAGCGCTCTTCATGCGCGATCATGTGCTTTCCGTCGTTTCTCATGACCTGCGCAGCCCGCTGAACGCCATCCACAGTTGGGCCTATGTGCTCGAGCGCAAGCTCGACGCGGCCGACCCCGCTGCGCAACGCGCCCTCGCAGGCATTCGCTCGGGCGTCGAGCAGCAGGTGAAGCTGCTCGAGGAGGCGGTTGACAGCACGAGAGCCGAGACGAAGGCGCTGGCACTCGAGCGCACCGGCTTCGTGATGCAGCCCGTGATCGAACGCGCGCTCGACGAGGTTCGACGCTCGCTGGCCGACGCGCGCGGCGTGTCGTTCATCGTCGAATCACGGCTCGATACGGAGCATTGCGACGGCGATCGCGAACGCTTGCTGCAAGCGCTGTGGGTCATGCTTGCGTTCGCTATCGAAGGCAGTGCGCCCGGTGGCACGGTGACGCTCGAAAGCGGCCTCGACGCGGGCTTTTGGCGCGTCGATGTGGCTCATACGATGCGCTTCGCGGCATTGGCCGATGCCGAGCTGCCGCACGCATTCGAGGCATTTGCGCGCAACCAGGCCATGCGGGTGCGCGAAGCGGGGCGCGTGGCCTGGGTGCTGGCGTTGCCGCAGCGCGTCGCCTCGGCACATGGCGGCAGCTTCGAGCAAAGCACGGCCGGCGATGGCGAACTATCGACGCTAACGCTGCGCGTGCCGCTCATGGCGCCCTAACTGCATGTGCCGGCGCTACCGCGTCGGCACGCCTTCTTCGACGAGCAACGCCACCGGCAGCGCGCTCAACGCCTCGCGCACGAGCACGCGACTATCGTGGCTGACCTTGGGCGCGGCAGGGCTTAGCCAGTCGAACAGCGCGCGGCCTGCCAACGCCGGCGGCAGTTCTATCCATGTGTCTTTCCAGCGGGTTGGCTCGACGTGCGGTACGTCATGCTCACGTGCCAGCAAGGACGCCGCGTGCCGCGTGCCGACGACGATTGCATAGGCGTCGCCGTGCCGGCGCGCGAATGCAATCACATGCTGCGCCAGGCTGCCATGTACCGCAAGCGGCAGATACGTCCCCTCCAGAAAGAGGGCCGGCGACACCGCTCGTAGCATCGACGCGCGGTGAATCACGCCGAGCTTGATGCGTCCATCGCGCCAGTTGCCGAGCTGCTCGCTCGGCGGCGTATCGGCAATCTCAGTGAGCCAGTGGCGACGCAGCGCAAAGTCGACGGGCCGGCGGTTGTCCGGATCGACGAGACTGAAGTCCCACAGTTCGGTGCCCTGGTAGAGATCGGGAATACCTGGCGAAGTCATGCGCAAGACTGTCTGCAACAGGCTGTTTAACGCCCCCGCCGAACCGATGCGCGCAACGAATGCCGTCAGCTCGTGCAAGAAGCCGTCGCGCCGCTGAGGCGCCAGAATATCGAACAGAAAGTCGCGCGCGGCGTTTTCGTAGCCGATGTCGGGCGCATGCCAGCTCGTACGCAGCTTGGCTTCGCGCAACGCCTTCAATTGCCAGGCAGCGATACGCTGCGCGAATGCGTCGACGCCCGGTGCGTCGGATGGGTCCAACTCATAAGGCCAGCTACCGAGGAGCGTTTGATAAAGCATCGCTTCCGCCGTTGGCCCCGGCGCCCAATCGCGCGCGGCGACGGCGCTAGGCAGTGCCGTGCCGGTCAGCAGTTCGCCGCCGGGCGTGCGTCGATGCGGCGTGTTCAGCGTCGACCATGCACGCAGCGTCGCGGCCCAGTCGTCGGCGATTTCGCTCAACACCGCGAGCCGGGCGCGGACGTCTTCGCCGCGCTTGTGATCGTGCGTGGCGGTTGCGAGCAGGCCGTGTGGGAACCGACGGCTGCGCTCGAGGTTCGCCGCATGGAACGCGTCGGCGGCAAGCGCGAACTCGGCCGCGTCCGAGCCCACTTCGTTGCGCGAGAGCAGCCGTCCGTAACGGTAGCAAGCGGTGTCTTCGACCGCTTTGGCGGCGAGCGGCGCTGTCAACTGCGCAAACAGCGCGCTCGCCGTTCGGCGCTCGCGTCCCGGTGCGGGAGACGTGGCAGCGGCGATGGCCTGAGCGGCGGCACCGTCTGCTGGAACGTGCTGCTGCGCGCTTTCGCCGCGCGGCGCCGAGCCGCCCAGCCATCGATCGACCTGATCGAGCAGACCGCCGTGTCCCGGCGGGAGCGACGCGCGGGCACGCTCGAGCGCGGCATTGAAATAGCGCTCGTCCGTGCCTGTGCGCATGCCGTTGCTCGGATAGAGCCGGTAGACCGTGAAATGCACCGCGAGCTCGGTCAGCACACGGCGGATCGCCATGAAGGTGAAATCGCGCGTGGCCGCATGCTCGCGCGCCATGCGGTGCAGCGCGCGCGCGATGCGGTCTAGCTCCGCCGACAGATGTTCGGTCAGGATCATGCGCCGCGCGTAGTGCACTTCATCGGCAAACGTTGCGTCGCTGCCGGCCAGTTCGCTCCAAGCCGCGCTCAGCGTGGCTTCGCCCGCGGCGTCATGCAGCAGCGCGCCGACATCGTTCATGAAGTCGTAGCCGGTTGTGCCGTCCACGCCCCAGTCCGTCGGAAACGCCTCCCCGCGAGCCAGGATTTTTTCGACGATCAGATAGGCTGGCGAGCCGTCCAGTTGCGGTGGGCGTTGCGGCTCGCGCTCGGCAAGCCGATCACGCAAACGCCGGCAATACTCGCGCGGATCGGCGAGGCCATCGACGTGGTCGATGCGCAGCCCATCGACCACGCCTTCTTCGAAAAGCCGCAGGATCAGCGCGTGAGAAGCGTCGAACACCTCGGTGCGTTCGGTGCGCACGGCAGCGAGCGTACAGATGTCGAAAAAGCGTCGCCAGTTGATTTCGTCCGCCGCGGTGCGCCACCATGCGAGGCGATAGAATTGCCGTTCGAGCAGCCGGTGCAGACGCTCGCGTCCGGCTGGCGTTTCGGGCGAGAACTGCGCGAGTACTTCATCGAATGCTGCCGCATCGTGCGAAGCAGCGAAGGTCTGCAACGCGTCGAGTGCGCTTTGCGCGCGTGGACGATCCTCCGGTTGCACGCTCAATCCGTCGAAACGTTCGGCCAGCGCGCCCAGGGCCGGATCCGATGGGGTTGGCGAGTTTGCGCTTGCGTTCGCCCCTGCGTGCAGGATCGTCGCGTAATCCACGGGGCAGATCGGAAAAACATGGTCTGCATAGCGTGCGATGAACCGAGTGCGCTCGGCGTCGAAAGCAAGCGTGATGCGGCCGGCCGCCAGCTCTTCGCCATATTGCGCGCCGAGGCACGGCGCGAGCACCTTGCCGCGCAGCGCCGGGTCGGGCGAGTGCCAGTCGATATCGAAATAGCGTGCATGCGCGCTATGGCGGCCCCATTCGAGAATGTCGAGCCACCATGCGTTGTGGCCGCCAGCGATGCCCATGTGGTTCGGCACGATATCCGCGACGATGCCCATCTGCCGCGCGTGCAGTGCTTGTGCGAGCCGCTTGAGCGCTGTCTCGCCGCCGAGCTCGGGGTTGACCACGGCGTAATCCACGGTGTCGTAGCCATGCATCGAGCTGGGTACCGCGGTCGTGATCGGTGACAAATAAAGATGGCTCACGCCCAGTGCCGCGAAGTAGTCGATGCAAGCGGCCGCGTCGTCGAGGGTGAAGCCGCGATGCAGCTGCAAACGGAGCGTGGAGCGCGGAAGGGTCATGGCGTTGAGGGGGGCTCGGGCCGTTGCGACGCCTGAGATGCCTCCGACGCCGCCTGCTCGTCGGCCGTGCGCTTACGGGCGCGCGCGAGCGCGAGCAGCCGGTCGGTGAACGCGGAGTCCGCGAACAGGGCGTCGATCGGGGCGACGACGCGGCGGCGCCAGTTCGGATGCTCATCGATGGAGCCCGGCAGATTCGGTTGCTCGCTCAAGCCCAGCAAGTCTTCGAGCGGATAGACGACAAGCGGGGCGGGTGTCGCCGAAACGTAGGCCAGTGCCTCGTCGACGGGCGGTTGGTCCGGTGGCGGCTCGTCGACCGTATCGGGCGCGATGCCCGCTTGCTGAAACGCGGTCCAAAGCGCGCGACGGTCCGCCGCGCGTTCGGCTTTTGCAAGCGCCACAGGGTCGCGCCCGTCGGGGCGTCGTGCCGTCTGACCGATGCGGTTGCGCCAATCGATGTCATGGCCTTGCCACCAGCCCGCCACTGTCGGCAGATCGTGGGTTGTCGTGGTGGCGATCGCATGATCGTCCCATTGTTTGGGTGCCGTGAACCCGTCTTCTTTTTCGCCGCGCTCGAACCACAGCACGCGCATGCCGAGCAGCCCGGCTTGCGCGAGACGCTCGCGAAAGCCGGGCGGCACGGTGCCGAGATCCTCGCCGATGACGATGGCCCGATGGCGCCACGACTCCAGCGCGATGAGCCGCAGCAAATCGGCAATCGGATAGTTCAGGTAGGCGCCCTCGGCCGCCCGCGCGCCTTCGGGCACGAGCCAAAGGCGCTGCAAACCAAGCACGTGGTCGATGCGCACGCCGCCCGAGTAAGCGAACGCTGCCCGCAACATATCGATGAAGGCGGTGAAACCCTGCGTGCGCATGGCGCGTGGCGAGAACGTCGTCAGCCCCCACGCTTGCCCAGCCTGATTGAAGAGATCGGGCGGCGCGCCGACCGAGACGTTTTGCAGCATATCGCTGCGATACGACCACGCATGACTGCCCGCGCCGTCGCAGCCCACCGCGAGATCAGCAATGAGCCCGATGGCCATTCCGGCATCGCGCGCCGCTTGCTGCGCATGGCTCAGACCGTGGGCGGCGAGCCACTGCAAGAACAGATGAAAATCGACTTCGTGCCGCGCTTCGCGTGCGAATGCGTCGACCTCGGCGCAGCGCGGTTCGGCGAGGTCGGCAGGCCAGTCGCGCCAATGGGTGCGGCCGTGCATGCGCTGCACGGCGTCGATGGCTTCGAATCGCGCATGATCTTCGAGCGGTTGACCGCCGCGTACGCAAAACGCCGCGAAGTCGGCCGCGTGTGGCGAGTTGCCGGCGCGCTCGCGGGCGCAAAAGCGTTCGAACAGTGCGCGCAGCACGAGCAGCTTCAACGCCGCGGCCTTCGGCCAATCGATCAGCGGCTGGGCTTCGAGCGCAGCCCACGCCTGCCTTGCGCCGACCGATTCGAGCGCGGTAAGCGCCGCGTCGCGCCCCAGTGCAGCGGACGGATCGATATAGGCGACGTTCAGAAAGAGACGCGACGACGGCGAATAAGGGCTGAAGTGCTCCGGGGCGGCGCTGAACATCGCGTGGGTCGGGCTGATGGCAAGCGCATCGGCGCCGCGCCGCGCGCTTTCGATCGCGAAAGTCGACAGCGCTGAATAGTCGCCGATGCCGCCATCACCATCGCCAACGCCCACGCTTTGACGGCGCAAGCCATACAGCTGCGCGCCGATGCCCCACAGCGTCGGCCGCATGGCCGATGCCGCGGCGCCCGCGCGGCACGCATCGGCCACGGTGTAGCAGCGGCGTGGTGCAACGGCGAGCCGCACCTGCTGATCGTCGATGAACAGCGTGTGATAGCCGGGCTCGGCAATCGGCGCGAGCACGACGGGTTGGCCTTGCGGCGTGCTCACGCGTGCTTCGATGACTTCGCCGTTCTCGAGTTCGACGCGATAACGGCCGTCCGATGTCGCGACGAGTGCAGGCATCGCAATAGCCTCGTCGCATGTGGCGGTCACGAGCGGCGGCAGTGTGCGTGCAGCATGTTCGACATCGAGCGCGGCAAGGCTTTGCGCGGTCTCGCTGCGCGTGCCGCACGGCAGCCCCAGCGCGCCCAGCAAAGCCGCCAGCGTTTCATGCGGCACCCGATGGCTGCGGTGCTCGGCATCTTGCCATTGCACTTCGAAGCCCGCGCGCGTGGCGAGTTGTTCGATCGGGTCACGTCCGGCATCTTCTGGCGCGCCCGCGTCTTTCGCTCGCTTGGCTCCCGTCGACGATGACCGCTGCGTTGACTTGCTCACGTGTCGTTCTCCAGCGGCTCGACGATCCGTGCATCGTGGCGCAGTGCGTAGCTATTGACGTCGCCCGTGAGCCAGGCGATCGAGGCGTAAGGCGGCAGCTCGCCCTTGTCGACGAGTTCGCGTGCACGTGGCGGCGTTTCGAAGATGACCATACCGTCGGGCCGCGCCGGCAGCGGTATGCCATCGGGCGTCAGATTGAGCGCAATCGATAACGTTTCGCCGTCCGAGAGGCTCCAGCGCGCGACGAGCGCATTCGCCTCGCGGCCGGTGGCCGTCGGCAGGATCGTCGCGCCGAGCGAGCGCGCGCGCGCGATGCGCGGTGCGATCAATTTGGCGCGCACGGCAAGCGCCGCGCGATAAAAGTGCCGCCACGCATCGTGTTCGGCGACAGGGCTCGTGCGCGGCGTGCCGGACGTACCGGACGTACCGTTCGTCTCGAGGGTGTCGTCCGCCTCGCATGTTTCATCCTCCGTCGACGGCGACGAAAGCGCGAATGTCTGCACCGCGTTCGGATCCGGAATGCGCGCGCGCCGGTCCGGGTCGGCGTAGGCCGCGAACTTGGCGAATTCGCGGCGGCGTCCCTCGCGTACCGCATCGGCAAGTTCGTCTGCGTAGTCGGTGAAGTACAGGAACGGTTGCGTCGAACCCGATTCTTCGCCCATGAACAGCAATGGAATTTGCGGGGAAAGCAGCATCAGCGCTGTGGCCGCCAACAGCGCTTGCGGCGCGCAAAGCGTGCGCAAGCGCTCGCCGAACGCGCGGTTGCCAACTTGATCGTGATTTTGGAGAAACATGACGAATGCGCTCGGCGGCAGATGCGCGCTTGGCTCGCCGCGCGGTGCACCGTCGTGAATCGGCGACGGCTCGCCCTGATAAGCGAAGCCTTCCGTCAGCACGCGCGCGAGCTTGCCGATCGGCCTATCGGCGTAGGCCTGGTAATACCCCTCGTGTTCGCCGGTGAGCAGCACATGCAGGCTGTTGTGGGCGTCGTCGTTCCATTGCGCGTCGAAAGGCCCGCGCAGCAGGCTCGCGCGATTGTGCTCGTTTTCGAGCACGAGATGGACGTAGCGGCCGGGCTCCGTCGAGCGCCGGATGCGCTCGGCCAACTCGTGCAGCCATTCATCGTCGCCAATCGCATGCACGGCGTCGAGCCGCAGCCCATCGAAACGGTACTCGTGCAGCCAGTAGAGCGCGTTTTGGCAAAAGAACTCGCGCACCTCCAGCCGACGGAAATCGATCGCCGCGCCCCATGGCGTTCGCACATCTTCGCGAAAGAACGCTGGCGCGTAGCGTGGCAAATAGTTGCCTTCCGGCCCGAAATGGTTGTAGACCACATCAAGGAGCACGGCGAGGCCCAGACCGTGTGCGCAATCGATCAACGCTTTGAGATCTTCCGGACGGCCATACGCCGAATCGGACGCAAACGGCAGCACACCGTCGTACCCCCAGTTGCGATGGCCCGGGAAATCGTTGATCGGCATCAGCTCGATCGCGGTCACCCCGAGTTCGACGAGCCGCGGCAATCGTCGGGCGACGCTGGCAAACCCTCCCAATGCACCGACGTGCAACTCGTAGATGACCATCTCCTCCCATGCGCGACCATGCCAATGCGTGTGCTGCCAGGCATACGCGCGTGGGTCGATGACCTCGCTTGGTCCGTGAACGTCGTGCGGCTGGAATCGCGAGGCCGGATCGGGCACAGGGGGGGGATCTGCGCCTTTGCCTTTGCCATCGAGCCGATAGCGGTAGAGCGCCCCTGCGCCGCAATCCACTTGCGCTTCGAACCAACCGTTGCCGCTGGACTGCATGTCGACGACGTGCGTGGCCGAGTTCCATTCGATTTCGATGCGCACGGCGTCACAGGCGGGCGCCCAGAAACGAAACCGCGTATGGGGGCTCGCATCGGCAGCGGCGACGACGAGATGCGCGCCGAACGGCAAGCAGTGCGCATGTTGCGCCGGGCGATCTCGATCTGACAGATGGTCGGACATACGATTGATCCTCACTCCATCGATAAACTTCGCGTCGCTCATGTGTCGCGGCCGGCATCAGCCTGCGTGCTGTCTCGCGGGGCTCGCGCACAAAGCATCGCAAAGCCGTGCGCGTCGAGTTCAAACGCATCGCCATCGAGCGGGTGAGTCGGCTGCTCCGGCTCCATGGTGTCGATCAGCACATTCCATTCCAGACATGGCGCGGGCGGTGTGAATGCGAGGGACGTGTCGGAACCGTTGAACAACAGCAACAAGACCTCGACCTCGCCATCCGCGCGGATGCCCGCGCGGCGCAACATCAACGCTTTCGCTTCCGGGTCCTGCCAGGCCTCGCTCGTGAGGGCTTCGCCGCGCTCGTCGAACCACCCGACGTCTTTGATGCCCTGCATCACATCGTCGGTGCCGCGTAAAAAGTGGCTGGCGCGCAACAGCGGATGGTCTTTGCGCAAGGCCACCAGCCGGGATACGAATGTGACGAGCGCCTGGCCTTCGGGCGATTGCACCTCGCGCCAATCGAGCCACGAAATTTCGTTGTCCTGGCAATAGGCGTTGTTGTTGCCGCGCTGCGTACGGCCGAATTCGTCACCGCCCGTGAGCATCGGCGTGCCGAGCGACGCAAAGAGCGTGGCGAGCATCGAGCGCATCACACGTCTGCGTGTCGCTAGGGTGGCGGTGTCGTCCGTCGGGCCTTCGACGCCCCAGTTGGCGCTGCAATTCTCGTTGTGGCCGTCGGCGTTGTCCTCGCCGTTGGCTTCGTTGTGCTTTTGCTCGTAAGAGACGACATCGGCCAATGTAAAACCGTCGTGCGACGCGAGATAGTTGATCGATGCCCACGGCCGCCGGTAGCGGTGATTGAAAAGCTCGGCCGAGCCTGCGATGCGCGCCGCAAGCTCGGCACGCAGGTTTGTGTCGCCCCGCCAAAAGCGCCGCACGCAGTCGCGAAACTTATCGTTCCATTCGACGAAACCGGGCGGATGACGGCCGACCTGGTAGCCGCCTGGCCCGACATCCCACGGTTCGGAAATCAGCTTGCGCTGCGACAGCACCGGATCTTGCCGGATGACATCGAAAAAGCCCGACCCGGGATCGAACCCTGTGCCTTCGCGTCCGAGCGTGACGCCGAGATCGAAACGGAAGCCGTCGACGTGATAGGCGGTGGTCCAATATCGCAACGAATCCATCACCATTTGCAGCACCCGCGGATGTGAGAGATTCAACGTGTTGCCGCAGCCGGTATCGTTGATGTAATGCCGCTCGTCGCCGGGAATAAGCCGGTAATAGCTGGCGTTGTCGAGGCCGCGCCAGCAGATGGTCGGTCCCAATTCGTTGCCTTCGCAGGTGTGGTTGTAGACCACATCGAGTATCACTTCGATACCGGCTGCATGGAATTGCCGCACGGCAGTGCGCATTTCGGTGAGCCGCCGGGTGGAAAGATAGGCAGGGTGCGGTGCGAAGAACGCCACCGTGTTGTAGCCCCAGTAGTTCGTCAACCCGCGTTCGAGCAAGAACCGCTCGTCGAGAAAGGCGTGCACGGGCAGCAGTTCGATGGCTGTGACGCCGAGCTTGTGCAGATGATCGATGAAGCGGGGCGACGCCAGTGCGGCAAAGCTGCCGCGCTCGTGGGGGCGCAGATCTTCGTTGAGCATCGAGATGCCGCGCACGTGTGCCTCGTAGATCACCGTCTCGTCCCATGGCACCTCGGGCCGCGTGTCGCGCGACCAGTCGAACGCTTCTTCGATCACCACGCATTTGGGCATGGCCGGCGCCGAGTCGCGCCGATCGAGCGACAGATCATGGCGACTCGAATGCACGCGATATGCGAAGAGCGCTTCGGACCAGCGAAAGGCACCCGTCAATTTTTTCGCATAAGGGTCGAGCAGCAGCTTATGCGGGTTGAAACGATGTCCGTGATGCGGCTGATAAGGCCCATAGGCGCGAAACGCGTAGACCGTGCCCGGATGCGCGCCGGGCAGATAGCCATGCCATATTTCGTCGGTGCATTCGCGAAGCGGATAGCGTGCGAGTTCCTTGTGGCCCGTCGCATCGAAAATGCAAAGCTCGACTTGTTGCGCGTTTGAGGAGAACACGGCGAAGTTGACGCCCAAGCCGTCCCATGTCGACCCGAGCGGGTACGACGCGCCAGTCTCGAGCCGATCGGGTAGCGCGCTCGCCATGCCCTGTTACCTCTTGTCGCATTGAATGCGGATGGTGCTGTGGATTGCTGTGTATTGCCGTGTGCCGCCACATCGCTACGCTGCGCGCAGCACAATCGTCGCGAGCGGCGGCAATGTCAGGAGGAGCGACTGCGGCTTGCCGTGGCTCGCGATGTTGTCGGTGACGACAAGCCCGCTATTGCCGACATTCGAGCCGCCGTAAAGGCCCGCGTCCGTGTTCAGGATTTCGTGCCATTCGCCCGCGCGCTGCATGCCGACGCGATATCCGTGGCGCGGCACCGGCGTGAAGTTGCAGACGACGGCTACCTCCCGCCCCGCACCATCGCAGCGGCGATACGCGAAGACGCTGTTGCCGCTGTCATCGCCGACGAGCCACTCGAAGCCGCCCGGGTCGGCATCGAGCAAGTGCAGCGCCGGCTCGCTCGCATAGAGGCGATTCAGATCACGCACGAGCAGTTGCACGCCGTGATGCATCGCATCGTCGAGCAAATGCCAATGCGGCGAGCCGTCATGGTCGAACTCGGCTTCCTGCGCGAACTCGCCGCCCATGAACAGCAGTTTCTTGCCTGGATGTGTCCACATGAACGCGAAATACGCGCGCAGATTGGCAAAGCGCTGCCAGCGGTCGCCGGGCATCTTGCCGAGCAGCGAGCCTTTGCCGTGCACCACCTCGTCGTGCGAGAGCGGTAGCACGAACCGTTCGGAATACGCGTAGACCATGCCGAACGTCATGTTGTGGTGATGGTAGCGGCGATACACCGGATCTTCGTGCATATAGTGCAGCGTGTCGTGCATCCAACCCATGTTCCACTTGAAGTTGAAGCCGAGCCCGCCGTCTTCGATACGCGCGGAGACGCCCGGCCAGGCGGTCGATTCCTCCGCGATCGTAATCGCGCCCTGTACCCCGGGCGCATGAGCGACCTCGTGATTGACGCGCTTCAAGAACGCGATGGCTTCGAGGTTTTCCCGTCCGCCATAGATGTTGGGCACCCACTGCCCTTCGGCGCGCGAATAATCGCGATAGAGCATTGAAGCGACGGCGTCCACGCGCAGCGCGTCTACGTGATAGCGCAACAGCCACGCCAGTGCCGAGGCAATCAGGAACGCGCTCACCTCGTTGCGGCCGAGGTTGTAGATCATCGTGTTCCAGTCCTGGTGGTAGCCCTCGCGTGGGTCGGCATGCTCGTAAAGCGGCGTGCCGTCGAATGAGGCCAGCCCGTGGGCGTCGTTCGGAAAATGCGCGCTGACCCAATCGAGAATGACGCCGAGCCCCGCAACGTGTGCGCGATCGACGAATTCGGCGAAGCCTTCGGGCGGCCCAAAGCGTGCCGACGGTGCAAACGGCGAGAGCGGCTGATAGCCCCACGAGCCGCCGAACGGATGTTCGGCAATCGGTAGGAACTCGACGTGAGTGAAGCCCATGCCGAGCGCGTACGGGATCAGACGCTCGGCTAGCTCCGACCAGTTCAAGCCGCGGTGGCCTTCCTCGTCGATCCGCAGCCACGACTCGGGGTGCACCTCATAGATTGAAATGGGCGCGGCCGGCGTTTGCAATGCGGCCCGCCTGCTCATCCACGCGCCGTCGGACCACGAATGCTGCTCGATGCGCGCGACGTCGGCGACCACGGAGGCGGTAGCCGGCGTACGCTCGGTTTGCATCGCGCAGGGGTCCGCTTTGAGCGGCAGCGTGTGACCGTTGCTCGCAACGATTTCATACTTGTAGCGCGCGCCGGCGGCGAGCCGCGGAACGAAGAGCTCCCATACGCCGGCCACATGACGCAGCCGCATTGGATGGCGGCGGCCGTCCCACGTGTTGAATTCACCGACCACCGACACGCGGCGTGCGTTCGGCGCCCAGACCGCGAAGCGCACGCCGGGCACGCCGGCGTGCGAACAGGGCCGCGCGCCCAGACATTCGAGCACGGCATACGGATCCGAACGAGCGAGCCGCTGCAAGGCATCTTCGTCGAGCACGGGGCCGAACGAGTAGGTGTCTTCGATTTCCTGCTCGACGCTATGCCAGTCGATGCAGAGCCGATACGGCGCGGCACGATCGACCACGCCGGCGAACAGCCCGCCCGGATGAATACGCGTGAGGCGCCCGAGCAGCGCGTTGCTGCCGCGCTCGATGACGGCGACGCTCGCGGCACCCGGCAATACGGCGCGCACGACGTGCCCCGCACTGGTGCGATGCAGGCCGAGTCGCGAGAACGGATCGGGGTGGCGTGCGTCGACGAGCGCTTCGATATCGACAGCATCGAGGCCGACGGAGGGATCGCGTTCGGCGATCGGATGAATAGGGGAAGACTGATCGTTCATTTGGCGCACCGAAGCAGGTCAGGGTGACGCAGGCGTGCCGTCGGCGTCGTCTTGATTGTCGTCGTCGTCGGCATGTCCGCCTTCGTTTGGCGGCACGCCAAGCAGGCGATCCGCGAGCGCGGCGAGCCCCCGCACGGGCAATCCGAGCCAGGCGGGCCGATTCGCCGCTTCGTAGCGAACCTCGTAAGCGGCTTTTTCGACGAGGAACAGATCGAGCAGCACCGTTTCGGCTTGCGGCGACACGAGCGGTTTGACTGCTTTGCTCGCGGCCTCACGATAGCCGGCCAGAAACGCTTCCTCGCCGAGCACCCGAAAGCGCTCGAACAACAGGCGTTTGCGATCGGCCATCTGCGCCGGCGCGTTCTCGAACGTCGGCTGAGCCGCCGCGCTGGCATACGAGAGTGAGCGCAGCAGGCCGGCCACATCGACGAGCGGGCTCTTCTTCAAGCGCCGTTCATCGAGCGTGCGCGCAGGCTCGCCTTCGAAGTCGATCAGGTAGACGTCGTTTTGCGCGATCAGCACCTGCCCGAGATGGAAGTCGCCGTGCACGCGAATGCGCAACGCGTCAAGTTCGGCCGGAACGTGTCGATCGAGCGCTTCGGCGAGGCGCTCGCGCTGTTCGAGCAACCGTTGCGCCACAGTGCGCGTGTCGCCCGTCAGATGGTCGCCCGGTTTGGCGAGCTCGGCTGCCAGCACGTCGAGTGCGCTGGCGAGCATCGATTGCGCTGCATCGATCCAGCCACGCACATCCTCGCGCGTCGCCTGCTCCGGAGCGAAGGCGACATCGTCGGTTGGCGCGGCGAGGGCCGCATGGAGCTCGCCGAGCCGTCGGCCGATGGTGCCGGTCAGGCCGCGGTAGCCCTCGGTCTTGTCGGCCTGTGCTTCGGGCTCGTCAGTCTCGGCGGCGAGCGCCAACTCGTCGATCACGCGCCGCAAATAATCGAGCGCCCAGTTCCACGCGTCGCCTTGATTTTCGATGAAGCCTTGCAGCAGCGCGAGCGTATGCGGCGTGCCGGCTGGATCGACGCGCACGACTTCGCCATAAAGCGGCGCCGAGTTGGCATAGCCGATCTCGGTCAGATGGCGGCTCATCTCGGCTTCCGGATGAATGCCGCCGACAACGCGGCGCACGAGCTTGAGCACCGCGCGGTCGGCCATCACGAGCGAGCTGTTGCTTTGCTCGGCCGCAATCCAGCGAATTTCCGGCGTGTCGCCGATATCGTCGAGTTCGTTGAAGCGGGTCGTCGGCAGAAACCGGATTTCGCTCTTTTGCACCGTTTGAATCGCGGCGCGCTCGCGCAGCTTGTGCAGCACGCCATGGGCGAACTGCGGCAGCGCGAATGCGTCGGTCAGGTGGCCGATGTTGCGTCCGCGCCGCACGCGTGCGAGCGCGAGCTGCATGTAAAGCGGCACCGTCGTGTCGGCCCCCCAGGTGATGCCCAGCGGCAGCACATAGCGTTCGGTGTGCTTGCCGACGTCTGCTTCGATTTCGGTGAACGCGAAACCGGCACCGGGGATCGTCGTCAGCGCGGCGAGCCGCACCGCACTGAGTTTTTGATCCTTCGCGGCGAACCAGCGCCGACGGCTCAGATACGACGGCAGCACTTCCGACTCGAGCAGACGCACGTTTTCGGGGGTCGGCCCCGTCTGCTCCGAGCGAATCACGAGCGTGACGAACTCGGGCAGTTGCTCTGAGCCGGGCTGGCTCCACGTCGGACGGTCTTCGCCCTTGCAGAGCAAGAACCAGAGGAAACCGTAAGGCGGGAACGTGAGCAGGTACGTCAGTTGGCCGATGGCTGGAAAGATCGAATCGGCCGTCATCTCCACCGGCACACGTCCGGCGAATTCGGATAGATCGAGCTCGACCGCCTGCGGCGCGCGAGACAGATTGGCCACGCACAGAATGGGCGGATGGCCCTCGAGTTCGCGCAGATAAGCGAGAATTTTACGGTTCGAGGGGCGCAGAAAGCGAATGCCGCCGCGTCCGAACGTGTGCGTCGAGCGGCGTGTGGCGAGCATGCGCCGGGTCCAGTTGAGCAACGAGTGCGGGTCGCGCGTTTGCGCCTCGACGTTGACGGCGTCGAAGCCATAAAGCGCGCCCATCAGCGGCGGCAGCACAAGTTGTTCGGGGTCCGCGCGCGAAAACCCGCCGTTGCGGTCCGATGACCATTGCATCGGTGTTCGCACACCGTCGCGGTCGCCGAGATGGATGTTGTCGCCCATGCCGAGCTCGTCGCCGTAGTAAATGACGGGCGTGCCCGGCATCGACAGCAGCAGCGAGTTGATCAGTTCGATACGGCGTCTGTCGCGCTCCATCAGCGGCGCGAGCCGCCGGCGGATGCCGAGGTTCAGACGCGCGCGCCGGTCGCTCGCATAGGTGTTCCAGAGATAGTCGCGCTCCGAATCCGTCACCATTTCGAGCGTGAGCTCGTCGTGATTGCGCAAGAAGATGGCCCATTGACAACTGGACGGCAACTCCGGCGTTTGCCGCATGATGTCGGTGATCGGAAAGCGGTCCTCGCTCGCAATCGCCATGTAGATGCGAGGCATCAGCGGAAAGTGAAATGCCATGTGGCATTCATCTTCGTTGCCGAAATACTCTTGCACGTCCTCAGGCCATTGATTGGCTTCGGCCAGCAACATCCGGTTCGGGTATTCGGCATCGATCGTCGCGCGAATGCGCTTCAAGATCGCGTGCGTCTCGGGCAGATTTTCGTTGTTCGTCCCTTCGCGTTCGACGAGATACGGCACGGCGTCGAGCCTGAGCCCGTCGATGCCCATATCAAGCCAGAAACGCATGACTTGCAGCACTTCGCGCAACACGGCTGGGTTGTCGAAGTTCAAATCGGGCTGGTGCGAGTAGAAGCGATGCCAGTAATATGCGCCGGCCACCGGGTCGTGCGTCCAATTCGACGGTTCCGTATCGATGAAGATCACGCGCGTGCCGTCGTACTTCTTATCGGTATCGGACCACACATAGTAGTTCCGATAAGTGGAGCCGGGCTTCGCGCGGCGCGCGCGCTGGAACCACGGATGCTGATCGGACGTGTGATTGATGACGAGTTCGGTAATGACGCGAATGCCGCGTGCGTGCGCGCCTTGAATGAAGCGGCGCGCGTCGGCAAGCGAGCCGTAATCGGAGTGAACGCTGCGGTAGTCGGCGATATCGTAGCCGTCGTCGCGACGCGGTGACGGATAAAACGGCAACAGCCAAATCGTATCGACACCGAGCTCGGCGATGTAGTCGAGCTTCGCGATCAGCCCAGGGAAATCGCCGACGCCGTCGTTGTTCGCATCGAAAAACGACTTCACGTGCACCTGATAGATGATGGCGTCTTTATACCAATACGGATCGTCCGACAGCGGTGCGCGTTTGGCGCGCCGCCCTGGGCGAGGGTGCATGTGTTGCGCATCCGATGCGTTCTCGGCATGTGCGGCACCAGGGTTCATCTGCTGATCTTCACGCTTCATGATGCGTCTCCGCAGCGTCGGGCCAGCCGTGCTCGAGATGCGCGCGCGTATCTCGCGGCAGGCCCGCGGCCGGCGCGATGCGCCAGATCGAGAAGGGCCGGGTGTCGGGCTCGATCCTGATATGTTGATGGCGCCCGCGCCACTCGAAGCTCGCGCCGTTCGCGAGATCCGTGACAGCGAGCGCGTCCCATTCGTTCATCTGCCAATGCGCGAACGTGTGCCATGGCAACTCGATATCGGCCTCTTGCGGCGAGAACGGATCGAGGCTGATGGCAACGAGAATCACATTGTCGCGAGCGGGTGTCGCCTTTTCGAAAAACAGGATGCTGTCGTTGTGCGCGCTAAGGAACGTAAGGCCGAGATGGCTTTGCAACGCCCGGTTCGTGCGGCGAATGCGGTTCAGCGTCGTAATGATGTCGACGATATTGCCGGGCCGGTTCCAGTCCCACGCGCGTAACTGGTACTTCTCCGAATCGCGATACTCCTCGCTGTTCGGAAGCGCTTGTGCCTCGCATAGCTCGAAGCCGCAATAGACGCCCCACAAGCCCGATAGCGTCGCGGCCAGCGCCGCGCGGATCATGAAGCCGGCGCGTCCCGATGCTTGCAGATGGCGAGGATTGATATCGGGTGTGTTGACGAAAAAATGCGGCCGAAAATGTTCGCGCACGTTGGTTTGCGTGAGCTCGGTCAGGTAGTCGGTGAAATCGCGCTTCGATTCGCGCCAGGTGAAGTAGGTGTACGACTGCGAAAAGCCGAGCTTCGCCAAGCGATACATCAGTCGTGGCCGAGTGAACGCTTCCGACAAGAAGATGACTTCGGGGTTCGTCGCGCGGATGTCGGCAATCATCCATTCCCAGAATGGCAGCGGCTTCGTATGCGGGTTGTCGACTCGGAAGATGCGCACGCCCGCATCGATCCAGAATCGGATCACATCGCGAAGCGCGAGCCATAGCGCGGGCTTGGCGTCATGCGCGTAGAACTCGGGGTTGACGATGTCCTGATACTTCTTCGGCGGATTTTCCGCATAGCGCAGCGTGCCATCCGGGCGCCAGGCAAACCATGCCGCATGCTCGCTGAGCCAGGGGTGATCGGGCGAGCACTGAATGGCGAAATCGAGCGCGATCTCGAGACCATGCGCATGTGCCGCGGCGAGCATGCGCTTGAAGTCGTCCAGCGTGCCCAGTTGCGGATGCACGGCCGTATGGCCGCCTTCGGCGCCGCCGATCGCATAGGGGCTGCCCACATCGTCCGGCTGCGCGTTGAGTGTGTTGTTGCGGCCCTTGCGGTTCGCCTTGCCGATCGGGTGGATCGGCGGGAAGTAGAGCACGTCGAACCCCATGTCGCGGATGCGCGGCAGCTTGGCGATCACGTCATCGAAGGTGCCGTGGCGGTGCGGGTCGTCGCTCATCGAGCGAGGGAAAATCTCGTACCACGAAGCAAACCGCGCGGCGAGCCGCTCGGCGTCGATACGATACGTCGTCATATCGCGCGAGAGGAACGGGCGGTGCCGCGCAAGGGCGACGGCTTGCGCGGTATCGGCGGCAAGCACGAGGTCGAGCTGCGCATCCGGGCGCGCGCGCGAGAACTGCTGCACGATTTGCTTGAGGCGTTCGAGCGCGGTGTGTTGCGTTTGTCGCGCGTTGGCGGCGGCATCGTCGCTCGTGCTGTCCGTGGTCTGCGCTTCGGCCAGCACACGCGCCAGCAAATGGCGTGCTTCCTCGAGTTCGAGTTCGACAGTCTGCCCCGCATTCAGCTTCTTGCGCATGTGATCGACGAGCGAGGCGAAATCGTCGCGCCAAGCAATCACGGTGAACTCATAGCGGCCCGTGCGCGCCAGTGTGATGTGGGCGCGCCACAGATCGAGGCCGGCCGGTTCGGCTGGTGTCATGACCGTTTCGCGCCAGGCTACTTCATCGGCGGCGCGCCAGACGACGGCGGCGGCGATCTTGTCATGCCCTTCGCCGAAAATCGCCGCGCTGATCTCGACGGCTTCCCCGACGACACGCTTGACGACGAAGCGGCCCCCATCGACGCTCGGCGACACGTTTTCGATCGCAAGACGCGGCGCATTGAGCGCTTCAGTGACGGCAGCCGTTGCCGCACGCTTGGAGCTGTGCCGCAGCGTCACGCAAGGACGCGGGAGGGCGCGCAAGAGCCGCGTCTCGCCCGGCGGCAGCGTGAACGCGCTGAGCGGCTCGGGGGGCGTCGTGCAGGCGCTCGTCAGCGGTTTGAAGGCCGTGAAGCCGCCGGGCACGCCATCGAGCAGATGCGCCGGGTCGACGAATGCGGGCGCGCTCAAGTCGGGGTTGGCGACGAACAGCAACGCTTCGCGTGCGTCGCGCAGATCGGCGCATTCGCCGCGCAGCAACACGGCGGCGTTCACTCCGGCACTCGACAGCGCCCGCAACTCGCCGACCGTTGCGAGCAGCGGCGTTTGCTGCACCAGGCGATTCATTTGCGCAATGTACTCGCTCAAATCGAAACGGCCCGCGGCGCAGGCCTCCCGATAGCGTTCGGCGCTGCCTGAACGGTACGAGAGCGGTTCGTCGATGCCGCGCTCAAAGCCCATCGGCATCAGCCAGCCGGTACCTAGCGCGACGGCTGCCGCGATGGCGCGCCGATACGCACGCTCGACCACAATCGCGTCGCTTTCGCCGGCATAATCGGCCGCAAGGCGTTGCCCGTACGGCGCTTCGGGAAAAGCAATAGGCGCGCCGACGGCGACCAGCGCAGCATGTTCGTCCGCAAGCCAGTCTGCTCGGAAGTCCCACCAGCGCGCCGACGAAAAGACGCTGTCGAAACGCGCTTCGGCGAGTTGCGCGATGTCGCCCCGCGCGAGCCCTGGCGTGGCGGCCAGAAAGCGCGTCTCGGCCTGCTGCCGAGGTTGCGGCGGCTGAGCGGACACAGCTGCGCGAAGTGCGCGCCACACGTCGGTCGGCACGCGATGCGGCGAATCGAAGCGAAAGCCGGCCACGCCGGCTTGCACGAGCGTGCTCAACCGCTCGCTCCACCAGGCGATAATTTCGCTCGTGGCACTCGGGGCGTCGAAGTTAAAGTACGCCGCGTGATCCTCGTGCCGCGCGTGGCGCGGATCGAGCTGCGCGTGTTGCGGCTCGAAGGGATGGAACCAATGCGGCCGATTGCGCACGAGCCCGGCGTTGGCGGCCATCCGATCGATGACGAGATCGACGAGCAGCGCGAGCCCGTGGCTGCTGGCGGCTTCGGCGAGCCGATGCAAGACCGTATCGGCGTCGTCGGTCGTGTCGAAGGCGGGATGAACGTTACGGTGATCGGCCGTCAGTTGCAGGTGGCCAGCTTCGCCGGGTAGGAACGGCGCGCCGATCAGGACGTGATCGAAGCCGAGCGCGGCGGCGTGCTCGAACTGGGCAGGCCATGCATCGAGCCGCCCGACGAGCAGAGGGTGAATGAAATAGATTCGTGGCGCATAGACTTGACGTCGTTCCATCGGTCGATTCCGTTGTCATCCGGCGGTGTGGATGCACGCGGTGCGCGCGATCGCATCGCCAAAAAAGGGCGGCCCGTGTTGGCGCGTCGAGGCGGGAAAGGACGTCCGTCCGCGGCAAGCTGGCGCATGAGCGCAAGCAGGTTGCATGCCGCGTTGAGCGGACGGCGTGCGCGAGTCGGCGCGTCGCAGTCAATGCAAACCAGTATGCGCGCCTTTGGCGGGCGGTGGGGCCGTTTTAGCCAACCACTGCGATGCAACGGGGAACGATATAGCCGTGACGCCGGCAGGTGGCGCCTTTTTACACGGCCGTGTCGATTTGCGCGTGGTTGTTTGCTTGCACCGCACGGTCGATGCCTGCCACACCGCGAGGCGTCGATGCCATATCGCCGCATTGCAGGACGCTTACAGTCGCCAATAAACGACGCTCGCCAGCGCGTTTCGCATGCTTCGGGTTGGGCCCGATTGCGCACAGACGATTGTCGAATGATGCCGACCCGGCTATATTTCGTCGCAGTGGGTACCGCCCGCGCATCTCGCACCATCTCGCATAATGAAAGATCGCCAGTTCCAGGGCGGCGTCAAGACCGGATTCGGGGCGACCTTCATGCCGGTGCGTACCGGCAGGGTCACGGATATGACCTTGGAGCCCACATGACAGATGTTCGAGAGAGCCGGTGCGGCAACACGCCGGCGGCTTTCGCCCGTAGACAATTCCTGCTCGGCACCGGCGCTTCGGCTGTGGCGCTGTCGTTGGCGGCGGCGCTTGGCCTGCCGTTCGGCAGCGCGTCCGCGTTTGCCTTTGCGCCGCCGGCTGGCGGCGGGCAGGATGCGTTTGTCGCGTTATCGCAACAGCTGACGGGCCGCGCGCAGTTCGACCCAACACTGAGCCAGCGCATCTATGCAGCGTTGGCAAAAGCAGACTCCGCTTTTACGGAGAATGTCGCTGCACTCAATACGTGGCTCAAATCGCATGGCGGTGTGCCGAGCGATACCGTGACGGCCGCGCTGCAGGCCGAGGAGCCGCGTCTGGCGAAGACGGTAAGCCAAATCATGCGGGCCTGGTATCTCGGTCTCGTCGGTGAAGCGCCGACTATCAGCGTGCTCGCCTATGAACGCGCGTTGATGTTCGACCCGGTGCGGGATGTCCTCACGGTGCCGTCGTACTGTCGCGACGTGCCGTTCTATTGGGCGAAGAAGCCCGCCATCGGATAAAGCGGCCCGCCGCGGCGCACGCAGGCGCCGAAAGCTGATACCTGAACACCGAACATCGAACACTGAGCACATCTCATGGCATGCCGTCGCTCAAGTTGTCGCCGGCGTGTAATTTGCGGCCCCAGGCCGCTCGATTCATTGAACTCATATCGCAATTCAACACATGGCCAACAACCCTTCTGCCGATGTCGTTGTAGTTGGCTCCGGTGTGGCGGGCGGTCTCGTCGCGCACCAGCTCGCCTTGGCGGGCGCCTCGGTGATCCTGCTCGAAGCGGGGCCGCGCGTGCCGCGCTGGCAGATCGTCGAGAATTTTCGCAATTCCGCGGCGAAGGCCGACTTTGCGACACCCTACCCGTCGATGCCGTATGCGCCGCACCCCGAGTACTCGCCGCCGAACGGCTATCTCGTCCAAAAAGGCGAGTATCCGTATGAGTCGCAGTACCTGCGGCTGGTCGGCGGGACAACATGGCATTGGGCCGCGGCCGCGTGGCGTCTGCTGCCTTCCGATTTCAAGCTGAAGACGCAGTTCGGCGTCGGCCGCGATTGGCCGATTTCTTACGAAACGCTCGAGCCGTGGTATTACGCGGCGGAAGTGCAATTGGGCGTGTCGGGCCCGGAAGCCTCTACCGATTTGGGCTCGCCGCGCTCGAAGCCGTATCCGATGGCGGCACTGCCGCTGTCGTATCTCGATGCGCGCTTTAGCGAGGTGCTCAACGGCAACGGCTTCAAAGTCGTGTCCGAACCGGTGGCGCGCAACAGCCGGCCTTACGACGAGCGTCCGACTTGCTGCGGCAACAACAATTGCATGCCGATCTGCCCGATTGCCGCGATGTACAACGGTGTAGTCCATGCCGAGAAGGCCGAGCAGGCGGGTGCGCAGCTCGTGCCGCAGGCGGTGGTTTATCGAGTCGAAGCCGACGACAAGGGGCTCATTTCCGCGGTGCACTACCGAGACCCCGCCGGCGGCACGACCCGTGTGACGGGCAAGTTTTTTGTGCTGGCGGCCAACGGTATCGAAACACCGAAGCTGATGCTGATGTCGACGACGGATAAATTCGTCCGCGGACTCGGCAACAGCTCGGATCAGGTTGGCCGCAATTTGATGGACCATCCCGGCACCGGCGTGAGCTTCCTGGCGAACGAGGCATTGTGGCCCGGGCGCGGGCCGATGGAGATGACTTCGGTCGTCAACTTTCGCGACGGCGCGTTTCGGTCCGAATACGCGGCGAAGAAGCTGCATCTGTCGAATGGCGTACCGACGATGGCGATCACGGCTGCGTTGTTGGCAAAGGGCGTGACGGGCGCCGAGCTCGACCGGCAGATTCGAGACCGCGCTTCGCGCACGCTGACGATCAACAGCTTTCACGAGATCCTGCCGAATCCGCAAAACCGGATCTTGCCGTCGGCCGATCATAAAGACGCGCTCGGCATTCCGCAGCCCGAGATTTACTACGCCATCGGCGACTACGTTAAAAAGAGCGCCGCGCACACGCACGAGGTCTATGCGCAGATTGCGGCGTTGTTCGGCGGGGCCGAGGTGACATTCGACGATCGCTTTGCGCCGAACAATCACATCATGGGCACGACGATCATGGGTGCGGACCCGGCCGATTCGGTGGTCGATGCCGATTGCCGTACCCACGACCATCCGAATCTTTTTCTCGCCACGAGCGGGGTGATGCCGAGCGCTGCTTCGGTCAACTGCACGCTGACGATCGCGGCGCTCGCGCTGCGGCTCGCCGAAAAGCTCAAACATGAACTCTGACGGCGCGGTAAATCGATGAGAACCCCGATGACGAACCAGCCACTCCGTTCTGAAGCGGCTCAAGCCGATAACTCGACGCCGCCCGGTCGGCCTCTACTGCGGCGGCGTCTGCCTCTGCGTGTGCGCATGGGCAGCGTCGCCGCCGCGTTCTCGTTGTTTGCGCTTTATCTGGCGTGGCATGCTTCGACGGATGTGCAATCGCAGTTGTCGGTCGACGAATCGCCGCTTTCGGCGGCGCGTGCGCAGGGGCAGCCCGAGGCGCGAAGCGCCGCGGCGGCTTCGGGGGCGGTGGCGCTGTCGCTACCCGCGGCGCACGAAGCGTCGAACGCGTCGAATACCCCGGCGGTCTCGAGCAGCGCTACGAGTCCATCGAGCGCCGCTGCCGACGTCGCTGCTAGTGCAGCGGGTGGGCCCGGCCCCGAAGGTTCCTCGCCAAGTGCGGCAGGTTTTACGCAAGCCGATGCCGAGAGCGCCGACCTCGTCAAACGCGGCGCGTATCTTGCGCGTGCCGGCGATTGCGCGGCCTGCCATACGTCGGACAAGACACGCCCGTTTGCGGGCGGCCTGCCGATCGGCACGCCATTTGGCACGATCTATACGCCGAACATCACGCCTGACGCCGACACCGGCATCGGCCGCTGGACCGATGCCGACTTCGTTCGAGCAATGCACGAGGGCGTGGGAAAAGGAGGCGAGCACCTTTATCCGGCTTTCCCCTACGCGGAATACACCCGTGTCGCCGAGCGCGATGTGCTGGCGATCCGCGCGTATCTGAACACGTTGACGCCGGTGCATTACACGCCGCCGCGCAACGAGTTGAGCTTTCCGTTCAATCAGCGCTGGCTGCTGTTCTTTTGGAAGCTCTTCAATTTCCACGAGGGGCGCTTCGTGCCCGATCCGAAGCAAAGCCCGCAATGGAACCGCGGTGCGTATCTCGTTGAAGGGTTGACGCACTGCGAGGAATGCCATACGCCGCGCAATTTCATGCAGGGCTTGAAGACGAACGATCGCTTGTCGGGCGAGGTCCAAGCCGGTTGGCACGCGTTCAATATCACGCCCGACAAGACCAGCGGGATCGGCAATTGGAATGATGACGATTTATTGCGCTATCTCGCTGCCGGCGTGGCACCCGGGCGTGCGAATGCGGCCGGGCCCATGGCGGAGGTAGTCGCCAACAGCACGCAGTTTCTGACCGATGCCGATTTGCGCGCGATCGGCGTTTATCTGCATTCGGTGCCGCCGGTTTCGGGCGGCGAAACGCGTGCGCGCGACCAATGGGGCAAGCCGGCTGACGACGTGACACGTTTGCGCGGCACCGCCGTTGCGGGCGTCAATGGGGCGCAGCTATTTATTGCCAACTGCGCGACGTGTCATGATTGGAGCGGCCGCGGCATTGGCGGCAACGCGCCGCTCGCCTATCCGTCGTTGATTCATAACACGGTGGCGGGCGCACCCGATGCGAGCAATTTGGCGATGGTCGTATTGTTTGGTGTTGCGCGAAATACGGCCGGCGCCGACGTGATGATGCCCGGCTTCGGTAAACAACTGAACGATGAGCAGATCGCGGCAGTCGTGAACTATGTAACGCAGCACTTCGGTAACCCGCATGCAACGCTCACGGCCACCGATGTGGCCCGGCTGCGCACGCGGCAGCAATAGCCGTAGCAGTAGTTGTGGTTGTGGCTGTAGCAGTAACGAAGCGCTGCACCTGAGTGGCCGCCCCTGTGGCGGGCACGGGATGATAATGCTGTATGGAAACGACGCTTCAATCTTCACCCATCGTGTGCCGGCATGCTGCGAACACCGCCGGGCGCGATTTCGTTGTCGGCGACTTGCATGGCTGTGTCGACGCACTGCGTTATTTGCTGCGCGAGATCGAATTCGACGGCACACGTGACCGTCTTTTCTCGGTAGGCGATTTGATCGACCGCGGCAGCCAATCGGAAGAAGCGCTTACGCTGCTCGACAAGCCGTGGTTTTACGCCGTGCTCGGCAATCACGAAGAAGCGCTGTGTCTGGTGGCCGAAGGCAGCATGCGCCGCAGTTGGTGGTACGGCATTGGCGGCGAGTGGGCGGAAGGTTTGCCCAATGAAACGTTGCAGCGGTATGCGCAGCGTTTGCGCACGCTGCCGCTCGTGCGCGTCGTCGGCACCGGCCTGCGCCGGTTCAATATCGTCCATGCCGAGTTCT
Source organism: Trinickia sp. LjRoot230 (assembly GCF_964253315.1). Lineage (NCBI taxonomy): Bacteria > Pseudomonadati > Pseudomonadota > Betaproteobacteria > Burkholderiales > Burkholderiaceae > Trinickia > Trinickia sp. LjRoot230. The sequence goes on from NZ_CAXUQX020000002.1 coordinate 1,312,978, forward strand.
TCGGCTCCGATACCGAACTCGACGCGGGCGTTTTCACCGAGCGCGTGCGTCAGCAAATGCTGTGGGGCCGCGAGCTTGCGCTCGGCAACGGCGACCCGGCACGGCAAGCGGGCCTTTCACTGACCTACTGCGGCCATACGCCGATGCGCGAGATGGGGCGCATCGGCTCGCAGCTTTTTATCGATACCGGTGCGTTCGCTGTAACGGGCAAGCTCACCATCACCGAAGCCCTGACGCTCAATGCGTGGGCCGTATCGATTGAAACGGCGATGGCCGAAGGGGCGGCGCAAATGGCGTTGCCGTGACGCGTTGATAGCTGACCGTCGGGGTTAGCCGACTTGATTGAGTTCGAAGACGCTGTCGATCTCGGTGCCGTTCCAGTTGTACTCGAGATAGGCTGCGTGCACGCACTCGCGCAGGATCGTCGTTTTGAGCGCCGCCAGACATTGACCGCTGGCATCGCGCACCGATGGATAAACGATTCCCGGCGCGCCTGCTTTGCGCGCAGCGCGTCCGAGCGCCTGCGCTGCGCCATAGTCGGTAGGCGAGAGCACGGCGGGGTCGAGCGTTTCGTCGCTGCGCAGGTCAATGACCTCGCCGCGAGCCGTGACCGTGTACAGGCGCATTTGCTGCCGCATCGGCGGCTCGCAGGTTGCCGCAAGAAACTTCGTCGCATGAAAACGCGTTTCCGCGATGGCAGTGCGCGACGCTTTTGCGCAATAAAAGACGCCGTAGCTGCCGTCGGAAAACCGGCTGCCGAGCGGGTTCAAGTGCGTGAATGCGGCCATGATGGGCCCGCTGCCGGCGCCGAAGCACCGTTCGTCTCGCGGTACGAGATCGAGTTCGCCGATTTCCGTGCGCAGGCGGTCGTTCGTCATTGCTTCGAGCGCATAAAGCGCATCGAAGTCTTCGCTCGACGCGACGCGATCGAACAAATTGACTGCGGGAAAGCGCGTGGGAATGACGCGATAGGCCGGTGACCAATCGAGCGTGGCGAGACGCCAGCGAATCTGCCGGTTTTCCTCGCTCACGCCCATCCGCCCCGCATGGCATCGAGATATTGCCGCACGACGACGAGATCGCTGACATTGCCGGCGAGCATCCGGTCCAGCGCGCGGGCGCCGCCGAACGGAGGCGCACTGTTGGGGCGCTTGACCCAGGCATCGGCTCCGGCCGGCTCGGGCAGCAGAATCTGCAGCGCCTTATAGATGCCGAGCAGCAGCGACAGCCGCTCCAGTGTGTCGCGCGACAAACGCGCCGATTCGGGAGCCGCTTTCCATTTGAAGAACGTCGACCGGCCGGGCGAGCCGAGCAGCACGATTTGCTCGTCGATGGAAAGGTCCCAATCGCGGGCAATGTTGAAGAATGCCCGCAACCCCGCTGCGGACATATCCGCGACGGAAGGGGCGCTGCCCGACGGCTTGGGCGTGCGCGCGGCGGGGGAAAGGTGATGGATTGCGACGGCAGCAGACATAAAAAATCGTCCAAATCAAGTCTATATCTGCATATTAGTCCATCCGTAGATTAATACAACCCCGTCTGGCGAACCTCGGCTGTCTGCCTGAGCGTTTTCAATCGAACCGCACGCAATGGATTGGCGGCAGATGCGCCGACGCCTGGTGCCAGTGTTCGCCGCTGTCCTCCGACGTCCATAGCCCGCCCGTGGTCGAGCCCATAGCGAGGCGTGTGCCGGTTGCGTCGATTGCCAGCCCGTGGCGGTAGACGAGATCATAGGCGGGTGGCGCCGGCAGTCCGGCGCAAAACGATGTGAACGTCTTTCCGCCGTCATTTGTGCGCGTCACGACGAACTGAGCATCGACGGGCACGCGGCAGGCGTCTTTGGCCGCCGGCACAAACCAGGCGGTGAGTGGGTCGCGCGGATGCGCCGCGACCGCGAAGCCAAAACTCGACGGTTTCGCCTCAATGCGTTGCCAACGTTCGGCAGCGTCGGTCGAACGGAAGATAGCGCAATGATGCTGAGACCAAAGCGTGTCGGGCGCCGCTTCACATTGCACGATGCGGTGCGGGTCTTGCACGTTGCCGTCGTCGCGGCGTTCGGGCGGCATATAGTCGGCCTCCATTCCCCGCGCGCTCAATTGCCAACTCGCACCGCCGTCGCGCGTTTGCCAGACGCCGCCGCACGACACGCCGACGGTCACATGTCGGCTGTCGCGCGGATCGACGACGACGGAGTGGATGCCGGCGTGATCGTAGCCGCCGCCCGCCCATTCGGCGCGCTCGGGCTTGTCCCACAGCGCGCGATTCAACGTCCAGCTATCGCCCCCATCGTCCGAACGGAAGAGGCCACCGGGAATCGTGCCGGCCCACAAGGTGCCTGGCTCGTCGGTGCCGCCCGGTTCGAGCACCCAGAGCTGCTCCAGGGTCCACGAGCCCGACGCTGCCGAATCGTCCGTCGCCGGCTCGTCGCGCTGCGACGGATAAGCGGGCACAGCGCATTCTTCCCATTCGCGTGTCGTAGCGCGTCTGCGGTGTAGCTTCACGCCGAAGTGTCCGAGGTTGAGCGCGGCATAAAGCGTGCCGTCGCACGGGTCGGCGAGCGTCATGGAGACGGGCTCGCCGAGAAAATGCGTGATGCCGGAGCGCACGTCGAGCGGCCCGCCGCCCCAAGGGAATTCGAAAAGACCCTTGCGGGTTGCGACGAGTAATCGATCGCTCATGATGAGTCTCCTTTATGCCGTCAGCCGAAGCACCGCCCGCCTGCATGAGGTGCGTGCTGCGCCACCCGTTGCCTTATCCGCCCGACAGCGCTTGCACGACGTAGATTCGACTGTTTTCGTTCACCGAATCGGACAAACGCTGGCGGTCCCGCACGGGCTGCCCGTCGACGAAGACAGCCAGATGGCGACGCAGCGCGCCTTGGTCGTCGACGATGTAGCCTCGGAGCCTCGGCTCGTCAGCGAATGCGGCAGTGAGCGCCTCGTCGACGGAGCGGGCGGCCACGTCGCGCTCTGGAGCGGGGACGTGCCGTTGAATCGACGCCGCGAAAAAGAGATGCGCCATGGCGGGAGTAGGTAAAGGGAAGGGACGGTTGCCGCGCTTTGCGTTCAGTTTAGTCGAGCCCGTCGCTGCACAAACGTCGGCGCTGCGGTAGATTGCATCGACATCGCCTCCGTTCCCCACGGAAATGACAACCCACGTGAAATCTTCAAATGACAGTCACGATACGCACGATCGAACCGAGAGACGAACCGCGCTGGCGGCTGCTTTGGGACGATTACATGCGATTTTACGAGCGCGAGCCGTCTGACGCGGTGACGCAGCATGCGTGGTCGAGAATCCTCGATCCGGCGTCGCCCGTGCATGCGATCGTAGCGGCAGGGGACGACGGTCTCGTCATCGGCATCGCGAATTATGTGATTCATGAGAGCACCTCGCTTTTGACGCCGGTGTGCTATCTGCAGGACTTGTTCGTCGATCCGGCCACGCGTGCGCAAGGCGTGGGTGGTTTGCTGATCGACTGGCTGGTCGACGCGGCGCGGCAACACGGCTGGTCGCGGTTTTACTGGAATACGAAAGAGAACAACTATCGCGCCCGCGCACTATACGACCGCTATACGCCGCACAGCGGCACCGTGCGCTATGCGATCGATTTCGATAACGAGTAGCGAGTAGGCCGATGCCGCTCGCGCGTAGGCACGGGCACTAACACGGGCGGCTCATCCTAACCGCGCCCGAGCGCTGCCGCCAAAATGCGCAGCGCCGCGATTGAGCGCGGTTCGCGCACGCGCGAATGCATGACGATCTGCGAACGCGGCAGCGGCGGCAGGCCCGCGGCGCTGCCGATATCGACGACTCCCGCGGGCGCGACGCGCTTGGCTAGCGCCGAGACAGCCAGCCCGGCGGTGAGCGCCGCGCCTACCGCGGCAATGCCGCCGCCGACGAAGATCTCCTGCCAGGCAATGTTCGCCCGATCGAGCGCTTGCAGCGCAACCGAGCGCACACCGCAGGGTCCCGCCAGCATCGCCAGCGGCAGCGGTGCACTGGGGCTGCGCTTCCAGCCCGGCGCGGCGAGCCAGGCGAGCGGCTCGATAAACAGCGGCTGTGCGTCGCTGCAGCCCGCCCACGTCGGCGTTTGCTCCGCTTCGTATCGCACGATGCAGGCGTCGAGTTGCCGTTCGTCGTATTGCGCGAGCAGCGCAGCCGACTGACCGAGGTGCATTTCGACGACGAGCTGCGGATCGTGCCGATGCAAGCTCGTCACGATGCGCAGCAGTTCGGGGCCGGCCGCATGCTCGCTGAGCCCGATTTTGAGCCGGCGCTGTTCAATGCTGAGCGAGGCCAGCGCGCGCTCGTGCGCATCGAGTAGTTCGCGAGCCGATTCGACAAACGCATCGCCCGCCTGCGACAGGCGCACCGAGCGCGGCGTCCGCTCGAACAGCATTTGGCCGAGTTGAGCCTCCAGCCGTTTGACCTTGAGACTAACGGCCGATTGCGTTGTTGCCAGCGCGTCGGCGGCGCGCGTGAAGCTGCGCAGATCGGCTACCTGCACGAACGCGCGGACGGCATCGAGGTCGAGTACTTTCATTTACGTTTGAAATAGATGAAATCATCTTTAATGAGTTTTAATTATGGCTGGAACAATTTAATCTGGCTACTGGAGTCATCGATGATCGACCGGTCGTGATCCGATGCTGACCCATTCACCTACGAGGCCACTGCCATGCCGCTGATCCGCATCAATTTGAGCGCAGGAAAATCCGCTGAATACCGCGAGGGGCTGGCGAACAGCATCCAACGCGCGCTGGTCGAGACGTTCAATGTTCCTGAAGACGATCAATTCGTGCTGTTTGCCGAGCATGAGCCGGGTCTGATGATTTACAACCGACGATATCTCGGCATCGAGCGTGGCGACGATTTCGTCGTGATCCAGCTCACCGTCAGCAATACGCGCACGCTTGCGCAAAAGGAGGCGCTGTACCGGCGCATCGTCGAATTGGCGGCTGAGCGTCCCGGCGTGCGCCAGCAGGATGTGTTCATCAATCTGGTGGAGGTGTTGCCGGAGAACTGGTCGTTTGGCAATGGCGTGGCGCAGTACGTCAAGCGATAGGCGCGTTGGGGCGCACTGCGCCCTGCGTAAGTTCGGCGCGAGTGTGTAACATCGGAAAGACCGCGACCTCGGACGCCCCGGACGTAAGGAATTGCCGATGTTCCGTGCCTTAGAGCTGGTGCTCGAAATAAAGACGAAGCCCACGCGGGCAGAAAAACGGCAACCGCGTGCGTCTTCGGCTACCAGCACGCGCATCGCGCGGGCGCTTGCGCGCTTGCCCTCGATGGTGCGCACGAGCGCTCGCGAGCCGTTCACCGTGCGGCTTTTCGAGCGCGGCGACGAGGCGGCCTGCATGGTACTGGAAGCGTGCTCCGGTAGCTGGCGCGTCGCGATATTGCGCGGCGAACCGCTGCTGCCGGGCTTGATGCTTCGCGATGTGATCTGCGAAACCTCGTTGGAAGCGGGGGCGCTGCTGGCCACGAGCGACGCAATACCGCTCGAGTTTCGTCAGGCAATAGCCGGAGAAGCCGACGCCGAGCTTACATCGATAGGCCCTTTGCCGTTGCATCGTGCCGCGTTTCGGTGGGATGCCCCTGATGGCCGTCGCGTCGATGTTGCGCTGCTCGACGGGCTCGATCCGATGTCCGAGGACCACGGTTGCCCCTCGTTTTGCGAACTCCATCTGCGGGCGCCTTGCGAAGGTGTTGGCGGCGGCCTGCCAAACGATGCCGACGTCAAGCCGGCGTGCGCCGCGCTGTTGGCGGCGGCACACATGCTCGTCGACGCGTTGCCCGCTTTTATCTCGCTAAGCGATGTCTATGCACGCGCGCTGGGTCACGACGGCGTCGGACCGGTCCGCGCGGCGCGCATCGACCTGGCGGGTGCCCGCACGCCGCACGCCGCGCTGATCGCAATCGGCAGCAATATCACATGCCAGTGGTTCGGTAACGCGTGCGGCGTACGCGAAGGTGCGGGCGCGGAGCCCGTGCATCAAATGCGGGTCGCTTTGCGGCGCGCCAAAACGTGTGCGAAAGTGTTTCCCCGCTGGCTGGACGAGACGTGGCAGACCCGCGTCGCCTCCGGTCTTGCATGGCTGGGCGAGCAGTTAGGCGAAGCGCGCGACCTCGATGTATTCGTGAGTTCGACGCTGCCCGCGCTGGCCGCATCGGATGTGGACGCTTCGGCCTGGGCCGCCGTGCAGGCGTCGGCGCAAGCGCAACGTCACATCGCGCATGAGCGCTTGCACGCAGCGCTATTCGATCGCCGCTATGCACAGTTGACGCTCGGCTGGCTCACGTGGCTGGCCAACCAGCGTTTCTCGGCCGGTCCCGCGAAGCACGCCCGGCGCACGCTTGCAGACTATGCTGCAAAGCGCGCGCGTCGTTATTGGAGGCGGCTGACGGCCAAGCCGGCGCTGACGTCGCTCGATACGGCGGCGCGCCACCATCGCCGCATCGAGGCGAAGCGTTTGCGCTACACCGTGGAATTCTTCGAGCGGGTCGTCCGCCCCCGCGCGGGACGTAAGCTGCTACGTCAGTTGAGCCGAATCCAGAGCGCGCTGGGCGCGGGCAGCGATGCGGCAACGGCACTGCGTTTTCTTGACCGATTGGAGCTCACGCCTTACCAGCGGGGTCTCGCGCGCGGCTGGTGCGAAGCCGTCGACCGCGGCGCGGCGCGCGAAGGCGAGCGGCTCGTCGCCAAGTTGCGCAAGCCGAAGATCTCGCGCGGGCGTTGAGCCGTTGCCTATAATGGCCGCCCGCCGTTACGTTTGATTTCATCCCATTTCGTTCCATTTAGCGCGCCGATTCCATGACTGAACCCTCCGTCGATACACAAAAGCGCGATACCGATGCGCTCGCACTCGATGGCGCATTGTGGCTGCGCGCCGGAAGCGAGACCCTGGCTGGCGCGACGCGCATCGCGCTACTGGCAGCCATTCGCGAAGCGGGCTCGATCACAGGGGCGGCCAAGGCAGTGGGCGTCAGCTATAAGGCGGCATGGGAGGCCGTCGACGCGATGAACAACCTGGCCGGCGAGGCGCTCGTCGTACGGGCCGCCGGCGGCAAAGGGGGCGGCGGCACGACACTGACGCCGCGCGCGGAGCGCCTGATCGAGACGTTCTATGCGATCGAGCGCGAGCACCGAGGCTTCATGGAACGCGCGAGTGCCGCGATCGAAGGCTTTGCCGGCGATTGGACATTGATCGGGAGAATCGGGATGAAAACGAGTGCGCGCAACCAGTTGTACGGCACCATCGCCTCGATCAAGCCCGGCGCGGTGAACGACGAAGTCACACTCGCGCTGTCGGGCGGGCAGCAAATCGTCGCGATCATCACGCATGCGAGCACCGAAACGCTGGGGTTCGAGCCCGGGGCCGAGGCTTATGCGCTGATCAAGGCCTCATGGGTGCTGCTTGCTGTCGACGATTCGGGCACAGGCGCGCGGCTGCGGATCTCGGCACGTAACCAGTTGAGCGGGACGATCGTCACGGTGACCCGCGGTGCCGTAAACGCCGAAGTGTCGCTCGAACTCGATGACGCGGCGCGCGGGCCGGCGGCGGCTCCTTCATCGAATGTCGTCACGGCAATCGTGACCAATGAGAGCGTGGACGAGTTGCAGTTGGCAACGGGCAAGCGCGCCATCGCCGCGTTTAAAGCGTCGAGCGTGATTCTCGGCACGCGCGGATGATCAGCGCGTCAGAATGGTTTGGAGCGGCAGCGCCGCTTCGACCCGGCCATCATTCAACTGGACGACTTGATCGCCGAACACGGCCACATCAGCCGCATCGTGCGTGATCAGCACCATTGGGATCTCGAGTCGCGCTTGCAGCTCGGAAAGCTCGCGCCGCATTCGTTCGCGCATGGTGGCATCGAGTGCGGCAAATGGCTCGTCCAGCAGCAGCATGCGCGGCTTCGCAATCAGCGCGCGCGCAAGCGCAACACGCTGCTTCTGCCCCCCTGAAAGCTGCCACGGATAGTTGCCCGCGACGCTGCGTAGCTCGAACGCATCGATCCAATACTCGACGTCCGCGCGCGCTTCGTTCGGACGCGGATTGAACCAGCCACGCCGCAGTGCGAAGCCGATGTTTTGCCGCACGTTCAGGTGCGCAAACAGCGCGTAGTCCTGAAAGAGATAAGCTGCCCCGCGTTCGCGAGCCGGGACGTCGATACGGTGCTCCGCATCAAAGAGCGCACGCCCGGCAAGGGTAATGGCGCCCGCATCGGGCTGCACGAGCCCGGCGATGGCCTGTAGCGTCAGCGTCTTGCCGGCACCGGAAGGTCCGAACAGCACCACGCGCTGGCAATGGGTTTCGAACGAGACTTCGAGTGTGAATTGCCGCTCGCGCGTGACGAGTGTTTTGCGGATATCGACAGCGAGCGTCATTTGTTCAGCGCGAGGTCAAAAGCGAGTGCTGCGGAACAAGCCGCCCCGCGACAAGCAGCACGACGATGCAGACCACAGATGTGACGAGCACGAGCAGGTTCGCGGTGGCGTCGTCGCCGGCTTGCACCGCCGAGTAGACCGCCACCGACAACGTCTGTGTTCGTCCGGGCAGGTTGCCGGCAATCATCAGCGTCGCGCCGAATTCCCCCAGCGCGCGCGCGAACGCAAGCAACCCGCCGGCAAGAATACCGCGCGCCGCAAGGGGTAGCGTCACGCGAAAAAAGAGCGCGGTTTCGCTGAGGCCCAGCGTGCGCGCGGCTTGTTCGAATTGCGGCTCGACTGCTTCGAACGCGGCACGCGCCGACTTCAACACGAGCGGGAAGGCCGCCACCATTGCAGCGAGCACTGCGCCCTGCCAGGTGAACACGAGCTGAATGCCGACGGAATCGAGCCAGCCGCCCAGAACACCGCGCCGGCCCAGCAATACCAGCAGGTAATAGCCGAGCACGGTAGGCGGCATGACCAGCGGCAGCGTCAGCAGCGCATCGACGACATCGCGCGCGCCGGAGCGCCATCGCGCTAGCGCGAGCCCGGCGACGACCCCTACCGCCAAATCGAGCGCAGTCGCCCAGCCGGCGACTTTTAGCGACAGCAGCAGCGGAACCCAGGCCTGATCCATCATGATCTCAGCGCGCCGCAACCGGTTTGAAACCGTATTTGGCCAGCAGGCTTTGGCCAACCGGCGAGCGGACGTAGTCCACGAATGCTCGCGCCGCGGCGGCGTGACGGCTCGATTTCACGACGGCAATCGGATAAGCGATCGGTGTGGGCGTTGGCAGTGTCGCGGCGATTTTCACGCGTGTTGCCGCGATGGCGGCGTCTGTGCCGAAGACAAAGCCGGCATCAACCTCGCCGCGCGCGACATAGTCGAGACACTGGCGCACGTTCGCGGCGAGTACCGACTTCGCTTTAATCGCTTCCCAGATCGGATAGCCATCGCGTTCGAGCGCGCTTTGCGCGTAGCGTCCTGCAGGGACGGAGGCGGGGTCGGCAAGCGCGATGCGCTTGACCTCGGGCATCGTCGCGAGCGCGCGCGGCGAATCGACGGCAAGCCGGCTGTCCGCGGGGACGATCATCACGAGCGAGTTCGCGGCGAAATCCTGGCGCGAAGCGGTATCGATGACGCCAGTTTTAACGGCCTTGTCCATCGCCGCTTCGTCGGCGGATGCGAATACATCGGCCGGTGCGCCATTGGCGATTTGCTGCATGAGCGCGTCCGAAGCACCGAAATTCAGCAGCACCTTCGTGCCGGGCTGGTGCTGCTCGAAGCCGTTTGCGATGTCCTTGAACGCATTCGTGAGGCTAGCCGCGGCCGAAACGACGAGCTCGTCGGCAGACGCCGGGCTAGCGCCGAAGCACGCGAGCACAGCGGCGAGGGCGACGACTGGGCAGGTGAATCTGCGTCCGGCGAAACGTGTAAATAAGGTCATTAAGGCGTGGGGTCGCAGCGAAATCGCTATCGTAATATACCTAAGGTTATAACGGTGTGCGCATCGACCGTGACCCGGGCAAGCATGGAGCGTAGCAGCGGAGGGGGCGACGGCGACCCGTCAGTCAGGTCAAACCGGATGGCAACGAGGCATCGTGCCGTAGCGCTGCGTCCGGTGTCCGGCGCGGGGTTTGGACGCCGGCTTTCCAGCGAGCGCGAATGAACGGCCGATCGCGGCCGGACAGGTGCAGCGCGACATGGGTAATCCAGCGCTGCGTCGGCACGCGCACATCATGAAGTGCGACGGCCAGCATTAGCAGGCTGACGGCCACGGGCACGACGGAGAGCTTGCCTGGCCGTGCATTCCACGCACAGTAAGCGAAGCACACTGCGGCAAGCGCGCCGACGATGCAGCCCGACACAGCCTCGGAGGGCGAATGGGCATCGAGCACGACGCGCGAGAGCCCGACGGCAATACCGGCCGCAAGCCCGATCACGATGCCTGCCACGCGCACGCTTGCGCGCGTTGGCAAGAGCGTCAGGAAGATACCTACCGGATAGACTGCCGTTGAAAGCATCGCATGGCCGCTGACGCCGGTGAAATCCCACGCACGCACGCCGACGCCCCATCCGAGAAAAGCGATTTTCGTCAGCGCGACGATGCTGACGGCTGCGGCGAGGATCGCGAGCCAACCAAGCGCGAGCCGCCACGTATAGCCGAGCGCAAGCCACAACGCGATGGTGAGCGCGAGGGGCAGCGTGAGACCCGCGCCGCCGAGGCGCGTGATCGAATACCAGAGGTGGATCGGCAGGTCGTGCATAGAGCGTGCGACGCACAAGCGGCGTCGACTTGATCGTAACTTCACAACGCGCGAGCCGCCCGCTCGGACGACACGAAATACGTGCGCGAACACACAGTATAACGATGGGTCGGTCCGCGCGGGCAGAACGCGGCCGGGCAGAGTATTATTGTGCGGTGCATCATTAGCGATCGATACTGACACTATTTTTTTCTTTTGAGGGCTCCGTTGGATGACCAAAACCCTGAGCAAAATCTGGCTGGGCGGCTTCAAGCGGCTGATGTCGAGCCTGCCTGCGGCCCAAGCCAAGTCCTTGCGCAGTGCAACCAAGAAGCCGCGTCGCACACGGGCCGACAGTGTCACGCCCGGCAAGCCCGCTGAAGCCCGCGAGGCCTCGGGCTCGCGCGTACGTCCGCGCGCCGCCGCGTGGGCCAAAGGCCACTGGACGCGCTCGTATCATTCGGCGCCGCCGTTGCCGGGGCGCTTGGTCAATCATCTGCCATATGGTCTTTATGTGCCGCCCGCGAAGACGACGCTCAAAATGCCGCTCGTCGTGATGCTGCACGGCTGCAAGCAGACAATCGACGAGTTTGCGGCCGGGACGCGCATGAATTTGCTTGCCGATGCGCAGGGCTTTGCGGTCGTCTATCCCGAGCAGTCGCGGCACGTGCACGCGCACCACTGTTGGCATTGGTATGACGATAGAGACACCGCGGGCCGCGGCGAGGCGCGCGCAATCGTGTCGCTTGTCGACGCGCTTGTCGAGGAATACGGGTTCGATGCCGAGCGCGTCTATGTGGCCGGCATTTCGGCGGGGGCCGGGCTGGCATCGCTGCTGGCACTGCACTGGCCTGAGCGTTTCGCGGCTATCGCACTGCACTCGGCGCCGGCGTTCGGCGAGGCGCATTCGGGGCTGACCGCGATAGACGTCATGCGGCGCGGCGCGCGGCGCGATCCGGTTGCACTGGCGGAAGCCGCCGTCGACATGGCATCGTACCCTGGCATGCCCGCGATCATCATCCATGGCGATGGGGATGCGGTTGTGGCGCCGCAAAACGCGGAGCACTTGAGCGCAGCGTTGCTGCGGCTCAATGGATTGGTGGATGCCGACGGCGTCTGGAAAAGAGGCACTGTGCGCGAGACGCGCGCGAGCAACTGCGTGACGCGCGATTTCCTTGCCGGCGGGCGCCGTGTGGTGCGGCTGTGCCGCGTGCCCGGCCTCGGGCACGCGTGGGCGGGCGGCGACGACGCCATCGCCTTTCACTCGCGCAAAGGGCCTGATGCGAGCGCGCTGATCTGGGAATTCTTCCGCTACCAGCGCCGAGAGCAGGCCGCTGCACCGGCGCCTCGCCGGGCCGCGAGCTTCAACTGACGCGTAAACGCCACACTCATCGGGCGAGTTCAGGGCACGCTGGCGCGAATCTAGGGTTTTCCCTATAATGCGGGTAAATACCTAGGCGCGAATCAACCAGCGTCTAACCCTTAGTGAGGTGACCATGTTCCTGCTCAGCCGTTTGTTTCTGTTCCTGACGATGTCCGCCGACGAGCGCAAGAAAGCGCACGACAACAGCTATCTGTCCGAAGCCACGGACCTTTACGATCTCGAATACCGCATGCGCAAGCTTGATCGCGACGCAGCCGTTGCGTCCACGGCTTGGTTGAGCCACCGCTAAGCGTCAGTGTTTTGTAGCGGGTTGGCTGGATCAGCCCGGCGCAGTCGAATCGGTGGGTTCGCCCGGCTCCTGTAGGCCGAAGCATCCGCGGTAAGTTGCGTAAAACGAGCAGTAGAGCATGGTGGTCAGCGTGAGCGTGGCTGGAAACAGCACGACGAACGAAAAAGCGCCCGCGCCGATCAAAATCATCGCCAAAGTGATAATCGTCGAGGCTGCCATCAGTGTGGCGAACCAGAGCAACGCGTAGACGATGAACGCGCCACGGTTGCGCCAGCAACTGACGAGACTGAAAAACAGCGCCTTGACCGGCGGCACGTCGTGCCATGCGACAAGCACCGGCGCGAACCAGAAAAGCATCGCGACCGGTATATAGCAAGCAAGTGCCACGGCCCCGGCCAATTGCACGTGGGTTCCCGCGAGCGCGGCGGGCCCGCCTTCGGGGGAGCCCAGCATCAGCTTGAACAAGGTGCCGCCGTCTACGAGCGCCGAACTCGTGAATACGAGCACGATGGCGCCCATATACAGGGCGCCGAGTTCGATAAGCCGCCGTGCAGTCAATCTTCCATAAGACCGGAACCCGTCGATCAGAATGGTCGGCAGCACGGGCTTGCCAGCAATCGTATCGCGGTACGCCGCCATGAACCCCACCGCCACGCCCGGAATAAACACGAGCGGCAGCACGCCGCCGACCAGCGGCACGTTCGAGACGAGCCACATCGCGAGCAGATAGGTGAAAAAAATCGTCAGAAATGCCAGCGGGTTTCTGCGAAAGAGCCAAATACCTTGCTGGTACCAGGCGTAGCCGGTTTTTGCGGGGACTTCGATCAGGTGCATAGAGGTGACGCGTCCGGCGCCGCACCACGAAGGCGCTCCCGCAAGATGCGTTCGAAATGAGTCGGGTCGTGCGGTTCCAGCATGGCTGCCGCACGCGGCAAGTGAAAGTCGTAAAGGCGCGACACCCAGAAGCGATAGGCGCCGGCGCGCAACATATCGCTCCAGTGCCGGCATTCTTCCGGTGAAAATGGGCGCACCGTTTGATACGCCCGCAACAGCGCTTCGAGCCGCACAGTATCGAGCCGCCCGCTCCCCAGATCAACGCACCAGTCGTTGACCGTAACCGCCAAATCGAAAAGCCATTTGTCGCAGCCGGCGAAGTAGAAGTCGAAGAAGCCCCCGAGCCTTACCTCGTGCCCCGTGCCCGGTGCCGCGGGCGCAAACAACACGTTGTCGCGAAAAAGATCGCCGTGGCACGGGCCGCCAGGCAGCGCCGCGTAGTCGGCCGATGCAAAGAACGCGGTTTGATGCGCGAGCTCCGCCAGCAGCAATGCGCGCTGCGGTTGCGACACGAATGGCGTGATGGCGGGCACCGTCTCCTGCCACCATGAGAGGCTGCGCAAATTGGGCTGGAACGGCTTGAAATCGCGGCCCGCCAAATGCATGCGCGCGAGCATGTGGCCCACTTCGGCACAGTGCTCCGCGCCGGGGGCCAATTGCGGCGCTCCCTCGAGTTTCGTGACGATGGCGGCAGGCTTGCCGTGCAACCCACCAAACAGGGCGCCGTCATCGCGCGGCACCGGGTCCGGCACCGGCACGCTGTGCGATGCCAGATGCCGCATCAGGTCGAGATAAAACGGCAGTTGTTCGGCCGTTAGTTTCTCGAACACGGTGAGTACGAACTCGCCTTGCGTGGTCGTCAAAAAGAAGTTGCTGTTTTCGATCCCGGAACTAATGCCGCGGAAATCGACGACTTCGCCAAGATCGTAATGACGCATCCACTGCGCGAGGTCGGTTTCGGTGACAACGGTAAATACGGCCATGCGGGAGACTTCGAATTCAGGTAAGCGGATGTCCGCCGAGGGCAGCAACGCGTTGCCGCAAGCGTTTCTGTCAATGCTGCCCGGTTGCCCCGCGCGAAGCGGGACAACCGGGACAACCGGCGCAACGCACAGTGGAGCTCAAGCGGCGGGCGGTTAGTAGTGCAGATTGATTGACGGCAAGCGCGTGCTGGCCTGGCCGTTGTCGCGCACCTTGGGCGAGGTGTCAGGCGACGCGCTCATCTGATAATGGGTGCCGAAATTCGAGCGGACGTCGATTTCGACGGGCTTGCCCTTGTCGCGGTATTCGGTGATGACGGTGCCGTTCCTGCTCTTCTCGTAGTAGCTGGGCGTGCGCGGTACGTTCACGTCGACTTTCGACGAAACCTCGGCTGCCGGGCGGTTGATGGCATCGAGGTCGGGCAGGCCGGCCGCTTCGTTGGCGGCATGGCGCTGCGCATGCGCTTGCGCGTCGTCCACGGCGGGCTGCGCCGCCGCAGCCAGGTTGCACACCGCGAAAAGCGCGGCAACGGTAGCAGCGACGAAAACATACGGCTTCATGATTTTTCTCCGAGGGAATCCCCCAATTCTAGCAAATGCGCCCCGTTTCACGGCGACAACACGCATCTTTCGCGCGCGCATGCGGCGGCGCACAGGCCGCGTGCGGCAAGGCCCTCGGACACGATGCGGTTCGTGGTAATGTCGTCGGATCGAACGAGGCGAACGAAGATGAAAAACGATATCAAGCAGCATGCGGGCCCGATCCGCCCGAGCGACTTCCCAACTGAATCTTTCGCCGAGCCGGCCGATGCCGTCGCGAGGCTGTCCACGATATACGAGGCGAATACCGCGTTCTTGCGCGACGCTTTTGCGCGCTACCGACGCAACGAACCGTTCGCGGAACGCGTGCGGGCCTGCTACCCGTTCGTGCGGCTGCAAACGGAAGTCAACACGCGCATCGATTCACGTCGCTCATATGGTTTCGTCGCAGGTCCTGGCGTCTACGAGACGACGGTCACGCGGCCTGATCTGTTCGGCAATTATTATCGCGAGCAGCTCCGGCTGCTGGCCAAGAACCATCATGTGTCGATCGAAGTGGGCGTATCGCAACATCCGATTCCGATCCACTTTGCTTTTGCGGAAGGCATTCATCTCGAAGGCGAGCTCGGGCGCGACCGGCTAATGGCGATGCGCGACGTGTTCGATACACCCGATCTTGCGCAACTCGACGACGGCATCGTCAACGGCACATACGAGCCGCAGCCCGGCGAGCCGTATCCGCTTGCGCTTTTTACCGCACCGCGGGTCGACTTCTCGTTGCATCGGCTGAGACACTACACGGCAACATCGCCGACACATTTTCAGAATTACGTTCTCTACACCAACTACCAGTTTTACATCGACGAATTTACGAAGCTCGGCCGGACGTTGATGTCGCACACCGACGATGAAGAGTTGCGCGCCTACCGCAGCGAGTACACGTCGTTCGTCGAGCCGGGCGACGTCGTCACTTACAACGCCAATCTCGGCGAGCAGCCTGACGAGGGTGTGCTGCCGGGGCGTCTTCCGCAGATGCCGGCCTATCACCTCAAGCGCGCCGATGGCAGCGGCATCACGATGATCAACATCGGCGTGGGTCCGTCGAATGCGAAGACGATCACCGATCACATCGCCGTGTTGCGTCCGCATGCGTGGATCATGCTGGGTCACTGCGCCGGTTTGCGCAACACACAGCGGCTGGGCGACTACGTGCTCGCGCACGGTTATGTCCGCGAGGATCACGTGCTGGATGCCGATCTGCCGCTTTGGGTGCCCATCCCGGCGTTGGCGGAGGTTCAAGTCGCGCTCGAGCGCGCGGTCGCGCATGTGACGCAGCTCGAAGGCGCGGAACTCAAACGCGTGATGCGCACGGGAACGGTGGCGAGCGTCGATAACCGCAACTGGGAGTTGCGCGATCATCGCGAGCCTGTGCAGCGGCTGTCGCAAAGCCGCGCTGTTGCGCTCGATATGGAAAGCGCGACGATTGCCGCAAACGGCTTTCGCTTTCGCGTGCCGTATGGAACGCTGCTATGCGTGTCCGATAAACCTCTGCATGGTGAGCTCAAGCTGCCCGGCATGGCCGATCAGTTCTACCGTGCGCAGGTCGACCAGCATCTGCAGATCGGCGTGAAGGCGATGGAACTGTTGCGCATGAACGGACTGGACCGGCTGCACAGCCGCAAGCTGCGCAGCTTCGCGGAGGTGGCGTTTCAGTAGTTTCAGTCGTTTCAGTAGCGACGTGCGGTGCGCCAATTCACCCACGAGATTTCCTGTGCTTTTTTCCGATCCGCCGCGGGAAGCTGCGCGATCTTCTCCGCCAGGATCGTTTCGGTGTCGAAGACTTCCAAATTTGGCGCATTGGGTTGTTCGCAACCGTTCAAAAGCGCAGCCTGTTCTTCCAGTTCTCGTTGCAACAGGCACAAATCGCATACATCCCACGACCGCACGCGCCTGTGTGGTTCGCTATAAATACACACAAGCCTTTGCGCCGCTTGGTGAATCTGCTCGAACGCGTGCCAAGGATCGGCCATGTTGCTGATCTGCGCCGCCAGCAATTGAAGGAGATAGGCTTGATGTTCGGGACGAATGGCGCGACGGTAGTCACCCTGCGTACGCGGATCGAACCATGTCATTGCCTCGTCGAGTTTGCGACGTTGTCTGGAAGCGCCCATGCGTGAAATGTCTTCGGCGAGCCAGTGCGCTTTGTTGGAAGCATAGCGGCGCACGGGCAAGCGCTTTTGCACCGTACGCACTTGCACCGCTGCACCAACCACGGCGTCGAGCGTCTTTGCGCAGGCGCGCTGCGGTAGGCCCGAGAACTTGGAAAGGCTCAGTCTCGCAGCCGATGCTCCGTGATCAGCGGCTGCGTTTCGATTTGCTGGTTGGGCCGAGGGAACGGGGTCGGGCCGGCTTGCATCGCCGCCCGAAGTGACTTTCACCATCGCCTTTTCCCGAGTGCGTCGAAGACCTCTCGTGCTGGCGCGTAATCGATAACTCTCAGATTCGACAATACCTGCTCGAGCGCATCGCTCACTTCCATCCATTCGACTTGCGTCCACCGCTCCGGAAAAATGGCATCCGCCAACGATTTGAATGCCGCGAGCTGATGTTCGCTCGCCATGCCCGGAATCAGGCTTGCTAACGCTTTGGCGTTATACGGATACCACGCTTGGACCGGACATAAACGATCGAAAAGCGTGGCCTGTTGCTCGCGCGACCAGCGGCCTTGCAAAAAATGCGTCAACGAGAAGACGTCGTTCGGGTTGGATTCGATCCAATGCATGACGCGGTTCAACGACGCGTTGGCCGCACCGCGAGGTAATGCCGAAATACTTTCGGCAATCGCGTCGAGCGTGAATGCATGCGCATAAACGAACCCGCGGCGGCCCGCCTCGACTGTCGCGTCCATCACGACATCAACGTCGCCTGGGTGATCCGTGCTGTTCTCGCGGCTGATGATATTGCGCGCGATAATTGGCAGTGCTAACCATTCATCGTCACTCTCAGCGTTCTCTTTGATCGAACGAATGAGTGCCAATGATTCGTCGAGACTAACGTCGTCCCGCAATGGTGACGCATGGGAAATGGCAAGCAAGCGAAAGACTGTCAGATAGTCTTCCTCGCTGAGGGCATCTTGGTGCCGTGCGGTATTCGACATGTCGAGTACGGACATCCGCATTTCCGATAGCAGGAATGGTGCGGCTTCGGCCAGCGCAAGCAGTGGGGCGGCAGGATTTTCGTCGAGTATCGACCGCATCCGTACCGAAATAACCTCGAAGGCTTCCGCAAGTTGCTCCGGCTTGACGTAAGCGAGCCGGGTCGCCACTTTCGCGAGCGGGTTTGCTTGTAAAGCGGACGGCAAATCGCCGATCGTTTTTCCTGTCGGCGAACCTGATGTCGGGCCGACGCAAGCTCGGATGTCGGCAAGGTCGTGCGCCCGGCCCGCAGCGTCGATAAGTGCGGCTTGCAGTGCACGCGGCTCGATGCGCTTCGGCAATGAATCGCGCTCGCCGCGTGGTGCAAGCAGCACGGCGAGTTGCGGATGTTCCGGCGGTCTCACCGTGAGGGGAAACGCCGGCACCGGCCGCGAACTTGTGAAACTGAGAGACGGCCCACCGTCAACGGGTGTGGCAGATTCGCTGCGCCGAACAAAGTTGCCGCTCATGAGTGCGTTCAGGAAAAAACCGTGACACGCACGTTATACGCGGGCAGCGGCGGGGCCAGCCGGCCGCGCCCGAAGCCCCGACTTCGACGGCGAACGTCCGCGGCCCGCCTGCTGCCGCTCAAAGATAAAACATGCGGTCTTCGTCGGCCTTCGCTGCCGTTTGCGGCTCGACTTCTTCGCGGTCTTCGTAGAATCCGAGCACGGCTTCGAGCACTTGATCGGGACTGTCGATGACCTGCATCAGCTTCATATCCTCGGGGTTGATGAGGCCCATCGGCACGAGCGCCGATTCAAACCAGCCGAGCAGCCCCTTCCAGAACTCGGCGCCCACCAGGATGATCGGCACATGGCGCGATTTCTTGGTCTGGATCAGCGTCAGGACTTCGGCGAGTTCGTCGAGCGTGCCGAAGCCGCCCGGCATCACGATGACGGCGTCGGAGTTTTTGACGAACGTGACCTTGCGCGTGAAGAAGTGCCGAAAGCGCAGCGAGATGTCCTGCCACTGATTGCCGGACTGCTCGTGCGGCAGCTCGATGTTGAGCCCGACCGAGGGCGCTTTGCCCGCGTGTGCGCCCTTGTTGGCCGCGGCCATAATGCCCGGGCCGCCGCCGGAAATGACGGCGAAGCCCGCGTCGGAGAGCTTGCGAGCAATTTGCATGGCGAGCTTGTAGTAGGGTGAAGTGGGCTTGAGCCGGGCGGAGCCATAGATGCTGACGGCCGGGCGGATCTCCGAGAGGTACTCGGTAGCCTCGATGAACTCTGCCATAATCGTGAACATCTGCCACGATGCGCGGGCCTTTTTGGCTGTCGCGCGCTCTTGATCTGCGAGCGATCGCAGACTCGGAATCACTTTTCTTCTCTTGTTCATAATGCCTGTAGAACGGAACCTGGAAGGTAAGACCCTCGTGTTGGTCGATGGATCAAGCTATCTGTACCGGGCTTACCACGCGATGCCTGACTTGCGCGGCCCCGACGGCGAACCGACTGGTGCGCTCTATGGAATAGTCAACATGTTGCGGCGCATGCGCAAGGAAGTCACGGCAGAGTATAGCGCGTGCGTGTTCGACGCCAAGGGCAAGACGTTTCGCGACGACTGGTTCGCCGAATACAAAGCCCACCGCCCGCCGATGCCCGAGGATCTCGCCAAGCAAATCGAGCCGATCCATTTCGCCGTGCGTGCGCTTGGCTGGCCACTCTTGATGGTCGACGGCGTGGAAGCCGACGACGTCATTGGCACGCTGGCGGCCGAGGCCGAGCGGCATGGTATGAACGTGATCGTATCGACGGGCGATAAGGACCTGGCGCAGCTCGTGAGCGAGCGCGTCACGCTCGTCAACACCATGACGAACGAAACGCTCGATCGCGCTGGCGTGCTGGCGAAGTTCGGCGTGCCGCCCGAGCGGATCGTCGACTATCTCGCGCTGATTGGCGACACCGTCGATAACGTGCCCGGCGTCGAGAAATGCGGCCCCAAGACGGCGCTCAAGTGGCTCACGCAGTACGAGACGCTCGATGGCGTCATCGCGCACGCGGAGGAGATCAAAGGCGCGGTCGGCGAGAACCTGCGCCGCGCGCTCGACTTTTTGCCGCTCGGCAAGAAGCTTGTAACGGTCGAGCGGGCTTGCGATTTGAAGAACCACGTGGAATCGATCGAGGCATCGCTCGCCGCACGGCCCGAGTCGCCGCTTGAGTTACGCGAACTCTTCATGCGTCACGGTCTGAAGACCTGGCTGCGCGAAGTCGAAGCCCTCATTGCGCAAGCGGAAGCAGCGCAGACGGCCGAGCCTGCCGAGGGCGGGCTGCTCGCCACGCCGCCCGCGCCGACGGTCGATGCGCCTCGTTGCTACGAAACGGTGCAGACATGGGAGCATTTCGACTCCTGGCTCGCGAGGATCGACGCGGCACCTCTTACCTCGCTCGATACCGAAACCACTTCCCTCGACCCGATGGTCGCGCAGATCGTCGGTATTTCGCTGTCCGTCGGCGCCAGCTGCGCCGCTTACATTCCGCTTGCGCATCGCGGCCCCGACGCTCCGCTGCAGCTTGCGCGCGACGAAGTGTTGGCGAAGCTCAAGCGTTGGCTCGAAGATGCCGACAAGAAAAAGCTCGGTCAGCATCTGAAATACGACGAACAGGTATTGGCGAACTACGGCATCGAATTGAATGGCGTGGAGCATGACACGCTGCTGCAATCGTACGTGCTCGAATCGCACCGCACGCACGACATGGATAGCCTCGCAATGCGCCACCTCGGTGCGAAGACGATCAAATACGAGGATGTTGCGGGCAAAGGCGCGCAGCAGATCGGCTTCGACGAGGTGCCGCTCGCCGCGGCCGCCGAATATGCCGCCGAGGATGCCGACATCACCTTTCAGTTGCACACGGCGCTGTATCCGCAGATCGAAGCAGAGCCTGGCCTGATGCGCGTGTACCGCGACATCGAAATGCCTACCGCGCGCGTGTTGCGCAAGATGGAGCGCAACGGTGTGCTGATCGACAGCGAGCGGCTGCGCCGGCAGAGCAACGAGATCGCGGCGCGGCTGATCGACCTCGAAGCCGAGGCCTATACGCTTGCGGGCGGCGAGTTCAATCTTGGGTCCCCGAAGCAGATCGGCCAGATATTCTTCGAACGCTTGCAACTGCCTGTCGTCAAAAAGACGCCGAGCGGCGCCCCGTCGACCGACGAGGAAGTGCTGCAAAAGCTGGCGGAGGATTATCCGTTGCCGAAGCTGCTGCTCGAGCACCGGGGGTTGTCGAAGCTGAAGTCGACCTACACCGACAAGCTGCCGCGCATGGTCAACGCGAAGACCGGGCGAGTTCATACGAACTACGCACAGGCGGTGGCCGTCACCGGACGGCTCGCATCGAACGATCCGAATCTGCAGAACATTCCGGTCCGCACGGCCGAGGGCCGCCGCATCCGCGAAGCGTTCATTGCGCCGCCGGGCAGCAAACTTGTTTCGGCCGATTATTCGCAAATCGAACTGCGGATCATGGCGCATATCTCAGGCGATGAATCGCTGTTGCGTGCGTTCGCGCTCGGGGAAGACATTCACCGCGCAACCGCGGCCGAAGTCTTCGGCGTCACGCCGCTCGAGGTGACGAACGATCAACGCCGCATTGCGAAGGTCATCAATTTCGGGTTGATCTATGGCATGAGTTCGTTCGGGCTTGCGTCGAATCTCGGTATCACGCGCGATGCGGCGAAGCTCTATATCGATCGCTACTTTGCCCGCTATCCTGGTGTGGCGCGCTATATGGACGACACGCGGGCGAGCGCGAAGCAAAAGGGCTACGTCGAAACGGCTTTCGGACGGCGTTTGTGGCTGCCGGAAATCAACGGCGGCAACGGGCCGCGCCGGCAGGCTGCCGAGCGTGCGGCGATCAACGCGCCGATGCAAGGCACTGCCGCCGATCTGATCAAGATGTCGATGATCGCAGTGCAGGGGTGGCTCGAGCGCGAGCGCTCCGCGAGCCGCATGATCATGCAAGTCCATGACGAACTCGTACTCGAGGTGCCTGATGACGAACTATCGACGATACGCGAGCAGCTGCCGCGGTTGATGTGCACCGTGGCTGAACTGAAGGTGCCGCTCGTTGCGGAAGTCGGTGCCGGCATCAACTGGGAGGAAGCGCATTGATGCGCTGAACTCGCCCGATACGTTTGCGAAAAGAATCAACAACGGCAGATACGGAGAACCAGCATGCATCGTTTCATTGTCGTCGGGGGAGGGGCAGGGGGGCTCGAACTTGCCACGCGGCTGGGTGACCGTTATGGCCGGTCGCGGCGAAACGGCGAACCGCGTGCGCTCGTCACGCTCGTCGATCGTTATCCGACGCACATCTGGAAGCCCCTGTTGCACGAAGTCGCGGCGGGCAGCATGGACCCGTTCACGCAAGAACTCGAATATGCGGCTCAGGCACGCTGGCACGGCTTCGAGTTTCATCAGGGCGATCTGATCGGGCTCGATCGGGCGGCCAAGCGCATCACGCTCGGGCCGGTCGGCGACGAAGACGGCGCAGAACTCTTGCCGCAACGCGAACTTCACTACGACACGCTCGTCATCGCCATCGGCAGCACGACCCATTTCTTCGGCGTGCAGGGCGCGGAGCAGCATTCGATGGCACTCGACACCGTCGCGCAGGCCGAGCGGTTTCGCAAACGGCTCATCGCCGCTTGCATCCGGGCTGAGCATCAGCAGCATGAGGCCGTCGAAAGCGGCCCCGGCAGTTCACCCGGGACCGAACCGCGCGTTCAAGTGGCGATTGTCGGCGGTGGGGCCACGGGGGTCGAGCTCTCGGCTGAATTGCGCAATACCGCGCAGGTGCTGTCTGCTTACGGCTTACACAAGCTCGACCCGCGGCACGATATCGGCATCGTGCTGATCGAAGCGGGGCCGCGCATTTTGCCCGCGTTGCAAGAGCGCGTCTCCACTGCGACGGCTGAGTTGCTGACCAAGCTCGGCGTTAAACTGATGATCGGCGAGACGGTGGCCGAGGTGGCGCCCGGCCTCGTGCGCACGGCCAGCGGCAACACGGTACGAGCCGATTTGACTGTCTGGGCGGCAGGCATCAAGGCGCCGCCCGTGCTGAGCAGCCTCGATGGGCTCGGCGTTACGCGGCTTGGCCAGCTGGCCGTGCGACGCACGTTGCAAACCGAGCTCGACGACGATATCTTTGCGCTGGGCGATTGCGCGGCCTGCCCGTGGCCGGGCAACGAGCGCAACGTGCCGCCGCGCGCGCAGGCGGCGCATCAGCAAGCGAGTTTCTTGCTGCGAGCGCTGGGCAACCGGCTCGAAGGGCGGCCGCTGCCGGAGTTTCGCTATCGCGATTTCGGTTCGCTGGTCTCGCTCGGCCATTTCAGCGCGGTCGGCAACCTGATGGGCGGCGTGATTGGCGGTAGCATGCTCGTCGAAGGTTTGTTCGCGCGTTTCATGTACATGTCGTTGTATCGGCTGCACATTGCCGCATTGCACGGCTACCCGCGCATGATGCTCGATACCGTCGCGCATTGGCTGCGGCGCACCACGTTGCCGCGCGTGAAACTGCATTGAGAGACGGTCGCCGCCGCAGTCCAACCTGCTAAGGAGCGAACACGATGCTGAGCCCCGATGTCGATAGCCTGATCCCGCAAGTGCCATTCGATCGCCGCCGCTTCTTGAAGGCTGCGATCGGCAGCGGTTTTGCGGCCGCCGTCTTGCCTGTTTCGGCGCAGACCATTCATACCGACAGCGCAGGCCTCGAGGCTGGCGAGATCGCGTTTGCGTCGCAAGGCACACAAGTGAAGGCCTATCGCGCGCAGCCAAGCGGCAAACATCATTTGCCGGTAATCATCGTGATCCATGAGATTTTCGGCGTGCACGAGCATATCGCCGACGTCTGCCGGCGCTTTGCCAAACTTGGCTATCTGGCGATTGCGCCGGAACTTTATTCGCGCCAAGGCAATCCGGCGGTCTATCCGTCAATCCAGCAACTCAATGACGCAATCGTCAGCAAAGTACCGGATGAATCGGTCATGGCCGATCTCGATGCCGCCGTGAAATGGGCTGGCGAACACGGCGGGGATCTGGCGCGTCTAGGCGTGGTCGGTTTTTGTTGGGGCGGGCGGCAGGCCTGGCTTTTCGCCGAGCACAACACGCATCTGAAAGCCGCGGTTGCGTTTTACGGGCGAGTTGCCGGGCCGCATGGCGAAACCACGCCGAGCAACCCGATCGATCGCGTGGCCGATCTGCATGCGCCCGTGCTGGGTCTGTACGGCCAGCAAGACACGAGCATTCCGCAGGACACGCTCGAGCAGATGAAGACCTTGGTAGCGAAGGGGCCGCAGGTGGCGCGCGGTTCGAAATTCGTCGTCTATCCCGACGCCGGCCATGCGTTTTTCGCCGACTATCGGCCCAGCTATCGCAAGGCCGACGCCGAAGACGGCTGGCGCCGCGCGCTCGCTTGGTTCAAAGAGCACGGCGTGGCGTAGTAGCAGGGCCGGTTGCCGCTGACGACGCGTTCAGAGCGAGCAGGTGGTCAAGGATTGGGATTGGGTCCGGTTGCAACGGGCCGCGTGGGCTCGGCGCACCATTCGCTCCACGACCCGGGATAAAGCGCGGCGCCGTGCAGGCCCGCGACTTCCATCGCGAGCGCGTTATGGCAGGCCGTCACGCCCGAGCCGCACTGCAGGACCACGTGCTCGGGCGAGGTGGCGCCGACAACCGCCTTGAACTCGTCACGTAGCGTATGGGCCGGCTTGAAGCGGCCGTCTGCGGTGAGATTGTCTTTGAAGAAGCGGTTCACGGCTCCGGGGATATGCCCCGCCACCGGGTCGAGCGTTTCGTTCTCGCCGCGATAGCGGTCCGGCGACCTCGCATCGACGACAAGCTTGTCGTGCGTAGCAAGATTTTGCTCCAGCGCATGTGCATCGACCGTCACGGCAAGCGGCGCCGCCGCCTTGAAGTCGCCCCGCTGGGCGGCCGGCGTGGCGGTATCGAGCGCATACCCGGCCGCCTGCCATGCCTGCATGCCACCGTCGAGCAGGGCAACGGAATCGTGACCGAGCCAGCGCAGCAACCACCAGAGCCGGGCGGCGTAAGCACCGCCATGCGCGTCATAGGCCACGACTTGCTGGCCTTGCATGAGCCCGTGCGACGCGAGTTTGCTGACGAGCCCGGCGCGATCGGGCAGCGGGTGCCGTCCGTTCTTTCCCGTCTTTGGGCCGGAAAGGTCGCGTTCGAGATGAAGATAATGCGCGCCGGGGATATGACCTGACGCATAGGCCTGCTCGCCTGCGTCCGGGTTGGTCAGATCGAAACTGCAATCGAAGACGAGCACGCTTTCAGGCGCATTCGCGAGACGCTCGGCGAGATTGGTGGCCAGAATCAGCGTCGTGTAATGAGTGTGCGGCATGATGGTCCTTGTGGGCGACGAACTTCGCTTCAAACAGCGCTGCTTCCAGTCTAGACAAAAAGGCGGGCAAGGAGGATGGCGCCCCCTTGCCCGCCTTGCCGGCCGCCGATTGCTCAGAGCTTGCCGAGCTCGCGGCGCAAGAACTCGTGAAAGTGCTGCATGCCGTCTTCCATCGGGCTTTGATATGGCCCGACCTGGGATTCGCCGCGCTGCATCAGCGCCAGACGGCCTGCGTCCATTCGCTCAGCAATTTCGTCATCCTCGCGGGCGGTTTCCATATACGCCGCACGTTCCGCTTCGACAAATTCGCGTTCAAACAGCGCGAATTCCTCCGGGTAATAAAACTCGACGATGTTCGTCGTTTTACGCGTGCCGCGGGGAATGAGCCACGACACTACGAGCACATGGGGATACCACTCGATCATCAGGCCCGGGTAATAGACCATCCAGATCGCGCCGCACTCCGGCACGCTGCCGTCGCGCACGCGCAGCACCTCGTCGTGCCACTTGCGGTACACGGGGCTGCCCGCGTTCGCGAGTCCGGCATGCACGCCGACTTTCTGCACGCTGTACCAGTGGCCGAACTCCCACGTGAGATCGTCGCAATTGACGAAGCTGCCGAGCCCCGGATGGAACGGCACCACGTGGTAGTCCTCCAGATAGACCTCGATGAAGGTCTTCCAGTTGTAATTGCACTCATGCACTTCGACGTGATCGAACATGTAGTCCGAAAAATCGAAATGATGGCGCGTGCCGAGGTTGGCGAGATCTTCGGCAACCTCGCGCCCCGCGGCCTCGAAGAGCAGCCCGTGCCAGTTCTGCAGCGGCGAGGCGCCCAGATTGAGGCAGGGGTTGTCGGCAAAATGCGGTGCGCCGAGCAATTCGCCGTCGAGGTTGTACGTCCAGCGGTGCAGCGGACAGACGATGTTGTCGGCTCGGCCGCGACCATTGAGCATGATGGCTTGCCGATGCCTGCAAACGTTCGACAGCAGCTCGACTTGCGAGCGCTGGTTGCGCACCAGCACGCGGCCTTCGTTCTCGCCCGGCAGCGCAAAATAATTTCCCGCCTCGGGCACCATCAATTCGTGCCCGATGTAACGAGGTCCCTTCTTGAAAAGAAATTCCAGTTCGCGCGCGAGAAGCGCTTCGTCAAAGTAAGCCGTGACAGGCAGCTGGCTGGAAATGGCCTTTAGCTGCAATGCATTGCTCAGATTGGACATTCCCACTCCCGATGAAGACGTGAAAGCAGTGAACAACCCAACCATCGAAGATTCGATTTGGGAAGCCCGCGATTATACCCGTTCCGTTCTTCTTGGGGCACAGCTAAGTCCATGATTCTCGTAAAAACCGAGCACAAATTCGGCGGCGGCTGCATTTCGTCCGCCGAATCCGCCGAGTTCCGCTGCTGCATCGCGCGCATCGGCCGACGGTTTTGATATGACGGATCGAGGCCGCGCGACACGCAACAGTCAAGTTATGTCGGCCGACGCCCGCATTGGATCGCAGCACTTCGCGTGCCGAAAACCGTTGCCGCAAGGGCACGGTCTTCGTTCACTACGGTGCTGGATGGGTCGGACTTGGTGCTTTTGCCGTAGAATGTCCGACTTGTTTTTAATTCACCCGATCTCGATGGCGAAATCCACACCGCAAGACACCGCTGCGCCTGCCGATAGCAGCTCGCACGGAGGCCAGCACGCAGATCAGCACAACGGTGCCCCGCTGCCTGGCAACTACGAGGCGGCGGTGGCGGAGTTGGAGCAGTTGGTCGCGCGCATGGAGGGTGGCACCCTGAGCCTCGAAGCGTCGCTTGCAGCCTATCGGCGCGGGGCGGCTCTCGTGGCTTACTGTCAGCAACAGTTAGAGAAGGTGGAGCAGCAAGTGCGTGTTCTCGATGGCGAAACGCTAAAGCCGCTGCCTGCCGACACCCCTGCCGCCGAGGGCGGAGACGACCTATGACTTTTGACGAATGGATGCGCGCGGTTCTCGCACGCGTCGAAGCGGCGCTCGCGCGATACCTGCCAGAGGCCGAAACGGCCCCCGCGCGGCTGCACGAAGCGATGCGCTATGCGGCGCTCGGCGGCGGCAAGCGGGTGCGGCCGCTGCTCGTGCATGCGGCGGGCGAATTGACGGGTGCGCGCGCATCGGCGCTCGAGGCCGCATCGGCCGCGCTCGAAATGATTCACGTCTATTCGCTGGTGCATGACGACATGCCCTGCATGGACGACGACGCGCTGCGGCGCGGCAAGCCAACCGTGCACGTTCAGTATGACGAGCCCACTGCGTTGCTTGTTGGCGACGCGCTCCAATCGCAGGCGTTCGTTGCGCTGACGGACGATTCCGCGCTTGATGCGCGCGCCCAGGCCGCGCTCGTGCGGGAGCTGGCGCTTGCCAGCGGGTCGCTCGGCATGGCGGGTGGGCAGGCTATTGATCTGGCGAGCGTGGGCCTGACGTTGTCGCGCCCTCAGCTCGAGACGATGCACCGCATGAAGACGGGCGCGCTGTTGCGTGCTTCGGTGCGGATGGGGGCGCTGGCTGGCGCGGCGCCCAACGCCGATGCGATGCGTGCGCTCGACGCTTATGCCGCCGCCGTGGGCCTTGCTTTCCAGGTGGTGGACGACATCCTCGACGTCACGACGGACTCCGCCACGCTGGGCAAGACGGCCGGCAAGGACGCGAAGGACGGCAAGCCGACCTACGTGTCGATTATCGGACTCGATGCGTCGCGGGCGCTGGCGGCTCAGTTGCGCCGCGACGCACATGATGCGCTTGCGCATTTCGGGGGGCGCGCGCAGCGTCTGGCCGAACTTGCCGACCTGGTTGTGAACCGGGTGAGTTGAACGCGAAGCCCGCTGCCGCGCGCAAGGTGCTACGGGGTGCGCGAGAAAAATGCGGGCGCGTAAGTTTTCCTACAATGGAACGACGATGTACGACTTGCTTAAAACCATCGACGCACCGGCGGATTTACGCCGCCTCGACCGTCGTCAACTTAAACCGCTCGCCGACGAGCTGCGTGCGTTCGTGCTCGACAGCGTCTCGCAGACGGGCGGGCACTTGTCGTCGAACCTCGGCACGGTCGAACTGACGATCGCCCTGCATTACGTATTCGACACGCCGAACGATCGCATCGTCTGGGACGTCGGCCACCAAACGTATCCGCACAAAATCCTGACGGGCCGACGCGAGCGGATGCATACGCTGCGCCAGCGTGGCGGCATTTCGGGTTTTCCGCGCCGCGTAGAGTCGGAATACGACACATTCGGCACGGCGCACTCGAGCACCTCGATCTCGGCGGCGCTGGGCATGGCCATCGGGAGCAAGCTGGAAGGCCAGGATCGGTTCTCGATCGCCGTGATCGGCGATGGCGCGATGACCGCTGGCATGGCGTTCGAGGCAATGAACAATGCCGGCGTGTGCGACGACTTGCCGTTCCTCGTCATCCTGAACGACAACGATATGTCGATCTCGCCGCCGGTCGGTGCGTTGAATCGGCATCTTGCACGGCTGATGTCGGGTCGTTTTTACGCAGCGGCGCGCGCGGGGGTCGAACGTGTGCTGCGCGTGGCGCCGCCGATGCTCGAACTCGCCCGCAAGCTCGAAGAGCACGCGAAAGGCATGGTCGTACCCGCGACGCTGTTCGAAGAGTTCGGTTTCAACTATATCGGGCCGATCGATGGGCATGACCTCGATTCGCTGATTCCCACGCTGCAAAATATCCGCGAACTGCGCGGCCCGCAGTTCTTGCATGTGGTGACGAAAAAGGGCCAAGGGTACAAGCTTGCTGAAGCCGATCCGGTGCTTTATCACGGCCCCGGCAAATTCAATCCGGCCGAAGGCATCAAACCGTCTAGCGCGCCGAGCAAGAAGACGTACACGCAAGTTTTCGGTGAATGGCTTTGCGATGCGGCGGAACTGGACTCGCGCGTGGTCGGCGTTACGCCCGCGATGCGCGAGGGCTCCGGGCTCGTCGAATTCGAAAAACGCTTCCGCGATCGCTACTTCGATGTCGGCATTGCCGAGCAGCATGCGGTCACGTTTGCGGGCGGCTTGGCGGTCGAGGGCATGAAACCGGTCGTCGCGATTTATTCGACGTTCTTGCAGCGCGGATATGACCAGTTGATCCACGACGTCGCGCTGCAAAATCTGCCGGTGGTATTCGCCATCGATCGGGCGGGCCTGGTTGGCGCGGACGGCGCAACACACGCAGGGGCGTACGATTTCGCCTTCTTGCGCTGCATTCCGAACATGACGGTGATGGCGCCGTCGGACGAAAACGAATGTCGCCAGATGTTGTACACGGCGCTGCAGCAGTCCAATCCGACGGCGGTGCGTTATCCGCGCGGCGCGGGGGCCGGCGTGGCGACGGTCAAGCAAATGACCGCGCTGCCGGTCGGGCGCGGGGAAATCCGTCGACAGTCCACGGCTGCAAAGGGCAGCCGAATCGCCATTCTTGCATTCGGCACGATGGTGGCGCCGTCGCTTGTCGCGGCAGCTGCACTCGACGCAACGGTGGCCAACATGCGTTTCGTGAAGCCGATCGACGCCGAGCTTCTGCTCGAACTCGCTCAAACGCACGACATGCTTGTGACGGTGGAGGAAGGGTGCGTGATGGCGGGGGCCGGTTCGGCTTGCGTCGAATCCCTCCTTGCGAACGGGGTTGTTCTGCCCGTACTACAATTGGGCCTTCCCGACAGCTTCATCGATCACGGCGACCCTTCGAAACTTTTGGCGGAGTGCGGCCTCGACGGCGCGGGGATCGAAAAGTCGATCCGCGCGCGGTTCATCGGGCCGGCGGCTGCCAAATTGGCGCAGCGCGTCGCTTGACGGTCGGTGGCTGCAGCAGTCGCTTTCGCGACTGCTGTGCTTTCCGTATGCATGCATGGGCCTTGAACGGCCCATGTTTCGTTATAGGCTGGATCTCCTGTGCCGGGTCCAGCGACGGAGCTTGTCTGGCAGTGCGCCCTTTCAGGACAGAACAACGATGAATCAGATGAATGAAGCCTTCGTAATGCCCGACGTGCAAAGCTCCGTCGATATCCGCCAAATCCCGATTCAGCGAGTGGGGGTGAAGGGCGTGCGTTATCCGTTGAGCGTGCGTGCCGCGAATGGCGAAGTGCAGGCAACGATCGGCAGGTGGAATCTCGACGTTCATTTGCCGGCCGATCAGAAAGGCACGCATATGTCGCGCTTTGTGGCGTTGCTCGATGAGATGAACGCGCCGTTGGATTCGGCAGCATTTCGGACGCTGTTGTCGGCGATGCTGCACAAGCTCGAGGCCGCTGCCGGGCGCATCGAGGTGTCGTTTCCTTATTTCATCAACAAGACAGCGCCCGTGTCGGGCGTATCGAGCCTGCTTGATTACGAAGTCACGATGACGGGCGAAATGCGCGACAACACGCTGCATACGTTCCTGCAAGTGCTTGTTCCGGTGACCAGCCTTTGCCCTTGCTCGAAGGAAATCTCGCAGTACGGCGCGCACAACCAGCGCTCGCACGTGACGATTCGCGCGGAATTGGCGGGGGAGTTGTCGGCTGCGGAACTGATTCGGATTGCTGAAGAGGAAGCGTCGTGCGAACTATGGGGGCTGCTCAAGCGTCCCGACGAAAAGTTCGTGACCGAACGCGCTTATGAGAATCCCAAGTTCGTCGAAGATCTCGTGCGCGATGTCGCCCAGCGATTGAATGCGGACGAGCGGGTGCTCGCGTATTCGCTTGAAGCCGAGAATTTCGAGTCGATCCACAATCACAGCGCTTACGCTGTGATCGAGCATGACAAGCGTGCGTCGCGCTGAGCCGCTTTTTTTTGACGGCGGCCTGTTCCAGCTCTATTGCGGCAACGACGACAAATCCCAGCGCGGCTTGACGGTAAAGGCGTAGTCGCGGCTGGCCTGCGCGGGCCATCGCGCTAGCCGCAATGCGCCGGCAAGCGCGATCATCGCGCCGTTGTCGGTACAAAACGAGAGATCGGGGTAATGCACCTCGTAGCCCCGTTTTTGGGCGGCCGCGGAAAGGGCTTCGCGCAGCTGCCGGTTTGCACCCACACCGCCTGCGACAACCAGCCGTTTCATCTTTGTCTTTTTCAGTGCCGCGAGTGACTTCGCGACGAGCACGTCGACGGCGGCATCGACAAAGCCGCGGGCCAGGTCGGCCTTGGCCTGCTCGCAAACATTCTCTCCGAGCTTTTTCGTTTGCGTCAGCACGGCCGTTTTCAATCCGCTGAAACTGAAATCGAGATCGCCCGAATGCAGCATCGGCCGTGGCAGCGCGACGGCTCCCGGCACACCGAATTCGGCAAGGCGCGAGACTTCGGGGCCGCCCGGGTAGCTCAGCCCGAGCAGCTTGGCGGTTTTGTCGAATGCTTCGCCGGCGGCGTCATCGAGCGTTTCGCCGAGCGTTTCGTAGATGCCCACATCGGCGACGCGCATCAACTGCGTATGGCCTCCGGAGACGAGCAACGCGACGAACGGAAACGGCGGCGGGGCCGGCACGAGCAACGGCGAAAGCAAATGGCCTTCGAGATGATGAATGCCGATGGTGGGCTTGCCCCACGCCATTGCGAGCGCGTTGGCGATGCTTGCGCCGACGAGCAGTGCGCCGGCAAGGCCGGGCCCTTGCGTGAAGGCGATGGCGTCGATATCGGCGCTCGTCGTACCGGCGCGCGCCAACACGTCTTCCAGTAGCGGCAAGGTGCGGCGAATATGATCGCGCGAGGCAAGTTCGGGCACCACGCCGCCATATTCGCGATGCATCGCGATTTGCGAGTGCAAAGCGTGCGCGAGCAGCCCGCGTTCAGTGTCGTAGAGCGCGAGGCCAGTTTCGTCGCAAGAGCTTTCGATGCCGAGAACGAGCATGTTGCAAGGAGGGAGGCGGTACGCGCCGCGAGCCTGAAACGGAGGGAAACACAAAAGTATAACAGCCGGCCTCGATATACCGTACACGACAGGTAAAATGCGCGCCATGGAATCCTACGATATCGCGGTAATCGGCGCCGGCGCGGCCGGGATGATGTGTGCGGCGGTGGCTGGCCAACGCGGACGGCGGGTCGTGTTGATCGATCATGCCGCGCGGCTCGCCGAGAAAATCCGCATTTCGGGCGGCGGCCGGTGCAATTTCACGAATCTTCACGCAGGTCCGGCCAATTTCCTGTCCGCCAATCCGCATTTTTGCCGCTCGGCGCTGGCGCGCTATACGCCGCGTGATTTTCTGGCGCTGCTCAAGTCGCACCGCGTGACATGGCATGAAAAGCACCGCGGGCAATTGTTTTGCGACCATTCGAGCGAAGCGGTCATCGACATGCTCAAAGCCGAATGCGATGCCGGGGCGGTGGTTTGGCGGCGCCCGGTCTTGGTCGCCGCCGTGCGTCATACCGACGGTAGCGGTTTTTCGATCGATACGAGCGCAGGGGTGATCGCTGCGCGTTCGCTCGTTATCGCCACAGGGGGGCTTTCGATTCCGAAGATCGGGGCGACTGATTTTGCGTACCGCATCGCCAAGCAGTTCGGTCACAAGCTTATCGAAATGCGGCCCGCGCTGGTGCCGCTGACGTTTTCCGAAGACCGATGGGCACCGTTCGCCGCGTTGTCCGGCGTCTCGTTACCGGTCGAGCTCGGTGCAGGCCCGAAGAGGGCGGAAGGCGTGTTTCTCGAAGATCTCCTTTTTACGCATCGCGGTTTGTCAGGGCCAGGTGTGCTGCAGATTTCGAGCTATTGGAGCGCCGGGGAGCCGATACGAATCGATTTGCTGCCCGGACGGGATCCGGCAGGCGAGCTGCTGGGGGCCAAGACCACTGACCGGCGCCAGATCGGCAACCTGCTGGCCGAATGGATGCCTGCACGGCTCGGGCATGCCTGGCTTGATACGAACGGTGTGAGTGCGCAGGCGCGTCTGGCGGAACTGTCCGATAAAACGCTGCGTCGCATCGGCGAGGCATTTTCGCATTGGACGCTAACGCCAAGCGGCACAGAGGGATACCGCAAAGCCGAGGTCACGAAGGGCGGCGTTGACACGCGCGAGCTGTCGTCGGCCACCATGATGAGCGAGCGTGTCGCGGGTCTTTACTTCATCGGCGAGGCTGTGGATGTCACCGGCTGGTTGGGCGGTTACAACTTCCAATGGGCGTGGGCATCCGGTGTCGCCGCGGGGCAGGCCGCGGCTGATTTTGCGTAGACCGGCTCTGGATCGACCGGCGAGGCCTTTCTTCGGATGGCAAAACGAAGCTTCGTCAGTTCCAGTTGGACCGTCCAGGACAAAGCGCATAGTCCGATCCATCAGTTCAACCGGAAATGAATAGTGTCCATTCCTCCGATTTCCGGCGCCTCTGGCGCACCGCGCGACGACGATCCATCCCCAGCCGCTGACGATAAAGCGCCGCCGCGCCCGACGCGGCAGCCGCAGCAAGACCAGTTCGGCGGGTTCCGGTCATCACCGCGCCAGGGTCGCAGCGGCGCGCCGCCGGATGCAGAGGTTGTTGTGTCCAGAGATGGCAGCAGCATGTCCGTCACGGC
The DNA here is from genome assembly GCF_964253315.1 of Trinickia sp. LjRoot230. Taxonomy (NCBI): domain Bacteria; kingdom Pseudomonadati; phylum Pseudomonadota; class Betaproteobacteria; order Burkholderiales; family Burkholderiaceae; genus Trinickia; species Trinickia sp. LjRoot230. The sequence continues at coordinate 1,346,744 of NZ_CAXUQX020000002.1, forward strand.
CACCGGCGGCAGCACGGTCTTCGCTGCGATGGGCGGAAACGTGATTGTCCATAATTCATCTGGATCGCCTCAGCCGTCGCGAAACACGGGCGGATTGTCGCCGAGGATCCCTCTGGTGAACCGTATGATCGACGCGATATACGACTCATATGCGTTAGAAAGCGTCGTCAATAAAATTTCCAGAGCGCCGGAACAGGACAAACCCGCGCTGCTCGCCGCAACGGCAAAACGCGTCACCACATTGCTCAAAGACCCCAACAGCTGGACGGATTCGGAGAAGATAGACGCCTTTATCCAGTTGGTGAGCGGCGCCACGGACGCATTGAACAGTTCCCATCAGCCCGATTTCGAGCGCTACGCCGAAGCGACCGCAGCGTTTGCCGAATTGGTGCCGCACTTGCCCGTAAACGACGAAGTGCCGAGCCGTTACCTTTATTTGGCGGGGTTGATGGTGGAACCGCCGCTACCGCCTCAGCATCTGGAGGCGCTAACCAATGCGCTGTTTCACGTCGCGAAAGACATGCCTCAGCCGGCAGCCCACAATCTGTTCCTCGCCCTCACCGGCAAAATGGAGGAAATCAAAAAAGGCGAGCGTGCACCGATGTTGAACGCGATGGCATCGAATCTCGGCGCGCTTGAGCATCGCGACGAACTCGGCTCGTTTCTGCTTCTCATGGCCGCGTCCGGCTACGAGGAGAGCGAAACGCTCGGACGTTCGGTTTTGCCGCGCGTAATCGACCGATTCGGTCCCTATCTCGATGCGTGCAAGGAAGGTCTCTCGGATATGGGCGATGAGACCAAGAACTTCTACTTCTTGCTCCACCTCTTGGAACAAGGTCACCAACGTGAAATGCACGCCCCCACGCTGGCTGGCTTTGCCTCTATGTGCGGCAAGCTTGCGCTCAATGAACAAGGTCCCGCTTTCGACAAGATTCTCGAATACGCGACTCGCAGCGGTGAACCGAGTGCCGTGTTGAAAAGCCTAATTGACGTATTCCCCACTATCCAGGCCACCGGCCACGAAGACCGCCATCGACGACTTTGCGAGGCCATCGAGGCATGTGGCAAGCCGCAAAGCGACGAACTCTTTGCTCGTCTCTTCAACCAGCACCGCCCAAGCTAGCGCGCCGCACAGGACAACCGTGCTCAGCAATCGAAGTGTATTTATGCCGAACGTCTGCTATACTCCCGAACCTTTGTGATATTTCCGTTTTGGAAGCATGACGATTATCCGCCTTAAGGAAAACGAGCCATTCGAAGTTGCGATGCGCCGCTTTAAGCGCACGATCGAGAAGAACGGACTTCTCACTGAGTTGCGGGCGCGCGAGTTTTATGAAAAACCGACGGCTGAACGCAAACGAAAGAAGGCGGCGGCTGTCAAACGCCATTTCAAGCGGCTTCGCGGCCAGATGCTACCGAAGAAGCTGTACTGACACTAACTGAGATTGAATTTCGCGGCGCTGCAAGCGCTGCGCTTGCGTTAGTCATTCTTTACGAAAAAAGACGCGCAAAAACCCGCTTGAGGAAGGGTCCCAAGCGGGTTTTTGTGCTCCGCAACACGCAAAGCGTAACGCTGCAGCTACGTAGTTGTGTAGTGGCTAAGTAGCGGCGCCTCCCCCACTTTCAATCCACCTGGGTGAACGATGAGCTTGAAGGATCGGATCAACGACGACATGAAGGCCGCGATGCGAGCGCGCGAAACGGGCCGCTTGGCTACGATCCGCTTGCTGCTTGCGGCGATCAAGCAGCGCGAGGTCGACGAGCGCATCACGCTCGACGACGCGAGCATTACCGCGGTGATCGACAAGATGATCAAGCAGCGCAAAGACTCGATCAGTCAGTTCCAGGCCGCTGGTCGGGCTGACCTCGTGGAGCAGGAAACGGCCGAAGTCGCGGTGCTTGCAGACTATATGCCGGCGCAGTTATCGGAGGCCGAGGTTGCTGCCGAGGTTCAGGCTGCCGTCACCCAAACCGGTGCGGCGGGGCCGCAGGATATGGGCAAAGTGATGGGCGTGCTCAAGGGCAAGCTTGCTGGCCGGGCCGACATGACGGCTGTATCCGCGCTGGTGAAAACCGCGTTGGCCAAATAACCAGAGGAAAGGGTTGCGTGCCGCAGGCATTGCGCTGCGGCACGGCGCCCTTACGTACGCCTTGTGATCCCGCATTCGTTCCTTCAGGACCTGCTGAACCGCGTCGATATAGTCGATGTGGTGGGCAAGTACGTCCAGCTGAAAAAGGGCGGAGCGAATTTCATGGGGCTTTGCCCGTTTCACAACGAGAAGAGTCCGTCGTTCACGGTCAGCCCGACCAAACAGTTTTACCATTGCTTCGGCTGCGGTGCGCACGGCACGGCAATCGGCTTTCTGATGGAGCATGCGGGCCTTGGTTTTCCCGAGGCCGTGGGCGATTTGGCGCAATCGGTCGGTCTGACGGTGCCGCAGGAGCCCTCGTCGATGCGGGCAGTCGGCGGCGGCTCTGGCGCCGAGCGCGGCCCTGCCGATTTCAAGGCTGCAGCCGCGCTCACCGATATCATGCAAGCGGCCTGCGAGTATTACCGCAAAGCACTGCGCGGCGCACCCGAGGCAATCCAGTACCTGAAAAATCGGGGCTTGACCGGCGAGATCGCGGCGCGCTTTGGTCTGGGCTTTGCACCGGACGGCTGGCAAAACCTCGAAGCGGTGTTTCCCGATTACCGCAATGAGGCGCTGGCCGAGGCCGGGCTCGTGATCGTGAGCGAAAAGCTTGATGCGCAAGGGCAGCCGCGCCGCTACGACCGGTTTCGCGAGCGCATCATGTTTCCGATTCGCAACGTAAAGGGACAGGTGATAGGTTTTGGCGGCCGCGTGCTGGACTCTGGCGAACCGAAATATTTGAATTCGCCGGAAACGCCACTATTTAGTAAAGGCAGCGAGCTTTACGGCCTTTTCGAGGCGCGACTTGCCATCCGCGAGGCGCATTCGGTGCTCGTCGTGGAAGGGTACATGGATGTCGTGGCGCTCGCGCAACTGGGTTTTCCGAACGCCGTCGCAACGCTCGGCACGGCCTGTACGCCGGTCCACGTTCAAAAGCTGCTGCGCCAGACCGATACGGTGATTTTCAGCTTCGACGGCGATGCGGCGGGGCGGCGTGCGGCGCGGCGCGCGCTGGATGCCTGCTTGCCGCACGCGGCCGATAACCGGACGATCCGTTTCTTGTTTTTGCCGGCCGAGCATGACCCCGATAGCTACGTGCGCGAATTCGGCCAAGACGCATTCGCCGAGCAGATCGAGCGCGCGATGCCGCTTTCGCAGTTCATGCTGAGCGAGGTGCTGGCGGGTAAGGAACTCGATACGCCCGAGGGCCGCGCCCGGGCGCTCTTCGATGCGAAGCCGTTGCTGCAGGCGCTGCCGGCCAATGCGTTGCGCGCGCAGATCATGCACATGTTCGCGAGCCGGCTCGACGTGCCGTTCGACGAAGTGGCCGCACTGTGCGACGTCGACGCCCGAATTGTGGCTGCTGCGCGGCCGGCGCCGCCACGCAAGGATCGGCGGCGCGTCACGGGAATCGAGCAGCGTGCGTTGCGCAATTTGGTGATGTATCCGCGTATCGTTGCGCTGCTCGACGACGAAAGCGAGGAAAGCCTGCTTGCACAATCACACGGCGAATTATTCGCGGAGGTGACGACGCATGCCCGTGCGCTGGGCGATGCGGCTGAATTCCGGCTGCTTTCGGATCTGTTGCGTACGGGTGCGAACGCGGCGACTTTCGAAGAAATTTTCCGCGAAATTCTGGACTATGATGAAAACGTCCGAGATTTGTTGTTGCAGGGCCCGGAACGAGATGCCGCCATTGATCCCGCTGAACAACACCGCGAGCGCGAACGTATCGCGGGCGAAGAACTCCAGGCAGCCATTCTGAAGATGCGTTATGACGCTTGCTGTCAACGGCTTGAGCGTCTTTCGCGTCAGTCGCAGCTTACCTCGGAGGAAATCGCGGAATATGCGGAACTGGGCCGGCAGCGCGCTGACATGAAACGCTTAGTCGGTCTTTGACGGCCGGGTTTGGCGACGCGTGCTATAATAAAAGGTTTCCAGCGGTTTGATTTTTCAGGAATTTTTTGGCGGAGATCTTGGCGGAGTCTTGGCAGAAGCGGTCAAGCATAGGCGAGGCGAGAAAAGCGATGGCAAAGACGACAGGCGCAAAGGCGACGGTGGGTACGGCTGGAACGGGCAAAGGCAAGGGCCCTGGCTCCGGCAAGGGCTCGGCGCAGCCAGCAGTGCGCAAGGCGTCCGAGGCCAGGGCCGGTGCGGCTTCGGCCGCCGGGAAATCCCTAAGCAGGACGGCTGTTCGAGCTTCGGCGGCGGCTGGTGTGACCAAGGCGGCGAAAGCGTCCGCCAAACCGGAGACGGGAGCCGCCGCGAAGCGGGCGGGTTCGAAAAGTGTAAGGGGCGCGGCTGCCACGCCGGACGATTTGGCGGCCCGCGACACCCAGGTATCCACGGTGCAACCGGCTGAAGTCCAACAGCCGCGAGTCGAGATTAAAGCCGCAACGGCGAACTCCATGACGAAAAAGCTGAACGAAGTATCCGTCGATGACGACGCAACTCCGGCCGAAGAGCAGCAACCGGCCCCGGGCAAGGTTGAAAAGGTCAAGGCGCGCGACCGTCGCGCGAAGGAGAAAGCGCTCTTAAAGGACGCGTTCGCGTCGACTCAGCCGGGCACGGCCGAGGAACTGGAAGAGCGGCGCGCGAAATTGCGCGCGCTGATCAAGCTCGGCAAGGAGCGCGGCTTCCTGACGTACGCCGAAATCAATGATCACCTTCCTGACAACTTCACCGAAACCGAGGCGATCGAAGGCATCATCAGCACGTTCAACGACATGGGCGTGGCGGTGTACGAGCAAGCGCCCGACGCCGAAACGCTGCTGTTGAACGACAATGCCCCGGCCGTTGCGTCGGACGACGAAGTCGAGGAGGAAGCGGAAGTCGCGCTGTCGACGGTCGATTCCGAATTCGGGCGCACGACGGACCCGGTTCGCATGTACATGCGCGAAATGGGCACCGTTGAGTTGCTGACGCGTGAGGGCGAAATCGAGATCGCGAAGCGCATCGAAGACGGCCTCAAGCACATGGTGATGGCGATTTCGGCGTGTCCGACGACGATTGCGGACATCCTTGCGATGGCCGAGCGTGTGGCGAACGAGGAAATCCGTGTCGACGAACTCGTCGACGGCCTCATCGATCCGAATGCCGAGGATGCCGACGGCTTCTCCGCGCAAGAAGCGGAAACGATCGAAAACGAAGCTGAGGAAGAGGAAGAGGAAAGCGCGGAAGAAGAGGAAGAAGACGATGGCACTGCTCAGGCGACGGCCAACGCGGCTCAGCTTGAAGCGCTAAGGCGCGTGTCGCTCGAGAAATTCGCACTCATCAGCGAATGGTTCGACAAGATGCGCCGCGCGTTCGAGAAGGAAGGCTACAAGTCGAAGTCTTACCTGAAGGCGCAAGAAGCGATTCAAAACGAGTTGATGTCGATCCGCTTCACGGCGCGTACGGTCGAGCGCTTGTGCGATACCTTGCGTGCGCAAGTCGACGAAGTGCGTCAGGTCGAACGCCAGATTCTGCATATCGTCGTCGACAAGTGCGGCATGCCGCGTTCCGAATTTATCGCGCGCTTTCCTGGCCACGAGACGACGCTTGATTGGGCCGAGAAAATCGTTGGCGAAAGCCACGGGTATAGCGCGATTTTGGCGCGCAACATTCCGGCCATTCGCGAACAACAGCAGCGCCTGATCGATTTGCAGGCGCGTGTGGTGCTGCCGCTGAAGGACTTAAAGGAAACGAACCGGCAGATGGCAGCCGGCGAATTGAAGGCGCGTCAGGCCAAGCGCGAGATGACCGAGGCCAACCTGCGTCTTGTGATTTCGATTGCAAAGAAATACACGAACCGCGGGTTGCAGTTCCTCGATCTGATTCAAGAGGGCAACATCGGCTTGATGAAGGCGGTGGACAAGTTCGAATATCGCCGTGGCTACAAGTTCTCGACGTATGCCACATGGTGGATTCGTCAGGCAATCACGCGTTCGATTGCCGATCAGGCGCGTACCATCCGCATTCCGGTTCATATGATCGAAACGATCAACAAGATGAACCGTATTTCGCGGCAGATTTTGCAGGAGACGGGTCTCGAGCCCGATCCAGCGACGCTTGCTGAGAAAATGGAAATGCCGGAGGACAAGATCCGCAAGATCATGAAGATCGCGAAGGAGCCGATCTCCATGGAAACGCCGATCGGCGACGACGACGATTCGCATCTGGGCGACTTCATCGAAGACACGAATACGGTCGCACCCGCGGACGCCGCATTGCATGCGAGCATGCGCGACGTGGTGAAGGACGTGCTTGATTCGCTGACGCCGCGCGAAGCGAAGGTATTGCGCATGCGCTTCGGTATCGAAATGAGCACCGATCACACGCTCGAAGAAGTGGGCAAGCAATTCGACGTGACGCGTGAGCGGATTCGCCAGATTGAAGCGAAGGCACTCCGCAAGCTTCGTCATCCGAGCCGCTCGGATAAGCTCAAGTCGTTCCTCGAAGGTAATTGATCAACTGATTACGGCGGTTATCCAACGCCAGGCCCGGCGCATTAACACCGGGTCTTTTTTTGTGTTTCGGTTTTATTCAGGGCCTGTAGCTCAGGGGTTAGAGCAGTCGACTCATAATCGATTGGTCGTGGGTTCGAAACCCACCGGGCCCACCACTTCATCTTCGCTTCGTGCGCACATGAGTGCGCAGCTCAAATCGCATCAAGTGCATCTTGTGCATCGTCGGGACAGAAGTGGCCGATGGTTTGTGCAAGGACGGGCATGCTCGCCCTGCGAGAGGTGCATCTCGGTGCCCAATGCGCTGCGGTTGAGCCAGCTTCGGACGGCAACCGCCAGTCCGGCAGCGGCGCAGAATAGGTAGACGTTCTCGACGATCGCGCCCGCGCTTGCATACGCGAATGGCTCGCGTTGAGAGGGCGCGATCGTCGTGCATGCGTGCGAGGTCCGCCACATACACCAGTTCAACGGGCGCTTCGCCCACGAATTCCTGATAGCCCGTCAGTCCGCGCAGATCGGCGGCAACCGCCAGATCGAGGCAATGTTGCAACGGATCGTAGCGGTACATGCCGTGCGCCAGCGCTACATAAATGTCTATTTCGTGGAGCGCCAGCACCGACGGTGCCGTCCGTCCACCGTTGCCGTCGGAGCCTTTGCGGTTGACCCCGTTGGCTGCCCAGAGCAATTATCCAAGTGTTGCCACATCGAGGTCGGTCGCGGCGAAACGGCGGGTCGTGCGTCGTTTCGAAAAAGCTTCCATGATAGGCAGGCCGCCGCTCGATGCAGGTCGCGGCAGGAGGATGTGCGGTACGGACTGGCCAGTGACGGGACGTACCCGTGCCTGGTCGCGTTTAGTTGTGCCGAGCGTGAAAAAGTGTTTCATCACAGCCTCATCGAACAGGCGTTACGCATGCGTCGGACTTTACGACACGACATCGGCGAGCGGGCGGCGCGGCGAGTGGGGTGCCGGCCCGCCGCGGCCCACGCGCAGTAGGAGTTGAGGTACTGAGTCGGTGGGCAGTATGGTGCGCAGCCGCTCACGCAGGACAGCTAGTTCGATTGGCTGATTCAGATAAGACGCCGTGAGCCCGGCATTGGCGGCGACAAGTAACAGCCGCTCGAGCGCCTGGCCGGCTGTCAGCCATGCGGGGGCGCCGTCAGTTGGCGTCGTCAGGCAAATGAGCAGTGGAGAACCCGCAGCCAGTGCATGATGCGCCGCGGCGAGCCCTCCGCCGAGGTCGAAAGTGCGAATGATCGACGTGAGCAGCGGAGCGGCCATATCGAGCAGCACGGTCATGCCGGCGGACATCGCGGGCATGCCGTCTTGTTGGCGTCGCGGGTGGATCCAGCTGGCCAATTCGCGGCGGAAACGCGGGTCGTCGAACTGGATTCGATCGGCCTGCGCGACTAACTCGGCGAGGCTCTCGCGCATCGGTGCGTTTGCGATGCAGATAGCGTCTGCGCCTTCGGCCTCGACGGCATCGAGAAGTTGTTGCTGGGTAGCCGGAGGCACGGGCTCGTCCGCGAAGCTTTCGCGCGTGGTGACGCGCTGGTGAATCACCTGGAAGAGCGGCGCCAGACACGTGTCGCAATGGCCGCCGTCGATGATACGCAGATGCGCCAGCACATCGGGGTCGGCGCGCGACGGAAATAGCGTGATTGCGTAGGCAAGCCCGAAGTAGCTCAACGCCACGCGCAGATTGAACAGCGCGGCGCCACAGCTGATGATCAGTTCCCGATCGAACGGATCGATGACCGGCAGTGCGCGCAGCCGGTCGGCGCACAAGGTCACGCTATCGCTACCCACGATGAAGCGCCAAGGCTGTGTGTTGTGGTTGGACGGCGCAAGCACCGCATAGCGCAGCGCGAACCGCAGTTTTGCTTCAATGCTGGCTGTGCGGTCAAGCTGATGTTCGTCGATGCTCCAGGCGGCTGTTTGTGGCAGTGCGCTCATGTCATGGTCTCCTGCACGGTTTCAGACTGTCACTGTGTCAGGCTGCGCGAGAGACGGGTTGATCTGGATCAGTTCAATTGAACGGCGGACGGCCGCTTTCGTCGGGAGGTATGCGTCGGCAGATGCTGCCACGGGCAAGAGCGCGAGGTCATGGTCGTCTCGCGGCGCCGATACGTGCGAGCAACGGCATTCGAGATGATCCATGTCAAACGATAGGACGTCATGCCAGCCTAATCTCAAACTGCATAAGGGGCACTCGCGTCCGCGTTCTGACGGCAGAGACGAGTCAGTCCCGTGAATTCAAAGATCCTAATTGTTCAGGAGATTTACCATGCGCGCATCAGATGTCATGACCAGCAACGTCATATCGGTCACACCCGACATGACCGTGCGAGATGTTGCCAAAATTTTTGTCGACAATGGCATCAGCGGCGCACCGGTCCTGGATCCGGACGGCCATATCGCCGGCATGATCAGCGAAGGCGATCTGCTTCGCCGCACCGAAATTGGCACCGACGAGCGCACGCGAACCTCGTGGCTCGATGTCTGGTCCGCTTCCCACGAAGCACGGGATTACATCAAGACGCATGCGGTGAAAGTTCGCGACGTAATGACAACCGACGTGGTGAGCGTTCGACCAGAAACGCCACTCGGCGAAGTGGCCGGCATTCTCGAGACACGTCGCATCAAGCGCGTTCCGGTGACGAATGCGGGGCAGCTCGTTGGCATCGTGAGCCGCGCCAACCTGGTGCAGGCGCTGGCGAGCAGACCGGATGAGCCCGCATCGGATGTGACGCTCTCGGACGCCGATATCCGTGCGACGTTGATGGGCGAGATGGCGGGTCGTAAATGGAGCTTCGCTGGACGCAATATCGTCGTCACGGACGGAGTCGTGCATCTGTGGGGCGCGTTCCGCTCGATGGAAGCCGTTGAAGCAGTCCGTGTTGCGGCGCAAGGCATACCCGGCGTCAAGCGCGTGGAGGATCATACCGAGCCTTACCAAGTGATGCCTGGTATCTAGGTTCTTGCTCGGACAGCGCGGTTTGGTAAAGGCGTTTGGCGGAGAACCCGCAGCGACGCAGTGGAAATCGCAGTCCAGCGGCGCCCGCCGACGAGCGGCACCATGAACGAATAGAATATGCGCAGCGTCGCACCGCTCAACGCGGGCGCCGCGGCGAGCCGGAACAACTGGTTGGTCGAGTACCGGAAGCCGAGCGCGGGTAGGCTGACGGCCACCACGCTCCAAACCTGCCAGATCGCAAACGCTAGAAACAGCGCTGGTACGGAGATCCAGAGATTCAGCTTGGCAATCGCCTCGCCTTCGCGCTCCCAGCATGCCTTGTCCTCCGGCGTCCAGATTTGGATGATGCGGCGTCGCCGAACCGATAACGTCCGTGAACTCATCGTGCTTCTCCTGTGAGGCGTCCGACACGCGACGAGCGCTTCATCGAACGGTCTTGGAATCAGTCAGCACATTGTGTTCATTCGGGATGCCGATGAATATCCGTCGGACGAACAGATCGAACGATGCATCCGAACTACGTCGGGTCGCTCAGGGATAGTTCGTTGGAACTACGGAGACGGTTGATTGCACAGCGGTTGATGCAGATCAAAAAGGGGGCTGCTGCTACACGCTCGCTCTATTGGCGATGAGCCTTTCGATGTCTTGACGCATATCAAGCGGCTAGTTCCATTCGCGCTCATGATCGACGCATCTCGCGGGTCACCTCGCGAGGCTAGCGACGCGACGGTGACGGTCGACTTCGTCAGGGTACCCGATCGAAGGCGCTGGACACTTGGGAGAGGGCACATGGGAGTAGGCATGCAAATCGTCTATCTCGGCTTTGCCGGGACGTCGCAAATCGAAGCGGAGGCGGCCTCTTTATTGGTGCGCCTGGAGCGGTTTGGTAGAACCATTGCGGGCTGCCATTTGGCAATCGAATTCATCCATGCGGAGCTGGGCGCCACCTCGTTCGAGTCGATGGCTGTCGATCGGCGACGTGCCATGTTCGATGCACGGCTCGACTTGATCACGCGCAGCGGCGAGCTTGTCCCCATCAGACATTGTCAAGACGTGGATGCAAAGGCAGCAATCCAGGCGGCGTTCGATTTGGCTGAAGCGCAGCTCGAACAGAATTCAACCCCGCCCCGGTCTTGATCATCGGCGGCGATGCGCATCGCTTGATACACATCAATCGGTACCGCATGCCTCACGCCTAAAGTCGGTGCTATGGCACGCTCGTTTCGAATAGGGGAGGCAGGATATGAAGGCACTGGTATATCACGGCCCAGGTATGAAATCGCTCGACGACCGGCCCACGCCGGAGCTGGTCAACGCGACCGATGCGATCGTCAAGATGACGCGTACCACAATCTGCGGCACCGATCTGCATATTCTCAAAGGCGATGTGCCGACCTGCGAGCCGGGGCGCATTCTCGGTCACGAAGGCGTCGGCGTCGTGCAGCAAACCGGTGCGGCGGTGTCTTTGTTCCGGCCCAGCGATCATGTGCTGATTTCATGCATTTCGTCTTGCGGAAAATGCGATTACTGCCGCCGCGGCATGTATTCGCATTGCACGACCGGCGGCTGGATTCTCGGTCATAAGATCGACGGCACTCAAGCCGAGTATGTGCGTGTTCCACACGCCGACACAAGTCTGTATCCAATCCCTGTAGGTGCCGATGAAGAAGCGCTCGTCATGCTTTCCGACATCCTGCCGACTGGGTTCGAATGCGGCGTGTTGAACGGCAAAGTGCAGCCCGGCAGTACGGTGGCGATCGTTGGGGCCGGGCCGATCGGTCTGGCCGCGCTGCTGACCGCGCAGTTCTATACGCCGGCGCAGATCATCATGATCGACCGCGATCAGAATCGTCTTGACGTGGCGAGACGTTTCGGCGCTACTGCTTGCATCAATCTCGACAGGGCCGACCCAATTGCAGCCGTGATGGAGTTGACCGGTCAGACGGGTGTTGATTGCGCGATCGAAGCAGTTGGCGTGCCCGCCACATTCGTAATGTGCGAGGCGCTCGTCGCGCCCGGTGGCGTGATTGCGAACGTTGGTGTGCACGGCGTCAAGGCGGATTTGCACCTCGAACAGCTTTGGGACCGCAACATCGCCATTACCACGCGCCTTGTCGATACCGTCAGCACACCGATGTTGCTCAAGACTGTGCGCGCGGGCCGCATCGACCCAGCGCGTCTCATCACCCATCGCTTCCGCCTCGAGGATGTGATCGGCGCTTACGACACCTTCGGCCGTGCGGCCGAAACGCACGCGTTAAAAGTGATTATTGAAGTGTCCTAGTGTCTATTCCGGCTGAGGACCTGACGTTCACGGCCCCGAAGCAACCTCGTGGACTGTGGCCTTGCCAGTGAGGAAGATTGTGAATACCCCGTATGTCAATCAGAATGCCCCGTCAGGAATCGATCGCATTTTAATTGCGGTGGATTCGTCACCCGCCTCGCTTCGAGCCGTGGAGTTCGTGCGGAACATCGCCCCGACTACGGCGCACATTCGCCTCGTGAGCGTCGCCGACAATCCTCGGTCGATTAGTCCCCTGCCTCCGCACGCAAGTGCCGAACTATATGCCGCACGCGCGGAATTGCTGCGTGACGCCGCTGACGCTCTCGTTCAGGCAAAGCATGTCTTCGCGGATGGCGCGGTTCCCGTTGAAGACGAAGTGATCGACCTTTCGCAACGAGGTGGCGACATCGCCACGGCATTGATCGATGCTGCCGACGCCTGGCGCGCCGATCTGCTGGTCGTCGGCGCACGTCAGCATCATGGACTAATGCGATGGGTCGAAGGGACAGTGTCTCAGCCGCTTGTAACCTATTCACGATGCTCGCTTCTGATCGTGCCTGCGGAGCACGAGGAAAAGCCGATGCGCCCCGTACAACGAATTCTGTTTGCGACAGACGGAAGCGCCCCGTCGCTTAAGGCTTTGAAATACGGCATGCGGTTTGCGAAATCGGAGGGCCATATGCGAGCGGTCTACGTCATCGACCGCGCGGTGCACTTAACGGACTTCGTGCCTATTCATTTGCTTGAAGACGCGTTTGCAGAAGAGGGAAAAGCGGCGCTGACAGCGGCGGCGGGAATATTCGCTGGTTCATCCGGTCACTGCGATACTGCACTTGTCGCTACCGAGAGGACGGGAGACGACATCTCCCATGCCATCGTTCGCCAGGCGAGTCACTGGCATGCAGACTTGCTGGTTATGGGCACGCATGGCCGACGCGGCGCAGCGCGATGGCTGCTGGGCAGCGTCGCGGGGCGCGTCGCCCGTATTACGCAAACGCCGTTGTTGCTCGTACCTGCGAAAGGCTCCTGACACTGCACGTCGACAAGGCACGGCGAATGGACTTGCTGGCCGGATCGAGCCGTGTGTGCGGCGTTACCGGAGCTCATGGCGAGTCGCTGGATTGGATGGCTGGGAATCGAATCTTGACGCCCATCGTCCATCGCCGCCACTTCCTGGCCAGTCACGATCCGTGCGCAGCCTATGCCGACTTCGGCGGCGATAGCCCGCGCTGTCGACGGATAGTCGCCGGTGACCATTACCACCCGGATGCCTGCCGCCTGACATTCTGCGATTGCGCCTGCGACTTCCGGCCTGACCGGGGCCAGCAGACCGACCAGCCCCACGAAAGAGAAACGCGAAGTCATGTTGCTTTTCCGGCCAGTCGTGGCGTGAGTGCTGCGCTTTGGCCACCCCGAGCACCCGCAGCCCGCCCGACGCCATTTGCGCGGCCTGCTCCAGGACTGCCTGCGTGTCCCGCTCGTCAAGATGACACAGCGCAGACCGCCTCGGGCGCGCCCTTGCAGGCCACCGCGTGGTGGTCGAATTCCGGCGTGTGCCATACATGGGACATGGCCGGCAACTCCGGCGTCAATGCATACTCGTGAACCAGCGACCAGTCCTGATGGAGCCGCCCGGTACCGACGAGTACCGCGTGCCCCGTTTTGTGAAACGCGCGTTCCATGGGATCGACCGGCTCGATTTCGTTGGCGAGCACCAGGTATTCGATGAGTTCGTGATATGCCTCGTCAATCCGCTGCGTTGCTTGATCGATGACTTGCCGCTTTCCTCGCGCGAAGAGTACGCGCACCAACATCCGGTTCTGCGTGAGCGTTCCAGTTTTGTCTACACATAGTATCGAGGTCTGTCCGAGCGTCTCGATGGCGCTCATACGGCGCGTCAGCACGCCTTCGTTGGCAATGCGGCGCGCCCCCAATGCCATGAACACGGTCAGTATCACGGGAATTTCTTCGGGAAGAATCCCCATCGCCAGCGTGATGCCGGCGAGCACGCCGGGAAGCCACTCCCCCGAGCGCCAACGATAAGCCGCGACGAGCAGCACGCAGAGCCCGATCGCAGCCACAGCAAAACGATTGACGAATGTTCTCGTCTCCAATTGCAACGGCGAGCGTGCCTCGGTAATGCCGGTCAACGACTTGCCAATGCGCCCGAGCGTCGTATTTGGTCCCGTCGCGGTGACGATCATTTGCCCCTGGCCTTGCACCACCATCGAGCCGAAAAATAACTGCGCGCCGGGATTTTCCTCCGCGAGCGCGTCTGTTCCCGCCGCTGATTTGGTCACCGATACCGACTCGCCCGTCAGCAGCGATTCGTCAACGCTCAATTCGTGAGCCTCTGTCACTGCACCGTCAGCGGGCACGCGGGAGCCTTCGTTGACGAAAACCACCTCGCCGGGTACCAGTTCGGCAGCGGAAACGAACTGTCGTTGGCCGTCTCAAAGCACCTGTGCGCGGGGCGCGGACAAGTCCCGAAGAGCGTCGAGCACCAAGCAAAAAATAAATGCCGGTCGCGCCGACGAGCAGAAGAAGCATCGGCTCACTCAGTACCTCTCCAAGCGTTTGCCACCATGTGCGGCGCGCCTTTGAGGCCACAATGTTCTGCCCGAAGCGGGCGCGCTGCTCTTGCACCTGCGCGGCCGACAGGCCATGTTTTCTGTCGGTGCGGCAGGCTGGCGGCGATTCGACGCGGCCAGAGGCGACATCCGGGATGGGCTCAGCGGGATTGGTCTGCATTCGTCGCGAGGCCGTGTGCACGTCTGTAAGAGCTGTGGTGCGGTGCGTATGCGCTCTGTCCGAAGGCTGTAAGTGCCTTTACGCAGGCCACATATCTATTTTCAGAATGACGCGAGGCGACTGGTCGGGCGTTGACTTATGTCAAGTAGCCGACGTACGGGTGAAATCGCCTGAAGTCAGTTGGCCGTTGCCGCTGCGTTTCACGATCGCGGACTATCGAATATGGAGAGGCTGATGATGATCAAGCTGGTCCGCGTAGACACCCCGGGCCCAGTGCTGATATCAGAGAGCGGATGACCTTCTTTTGGATGTGGCTGCTCACGCCAATTCCGCATAACGAGCAACGTCATCTTCATAATCGCGAGCGCCTCGCAAATCAATCCATTGCACTTGCGGATAAGCGCGGGCCGCATATTCACGCAAGATTGCGGAAAAATGCGATGCCGCGATCAACAAGCTCCACCTTAGCGAAAGCGAGACTGCAACGAATCCGCGCTCGGCTTCGCAAGCGTCTTCAGATTCGACCAGCGCGACGGCGCGAATTGGTGTCGAGCGTCCGGGACGTAAAAATGGCGAGACCATCCCGGGCGCCATTTCGAAGCAGGCGAGAGGATCGATTTCGCGCGGGTTGATATGCAGCTTCTTCGCAGCTGAGCGAGGCAGCCCGAGCCGACTCGCGAGGGCTCTCAGCATTGGGCGGGCAAGGAGCGGATCACCGAGCGCGGTGCACAACACGGCAACGTCGTCAAAGCGAACGGTTACCGTTTTTTGAACGCGCGCAGGTGCGACGATCCTGCTCTTTTCAGCTGCTGTCAGCGACGGGCTATGCGCGCGGAAGATCGGATCGGTGCCGTACGCCGTGCATATGTCGCACAGCAACGTGACGCTTTCGTGCGGCAATGTAACCTCGTCGAGCCGCATCCCGTTCGCATGTCGTCGGCGATCGAAAGACGCATCGTCAAGGAATGGTGGTGGCGCCGCAACGAGCACCTGCACTTCTTCGGAGCGAATAGAGTCGCGCATAGAACCCACTGACGTACGTAGACGCACGGCAGACGTTAAGAGGAAGACGGCGAACCTCTTTGGTGCAATTGCGCTCACGATAACAGTGCACGCCACAAGCCGGTCTAGTCGGATTCGTAGGACCCCGGACGCATTTCATTCGAAAATTCATGAATTAAATCGTCGTTAGATATCCGCATCAAATGAATTGCGCACGATGTGGTGCCCGCAAGTGGCAAAACGTCAGACCAATCACGGGCAGCCCGGTTGAAAACGTACCGATACGTTCAATGCGGTATTGCCACCGTGCCGTGCTTCACCACGATTGCGTTGCTACCGGGATTAACCACGATGGGCGGCAGGTTCGCTACGTTCAGCGCTGGCGCTGCGCCCGGTGCGCCGCCGCGCGGAATCGCTCGGACTACTTGCGATGGCGGCAGCGCTGCACCATTTTTCAAGTGCGCCCACATCAAGTTCAGCGCTTGAAGGTAGTAATAGTGAACCGGAATGAAACGCGTATCGAAGCCGGGCACACCGAGAAACGCATCGAAATGCTGGCCATTCAGGATTTCATAAAAAGACAGCGTGTCGCGATTGCCTTCGCGCGTGCTGTTCGCCGCAAGATACGCACGCGAAGCGTGATTGATCGGCACCAGTGCATCGCTGCGTCCCTGAACGATGATGGCGGGTTTTCCATGCAGGTTCGCATCGACGCGAATGGCCTCTACACTGGCCATCATGCGCGGATCGCGGTTACGCCATAACGCACGCAGGCATGCGGCTCCCGCGAAGCTCGCATCGGGCGTCGCCAACCGATGATCGGCACCGCTCGGTGGCGTGGCGTTGTAAACGAGGCTGATGCCATTCGTGGGCGGCACGCCGTTGCCGAGGCCAAATACGGTTGGCATCGGCGAGACTGCAGCGGGGAAGCCCGCAGCCCCGGTTGCCGGATTCGTCGTGCCGAAGCTGAACCCACAGAGGTTATCGATCACGCTCGAACGCGTGTACGCATCGGCATAGGTAACGGCAACCGCGGGGACGGCCTGCGAATCCCACATCGCCGCCTGCAAGATATCGGAATCGGCTTCATAGCCCGCGTCGTGCAATCGCTTCAACGCGTTGTCGGCTTGCGTTTGCGTATCGCTGCCGCTGACCTCGCCGGCTGCCGCAAGCGACGCGCAACGGGCTTCGCGAATGGCCGTCGTGGTTGCCACTGGCAACGCTGTCAGATACGGCGCGCCGGCCGCCGCTTGCGCGAGCGCCGCACATGGCTGCAGCAAATTCGCGAGGGTCACGTAGTCCGCCAATGGTTTGCCGATCGACGCAACCGGCTGCCCGCCCTCGATCACCCGTGCGTTACCGTGCATGCGAACGTTGATTTGCGGCTCACCGACGACCACCGCCGTAATCCAGCCACGCGTATCCTCTTCGGCTGCCGCCAGCGAGGCGCCGCCGCCATTGCTGACCGATGCCGCGATTGTCGTAATGCTGCCTGGCCGGTAGCGCACTTGGTCATGCGGCGACGCATCGGCCACTGACCCAAACCGTTGATTGAGCACCCAGTAAGCGAAGCGCACGGCAGCGAGCGTATCGTGGCCCCAGTCCTGCTCGGGGTTTTGCTGCGAATGCGCATGTTTGAATGCGTAGCGATTGGGGAAGGCCTGGTTGTAGGCGGCCAGCGCACTACCGGGCGCTCGTGCCGTGAAGAGGCTGCTGCGCCCCGCGGTGGCCGCGTCGGTCAGCCGTCCGTCGATCAGCGTGACGCGGTTGGTCATCAACTCGTGGGCGCCATTGCCAGTGCCTTTGTCCGTATAGGCGACGGCACAGCCGCGCTTGAGGCCCCACTCGCCGGCAGCGGAGATGGCGCCATAGACGCCGCGCGAGCCTGACGATGTTGCCGTGACGATGCACGGGTTCGCCGCATCGAACTTGCTCGGCACTTGAACGAGCAACGTGACGTTGCGTTGACCGCTGCCGATGTTTGCATAGGCGAGATATTCGGTACCGGCGATCTTGCCTTCACCGAGGGTGTCGTTTGCGTCCAGATCGACGTTTGGCCCCCAAAAACGGCCATAGCCGCCCGCCACGGTCATGTCGACGAGCGCGCGGTAGTTCGACCAAATCGCCAGCCGTCGCAACTCGGCTGCGCTCGGGTTGGCTGGATCGGCTGGTGCGGGTGCTGGACCGGCGAGCCCCGTTTTGCCGAGGCCGGCGGTCAGCAAATCGTCGCTCACGCCGTCGTATTTCGTGATGCGCAGGCTGCCTGCAACGATGAAACGTGGCGGGCTGTTGGTGGCTGTATCGCCGCTATCGAATTCGTCGGCCCATCCGAGTGGAGTAAGCGCGGCGCTGGCCAACACCGTGCTCATGATTACTGCTGCGTTTCTAATGGTTTTCGGGATGTCTTTCATCAGCGTCTCCTAGTGGTTTGGCACTTACTCGGACCCTCAAACAACGAACTTTTTATTAGGCCCACGCCGCCAGCGTGTCCTGCCGAGAAATGTAGTCGTCACCAGCGCCAGGCGGGAGATAAATTTGCATGACGTCCGACGGGTAGCGGCGCCGTACTGAGCACGCCGCATCCGCATCTTTTTTCGACGGCAATGTCGATTTCCGAGCCGATGGCTCGTCGTAGCTATGAAAGCCGCACTTCGATCACGATGTCGATCCCACAGGTGCGGCTCCCCCAACATTTATTCATGGAGAGATGACAATGCGTGTCATGGTGATCATAAAGGCGAGCAAGGACTCCGAAGCAGGCAAGTTGCCATCTGCCGAACTGTTCGAAGCGATGGGCAAGTTCAACGAAGAACTGATGAAGGCTGGCGTGCTGCTTGCCGCCGAGGGGTTGCAGCCCAGCGCGAAGGGCAAGCGCGTGCGTGTCGTGGCAAGCGCCGCGGCCAACGAGCGTTCGGTGATCGATGGTCCATTTGCGGAAACGAAGGAGCTCATCGCCGGATTTTGGCTGTGGCAAGTCGAGTCGATGGACGAAGCCGTCGAATGGGTCAAGCGATGCCCGAACCCGATGGAATGCGATCCCGATTCGGAGATCGAAATCAGGCCGCTTTACGAGCTTTCCGATTTCGGCGACGTGTGTACGCCCGACCTGCAGGCGAACGAAGTCAGGATGCGCGCCGACGTCGCGAGCCTCGCTAACCCGACGCGCTGTCGATCAGAGTTGGCGCTTTAGCGGCTACTCTGGTCCCATGCAAAGCTGAGCAGCGCGTTCGGTCTTCAGCCTCAGGCCGCTCGCCGTTGCCTCACGGCTTTGGCGAGCGCGACAAGCGCCGGTTCGGTTTGCGCCCAGCTCAAACACGCATCGGTAATGGACACGCCCGGGCGCAGCGGCACACCGGGCAACAGATCCTGGCGACCTTCCTCGAGGTTGCTCTCGATCATCACGCCGACGATGCGGCGCTCGCCTGCCGACACCTGGCGAGCCAGGTCCTGAGCTACGTCGAGCTGGCGCAAATGCGATTTGTTCGAGTTCGCGTGAGAGCAATCGACCATGACTTGCTCGCGCAGATCCGCCGCTCCGAGTACGCCGCAGCACGCTTCGATGGAGGCGCTGTCGAAATTGGGCCCTTTCTTGCCGCCGCGCAAGATGATGTGGGCGTCGTCGTTGCCACGCGTTTCGAAAATCGCAGCCATGCCCATCTTGGTCATGCCCATGAACGCATGACTCGCCCGTGCCGCGACGATCGCATCGGCCGCAACCTGTACGCCGCCGTCCGTGCCGTTCTTGAAGCCGATCGGGCAGCTCAGGCCCGATGCAAGCTGCCGATGGCTTTGACTTTCAGTGGTTCGCGCGCCGATGGCACCCCACGCAATCAGATCGGCAATGTACTGGGGGCTGAGCAAATCGAGGAACTCGGTAGCCGCGGGCAAGCCCAGGCCATTGATTTCGAGCAGCAACTGCCGCGCGGCGCGCAACCCTTCATTGATACGAAAGCTGCCGTCGAGACGCGGATCGTTGATGTAGCCTTTCCAGCCAACGGTCGTCCTCGGCTTCTCGAAGTACACGCGCATGACGATGGATAAGTCTTCCTGCAATGCATCGGCCGCGGCTTTGAGTTGGCGCGCGTAGGCGAGCGCCTGGCCGTGATCGTGGATCGAGCAAGGTCCGACGACGACGACCAGACGGTCGTCGCGTCCGTGCAGGATATCGCTGATGGCGGCGCGGCTTTGCTCGACGAGCGCTTGCACCGCAGGCGGCACCGGCAATTCGTCTTGCAGCAGCGCCGGGGAAATCAGCGGGCGCACCGCGCCGATGCGGACGTCGTCGATGCGTGTGGTGTCTTGCGTCACGTCCGCTACGCCCGCCTCCTGGTCGTGCAGCGGATTGTCGATGGTTCGCATAGTGGGTTTTCCTGTCTTCGATTGCATGGCAGGCGAGATTATGGCATTCCCGGCCGCGCCCATGTCCTCAGGTACAAATGCAATCAACTGATGAAGTGAGAAAAAGCCGACGTCGACCTACGTTTCTTGCATTTTTCGTGGCGGTTTTGGCGTGCTATGGTTTCTCTTTTATTGCCGGGGCGGTGGCACGCAGCGCAATTCAATTCGTATAGATAAAAGCGGGAGGAGATATCGGAATGACCGATTTCGATACGATTATTCAGACGTTCTTGACGGAACACGCCTTCCACTCCGAGTTGCTCAATCATGCCGTGCGCGTGATTGCCGGCTTGTACACGTTTAAAGGCTTAGTACTGATACCGATTCTATGGTGGATCTGGTTTAAACCGAGTGACCGTAGCGAATGGAAGCGGGAAATGGTTATCGCAACGATCGTGAGCGGCTTGCTCGCGCTCGCGATAGGCCGGATGCTTGCGCATTATTTGCCGTACCGCGTGCGTCCGGTCCACAACCCTGATCTGCATCTGCACTTTCCTCCTGCTGGCTTGCGCGAACCCGCGTTCCGAACGTGGGGCTCGTTCCCGAGCGACCATGCGATGTTGTGGGTATCGATTGCCGCGGGCATCTTTATGACGTGGCGTCGCGTCGGCATATTCGCGTTGCTCTATGCGGCCATCTTCATCTGCGCGCCGCGCGTTTATCTCGGGCTGCATTACCCAACCGATATTCTCGCGGGCGCCGCGCTTGGCGTCGCCATCACTTACTTGATGACGCGCGATGCGCTCAGGGTGCGCTTCGCGGCACCGGCATTACGCTGTATGGAGCGCTTCCCGGCACTCAGCTATACGGCGGCATTTCTTTTATCTTTCGAATTGATCACGCAATTCGACGAACTGCTGATGTTGGTTCAGTCGATTTCCAAGGCGATATGATCCCGCGCTAGGGAAACACTGATTTATGAGGCTCGGCGGTCATCGCAAAGGTAGCCGAGGACGTTGTAGAAAGAGGCTCACGGAAGGGATCCCAGGACGATGAAGCGGCAGATCGGTTTTGCAGAAGCGGAAAGCAAAGGCGCGAAGCGCATAACCAAGCGGCAACGCTTTCTGGCGGAGATGGAGAAGCTTGTTCCGTGGCCACGTTTGCTGTCGGCCATCGAGCCGTACTATCCGAAGGGCAAGCGAGGCCGACCGCCGATTGGCTTGGAACGTATGCTGCGGATCTACTTCCTGCAACAGTGGTACGGGCTGTCGGACGAAGGGTTGGAAGACGCGCTGTACGACAGCATCGCAATGCGTGCGTTTGCCGGCATCGATCTGGCGGTCGAGGACGTGCCGGATGCAACCACCTTGTTGAAGTTCCGCCGCCTGCTGGTCGAACACAATTTGACTCGCAAACTGTTCGACGAGATCGGCATTTCGCTGTGCGAACGCGGGTTGCTGATGAAGGAAGGCACCTTGGTCGATGCGAGGATTATCGAAGCACCACCGTCGACCAAGAACGCCGAGAACAGCCGCGATCCCGAGATGCATCAAACGAAGAAGGGCAACGAATGGCACTTCGGCATGAAGGCGCACATCGGCGTTGATGCCGACTCGGGCCTGGTGCATAGCCTGGTGGGTACATCGGCCAACGTATCGGACGTATCGCAAGCCCATGCTTTGTTGCACGGGCACGAACAGGAGGCGTTCGGCGATGCCGGCTACACCGGCGTTGAAAAACGCGACGAGATGCACGCCAACCCGGTGCAATGGCGCGTGGCTATCAAGCGTGGGAAGATCAAGGCAATGCGAGACGGTGCGCTCAAGGACCTGCTGATCCAGGTCGAGCGTACCAAGGCGCAGATTCGCGCACGGGTCGAGCATCCGTTTCATATCGTCAAAAATCTGTTCCGCCATCGCAAGGTCCGCTACAGAGGTCTAGCCAAGAACACGGCGCAACTGCTTAGTCTCTTCGCCTTGGCCAACTTGGTGATCGCGAAGAACCGGCTGCGCTCGATACATGGGGAAAGTCCGTCATGTGCATGAAAAACGCGAGCAGTTGGCCTGTATTCGAGCAAAACTCACCCCGATCACAACAAAATTCGTTCGCCGTTCTGACGCTTGCAAACTGATTCGTCGCAAGCGCTCGCGGCGAACACATTGATCAGTGTTTCCCTAGGGAAACACTGATTTATGAGGCTCGGCGGTCATCGCAAAGGTAGCCGAGGACGTTGTAGAAAGAGGCTCACGGAAGGGATCCCAGGACGATGAAGCGGCAGATCGGTTTTGCAGAAGCGGAAAGCAAAGGCGCGAAGCGCATAACCAAGCGGCAACGCTTTCTGGCGGAGATGGAGAAGCTTGTTCCGTGGCCACGTTTGCTGTCGGCCATCGAGCCGTACTATCCGAAGGGCAAGCGAGGCCGACCGCCGATTGGCTTGGAACGTATGCTGCGGATCTACTTCCTGCAACAGTGGTACGGGCTGTCGGACGAAGGGTTGGAAGACGCGCTGTACGACAGCATCGCAATGCGTGCGTTTGCCGGCATCGATCTGGCGGTCGAGGACGTGCCGGATGCAACCACCTTGTTGAAGTTCCGCCGCCTGCTGGTCGAACACAATTTGACTCGCAAACTGTTCGACGAGATCGGCATTTCGCTGTGCGAACGCGGGTTGCTGATGAAGGAAGGCACCTTGGTCGATGCGAGGATTATCGAAGCACCACCGTCGACCAAGAACGCCGAGAACAGCCGCGATCCCGAGATGCATCAAACGAAGAAGGGCAACGAATGGCACTTCGGCATGAAGGCGCACATCGGCGTTGATGCCGACTCGGGCCTGGTGCATAGCCTGGTGGGTACATCGGCCAACGTATCGGACGTATCGCAAGCCCATGCTTTGTTGCACGGGCACGAACAGGAGGCGTTCGGCGATGCCGGCTACACCGGCGTTGAAAAACGCGACGAGATGCACGCCAACCCGGTGCAATGGCGCGTGGCTATCAAGCGTGGGAAGATCAAGGCAATGCGAGACGGTGCGCTCAAGGACCTGCTGATCCAGGTCGAGCGTACCAAGGCGCAGATTCGCGCACGGGTCGAGCATCCGTTTCATATCGTCAAAAATCTGTTCCGCCATCGCAAGGTCCGCTACAGAGGTCTAGCCAAGAACACGGCGCAACTGCTTAGTCTCTTCGCCTTGGCCAACTTGGTGATCGCGAAGAACCGGCTGCGCTCGATACATGGGGAAAGTCCGTCATGTGCATGAAAAACGCGAGCAGTTGGCCTGTATTCGAGCAAAACTCACCCCGATCACAACAAAATTCGTTCGCCGTTCTGACGCTTGCAAACTGATTTGTCGCAAGCGCTCGCGGCGAACACATTGATCAGTGTTTCCCTAGCCGAACGCCGCGGCAACATAGTCGATAAAGGTGCGCAGCTTAGGCGTCAATCTTCGGTCGGGTGAAAAGAGGATATGCACGGGCAGCGAGGGCGTTTCATATTCGCTTAGTACGCGCACGAGGCGCCCTGCGGCCAGATCGTCACGCAGCAGCTCGCAGGGCTGCACGATAATGCCGAACCCTTCGAGCGCTGCGATGCGCAGCGCCTGCCCATTGTTGATCGACAGCCGGCTTGTGACTCTAACGCTATGTCGTCCGCTCGGGCCGACAAATTCCCACGCGGCCGCCGCGGGCCGGCCCCAATAGGCGAAACCGAGACACGCATGTTCGGCCAGATCTTCTGGTCGCTCGGGAATGCCGTGCGCCGCGAGATAGCCAGGCGACGCGCATGCGATGAGCCGATAGGGCGTGAGCGGCCGCGCAATCAGCCGGGAATCAGGCAGCGGAGCAATGCGAATCACTGCGTCGTAGCCTTCATCGATCAGATCGACGATTCGGTCGCTCAACGTCAACTCGACTTCGACGCCGGGATAATCTTGTAAATACCGCGTCAGCATTGGCACGAGGCAATACGCACCGAAGCTGACCGGCGCGTTCACGCGCAGCTTGCCGCGCGGTGACGCCTGCAGGTTGGCAGCGAGCGCCTCCATGGCCTCGGCCTCGGCAAGCACCGATTTACAGCGCTCGTAGAACGCGCTACCCGCTTCGGTAAGACTCTGACGCCGCGTCGTTCGACTGATGAGTTTCATGCCGTATCGTTCTTCGAGCAGGCGCACATGCTTGCCGACCATTTGGGACGACAGGCCCAGCACGGCTCCGGCCGATGCAAAGGAACCTGTTTCCGCTGCTTTGACGAAGACGGCCATGCTCGTAAGCCGATCCATGATTCGAAACCACCTGTTTCAATAGAAGGGATAAATCGCACATTTATGCGCGTTCGACGACAAATTATATTGAGGTCTCCTAACTTTGTACTTGAGGACTGAACATGTCGCGCGTCGTGCAGTTTTACGAGACCGGTGGTCCCGAAGTCTTGCGGATCGATGACATCGATGTACCCGCTCCTGGCGCGGGCGAGCTCACGCTGCGAGTGAAGGCCATTGGTCTGAACCGGGCCGAATCGATGTTCCGTACCGGCCAATATCTCGAGGACCCTGTATTTCCGGCACGTCTGGGCTATGAGGCCGCCGGCGTCGTCAGTGCTTTGGGCACGGGGGTAACGGGTTTTGCGGTGGGAGATGAGGTCAGCGTGGTGCCGCCATCGTCCATTACGCGGTGGGGTACCTATGGCGAGGTCGTCAACGTGCCGGCTGATTTCGCGGTGAAGCACCCGGCGTCGCTGAGCTGGATAGAAGCGGCGGCGACATGGATGCAGTACGTGACCGCGTGGGGCGCGCTCGCCGATTATGCGAAGCTTGGAGCGGCAGATAGCGTCATCATCACGGCAGCTTCGAGCAGCGTGGGCCTCGCGGCCATTCAGATCGCGAAGATGCTGGGCGCGACCGTCATTGCGACCACACGCACGCACGCAAAACGCGACGCGTTGCTGCGTTGTGGCGCCGATGTTGTCATCGCCACGCAGGAGGAAGACCTGCCTTCACGTGTGAGCGAGATCACCGATGGACGTGGCGCGCGCGTCGCCTTCGATCCGATCGCCGGGCCCATGCTGCTGCAATTGGCGCAAGCATTGTCATACGACGGCATATTGATCGAGTACGGGGCCTTGAGCCCGGACCCGACGCCGTTGCCGTTGTTCGCGGCGTTGTCGAAGCGTCTCACGATCTATGGCTATATCTACAAGCGCGTCGTGCTCGACGCCGAGCGCTTCGCGCATGCCAAGCGGTTCATTCTCGATGGGCTCGCATCGGGCAAGCTCAAGCCGATCATCGACAAGACGTTCTCGTTCGACGATATCGTTGCCGCGCACCGCCATCTCGAGTCGAACCAGCAATTCGGCAAAATCGTCGTCACAGTCTGACGAGAATACGAACACGAATACGGACGTGAAACGAATGACGAACGAGCGCTCACGCCTTTCACACTGAACGGACGAAGTGCTCGCGCAGCCATCGATGTGCGGGGTCGCGATGCGAGCGCTCGTGCCAGAGCATCGCCATGTCGTATGCGGCTACCTCGATCGGCGGCTCCACCACCCGCAAGACGCTGGAATCACGAACGAGGCGAGCCGGCAGCATCGCGACCATGTCGGTGCTCGCGAGCACCGACATCACGAACATGAAATGCGGCACCGACAGCACGACGCGACGCGAGAGGCCTCGCTGCGCGAGTGCGTCGTCCGTGGCGCCGCGAAACCCCCCGCCGTCGGGCGACACGATCACATGATCGAGCTGACAGAATTGCGCCAGGCTCGGCCGTCGTTTCAAACGGGGATGGCCCGCGCGCCCGACAAGCACATAACGCTCGGTGAACAGCGTGCGTCGACGCAAGCCGGGCGGTGCGTCGTCGCTCGTATGGAACGCCAGATCGATCTCGCCTTGTTCGAAGGCCTTGGCGATGCGCGACGGTGCCGTCTCGAGTATCGCAAGCCGCATGCCGGGCGCCACTGATCGCAAGCCGTTCAATACGGGCAGCACAATGGTCAGTTCGCCATAGTCGAACGCAGCAATGCGCCACGTATGGCTCGACTCGCCGGGATCGAACGGCCCGGCCGGCGAGACAGCGGACGCGAGCGCATCGAGCGCCTGCCGCAACGGCTCGCGCAGCGCTTCGGCGCGTGCGGTGGGCTGCATGCCGCGTGGCCCGGGCAGCAGCAGCGGGTCGCCGAATGTCTCCCTCAGCTTCGCGAGATGTACGCTCACGGAAGGTTGAGAAAGATTGAGGCGCCCTGCGGCGCGCGTCACGTTGTGTTCCGATAACAGGACGTCCAGCGTAACAAGGAGATTGAGATCGAGCCGCTGTAGATTATTCACGTTAATACCTGGAATGTAGGTAATTCATTTCTACTATACCAACGTGCATTCTATTCTGTCGTCACTTGGTCAATTTTGGAGCGATGTCAGATATGAATGTCCTGATTGTCTATGCGCACCCGGAGCCGCGTTCGCTCAACGGGGCATTGAAGGATTTCGCGGTGCAGCGGCTGCAACAGGCCGGCCATGCGGTCCAGGTATCGGATCTCTACGCGATGAATTGGAAAGCCGCACTCGATGCCGAGGATGACACCGGGCACCAGCCGGGCGCGCATTTCAACCCGTCGCTAGCGTCCAAGCATGCGTTCGAAAACGGCACCCAGCGTGCCGATATTGCGTACGAGCAGGAAAAGCTGCGATGGGCCGATGCGCTCATCCTGCAATTTCCGCTCTGGTGGTTCTCGATGCCGGCGATCTTGAAAGGATGGGTGGAACGAGTCTATGCGTACGGATTTGCGTACGGGGTCGGAGAGCACTCCGATACACACTGGGGAGACCGCTACGGCGAAGGCACGTTCAGCGGCAAGCGGGCCATGCTCGTTGTGACCACAGGCGGGTGGGAGCCGCACTATAGCGCGCGTGGCATCAACGGCCCGATTGACGACCTGCTGTTTCCGATCAACCACGGCATTTTGTATTACCCGGGGTTCGATGTGCTGCCGCCGTTCGCTGTCTATCGGACGGGCCGCATCGACGAAGCGACGTTTCCGGACGTTCGCGAGGCGTTCGGGCGGCGCCTGGATGACCTGTGGACTACGGCGCCGATCGCCTATCGTCCGCAAAATGCGGGCGCATACGATATCCCTGCCTGCACATTGCGTGCCGACGTTGCGCCGGAGAAGACGGGCTTTGCTGCGCACATCGAATAGCCGATATCCGCCTTGGCCCTGAAGATTATCGGTGCTTCTAACAAATGCGGGGTGCGCCGATCCCTATCGGCAATGGCAATAAGAGTGCGAATGGTCTGCATGCGCGAAATCGCGCGGCTTTGCGGGTAAGATGATGTATTGCCTGCGCAGCCACAGACCATCCATATGTCGAATAATTTCGAGGTCAGTACGCCGCTGACCGAATTGGCTCCCGGTTACTCAATCTAGAATTGGACGCCGTGATGCCATCCACCGATTTCCCAATCGTAGGCGTAGGGGCTTCCGCTGGCGCCGTCGAGGCACTCGAGGGTTTTTTTCGCGGCATGCCGAACAAACCGGGCCTCGCGTGCGTGATCGTTACGCACTTGAGCCCCGATCGTCAAAGCATGCTGCCGGAGATCGTCGCGCGTTACACGACGATGGCCGTACATACGATCGCCGACGGAACCCCAATTGAAGTCGATAGCGTCTATTTGCTCCCGACGGACGCCGTGCTCGGCATCGACAAGCGCACGCTGCATGTTCGGTCACAAGATCCGCAGCGGCGCGAGCGCAAGCCAATCGACGTCTTTTTTAGCGCCTTGGCTGAGGACGTCGGCGAACTCGCGGCGGGCGTGGTGCTTTCGGGCGGAGATTCCGACGGCACGCTCGGAATCAAGGTCATCAAGGCAAACGGCGGGCTGACGATGGCACAGGCCGCGGATAGTTATGGTCCGCTTCATCCCGATATGCCGGAAAGCGCCATCTCCACGGGGCTCATCGATTTTGCGGTGCCGGCCGAGGAAATGGGCGCGAAACTTGCGCAGTTTGCGCACGAGGCGTTTTCGATAAACGCTTTCGCCGAAGGCGGCGAGCATAGCGGCGAGACGGTATCGCTAGATGAAGCGCGCGAAGCCATCTATACGATCCTGCGCAACCAGATCGGGCACGATTTCAGCGGGTATAAAGCCAAGACGTTCATGCGACGGGTGCGCAGGCATATGCAGGTGCTGCAGATTCAAACGATCGAGGCGTATGTGGCGCGGCTTGCATCGGACCCCGCCGAGGTCAGCGCGCTTTTTCGCGATCTGTTGATCAACGTTACGAGCTTCTTTCGCGATGCGGCAGCATTCGAAAGCCTCGCGGATATCGTGCTGCCGAAGCTATTTGATAACCGGTCATTGGAGGATACGGTACGCGTATGGGTGCCGGGGTGTGCGACCGGGGAGGAAGTTTATTCGATTGCGATGCTGCTGTGCGAGCAGCTGGACAAGCTCGACACCGCACCGCGGGTGCAGGTGTTTGCTACCGATATCGACGATCGGGCCTTGTCGGTGGCACGATCCGGGCGGTATCCCGCCTCGTTGCTCGAGGGGGTATCCGAAGCGCGCCGTGCGCGCTTTTTCGTGGAGGAGGGCGGCACCTATGTCATCGCGAAAGAAGTGCGCGACTTATGCATTTTTTCACCGCACAGTGTCATTCGCGATCCACCTTTTTCACGAATCGACCTCATTTCGTGTCGGAATTTGCTAATTTATTTTGGCCCCGAGGTGCAGAGCGCCGTTATTCCAACGTTTCATTACGCACTCCGTCCGGACGGCTATTTGCTGCTGGGAACCTCTGAGAACATCGGCCAGTTCGACGAATTGTTTGCGCCCGTCGACAAAAAACACCGGATTTTCCGTTGCCGCCCGGAAGTGCCATCGCGCATGCGTCTGCCAGTGGTCGTTTCCTCGTTGCGAGTCGGGCAAACGCCGACGCTCTCGCAAATCCGTCCTCCGGCCAGTGGGACGGCGCTACGGCATAGGGTCGGCGGCTATATGCTCGAACACTTCACGCCGCCGCACGTTCTTGCGACGCGTTACGGCGACGTGGTCTATTACTCGAGCCGCACCGGCAAATATCTCGAGGCTGCGCCCGGGGCGCCTACGCGTCAGCTTGTGGCCATGGCACGCAAGGGTTTGGGGCTCGATTTGAGGGCCGTGTTTCGCGAATCGGTCGAATCGGGGCGCCGGGCTACGCGCGAAGGCGTCGCGATGGAAAGCGAAGACGGCCGCGTGCAGATGGTGACACTTACCGTCGAACCACTGGCCGACCGTAGCGGCGGAGATGGCCTTTACGTGGTTGTCTTTGCCGACCAGGGCCCAGTCCTCTCGCGCGAAGAAGCATTTACGCGGCCGCGGGCGATTGAGGGCGACTCCACCACGCGCGCCGAAAGCGAGTTACGCGATGCGCGCGAGCGTTTGCAGTCGCTAGTGGAAGAGTACGAAACCACGCTGGAAGAGTTGAAGTTTTCGAACGAAGAGCTCGTCTCCGTCAATGAGGAACTGCAGTCGTCGAACGAAGAGCTCCAGGCTTCGAAGGAGGAGCTTGTTTCGCTAAACGAAGAACTGCATACGGTCAACCTTGAGTTGAACGGCAAAATCGAAGCGCTCGATCGTTCGAACAACGATCTCAAGAATCTGTTCGAGAACACCACGGTGGCTACGGT
The DNA here is from genome assembly GCF_964253315.1 of Trinickia sp. LjRoot230. Lineage (NCBI taxonomy): Bacteria > Pseudomonadati > Pseudomonadota > Betaproteobacteria > Burkholderiales > Burkholderiaceae > Trinickia > Trinickia sp. LjRoot230. Next base: position 1,376,332 of record NZ_CAXUQX020000002.1, read on the forward strand.
GTTCCTCGACCGCGACTTGGTCATTCGCTCGTTTACGCCGGCGATGGCCGGCATCTTCCATATTCGTTCGAGCGATTGCGGCAGACCGATTACGGAGCTTGCCAGCCGCTTCGCGCTACCTGGCTTCGAAGAGGACATCGCAGCCGTATTCAGCACGTGGCAATCGCGCGAACGGCAAGTGAAGAGCCTCGATGGCGAGACGCACTACCTGGTAAGGATCGCGCCGTATCGTAACAGCGAGGGCAAGACCGACGGCGTGGTAATTGCATTTGTCGACATTACCGGGCTCGTGCGTGCGGAAAAGCGTCAGGACGTGCTGATTGCGGAGTTGCAACATCGAACACGCAATTTGCTGTCGGTGATTCAATCGATTGCTCAGCATACGATGACACACGGGCCGGCGTTGGAAACGTTCGCGAACCGCCTCGCCGCGCTTGGACGTTTACAGGGCCTCATCGGCGAAGCAAATGGCGACCTGATCGACCTCAAAGATCTGGTGCGGCTCGAACTCGACGCGCGCGGGGTGGGCGAAAGCGACAGGATCACCGTCAGTGGCCCGCTCGCGCCCCTTATTTTTCACAACGTGCAAACCATTGCACTGGTGTTACACGAACTCGTGACGAACGCGGTGAAACACGGTGCGCTCAAGCAGGACGGGGCGCGGCTCGACGTCAGTTGGCACATCGCCACCGATGAACGCGATGCCGTCTCGCTCATCATCGATTGGAAAGAAAGCGGATTGACGACGGTACCCGATTCTTCGAGATACGGCTTTGGTCGGGAGCTGATTGAAAAAGCGTTGCGATTCACGATGCGGGCTCAAACTATGTTGGCCTTCGGAAAGGACGGCATTTCATGTCACATCGAAATTCCGTTGCCACCGAAGCACGCGCAAGTCGCCGTTGGCCAGGAGTCGAAACATGGTTGAGCCACGCACGTCGCTTGAGGGCCGCAAGATTCTCGTCGTCGAAGACGATTATCTTGAAGCCCTTGCATTATCGAGTCTGCTCGAAGAAGTAGGTGCCAGCGTCGTCGGCCCGATTGGCTGGGCACAGGAAGCGCTCTCGCTGGTCGAGCAAGGCGAGCAGCGCGTCGACGCCGCGATCCTCGACGTCGATCTGCATGGCGAGCGGTCCTATGCGATCGCCGATGCGCTAGCCTTGCGGCACATCGGCTTCATCTTTACGACCGGCTATGGCGCCGATGCGGTCGATCGTCGCTATCGCGACCATCCGCGCTGCCAAAAGCCATTCGATTCGCGCATGCTGCTAAAAGCGCTGTCGGCGCTGGAGTAACGGGCACGCATTACGCGGCCGGCCGTTGCTCCGATTCACGTGTCATTGGAAGGGGAATATTGGATGGACCGACTCCAAGCAATGGAAGTTTTCACGCGCGTAGTCGATGCGAACAGCTTTACGCGGGCCGCCGAGACACTCGGCATACCGCGCGCAACCGTTACCACCGTTATTCAAAATCTCGAGGCGTTGCTCGGCGTGCGTTTGATGCATCGGACGACGCGCAGGCTTTCGTTGACGTCGGACGGCGCTGCCTATTATGAGCATTGCATCAAAATTTTGGCCGAGATAGCGGAAACTGATGCGAGCTTCCAGGTCGGCAACCGCAAACCGAGCGGCACGCTGCGGGTGCATATGCCGGGCTCGCTCGGGCGCCGGCTCGTCATTCCCGCACTGTCGCTGTTTCATCAACGCTATCCCGACATCACGCTCGATCTCGGGCTGTCCGATCGCGCCGTAGACCCGGTCGAGGAAGGTGTTGATTGCATGGTCCGAATCGGTCCGCTCGAAGATTCGTCGATGGTCGCGCGCCGGATCGGGATGTTAAGGCGCGTCACCTGCGCGGCGCCCAGCTATCTCGAGCGTTACGGCGAACCCACCGATATCGCGGCACTGGCGGCACATCAGGCCGTGAACTATCGCGCAACGCACGATGGCCGCGCCATTCCCTGGGTGTTCCTCGTCGACGGCAAGCCAGTCGAAGTCAGGATGAACGGCGTGGTCACCGTCAATGATTCGGATGCTTACGTCACCTGCGGTGTGGAAGGGTTTGGCCTGATTCAGCCAACGCTTTTCATGGTGCTGCCGCACCTTCTCGACGGCTCGCTCAAGGAAGTGCTGACCGATTCGAACCCGAAGCCCAAGCCCATTTCGATCGTCTATCCTCATAACCGGCATTTGTCCGCCAAGGTGCGCGTTTTCGCGGAATGGATCGCCGAGCTGTTTGAATCGACGCCCGCGCTGGAAGGCGGTGAACCCTGGCGCGACGATGTATTGCGCCGACAGGCGCGCCCAACTCGAGGGCAGTTGGTGGCTTGATACAGGAATAGTTAGTTCTACGAAATATCGATCGACTCCGTCGAATGCGCCCGTGTGTTCGTAACGCGGCTGACACCGAGCGCGGTGATAATCGGTGCCTTCGGCTCCGCGCGCAACGGGCCGCAGATTTCCACGAGGGAGAACCGCGATGAAGGAAGAGGACCCGCGACCAGACGCGCAGTTGCTGGCCGATCGGCAGCGCCGTTTCGAGGAAGATCTCGTCGATGCCTACGACGAAGAACTCGAAATGGAGGTGGATGACCGCATGCTCGACGGTGACGACGTGCTGAGCCCGGAAGCACGCGAGGCGCGCAAACATTATTTTCGCGAACTGTTCCGTTTGCAAGGCGAGCTCGTGAAGCTGCAGGATTGGATCGTCCAAACAGGTCATCGGCTCGTCGTGATCTTCGAAGGCCGCGATGCTGCCGGCAAAGGCGGAGTGATCAAACGCATTACGCAACGGCTCAACCCGCGTGTTTGCCGCGTCGCGGCACTGCCTGCGCCGAGTGATCGCGAACGCACGCAATGGTATTTCCAACGTTACGCGGCGCACCTTCCCGCCGGCGGGGAAATGGTGCTGTTCGATCGAAGTTGGTATAACCGCGCCGGCGTCGAGCGCGTGATGGGTTTTTGTACTGATGAAGAGTGCGAAGAATTTTATCGCTCGGTGCCCGAGTTCGAAAAAATGCTGGTGAGAAGTGGCATTCAGATTCTCAAGTATTGGTTTTCGATTACCGACGAAGAGCAGGAAATTCGCTTTCAGGCGCGCATTCATGACCCGCTCAAGCAATGGAAGCTGAGTCCGATGGATCTTGAAAGCAGGCGCCGCTGGGAAGCCTATACGCAAGCGAAAGAGGTCATGCTGCAGCGCTCGCATATTCCCGAAGCGCGCTGGTGGGTGGTTCAGGCCGTCGATAAAAAGCGGGCGCGCCTGAATTGCATCGATCATCTATTGAGCCAAGTGCCGTATCACGAGGTCACGCATCCGACAATCAGTCTCCCCCAGCGCGTGCACGGCGAAGACTACATCCGTCAGCCTGTGCCGGCCGATATGATCGTGCCCGAAGTGTATTGAGGCGTATCGAGCCGCGGCGCGGCTAGCGAAGCTCGTATTCCGCTCGGTAGCGCTCAGTGAGTTCGAAAAGATGAAGTCAATATGGCGAATGCAAGCCCAGCGGATATGCGGCGCATGGTGCTTTCAGGCATTAATGCATCGTTCAGGCTGCGGCAGCTAGGAATCACGCAGCGCGTGATTCGCACGACCGGGAGGGAGTTCGAGGATCTCGGCATACCCGCCAGTTCAGCTGCGAAAAGCCGCGAATTCGATTTCTCGAAATGGGATCGTGGCGAGTAGCAGGATGCGTGTATCGGCGAACCGGCGAACAGCAATTCGCGACCGGACAGCATGCGGGCGACAACGTGCGCAAAGAACCTACCGCGTTTTCGACCGTGTCTGCTTTCTGGCGCCGCCGGTGCGGGGGGTATCCTTGCTCGGTGTGCCCATCGCGCCGCTCATCTCGTCCATCCACGAAAGCGCATCGACGTACGACAAAAAACATTGCAAATAACGCGGCGACAGTTCGTGCATCAATGCGAGCGATCGATGCACGAGGCTGCTCGAATGAAGTGGACCGGCATTGTCCGGCACCTGCTCGAGCGACCACCGCAACTGCGTTCCGGCACTCAGTTCGGACCAGAGCGTTCGGAAGTATTCGAGCGCATCGAGGGTGGGATAGGTGGACGTCGTGCGGCTAGCGACGTAATCGAGCAATTGCGCGAGTGCACTCGCTGCGGGCTCGCATCGCGCTGATGCGGTGAAGGCATCAGCGACCGTGACCGTGATTGTCGTGTGAGTGCCAGCGCGATCGAGATCGTCGGCATAGGCGGCGAGCAGCTTGGATACCTTGCTGTCCAGCAGCGTTCTCGCGGCGCCTTCTTGCACAGCTGCCGCTCGCCGTGCCAACGCTTCGATAAAACAAAAGCGAACCCGGTCAAAGCGATCAGCGCCGCGCTCGCGCCAGGCGTCGAGCACTGCGCGCGCGGTGGCTGCGTCAGTGCTCATCGGGCGTCACTGTAGCGGGCGAGGGCTCTGAAGGTCTCGGAACCGGCGCGATCTCGACTCGGCGGTTTTTCGCGCGCCCCTGATCATTCGCATTCGAATCGACAGGCTGTTGCGCGCCGAATGCCGCTGCGAAGACCGACGAAGCCGGCATACCTTCATCGATCAATGCGCGCGTCACCGTGAGTGCGCGCTGAGCCGACAACTCCCAGTTGTCGGTAAATTGACGGCTGCCGCCGCGCACGAGCCGGTCATCGGTAAACCCGCTCACCATCAATATTTCGTCGTGTGCTTGCAAATACACGGACAACGGCTTGATCAAGCTTTTCAGCAGCGCTTTGCCTTGCGGCTGCAATTGATCGGAGTTGAGCGCAAACAAGAGACTGCCGCTGATGCCGATATGCCCATTGACGAGCGTCACGCGGCCCGTTGCGAGCGGCCCTGCCAGCGCGGCTTCAAGCGCACGGCGTCGCTGCGCTTCGAGTTGCCGCGCCTTGACTTCCTGTTCGAGCTTCGTCGAGAGCTCCAACTGCACGCTGATGACGCCCACCAGAATCAGCACGAAAACGCCGAGCAGCACCGACATCAAGTCGCCGAAGACGGGCCATATCGGCGCTGTCGGCTCCATTCCTCCGTCGATCTCATTGCTCATGCCGCGTTCGCTCCCGCGGATTCGCGCTGGCCGGCCAACTGTTGCAGGTCTTCGACGATCTGCTTTTGCGACCTTATGCTCAAGTCGATCGCTTCTCTTGCTTGCGCAACGTAGTAGGCCAGCTGCTCGTCACTGCGTGCAAGAGATTTGTCCAGCGCGGCCTCGATGCGTTGCAAGTGAGCCATAAGCTTGTCGTTCGACTCGCCGAACAACTGCACGGCCAGCCCGAACGCATCACCTACGCTCGACACTTCCACCGTGCTTGCGGTGAGTTGGGCCGTAGCCGCGCCGAGCCGTTCCGTTTCGAGCTCAACCTTATCGGAGAACTGTCTACCGACGCGATCGAGTAACTCCGCGGACGTGGAAACGAGTGCGCTGATCGCCGAGCGCTGCTCGGTAGACGCGTGGTTCACGGCATTGAGCAGCGTCTCCAGTGTTTCGAGTAGGCGGTTGCGCTCGTTCAACAGGGCGGTGTCGCGCGCCATACTGTCAGAGAGCTTTTGGCGCAACTCGGCGATGACTTCGGCAGCCGCTTTGGGTGCTTCGGATGCGGCTTGCACGAGCGTGGCGATTTCAGCGATTGTCTCGCGTGCATGCGCTTGCGTCTGAGCCGAGATATCGTGCGACGTTTGCGCGAGCTTGTCGCAGATGTCTTGTTGCCGGCTGGCCGTGTGCTCGCCCGCCGTTGCCCACGCTTCGGTCAACGAGGCTGCCATTGCGTCGAGCGCGTTTGTCCATGCCGCCAGCCGCTCGTCGTCTTGCACGGCGGCATCGGCCTGTCGTTGGGCGTGCGCCTGATCGAGTGTGCGGACCAATGATGATGCAAGCTGTTCGAAGGTCTGCGTAGCCGCAACGCGTGCCTGCTCGTTACGCTTTGCCACCTCGTCGATCAGGCTCGTCGCGCGCTGTGCGAAGACACTGACGAATTGATCGAGCGAGGCGCTCAGTTGCCCGGTGAGTGCTTCGCTCGTGCGACGGTGTTCGGCCAACGCCTCGGTCCAGGTATGCGTCACCGTAGCGGTCGATGCATTGAAATTGGAGGACATCGCATCGAACTGCCGCTGTGCGGATTGCGTGAGCGTGTCGTGCAACGTAGCCGTCTCGCGTGCGAGACCCGCCATCGTCGCATGCACGACCGGCTGCAACGCCGAGCCGAGCGCGCGCGCATTCTCGCTCACGCTCTCTTTCAATGATTGGGCGACCGATGCGGCCAGGTCGGTATACGCTGCCGCCGTCTTGCCATGGAACGCATCTTGGTTGGCAAGTTGCTGTTCGTTCAACGCAAGATGTTGCCGCTCGATCGTCGCCATTAACATCTGCAATCGATCGACGAGGGCCGGCATCGTTGCCGCCTGATGTTGCAGCAGCGCCAACGATGTTTCGCGCTGATGCACCTGCGAATGGATGCGCAACGAGGTAGCGATTTTCGCATCGAGCAAGTGCACCGCTTCGACGCGTTCGCGTCGGCACAACGCTGAAAGCAGCCCCAGCATCGCTGATGTCGCGACACCTGCAATCGAGGTGCCGAACGCAAACCCGAGCCCCTTGACCGGCGCCGCGAGCGAAGCGCGGATGGCCTGCAAGTCGGTGGCGTTTTCCAGGGCCGCGCCGGTGCCTCGCAGTGTGAGCACCATGCCCAAAAGTGTGCCCAGCATGCCGAGTAAAACGAGCAGGCCGACGAGATAGGACGTGAGCACGGGCCCTGGCAACGCGGCGCGCTCGCTCTCTACGCGTTGACGCACTGCATTGCGAAGGCTCGGATGGATCTGCTCAAGCCATATGCCAAGCGCGGGGGGCGGCTCGGACAGCGTGGCCGCAGCCCGCTTCAGGCTCGCCGTTGCCTCTTGATAGCGCTTCAACTCCAGCGCGCCGGTCAAGTAGCACACGCCAATCAGTAACGTAACGGCGAGCGCGAGCGCGTTCGACCCAACGTAGCCGATGCCGATCCAGCACAGCGCCGCGACGCCTGAAAAGAAAACAAGAAGATTGAGTGGCGTTCTGGACATAGCGTCCTAGTTAGGAGTGCGAAGGGCCGCAAGCAGCCCCTCAACCGGTTGAAAACGGATATCCAATTCGGCGAGCAGCACGCTTTGCATTTCCAAGCGAAACACATCGAGCCAGTTTGCCGAGTCGGGCAGATCGGACTGTTGCATGCGTTCGAAGCGGCGGGCGAGCAACTCGGGCAGCGTTGCGAGCAACGTTCGCTCGCGCGCGCTCAGTGTCTGCTCCATCACGGCATCCACGGCCGCGAGCCGACTCATGCCGGTGGCAGGCGCCGCTGTAGCAAGCTTGCTTCGCAAGCGGCGGCGCAGGTCGCCGATCTCGGTCTCCATCGTTTGCTGTATTGCTAGGTAGCGATGGCGGAAAAACGCGTAATCGGTGGTGGTTTCGGCCGTTGTGGTCTGGCTGATAATTGCCTTCGTCAATGCGCTACGCAATTGGATGCACGCGTTTTCATGCGCGACGCTCGCGTCTCGCGCGGCTGGCCGTGCGGTTTGACTGCCGTTTAGAGCAGACGAAAGCGTAATGGCATCGGTCCAGCCAAGCCACTGGCTCAGTTGTTCCGAAAGCGATTGCCGCGGTTCGGGAACGTCGATATTCGTCAGGCGGCTCATTAGGCGAATGAGCGCCGGGCCGCTTAAAGCTGTGCGCTGCGGAACTTGCACCATGTCACCGAGGGTCGAAAAGCCCGTCAGTTTACACGCCGCGCGCGCCGAAACGAAGTGGGAGTGAAGGCGAAGCTAAACGAATGGCCTGCGAGAAGGCACGATGCTTCTCGCAGGCCGAGGCCAACGCCAATTTTCAGCGTCAACGTCAACGTCGGATCAATCCCATGACGAGCATGACGAGGAAGACGATGAGGAAGATAAAGAACAGGATCTTCGCAATGCTAGCCGCGCCGGCCGCAATTCCACCGAAGCCGAAAGCGGCGGCAATGATCGCAATGATGAAGAAGACCAAAGCATATTGCAGCATGGTGTGACCTCCTTACGGTTGCAGTCCGTGCGCGAAATGGACGGACCCTACCCAAGCACAGCAAGCCGTGTTCCTCTACCTGATCGTTCGTTGACCTAAGTAATTTCTAATCAGAGGAATGACGGCAAAAGACGCGACTTTCCGCGGTTTTAGGAATAAGGTGAAGCGCGGCATAATGTCGACTACACAGCGTGGGTAAAGAGGGCGCATTCGCGCTGCTCCTCGATTTAAATTTGCACTCGCATCGCCGCCTTTTATGCGGCCCCATTTTGAGAATTGTTTTGATGAAACCGCCAAGGAATTCGCCGCGCTCGCGCTCACGAATTGGCCGCTACGTAATATTCGGTTTAATCGTCGCGGTGCTCGCCGCAACGGTGGCTTTGCTGCATTGGCGGCACGGGCAACGTGCAGCACAAACCGCAGCCGAACCGGCCCTGACCGGCGTGGCGAGTCAAATGCGTACTGATGCCTCTTCGTGGACCCATCGCGAAAAGGATGCATCCGAAATATTGCGCGATATTCACGAACGCAACATTGCGGCACTGGGCCTCAGCAGAAACGCCATTCTCGTATCGACGCAAGCAGGCGAGAAATATTACGTGGCGGACCGCGACGCGGCGTTTTCGAATGCGCTGCTGCTCGGCGAAATAAAAGCCGATGGCAATTCGTCGTATCAGATCGTATGGCTGCCGGACGCTGCGGTCCATATAGGCATGGCTCGCTGGGCCGATGTATTCGACAAAACGCGCGACACGCTGAGCCTGTTGTTGCCACTGCTGATGATTGGCGGGCTTCTGTGGTTCATGCGCCGGGAAATGCGCGGCGGGGCCACTTTGCTCGAAAAATCTCCGGCGTTGGGGTTCGTCGATGTCATAGGCGCTGGCGAGGCGAAGGCCGCGTTAGCCGACGTCAAGGCTTACCTCAGCGAACCGGCTCAATTCGTCGAGATGGGCGTGCGTGCGCCGTGCGGGGTGCTGATGACGGGCGGGCCAGGCGTCGGCAAAACGCGTCTTGCGCAGGCGCTCGCGGGCGAATGCGGTGCCAGCTTCATATCGATTACGGGCAGTTATTTCAGTGCAAAGTATTACGGCGTCGGTATTCAGAAGGTCAAGCATCTGTTCGAACTGGCGCGCCGCAATGCGCCGACGGTTATCTTCATCGATGAAGCAGACGGCCTTGGCAAGCGCACCGATACCGGTGGCGGGCCAGCCGAGGCGGAGAGCAATCGCATCGTCAACCAGTTGCTTGCGGAAATGGATGGGTTCGAGTCGAATGAAGGCGTGATTGTCGTCGCCGCGACAAATCACCCGGAAAATATCGACGATGCATTGCGCCGCCCGGGGCGCTTCGATCGCACGGTTCAGGTGCGCCTGCCTGATCTAGACGACCGGGCGAGCATCCTGCGCTTTTACGCGGCCAAACTGACGGCGAAATCCAACGACATAGACTTTAATCAGTTGGCCCGCCTCACGACGGGCCTCTCACCTGCCACGCTTTCGATGATCGTCAATCAAGCAGGGCTCGTGACGCGCAAGGCCGGTGACAAGGTAGTGAGTGGGGAGCACTTCATCGAGGCGATCAAGATCGCGCGAATCGGCGATGTGAACGGTGCTGAACGCGCGCTTTCGGAAGAGGAGTTGACGCGCATTGCCGTTCACGAAGCGGGACACGGCTTGGTTGCCGCATTGCTTGGCACGGGTGTGCTCGAAGAGGTCACGATACTGCCCAGAGGCGGCGCATTGGGGGTCGCGTTGATCACCAAGATGCAGGACAAGCACCTCTATCGCGAGACGGAAATCCGCAACGAAATCCAGGTATTACTCGGTGGGCGTAACGCAGAATTGCTGATTTTCAATGAAGCATCGAGCGGTGCCGCGCAGGACTTGCAGGAGGCGTCGCGCATCAGTCTCGATATGGTGTCGAAGTATGGCTTTAACGCCGACGGCGATTTGTTCAGCCTTGCGGCACTCCCGCAGCAGTATGCCGGCTTGCAACTAAAAGGAGCCATCGAGCACGCGAATGTGTTGCTGAAGGACCTGAATGACGCGTGCTATGCGTTGCTCCGTGCGAACCGGCCCGTGCTGCGCGCAATAGCGGATCAGCTGCTCGAATCGGAAACCGTACCGGGTCAGACGGTCTACCGTCTGATCAAGGAGCACGCGGCAGCGGCAAGCGCGAGTGCCGCGCGGCTCGCGCAGGAGCCGGAGGCGGCATAATGGTTGCGCGCGCAACTAATGTTGCCGCTTATCAACGCACGTGGAAAACGCCGCCAATGCCGATGCTGACCGGCGGCGCCGCGTAATAAGCCGGCGCATAGCCGTAGTAGGCAGGCGCGGGTGCATACCCATACGGTTGCGCGACAATGCAGCCGCTCAAGCCGCATACGCCGCTCATCAAAACGAAAAGGGCGAAAAGTCTCGACATGGTGTGGCTCCAGCGGAGTCTGAATGTGGCGTGAGTCTAAGGCGCGTGCTTGCATATTGGGTTTCGTGCGCGCTTACAGATGTTACGGGTTGTGTCCTTTAGTGTTCGTTAGCCGCAGCCGTCGCGGCTGCACTCATCCCCTCTTCCGCTCGGCCTCGAATTCCTCGTGATAATTAGCCACGTCGGTGCAGACCATGTTCTTTTCGAACAGCGGACGAAATACTGGCAAATGACCTGCGCCGTAGACAACCATCACGTCGCCGTACGCATCCAGCGCCTGCTGGATTTTGGTTGCCAGATTCTGGTCGCGAAAGGCCGATGAAATCGCCTTGTATCGCTGGATGTAGCTCGCACCCGGCGTATCGGTCGGCTCGGGCGGAACCGTGCGATCCCACCATGTCACCGGCGGTTCCGTGCTGTTCAATTCATGGGCGTCATACCACGCGAGAAACGCGGTTGTGCTGGTGAGTTGCCGATGCCTCGGGATAATGCCGTTGAACAAATCGCGCGCAGTCTGCACATAATTGTCGATGCGTTGCCTTCCAGCCTCGCGCGGCTCCTTCGGGAAGTGCCTGCGCCGATGCACGATGTCATCGAGGCAAGCGAGCCCTCGCAAGGGGTCGCCCATCTCGACGCGAAATTCGAAACAGAAGGTTTTTCGGAGTATCGGGAGCCACCAATTATTTCGTACTACGTCCGGCATCTGGACGATCCGCCCTCCCTGCTGTTCGGCGAAGCCACTGTCACCGAGTTTTCGCCGAACGCGTGCGCTGACGCGTGGAAATAGATTGTTTGATTGCCTGCCGAAAAAATTTGTTGAAACGGCGGCTTGGGCTCCCCACGGGCTGCTTCCTGAGTCCAGGGCTTGAGCAAATCGAGATCGAGCCGCACGCCGCCCGGGCGTGGTGTGCCGCCGGTCGCGCGTACATCTGACAGGCGTCGTCTCGGTTCGCCTTGCGCGGGGTATCCCGGCAAATCTCGAAGGTGCGGCGAAACAGCTTGACGAGAGGGTCCATTGGATACCGGCTCGGAAGGGGGGCTGCTGTCATGGCCGGACGCGGACGCGAAGCCATTGGAACGATTGATTTCATTGACCATGATGGAAGGCATTCTTTCGTTCAGGAAACGATACGCTGACAATTCTCGGTTCCGTCGCGTAATCGCGAAGCCGCCGCGTCGAGTGCGAAATGCGGCCTGTGCAGGTCGCGCTGGCTCAGCGCTAAGCGGCCGCATTAAATCAGACGAATATCAAGATACCTGTCCCTTAATATTTCACTCAACTAAACAAATCAGTCTGCCGATAAAGAAACAGCGGTGTGCCTTTCATGCGTTCATGCGGCGAGGCGAAGCCCGGCTAAAGCTCAGATCAAAAAAGGAAAACATGAAATCCCGACTGACAATCAAAGGTCGCATTGCGTTTGCAATGGGGTTGTTGGGCGCGTTATTGATTGCCGTCAGCGTGCTCGGTCTGGTTGGCACGAGCAGCGCCACCGACGCCACCTACGACGTCTTCTCGAATAATTTGCCGGGTGCCATTGCGACGGGCAATGCAGCGGCGTTCGTGCTGCGCGAGCGTGTCGTGCTCGATCGCGCGGCGCTCGAACCCGATTCACCCGATGTGGGGGCCACGCTCGAGCGCGCGCGCAAATATCGCGGCACGTCGAATCAGTGGTGGGACCGTTATTTGGCGCTGCCGCGCGATGGCGACGAAAACGAGCTCGCGAAGAAAGTCACCGCCGCGCGGCAGCATATGTACGAGGCGATCGATCGCGTCATCGATGCGATCAAAAGCCGCGACGCAGCCGACATTCGCGCCAAGACTTCCGCGTTGACGGCGCCGTATGTCGCATTGGGCGAGGCGACCGATGCGTTAACGGACTTCCAATCGCGCACCGCGAAGGCTAGCTACGACAAGGCGCGCAAACTTTACGTGACCTTTCGTGCCGCGGCGATCGCGATGATGCTGCTCGGGGCAAGTGCCGCCGTTCTCTCGTGGGTGACGCTGCGCCGCGCGATTGCGCGACCGCTCGATAATGCACTCGAACATTTCCGGGCAATTTCCGCGGGCGATTTGAGCCGGCCTGTCCATATCACCAGCAATGATGAGATGGGCGAAATCCTGTCGGGCTTATCGACGATGCGCGACGCATTGCGTGCGACCGTGCGCACTGTGCTTGATGGCAGCGAGGCCATCGCGCAGGCAACACGAGAGATTGCGGCCGGCAATCTCGATCTTTCCGCTCGCACCGAAGAACAAGCCGCTTCGCTGCAGCAAACTGCTGCCGGTATGGAGGAACTCACCGGCACCGTGCGGCAAAACGCGGACAACGCAGGGCACGGCAGCAAAGTCGCGGGCGATGCCTCGAACATCGCCAGTCGCGGCAGCGAAGTCGTCAACCGCGTGGTGGGTACGATGAGCGAGATCAGCGACAGCTCGTCGAAGATCGCCGATATCATCGGCATTATCGAAGGCATCGCGTTCCAGACTAATATCCTTGCGCTCAATGCAGCGGTCGAGGCAGCGCGCGCGGGCGAGCAAGGGCGCGGCTTCGCCGTCGTCGCCGGCGAAGTTCGGGCGCTGGCACAACGTTCGTCGAGCGCGGCGAAGGAGATCAAGCAGTTGATCGATACGTCCGCTTCGCGCGTGCAAGCGGGCTCCGCCTTCGTCGATCAGGCGAGCACCGCCATGCATGAAATCATTGGATCGGTTTCGCAAGTCAGCGAAATCATGGCGGGGATTGCAACGGCCTCGTCCGAGCAGCGCACGGGGATCGACCAAGTCGCACTCGCCGTGACGCAGATGGATACGGTAACGCAACAAAACGCGGCCCTCGTCGAGCAAGCTGCGGCGGCGGCGCAATCACTTGAAGTACAGGCGGCGCGTCTCAAGGAGGCGGTCGCCGCGTTCAAGCTCGACGTGTAACGAAGGGTTCGACGGCGGTCGGCGTCGGCAGTTGCGCTGGTCAACCGCTCTCGTCGTCCTCGACGGCTTTACGCTCCCGCCGTTCCTCGTTGCCGCGGCGCGCGAGCCGGCGCTGGCGCGAGAGAACGGTGATGACTTCCCCTGTGCTGGCGCCAGCGGGAATTTCGTTCCGGATCACATTCGGAATCATCGGGCGGCCCGCGCGGAGGCGGCGCAGTGCACGGGCTATGGCTTTGCGGCAGTCCTCTCCGTGGCAATCCCACTCGTCCCGGATTTTTCCGCAGTAACGACACTTGTCCATGACGAACAGTCTAACGGTAATCGCGTGCGGCGTCCGATATCTCGGCAGCACCGTGCGCCTTGCCCAGTATGGCTCGGGTATGCGACGGGCGCCGCAAGCGGCGTGCCGCGAACTAGCCGCGCGATTACTTCGCACTCCAGCTCATGCTTAGGTGTACTAACGGATAATCGCGTGACACGACTGCGCGCAAAGGTCCTGCCGAAAACGGCGCAGTGCATTTCAGCGGGAATTTGGCGATGCAATACTTTCGCGTGAAATCCGTAGACATCCCTGCAAGAAGGACTCCCCATATGATCCCTGGAAGCGAACCGGCAAGCATGGCCGACCTCGGCGACTTCGGCGAGACGTTGCAGCGCATTCGTCATCACATCCACCGCCATCCCGAACTTTCCTACGAGGAGGCCGATACGGCAGCGCTGGTGGCCGAGCGGCTCGAAGCGTGGGGTTATCAGGTGACGCGTGGCGTCGGTGGTCATGGCGTGGTCGGCACGTTGAAGGCAGGGACGGGCACGCGCTCGATCGGTATCCGGGCAGACATGGACGCATTGCCGATCCGCGAGTTGACGGGGCTCGCCTACGCCAGCGTGCACGACGGCAAGATGCACGCATGCGGCCACGATGGTCATACCGCGGTTCTGCTCGGCGCCGCGTATCAGGTCGCACGGACCCGTCAGTTCGACGGTACCGTGCATTTGGTCTTTCAGCCTGCGGAAGAGGCGGGTTCCGATAGCGGCGCGCAGCGGATGATTGCCGATGGGCTTTTCGAGCGCTTTCCGTGCGACGCCATTTTTGGGCTGCACAATCATCCGGGCGCGCCCACAGGTGCGTTCCTTTTTCGCCCGGGCCCATTCATGGCGGCCTGCGACACCGTGAAGATCACCGTCATCGGCAAGAGCGGGCATGCGGCCCGTCCGCATTTGAGCGCCGACCCTATCGTGATGGCGAGCAGCTTGGTCATGGCGTTGCAGACCGTTGTCTCGCGCAATATCGATCCCACTCAAACCGCCGTCGTGACGATTGGCTCGATGCATGCGGGGCACGTCGCGAACGTCATCCCGGATCGTGCCACTTTGGAGCTCAGTGTGCGCTCCTTCGATGACGACGTGAGGCGCACGTTGGAGGCACGTATCCGCACGCTCGCCGAAGGGCATGTTGCCGCCTACGGCGGCCGTGCAGAGGTCGACGTCGTGCGCGGTTATCCGGTGCTCGTCAATAGCGAGGCTGAAACCGAGCTTGCGCGGCAAGTCGCCGTCGAACTGGTGGGCGAAGCCAACGTTGTCGCGCCGTTTTCGGCCATCGCGGGCAGCGAGGACTTCGCCTACTTTTTGCAGCAGCGTCCTGGCTGCTTTCTGCGCATCGGCAATGGCGCCGACGCGCCGATGCTGCATAACGCGCATTACGACTTCGCCGACGAGAATCTCGCGATAGGCGCCACGTTTTGGACGCGTCTGGTCGAGCGTTATTTGCCCGCAGGAACACGACCATGAAACCGTAGGCGCCCATCGATGAGCGCGATCAGTTTCACGCTGTGACTGTTCCGCCTGCGTTCACGTAAGCGAGTTGCAGCGCGGAGATCGCATTCTGATGCTGGCCATAATCGTTACCCGGCAGCGATGCCCAAATATTCGAGCATAGGCGAACTGCCTCGGCAAAGTTGCCTTTCTCGATTTCGGGGTTCGCGCCGCGCTCTTTGATTTGCTGGAGCGCCACTTTGTCTTGCGACACGGGGCTAAAGTCCGGCAACTTCAACGATGCCTTATACGACTCCCAGAATCGATGAAGGATCTGATAGCGGCCCGCAGCTGTCGATTCCAAGCCGTTCTTGTTGACGTCAACGAGAATGCCGGGATGATCGGCGTAGCTTGTGAACCGTTTCGCACCGTCAATGCCGGTTACGAGCACATCGTATCCATCATCCTGAGTTACCGGATCAGTCGCGGTGCCTTCCGATTTCGCGATCATATCCAGGAACGCGACGAAATTCGCGCCGCCGGCTTCTTCGATAGAAATTCTTGCCATTACGTTCTCCGTTGTCGACCAGAGTTAGCGCTTTAGCGCTTACTCTGGTCCCATGCATGCATCGTCAACGCGCGGTCGCCTGCATAAGCCAGCAGGCCTGTTGTCACGTGCCGCGGCAGGTTGGCAATGCTCCGCAGGCCCGTACGGCTCGAATGTAGCCGCGAGGCTCGCACTGCGCCTCCGTCGTTTTGATAGGTGCAGGGTGGGTCCAATTAGGACAACTAATCATTAGATACGCGTTGTTCGCTCATTTATTTCTGCAAGCGCGCAACGAGGTACACGCCGATGGCTGCCAATACCATCCCGACCCACGCAACCGGTGGGAGCGCTTCGCCAAGGGCGACGAGCGCGATGACGGCAGTGACGGGCGGTACGAGAAAAAATAGCGCCGACACGCGCGATGCTTCGCCGAAGCGGATCATCGTCAACAGCAGATAGATGGCCAACAGCGAGTTACCGACGACGAGATAGGCCAGCGAGCCGGCGAGGCCGAGCGTCCAGTGCACGCGCATCGGCTCGAGAAGATAGGCAAGCGGCGCTGTAATGAGCAGCGCGACTCCGTATTGAACGAGGCTTGCCGAGAGAGGATGCGTTGCTGTGCCGAAGCGTTTTTCCCAAAGCGTGCTGCCCGTCATCGAGAGCAGTGCCAGAACAGCGAAGACGAGCGCCCGGGCCGATGAGATCTCAATGGATGATTTGGCGAGAATGACGATCGCCGCGCCCGTGACGCCGAGCGCCAGCCCGACCCAGCGAATCACGCCGACGCGCTCGCCCGCAATGGCCGGTGCCAACAGCCCGATCAGAATAGGCTGCTGCGACGTAATTAGCGCCGCGGCTCCAGCCGACATGCCGTATTTGAGGCTCAGGTAGGTAAAGGCGAAGTAGCCTGCCTGCAACAGTAACCCAACCATCCCAACGTGCAGCCAGGCCGCGGCGGTGCGGGGAAACTCAGGTTTGAACCACAGCGACAGCCCCGCGAGCAGGGCGACCACGATGGCATAGCGCAGCGCGAGGAACGTGAGCGGATCGGCATCGCGCAAGCCGAGCTTCAGAAAAACGAATCCGCTCGACCATAGCAGCAGAAAAAGCGCGGGCGCGCCCACAAGCCAAGCGGGCGCGGCAGTTGCTGAATCGGGGCGTTGTGGCATCGAGCGACCTCCTTCTGGCGACTTGTGCTCATTTTATGGGTATCCGGTTTGCGCGTTTGATTTCGGCCGCCTTCCCTGGGAGGGGTCTCGTCGGGGCTCTGTGGTTCCGTGGTTCCTCGCCGTTCGAGCGGGAGCTGGGTAGCGGGCAGATCGTTGTGTCGGCGATCGCCGCTTGGGAAATCGCGATGCTCGTCGAGCGCGAAATGCTTGTTCTGTCGATGGACGTCGCAAGCTGGCTTACGACCGTCTCTGCTGTCGTAGATTTGCCGGGCGAGTTTCATAAGGTTCCGGCCGATCGCATGATCGTGGCGACCGCGCGAAAGCTAGCTGTACCGCTGGTGACTCGGGACGAGAAGATTCGAGCCTACAAGCACGTCAATACCATTTGGTAGCGCGGCAGGAACGCGGGAACTGGAGCGCTTCCACGGACCGCGTCTCAGCTTGTCGGTGGTGAGATGATGCGCCGAGTAGCGACGTACGAAGAGGACGACGTCCGATTCCATCGACTATCGTGTCGCCACGATCACATGCGCCTGAATCTTACCGGCCACCGGGCCTTCGCCATGGCGACTGGCAATCGCCTCCGTAGCACAGTCCACGGCGAGCTGAAGCAGTTCGGGGGCGCGCCCCTCGATTTCGTTGCGCAGCGGCGTTCCCAGGCAATAAGCGATTGCAGCGTCGCGCGCCGAGGTCGCGCAACTCACTTTTTCCTGTGTCTTGATCTCGATGTCTGCGAACCCTGCGCGCCTCAAGTCCTCTCGGATCAGTGCGATTTCGTGATAGCCGTGCGGTGTGCGGGCGAGGAATCTCGGAGGGTCGTGCGCAAACACGGTGGCGAGGGCATTGGTGACGGTGTCGGCAAAGGCGTTCTCTTCGATGCGGTCCCAGACACTGAAAACAAAGCGCCCGCCCGGTCTCAGCATGCGACGCGCCTCAGCGTAGCCGACGACCCGGTTGGGAAAAAACATCGCGCCGAACTGGCAGCAAACGACGTCGAATGATCCGTCTTCGAACGGCAGGTCGAGCGCATCCGCCTGCCTCCATTCGATACGGCTATCGGCCCCCTGCCTGGTGGCGGCATAGTCGAGCATGTGCTGGCTGAGGTCAGTCACCACGTAGCGTGCGCCAGCGCGGAGCTTTGGTGCAAGCGCCCGCGTGAGCACGCCGCTGCCGGCTGCCGTTTCAAGCACCGAGTCGGGCAAGGAGGCCGCGACAAGCTCCGCCATGTCGGCGGCATAGGCCTCGAATATCAGAGGGACCATCAGCGTGTCGTAGGACTTCGGGATCGAGCCCGCAAACACCTTATCGCGCTCAGTCATAGCTCCCCCTTGAAATCTCGTAATGGCACCCTTGCCCGCTTTCCAGAGCGGACCAAGCCACTCCAACGAGCCCTCGGCCTACTGAGGCATCGGCAGCCACGCTTTATGGTTGCTGCGCATGCCGGCCTCGTCAACGTCGTTCAGCGATCTCTTCCAACATGCTTGCCATGGTCGCAACGCTGTCGCCGCCGTTATGCTGCATGGCTGCTAGTGAGCTGCAATCGCAGCCGTCGTATGTTCGTTGTGCGTCCAGTTATGGCAGAAACCAACAGTCAGCGGGCATTCACGCAACCCCGAACGGGCACTACACTCTGCTTGTTCCCACGTCGCACTGCACCGCCGTGAGGAATCGTCTGGCGACAGGCCCGTTGTTCGTTGCATCCTATCTCCCTCGGTATGACGCCGCAGACGTCGTTGCGGTCTGGTTTCGAACGATTACGCACTTGGGGAACGTATGAAAACACCAAATTCCGGCTCCACCGCCGCTCCGTTCGACGTTCCGAACGTTGATCACTTTCGCTTCCACCGGCCTCACGCACACCTTGCCACGGCGTTTGGCAATGACAGGTTCGCGCTCAAGGCCGAAGCCTTCGCGCGTTTTTTTGGGACGCCTCTTTTTTTAGGAACACAGACGGTAGTCGTCGCCATCTGGATCGGGGTGAACGCCCTCGGTTTCACGAAATTCGACGTTTACCCATTCATTCTCCTTAATCTGGCATTCAGTCTCCAAGCAGCTTATGCCGCGCCGCTTATTTTGCTTGCTCAGACGCGACAGGCAGCGCGAGACAACGCACACGCCGAAGCTGACGCGCAACACAGGGAAGCTCTTGCTATCGCTAACGAGCAGCGGCAGGCGATTGCCGCCCAAAACGCGGCTCAATTGCTGGAGTTGTTGCAGAGGAATACTGATCTGACCGAACTTACCCAGAAATTAACCGAGCGTGTCGAAACGCTGACCGCCGAGTTGCACCAGAAGCTCGTGCAAAAAGGCTCACAACCATAAATACTACAGCGCTCTGTCCATCAAGGTAACAGTTAATGTTGGCGTTGGTGAGCGTTCAATCGAGGGGGCGAGAGGCCGCTCCGAGACGTTCTGAGCCGATCTTCGTCGGGCTCAGCGCGGCCATCACCTTATCCGACACTTCGAATGCGTAACTCTCTGCCGCACTGCTTCACCACCCCGTGCTAACCTTCTGGTGGCGCAAACGATCCATCCGAAGCCGCAGCCTCGTAGCAATTCCGTTGGAATAGCTCCGCGGGCACCTGGAACGGCCCTGATTCTGGGTCGGCCTCAAAATTATCCCATCAACGGAAAACACCATGTCCCCGTCCGCTGCCATTGCCGCTATTCTCACCGCGCTGCTGATCGGTGCGATGAGCCCAGGCCCGAGCTTCGTGATCGTCGCACGCAACTCGATCGGCCTGTCACGTCACGACGGTCTCGCGGCAGCACTCGGCATGGGCATCGGCGGCGTGTTTTTTAGCGGCATCGCTCTTCTTGGGCTGTACACGCTGCTCGCGTCTGTCGAGTGGCTTTATATCGGCCTGAAGGTCGCGGGTGGTCTCTATCTGATCTATCTCGCGTCGAAAATGTGGCGCGGTGCGGCCACGCCGCTCGCCGTCGACAACAACCCGCGCGGCGTAGGTCAGACGGCCCGGAAGTCCTTCTGGATCGGTCTCAGCACGCAACTCAGCAACCCGAAAACGGCCGTCTACTACGGCAGTATTTTTGCTGCGCTGCTGCCGCAACACCCGCCGCTGTGGTGTTACTTCGCGCTGCCGCCGGCGGTATTCGCGATCGAAGCCGGTTGGTATACGGCCGTAGCGCTCTGCTTTTCGAGCAAGCGTCCGCGCGACCTCTATCTGAAAGCGAAGGCATGGGTCGACCGGATCGCGGCCGGCGCCATTGCGGCACTCGGATTGCGGCTGATACTGGCCGCGCACAAAGTCGGCATCTGATCGACGCAGCGACTGTCTTCTCCGGTTGCTGCGGCAATATGTCATTACCGGCGTGCTCTGCACGCGGCGACGCGGCGGACTGCGCCGCCAACACGGCCCGATCGATTTTGTGCGTTCATTTCTTACTTGCGGGTGAAGCACGGCATTTCCCCCTCGGAGGGAGTCGTACTGACTGTGATCATGGAACGTCGTTGGCGACATTTCGCATCCCTTATTGCCGACAACGATTACTGCGTTATATCGTTGACAAATGACCCTTATGCTTTGGAAACTGACATTGGCCTTACTTGAGTCGAAAGGCCGCAGTGGATCGGCTACGGGCGGCTGCATCGGGCGATGACCTTCACGCTTAAATGTCAAGCACACCAAAGAAAGAACGAGATTTCGGTGAATCGCCCGACTTCGCGTAAACTTCGCCAGATCCCCGTTCGCTAATGCTGCCGCTTGTGGCGGTTGTCGAAGCTCCCGTTATGCAAGGAGGCGTCACGCATGCACGCAGTGCCTTTGCCGGATAGCAGTGCCATCGATTCGCCCGCAAGCGCGCCCGTCCGCGACCTGCGCCGTGTACCCATCCATCCCGATCACTGGTATCCACTAGCCTGGTCGAGCGAGGTCAGGCGGGGCAAAGCCGTCGGGGTGCAATTTGCCGGCGATCCGATCGTGCTGGTGCGTACCGAGTCCGGTACGATATTCGCACTCGAAGATCGTTGCGCACACCGACAGGTGCCGCTGCACGCGGGCGTGGTGCAAGGCGAGTCCATCCGCTGCTGCTATCACGGCTGGACTTATGACTGCACCGGCCGCTGCGTCGATGTGCCATACCTCGGGCGTGAGCACCTGCCTAACGGCGTGCGTGCTTATCCGTGCCGCGAGGTGCACGGCCTGATCTTTGTCTTCCCCGGCGATGCGGGGCTTGCCAAAGCGCGGCCGCTGCCCGCCCTGCCATCGGTGGCGGACAAGGCGTACAAGACGCGCCGCTTTGGCCGCGAGGTCAAGTGCCACTACTCCTTTTTGCACGAAAACCTGATGGACATGAACCATCAGTTCCTGCACCGGCGGCAGATGGGGCAGATGCGTGCGCGCTCGCTGGGCCGCCGTCGCGGCGAGGGTTGGGTAGAAGTGGACTACACGTTCTCGCGCATGGAAGGCAAGCAGCCTGTGGGCGAGGCGCTGGTGTTTGGCGCCAGCAAGAAGAACGGCGACCGGGACGCCAAGGACGTAATGACGGTGCGCACCAGCTATCCGTACCAGACTCTCCAGATCCGCTCCGGCGCCGGCACGTTAGTGATGGACCTGTGGATCGTCTACGTGCCGCTGGATGCGGCGCAGCGCACCAACCGGACATTTGGGCTGCTTTCCATCCGCAGGCCTGGCATCCCGTTTGCACTGGACCTGGCATGGCCGCTGCTGGTCTGGTTCACGGAACGCATCTTCAAGGAGGACCGCTGGATCGTCGAGCGCGAGCAAGAGGCCCACGACAAGCAGGGTGCTGACCGGAACCACGAGGTGTTCCCGGTCATCAACGAATTGCGAGACCTGTTGCGCAACTGCGGCGGCCGCACCGTAATCCCGATCCGCGAGGTGGGCGACACGGCCTGATGGCGAAGCCGCGCCGCAAACGCGTCGATCAGCGGCTGGCACGTGTTGTGTGCTGTTCATCTCGCTATTGCGCTGCAGCTAGGCCTGACTGGTGCCACCACGCGACTTCGCAACTGGCGCAGAGCGAAGTAGCTGATCGCGTATCCACATGTGCGCCGGTGTGCCCGCGTGCCGCGTATGTTGGTAGATTTTCAGCGTGTAGCGAGGTGCGGCGAAAGGCGTCGGATAAATCGTGACCGGCGCGGCATCGCGCAGGACCAGCGCGGCGTGGCGCGGCACAGTCATGAGCAAACTGGAGTGGGCAACAATGAACGGCGCGACGAGAACGGTCGGTAACTGCACTGTCACTTTCCGGGCGACGCCCAGTCGATCGAGCACGAGGTCGATAGAGCCGCGAGAATCGTCCCACGGCGTGACCACCACATGCTGGGCAGCGAGATACTGTGCCATGCTAACTTTGCGCCGGATCGACGAATGCTGTCGACTCGCGATCACCACATAGTCGTCCGAAAACCAGTCGGAGCTTTCAACTCCTGCTGGCAACGGCAATGCTTCCTCTTCATAGCCGAACGCGAAGTCGATGCGGCCCGAGGCAAGTTCCTCTGCGGATTCCCGGCCACGTGAAGACACCACTTTGAACCGCAGTTTCGGCGCTACCTTCTGCATCTTCGCGATAAATGCAGGAAGGATCGCAAACGCGGTGTAGTCGGTGGCAGCAAAAATAAAGGCACGTTCACTGCCGACGGGATCGAACTGCCGAATCGGTGCAAGCCCTGCGTGCAGCAAATCAAGTGCTTCGCCGACCGGACGCATCATCCTTTCGGCGGCGGCCGTCGGGCGCATTTCATTGCCGATGCGCACAAATAATTCATCGGCGAGCGCATCACGCAGTCGCGCGAGCGCATGACTTAGCGCCGACGCGCTCATTGCCAGCTCGTTCGCAGCCATCGTCACCGACCGGTGACGCACCAGCGCGTCAAATACCAGCAGCAGGTTCAGATCGAGCCTGCGCAGATCGCGATGCATAATATTCAATCCATAATGAGCAAAATGCAGTATATGCAGATCCGTCTTCGACTACCATCGTGGGCCTGTTTCCCTAATGCTCATCTGGAATTCGATCACGCTTATGGCACTCACTGTCCGCAACGCCACCGCTGACGACGCGACGCTCATCTTGCGATTCATTACCGAACTCGCCGTCTACGAGAAGGCGGAGGATCAGGTTGCCGCGACTACGGAAACCATCGCATCTTCTCTATTCGGAGCACATTCGCATTCGAAGGCGTTAGTGTGCGATCTCGACGGTAAACCGGTTGGCTTTGCCGTGTACTTCTTCTCGTATTCAACGTGGCAGGCGAAATCGGGTCTTTATCTGGAAGACCTGTACGTCTCGTCCGATGCGCGCGGTCAGGGCGCGGGAAAGCTCTTATTGCAGCATCTCGCGGGCATTGCTCTGAAAAATGGGTGCGGCCGCTTTGAGTGGAGCGTGCTTGACTGGAACGAGCGGGCTATCGCTTTCTATCAATCTCTTGGAGCAAAGCCACAAGACGAATGGATCCGATATCGGATTGAGGGGGACGCGATTCGAACGCTAGCGTTATCGCCATCGCATTCGATCGTTTCGGACTGAGCCACGACCTCACCACGCCCGTTGCCGTTCAAGCGCGCGGCCCTCATACATTCTCTTACCAGACTCTCTCTGAGGCCCGCTTCGGATCGGACTTCGGTCGACTAAGCTGCGGACGACGGTCACGCAGTCCGTAAGCATGCGGGCCGGCGGGCGAACGCTCGGGATTTCCCTGCTCAAGAACGCACGGCGCGATGCCGTTATACCTCGGTGACAGGAAATGTCCTGCGGCGATTGACGCCGCATCGCTTGCTTTGTGAGGGAAATGTGAACCGTCTCAGTCTTAACGCCAAGCTGTGGCTGGCCTTAGTCGTCACGTGGATTGGCCTGTTGTTTCTCGGCGGCTGGGCCGCGCTGCAAACGCGCGACATCATGCTCGCTGAACGTAAGGCGGCGATTCAAAACGTCGTCACGGCAGCCAACGGGGTGGTTGCCGATTACGCGCAACTGGCGCAGCGCCATGTACTTACCGAAGACGAGGCCAAGCAGCAAGCTATGGCGCGCCTCGCCGCTATGCGATATCCCGGCAACGGCTATCTGATCATCACGACAGCGAAGCCGGTCGTGCTCATGCATCCCACGCTTGCTGATTTGCGCAACAAGGATGTCAGCCAGTACGCCGACCCCGATGGCAAGCTGCTGTTTGTCGAGATGATCAAGGTGGCGCAGGCGAACGGGCAGGGCTACGTCGATTACAAGGCACGATTGCCGGGCAAGACAGAGCGCGTGCCGAAGCTGAGCTTCGTCAAACGGTTCGAGCCTTGGGATTGGTATCTGATCTCGGGGCTTTACATCAACGATATCGACGCCGCCTTTCGTGTCGATTTACTACGTTATTTCGTAGCAGTCCTAATTATCGGCGCGCTTGGGTCTGTCGCGCTGGTCACGATCATCCGCACCGTCAAACGCAGCTTGGGCGGAGAGCCCGCTTATGCGGCGACGGTCGCGCAGGTGATTGCCGATGGCGATCTATCGCATCGCGTCGCGGTGCAATCGGGCGATGGCAACAGCATGCTCGTGGCCATGCAGCGAATGCAGCAACGTCTTGCCGAGGCGATTCGCCGCATTCGCGGCAGCACGGAAACGATCGAAGAAGCCGTCCAGCAAATCGCGGCGGGTAATCTCGATCTGTCATCGCGCACGGAGCAGCAGGCGGCGTCGCTCGGGGAAACGGCGGCCAGCATGGAAGAGCTGACCGCCACGGTCAAGCAAAACGCTGATAACGCGCGGCAGGCCAATCAGATGGCGGCCGACACATCGCGTATTGCGGGCGAGGGCGGCGAGGCGGTGCAGCAGGTGGTTGCCACGATGCAAAACATTGCCGACAGTTCGACACGCGTGGTCGATATCATCGCGGTCATCGAGAGCATCGCGTTCCAGACCAACATTCTTGCGCTCAATGCGGCGGTGGAAGCGGCGCGCGCTGGCGAGCAGGGGCGCGGGTTTGCGGTCGTGGCGGGTGAGGTGCGCAACTTGGCGCGTCGCAGTGCGGATGCCGCCAAGGAGATCAAATCACTGATCGAGGACTCTGTCGGTCGGGTCCAAAACGGCAAGACGCTCGTGGGCGTGGCCGGTACGAAAATGGATTCGCTCGTGCAGTCCGTCAAGCGCGTGAGCGAAATTATTCGCGAGATCTCTTCGGCGTCCGAAGAGCAAAGCCGCGGCATAGAGCAGGTCAATATCGCGATTGCGCAGATGGATCAGACCACGCAGCAAAACGCGGCCATGGTCGAGCAGGCCGCTGCCGCAGCTCAGTCAATGCAGGAACAAGCGCGCACGCTTTCCGATGTCGTCAAGATTTTCCGGCTTCCTGCGTCGGTGGCTTGAACATTCGGTCGGGTGATTTCCGCGCTTGTGACATAGCGACACCTTTGTTGCTGCGTGCCCGACCAGACCGTCAGCGATCACCGCCCCCATGGGCTTGCCGGGGATCGCTATTTTGTTGAAAAAGTGCGGGGTTGTCTGCAAGCTTCTCGATGCGTGCCAGCACAACCTCATCGGTGACGCCAAAGTATGCGATGAACCAGTCTTTAGGCAGTCTCAGATCGCATATCGCCGCTCGTGTAATTTGATCTATTTTTTTCTCGAGGAAACGGCGCGCTTGTCTGCTGTCGGCTAGATCGAACCGCTTCAGCGCCTGGTCGATGGACATGCCTTCGAAGATCATCGCGTTCAATGCGTCGTCGGCGGCTGGAGGATATCCAAACATGTTGCCAGGCATCGTTTGCTGCAAGAGGTACTCGAGATCGCTTCTTGGAATTGCCGCCGTCTTATCGCTGACCGGGGCGTTATCCGAAGGTTGCTGCGTATAAGCGAACGCGTGGCTGGTCGACGTGACCAATCCGCGCTCCGGTACCCCATCCAGTTGATGCGGAAGCGTCGGCGCGGCGGCGGCCTTGCCTTCTTCTGCAACGCCCGCATGGTGCGCCGGTCGTCGGGCCGTCCTGCCTGTCGTGTGAGGCTCGGGCGTATAGAGTCCTTGGACGTTCAACATCGATGCGCTCCAAAACGTTGATTTCGGCAGATGCTACCGTGTTCGGCCGCTTATCATTGCGATGAAGCGAACATGCGTTGGCGAGAGCGAATTCGCGAGATGCCGCGTTTGCAATCGAATCGTTAGCACACCTAACCAATCAGGAGGGCGCATGCGCGATCCTTGGCAGTTTCAGGTGCGGATCACGGTTTCGCAGAATATTGCTCAGGCCTTGCGTGAACAAACGGCAGATGCCGGTGATGGCGCACTGCAGCGCATCCTGCGCGAGCATGGCGCCTCGCTCGTTTGTCAATACGACGCATTTGCCGACTACGTGACGCAAGCGGAACAAGCCGGGCCCGAGCATTATCCGTTGTACCGCTGGACCAAAAATACGATCGACGATCCGCAGAAGAAAGCGAAATATCTGCGGTCGTTTACCGTCTATGTGAACGGCGAACAGATCTACGAGAAGGCGATAGCCGATTCGTTGCAAGCGCAACTATCTGCACTCGTCGGTCAGCATGGCATTGAGGCCGTCAACAAGTTCGACACCAATCCGGCAAACAACCCGCAGCCGCCCGCGCCCGCGCGCGGCGATATTTAGGATACCTAATCAATTTTGCGAAGTGCGAATGCGAGTCTGAGTCCGGTCGCCAGGCCACAGACGCACCGCGAGCGCGGCGATGGCCGTCATGGTGGCCAGCCCCGTGACCGCAGGCCAACCCCATTGCGCAAACAACAGGCTGCCCGCGCCGGCGCCAAGTGCCATGCCGATGAACATACCAACGAACAGCACCGCGTTGAGTCGGCTGCGCGCGCCGGCATCGGTGCCGTAGACGATCGTCTGGTGCGCGATCAGCGTGACTTGTGCGCCAAGATCGAAACCGATGGCACAGACAGCGAGCAGCACGAGTTGCGCGTGCGGCGAGAGCAGCGGGGCAAACGCCATCGCAGCGAACGATACAGCGGCGAGCCCGGCGCCCAGCAGCGCAACGCGTTCCGGTCCGCGACGATCGGCGAGCCGGCCCGCCAGCGGTGCGGCCAGCGCACCGGCAGCACCTGCCAGGCCGAACGCGCCTGCGGCCGCGCTGCCGAGATGGAACGGCGCGCCGTGCAGCATGACAGCGAGCGTCGACCAGAATGCGCTGAAGCCGACCGACACCAATGCCTGCGCCACCATTGCACGCCGTAACGTGGCGTGTTGCTGCCACAGCGTGTGAAGCGAGCGCAGCAGCGCACCATACGAGAGCTGCGTCGTCGGCAGGAAACGCGGCAGCATCCGCAACGCAGCTACACCGATGGCGGCCACGCTGAGCGCCGCGACAACAAACATGGCTCGCCATCCAAAGTGTTCGGCAACGAATCCGCTGACTACGCGCGAAAGGAGAATGCCGAGCAGCAGGCCCGTCATCACGGTGCCGATGGTCTTGCCGCGCTGCGTCTCAGGGGCGAGCGTAGCGGCGGCTGGAACGATGTCTTGCGCGAGCGTGGCCGTCATGCCGATGAAGAGGCTCGCGATCAATAACAGTCCGATCGATGGCGCCATGGCTGCGAGAACGAGCGAGGCACTAAGCGCGGCTGCCTTTGCAACGATTACGCGACGCCGATCGAAGCGGTCGCCCAGCGGTGCAAGCAGCAAAATCCCGAGCGCGTAGCCCAGTTGCGTGAGCATCGGCACGAGGCCGACCGCGCGTGGCGTGGCGCCGATCCCTGCGCCGAGCACGCCGAGCATGGGCTGGCTGTAATAGAGCGGGGCAACCCCGAGCCCCGCAGCGGCTGCGAGAAAGAGAACGAGGCCGGAGGGAACTGTCGCGCCTTTCAATTCGGCGTGAAAGCTATTTGAAATTTCATTCGACGTATCGACATCGGTAGCGCAGGACATTTGGCGACCCAAGGTGGAGTTGAAGTAGGTCGCAGTGTGAAGGTCCTTGCAGACGCCGGGTAGTACCGTTGACCGAACATTTGTTATGCGTTAAACGTATGACCGCCTGCGTCGATCAATCATTGAGGCGGGCCCTCATCGCTCACTTCGTCTATCTGCAAAAAACTCATGTCCCGTCCATCACCGCGCATGGCCAGCGTCACATCCGATTCACGCGACCGCTTGCAACTGATGCAGACGTTCGTGCGTATTGTCGAAGCCGGGAGTCTGTCGGCAGCCGCTGCGCAGTTGTCTTCCACGCAGCCCACCATCAGTCGCCGTCTCGCCGCGTTCGAACGCGCTCTCGGTGTTCGATTGCTGCAGCGCTCGACGCATGGCATGCGCCTGACGGTGGACG
Source organism: Trinickia sp. LjRoot230 (assembly GCF_964253315.1). Lineage (NCBI taxonomy): Bacteria > Pseudomonadati > Pseudomonadota > Betaproteobacteria > Burkholderiales > Burkholderiaceae > Trinickia > Trinickia sp. LjRoot230. The sequence continues at coordinate 1,404,429 of NZ_CAXUQX020000002.1, forward strand.
GCGAGCGTTGCTACAAGCGCGCTAAAGACTTGTTGGCGAGCTTGAATGCATTCGAGGCCGACGTGCGCGGCGCACAGGAGGAACCGGAAGGAACGCTTCGAATAGCGGCGCCACACGCATTCGGCCAGGAGCGATTCATCGAGCCGCTCGCAACGTTTATGCGTCAATATCCGCGCGTGTCGGTGGAATGGTTGCTGATGGATCAAGTGGGCGACTTCATTGCGTCCGGCATCGACTGCGCGATTCACGCCGGCGAGCCGACCGACCCTTCCGTTGTCGCCATTCGCCTGTCGCAAGTGCAGCGCATCGTGGTTGCGGCACCGTCGTTGCTCGGTGGTGCGCCAGTGCCGCAGCAGCCGGCCGAGCTGGCCGCGTTGCCTTGGTTAGCACTCCGAACTTATTACCGCAACGAGATTGGGCTGACGCATGAGGTGAGCGGCGAGCAGCAGCGGGTGGCTATTCGCCCGCGCTTGAGCACTGACAACCTTTACGCATTGCGCAGCGCGGCGTTGCAGGGGCTGGGAGTGTGTGTAGGCTCGGCTTGGATGCTCGAAGATGCGATTGCCGACGGGCGCTTGTTGCAACTCGCGCCACGCTGGCGGGCGGTGCCGTTGCCGGTCTACATCACCTATCCTTACGCGCAGTTTTATCCGTCGCGATTGCTTCGTTTTGTCGCGATGATGCGTGAAGCCGTGCCCATCGTTCTTGACATCCTCCCGGCCCTGAAGGACGCGGATTCCTACTGCGCTTAGGCCGCGATGGCCTGAGTCACATCGGCGGGTTCCTGCTTCTTCGAGCGGCCTGAGCGCACCGTCTCTCCACAGGCTAACAAGCGCTGTCCGCGCTCTAAAACATTGATCGCGCCGACGTGATCGGCGTTTGCTTCGTGGCCGCAGCGCACGCACGCAAACAGCGCTTGTGTCTTGCGGTTTTCCGCGGAAATATGGCCGCATGACGGGCACGTGCGGCTTGTGTTCTGCGGCGGGACGGCGACGAAAAAGCCGCCGCGCCACGCCGTCTTGTACTCCAACTGGCGGCGAAACTCGAACCAGCCTTGGTCGAGAATCGACTTATTGAGTCCGGACTTCGCGCGGACATTGCACCCCTGCGCGTCGGCCGCACCGGCTGCCGATTTGCTCATATTGCGCACCTGCAAATCCTCGACGGCGATCATTGCGTGGTTTTTGCTGATCGTGTTCGATGCTTTGTGCAGGAAGTCGTTGCGCGCGTTCGCGATGTGCGCATGGATGCGCTGAACGCGGGCCTTCGACTTTTTCCAGTTCGACGAACCTTTGACCTTGCGGGCCATGCGCCGCTGATACTTCGCGAGGCGCTGTTCATGCTTTTTGAAGCTCGCCAGCGGGACGATATACGTGCCGTCGCTCAGCGTTGCGAAGCGGGTCACGCCGACGTCGATACCGACTGCCGGGCCGTGCGGAACCGATTGCTCGACTTCGCGCTTCGTCAGGATCGAGACGTACCACTTGCCCGCGCGCAGCGATACGCTCGCGCTGCGCACTTCGCCGAGTACATCGCGGCTATTGCGGTAACGCAGCCAGCCGAGTTTCGGAACCTTGATGCGGCCATTGCTGCTATCGACCGCATCTGATTCTTGTCGGGGAATTGGAAGCCGTCGTGCTCGCCCTTGCGCTTGAAACGCGGGAACTCTGCACGCTTGGCAAAGAAGTTTTGGAATGCGCGATCGCAATCCTGCGTCGCCATCATAAGCGCATGGCGCGGAGCTTCAGCGAGCCACGGCGTATCAGCGCTGTTGCGCCACGCCGTCAGGTGCTTGCCAATCGCGAACTTTCCGATGAACTTCCCGCCCGCCGCGTGGTTTTCCTTCTGCAGCGCCAGCGCCTTGTTATAGACGAACCGGCACGCGCCCGCGAACTGGCGCATATTGCGCGCTTGTTCGCCAGTCGGCATGAGTTCGAATTTAAAGGCTTGGGGTCGTTCCATAGACCAAAGTATATTTGGTCTATGGCCAACGACAACGACAACGACATTTGGCGCGGAAGACACTGCGTCTTCTTGATGCACGCACATTTGGTCTTCGTGACCAAGTACCGGCGTGGCGTGTTCACAAAAGTGATCATCGACGATCTGCACGTCGTGTTCGCCAGCGGGTGCGCCGACTTCGAGGCTGAACTGGTGGAGTTCGACAGCCAGGACGACCACGTACACCTTCTGGTGAACTACCCGCCCAAGGTTGCCGTGTCGGCGCTCGTGAACAGCCTGAGGGTGTTTCGAGCCGCATGATCCGCAAGAAGAACTACCCGAGCTTGCGGCGCAAGCTGTGGGGCGGTGCGCTTTGGTCCCCGTCCTATTTCGCCGGTAGCTGCGGCGGGGCGCCTATCTCAGCGATACGCCAGTACATCGAGCAACATCGAACGCCGCGCTAAGCGCCCTAGAAGCACGGCTACGCCGTCCGCGCTATCCCTTCTCCCCTGAACGAGGAGGATTGCCGCGCACCTGTTCAAGGGTGGCCATACACCGAGCAAACGCAAGGCACTAGTCGCCTGCTTCCAGCGATACAACGATGCGCTGCAGACTTATCAGCGCACGGTCGAAAAGGCCACCGGTCGCAACCCGTCAAAAGGCTCTCCGCTCCGATGGCTGTACCACGACGGCAAGCAGCCGGTCGCTTTCAAAAAGGGGCCTTCGTTCGCCTCCTTGGCTATGAGCATTCCGGCTGATGCTTCGCTCGTACTGGCACTCTCTAACGCGGAGGACAAACAAGAGGCCGGCACGATGGAATTTTCCGCCTTCTGTCTTGAAGACTGGCAGGCGTTGATGAACCGAGGCATCGACGTTGCCGTTCTCTGTTCCACAGGCCTTTCTGGCGCTCTGTCCGGACGTATTCCAAGCGCTCTTCGCGCAAGCCGTCGATGAACTCGACGCGGTGCATGGGCACGCGGGATATGCAGCGAACTTGTCGCTGTTGCGGCGTGGTCCGAACGAGGCTTCGGAGTATTTTTTGGCGCGGAAATTCGGGCCTGGCCTGGACGTCGGCGACCCGATGCGCCGGAGCCTCCGCCGACTCACAGATCGCATCAAGACGGTGGACTGGTTGACGGCAATCAATGCGAACTTCGTGCGGGAATTTGGGGGGGTAGAAAGACTGGGCCTGCCACCGAACTGCTTTCGCAAGCAGCCTTACGACGACGGCGGCCTGATCATTCAGGCTGGCGTTGCGCCGCAGACGGGGATTGCTGGCGAACCAGGCCATCCTCCCGAGCCTCCGCCCGCGTACCTGCTGCTGAACAACGCTCTGCGCTCGATCATTGCGGATGCGCTCGGCACGTTACAGACCGGGACGGCGACTAGCACCGCTCCCCTGTTGAACACGCAGGTCGCGACTAAGGCTTGGCTTCGTCGGCTTGATGCCGAGCCGGACCGAATCAACGCATATTGGGTCGAACTGCACAAGACACCTAAACTTCCGGCAGCCGGGATTTAGCGTGAATAGCATCGGCCACCTGCTAGATCGCTTGTGCCCTTCGGGCCGTTGCGATTAAAACCGAGAGGGCATCACTCTGCCCATTCGTTGGCATGGCGTGGTCAACGGCGACCACGTTAAGGAGATGCGGGCTAAATTCGGGCTGAGAGCACCGTCAAAGTGAGAATGCCCAGCCCCAATTTCCGATTATCAGGCACGTCTATTCGATCGCACGTGAAGTGCCGGCCCTTGTCTGGTGCGGCCTGCGTTCGACCTCGACGAATTCTCAGTAGTCCTCAGCGTATAACGGCCATCGTCGTGTCACAGCAACGCACCTCGACAATGTAACCAGTAAAATAACATTTGACAGGTGTCAATCGAGCGATACAATGAAACCTGTAAATATGAATTTGACTGGTTTCAAAATTCGACATTCCTCTCGGAGATCGCTATGACCGTTTCTTCTTCCGCCGCGGGCGCAGTGCCGGTTCCATCCGTTTCGCTCAAGACCGTTGATGCTGACGGCGTGCGCGTTTTCTTCCGCGAGGCGGGTGCTGCTGACGCACCGGTATTACTGTTGCTGCACGGCTTTCCGTCGTCGTCGCATATGTTTCGAGGGCTCATGCCGCGGCTGGCGCAGCAATACCGCGTCATCGCGCCGGACTTTCCCTCATTCGGTTTTACGACGGTGCCACCCGAGCGCGGCTATACGTACACGTTCGATGCGCTGGCATCAACAGTCGAGGCCTTCGTCGACGCACTCGAGCTCGATCGTTTCGCAATCTACATTTTCGATTACGGTGCACCGGTCGGGCTTCGTCTGGCGCTCAGGCATCCAGAACGTATCACCGCAGTCGTCTCGCAAAACGGCAATGCCTATGAAGAGGGGCTTGGCGACGCATGGCATCCCATCCGGCGCTATTGGGCCGAGCCCACGGCGGAAAATCGTCAGGCTATTGCGGACACGCTGCTGACGCTTGCGGGCACACGCTGGCAGTACGAGGTGGGCATCGATCGCCCTGAGCGCGTCGCCCCGGAGTCCTATACGCTCGATGCCGCGTTGCTCGAACGGCCCGGAGTCAAGGAGATCCAACTTGACCTGTTCAAGGACTACGCGACGAATCTCGCACTTTATCCGGCGTTTCAGGCCTATTTCCGCGAGTACAAGCCGCCTATGTTGGCAATTTGGGGCAAGCATGATCCCATCTTTATTCCGGCGGGCGCCGAGGCTTATCGTCGAGACAATCCGAACGCAACGGTCCAGCTGTTGGATGCGGGCCATTTCGCGCTCGAAACCCACGTCGATGAGATCGCACAAGCCATTGTCGAATTGATGGAGCGTGCAACGCGTTAAGCTTCGTATCCAAGACGGCAGCAAGGAGCTTTCAGCGATGACAGATTTGATTTCCGCGCTCACCAGACCCGGCCTCGGACCCGAGTCCGCGCCCGGGATCGATTTCCTAGGCGGACACCCGGCGCTGGACCTATTGAATACGGTTCGGCGCGAAAACGGTGCCCCCGTCGATGCCTGGCAGACCGATCGCGACGTCATGCGCTGGCTCGTCGAGCATCAGTTCGTTGCGGCGGGTGCGCGAGGTGGGGTGCGTAGCAGCTTCGAACCTGATGCATTGCTCGAGTCCGCCAGGAAGCTGCGTGATGCTGCCCGTCTTGCGATATGGCAGCGTAAAGCCGGGCGCAAGCCGAACGTCGCCGCGCTCAATGCGCTTCTTGCGCGCGGTGCGCGGCATATCGAGGTGAAGTTCGACGAGCACGATGCGCCGGTCATCGTCGATCGTTATGCGCGCGAAACACCCGAGCAATTATTGGCGCCGCTCGCCGAATCGGTCGCGCAGCTGTTGTGCGATGGTGAGTTCGAACTCATCAAGCGATGCGAGAACACCGAATGCACGCTTTGCTTTTATGACCGCACCAAGTCGCATCGCAGGCGTTGGTGCAGCATGACGCTGTGCGGCAATCGGCAAAAGGTGGCCGCCTTCCGCAAGCGCAAACAAGAGGCCGCGCAAGACGTCTGATGAACTAACGGCGGCTACTGACGAAGCGCGGCCCGCGCGACGCGCGATGCAGCGAGATCCCACGCTCCGCTGCCGACCGTCTTGAGCAATATCGGCACATCGTTCGGTGTGCGGTTTGCAACCGCTTCGCTCAAAGGGTGAACGGCGGACCAATCGACATCCGCTTGCAATAAGTCGCCTGCTTCGGCACGCGCCGCCTCGACATCGTCAACAAAAATACGGCTCGCCCGAACCGTAAGCGGATCGATTTCGGCCGCATCGGGCGTAAATGCCCCGACCGCAATGACGAGACGATCCGCCCGTGCGCTTTCCTGATAAACGGGGGTCTTGCTGGTCGTCACGGTGATGACGGTATCGGCCTCGGCTGGTATCGTGCCGTTCGCGGGATGAACGGTGATGCCCTCTCGCGCGGCTTGATCGCAAAAGCGTTGTTCGGATGCAGGCGCTGTTCCCAAAACAAAAATGCTTGCCGACGGATGCAACTGCGCGATTGCGGCTACATGAAAGCGAGCCTGCTGGCCCGTGCCGATCACGACGAACGTACGCGCGATGCTCGGGTAAAGGCGTTTTACGCCGAGCATCGACAAAGCCGCGGTGCGGCGACCTGTCACTGTTGGCCCGTCGAGAACGAATTCCGGTTTGCCCGTGGTGCCGTCGCAAACGGTGACCGTTCCGAAGATGGTCGGCATGCCGCGCGCCGCATTGCCGGGACAGACACTGACGAGTTTATGAATGGCGAGATCGGCCGCCGCGGCCGGCATAGAAAGCAGCACGCCCTCTTGTGCCAACGGCACGGCAGTGCGCACCGGCGAGCGAATGAGGCCCGCGACGTGCTCCTGCGCCGCAACCGCCAGCGCTTCGATCAGTGCGCCGAAATCCAGTAGGCGGGCGGTTTCCCCGGCATCGAAAGTGGCAATTGAGGACATGAGCTTTAGGGCACGCGACGAAACGTGGGCGAAGATGGTCATGGTCGCCATACTAGCCGAAAAGTTTCTGATAAGAAACGTCCGTGCGAGTCTTCAACGCGCAGGCGATCCGCTATAGACGCTGGCTTGCTCGAGCAACCATGTACGAAAGAGTTCGAGCGGGCGGCCGTGGCTAAGCTCCGTCGGATAGACGAGGTAATACGCGGAATCGGCAATGGTGGTTGCTGCAAACGGCACCACGAGGCCCAACTGTTCGAGTTGCCCTTCGACGAAGAATCTGGGCACGAGTGCGATGCCGAGCCCTGCTGCCGCGGCGCTGATCAGCATCGTATGAAGCTCGTAGCGTACCCCCTGCATCGTCAGATTGTCGTCGATGCCCGAATGATCGAACCAACGCGCCCAGCCGTCCGGGCGTGTCGTTGAATGCAGCAATGGGTAGGCCAGCAGCTCATGCGCTTTGTTGACGGGCTTCGCGAGCAGCGCGGGCGAACAGACGGGCACCACTTCTTCGCCAAACAAATAGTCGGACGATGTGCCGGGCCACGTCGGCTGACCGTAGTGGATCGCCGCTTCGAAATGGGATTCGTCGAACGAAAACATATCAGTGCGTGCGCCCATGTTCACGCGTACGTCGGGCGTGCGTTCGTAGAAATCCTTCAAACGGGGGATCAGCCACTGCGACGCGAACGTAGGCAGCACCGCCAGTTCGAGGGAGCCGCCACCGCTGCCATGCGCGATGATCGAAAGCGTATCGCGATCGAGTTGCTCGAGTGTGCGACGCACTTGCGTCCCGTAAAGCTTGCCGGCGCGCGTGAGCACGACACGTTGCTTTGCGCGGACGAACAGACGGACGCCGAGATTCGATTCGAGCGACGCGATCTGCCTGGACACCGCGCTTTCCGTCAGAAACAGTTCGCGCGCGGCGTGAGTGAAGCTTTCATGGCGTGCCGCCGCTTCAAACGCAAGCAGCGCACTCATGTTAGGAATCCTGAACTTTCGCACTCCTTAATTCCCAAAACGCATCAAGTCCCGATTTTATCTCGCTTTACCGAATGCGCAACCATTCCAATAATGCGGTACTTGGTCTTCAGAGAAAGAGAAGCGATGCGCAATTCGAATGTCGAACGTCTGCTGTCGAGTTTGCTCGGCCGCGAAAAGACCGATGCCCTGTTTTCGACGCTCAATTTCCCGGCCATTCTGGCGGACTGGGAAGAGGGCACCGTAACGCGTGCCGAGCTCGCCCAAGCCATGAATATGGCGCTGTTCGAGGGGCTGTTGGCCCGCTCTCCGAATGCGCGCAACTATACGCATGAAACGGTGGCCGATGGCGGCACAGTCTTTTTCGATCATGGCGCGTTGCGCACCGTGCTGTGGCCGCATAACGGCGCCTTGCCACCGGGTGAAGCGGCCTTTGCGCGAATTCTGCGCCCGCTTGGTTTCCGCATCAATGGCCGGTATCCGCTTGACAAGCTCGGTATGACGGGCCGCGCGTACGCACATGAAGACGCGCCCGATGAAATCGCGCAGTTCTTCGTGAGCGAGTTGCATCCCGAACGTTTTTCCGCAGCGTTTCAACAAGCGGTTACTGCCGTGGTCGGCACATCGCGAGATCCGCTGACACCTGCGGCCGTTACACAACTATGGGAACTCGAGCGCGACGGGTCACTTCCGATCGAAGCCGCGCAGGCGCTATTGCCGGTGATCGTCGGCGCTTTTGCGCGTCAGCACGACGTGCCCGGCGAGGCCGATTACGAGGTGCTGCTGAAGGAATCGGCGGAAATGGCGTGGATCGCGACCGAGGGTAATGCGTTCAATCACGCAACCGACCGCGTTGTCGATGTATTCGCGCTTGCGCAAGCTGAAAAAGATAAAGGGCGGCCGATGAAGACCGAGGTCGAACGCTCGCGTTCGGGCCGCGTATTTCAGACCGCGTATCGCGCGGATGTCGTCTCGCGCACGTTCAGGGCCAATGACGGCTCGCTTGTCATGCGCGAGGTGCCAGGCTCGTTTTACGAATTCATTACGCGCAAGCGCATGTTCGATCAGGGCTCGCGCAACTGGGTCATCGATCTGCGCTTCGATGCGGGCAATGCCCAGGGCATCTTCAAGATGACGGCGAACGCGGCAGCCTGACGCGATGCAAGCGAAGCCGTTCGACGCGAGCCCGCAACTCATCGATAACCTCGATGGCTCGCTACGTCGCTCCATGCGCGGGGAAGTGCGTTTTGATGCCGGCTCCAAAGCGCTTTACGCATCCGATGCGTCCAACTATCGCCAAGTGCCGCTGGCCGTCGTGGTGCCGGCCGATGTGGACGATCTGGTTAGTGCGATCGACGTCTGTCATCGCCACGATGTGCCGTTTCTCACTCGCGGCGGCGGCACGTCGCAAAATGGACAGTGCGTCAACGTGGCGGTGGTGGCCGACGCGAGCAAATATCTGAACCGCGTGCTCGATATCGATGTGCAACGCAAGACCGCGCTGGTCGAGCCCGGTGTGATTTGCGACACCTTGCGTGAAGCGGCGCAAGCACACGGACTCACGTTTGCGCCCGATCCCGCAACGCATAGCCGCTGCACGCTCGGTGGCATGATCGCCAATAATTCATGCGGGGCGCACTCGGTGATGGCGGGTAAAACCGTCGAAAACGTCGAGGCGCTCGAAATTGCGACTTACGATGGTGCGCGTTTCTGGGTCGGGCCGACGTCCGAGACGGAGCTCGCAGCGATCATCGAAGAAGGCGGTCGCCGCGCGCAGATCTACCGCCAGCTGCGCGACTTGCGCGATCGCTGTGCGCAGCAGATCCGCGAAGCGTTTCCTGCCATCAAGCGAAGGGTTTCGGGGTTCAATCTCGATCAGTTGCTGCCGGAAAATGGCTTTAACATCGCGCGAGCACTCGTTGGGACCGAAGGCACGTGCGCTGTGACGCTGCGCGCGTCAGTCAGACTCGTGCATAGTCCTTCGCACCGCGTGCTGCTCGTGCTGGGTTTCGCCGATATCTTTGCCGCGGCCGATGCCGTCGCGCATTTCACTCGGTTTTCGCCGATTGCGATCGAAGGGTTGGATCGCGCGATCATTCGCGGCTTGCAGGCTCGCGGGTTAAAGCGCGACGAGATTGCTTTGCTGCCTCCGGGCGACGCATGGGTGGTGCTCGAATTCGGCGCGGATACCCATGTTGATGCCATAGCACAGGCGCAACGTGCGCATGCTTACTTCGAGGCAGGCTCTGGTGGTCCGAACGTTACCTGCGTAGTTGTCGGCGAAAATTCGCAGCAGCAACAGATCTGGTCGATTCGAGAGACGGGCGCTTCTGCGGTTGCGCTGTCGATCGAACCTGGCAAGCCTGACCCGGTTGTTGGCTGGGAAGACGCGGCGGTCGATCCGTTGCGGCTTGGCGATTATCTGCGGCGCTTTCAGGCGCTCGTCGATCGCTTCGGCTACGAAACTTGCCTCTATGGTCATTTCGGCGACGGCTGTGTGCATGCGCGCATCACCTTCGATCTGCGCACGTCCGAAGGCGTAGCGACTTGGCGCCGCTTCTTGCGCGAGGCGGCCGAACTCGTCGTCGAATTCGGCGGATCGTTATCGGGCGAGCATGGCGACGGTCAGGCCAAGGCCGAATTTCTGCCTATCATGTACGGCCCGGAAATCATGCGGGCGATGGAAGAATTCAAAGCCATTTGGGACCCGGCCAATCGACTCAATCCCGGCAAGGTCGTACACGCGTATCGCGCAGACGAAAATCTGCGTGTCGGCCCCGCTTACAAACCAGTGACGCTGGCGACGAGGTTGACGTTCGAAAGCCCGGAAGGCGACGGCATGCCGCGTGCAGTCGAACGCTGCATCGGCATGGGCAAGTGTCGCTCGCTCGAAGGCGGCACCATGTGCCCAAGCTTTCGCGCGACGCGCGAAGAGGGCTTCAGTACACGCGGGCGCGCGCATTTGTTCTGGGAAATGCTGCAAGGCGAAGTCATCACCGAGGGATGGGACAGCGCAGAGGTAAAAGCCTCGCTCGACACGTGCCTCGCCTGCAAGGGCTGCAAATCGGACTGTCCCACGCATACCGATATGGCGTCATACAAGGCCGAATTTCTTTCGCACTACTATGAAAAGCGACGCCGCCCGAGGCAGGCGCTTTTTATGGGCCGGATTGGTCAATGGGCGCCGTTGGCAAGCCGTTTTGCTCCGCTCTTCAATGCGTTGAACGCGGCTCCGTTATTGGGCGCGCTCGGCAAACGCTTGGCCGGTGTCGCCACGCAGCGCACGCTGCCGAAGTTCGCGCATCGGCGTCTCGGCGCGATGATGAAACAAAGGGCCGCAACCGCTGTGCCATCTCAGGTCGCACCGACAGCGCAGCGCAAAGTGATTCTGTGGGTCGATACATTTAACGAATATTTTTCGCCCGAGATTGCGCGCAGTGCCTTCGACGTATTGACGACACTTGGCTATCAAGTCGTTTTGCCGAAGCAGCGTCTTTGCTGCGGACGCCCGCTATACGACTACGGGTTGCTCGACGAAGCCAACGCGTTGTTGCGCGATATCGTCGGCGCGTTGGCGCCCGAAATTCAAGCCGGCGTGCCGCTCGTGGGGCTCGAGCCCGGGTGCCTGTCCGTCTTTAAAGACGAGTTACTCAAGCAACTCCCGCATGATTCGAACGCGAAACGATTAGCAGACCAAACCTTTCTTTTTGCGGATTTCGTGAGCCGCGCCGAATTCGATTGGCCGCGGCTTGACGCCGACGTGGTTGTACATGGGCACTGCCACCAGAAGGCGCTGTTCGGCATGCAAGGCGATACAGCGTTGCTCGACAAGCTTGGCGTGCGATGGTCGCTGCTCGATACCGGCTGCTGCGGAATGGCTGGCTCGTTCGGGTTCAGCCACGATCACTACGCGCTATCGATGAAGATCGCCGAAGACAAGCTGCTGCCGCTCGTGCGGCGCGCGAGTGCCGATGCGATTATCGTCACCAATGGCTTTAGCTGCCGCGAGCAGATCGAGCACGGTAGCGGCCGCACGCCCGTTCATATCGCAGAACTCGCTTGGACGGCATTGACAAGTGCGGCCACGAATAACGAATAGCGCACTTGCTCACACGGCGGCGGTGCCAGTAACGCCGAGCCGGCCTTCCACGGTATAGGGTGCGGCGTAGCGCTCATCGATGATCCACAGAACCTCGGCGTCTTCTTTGCTCGTCGATACGGCTGCGTGGCCCATGCGGCTGTCGAAATAGATGCTGTCGCCCACCTCGAGTTGAGTCGGCGCATATAGTTCGGAGTACAAACAAACGCTGCCGCTCAACACGTAAAGAAATTCCTCGCCCTCATGCCGGCCCCACTCCGTGAAATCATCGAGCGAATGAGCGGTGATCCGGATACGAAACGGATGCATCGCTTTTTTGGTCAGCTCAGTCGCCAGCAGCTCCATCTGATAACAGCCGGCGGCGTGCGGTTGACCACCGCCTTTGCGTGTGACGGCGCGCCGTCCGACCGCGTTCGGCTTCGATGCTGCGCTGAAAAGCTCGCTCAGGTCGATCTTGAGACCGTGAACGATTTTTTGCAGCACGTCGAATGTGGGCGACATCATCCCGTTTTCGACTTTTGACAGCGTGGAGCGCGATACGCCGCAGACGCGGCTCGCGGCCTCGAGCGTGTAGGCATGCTGCAGCCGCGCTGCTCGGACACGCTTGCCGAGTTCGGAGGGTGCCTGCTCGGCAGGCTTGGGGAGGGTCCTGTCCATGCGGGGAAAATCGCGGAAGTGCGGTCGATCAGTCAATGGGTGTCGCATCATAACATCGGCCTGTTCGCGTGTTGGCCCCTCGAAAACGAGGCGCCCGAACGGATAGGCAGGCGGCTTGCCTCGATCGTCGAGAGTCTTGTGCCATACGATGTTTCGAATATCGCATCGAGCTTGCGCGGCTCGCCCGTTCGAGAACGCAGCCATGCGTCAGGCGGCTGCGCATGCGTCGACAAGGCTGCCAGAAAGCAGCGCAACAGTCGGCAGCGTCTTAGCGCCGAGGCGAAACTGTACGCTTCGCGAAACAAGCGCATTTGCAACGTACGCTTATCGATGCCCAGGCACGTGGCGATCTCCGCTGCGCTCCACGGATAATCAGGACTGCTAAACATTTGCTGTGCGAGCGTTTGGCCGAACGGCGGCGCCGGCTGTGCGAACGCGTGCGCAAGCGCCGCATAGTCAGGCTTCATCCCGGACACTTCCGTGAACGAATCGAAGATCAGCATGCCTGCTGCGCAGCCGTGCGCATCGGGTTCGATTGCCACCGAGAAGCAGTTCTCCGCGGGCAACACCCAACTCGCACCTGCGTGCGTTCTGACGAACGAGGAATCAGCGGAAATGACATGCGTGCCGGATACGCGCTGCCAATTGAGTGCATAGGGGAAGCGAAGGCCGCGGGCCCGTATCGGGCGCGAGAGAGTGAAAGCCAGGTGCATGAATCGCATCGCGCGTTGTTGTGGTCGTCATCGATCACGTCGCGGATCGTATCGAATTCGCGCAATGTGCGCCAGCGGCCGATGGTATGCACGTCACATGCATCCGGCGACGCCTTCGCGCGTGTGCCGCATTCCCTATGGCTTGATGAGAAATGTGCATGACCTCGTGCATAGATATCGTTTGATCGCTTTGTATTGGCTGCACACAATCGCGGCACACCTTCACAAGGAAATGATCATGGCTTTGCGTTCCCGCATTTCGTCCGGTGCCGCGGCAGCCGTGGCAATTGCCACCTCGCTTGCGTTTGCCGCGGGTTGTCTGCACGCAGAGGAAGTCATCAGGATCGGCGTGGCGGCGCCATTGACGGGCAGCGCGGCGGCCTACGGCAAGGATGTCGAAAGTGGCGTACGCATGGCCGTTGACGAAGCGAATGATGCGCATCCGACCATCGGCGGCAAGCCGGTGAAGTTCGTGGTGGATGCACAAGACGACCAGAGCGACCCGCGTGTGGGCGTGCAAGCGGCGCAACGTCTGGTCGACGATCAAGTGGCTGTTGTCGTCGGCCACTTCAATTCGGGCACGACACTCCCGGCGTCGGCGATCTACGCGAAGGCAGGCATTCCGATGATTACACCGGCTGCCACGAACCCGGCCATCACGCGCGGCGGGTTGGCCAGCGTGTACCGCGTGATCGCTACCGATGCGCAAAACGCGGGCAACGCCGGGGCGTACGCGGTGACGGTGACAAAAGCGAAACGCATCGCCATCATCGACGATCGCACCGCGTTCGGTCAGGGCGAGGCGGACGAATTCGAAAAAGCAGTGATGGCGAACCACGGCACGATTGTGAATCGTCAGTTTACAAACGACAAAGCCGTCGATTTCAGCGCGCAACTGACGGCAATCAAGAGCACGAACCCCGACCTCGTCTTTTTTGGCGGACTCGACGCACAAGCAGCGATGCTTGTAAAACGCATGCGCCAACTCGGCATGAAAGCGCAATTTCTTGCAGGCGGTGGCGTGATGGATGCAAACTTCATCAAGCTCGCCGGCGATGCCGCCAATGGCGCCGCGGTATGGGAATACGGTCAGCCGTTGAACACGTTGCCGAAGGGAAATAGGTTCGCGGCCAAGTTCAAGCAGAAGTTTGGCGTCGACATCCTGGCCTACGCGCCGTTTGCTTACGACGCGACCTGGGTTGCGATCAAGGCCGCCGGAAAAGCGGATTCGTTCGCCCCGTCGGCCATCAATGCCGCGCTCAAGGCGACGAATCATGATGGCATCACTGGCAAGATCGCATTTACCGCAACGGGCGACCTCAATAAGCCGAACTCGACGCTGTACCAGGTGAGAAATGCCGTTTGGACACCGGTCACGACTAAAACGGGCGATTGATCGGCCGCCGCGGGCACTGCGGTTGCCGCTGCTTTGGCGTACGTGTATAGTTTCCGAACGTGCGTAAATTTCCTATCGGAAACAGCAAAAACGTTCAACGAAGAGGTTCCATCGTGAAAGCATCGACTATCCTGTCCGACCTTGGCATTGCCCATCTTGCGGATGCTGGCGATATCGCCGTTCACTCCCCGATCGACGGCGAGCTTATCGGCCGCGTGGCGAGCCGAACGGCCGCGGAGGTCGACAACGCACTTGCGCAAGCGCAGGCTGCTTATCAGACTTGGCGTGATGTGCCGGCGCCGCGGCGAGGCGAGCTGGTTCGATTGTTAGGAAACAAGCTGCGCGAGCGCAAGCAGGCGCTTGGCAGCTTGATCACGCTCGAGGCCGGCAAAATCCTGCAAGAGGGGCTCGGCGAAGTACAGGAGATGATCGATATCTGCGATTTCGCCGTGGGCCTGTCGCGCCAGCTTTACGGTTTGACAATCGCCTCCGAACGCCCCGGCCATCGCATGGCTGAGACATGGCACCCGATGGGCGTGTGCACGGTCATTTCCGCTTTCAATTTTCCGGCAGCGGTCTGGGCATGGAATGCGGCGCTTGCACTCGTGTGCGGTAACGCGGTGATTTGGAAGCCGTCGGAAAAGACGCCGCTAACAGCATTAGCGGTCGACAAGATTTTGCAAGAAGCACTGACCGAATTCGGCAGTGCGCCAGCGGGTTTGACGTTCCTCGCCAACGGCGGCCGCGAGGTGGGTGCGCAGTTGGTTGGCGACCCGCGCTCGAACATCGTCAGCGCGACGGGCAGCACTGAGATGGGGCGCGCGGTCGGTGTCGAAGTCGCACGACGGTTTGGGCGATCGATTCTCGAACTCGGCGGCAATAACGCCGGCATCGTGTCGGGCACGGCCGATATGGAGCTTGCGCTGCGCGGCATCGTGTTCTCCGCTGTTGGGACCGCCGGCCAGCGTTGCACGACGCTGCGGCGGCTTTTCGTCCACGACAGCGTGTATGACAAAACAATCGAGCGCTTGAAGACGCTCTATAGCAAAGTCGCCATTGGTAATCCGCTCGAATCGGGCGTGCTGATGGGGCCGCTCATCGATGCGCATGCGTTCGAGCGCATGCAGGCGGCGCTTGAGCAGGCCAAGCGCGAAGGCGGCAGCGTGTTCGGCGGCGAGCGTCAACCCGTTGCGGGTCACGATAAGGGCATTTATGTTCGCCCTGCCATTGTCGAGATGCCTTCGCAGACGTCGGTCGTACTCAAGGAAACCTTCGCCCCGATCCTCTATGTGATGAAGTATCGCGAGTTCGGCGATGCCATCGCGGCAAACAATGCGGCCGTGCACGGCTTGTCGTCATGCGTGTTCACCACCGACTTGCGCGAAAGCGAGCGTTTCCTCTCCGCATCGGGCAGTGACTGCGGCATTGCGAACGTGAACATCGGGCCGAGCGGCGCGGAGATCGGCGGCGCATTCGGCGGCGAAAAAGAAACGGGTGGTGGCCGCGAATCGGGCTCGGATGCATGGAAGGCTTATATGCGTCGCGCGACCAATGCCGTCAATTATTCGTCGGCATTGCCGCTTGCGCAGGGCATCGACTTTTCCATCGAATAACCGAAAGCGCTCACCATTGCGGAGTCCGTCGTGAGTTCTCATGTTGTCATCGTAGGCGGCGGTGTCATCGGCAGCGCCATCGCTTATTTTCTGCGCGCGTCCGATACGAGCGTTGCGGTCACGGTCATCGAGCGTGATCCGACTTATGCGAAGTCGTCGTCGGCGTTGTCGGCGGCCTCGATTCGTCAGCAGTTTTCCACGCCGCTGTCGATTCAAATGTCGTTGTACGGCATTGCGTTCCTGCGTCAGTTGGGCGATTTTCTCGAGGTCGATGGATCGAAGCCTTCCATCGATCTCCACGAGGGCGGGTATCTCTTTCTTGCCACACCGGCAGGCGCGGCGACGCTGCAGCAGAATCACGCGTTGCAAACGCGCTTGGGCGCCGACATTCGCTTGATGGATCGCGATGCGATGAAGGCGAAATTTTCGTGGCTCAATGTGGAGGATCTCGCATCGGGTGCATTCGGCGAA
The DNA here is from genome assembly GCF_964253315.1 of Trinickia sp. LjRoot230. Lineage (NCBI taxonomy): Bacteria > Pseudomonadati > Pseudomonadota > Betaproteobacteria > Burkholderiales > Burkholderiaceae > Trinickia > Trinickia sp. LjRoot230. The sequence goes on from NZ_CAXUQX020000002.1 coordinate 1,420,757, forward strand.
AGCGGCGAGGGATGGTTCGACGGATACGGTTTGGTACAAGCGCTGCGCAAGAAGGCACAAGCGCTTGGTGCGCGCTATGTGGCGGCCGACGTCGTCGATGTCGTGCGTGAAGGCCGGCGAATCACGTATGTAGTGACGAGCGACGGCGAACGCTACCCGTGCGACACGATGGTCAACGCAGCGGGTGCCTGGGCGCGCAAAGTCTCGGCGATGATGGGCATCGATATCCCCGTGTTCGCGCGCCGTCGCAGCATCTTCAACGTATCGTCACCGGCGCGGCTCTCGCCGTGCCCGTTGCTGATCGACCCGAGCGGTGTTTACTTTCGTCCCGAAGGGAAGACCTATATCTGCGGCACGTCGCCGAGCGCGGACAACGACTCTGACGACTTGCCGCTCGATGAAGTCGACCACGCGCTTTTCGACGAGGTCATTTGGCCGACGCTGGCGCATCGCGTGCCGGCGTTCGAAGCATTGCGCGTGGAAAACTGTTGGTCCGGCTATTACGAGTACAACGTTTTCGATCATAACGCGATCATCGGTCATCACCCCGATATCGAGAACTGCATATTCGCCAACGGCTACAGTGGCCATGGTTTGCAGCAGGGGCCTGCAACGGGGCGCGGCGTCAGCGAGTTGATCTTGAACGGCAAATACACGTCGCTCGACCTGTCGTCGCTGAGTTGGGCACGTGTGCTCGAGAACCGTCCGATCGTGGAAAAGAATGTCGTGTAAGTCGATATGGTCGTCCTGGCGCTTATCGTTAATGCGATAAACCCACCTGTGGAAGCTCGAGGCTGAAAGTGCGGGCGATCGCACTCTGATACGCAGTCTCGCCCTTCATTGCCGCGATTTTGCGATCGAATGCACCTAGGGTTTCCGCTATCTTCCGTGCGCGCAATACGTTGTTATTTCGCTCCAGTTGACGTTGATAGCGGTTGAAATGAACTATTTGCGGCAGCAGGTTGGCGACCCAACTACGTTCCGCTCCTACCTTGTCCGCAAACTCATCGCCGTGAAATAACCTGCAGAACGCATGCATGAGCAGGACCGACACTTCTTCATGGACGCTGAGTGCGGCGTGCAAACGCCGACCAAGCGAGGCAAGCATCTTGCTCGTGAGTAAGCGACAGCTGTCGTCAGGCTGTGCGCAGGAAGCATCTATCAACGCGAGCAGTTCGGCAGCAGAAGCGTCATCGACAACGTACCGAAAAAAGCGCTCTTCGATCCCGAGGATGTGAGCGATTAGTTTCCATAAATCATAGAGCTCGCGGGATTCACGTTCGTCGAACGTAATGCCGATCTTCTGCAAGGCGCTGCACGGAATGTAAGTAAAGTCCAGCCATGTTCTAAGCATGTCTAATTGGCTGATCGGCACGCCGAGATCTGTTGCATTCCAACCTTGTTTGCGCAACGTCGCTCTGACTCGAGCATGCAACATGCGAACCTGCATGGTATGCACATATCCGTTGGCGCCTTGGTGTAGCCCGCCTGGGCGAAGCACATGGTGCATCCAGATTCCGGTTTCGGCGAGGCGTCGATCGGTCCGCTCATCGAGGTTGCCCGTTTTCATCAGGACCTTGGAGATGGTGGGCGAGCTGTAGGTATGCGCTAGCGAACCGGGTCCGAGAGCGACGGTCATCCATAGCGTTCCGCTTGCAAGGTAGGCTTCGGAACCATGCTGGACGCGGGACCCGTTGACCCAGTGGGGGATACTCTCAGCCTGCTTGAGCAGCGCGCTGATTGAAGGAGCAGGCGAGACCAGGCTGCGGTGGCCGTACCGTATTCCAGCATTCAAGATGCCTTGCTGGTCGTCGGAAGCTTCGCTCAATTGCGCGACGACATCGTCAGCGAGTTGGTCGCTGGACGCGGCCATCTCGAGCAGCCAGGCTAGCTTATCAGCGCCAAAACGATCAATTATTTCTGCCCGATTGAATACATTAAATGGTGGACCGGAAAGGTTGGAATTTTTAGAGTTCACCATGATATTCGGCTCGTCTCACGAGTAACCGACATATAAACTCGCCTCATTGCTCAGAGCGCACCTACGATCGCCGCTGAAGCGCTAAAGCCGACACCGAAAGCGAGGACCAGACCGACTCCGTCCCGTGCCGGCGAAGCGCAGTGCTGCGCCAGCATGAGCCCCGCCGAGCAGGTCGCTGTATTGGCGCAGTGCGCAAGTACGTTTAGCGATTCCTGCGCCTCGCTGCCCAATGGGTCGACATCGAGTGTTCTGAATACGCCATTCAAGATTTTCTTGCTGCCGGTATGGATGTTGTAAAAATCGAATTTTGGAAGAATGCCTTTCTCCGCGTCATTATCCAGATGATACTTGCGCGAAAGGCGCGCGAGTATCTCAGACGCGTAGGCTGCGCCGCGTTCCGGTACCTCATCCGACATTTCGTAGAATGGATATTCCTCCAAAATCGGCGTATGAATTCCACCTTCGTTCATTCTCAAGATTTCGGTATCGGCAGGCCGCAGGTTCGTGGCGTGTACAGCCGGGCCAAAACCGAGCAGGCCTTCGTCGCGAGACCCTCCCAGAATGAATGCCACGGCAGCGTCACCAAATAGCATGGCGAAGAGAAACCGCTGTGTATTGCGCCATTCGCGCGCCATATCCGCCTTGTCGGACATACGGCGCGTCTCCTTGAAGCTGCAGTAGTGATCCGCCATCAGCCGCTCGGCGAGTCCGGTGACGGCTTCGACCGCCACGACCACCACTTTCTTGCCTGGATTTAGAGCGATGAACGTTCGGGCGATATCGAGTGCTTTGATCAGGCTCGAGCATCCCATGTTCTGCATGTTGAGAACATTGGCGTCGTCCGGCAGCCGCCCCGGAAAACCGGCAAGCAGTTCAAATCCGAGACAGGGCAGCGGTCTATCGGCGCTATTCGTCGCAGCGATTACCAATCCGATTTGATCGGTGTCGCCGTCCCAGCTATCAAGACACCGCTGAGTAGCGGCAATGGCAAGGCCCGTTGCCGAGTAGGTAAAGTCTCGCTTTGCTCGGCCGCAAACATAACCGGGGTAATCGGCAATGATCGAATATCGATTTATGATCTCCATGTTTCGCACCGAATCACCCAGCGTGGCACTGACCCGGCCGTCCAGGCCATCCAGCAAGCTTTGCGTTGAGATCGGCTCCCCTGGTAATGCAACGCCGCTGCTTTCGAAATAGGCTACGTAGTCGTCGTCGCTATCGCCCGCTTGCATTATTTCCTCCGTCGCGGCCGTACCTGGATATCGGCAGTTGCAGTGCCGTTTCGCGATGAGCCTGCGCATGGTCGAAGCGTTATTGGCCCCTCGCGTCGTACGAAACGCACCGCGTTAATCGGAAGTTGCGCAGCGTCGACGAAAAGAGATTAGCGCCTATCGAGTCGGGAAAATTTCACAATACTCGTAAGCCGATTTTCATCGGATGAATAGCGCATAGCGGTCGGTAAACCCTGGCGGGCGAAGGATTGGGACGATGGATCTGCGATTGCTCAATTACGAAAACGAGCACTTGACGCATGCGATTGACGCAGAGGTGGGGCGATGAAAGGGCGCGGCGTCAGCGAGCTGATCTTGAACGGCAAATACACCTCGCTCGATCTGTCGTCGCTAGCGTAAAACCAATTTATGCCTGTTCAATATATTCGCCCGATTTGATTGGGATTTTTTGCGAAAACATCTTCGCTTCGACGTAGCGGGCTTCGTGGTTGCTCGAAACCGAATCCGATAATGCTCGACAATCTCGGGCGATTCACTTACGAGCTGCATCGTAAGGACTCCTACGCAACCCATCTCTCCGTTCATCGACGTCGCAGCGCGAAGCGGGCGTTGCTATTGAATCATCCACCTATGACGGGAATTTCTGGAGCCGGAGGTCATGCACGTCCAGCCGAGGTACAAGCGGAGATGGACCGGTTGCAACCGGGCACGGCAGCGCGGTTCTCGAGCCGTTCGTCGTCGTCCGGCGAATCGGGCCAGGCCATCTTCGATGCCTTTCCGCGCAAGCCCCGATCGGCCAATCGGATCGAGATTCCGTTCACCGTGACCGCGGAAGCACCATCAGTCGAGGCGGGCAGGTCGGCGTTGTTTCGATCAGCCGCGTCCATCGCACCGCCATTGCGCATCGAGTACGCTCAACCGAAACGAAAGCCGATCTACCACGTGGCGATCATCGGTGGCGGTCCGCGCGGGCTTGGCGTGCTCGAACGTATTCAGGCGATGCTGTCCGACGAGGGTCTCTCCGAGCTTGGTTTGGATGTGCGGGTCAACGTGCACATGATCGAGCCGCAAGAACCTGGAGCGGGCCTATACAGGCCGGACCAAGAAGCGCATCGCGTGCTCAGGACGCCGGCCGGCGCCGTAACGCTGTGGGGCGGGCCGGACGAACAAGGAATGATTGGACCGACGCTCAAGGAATGGGCGAACGCTTCCGGATATCGCTTTGTCGATGGCCAGTTCGTGCGCGGCGCGCGTACAGGACGTGCAGTGCGCGATGACGATTATCTTCCGCGCGCCCTATTGGGCAGGTATCTGAACGATGGGTACCGCGAACTCGAGCAGCGTCTCGACGAAAACCCGAAATTGCGCTTGATTCATCACAAGCTCGAGGCGATCGATGTAAAGCGGCATCGCGACGATCGAATCAAGATCGTATTGGCTGGGGGCTTCCCACTGATTGTCGATCACGCGGTATTGGCGGTCGGCGCCGCAAAGCCCAAGCTCCCTCCCGAAGAGAATTTGTTGCTGGAACGTGTGCAGCGGGTTCGGCAGCGCAACCCGTTGCTTGAATTCATCTCGGCTCCGCATCCGCTCGACAGTCTTCGTTCGATCTCGCACGAGGCGACGGTCGCCCTGCGGGGCATGGGCCTCACGTCTCGCGACGTGCTCGCCGAGTTGACCATAGGGCGTGGCGGCCGTTTCGATCGTGGCGAAAACGGTGCGTTGCATTACATAGCGAGCGGTGCAGAACCACGTATTGTCATGTTCTCGCGCGGTGGGGTTCCGCTCGATGCGCGCGCAGTCCTTCGCAACGATTCGAGCGAACCGTTCGAGCCAAAGTTTTTTACGCGTGCTGCCATCGATGCCCTGCGCGCTGAGAAGGAAATCCGCACCGGAAGTACACAACTCGATTTCGAGGCCGACGCATTACCACTTTTGGAAAAAGAGATCTGTTACGCGTTTCACTGCAGCAAGAACGGCGCATCGGCTGTCGATCCATCGCATTACGATCCCGAAGTCGCTGATTTGACGGAGGTCCGGGCACAACTTTTCTCACCGCCCAGTGCGGAGTACGCCGATTATGCAACCTATGGCGAAACCGTCACGCAGCACCTGCGCGACGATCTATCTCGCGCAAAAAAAGGCAGTGCCGAGCAGCCGATCAAAGCGGCCGCTGAGGTATGGCGCGAGGTTCGCGATGTCGTGCGTTATTGCGTGGATTTCGGCGGCTTGACGCCCGATAGTCATCGAGGCTTTTTCGAACTGGCAGCCCGCATGAATCGCGCGAGCGGGGCAGTGCCGCATAGACGCAACGAGGAGCTGCTTGCGCTGATCGAGGCTGGCATCGTCTCTTTCGGACCGGGGCCAGGTAGCCATGCGACGCTCGATGAGGACGCCGCGCGTTTTGTCCTGCGTTCGACCGCGTTGAACGATCCGCACTCGATGCAGGCCGATGTGCTGATTCACGCACAAATCGGTGCCTTTCCGTCGCTCCATGAAAACGGCTCGCTGTTCGCCAATATGTTTGAAAGCGGTTTGGTCCGCCCATACCGCAATGGCGATTTTTTGCCGGGCGGCGTCGACATCGACTTTCGTCGGCAGGTGATAGACAGCGCTGGCAAGCCCGTGTCCAATCTCCATGTGTCCGGTATGGCGGCCGAAGGTGCAAACTTTTTTACGTTTGTCTTGCCGGGCTCAGGCTCGGCTATTCGTCCGAAGGTGGATGCAACGCAAATCGTTTCGAACGTCAAACGTCAGCTCGCGCGACGGTTCGCCCGGCCGGTCGATTCGAGCATCGATGTCCCGCCAAGCCTGATCAGCCCGCACGCCGCATGGCACCCCGCTTCGAGCCGCGACGAGCGGATGCCGATTTACGTGCCCACCGACCCGTCGCCCGTTTCACTATGGACCCGCCCCGGAGCGACCTTAACTTTTGTCGCCGGCGCGCCCGCTCCCGCGGAGTTGAACGGTATTCCGATGGAACATGCAGATGCGCCATCCGATGCGCAGGGCTGGCTTGCCGATTCGGCTGCAGACCTGGCCACCGATGCCCCTTATCCACTGCACTTTGCGAAAGACAAAACACGTAGGGCGGGCGTTGTCATCATAGAGGACGAGGCTGAACCGCGAATATGGCTGGTCGTGCCGACAAACCAGTACTGGGGGCGCATTACGTTGCCGCAAGGCGGAGCGGACGAAGGCGAGTTATTGCCCATCACCGGCCGGCGCGAGATATATGAAGAGCTTGGCTTGCTCGTCCGTCTGGAAGAAGTGGTGGGCGATTTTGGCGACGAGTACGATCCGACGATGCCTGAATTCAGGGCCGCACCCAGCAATAATGTTCGATACTGGCGCGGCAAGCGCTACGCTGGGTCCGTACAGGATATGGGGCCGGAAACGCAGGCTGTGGTTCTCGCAACGTTTGAGGAGGCGCTGCGTCTCCTCGAACGCCCTCGCGACCGAGCCATTGTCAGAGCGGCTTGGCGGCAATGGGCTAGGCGTCAGCACCAAATCATGAAGAAGACGCTGAGCGCATAGCCACCATGCGCCGAATCAAGCGTTGGATGACTTTGCTTGACGCGGTTTTGGTTTCGCCTTCGTTTTTGCTCCGGACATATTAAGGGCGATCGCGGCACGGATGAGCGCCTTGAATGCGTCCGCGTCGATTTGCTCGCCCTCGTGGATGTCGATTGCACGTCTGGCGTTTCCATCGAGGCTCGAATTGAAGAGCTTCGTTGGGTCTTGCAGCGAGGCGCCCTTGAGGAAGGTCAACTTCACGGTCGACTTGTAGGATTCGCCCGTGCAGATGATTCCATCGTGCGACCACACGGGCGTGCCCATCCACTTCCATTCTTCGACGACCTCCGGGTCTGCTTCTTTGATAAGCTGGCGCATCTTGTTTAACGTCTGCCCGCGCCAGTCGCCGAGCGTGGCGATTTTTTCGTCGATTAGCTCAGAGGCCGACTTTTCCATCTGTCCTCCTGATTGTTCAGATGCCGAATTGCGCAGCGTACTCGGTGTTCAAACGCGGCCAGCCGAATTGCATTGCTTCGGCGCCAACGATGCGCCCGATCGGTTCATCGGCAACGAGCCGATCCAGCACGTCGAGACAGATGTGCCAGCCGGCTGCGCCCATCGCGATGAAGCCGCGATCGATGTTGTGCCATAACGTGAGACGCGTGCCGGCGGCGAGCGGCTCGAGCGTCCATCGCATGTCGTTCTCGCCCCACCGGTACTCGAGTACACTCGGTGCGTCGGCGCGCGTCACGCTTGTTTCCGATATCTGCGGCGTCGGCGTGCCGACCGTCGAAAGCGTCACCGGACCTACTGACGCGAGGTTGCGGTCGGCATCGAACGGTGCCCATTCGCGCAAACTGGCCGGGTCGGTCAGCGCTTGCCAGACCTTTTCCGGCGAATGGCGTAACTCGCGCACGAGCACGAGTGTCCATTTGTCTCCATCCTTTCTGACTTCGGCGCCTGCGGCGGCGCCCGGCATGTAGTCGTCACGGTTGCTCATCGTTTCTTACCCTTTACGTTGCGATGCGGTTGAGAATCCACCCGATCGAGGTGGCGTTCGAGCGCGTCCAGATGGATCGACCAGAAGCGACGAAATGGAGCAAGCCAAGCGTCGATCTCCATTAAGGGTTCCGGTTTGATCCGATATAGACGCCGTTGCGCATCAATGCGCGATTCCACGAATCCTGCGTCTCGCAGCACCCGTAAGTGCTTCGAAACCGATGGCTGCGATAGGTTGAGCTTTTGCTCGATATCCCCCACGGAGCGTTCGGAGGAAGCCAGCAAGCTCAGAATGGCGCGGCGGCTCGGCTCGGCGATGACGGTGAATATAGATTCCATAGCGGCAATATACGCATTGAGGAATATACGTGTCAAGTTATATGTTAAGGCATGCGGCTGCCGGTTGATGAGGTGGGCGCATCACGTCGTGCCTCGATATCGTTTGATCGAGCGGCATTGATCGACCAGAATTGCCGGATCGAACCTACGCTGCGATGCGGTTGTTTAACGAGGAACGTTCATGTACGCATTCGCCGCCCCGTTTCAGCATCCCGCCGGCTCGCCGATCCGCGAATTGTTCAAGTATCTGGGCGAGCCCGGCATGATTTCGTTTGCGGGCGGCTATCCCGCCAGTGATCTTTTCGATGTCACCGGCCTCGAAGCTGCAACGACGCGGGCGTATCAAACCCCCGCGCGCTGTCTGCAATACGGACCAACCGATGGCCTGCCTGAGCTCAAGCGGGAATTGATCGCGCTAATGAGCCGGCGCGGCGCGCGGTGTACGTCCGACGAACTGCTTGTTACCACTGGCTCGCAACAAGGTCTCGATTTGCTGTTGCGCGTGTTGGTGAGCCCGGGGGAGGTCGTGCTGACCGAGCAGCCTGCCTATCCCGCCACGTTGCAGGCGTTGCGGCTCGGCCAGGCAGAGGTGATGACGATTCCTGTCGACAGCGAAGGGTTGGACGTGAAAAAGCTGGCTGCGCTTCTCGAATCCGGCGCAGTGCGTCAGCCAAAACTGCTCTACACGGTGCCGACATTCGCGAATCCGTCAGGTGCAACGCTCTCGCTTGCTCGACGCATTGCGTTGCTTGAGTTGGCCGTTCGATTCGGACTCCTAATCATCGAGGACGACCCATACAGCGACCTGCGCTTCGCAGGCGATGTAGTGCCCTCGATGCTCGCGCTGAGCGACGAAGTGCCCGGCTCGCGCGATTGGATCGTGCACTTTGCGAGCTTATCGAAGATCGCGGCGCCTGGATTGCGGGTTGGTTGGATGATTGCCCCGCCCGAGGTGGCACGCCGTTGCATCATTGCAAAGCAGACGGTTGATCTATGCAGTAGCCCTTGGACGCAGGCGATTGCGGCGGAGTATCTGGCTGACGGTGCGCTGGAACGGCATCTGCCGCGCATTACCGGAATATACGGCAGCAAATGCGATGCGCTATGCGATGCGTTACATGCGGAATTCGGCGACGCGATCGCATTTCACCGTCCGCAAGGCGGCATGTTCGTGTGGGCGCGCATGGGTGCGCTCAGTTCGTCGACGCTGCTTGCGCATGCCATCGACAATAAGGTCGTCTTCGTGCCGGGAAAGGCGTTCTTTGCGGATAACGTGGATGATGCAACGCTACGGCTCTCGTTCGCCGCGCCTTCTCCCGATGCGATTCGAGACGGCGTACGGCGATTGAAGCATGCTTATGAGCGCGCGTTGCGTGCCCGGCGCGCAGCACCCGCGAAAAGCTCGTGAAAGCGCAACCGTTCTTCATCGGTCAGATGCGTTGCCGCTTTCGGCATGACGAGCACAATGCGTAGCCGCAGTTCGCCCCGGTTCCCGGATGCATCGGCAAGGCCATGACGGGGCAGGCGAATGATGCTGCCCGGTTGAGCGTTGGCGGCAATGGCGATGTGCAGGTCGCGGCCCAGTAGTACGTTTGCATCGACGGCGCCGCCTAACGTTGCCGTGACGAAGTCGACTTCGAGTTCGCCGGCTAAATGAAGGCCATCGCGCTGGAAGCCGGGGCCGCAGATGACGACGACCGTGAAGGTGGCGTCGCCCGCTCCGCCGCCGTGCAGGCCTGCGAAACCACCGCCCGGTACGACGATCCGTTGCCCGTCCCACGCGCCGCAGGGCACGCTCACGGGCTCCGACCTTAGTTGCGGTTCAAACCCTTTGCCTTGACACTTCGTGCACCAGTGCGTCGTTTTGAGGCGTGCTTGCCCTGCGGTGCCGCCACAGTGACGGCAGGTTTCGCTGACTTGATAGCTTGCCAATACTTGGCCCCCGTTGATCGCGATATCGAGCGGCACATGCAACTGGGTGTGCCGGTTCGCGCCACGTATCGGCAGCGGGGCAGCGGTTGATCGGTAGTTGTTCGACCAGGGGCCGGGGCTGGGTTGCGATGTCGCGCGGCGTGACTCTTGTGCGGGCGTGCGAGTCGGCTGCGTGTCGGACTGGCGGGGGGATGCGGGTGCTTCGCGTTGGCCGGTGAGAATCTCGAACGCTTCCTGAACTCGCTTGAAAACGGGCTCGACAGCCGATTCATCGCCCTTATTGCGATCGGGATGGTATTTCGCTCTCAGGCGCCTGTACGCACGCTTGATCTCGGTCTGCGACGCAGTGCTCGGCAAGTCCAATCGTTCGTAGTACTGATCAAGGCTCACGCGCGTTACCCAACGTTCTTCCGCAAAGGCGCCAGTTTATCGCTTTCGGTTCCGCGGCCAATCGGGACAAATCCGCGTGGTGGCTGGGCGGGGTTTGCCGGTCTGCTTTTGTGGAAAATTCGATGCTATCGTTCGCGGCTATTCGAGCGGGAGTTAGTCATGGCAAATGTTTTGGTGCGTAACGTGGACAAAAGCGTTGTCCGGAGCCTTCATGAGCGAGCGGCTGCGCGCCGCCGCTGCCGTGAATGCCGAGTTGACGCTGCTGTACTGGCAGGTCGGTCGCGTCATTCGCCACGAGGTGCTACGGGGCGACAGAGCCGGGTATGGCCAAACGGTCATGCTGTCCCTCGCGCGACAATTGACGGCTGAATATGGGCGCGGCTGGAGTGAGCAGCAGTTGCGGCATTGTGTGCGTGCTGCGGAGGTATTTTCTGATGATGCAATTCTCTCCGCAGTGCGGAGAGAATTGAGTTGGACGCACTTGAAGACGCTGATTTACATCGACGATCCGCTCAAGCGAGACTTCTATCTTGAGCTATGTCGGCTCGAGCGTTGGTCATCTCGGTAGTTACAAGAGCGCATCGGATCGATGCTTTTTGAGCGCAGTGCGATTTCACGGAAGCCGGCCGACGCTATAGAGCGGGACTTGGCACAATTGCGGCGCGAACAGCGAGTATCAGCCGGCGTGCTGCTTAAGGACCCATATGTCTTAGACTTCCTCGGGCTCAATGACCACTATCTGGAACGAGACCTCGAAGACGCCATCTTGCGGGAGATGGAGCAATTCCTACTTGAGCTCGGCGCTGGCTTTACGTTCGTTGCCCGACAGAAACGAATACAAATCGATCACGACGACTTCTACATCGACCTGTTGTTCTATAACCGAAAGCTTAAGCAGGGAAGAAACAGGAGCAGATCGAACTGCTCGAACTCGATAAGAGCGGCATCCATGTGGCGGAATATCTGACGGTGCTCCCTCCCCGCGAAACCCTGGAAGCAAAGCTTCATCAATCAATTCGGGCTGCACGCGCCCGACTTCGGAAGGCGTGAGTTTTCGTTGCGTGGCAGTGCCTGATACGCGAGAGATGACGCCGAAATCGCCTTGAGCGTTGCCGTCGCCGACACTGCTCGTCGGTTGCCGCGTTGCCACAGGAGCGCAGCGATCGATGTCAATCAACTCGAACGCACGTCTGGACCGCGGTCGCGAAACAACAGCGCCTCTTCACGAAGCCACTTCGTAAAAAGCCGCAGACCTTCTTTCGGACGCAGCGAGGCTATCTCCACGAGGCGATACGAAAAACCGGGCAGACTCGGGCCTTCTATCTTGCGAAGACGTCCGCTGCGTAGTTCTTCGTCTATCAGCACATTGCTGCACATCAGTGGCCCGAGACCGCATTCGGCTGCGTGCAGCGCGAGCATTTCCTCGCTATACCAGGAGATGCGAAAGTCGACCGTTTGATCGTGCTCGACAAGCGCGAGCCAGGCAGCCCAGTCCGGCGCGTTCAGCGCCCGGTTTCCCCACTTGTAGGCGAGCAACGGATGTTTGCGAAAATCCTCGATCGTCGGGATACGATCGGCAGGACAAATGCCGCGATCGGCAACTGCGATATAACAGTCCTCCAGAATCACGGCATCCTGTTGATTCGTGTCGACAGGGCCATACCGGATAGCGAGATCGATATCTTCGGCGCGCAGGTCGACCGCTTTTTCTGAGCCGTGAATATGCACGGTGATGTCGGGGTGGATCGCATTGAATTTCGATAGCCGCGGCATCAGCCAGCGTTCCGCAAACGCACGTGAGGTGGAGATTCGGATTGATTTTTCGTTTGCAGCCGCATTGACGACCTCAAACGCCTGAGCGATCTGATCGAAGCCATCTCTGAGAATCGGATAGATTGTTTTTCCCACCTGCGTGAGCGTGACCGCACCGCCCGTTCTGTCGAACAGCTTGCGGCCGATGCGTGCCTCGAGTTGGCGAATCTGATGGCTGACCGCTGTAATTGTCACTGACAGCTCAGCCGCGGCTGCAGTAAAACTTTGATGTCTGGCTGCAGCCTCGAATGCGCGGATCGAATTGAGCGGTGGCAACTTACGCATGGCGAAACACCTTGATCCGAAGTCGATCGGTTGCAAGAAACGGATTTTACCGAATAAAGCAGTGGCCCCGCAAAGCGCGTTCAGCTTATCGAATAGTGGGCGTCGGTCGGCGTCATGCCATTGACTGCCGTTACATCTTGCGGGCAAGCCGACATCACAATGATCAGATCCATATCCGCACGCAGCGTGACGTATTGGCCGGCCTGACTGACCGGCGGCGCGAATTCGAGCCGGCCCTTCTCGTGCACGGGAACGTTCATGAATAGATTGAGCGGACAAGGCGTTTCTTTCGACTTCAGACCGAGACGCCCAAGCGCGTCAGCAAGGTTGTCGGTGCAATTGTCATGATGACCAGCGACCCCAAGTTGTTGATAACGATGCTTGTCGCAGGCCGCAATCAGCGTGTCGTGCACGCCCGGCGTCGTGTCTTCGACAAGCGTCAAGATGGCTCGACGATAGTTCGTAAGCAGCGTGTCGCCTACTGTCGGCACGAGCTTCAACATCGAAGCCCGGCTGTGCTCCATTGACATCGATTCGCCGAGGTCCTTTTGATTGAACGCCCATGTATCGACCACCTGATGCCCGTGCGTATTGATGACCTTGATCGTCATGCCTTGAGCAAGCTTGACCGCTACGCCGCTGCGCGCGGGAATACGGATGCGCTCGCCGTCAGGGCGAGGGGATGTCGTGTTCATCAGATGTTCTCCCGTTCTCGATGGAAATTTCATTGAAGCGGCCGAGTCAGCAGCGCTGATTCGACCGCGAGGCAAGTGCGCAACAGTCGATCGTCCTGCCCTTGCGGGACGGAAAAGAGCACCGACGTAGGCAGATGCTGTCGATTGACGCCGGACGGCATCGCGACACCTGGCATATCGAGGAGACTGCCTGGCATCGTAAGCGAAAGCGTTTCCAGATTGGTTGTCGCAAACAGGACATCATCGGCCTCGAGCGCGGCAAGCGGCGGTGCGACGTGCTTGACCGTCGGCGTGACGAGTACCGCGTCGCCAAGTTCGTGCGCCAGGCGCAGCATCAATTCCGCACGCAGCGTACGGATGCGCTCTCGCGCGTGCTGATCGATGCCTTTAGCGGCTAGCAGTCTGTTTCGAACACGGTGATCGATTTGATCGCCGCGCTGGCCTTCGACGGTTTCACGAAGCGCGGACCACGCCTCGATTGCACCGAGCCAACCATGCGTCGCAATGATCTGGCGCGTGCGCGCGAGTGCGTCGACGGGGCGCTCTTCCACGCGTGCGCCGCATCGACGCAACAGCGTCAGCACACTACGTAAATTTCGCGCAACGTCGAACTGAAGCGATGGATCAGCGAGCACCGACGAATCGACGACAAACCGAACGTGCGCAAGCGGCGCGGCGTACACATCGAGATTCACGCACCCGCGCATCGCGCGATCGATGAGCACACAGTCTTCGACGGTACGTGCGATCGGCCCGAGACTATCAAGCGTGACGGCGAGCGGGTGCACGCCGCTCATGTCGTAGCGGCTGGTCGATGCCCGAAAGCCGACCAGTCCATTGAACGCCGCCGGTATGCGGATTGACCCAGCGGTATCGGTGCCGATTGCCGCTGTCACGAGGCCGCGTTGCACGGCGATTGCCGAGCCCGACGACGAACCGCCGGGCGCACGCGGCGCCGCTGCATGAAAGGTGGCGGTGGGCGTGCCGAAGTGCGGATTGAGCCCGAGCCCCGAGAATGCGAATTCGCTCAGGTTCGTCTTGCCAACCGGGATCATGCCCATTGCCCGCATGGCGGTGATCACGGCGGCGTCCGTCGGTGCGGGCGGTGAATCGATTCGTGTGAGCGATCCAGTCGTCGTTGTGTTTCCCGCTACGTCGATCATGTCCTTCACCGCGAACGGAATGCCATCGAGCCTGCTAAGGGGTGCGCCGCATCGGCGTCGATTTGCGGATTGAATGGCGTCGTCGTGCGCCCGCTCGATGAAAGAGATGAAGACGCCGTGCGCCGCGTGCGATCTTGCAATCGCTGCGCCGACCAACTCGACCGCATCGATGCTGCCGTCGTGCAGCGTCGCCGCGGTTGCGCTCATCGTCATATCAGCGTGCATGGACGTTCAAGCTAAAACGGGCTGCTTGCAAGCGCTCGCTAATTGGCGGGCCAGCACCGGCACCGCAGCGAACGCGTCGGCCACCGATGCTTGATGTCGCGCGTCGTTGAATTCCTGATAGCTGATGCTGATCGTATGACTTTCTTCGATGCCCAGATAGTGAGCGCAGGTCAGGATATGGGTTTCCAAGTGGTTCATCTTTTCGCGCACGCCGCCGGGTCCGAAGCCGAACTCGCCGTGCGAGCTCAGAATGACGAGCTTTTTGCCACGCATGATCGGCTCCAGCGGGAAGTCCCCGCGTGCCAGATCGAAAGTGAATGTCTTGCCGATGCGAATGACCTTGTCGAACCACGATTTGAGCGCTGCCGGCATGCCATAGTTGTACATCGGTGTGCCGATCACGATCAGATCGGCGCGGTCGACCTCGTCGATCAATTCGTCAGACAGACGTAATGCTTCGCGTTGCTCCGGCGTGACGCTTTCTTGCGGCGTGAAGACGGCGGCGATCCATTCTTCGGTGATGATCGGCGGCGGATTGGCTCCGACGTCACGTGCAATGATCTCGGCCGTGGGCTCGAGTTGGGTCCATGCATCGATGAAGGCGCCGGATAGTTTGCGGCTGAGCGATCGATCATTACGTGCGCTAGCATTGATGTGAAGAAGGGTAGTCATGGCGTGTGCATTCCTTTGCTTGCTCGGACAAAAAAGAACGGAACGCCAATTTAGCCATGATGCGTTCACTAGTGCGATTGATGATTTTTTTCTTGCGCATTGAGAAAAACTCAACAGTCCATAGCCGCGTGGCGGATAACGAATTTTTCTCAACAGCGGTTGAGAATTCGTCGATTTCGCCATTTATTTGTCTCCGCTTAAATCGGTAATCAGCGAATTGAATTCGCCATCCAGGAGGAGACAGTTGTGTCAAACGATCACATAGCGCAAGTGAACGCGGACATTGGCGCCGCATTCGATATACACGGCATAGAGCCCGTGCCGGGCGAACGCCGGACATCCGGACAGTTGGACCAGTTCTGGATCTGGGCCGGAGCGAACGTCGCACCGATCAACTGGGTGCTTGGGGCGATCGGCATTCAACTGGGGTTGAGCCTTGTCGAGACGCTGGCCGTCATCGTCGTCGGCAATGTGTTGGGGTGTGCGTTGTTCGGCGCCATGTGTGTGATCGGACATCGCACCGGTGTGCCGCAAATGGTTCTGTCGCGGATGGCTTTCGGCCGGCGAGGTGCGTGGCTGCCTACGTTGATGCAGGTGCTGATGCCGATGGGGTGGGTGGCGATCAACACGTGGATTGTTTTGGATCTTGCGGTTGCGGCGCTTGAGCGTTTGGGTGTGAGCGGCGGTATCGAACTCAAGTACGTGATTGCCATCGTGGTGATGCTGATTCAAGTTGGCATTGCCATGTGGGGCTTTCATGCGATCCGTTATTTCGAGCGTTATACGATGCCGTTCGTCCTCGTTATCATGGCCGTGATGACCGTATTGGCTTTCACGCATGTTGACGTCCGCTGGCAGGTTTCAACGGTTCACGGCATCGGCAAGCTTTCGGCAATGAGCAAGCTGATGACCGCAATCGGCATTGGCTGGGGCGTTTCATGGCTCGTTTATGCGTCGGATTACACGCGCTTCACAAAATTACGATTGAGCAGCCGGCAGGTATTTCGAGCGACTTCGCTCGGCATGTTCATCCCGACCGTCTGGCTCGCTTTTCTCGGGGCCGCGATAGCGTCGGCGGGAAGCGGCGCCGACCCCGCTCAGCTCATCATTGCCGTGTTTGGCGCGATGGCGTTGCCCGTTCTGCTTGTGCTCGTCCACGGTCCAATCGCCACCAATATCGTTGTCATCTACTCGGCGGCACTCGCCACACTGTCGCTCGATCTGCGCGTTCCGCGGTGGGTTGTCTCTGTCGTATCCGGCATCATCGCGCTTGCAATTCTTTATCTGTTCCTGCATTCAGGCGCGTTCGCCAGCACCTTCGAAGATCTGATGGTCTTCTTTGTCGTATGGATCGCCCCATGGGCCGGGATTGTGCTCGTCGATTTCTTTATGATCTCGCGCGGCAGGATGGATGTCGGCGAACTTTACCGACACCACTCGGTAAGCGAATGTGGGGATATCAATTGGTCCGGTTTGGCGGCGCTGGCGTTGGGCGTGATCGCGGCGTGGCTCTTTCAGGTCGGCAGTGTCGAGTCGATGCAAGGACCCGTCGCAATGGCGCTGGGCGGCATCGACCTCTCGTGGCTCGCTG
Organism: Trinickia sp. LjRoot230; assembly: GCF_964253315.1. Taxonomy (NCBI): domain Bacteria; kingdom Pseudomonadati; phylum Pseudomonadota; class Betaproteobacteria; order Burkholderiales; family Burkholderiaceae; genus Trinickia; species Trinickia sp. LjRoot230. The sequence goes on from NZ_CAXUQX020000002.1 coordinate 1,437,589, forward strand.
GGCTCGGAGTGGGCGGCGCGAGCTACTACCTCTTTCATATCGGCCGCCGCGATGCTCGACCGGTGCAGGCGTCGCTTACCAATAACGGGAGCTCAACGTGAACAGCGTGCGCATGGACAACATCAGCTGGGTCGAGTACGAGCAGCGCGTAAAAGCCGGATCGGTCGTATTTCTGCCGTGCGGCGCGACGGAACAACACGGGCCGCATCTTCCGCTCGGAACGGATGCGTTGCTGGCAAGCGCGATTAGCGAAGATGTTGCCCGCGAGGTTGGGGGCATCGTGGCGCCGGCCATTTCATACGGCTATAAGTCACAACCCCGAAGCGGCGGCGGCCAGCACTTTTGCGGCACGACCAGTGTGGATGGCGCGACGTTGATCGGATTGATCCGCGATGCGGTGCGGGAATTTTATCGTCACGGCGTCAGACGCCTTGTGATCGTCGTTGGCCATTTCGAAAACCAGTGGTTCGTCACCGAGGGTATCGAACTCGCGATGCGGGAATTAGGTGAGCGCGGCGGGATGGAAGTGATGCGTGTCGAGCATTGGGAGCTCTGCCGCAAGGAAACGCTCGAGGCGATCTTTCCGGGCGGGTTTCCGGGCATTGCGCTCGAACATGCCGCCGTCATCGAAACATCGATGATGCTTCATTATTACCCGCAGTTGGTTTCGCTGGACAGCATCCCCGCGCACGGGCCCGCTGAATTCCCGGCTTATGACATGTATCCGACCCGTACGGCATGGGTTCCGTCGAGCGGGGTGTTGTCATCGGCGAAAGAATCCAGCAGCGAAAAGGGACGTTTGCTGGTAGCGGACGTGGTCGACGGCATTGCGGCGGCCGTGCGTCACGAATTCAGACTGACCGGTCGTACGCCGATCTGAGCGGCCGATCCGCTTTCGCTATCACCCCATACTCCTTCCGAATTGTCCGGGTATCGCCCGTCGCCATATAGTGCAGGGGCACCCCATTCGAAAAAGAAGGAGACGCCGAATGAAGCTGGTTCGCTTTGGCCGCCCCGGCGCTGAAAAGCCCGGGCTCGTCGATACCAAAGGCCGTATCCGCGATCTATCGGCCCATGTGCCCGACATCGCCGGACTCACGCTGTCCGCGCAATCGCTCGACCGCCTCGCCTCAATTGATTCGGACTCCTTACCATTGGTCGATGCCGATGTTCGTCTCGGGCCATGCGTCGGAGCAGTCGGCAAGATGATCTGCGTCGGTCTGAACTACTCCGACCATGCGGCCGAATCGAACATGCCGGTGCCAAGCGAGCCAGTGCTCTTCATGAAGGCGACCAGTGCGATCGTCGGGCCGAACGATGATGTTCACATTCCTCCCGGCGCCGAGAAGGTCGACTGGGAAGTCGAGCTTGGCGTCGTGATCGGCACGCGCGCTCAATATGTATGCCGCGAAAATGCGTTGAGCCATGTGGCGGGCTATTGCATCGTCAACGATATTTCCGAGCGCGCTTATCAACTCGAACGCGGTGGCCAGTGGGACAAGGGCAAGGGGTGTGATACGTTCGGCCCGCTTGGGCCCTGGCTTGTCACACGCGACGAAATTGCGAACCCGCAATCGCTCGATATGTGGCTCGAAGTCGACGGCAAGCGCTACCAGAACGGCAACACGCGAACGATGATCTTCGATGTCGCGACGATTGTTTCCTATATCAGCCAGTTCATGAGCCTGCAGCCCGGTGATGTTATTTCCACCGGCACGCCACCGGGCGTCGGCATGGGATGCAAACCGGCGCCTGTGTTTTTGCGCGCAGGGCAAACGATGCGGCTCGGCATTGCCGGGCTCGGTGAGCAGACGCAACGAACTGTCAACGTTGAATTGGCGAGGGCACGATGAACAACCTCGATCTGAACGAACGCGTGATGGTCGTCACGGGCGGCGCACGCGGTATCGGCTACGCCGTCGCGGCGCGCGCGTTGCGCTCGGGCGCCTCGGTGGCCCTGTGGGACATCGATGCCGAGCGGCTCGAACGCAGCCAAAAAGAGCTATCCGAACTGGGCACCGTTTCGACGGCGACGGTTGAGTTGACCGATGAGAGCTCGATCGCTGCCGCCGTGCAGCACACGCTCGCGGCGCACGGTGCGATACATGTGCTGATCAACTGCGCAGGCATTACCGGCGGCAATGGGATGACCTGGGAGTTGCCGCCGGACGTATGGCGGCGCGTGATCGATGTGAACTTGATTGGCCCGTATCTGACGTGTCGCGCCGTCGTGCCGCATATGATCGAGCAAGGCTACGGACGCATTGTCAATATCGCATCGGTGGCGGGCAAAGAGGGCAACCCGAGCGCTTCACATTACAGCGCGTCGAAGGCAGGATTGATCGGATTGACGAAGTCGCTCGGCAAGGAACTCGCGACGAAGAACATACTCGTCAACGCCGTGACGCCCGCTGCGGCCAAAACGGAGATTTTCGATTCGATGGCGCCCGCGCACATCGAATACATGCTTTCGAAGATTCCGATGAACCGCTTCTTGATGCCGGATGAAGCGGCCGCGCTGATCGTTTGGCTCTCGTCGGAGGATTGCGCGTTCAGCACCGGTGCGGTATTCGATCTGTCGGGCGGACGGGCGACGTACTAACATGAACGCACCCTTGCCCCTGTTAGCGCAGCAAGCGGTCGACAAGACGATGCGCCGGTTGCTGCCGTTCTTGCTGTTGATGTACGTGCTGGCGTTTCTCGATCGCGCGAATATTGGCTTCGCGCAAAAGGCATTGCAGCACGACACAGGCCTTTCGGACGCGGCATTCGCATTCGGCGCGGGTGTGTTCTTCGTCGGCTACGCATTGTTCGAAGTCCCGAGCAATCTGATCTTGCATCGCGTGGGCGCGCGCATCTGGATGTGCCGGATCATGGTGACGTGGGGGCTCGTTTCGGCTGCCATGGCGTTTGCGAATACTGCAGCGCTTTTCTATACGCTGCGTTTTTTGCTTGGTGCCGCGGAGGCCGGTTTTTTCCCCGGCGTCATCTACTACCTCACGCGATGGTTTCCGCAATCGGCTCGCGCGCGTGCGGTCGGTATTTTTTATTTCGGTGCGCCACTCGCATTCATCTTCGGAAGCCCGCTCTCGGGTTCGCTGCTCGATCTCGATGGTGTGTTGGGTCTCGCAGGGTGGCACTGGCTTTTTCTGATCGAAGGCGCGCTGGCGTCGATTGTCGGTATCTGGGCATTCTGGTTTCTCGACAATACGCCCGCCGATGCGCGCTGGCTCACCGCCGGCGAACGCGATGCACTGACGAGTGTGCTCGAACGCGATGCGAGACACGCGGCGGCCGAAGGCCCGCATGGGGTGCTCGCTGCGCTTGTTGATCGACGCGTGCTTTCCTATGCGCTCATCTATGCATCGATTCAAGTCAGCGTCTACGGCCTCATTTTCTATCTGCCGCAACAAGTGGCGTCGCTGATCGGTGCGAAGATCGGCTTCAAAGTAGGGCTCGTGACGGCGGTGCCGTGGTTGTGCGCGGTGGCTACCACCTGGTTCGTACCCCGGCGTGCCGATGCGTCCGGACGTCACCGAACTTGGGCGATGGGTTTGCTCGTACTGGCGGGAGCCGGCATCGCGTGCTCGGGCATCGTGCCGAACCCGATCATCGCGTTGGCCGCGCTATGCTGTGCCGCCAGCGGCTTTATGGCTGCGCAGCCGCTCTTTTGGACGTTCCCCACTCGCCATCTGAGTGGTCTGGCAGCGGCGGGCGGCATCGCGCTGATCAACTCACTCGGCAATCTAGGCGGCTTTATGGCACCGACGCTGCGCACCGTGGTCGAGCACGCGTTCGCATCGAAGTCGGCCGGGCTCATTGTGCTCGGATCGGCAAGCGTCGTTGCCGCGTTGCTTATTGCGATGATAGTGCCCCGCACGAGCGCGCGGCTAAGCGCAGAAGACGGCCAGCGCATCGAGCAAGCGCGCTGATCTCTTTCGAAAATAACGGAGCGACCTTCATGGCCATGCCCACCATCAAAGCGGTACGTGCCTTTATCGTCCGGGGCGGCGGTGCTGACTATCACGATCAATCGGACGGTCATTGGATCGACGACCATATCGCAACGCCAATGGCGCGCTATCCAGAGTACCGGCAAAGCCGGCGCTCGTTCGGCATCAACGTGTTGGGCACGCTGGTCGTGGAAATCGAAGCGAGTGACGGCTCGGTGGGCTTCGCCGTCACGACGGGGGGCGAGATCGGTGCGTTCATCGTTGAAAAGCATCTCGCCCGTTTTCTCGAGGGCCAACGCGTAACCGACATCGAGAAGATGTGGGATCAGATGTACTACGCGACGCTCTATTACGGTCGCAAGGGGATCGTACTCAACACGATCTCGGGTGTCGACCTCGCACTCTGGGACTTGCTCGGAAAAATCAGGCAGGAGCCCGTGTATCAACTACTCGGCGGACCGGTACGCGACGAGCTGTCGTTTTACGCCACGGGCGCGCGTCCGGACTTGGCGAAAGAGATGGGTTTTATCGGCGGCAAGCTCGCATTGCAGCACGGCCCCGCCGAAAGCGAGGAGGGGCTCGCGCAAAATATCGCACTGCTCGCGCAGATGCGCGAGCGTGTGGGCGACGACTTCTGGCTGATGTTCGATTGCTGGATGAGCCTTGATCTGAGCTATGCAACGCGCTTGGCCCATGCGGCGCACGAATACGGCCTCAAGTGGATCGAAGAGTGTTTGCCACCCGATGATTATTGGGGCTACGCGCAACTGCGGCGCAACGTGCCGCCTGGCATGCTCGTCTCGACGGGCGAACACGAGGCGACGCGCTGGGGTTTTCGCATGCTGCTCGACATGCAATGCTGCGATCTGATTCAGCCTGACGTTGGCTGGTGCGGCGGGATGACCGAGCTGATCAAAATTTCCGCGCTTGCGGATGCGCACAATGTGATGGTTGTCCCGCATGGCTCCTCTGTCTACAGCTACCACTTCGTCATTACACGACATAATTCGCCGTTCGCCGAATTCCTGATGATGGCGCCGAAGGCAGATCAGGTCGTGCCGATGTTCACGCCGCTGCTGCTCGACGAACCTGTGCCGGTCAATGGCCGAATGAAGGTGCCGGACAGGCCCGGGTTCGGTGTGCAGCTCAATCCAGAGTGTGCGCTCAGTCGGCCCTATACGCACTGAGCGCACTGAGCCCGGCGCATTTGATTTGATTAGCAGTCCGAATCAAAGGAGACATCCTTGCTGCTACAGGATAAAGCCGTCATCGTAACGGGAGGCTCGCGTGGCATCGGGCGAGCGATTGCGATTGCCTGCGCGCGCGAGGGCGCTGATGTGGCGATCAACTATTGGAGCGACAACGATGCTTCGTATGGACGCCGCTCGGCCATCGTAGAGACGACCGAAGCGATCGAGCAACTCGGTCGGCGCGTGATTGCGGTGGAGGGCAATGTCGCGGCGCCGCAAACGGGCATCGATCTCGTGCGGCAAGCCGTCGAAGCATTCGGAAAGGTCGATGTACTCGCGAGCAATGCGGGCATTTGTCCATTTCATGCTTTCCTCGACATGCCGGCTGCGGTGCTCGAACGGACGGTTGGCGTCAATTTGAACGGCGCATTTTATGTCACGCAGGCCGCTGCAAGGCAAATGAAAGAGCAGGGAACGGGCGGTGCGATCGTGGCGACGAGTTCGATCAGTGCGCTCGTGGGCGGTGCGCTGCAAACGCACTACACGCCGACGAAGGCCGGCGTGCATTCGTTGATGCAGTCGTGCGCGATTGCATTGGGACCGTACGGCATTCGCTGCAATTCGGTGATGCCAGGCACGATCGCCACCGATTTGAACGCGCAAGACTTGGCCGATGCATCGAAGCGCGCCTACTTCGAAAAGCGCATTCCGCTTGGCCGGCTCGGCACGCCCGAGGATGTCGCGGAATGCGTGGTATTTCTGGCGTCGGATCGCGCCCGCTATGTGACGGGGGCCGCGCTGCTCGTCGACGGTGGGCTGTTTGTGAACCTTCAGTAAAGCGGTAGCGTTGAAGCGGCGCTATCGTGACGCGCGAAATGTTCGGCTGCAAGCGGTTGAGAAAATCGCCGCAGCAACCCGACGAAATGCTCGGCCGGTTCGGCGAGCGGCTCCTCCTTGCGCGTGAGGATGCCGAAGCCGGGCAGGCTTTTGCCGATTTCGAGCGGCAGCGGCACGAGCAGATTGCCGCGCACGTGATCGCGCACGACCGACTCGGGCAGCATGGCGACCGCGTCGTATTTCTCGAGCAGTTGCAGCGTGGCGAAGATCGATGCGCATTCGGTCAGGTTCGCAGGCGTCGTCAACCCTGCACGCGCGAGTTCTTCTTCGAACAGCACGCGCGCCGGACTCGTGACGGGTTGCGCGACCCACGGCCAGGCCATCAACTCGCCGAGCGTCACGCACGCGCAGCCGGCCAGCGGGTGCCGCGTGCGTACGACGAGCATCAGCGTTTCGCGTGCAAGGGGCTCGAAGTGAAAATCGTTGTGCTGCAGCGGTGTTGTCAAACGGCCGAGTGCGAGGTCGACTTCGCGGCGATGCAGCAGTTGCACCACCTGATCGCTCGTTTCGCCAAGCACGCGCACATTCAAGAGCGGCCGCTCGGTTTTGAGCGTGGCGACCGCCATGGCGAGCAGATCAGGCGCGGCGCCCATAATGGCGCCGACCGTCAATTGGCCATGTCCGCCCCGGCGTTTGACCTCGAGGTCTTCGGCGAAGCGCGTGAGTTCAGCCAGCGCGCGACGCGCATAAGCCAGTGTCACGATGCCGAGCGAAGTGGGTTCGATGCCGCGCGCGCTGCGCTCGAAGAGCCGAAAGCCGAATGCCTCTTCGATATCGCTCAGCATGCGGCTGGCACTCGGCTGAGCGACGTTGACGATTTCGGCCGCTTGATGGACGTTACGGGCATCGTCGAGCGCAACAAGCAGCGCCAAGTGTTTGAACTTGAGCCGGTTGACGAGCGCGACAGTTGCTGCCGGACGGTTCATGGGTGGCCCGTGATTCGGTTTTTGGATCGCCCGATCCCAACAACGGATTGGTTTGCTATCGATTGAGCGATTATAGTCGCATCCACTGCATCGCCAAGACGGTGCGGACCATAACGACGGAGACAGCGCCACCATGCAAGTCGTCGACCCGCATATTCATTTCTGGGATCTCGATACGCATCACTACCCGTGGCTTGCCACGCCGGGCAGGTCATTCGTCGGCGATGCCAACGCGCTGAAACATAACTATTTGCCCGACGATTTGCTGCATGATGCGGCCGACGTCGAAGTCATCAAAGCGGTGCATGTCGAGGCCAATCACGATCCGGCCGATCCTGTCGAAGAGACGCGTTGGCTGCAATCGCTGGCTGATACGGGGCAGAGCGTGCATGGTATTGCTCGGAGGCTGCCCGACGGCATTGTCGCTGCGGCGGATCTGAGTGCAGCCGATGTCGCGCAAACGCTCGCTGCGCATGCCGCTTTCGCAAACACGCGCGGCATCAGGCAAATCTTGAACCGGCATGCGAACGTGCTTTACAACTATGTGGCGCGCGATTACCTCGATGACCCGACATGGCGCCACAATTTCGCGCTGCTTGCGCGTTTCGGATTGTCGTTCGATTTGCAGCTTTATCCGTCGCAAATGATGCAGGCTGCGGCCTTGGCACATGCGCACCCGTACATTCAGATCATCGTCAATCATGCGGGCATGTTCGTCGATAGAGACAACGTAGACGGATTTCGACAGTGGCGAGACGGTCTTCGCGCGCTCGCTGCCGCACCTAACGTGGCCATCAAAATCAGTGGGCTGGCGATGTTCGATCATGCATGGACGATCGAAAGTTTTAGGCCGTACGTATTGCAGGTGATCGATACATTCGGAATGGAGCGCGCGATGTTCGCGTCGAATTTTCCGGTGGATCGGCTTTTCGGCGCATATGGTGCGCTTTGGCACGCCTATGCGCAGATCGTCGCCGGTGCGAGCGAGAGCGAGCGACACGCGCTGTTTCGTGGCACCGCCGAGCGGATTTACCGAATTTGAGCACGATAAAACCGGGAGACACATTTGGAGACGATCGCGCAAGTCGCGCATGCACCGCGGCTCGAATTGCGACATGCGACGAAGTCGTTCGGACGCGTGCGCGCGCTCGTCGACGGCGAGCTCACGCTGTGGCCCGGCGAGGTGCATGCGCTACTCGGCGAGAACGGCGCGGGCAAGTCTACGCTTGTAAAAATTTTGGCCGGCGTTCATCGACCGGACACCGGGCAGTTGATGGTGGACGGCATCGATCGATCGTTCGCGACACCGGCCGAGGCGCGTGACGCCGGCATCGCCGTGATCTATCAAGAGCCGACGCTTTTTTTCGACCTGTCGATTGCCGAAAACATCTACATGGGCCGCCAGCCGGTGGGGCGCTTCGGGCGCATCGATTACGCGGTGATGCAAAAGGAGGTTGACGCATTGCTGGCCGAGCTCGGCGTTGATTTGGACGCCGACCGATTGGTGCGCGGGCTTTCGATTGCCGATCAGCAAGTCATTGAGATTGCGAAGGCGCTGTCGCTCAATGCGAACTTGCTGATCATGGACGAGCCGACGGCCGCGCTTTCGCTGCCCGAAGTCGAGCGCCTCTTTGCGATCGTGCGCAAGTTGCGCGAGCGCGGGGTGGCCATTCTTTTCATTACGCATCGTATCGAAGAGGTGTTCGCGTTGACGCAACGCGTGACGATCATGCGCGACGGTGCGAAAGTCTTCGATGCACTGACGTCCGAACTCGATACTGCTTCGATCGTCGCGAAGATGGTGGGGCGCGATCTCGATACGTTCTACCCGAAGGCTGATGTGCGGCCCGGCGACGTTCGACTCGCCGTGCGCAAGCTGACGCGCGCAGGCGTGTTCCGCGATATCTCGTTCGAAGTCCGCGCAGGAGAAATCGTGGCGTTGGCGGGCCTCGTCGGTGCAGGCCGAAGCGAAGTGGCGCGCGCGATCTTCGGCATCGATCCGATCGACAGCGGCGAGGTATGCATGGCCGGCAAGCGCCTGCCGCCCGGTCGGCCCGCGGCTGCGGTGCGCAGCGGGCTCGCGCTCGTGCCGGAGGATCGCCGGCACCAGGGGCTCGCGCTCGAATTGAGCATCGCACGCAATGCGTCGATGACGGTGCTGAGCCGTCTCACGCGCTTCGGGCTGTTGGCGAGGGCGCGCGAGGTCGCGTTGGCGAGCACATGGGGAACCAGGCTCCAATTAAAGGCGAGTGACATGCTCGCGCCGGTTGGTACGCTTTCGGGCGGCAATCAGCAAAAGGTGGTGCTCGGAAAATGGTTGGCAACGGGGCCGAAGGTGCTGATCGTCGATGAGCCGACACGTGGTATCGACGTCGGCGCGAAAGCGGAAGTATACGGAACGCTTTCGAAACTCGTGAGCGAGGGCATGGCCGTGCTGATGATTTCGAGCGAATTGCCCGAGGTGTTGGGAATGGCGGATCGCATCCTGGTCATGCATGAAGGCCGCATCAGTGCCGAACTCGCACGTGCGGAGGCGAGCGAAGAGCGAGTCATGGCGGCGGCCCTCGGTCAGCCCGGCTTTCATCTCGGACGCGCCGCATGATGCGCCAATCGATCAGCCATACTCACACCACTGAAAGCGCCGAGATGCCGCCGAGCCGTACTCGCCTGCGTCATGTGGCCGAGGCACTCGCGCATAGCCGGGAAAGCACGCTGTTCGTGGTGTTGCTGCTGTTGATCGGCGGTACGGCACTGGCTCAGCCGCAGTTTCTCAGCCTGCAGAATCTGCGCGATGTGCTGCTCAACGTGTCGCTCGTGAGCTTGCTGACGGCCGGCATGACGATTGTGATTTTGATGCGTCATATCGATCTGTCGATGGGCTCGACGGTCGGCATCAGCGCCTATGCGATAGGCAGTTTGTATGTGATGTTCCCGCATATGCCGGTGCTGGTCGCGCTGGCAGGCGGCGTTCTGATCGGTCTCCTGGCTGGAGCGATCAACGGCGCGCTCGTGGCGGTGGGCCGGGTGCCTTCGCTCGTGGCGACGCTGGCGACGCTCTATATATTTAGGGGTGCTGATTATGCATGGGTGCGCGGCGGCCAGATCAATGCCACGAGTTTGCCCGATGCATTCTCCGGACTGGCGACGGGCACGGTGCTCGGCATACCGACGCTTGCGGTCATCGCCGGCGCATTGCTGAGCGTGCTCTCTATTTACCTGAAGCAGTTCCGCGCCGGCCGCGAGCATTATGCGATCGGATCGAACCCCGAAGCGGCGAGGCTTGCCGGCATCGCGGTCGAGCGGCGTCTTTTTGCAGGCTTTCTGATCTCCGGTGCCATCGCAGGTTTTGCTGGCGCATTGTGGCTTGCACGGTTCGGCACTGTCGATGCAAGTACCGCCAAGGGTATCGAGTTGCAAGTGGTGGCCGCGGCCGTCGTCGGCAGCGTGGCCATCACGGGTGGCGTGGGCACCATCCTCGGTGCAACGCTCGGCGCGCTCGTGCTTGGCGTCATCAGCATTGCACTCGTAGTGCTTCATGTCTCGCCGTTTTGGGAGCAGGCCATCGAAGGCGCGCTCATTGTTGCCGCGATTGCGGCCGATACGTTGCTGGCCCGCTCGATGGTCAACCGGATGATGAGGAAGCGCGACCATGGCTGAATCAGGACTGCACCGGCGAACGCACCAGCGCAAGCGCGCACTGCGGCTCAATTGGGAAGGACTCCTAATCATCATTTTGATCGGCTCGCTGGCGCTTGGTTGCCTGATTTCGCCGGTATTTGCCGGTGCTGCCAACCTTGGAAACCTGCTTGCGGATTTGAGCGAAGTCGCGTTGATGGCGTTGCCGATGACGCTGATCATCGTCGCAGCCGAGATCGACTTGTCGGTGGCATCGGTGCTCGGCATGTCGAGCGCCTTGATGGGTGTGCTCTGGCATGCGGGGCTGCCGATGCCGCTGGTCATAGCGCTCGTGCTGGCCGCAGGTGCGCTGGCTGGCTTAGCCAACGGGCTCGCGATCGTCAAGCTCGGGCTGCCCTCGCTTGCCGTCACGATTGGCACGCTTGCTCTGTTTCGCGGGCTGGCCTATGTGCTGCTCGGCGATCAGGCCGTGGCCGATTTTCCGCCGTCATACACGCTTTGGACCATGCAGACGCTCGGCGCAACGTTTATTCCGTTGCCGTTTGTACTCGTTGTTATCGGCGCGGTGGTGTTCACGGTGCTGCTGCAGGCCACGGCGTTTGGCCGCAGTCTCTATGCGATCGGCGCCAACGGCTTTGCAGCGTCATTTTCAGGGATTGAAGTCGCGAAGATGAAGCTGCGGCTTTTCGTGTTATCGGGCGCGATGAGCGCGCTCGCGGGCATCGTCTATACGCTGCGATTCACGAGTGCGCGCGGCGATAACGGCGAGGGGTTCGAGCTTTCGGTCATCGCGGCCGTGCTGTTCGGCGGCGTGAGCATTTTTGGCGGAAAGGGTTCGATGTATGGCGTGTTGCTTTCGCTCGTCGTGATCGGGGTCCTCAAAAACGCATTGACGCTGGTGGACGTATCGAGCGAAACGCTGACGATTGTGACGGGGGCGCTGTTGCTTGCGTCAGTGCTGATTCCGAACCTCGTTGCCCGCTGGCACGCGATGCGTGACAAGCGTCTCGTGAGGGCTTTCACAGAATCTGAATCTATTTGAGTTGGCAATAACCGAACCGGACATACGTCCGCTTATTCAAAGAGGAGACAGCTCATGTTTAGAACGTTAGGCCGTGCCGGCGCGGCATTGCTCTATGCGACGGTCGTTTGTATCGGTACAACTGCGCATGCGGCGGACATCAAGGCCGGGCTAAAGATCGCGTTCATTCCGAAGCAGATCAACAACCCCTACGAGGTAATTGCCGATAACGGCGGCATGGACGCCATCAAGGAATTCAAAGGAGATGGCAAGGTGGTCGGCCCGTCTGACGCCGGTGCTTCATCGCAGGTTCAATACATCAATACGATGACCACGCAGCGGCAAAACGCAATCGTCATTGCCGCGAACGATGCGAACGCGCTCGTGCCTTACCTCAAACGTGCGATGTCGCAAGGTATCAAGGTCGTCACATTCGATTCCGACACCGCACCCGACGGGCGACAACTGTTCGTGAATCAAGCGAACGCGGAGGGCATTGGACGTGGGCAGATCCAACTCGCGTCGAAGCTGATCGGAGGCGAGGGCGAATTTGCGATTCTTTCCGCAACGCCTAATGCGACGAATCAAAACACGTGGATCAAGTGGATGCAGGAGGAATTGAAAAAGCCCGAATACGCGAAGATGAAGCTCGTCAAAATTGCGTATGGCAACGATGACGATCAGAAATCGTTCGTCGAGACGCAAGGGCTCTTGCAGGCTTATCCGAACCTCAAGGCGATTGTGGCGCCGACGTCGGTCGGCATTGCTGCGGCAGCGCGCTATATCTCGACGTCGCCGAGCAAAGGCAAGGTTGCCGTGACGGGGCTCGGCACACCCAATCAAATGCGCGCGTTTGTGAAAAACGGCACAGTCAAGGCATTTCAGCTGTGGAACCCGGGCCAATTGGGCTATTTGGCGGCTTACGCCGCGGCAAATCTCGCAACCGGGACGATTAGCGGCAAAGAGGGGGAGTCGTTCGAAGCGGGCAAGCTCGGCAAGCGGACGATCGGCAAGAGTGGCGAGATTATTCTCGGACCGCCGACCACGTTCGATGCGGCGAATATCGATCAATATAATTTTTAGGGACCGGATGACAGAGTTTGGGAGGGGGCAGCGCGAAATATCCTTTCGATTTGTAATGTATTCCGAAAGGGTCAGCGAGGTAGCGAACTAGCGGAATCATCGAGGCATGCGTTCGTGACAGGATGCGACGACATTGAGTCAATCGCATAGTCCGCCGAAGGAAGTCCACATGGTCGAACTGTCCCGCACGTCGCATTCCGCTATCCCTGCATCGCGACTTGAGTCGACGGGGCCCGCCGACGAGGCAGTGCCATCGGGCCCCTCCCCGAGCAAGCGAGCCACGGCGGGTAAGCTCGGGCCGCTCGAAGCACAGAGCCCGCGGCCGGATGCTGAAACCGGGCTCGGGGCCACGAGCTCATCGGCGGGACGCCCGCGATTGACCGCCACTGTTAAACCGCTGTCGCAAGGCCCGTCATCAATACCGCTGCAACGCGGGACTACCGGCGAGCGCATGCTTAAAGCAGAGGTCGACCGTGCACTCGGCGAGCAGCTGAAGGCGTGCCTTGGCGGGATCAATCCGCTCGACGCGGCGACCACGGTTCACCAGCGCGAAAGGATGCTGCATGCCATTAAGGAACTGCGGTTAAAAGCCGATCGCCGTTGTCGACGAGCACGGCAATCTCAGCCCAATGGATCAGGCGGTATTCGACGAGATCTATACCAAGAACTTCCCCGCGACAGAAGCGGTGCCTGTCGATACGATCACTGCGGCGATGTCTGCGCGGCAAAAGGATGGCACCCATCTCGACGGAAAGCGGTTCACGCTGTGCTATAGCGGCGTGTTGCCCGGAGAGAGCGAGGACAAGCGCCGCCCGATTGCGTTTGCGCAGGGCGGCACGCTCGACGCCGGCCCAGAGGGCGTGGTCAGCTTTGCCGAGTACTTGGCCGTCAACGACGAGTTCCGCGGGCACGGCATGTTGCACGTGATGCTGGGGTTCGTGAATGCCACGTCGATGGCTGCGGTTGCAAAGGAAAATCAGACGACTGGGGCAAACAAGACGCTGCTGGGCAGCGTTTGGGAGATCGATCCTAAAGGACGTGGCGACTCCGCCAAAGATCGTCTCTATACGCCGGTGCGCAATGCAATCTACGATCGGGCTGGTGCGTTCGTGGTCATGGGTCGCGACCAAGAAGGGCAGTTGCATCCGGTGCATGCACAGCCTGACGTTACGCCTGACGGCGATTGCGGCGATTGGCATCTTCACTTCGTCTATCGGCCCCAGAACCCCGAGCATGTGCAATTCGACAAGGCCAAGCTTCTCGCGGTAAGCCGGGGCTACGACAGTTATTTCGCCGATTGGGCCGCCACGGGCAAGCGCGGCGTAAATGCACAAACTATTGCCAGCGCGGCCGATTACAAGCACGCGCTGCATCGTCGGTTTGACGAAGTGAGCCTCATCCAACCGAGCAAAGCGCCGGCCGACTGGGACATGGCGCGAGGCGATGCGCTGATCGCGAAGATCGTGGCCGAGGACTTCGGCTTGAGCCACCCGGATGGGAAGGCGTACGAAGAGTTGGACTACTTCGACCCGGCAATACGCAACAGCATCGCTGATCGTGCGGCCGCTGGGTTCGAGCAAGAACGCCTCGACGCTCGCGCCGCAGCCGAAGCGACGCAATAAGCGCCGTAAGCGCTAACGACAGGTCAAAACCCCGCCTCGACAATCACTTTCGAACCATCGCTAAACCGATTGAGGCGAAATGCGTACGGTTCGACGAGCGGCATGTCATTGGCGACGAGGTCGGCCATCAGTTTTCCCGCGCCGAGACCGATGCCGAAGCCGTGGCCGGAGAACCCGGTGCCGATATAGAGCCCAGGTATGCGCTCGACGCCCGATATCACTGGAATGGCGTCGGGCGTCACATCGATATAGCCGGCCCAGCGCTGCGCAACGCGGGCGCCGCTCAGTCGAGGAAACGCGCGCACGAACTCGCGCAGGCCGCTATCGACATACGAGTCGATTGGCTTTGGATCGAGCGTGCGTACCGCTTCGAACACGGTCGGGCGATCGAGCGGCCAACGGCGAGGACGCCTCAACTCTTCGATAAAGCGCCTGCCGATGCCGATCTTCAGCGAGCCAAGCTGGGACTTCAATGCTTCTACATATTTGAAGAACAACCGAAACGCGTCGGGTGTGAGATCCATCTGCGTGGTGAACCCGTCGGCGATGGTGTAACCGCCGTCAGCGCGTTTGCGATACCCGAACGTGTCAGCGAGTGCGCTGCAAGTCGGACCGCCGTCGAGCGGCTCGGTACGCAACACGGATCCGCGCACGAGCAATTGAGGCAGATCGACGCCGAGGTTGCCACAAAAGTAGCGCGTCCACGCGCCGCCGGCCACGACTGCGGCGGAGCAACTGATCGTTCCATGTTCGGTGACGACTGCGCTCACGCGTCCCGCGCTGGTTTCGAGGCCGCGCACTGCACACGGCGTCAATATCATCACGCCACGCTTGCGCAACGCGTTCGCGATGGCCGGCACGGCTTTTTGCGGCTCTGCGCGCGCATCGCCGGGTGTATGGATGCCGCCTTTGTATCTGATTGATGCGCCCGGCAGCAACGCGGCGATTCGTTTGGCATCGACCTCTTGCGTATCGAACGCTTCGCCGGCTTCGCTGCGTGCGCGCACCAGCCACTCGTGATACTGCTCGAGTGTCCTGTCGTCGTTCGTCATGTAGAGGATGCCGCACTGATTGAAGCCGGTCTCGATCCCGAGTGTGCGATCGATCGAACGCCACAGCTTCATGCTCTCGATCATGAGCCGCAACTCGCGCATGTCGCGGCCCATGACGCGCACCCAACCCCAGTTACGGCTCGATTGCTCGCCTGCGATATGGCCTTTCTCGCATAGCGCAACGGTAAGCCCTTTCGCGTTCAAATACAGTGCGGTGGAAATGCCGATGATGCCGCCGCCAATGACGGCGACATCCACGCGCTTGGGCAATGCAATATCGGCTGCAACGGGTTCGACTTCAGGTCCCATGTCGCTTTCTCCGTGTGGTTAACGCGGGATTGCCGACATATTCTGCCTGATCGATAAGAGGCTCGCTTCTCTGAACGATAATCAGTTGCTTTCAGTCAGCGCTATTCGGGCAACCGGAGGCAGATGCGGCTTCATCACTTCTCGCGCGCGCGGACTGAGTTCGGCAGCGGCCGCTCGGAAGTGGCCAATCGCGCCGTCGGGCCGCCAAGTTTGCAGCACCTCGCCTGCCCTGCGGATCACGGTGAGTAGTTGGCGTTCGGTGATGCGGCCATCGCGGTGGAGGCGCCAAGCCGTACTCAGCACCCTTCTGTAGTTGCCCATACTTTGCGAGCCGGTCACGCGAGCAACGTCCGCCAATGCCGAAAGCGGCGCGACACATGCATGTCCGAAGTCGATTCGACCCACGGTCTCCAGCACACGCGTGAAGGCTGCATCCCGATCGCCGGCAGCAAACTCCTTTTTCGCAATCGCACGTGCGAGCTCGGCAAGCGGCTCGGGGCGCTCGCGGGCGGGCAGCGCGAGCGTACCGTCCGGCAATCTGATGGCGCCAAGCGTATCGTTCCTGAGCGGCGGCGGCCCGACTATTTCTATTTGCGCGGTCAGACGCTTGACATCCGCGAGATTCTCTGCCTCTTTCGCTTGGGCTACCAATTCATCGCCTAGCTTGTAGGCTGCACGGGAATCGGGCGGCAGCAATATCTCGCTCTCGAAATCGCGAAGTGCACGTTCAGGTTCTGCTCGGTACTCTTCCGACAATGAGCCGATGGCGCTCGACAGTGTTTGATGAGCCGCGCGCTGTTCGTCCTTCGGCAGCCGGGATAACACGGGCGTGAGATGGCGAATCATCTGTGCACGCACAGGCTCGTCCAAATGATCGATGAGCGCCGTCTTGTGCGTGAGGTCGCTTGGCCCGAGCAGCATTTGCAACGTAGAAAGGTGTTCGACTTTGGCAGCCATTTCGCTCATGGCCTGTTGCGTTACCGCGTGCTCTTTCCAGGTCCAGCCCGTTGGCATATGGACCGCTTCGTCGCGTTTGCCCCACTCGTTCAGGTCGTCCGCTACAGATGCGAGCGCGTGGAGATGCTGATCGGAGGGGCAATGCTCGACCTGGAGTGCAAGCTGCGCAGCGAGCCACAGCTTGCGTCCGCCCGCGAGTTGCGATTCGACGCGGCTCAAGCCAGGGGTTCTCGGCAGCCTCAGAAGTTCGCGCAGGTCGTCGATGTCGCGCACGTTGCCGATAAGCGGCAAGAGAATGGCCCGTAGCTGAGGTGTCACCTCTTCGCCCGGTTCAATCGGTGGTGTTGACGCCGCGGGCTTACCGCCTGTCGAAAACGTGATATCCGTCGCGCGTGCTTCCCCGCTCGCCAATGCGGCGATTCGCGGGTTGCTGCCTGCGGGAGTAGCGGCGGGGGGCGCCGCCTTCCCGCCGCCATGTGCGGGCGTATGCATGCCGCGATCGTCGGGTACACCGCTAGTACCTGTGATGGGATTAACCATGGTTCTCCAAATAGACGTGGCAATGAACGTGCGCATTCTATGTGCGCTGATGACGTCTGTGCCGTGCGCTTGCGAAGACACCATTGGTCGCACGAAACCTTCCGATGAATGGCGACGCAACGACTATGAATTTCGCTGTTCGTCTACGTCATTTGGATACACGACTAATTGATCACCTTTGAATGGATTGTGGTGCGATAGTGCGACTGCGACACCCAGCTCGTTCGCCATGCGTTGCAATTGCGGTAGCCACAGGCGGCGCACAGCCGGCAGCCCTTGCGGGCGGACGACGATGCCGCCGGCCGGCAGCTGTTTTGCTCGCAATGATTCGATCACTTTGCTAAAGCTTGCATAAACGCGATGAATAGGGATGGCGCCAATATGCGGCATGCCGACGTCGAGCCATGCGCGAAAGTCGACCTCGGTGCGCGCAACCGTTTCGGGGCCGTCCTCGCTGGTCTTCACGGTCGTTTGCCTCATGTCGGCAGCCGCCTGAACCACTTCTGGTCCTTCGCCCGGTTTGATGTCGATTAGCGTCGGCAGGCCCGGGAAGCGCGCGTCTCCGCGCGTGGGCGATGCATCATTCGGCGATGCTTGTCCGCTCCGGCTTGACGGCGTGGCAGAGCGAGGCCATAAATCTCTGAAATTGAAATCGCGGATCGATGGCGCCATTGGTTGCTCTCGATAAGCATTGATTATGCGTTTTATAGCATTTGCTCGAGTGCGGCCAGCGGGGCTATGCGAAAACGGCAGCGCTGAATACGAATGCTCGGGGTATAGACGCTGCCAATAGCGCAACGCGCTGCTATTACTTTGCTTGGGCTATTGCTGCTTCCGCTGCGGCGGCAGCGCGACGAAAACGTCATCCTCGCGGGGGTCATCATGCGCTACCGCAATAGGTGCGTTCAACGTATTCGCGATTTCCTGCAAGACGGATTTCCAGCGAGCTTGCGCACGCGGGAGTTCGCCCCTCAGGACAACGAAGCCGGCTTGGGGATCAAGCCCTTCTTTGAGCCGGTCGCTATGCAGTTGCGCCGCATCGCGCAATTCCGATCTGCTCGCACGGAGCGGCTTGCTTCCAGGAAACGTGCGGCGAAAATCGTCGGCGCCGACCAGAAGGGGCTTGCGAGGTTGAAACGGCTTGTCATCCAAGTGTGTATACACCGGCCTCTCGGCAAGATCTGCAAGAGCTTGGGCGATGTTGCGAGTCAGTATTCCGGATCGGTCTGCTATGCTTATCGCGGCCTTGCTCCTAGCGCCGCCGAGGACGACCGAGACCATATACATGTTCACGGCATGGCTCGAAGAATCGTCTAGCAATGGGGGGGCTTGTAAAGCGTCGAGGCCCCCGGCGTCTGGCCAGTCGTCAGAGGGGGCGGCGCAATTGCTATCGGGCGAGGAAGATGTTGTTTGATGCCGGAACGTTGTGGCCGATTCATCATGCCGATGCCTACCGAGTGGTTTGAGACCACGCAGGAAAGCATCTCCTTCGGAGCGCGGGGAAGCGCGGCCGGCATCGGCTGGCCCATTGTGTGTTTCTGTGTCATGGGTCCTACCGTCGCGCGGTTGGATTGCTCGCATGAGCTGCCACATTGGGCTCTCCAGGTTAGAAGCAGGTTGCTTTTTACCAGCGCAAGCACTGCCCCCCGCGGCCACGCCCGAAGTTTCATCGCAGCATCCGAAGCCCCAGATAATGCGACCTGCCATTACATCAACACACGCGCTCGGCGCACTTCGCTTGCACCACCTCCGCCACCGCAGCGATAGCACGAGCGACATCGCTTGAATTGGTCTGCCAGTTGCACACCGAAATGCGCATGCATCGCTTGCCGCGCCACGTCGTGTTGCTAAAAAGCGCCTCGCCGGTTTGAAGCACCGCTTCGGTGACGGCATCAGTCCAGGCGTCATGATCGCTTTCGGTCGCCTCGGGCCGCGGATCGAGAAAGCGAATCAAGCCCTGATTAATGCGCGGAGTCCAGACCAATTCGACGCGGCGCTGAGCCGCGATGCCAACCGCCAGCGCATGCGCCGCTTCGCAGCAGCGCTCGACAAGCCCGGCTACCCCGGCGCGACCCAGTTCGCGTAACGCCGCATAGGTGGCGAACCCGCGCCCGCGTCTGGACCAGACCGGCGTCCAATCTTTTTGCTCGCGAACGAGTTCGTTGTATGAAACATAGCTTGCCTGATGCGACATCGCTGCCCGATGCGCGTTCGCGTGCGCGACGAATGCAAAGCCGCTGTCATAGGGCACATTGAGCCACTTGTGCCCGTCGGTAGCCCATGAGTCGGCTTGTTCGACCCCTGCGAGCAGATGCCGATAATGCTCGCTTGCATTGGCCCAAAGG
The DNA here is from genome assembly GCF_964253315.1 of Trinickia sp. LjRoot230. Classification (NCBI taxonomy): domain Bacteria; kingdom Pseudomonadati; phylum Pseudomonadota; class Betaproteobacteria; order Burkholderiales; family Burkholderiaceae; genus Trinickia; species Trinickia sp. LjRoot230. The sequence continues at coordinate 1,457,120 of NZ_CAXUQX020000002.1, forward strand.
CCGAACGCACCATCGACGTGTACCCATGCGTCGTACCGATGCGCCAATGGAATCAGTTCGGAGTACGAATCATATGCACCGATGTTGAGGTCGCCCGCCTGCAGCAGGACGATGGTCGGCACATCGGGGGTATCGCGCAGTGCCGCTTCAAGCGTCGCCGCTTCAAGCTGCCCTTCATCATTGGAGGGCAAGCCTTGCACGCAGGCGGTGCCCATACCGAGCAAGCGCACGGCCTGCGTAACGCTGCCGTGAAACTGATCGCTGCTGAGCACGCGAATGCGCGGCGCGCCAAAGAGCCCGTCGCGTTCGACTTGCCAGCCGCGGCGCTCGAGTAGCGCATGGCGAGCGGCCGCCAGCGCCGTGACATGCGCGCTCTGGCAGCCGCTCGTGATTGCGAAGCTCGCATGAGACGGCAGACAGAGCAGGTCCTTCAGCCATTCCCCGCAGACCTCTTCCACAACCGCCTCGGCGGGCGCGCATGCATATGAAGCTGCGTTTTGATCCCAGGCGCTCGTGAGCCAATCGGCGCCGAGCGAAGCTGGCACCGCACCACCAATCACCCAGCCGAAGAAACGGCCCCCCGCGCTGCCGACGATGCCCCCTTCCGTGTCGGCAACCAGTTCGTCGATCACGCGTTCAGCTGCCATCGACGCGTGATTGAGCGGCTTGGCGAGCCGGCGCCGCAACGTTTCGAGCGTAGCGTATGCAGTGACCGGCCGGTGCTCGAGGTTCTCGAGATGCGAGAGCGCGTGGTGCAGCGCGTGTTCGAGGGCAGGGCGGAACGGGGAATCTTCGCTCATCGAGTTGTCCTTTGTTGACATCCTCCCCTCCCGAAAGGGTGGGGATTCCTACGGCGTTACGCGATGAGTTGCGTAGTCGCTTCGGTGGGTTCCTGCTTCGTCAGGCGGCCTGGCTGCGCCATCCCTCCACAGGCAAGCACGGCGTGCCCCGCCGCTAAAACGTTGATCGCGCCGACGTGATCGGCATTGGCTTCGTGACCACACGCGACGCATTTGAACTGCGCTTGCGTTTTGCGGTTCTCAGCCGATATGTGCCCGCAGCAAGGGCACGTGCGGCTGGTATTGCGCGGCGCGATGGCAACAAAGTAGCCGCCGTTCCACGCCGTTTTGTACTCGAGCTGGCGGCGAAACTCGCCCCAGCCTTGGTCCAAGATGGCCTTGTTCAAGCCTGACTTCTGGCGAACATTGCGCTCCGGCGCATCGACCGTGCCGCTAGCCGACTTGCTCATGTTGCTGACTTTCAAATCCTCGACGGCGACCATTGCGTGGTTTTTGCTGATCGTGTGGGAGGCTTTGTGCAGAAAGTCTTGGCGGGCGTCGGCGATGCGCGCGTGGATACGCTGCACGCGAGCCTTCGCCTTTTTCCAGTTGTTGCTGAACTTCACTTTGCGCGACATGCGGCGCTGATACTTCGCAAGGCGCTGTTCGTGTTTCTTGAAACTTGCCAACGGCGCGATGAATGTGCCGTCGCTCAGGGTCGCGAAGCGGGCGATGCCTACGTCAATGCCGACGGATGAACCTTGCGCAATGGGCTGTTCGACGTCGCGCTTGGCAAGAACTGAGACGAACCACTTCCCGGCGCGCAGCGAAATCGTTGCGCTACGCACTTCGCCGAGTGGCACGCGACTGTTGCGGTAGCGCAGCCAGCCGAGCTTCGGGACGCAAATGCGTCCGTTCTCGCTGTCGACCTTGATCTGCTTGGCGTCCGGGTAGCGAAACGAATCGCCCATACCCTTACGCTTAAAGCGCGGGAAGTCCGCGCGCTTCTGAAAGAAATTGACGAATGCGCGCTCCAAGTCTTTCAGCGTCTGTTGCGACGTATGGACCGGAGCATCTTTGAGCCACGGCGTGTCTTTGCTGCCGCGCCACACGGTCAGATGCTTCGCCATTGCGACGTAGTTGATGAACTTGCCACCCGCCGCATGGGTTTCTTTCTGCAACGCCAACGCCTTGTTATAGACGAACCGGCACGCGCCTGCAAACTGGCGCATCTTGCGCTCTTGTTCGCCATTGGGCATCAGCTCGAATTTGAAGGCTTGGAGACGTTCCATAGCCAATAGTATAATTTGGTCTATGAGCGAAGACAACGAGATTAGACGAGGAAGCCACTGTGTTTTCCGGATGCATGTGCATTTGGTCTTCATGACAAAATGCAGGCACGGTGTATTCACAAGCGAGATTCTTGGCGATTTGCACACCTTATTCGCAGGCGTGTGCGCTGACTTCGAGGCCGAACTGGTGGAGTTCGATGGAGACGATGACCACGTACACCTGTTGGTGAACTATCCCACCCAAAGTCGCGGTTTCGGCACTTGTGAATAGCCTAAAGGGCGTCTCCAGTCGCATGATCCGCAAGAAGAACTACCCGAGCATCCGCAAAAAACTGTGGGGCGGCGCGCTGTGGTCGCCGTCTTACTTCGCCGGAAGCTGCGGCGGTGCACCTATGAGATCATCCGCCAGTACATCGAACAGCAGCAGACGCCCCACTGACCGCCGAAAGGACGCCTACGGTGTCCGCGCTATCCTTCCCCGCCATGAAGAGGCTGTCGCGAAAGCCCATTGCCGATAAAATCCGGTAACGCAACCCTTGATGAAGAGATGAGCGATGAGCACGGCTCGCAAAGTACCGTCACCGGACAGTAAGCAACACGATCTGTTTGGTGGAGTGCCGGCTCAAGATGCCAGACCCAGGCCAAAGGCGTCGGATACGGGGCGCCGGTTTGTAACAGGCAACCCGCACGAGATTGTCCTGGGCACGACACGCCTGGAGGACTATCTGAAGCAGGCCGGTCAACAAGCACCATTTGTCATAGCGCATTTGCTCGCGCAGCAGGACTGGCTACCTTTCGAGCAGCGCTATGCTGCCACCGGGCGCGCGCCTTACGCGCCGCGCCTGATGATGGGTCTGATCCTGTATGGCGTCATGCAGGGTGTTCATTCGCTACGTGAGCTGGAGCGGCTGGCGCGACTCGATTTAGGGTGTATGTGGGTGACAGGCGGCATTGCGCCGGATCATGCCAATATCGGCCGCTTCATCGTATTGCACGAGGACTCGCTGACCCAGGATTTTTTTGAATCGCTCACGCGCACGATATTGAAAGCCAGTGGTTCGAACAGCACGCGTTTAGCCGGTGACGGCACCGTCATTGAAGCGGCTTGCTCGCACTACAATCTGCTCAAGGAAGAGGCCGTCAAAGCGCGCGCAGAAGCTGCTATCAAGGCGGTTGAGCGGACGCCTGATGATCTGGCGGCGCAACAGGAGCAGCAACGCAGCACGCAATGCCAGGCGATCTTCGAGGCGCGTCAAGCCGCTCGCCACAGCCATGGCAAGAGCAGTGAAACCTTGCGCATCAGCGGCAGCGAGCCGGAGGCAATGGTACAGCGCCTCAAGCGCGCACGGGGGTTTGCGGCATCGTACAAACCGTCGGTTCTGGCCAACGAAGATCGGATCATCACGGCCCTCGCGCTGGACGCGTCGAGTGAAACAGAGGTCATCGCGCCAATGCTGGATCAAAGCGCACGAGTGACGGAGGCACACGCAGAAGAAGTGTTGCTCGATGCAGGATACTTCGACGATGAGGTGATCGAAGCGACGCTTGCGCGCGATGTCAGCCTGTTATGCCCGGAAGGACAGTGGCCTGCAAAGACCCGGGAAGAAGGACTGTTTCATAAAAGCGCCTTTGACTATCACCCGCAAACTGACACCTATCATTGCCCGGCCGGTCAAACCCTGATTCTGCTGGCCAGAAGCGCAGCAACGCTGCGCACACGAGAGCATCGCGTGTATGGGGCCACGACCTGTGGGGATTGTCATCTGCGCGCGAACTGTACGAAAGCGGCGCAAGGACGACGCATCAAACGCTACCCCGAGGATGAACAGCGTGAGGCGCTTCGTCTCGTGATGCAGCATCCTCAGGCGCGCCGCATTTTCAGCCATCGCAAGGCGATCGTCGAACCGGTGTTCGGCAGCTTGCGTTCCCAGCAGGGGCTTAACCGTTTTCGGCGCCGTGGGCTGCAGGCGGTCAAACGCGAATTCGCCTTGCATGTCCTGGCGCACAACCTGTCCAGAGCAGTGGCCCTGTCGAGGGCGTTACTTACCCTCTTGTACGCGGTTTTACGCGGCTTCCATGAGGTTGCGCACCGTTTTTTGAACAGATTCCTCGATTTGTTGGTTCGCGCCAAAGCAATCACATCCACGCCAGGGCTTCAATTGGACGCGCTGCAGAAACGTTTTGCGACAGCCTCTGAAGGACGGGGTTTGCCGCGCTTCCGATCAAGCGTTATCAATACGGTTTTCGCTGCGGGACTGTTCTCTTGCCGCCTTCGCGCCTTCTACCTGAAGGATCGTCGGCAGCGACACGCCATTTTTTGCGGCCGTTATCTCGGCCAGGATCGAAATGGCGATCTCGGGCGGCGTGCGGCTGCCAATGTAGATGCCGACAGGCCCGTGCAGCCGCGCAAGCTGCGCATCGCTAAGGTCGAACTCCTTTAGCCGTTCGCGTCGGGCGGCATTATTGCGACGCGATCCGAGCGCGCCGACGTAAAAGGCCGGTGTTTTCAGTGCTTCCATCAAAGCGAGGTCGTCGAGCTTCGGGTCGTGCGTCAGCGCTACGACGGCGCAGCGCTCGTCGAGCTTCATATCGAGCACCGTATCGTCGGGCATGCTGCGCACGACGGTCGTGCCCGGTATGCGCCATTCCTCGGTGTACTCCTCGCGCGGATCGCACACCGTGACTTGATAATCGAGGCCCACGGCGATGCTGCACAAGTAACGCGACAATTGTCCAGCGCCGATGACCAGCATGCGATAACGCGGACCGTGAATCGTCAAAAGGGTGTTGCCGTCGAACCGAACGCCGTCTGTCGCCTGCGCTGGCGACAGCGTTGCCGAGCCCGTTGCCATATCGAGCTCGCGTGCGACGAGGCGCCCGGCCTCGACTTCGTTGCATAGCGTGTCGATGCGGCTTGCGCGGCCGAGCGGCTCCAGTACGAGTTCGATTGTGCCTCCGCAAGGCAGGCCGAAGCGGTGAGCTTCCTCGGCGGTGATGCCATATTTCACAGCCTCGGGCCGCGTCTGCGCGATACCTGTGTTACGCACGCGTTCGATCAGATCGTCTTCGATGCAGCCGCCCGAGACGGAACCTACGACGAGGCCGTCATCGCGTACGGCAAGCATCGCGCCTTGCGGGCGCGGCGACGAGCCCCACGTTTTGACGACGGTAACCAGCAATACGCCTCGCCCTTCCGCGAGCCAGCGAACGCTCGACCTCAGGACTTCGAGATCCACGCTTTCCATGATTTGTGTCCTTTGCCTGAGGGTGCATGCTCGGCCGTTGGTGCTTCATCGACGGTTTCATCGACGGCTTCATCGACGGCTTCATTCGCCTGCGTTGCATCCGTCATGTGGGCCGTGAAGCGTTTGAAAAACTCGCCGGCAATTTTACGGGCTGCGCCATCAACGAGGCGCGAGCCGATCTGTGCAAGCTTGCCGCCCACCTGGGCGTTGGCGGTGTAGCCGAGCTTCGTCGATGATTCGCCGTCCGCCTCGAGCGTCACGCGTGCACTGCCCTTCGCGAATCCGGCGGCGCCCCCCTGGCCTTCGAAGGTAACGGTGTAAGAATGGGGCGCATCGATATCGGTCAGCAACATGCGCCCCTTGAACTGTGCTTTGACCGGGCCAACCGCGGCGCGCATCGAAAGCGCGTAAGCATGCTCACCGTCCGCTTCGATGGTTTCGCAACCGGGAATGACGGCGCGTAGCACGGCTGTATCGTTCAACGCCTCCCAGGCGCGCTGCTGCGAGATGGGCAGCAGATACTGTTCGGTCAGTTCCATGGCGTCGTTCCTTGAGATGATGAAGGGGGCAAGCGATTACGCGCGTCGCAAGCGCGGGACGGCGCGTGGCTCAAGCTTGCAAAGTCGCGGGCGAATGCGCTGAGGCTTTCCAGATTGTGACCGGGACGATGCGCGTCGACGTGCGGGAGAATAGCGCGAACGCCACGTGCGAGCGGTTCGAATTGCTGATAGCGAAGCAGTGGGTTCAGCCAGATGATCAGGTGTGCGAAACGAGCTAGGCGGGCCATTTCCGCATCGAGCAAATCGATCGATTCGTGATCGAGCCCATCGGTCACCAGCAACACGGTCGCGCGGCCCGCGAGTGCGCGCTTTGCCCAACGCCGGTTGAATTCGGCAAGGGCAGCACCGATGCGCGTGCCGCCCGACCAATCCGCGACGCGCTCGGACAGCGCTGCGATGGCCACATCGGGATCGCGTTCGCGCAACGCGCGCGTCGCGTTCGTCAGGCGCGTGCCGAACAGAAATACTTGCAGCCGTTCGCGCGATTGCAACAGCGCATGACAGTAATAGAGCACGGCGCGCGAATAATTGCTCATCGAGCCTGAGATGTCGAGCAACAGCACGAGTGGCGGCTTGCGTTCTTGCCGTGTGCGGTATTTCCATACAACCCAGTCGCCGCCTTCGTGCACGGCTTGCCGTGCACTTGCGCGCAAATCGGCATGCGTGCCGTGGGAAGCCGCCTTCATACGGCGTGTGGGTTCTTTCGCGAGCGTCGTGCGGCGGCTACGTATCAAGTGACGCAGCGCGCGCCATTCGTCGGCCGTCAACGTGTCGAAATCGCGATGACGCAATTGCTCTTCGGCACTGAAGGTGGCTTGCGAACGAATCTCGTGGCGGGTGGCGTCCTCGGGCGTACCTGTCTGCGCAAGTGCGTTGCGGCTCGCGAGCGCGTCGGCGAGCCGATTGCTGCGCACCGGAGGCGGCATGCCGCTTTTCACTTTCGGCAGCAGTAGCGCACGCAACTGATTCTCCCAATCGGGATCGCGCCAGAACAGATCGAATGCGCTATCGAAAAACGCCCGCTCGCTGGAACTCGAAACGAGGATCGCGGCCAGCGCCGCGCGCACGTCGTCGCGTTGGCCGATATCGATCAACGTCAACGCATGCAAGGCATCCACCGCATGTGCCGCCGACATTGGCAGGCCCGCGGCGCGCAGCAGGCGCACGAAGTGCGCTACGTTGCGGGCGAACATAGGCAAAGCGGTGCTGGGCTCCGATGGCGTCATCGACTACTCCGATACGGCCAGACATTGCGCAATGCGTTCGCGATCGAGCCGCGCCAAATCGTCTTCGTACTTGAGCAAGACACCGAGCGTATCGTGTACCGACTGCGGATCGAGTTCCGACACCGAGAGCGCAGCAAGCGCGCGGCACCAGTCGATTGTCTCGGCGATGCCTGGTGCCTTGAAGAGATCCATCGTTCTGAGCCGATGAACGAATGCAACGGCCCGCTGTTGTAGTTCGGTACTGGCCTCGGACGCACGGGTCGCGACGATGGCAAGTTCCCGATCGCGCTCGGGATAGCCGATCCATTGATAAAGGCAGCGTCGTTTGAGCGCATCATGTACTTCGCGCGTTCGATTCGACGTCACGATAATGAGCGGCACGCGAGCCGCCCGCACGGTTCCGTACTCGGGAATCGATACCTGAAAGTCCGACAACAACTCCAGCAAAAACGCTTCGAACGGCTCGTCCGCACGATCAACCTCGTCGATCAGCAACACGCGTTGCGCGCCAGGGTTCAGCTCGTCAGGCATCAGTGCTTGCAGCAACGGACGTTTGAGCAGGAATTCGCTGCGGTAAAGCGTGTCGTTGCTCGGCTGCTGTCCCCCGGCTTCGGCCAAGCGCAGTGCCATGATTTGGCGTGGGTAGTCCCACTCGTAGAGCGCACTCGCCGTGTCCAGGCCTTCGTAACATTGCAAGCGCAAAAGGGTGGTGCCGAGCATCGCGGCTGCCGCTTTCGCAAGCTCGGTCTTGCCGACGCCGGGCTCGCCCTCAACCAGGAGCGGCCGCTCCAACCGCAACGCGAGAAAGAGTGCCGTCGCCAACTCGCGGCTGGCGAAGTAGCCCGCTTGCACCAGCTTAGCGAGTGTTTCGTCGATATTCGTCGGTTGCATTACCCTGTGCCGCGTCAAATGCGCTTAACGCTCGGCATTGCCTACCGAGCTCCGTCGACCGCGCGCGCCGCGAGTATCGGGATTAAATGAGCGCGATACGCGGCGCTCGCATGAAGATCTTCGTTCATGTCGTCGGGTGCGATCGTTACACCGCGTGCTGCCATGCCCGTGAAGCTCGCGTTCAGCGCCGTTTCAAGCTCGGTTGGGCGAAACACCGAAGACGCCGCACCTGTCACGGCCACGCGTACGCCATCGGCGCCTTTCGCCACGAACACGCCCACGAGTGCGAATTGCGAAGCGGGATTGCGGAATTTCTCGTAGGCGCTTTTTTCGGGCACCGGAAAAGCGACCGATACGATCAGCTCATCGGGTTCGAGTGCGGTTTCGTACATGTCAATGAAGAAGTCGTCCGCCGCGATGCGCCGGCGGTCGGTGACGATGGTTGCATTCAACGCCAGCACCGCGGCGGGATAATCGGCCGCCGGGTCGTCGTTGGCGAGCGAGCCGCCCAGTGTGCCGCACGCGCGCACCTGCCGATCGCCGATCATGCCTGCGAGTTCGGCAAGGCCGGCTAGTGTGTGCCGCACGCCGCTGTGTTCGGCCACGTCGGCATGGCAAACCGCCGCGCCTACCGTAACGACTGTTTCGGTGACGTCGATATTCTTTAATGCGGCAATGCGCGTGACGTCGACGAGCCGGGTTGGCTGAGCGAGCCGCAGGCGCATCGTCGGCAGCAAGCTTTGACCACCGCCAAGGAATTTCGCGTCGCCGTCCGCGCGCAGTGCGGCGACGGCGGCTTGGGCATCGGCTGCGCGCTGATATTCGAACGAATACGAATACATTTAGGACTCCTTAGCTCAGTGAGCAGACGACTGCGCGGCCTGAATGGCGGACCAAACACGATGCGGTGTGGCCGGCATCTGGAGATCTTTGACTCCGAGCGGCGCAAGCGCGTCGATGATGGCGTTGATCACGGCGGGCGGCGAGCCGATCGCACCGGCTTCGCCGCATCCTTTCACGCCGAGCGGGTTATGCGTGCACGGGGTGCCCTTCGCGGTCTCGACGGTGAAATCGGGAAAGTCGGATGCGCGCGGCATCGCGTAGTCCATGTACGAGCCGGAGAGCAACTGACCTGTTTCGTGGTCATAGACGCATCGTTCGAGCAGGGCTTGCCCGATGCCCTGGCCGAGCCCGCCGTGCACTTGGCCCTCGACGATCATCGGATTGATGATGTTGCCGAAATCATCGACGGCGGTGAAGCGTTCGATACGCGTTTCGCCCGTATCTGGATCGACTTCGACCTCGCACAGATAAGCACCGGATGGGTAGGTGAAATTGGTCGGATCGTAAAAGGCGTTTTCATCGAGGCCTGGTTCGAGTTCTTCCAGCGGATAGTTGTGCGGCACGTAAGCCGCGAGCGAGACTTCGGCAAACGTCTTCATGCGGTCGGTGCCGCTCACGCGGAACACGCCGTTTTCGAACTCGATGTCGCTCGTCGACGCTTCCAGTAAATGCGCTGCGATTTTCTTCGCCTTGGCCTCGATCTTGTCGAGCGCCTTCATGATCGCCGAGCCGCCGACCGCAATCGAGCGCGAGCCGTAAGTGCCCATGCCGAACGGGATGCGCCCGGTATCGCCATGCACGATCTCGACGTTGTCGATCGGCACACCGAGCCGGTCTGCCACGACTTGTGCGAAGGTGGTTTCGTGCCCCTGGCCATGGCTGTGCGACCCTGTGAAGACAGTAATCGTGCCGGTGGGATGCACGCGCACTTCGCCCGCTTCGAAGAGGCCCGCGCGCGCACCGAGCGCGCCAGCGATTTTCGACGGCGCGAGACCGCAGGCTTCGATGTAACACGAGTAGCCGAGCCCGCGTAGCTTGCCGTTTTGCTTCGACGCGTCGCGGCGGGCGGCGAAGCCTTGCACATCTGCAAGCGTCATCGCGCGCGCGAGGCAGCTTTCGTAATCCCCGGTATCGTAGGTGAGTCCGACCGGCGTGGCATACGGGAATTGCCGAATGAAATTGCGCCGGCGAATTTCCGCTGGATCGAGCCCGAGTTCGCGTGCTGCCTGCTCGACGATTCGTTCGACCACGTAGGTTGCCTCGGGACGCCCGGCGCCGCGATACGCGTCGACCGGTACGGTGTTGGTGAAGACGGCCTTGACCTCGGCGTAGATCGCAGGCGTCGTGTATTGGCCGGCCAGCAGCGTCGCATAAAGAATGGTGGGCACAGACGACGCGAAGGTCGACAGATAGGCGCCCATGTTCGCGATGGTGTGCACGCGCAGCGCGAGAAAGTGGCCGTCGGCATCGAGGGCCAGTTCGGCTTTCGTCACATGATCGCGTCCGTGTGCATCCGAGACGAACGACTCGGCACGCTCGGCAGTCCATTTCACGGGCCGCCCGATACGCTTGGACGCCCACGTCAGCGCCACATCCTCGCCATACAAGAAGATTTTTGAGCCGAAGCCGCCGCCCACATCGGGCGCGATGATGCGTAGTTTCGATTCGGGCAGCGACAGCACGAACGCGGCCATCAGCAGCCGTTCGACGTGCGGATTTTGATTGGCAACATAGACGGTATAGCTGTCGTCCTGACGCGAATAGCTTGCATTGACAGCGCGCGGCTCTATCGCGTTCGGCACCAGGCGGTTATTGACGATATCCAGCGTCGTGACGTGCGCTGCTTTTGCGAAGGCGGCATCGGTGGCGGCTTTATCGCCGTGGCCCCAGGTGTAGCAGACATTGTTCGGCACATCGTCGTGCACCGTGGGCTGGCCGGTGTCGGCAGCGCGCGCTGTGTCGGTCACGGCAGGCAGCAGGTCGTAATCGACTTCGATCAGTTCGGCCGCGTCTTTGGCGGCTTTCGCCGATTCCGCGATGACGAGGGCAACTGGGTCGCCGACATGCCGAACCTTGCCCTGCGCCAGTACCGGATGAGGCGGCTCGCACATCGGCGCACCGTCCATGCTGTGAATCAGCCATCCGCAGGGCAGGCCGCCGACCTTTTCCGCCGCGAGATCGGCACCGGTGAAGACGGCGATGACGCCTGGCGCCGCACGCGCCGCCTCGATATGGACCTTGCCGAGGCGCGCGTGCGCATGCGGCGAACGCACAAATGCGCCATACGATTGGTGCGGCAGCACGACATCGTCGGTGTATTGTCCGTTGCCGGTCAGAAAGCGATAGTCTTCCTTGCGCTTAATCGAGGCGCCGATCAAGCGGCTTTCGTCGGGTGCGTTCATCGCTTCGTTCTCCTAACGAATAGCCGCGGGTGCGGCCGGCTCGAGCGCGGCGGACTGCTCCGCCGATTGCTTCATGGCAGCCGCGCCTTGGAGCACGGCTTTGACGATGTTGTGGTAGCCGGTGCAGCGGCACAGGTTGCCATCGAGTTGGCGGCGGATATCGTCGGCGCTGGCATCGGGTGTTTGTGCGACTAATGCCACCGCGCTCATGACCATGCCCGGCGTGCAAAAGCCGCATTGCAGCCCGTGACATTCGCGAAACGCGGCCTGCATCGGGTGCAGCGCGCCATCGCTTGCGGCGGCAAGCCCTTCGATGGTGGTGATGTTTGCGCCGTCCGCCTGCACGGCAAGCACATTGCAGGCTTTCACCGCCCGGCCGTTCATATGAACGGTGCAAGCGCCGCATTGCGCGGTGTCACATCCGACGTGTGTGCCGGTGAGCCGCAGCGTGTCGCGAATGAAATGAACGAGCAGGGTATGAGCTTGCACATCGGCAGTCACGGGCGAACCGTTGACCGTCAGACTGATGCTGATCGCCATGGGTTGTCTCCTACGGGGGATCGAGACCCGGCACCTTTGCGCACCGGTGCCGCTTGCTCGGTAATACCTGGCAATACGTCCTTCCGTCCTTCGTTTTTCTTGGGGATGCAGAGGAAGTAAAGCACAATTTGGCGCGGCCTGCTGCGACGACAGCTATGCGATATCGTCAAGCGTCCTAACTAAACTAATCTCGCCACGCCGGCGCCCGACAGAGTGAATCCGTGTGTGTCCGTCTGTGTCGGTGAACGATTCTCGTTTATGATAGCCGCGCATCTTTCCGCGCGTGTTCTTTCTGATTCTCTCGCCTGCCATCTAATGAAATTTGACACTCTTGTGCTCGGCGCCGGCATGGTCGGCGTTTCCATTGCGGCGCATTTGCAACAGCGGGGGCTTTCCGTCGCGCTGGTCGATCGCAAAGCGCCTGGTAACGAGACCTCGTTCGGCAATGCCGGGCTGATTCAGCGCGAGGGAGTCTACCCGTATGCGTTTCCGCGCGAGTTCTCCAAGCTGCTCGGCTATGCAAGCAATCGCTCGCTCGATGTTCGCTATCATCCCGCGGCCATGCCGAAGCTTGCGCCGTTCCTCTACCGATACTGGTACAACTCCGAGCCTTCGCGCCATGCGGCGATTGCGCGGTCCTATGCGACGCTGATCGAGCGCTCGGTGAGCGAGCACCAGGCGCTTGCGCAGGCGGCCGGCGCCGCCGCATTATTGCGGCCGACCGGATGGGTCCGCGTGTTCCGCACGCCGGAGCGGCTATCGCAAGAAGTTAGGACTGCTGAGCAATGGCAGCGCGAGTTCGGCGTGACGTTCGATGCGCTCGATGCTCCCGCGCTGCATGCGCTTGAGCCCGACCTGGCTGCGACGCTGGTCGGCGGCGTGCGTTTTCCTCAATCGCATTCCGTCAACGATCCGAATGCTTTGGTGACGGCTTACGCGCGCTATTTCGAGCAATTGGGCGGCCGCTTCGTGCATGGTGATGCGCTGACACTCGCGCCGCAATGGCGTGTCTCCACCGATGACGGCGTACTCGAAGCGCGCTCGGTCGTGATCGCGTTGGGGCCGTGGTCGGAGCGCGTCAGCGGGGCACTCGGCTACCGGTTGCCGCTCGGCATCAAGCGCGGCTATCACATGCACTATCGTCCCGAGCGGAATGCGAAGCTCGGCCAGCCGGTACTCGATGTGGAGAGCGGCTATCTGCTCGCGCCGATGGCGCGCGGTATCCGGCTGACAACGGGCGTCGAGTTGGCGCTACTCGACGAGCCGAAGACGCCAGACCAACTCGCGGCAGTGGAGCCGATCGCACGCAAGCTATTTCCGCTGGGCGAACGGGTCGACGCGGAACCGTGGATGGGGCAGCGCCCGTGCACGGCCGACATGTTGCCGATCATCGGCCCTGCGCCGCGACACCAGGATCTCTGGTTTGCGTTCGGCCATGCGCACCACGGTCTGACGCTCGGGCCCGTGACGGGCCGGCTGATCGCGGACATGGTCACGGGTGCTGCGCCGTTCGTCGATCCTCGTCCGTTTCGCGTCGATCGGTTTTGATCGCGTGACGGGTCGGCGTGACCGGCGTCGGTGCGATGCCATTTCTACAGACGATATGGCATCGCGCTTGGGAGGGGCGGGCAGTTCGCCGTTGCCACATCGCGCGCGGGGCTGCACTTACCGTACGGGCTGCCCATCCCGCGTGACCTGCAGCGCTGTACCCTCGACATAGTTCACGCGTATATTCTCACCAACCTCGAGCCCAATCAGAAAACGATCGGTCGCGGCTTGCAGTGTCATCGGCCCAGTCGGGCCGCGCAGCGTCAAGAGCCGCCTTTCGCGGTCGATGCTGAGCACGGTTGCGACTGCCTGCACGCGATGGACCGACTTCGTCGTGCCGCCGGACGCAGGGGTGATCGTCTGCGTGTCGACGCGTTCGCGGACCGCGCTCGAATCGGCCCGTTGCGCGCTGAGGATCAACGCACGCGTATAAGTGATCGCAATGTGATCCCCTATACGCAATTTTTCGACGTCGCCCACCGATTTGTCGACCACTACATTGGTGATCGCGCCGTCATCCTTGCGAACAGTCAATGTATTGGTGGCGGCGTCGATCTTCTCGATGGTCGCAGCCATGCGCGTTGCGGTGCTTCCTGAAAAGAGATCGTTGTCCGCCGGCATGCCGGTGGCTTGCGCGTCGGCTACACTGGACGCAACGGCGGCGGCCGACAATACGACGAGGCTCAGCAATCGGAGGCGCCGCGATTTCTGTAGGACTACTAACAATTTGGTCCTCCCATCGTTCGCCGCCAGTCTAGCGCGGTCGCATGGCCTGTTCTTCATACAAACAAGCGAGCTGTCATTGCGCCTTGAGCTTGCGCAGATGGTCGTCCCACGCGGCCATACGCTCGCGAATGTATTCGCCGATTTGCGCACTGGTGGCCAACTGCGGCTCGACGTGAGCGACTCGCCCCGTTTCGTCGGGTATCGGCAGTGTCGAAACGCGCCAGGCATGAATGCGCTCGATCTCGCTCGGCACGTCCTGTTTCGGCTGGCTCACGCCTGATTGCGGCGCGACGATTTGGTCGAGCGGATCGTCGTTGCGCGGGTTACTCAGCGTGAGCGCGTCGCCGAGGCTTGGCGCTGCTTTGTCGCGTTGCGTCAACGACGGTACGCCCCAGCGCTCTTCGATGGTCTTCAGCACGCTGGTGTGATCGATCGTTCCATTTTTTGCTCGATAGACGGTACCCGCGGCAATGCGAGGCGAGACCAACAATGCGGGGATGCGTAGGCCCAAACGCTTGAAGTCGAAATTATCGAATTCGCCGATCGAGGCATCGGGTGCCGTGGCTGTGTTGGGCGGCGCAATGTGATCGTAATTTCCGCCGTGCTCGTCGTAGGTAATGATCAGCAATGTGTCGTTCCACCCGGGGCCGTCCCGCAGCGCACGGTAGACGTCGTAAATCAGTTGCTCGCCTTTTGCGACGTCGTAATTCGGGTGTTGGCTATTGCCGCTTGCGCCAAAATCGGGTTCCAAAAACGTATAGGCCGGCAGCGTGCCCGATTTTGCTCGATTTTTAAAATCGACGAAGAGGCCGAAGTGCTTCGGGTCGGCATTCAACGTATCGGGGAAATCGGTACGTGTGAGCGGCGGGCGTTTGTAGCCAAAAATTGCCCAATCGATTTGCTGGTCCGACAGGCGGCCAAAAATGCTCGGGCAGTTAAACGATTTAACGTGGTTATCAAGCCGGCCTTGCGCGGTGGCCGCCGAGGCAAATGCGCGATTTGGTATGGTTTGCGTTGGGACCGAAGCGAACCATTGATCGCAAACGGCATAGCTTTTGGCGAGCGTCGACATGACCGGCAGCAGCTCGGGTGTATACATCTGCATGATGTCCGGCGGTTTGGTGCCCGGCAGTGAATCTCCGTAATGATGTGCCAGGTCGTAATCGATGGCGGATTTGAAGTTCGCGATGAAGCCGTTATTGTTGGGCTTGGCGTCGGCGGCAGGATGCAGTGTCGAATACAACTGCATATTCGTATTGTAAAAACCTTCGCCCGGATCGGCCCCTGGCTTGAAATAGACATTCGGCGTATTGGAGGTGATTCGGCTCACACGAACACTGTTTCCCGCCGGGGCCGCGTTTTGTTCGTCTCCCGTTAGTCCTTCAAAAGGAATACCGGAAGGCATGGTTCGTTTGCCGTCATAAAGAAATCCAAGCATTTGATCGAATGAACGGTTCTCGAGCATCAATTGAACAATGTGTTTGATGCTGCCAAGCTGGTTAGCCATGTCGATACTCCGCTGTCGCGAGTGGTAGTCAGCGCAGTGGACATGAATCGGCATACGTCGTTCAATGAACGACTGCTTCGTCCGCCTGCATGCCACTTCGCGGCCGCGTTCGCACCTGGTTGTTTATGGAACGATGATCTACAGCTGGAACGCATGGTACAGACCGGTATGAACGATATTTCAGACGGTAATTCGAGTATTTCCCAGAGGCTTGCCGGGCTTGACGTAGGCGCTCGCGAAGAAGCGGACGACCCACCAACGCGGCCATTGCGTCGGCTGCAGCCTCAAGAGGATGGAGCGCTAGGGCGGATTCCGCAGCGATCCGACCACGATGCGCTTTCAGGTGAATCAGGCACTGAAACTTCGGCAGCGGGCGGTACGCGGCTCAACGCGCATTTGCCCGTTCGAGCGCAACCACCGGCGATGACGACGCGCGTCGAACCTCCACGAATCGCCGACGTGGACATGCAACAGGCACGTATGAAAATCGGTGCGGGTCTTTGGACGGTGGACGAGGCAATCAATGAGTTGGGCGTTGCCCACGAAGCAGACGTTGCGACGCTAAGGGGATGGCAGGCGATGACGAATCAATTCGCTGATGAGCCGCCAGTCTCCGCTGAGACGGCCGATGCGGCGCCCGATCGTGGCGGTGCCGCTTCGATAGCCACGGCGGACCGCGCTTCGACGCCGGGGCCAGGCGCAGACCCGGCAGCCGATCTGGCAGAGGCGAGGAAGTTGCTCGAGCGGGCTGACGGCTGGAGGTTTAGCGGGGAAAACGATGCAACCGATCTTCTCAGCCAGGCACAGGAATGCGTCACCCGTGCGAGGGATAGCGCTGACGAGATATTCACTCAGTTGCTCAACGCCGTGAGGGCTGGCGACACGGATACCCGCCAGGCAATCGTCCGTCACCAAGCCGCTTTCTTGAGGCAGGCTACGAGCTGCGCGAGACAGATAGACGCGGCTCGCGTCGATCCTTCTGACCTGACTTCGCTGATTGCGGAGATCGGCAAAATGGCGAGAGGTATCGACGAGGTCAAGGCGCCTTGACCCATTACAAGTGCTCGTTCGGAAAAGCTCATTTCATTTCGCGCCGGCTGCAATGGACATTGTGTGGGATACGTAATGCCCGCTAACTATCGCTTGTCCTAGGAGGCCGCTGTGTTTTCTGCACTTCGAGCATTACGCAACACCGGAAACGACTCGTCAGTCGCTGCCTCGGTCGAGAGCCGAGGCAGCGACGCTCGTCCGGTGCGGGCCAATCTGCCATTACCGCTGGCCGATCTGCGGTCCGTCATCGAAGCTGCAACGCCGCCTCGCAAACTTCAAGTCCGTTTGTCTGGTCTACCCAAGCCTCAAGAAGCGCACGTGATGAATTCAAGAGGGCAGCGCAGGCGCTTGAACGAAGTCCGGCGCGCTGCCAAGGAACATGGCGTGCCGCTGAGCAAAGCTCAGGCGCGCAGACTGGCCAAGAAAACCGAGGAGCCTGATACGGAAAATGACGAGTCGTCCGACGATCAGCCGCAACAGGATTGCTGTGCCTTGGGAGATCGGTTGAGAGATCTCTTGAGCTTGGGCTTGCCCAAGGTGATAACCGCGTGAGACGGTCGAGACTATTCTCGAACGTGCCACTATCTCGTCTGTCTTTTGCTGGGATTCGGGAGATCGACAAGATGATGGCAGACATCAACCAGGTTAATGCGCTTTGCAGTCAGATCGGTTAATCATTCGATTGCTTCCCGCGTAGCGGTGAATATTGCGTGACCCGCATACATCCAGACAACGTCTGCGTTTGCAAAACCTGCCTCTCGCAGCCAGTCGAGTTGTTCGGCAATCGACGATGGCTTGTCGACTGGATCAGGATGCGGGAGGCGGTAGTAATTCCATTCCGTTTGCTCAAAGATTTTTTCAGCCTCGTCGCTGCCGAATTGTTCAAGCGATGCACGTCGCACCGCTTCCGCCCAATGGTCCGCTGCAAGTTGACGGGTACCGGGCCCAGCAGCTTCCACCAGGTCGGTCATCGCGAAGACGCCACCCGGCGTCAGCATCTCGCGGATGTCGCGGTAGAGCGCCCGCTTGCCTTCGGCATCGAGGTGATGCACGGCGAGGGACGTCATCACAGCGTCGTAGCTGCTTCGCTTGCGCCAAGCACGTTCTTCGATACTTGCGAGCATCAGTTCATAACGGCCGCGAAACGCTTTCAGGCGTTGATCCGCGCTCGCCAGCATCTCAGGTGAGCGATCAAGCAACGTCACGTGCGCGTCGGGCTTTCGGCGCAAATACGCTTCGGATAATTGTCCATGACCACTACATAGGTCGAGAATGCGCGGCGCTGCCAGATCGTTCAGCAGGTCGCACATCGCGCTGATTTGTTCTTCACGGCGGGGGACGAATACGTCACTGAATCGAATAAAAAGTTCGGAATCCGAACATTGCCATGTCGCCGGCAGAGATTCGCATGTCATTTTTTAAGAGGTCTCCATTTAGACGGTTGCTCGACGCGCAACGTCGGCGTTCGAGTGGCGAAAGCGTCGATGAGTTCCTCTGACGGCGACTATCAAGCCTGCTAGGAAACGCCCTAAGCAAACCGCCCAACATGTGCCCGCACCCACTCGCCAAAGCGCATCGGGCTGCGTCCCGTCACCTGTTCGACGGTATCGGTCGGTGCAGCGCTCAAGCCCTCGCGAACAGCTCCGTACGCTTGCACAACCGATGCGGCGATGACCTCTGGAATGCCGTTTTGAACGAGGTTCTGCTTGGCTGTTTCGAGCGAGATGTCAACGCAGCGCAGTGGCTTGTCGAGCGCCGCGGCAAGTTCTGCGACTTGCTCCGGCACGCTGATCATTTCGCTTCCGGTCAGCGTCAACACTTCACGATCAAGCGCTGCATCGGTCAGTGCACGCACTGCCACTGCGGCAATATCCTCGGGCGCAATCGGCGCAAACTTGGCAGTACCCAATGCGTTATGGACGACGCCTTGCGCTTTGATCGAGTCAGCCCACAGATACGTGTTCGACATGAATCCGACGGGACGAAGGAAGCGCCCGGTCAGACCCGCGTCACGGATGATGTCTTCTTTCTCACGATGCATACGAGCGAGCGCATTGTCCGGCAGCAGATCGATTATCGACGTCGAAAGAAAGACAACGCGCGGTGTGCGCTTGGCGGCTGCTTCTGAGGCCAACCGTCGAAATGCGGCGGCGTCTCCAATGTTCATCATGAACACGCCGTCGACGCCATCGAGCGCTTGCGCGAAGATATCCGGCGTGTCGTAGCCGCCAGCGACGATATCGATCCGATCACGCCACGCTGCCAGCTTGGCCGGGTCGCGCACGTATGCGCGCACCCGCTCGCCTGCCTGCACAAGTTGAGCGATGATTTCACCGCCCACATGACCGTTTGCTCCAGTAATCAGATACATGACTTTGCCTCCAAGGCTTCGTTGAACGTCGAAACGAAGAATTGACTATCATGGGCAACAATTGGAAGCATTCGAACGCTCTGTTGCGACGGTGGAACAATCCGGAAACCATCAACGATGATCGATCTCAACGAATTGCAGTTCTTTGTGAGCGTTTGCGAGGCGCAGAGCTTTACCGTCGCCGCGAGAGCGCTCGGTGTGCCGAAGTCGAGCGTGAGCCGCGCGCTCTCGCGGCTCGAGAGCCGGCTCGGCGTGCGGCTCGTCACACGCACGACGCGCAGCATGACGCTGACCGAAGCCGGTGTGCTCTACCTCGAACGCTGCCAACGTCTGCTAGATGAACTCGAGCAGGCCGACCTGCTGATCGGCGCAATGCACGCGAAGCCGCGCGGCATGCTGCGCGTCGCAGCCTCCGTCCCCTTCACGCGTTTTGTGCTCGGCCCGATGCTCGCTGATTTCCTTGCGGCCTATCCCGAGATACGCGTGCAGTTGCAGCCGCTTGAGGGCGAAAGCCGGTCACGCGTTGGCCGCGCCGATATCGTGATTCGTCCAGGGCCGCTCGAAGATTCCGATCTGCTCGCGAGAGCATTGATGCAAGTGAGGCTGGCCATCTACGCCAGCCCCGCCTATCTCGCCGGGCGCTGCATGCCGCGTACGCCGGCAGACCTGCGCGAGCATCACACGATTGCCGCGGTCTGTGGCGAGCCGGGCTTGCCTGCCGACGCAACGCTTTGGCGATTGCGGCGCGGCGCGGCGTGGCAGGAGGTCAAGCTTGCGCCGCGCGTGATCGTCGCGGATCCCACCATCAGTTATCAGCTTGCGCTGACGGGCGGCGGCATTGCATTGCTCAACCAGAAGGCCACGCGCGCCGATGTCGAGGCGGGCAGGCTCGTACGTCTGCTGCCAGACTGGGAGCCGGAGCCAGTCGAGCTCTTCGCGGTGTACGGTTCGCGCTTGAATGCATCTCCGAAAGTGTGCGCGTTCCTCGATTTTCTGCGTGCACGTTTCGACGACGAAGGCGACGCATCGAGACGGATGACGACGCGATTGCCCGATCAACGACACAGCGCGTCGCCTACCGAAATGGCTGCGTTGCCACAACGTGTAGTCGCGTTATGACGAATTTCATTGATGCGGTAGTCGACCATGCAAATGTCGACGCGCTCGACGCGCTCGACGCAATGAGCGAATTCATGCGTCGCCATTCGCGCCTTTTCGCGCTGACTGGCGCCGGCATCAGCACTGCTTCTGGTATACCGGGATACCGAGATACCAACGGCGAATGGATGCGCGCACAACCAATTCAGTTGCAGGCGTTCCTCGGCTCGGATGCCGCGCGTCGCCGCTATTGGGCACGCAGCATGGTGGGCTGGCCAATGCTCGCGCGCGCGCAGCCTAACGCGGCACATCGCGCGCTGGCTCAGCTTGGCAGCGCGGGCCGTATCGCCGCGCTCGTCACGCAAAACGTAGACGGTCTGCATCAGCGCGCAGGCAGTGAAGCGGTTATCGAGTTGCACGGCAGCATTCACGACGTGACCTGCCTCGCTTGCGGCGCAGTGCATGCACGCGCGGCTGTGCAGGCTGCGCTCGAGCGCGACAATCCTTCGCTCGATGCAGCCGTTGCCGAACCGTCCGCCGATGGCGACGCCCACCTCGAGTGGAGTGCGCTCGACACGTTTCGGGTGCCGACGTGTGCGCATTGCGGCGGCATGCTAAAGCCATCAGTCGTATTCTTTGGCGAAAGCGTGCCGCGTATGCGCGTCGATGCGGCCATCGCGGCGCTCGAGTCCGCCGATGCGTTGCTCGTCATCGGCTCGTCGTTGATGGTGTATTCCGGGTATCGCTTTTGCGTTTGGGCGTCGCGTGCTGGCATACCCATTGCCGCGATCAACTTGGGCCGTACGCGTGCCGATGCACTGTTTGCGCTCAAGCTCGAAGCAGCCTGCGGCGATTCATTGACCGCGTTGGCCGAGCGCATTACCGGGCCTTTTTTCAATTGCTGACGGACAATCCGTCATGCCGCGCGGCAATGTGCCGTGCGCGGCAGCGTTCGAGGAGAATTCGACCATGAATAAACCAGCCATCGGCGTCATCGGACTGGCAGTGATGGGCCGCAACCTTGCGCTCAACATCGAAAGCCGCGGGCATGCCGTGGCGGTGTACAACCGCAGCCGCGCCAGAACGGAAGAACTGCTGTCCGCGTTTCCCGAGCGCCGGCTCGTGCCGGCATACTCGCTCGAGGAATTCGTCGCGTCGCTGGAAAAGCCGCGGCGCATCTTGCTGATGGTCAAGGCAGGCGAGCCGACCGATGCGACCATCGCGGCGCTCAAGCCGTTGCTTGATGCAGGCGATGTCCTGATCGATGGCGGCAATACGCATTTCACCGATACCGTTCGGCGCAATCAGGAACTTGCGAAGTCCGGCTTGCATTTCATCGGCACCGGCGTGTCGGGTGGTGAGGAGGGCGCACTCAAGGGTCCTTCGATCATGCCGGGCGGCCAACGCGAGGCCTACGATCTGGTTGCACCGATTCTCACGCAGATCGCGGCACGCGCGCCCGACGGCGAACCTTGCGTGGCTTACATGGGGCCGGACGGTGCAGGCCATTTCGTCAAGATGGTCCACAACGGCATCGAGTACGGCGACATGCAGTTGATCGCCGAGAGTTATGCCGTTCTCCAGCATGTGGTTGGACTATCGAATGCCGAGTTGGGTCGTGTCTATACGGAGTGGAACGAAGGCGAGCTCGACAGCTATCTGATCGACATCACGGCCAAAATTTTTGGCAAGCGCGACGCAGAGACGGGACGCGACCTCGTGGACGTCATCCTTGATCGCGCAGCGCAAAAAGGAACCGGCAAATGGACCAGCCAGAACGCACTTGACCTTGGCGTTCCGCTGCCGCTCATTACGGAGTCCGTATTCGCACGCGTGTTGTCTTCGTTGAAGACGCAACGCGTCGCGGCGAGCAAGTTGCTTGGCGGCCCGCAGAGGCAGCCCTTCGCCGGGGATCGTTCGGCATTCATCGAAGCGGTGCGGCGCGCGCTTTACTTGAGCAAAGTGATTTCGTATGCGCAAGGGTTCGCGCAATTGGCGGCCGCTTCGAAGGAGTATGGCTGGAGCTTGGAGTTCGGGTCGATCGCGAAAATTTTCCGCGCCGGCTGCATTATTCGCGCGCGTTTCCTGCAGAAAATCACCGAGGCCTACAAGCGAGATCAAGCGTTGGCGAATTTGCTACTTGATCCCTACTTCCGCGATATTTCGGACAACTATCAATCGGCGCTGCGCGAGGTGGTGATCGCTGCGGTGAGCGCGGGTGTGCCGGTGCCTGCGTTTGCTTCGGCCATTGCTTATTTTGACGGCTACCGCGCCGAGCGCTTGCCAGCTAACCTCGTACAAGCACAGCGTGACTTCTTCGGTGCGCATACCTTTGAGCGCACCGATCGCGAAGGGAGCTTCCACGCCGATTGGTCATGAAACGAAGCATGGTCCGATAGCGCAGTCATAGCCAACGTTAATCGGGCCAATAGCGGTGGCATGGGCATTATTGCTTTTGCGGAAACACTATTTCGTCAAATTAGTGGTTTTCCCTAGGTAAGCCGATGGCTAAACTGGACTCAATCGCTTCAAACGGTGTGTCTGGAGCGAAACATAAATCCCGGAGGTCTAGTCATGAAATCGCTTATTTATGCAGTGGTTGCCGCGTCCGCCCTTGCTACTCCGCTTGTTTCGATGGCGCAAACCGAGTCGAATTCCAACCAACCCGTGACCCGCGCGCAAGTCCAGCAAGACCTGCTTCGCGTGGAGCAAGCGGGCTATCGGCCAGGTTCGGACGACCCGTCCTACCCGGCTGACATCCAGGCCGCGGAACAACGTGCGGCCGGCGAACAAGGCCAATCGGTTGCCGCACGGGCCGATACGAGCGGCTATGGCGGTACGGCGAATGAATCGAGTCAGTCGGGTGCGCCGTCCGATAGCCGTCCGATGAATGTCGACGGTGTGCATCCGCTTTACTTCGGCCGTTAATATCCGCGTCAAGCTTTAATCCGATCTGATGGAATCGGCGTAACGAGATCGTAATAAAAGCGAAAGGAAGTAACACAATTCGATCAAGTGTTTGAATTGAAGCCGGCTCGCTGCCCTAACGGGGCGCGAGCCGGTTTTGTTTTTGCGTGTCGGCGGTAAGATGTGCAGTTCTTGTTGACTAATGGAGACGCTTGCTCGATGAAGACCTTTCGCAGCGGAACATTCGGAGCGGCGCGCGCGCGACACGCGTCCATGGTCGCCGGCACCTGCGGCATCGCGGCGCTCGCGCTATTCGTTACGGGTTGTTCGACGGACCAGTTGTTCGGTAGCCGGCCGGCTGCTTCGCAATGGAATGCCCCGGCCCATCCCTCAGTTCAGCCAGGGTACTACCGCGCGAGCGCGGGCGATACGCTGCAAAGCGTGGCAGCCGGCTTTGGCCAGCGGCCGCAGGACATCGCGGAGTGGAACCGGCTGCCTGCCACGGCCCAACTCGTGCCGGGCCAAGTATTGCGGGTGGCGCCGCCCGTCGCCGCCAACGCGAACGTTGCCGGTGAGCCGGCCATTCGGTTCGCATGGCCGGCCTATGGTCAGGTGTTGAAATCGGCGCAGGGCGGCAATGCGAAGGGTATCGTCATCGCCGGCCGCGCGGATGACCCGGTGCGAGCAGCGAGCGACGGCTCGGTGATCTACGTCGGCAACGCCATCGAGCAGTACGCGACACTCGTGGTCATCAAGCATGGTGATGCGCTCGTGACGGCTTACTCGGTCAACGGGCCCGTCAGCGTGAAGGAGGGCGATGCCGTCAAGAAAGGCCAGCAGATCGCACAGATCGGAGCCGACAAGACAGGGCGCAGCACCGTCCAGTTCGAGATTCGCCGCGACGGCTCGCCGATCGACCCGCTTGGGTATCTGCCGCGTTAGCGCAGCGCTACTGAATCGACGTCAGCAGCAACGAGAGCTGCTTGATGTGCGTACGAAACGCATCGAGTGTTTCCTGCTCGCTCTCGGCTTTCACGTGGGCGAGTTCTGCGCGCGCGACCTGCGCGGCAAACTCGTCGACGACCTTGCCGCGCATGTCGGATGGCAGCGTGCGGATCAGCGATATCGTGAGCAACTCTTGCGCGCGAATCATGCCGAGGATTGCGGGGGTACTCATGTGCGTTGCCATGACGATCTCCTGTTCGTTCGGAGTCCTAACTTTTTCATTCATAGTAGACGAAGCGTCGCCCGGCCTTGTCTTTTCAGCGATACGTTTTCTGTTCGCGCATTTTTTTGCGGTTTATTTAGCATGCCAACGCGCCCCGCACGCCGGCAAAAAGGCGTAACCTAAATTTTTTTGCGGCATGTGTGCAGCATGCGTCGACGGTAGCAAAGCCTATGCCGCACCACCAGGAGGGAATCGATGACGGCCGTCGATCTGGAATTCGACCATCTCAATAGCACGCCCGATGCGCTACGGCGATCTATCTCCAATCGCTTGATCTACGGTGTCGGTAAAGACGCCGTCGCGGCCCGTCCGCAAGACTGGTTGCATGCCGCCGCGCTGGCTGTGCGCGACAGGCTCGTCGCACGTTGGATGAAAACGACGCGGCAGCAGTACGAGCAAGATGTCAAACGCGTCTACTACCTGTCGATGGAATTTCTAATCGGCAGGACCTTCACGAACGCGCTGCTCTCGTTGGGTATCTACGATCAGATGAACGAGGCGCTCGCTAGCCTCGGCGTCGACATGGCCGCGGTCACGGAACTCGAGCCCGATGCGGCGCTGGGCAACGGCGGGTTGGGGCGTCTTGCCGCTTGTTTTCTCGATTCGATGGCAACGCTTGCGATACCGGGCTTCGGCTACGGCATTCGTTATCACTACGGCATGTTCCGTCAGCAGATCGTAGCCGGCGAACAAGTCGAGACCCCGGATTACTGGCTACGGGCCGGTAACCCGTGGGAGTTTCCACGCCCCGAAGTGCAATACATCGTTCATTTCGGAGGCCGAACGATTCAACACGAGCACGGTGTCGAGTGGATCGAGACCGATCACGTCAACGCGATGGCTTTCGACACGGTGATACCGGGCTTCGGTACCAGCGCAACCAACACGCTGCGCTTGTGGTCTGCGCGTGCGACAGAAGAACTGGACCTATCGGCGTTCAATCAAGGCGACTACCGCCGCGCAGTCGAGGCGAAAGAACACTCCGAAAATGTTTCACGCTTGCTGTATCCGGACGATTCGACGCCGGCCGGCCGCGAACTGCGGTTGCGTCAGGAATATTTCTTTATCTCCGCGACGATGCAGGACTTGATTCGCCGCTATCAACGTACCCACAGTACGTTCGGCCGCTTCGCCGACAAAGTGGCGATCCATCTGAACGACACGCATCCGGTGCTCGCTATTCCCGAGCTGATGCGGCTGCTCGTCGATATCCATCATGTGCCGTGGGGTCATGCTTGGAAGCTCGTTCAGCAAGTGTTCTCGTACACTAACCACACGCTGATGCCCGAGGCGCTCGAAACATGGGATGTGGACCTGCTCGCAAAGCTGTTGCCGCGGCATCTGGAAATCATCTTCGAGATCAATGCAGGCTTCCTCAAAGAGGCGAGCGGGCACTTCGGGCACGACATCGATTTGATTCGACGCATTTCGCTGGTCGACGAGTATGGCCAACGCCGCGTGCGCATGGCGCATCTCGCCATTGTGGCGAGCCAGAAGGTCAACGGTGTGTCGAAGCTGCATTCGCAATTGATGGAGCGCGAGTTCTTCAGCGATTTCGCGCGCATGTTCCCTGAGCGCTTCACGAATGTAACGAACGGCATTACGCCGCGCCGCTGGCTCGCTCAAGCGAGCCGCCCGTTGTCGTCGCTTATCGATGCGCGGATCGGCTCGCGCTGGCGTGCTGATCTGTTCGAGTTGTCGAAGCTGCGGGCGTTCAGTGAGGACCCGGGGTTTTGCGCCGAGTTTCGTGCAGCGAAGCGCACGAACAAGATCCGGCTCGCGCATCGGCTCCTGCATGAAACGGGCTTGGCGATTCACCCGGACGCGCTGTTCGATATGCAGGTCAAGCGCATTCACGAATACAAGCGGCAGTTGCTGAACGTGCTGCACGTCATCGCTCGCTACAACGCCATTCGCGCGAATCCCGAACGCGACTGGGTGCCCCGCGTCGTTATTTTTGCGGGTAAAGCGGCGTCGGCCTACAAGCTCGCCAAGACGATCATTCGCCTGATTGGCGATGTCGCGGAGAAGGTCAACAACGACCCGGTAGTCGGCGATCGACTCAAAGTGGTGTTTGTGCCGAACTACGGTGTGAGCGTGGCCGAGCTGATGATTCCGGCGGCCGATCTCTCCGAGCAGATTTCGATGGCGGGTACCGAGGCATCGGGTACAGGCAACATGAAGCTTGCGCTGAACGGCGCACTGACCATCGGCACGATGGATGGCGCGAACATCGAGATTTGCGATGCCGTTGGCCGCGAGAACATGTTTATTTTCGGTTTGAACGCGAGCGAAGTGGCTGATATGCGCGCGTCGGGTTATCGGCCGCGACAGATTTATGAGGAGAACGAAGTATTGCGTCTCGCACTCGATCAAATCCGTACCGGATACTTCTCGGGCGGCGATTCGCATCGCTTCTCGGATATCTTCCATACGCTCGTCGATTGGGGCGACCATTACATGGTGCTCGCGGATTTCGAGGCTTTTACCGAGGCGCAAACCGCAGTCGACGCGCGCTTTCGCAACCCGCGCGCATGGACCGCGAGCGCTATCGCAAATGTGGCGGGTATGGGGCAGTTTTCGTCGGACCGGACGATTGCGGAGTACGCGCGTGATATCTGGCGTGTGAAGCCGCTTCAAACGGATTGAACGGTGCGCGCCGATGCTCCTGCTGCGCGCAGGGCGTGGTCGACGCGCTCGACGAATTCGCGGTCGGGGCTTGTCAGCACCTCTCGCTCACCGGTGTCGGTAATAACGAAGAGCCGGTGAACGATGTCCTGCGTCGTCCAGGCAAGGCCGCCGACCACCACGAGCATGACGCCGACAACGAGCCCGGCGCTAGACCCGAGAGCACCGCCGGTGATCGCGCCGGCAAGCCCAGTCAACGAGATGGCAAGTGGCACTACCTTGTTTTTTTGCACGGTTACGACACGCGTGTCGTGGATATCGCGTAGCGGGAATATCTGGCCGCCGGCGGTCAGCCCGCCGCGCGTGATCGTGACGCCGCGTTCGTTGAACGGAGGTTCCATCGGGTGGGCAATGGCAGCAATGGGCTGAACGGTGGCGGTAACCATAGCCCGCAAGCGTAGCAGAGAACGTGGTGTTCAGCGTGCTTCGTCGAAATACACTCGGCCTGGCACATGCGAAGCGACATGGCGTGCGATTTCCGTAGCGGTGAGTTCGGCCGGCACGACGCAGCGATGCGATGGGGCGTCTTTCGCCATCGTCCATTCGACGAGCCGATAGGTTCGACCCCAGGGGCGTTGTACGGGCAGGGAGACGCGGCAACTCTGGACAGGCAATGCATGCTCGCGCTTGAGCATGCTGCGCATATGCTTGAACACCGAATCTTCGGTCATCGTCGTTTCCGTTATCGGCGCTGCATCGGTCATCCGCACGCCGCATGAAAAGGACAAAAAGATGCCGCCAATGTTCCGGCGGCTCAACAGGGGTGGTATGGAGGCATCGTCTCAGCCCAGAATTAAGCGAAACTTAAGGGCACAACAAGAAGGCCCGCTATCAGCAGGCCTTCTTGTTACGAACTATTAATATTCCGGTGCACTATCGGTGCACTACCGGTGCGCACTCACGGAGATAACAGGCTGCCGGTGCGAAACGGCGTTGCGCCCGCAACCCGCGCGATTTCCATGCCGGTCGTCGCAAAGCGCGTTTTATGCCGTGCGTAGAGCACGCCCGCCGTGTTGTTCTTGATCGTGACGACGCGGTCGAGCAACGGGTCGACGATGTCGGCAATCTCCTGGCCCGGCTCGACCCACGTGCCGGCCGGCGTGCGGAACACGAGCACGCCCGAGACCGGCGAGATCAGCGGCTCGCTGCCGGCAAGCGGCGTCGCCGGATGCGCAAGCGGCGGCATATGCGCAGGCGTGCCGTCTATCACGCCGCGGCAAGTGAGGTATTCGACGATTGCCTGAGCGTCG
This sequence comes from Trinickia sp. LjRoot230, assembly GCF_964253315.1. NCBI lineage: Bacteria > Pseudomonadati > Pseudomonadota > Betaproteobacteria > Burkholderiales > Burkholderiaceae > Trinickia > Trinickia sp. LjRoot230. The sequence goes on from NZ_CAXUQX020000002.1 coordinate 1,485,271, forward strand.
TGCTCGGCGTGGCCGTAAGACACATCGGCCTGCCCGCGCAATTCGATCGTGACTGAAATGGAGCCATGCGGGATCGGGTAGCGGTCGCTGTAGCGTGCGCGCAATTCGGACCAGCAAAAGCTGTGGATTTCGTCGAACGGATTGCCGATCGAATTAAGCGCAAGCAGCGAGGCCTTCGCGTCGAGGTAGCGCGCCAGCGGCTCGACCTCGGGCCAGAGGTCGGGGTTGGTGTAAATATGCATCGCGCCTTCGAAGTCGCAATGCAGATCGAGCACGATATCGGCATCGCAGGACAAGCGCTGCAATGCAAGACGCTGCGATTCGAGTTCGGTGCGCGGCGTTTGCTCGGCAAGTGCATCGCGCATGGCCGCGCGGATCGTGCTCGCATTGTGTGCTGCGTCGCCGGTCAGCCGTCCTTCGATGCGGGGCGTGACGAGCGCGGCAAGATCATGAAAATTACGATTGAAATTGCTGGCGGTATTCGTTTCGAAACGCCCAATCATCTGACCGAGCAGATGCTGATTGAGCCCAATTGGATTGGGCACCGGCACGATGACGACTTCGCCGCGCAGCTTGTTGGCTGCTTCAAGTGCGGCGAGCTTGCGCCGCAAGGCCCACGAGGCGAGCATGCCGGGCAGTTCGTCGGCATGCAGCGACGATTGGATGTAGACCTTCTGCGCACCGGAGGGGCCGTAGTGGAAGCTCTGCAGATGGCGCTCGGTGCCGAGCGCTGGGGAGATCAACGGATGGGTCTGTATTTGCATGTTTCTTGGCGCCGCGGTTTTGGGGGACGTGAACGAGAAACGGGTTTCGATTGTACGCGTGGCTGGCTGGCCCGGCGCACAAAAGCAAAAAGGCCCCGTGCGATACGGGGCCCAGAGGTTTGCCTTGCACCGGCGCGGGCCAGCCGCGCCGTGGGCACATTACATTACTTACCGTAGACGTCGAAGTCGAAATACTTGTTCGCGATCTTTTGGTAGGTGCCGTCCTTGCGAATTTCGTGGATAGCTTTATCGAGCTTTTCTTTCAGATCTTTGTCTTCCTTGCGCAGGCCGATGCCGGCACCTTCGCCAAGGATCTTCGGATCGTCAAGGTCTTTGCCTACAATCTGAAAGCTGGTGCCGCGCGGCGTCTTGAGGAAGCCGATCTCGGCTTGGACCTTGTCTTGCAATGCCGCGTCAAGACGGCCCGAGATCAGATCTTGATAGACCTGATCTTGATTTTGGTAAGGGGTGACGGTGACGCCCTTCGACGCCCAATGCGTCTTTGCGTAGGTCTCCTGAATCGTGCCCTGCTCGACGCCGACCGTCTTGCCCTTGAGCGATTCAGCCGTCGGCAGCAAGCCCGAACCCGTCTTGGCGACCAGTGCGGTCGGCGTATTGAACAGCTTCTTCGTGAAGGCGATCTGCTCTTCGCGTTGCGGCGTCATCGACATCGACGAAAGCACGCCGTCGAACTTCTTCGCCTTTAACGCGGGGATCATGCCGTCGAAGTCGTTTTCGACCCAGACGCATTTCGCTTTCACGCGCGCGCAGATTTCATTGCCGAGATCGATGTCGAAGCCCTTGAGCTTGCCGTCCTGGCCCTTTGACTCGAACGGGGGATAGCTCGCGTCGACGCCAAAACGGATCGTGGTCCACTCTTTCGCTTGCGCGACACCTGCGGAAACGGCAAGCGCGGCAATGGCTACGGCGGCTATTAGTTTTTTCACGTTGACTCCTCGAAGCGGTTCGTTCAAACCCCCGCATGGTTTTGCCGCGCGGGGGCCGATGGTTTTATCAAGGCTGCCGGCGTTCGCCGAACAGCGCGGCGCACAGCATACCAAGCCAAAAATGATGGCCGCGCTAGTAAAACACCGGATGGCTCGGGAATGCAACGTTTTGAAAAACGCTTCGAGACCTTTTTCGAATCGTTCTCCGCGTTGCCTGAATAAAATGCATCGCGGAGAACGACAAAACATCCATAAAACAAATAGTTAGGTCGCCGACACAATTTTTGGCGCTACCCGGGCACGGTCAAACGCCGAGACACAGATACTTGACGACGACGTATTCGTCGATGCCGTAATGCGAACCTTCGCGGCCGATTCCCGATTGTTTCACCCCGCCGAATGGCGCCACTTCGTTCGAAATGATGCCGGTATTAATTCCCACCATGCCGTATTCGAGCGCTTCGGCCACGCGCCAGACGCGGGCGATGTCCCGGCTGAAGAAATAGGCGGCCAATCCGAATTCGGTATCGTTGGCGAAGCGGATTACTTCGTTGTCCGAACTAAATTTGAAGAGCGGCGCAACGGGGCCGAACGTTTCTTCTTTTGCGACCTGCATGGCCGCGGTCACGCCCGTGAGCACGGTGGGCTCGAAAAAGCTGTGGCCGAGCGCGTGACGCTTGCCGCCCGTGACGATTTGCGCGCCTTTGTTCACCGCGTCTTCGATATGCGCTTCGACTTTGCGCACGGCCGCTTCGTTGATCAGCGGGCCTTGAACCACGCCCGCCTCGGTGCCGCGCCCCACCTTCATTTGCTCGACGGCCGCGCGCAATTTGTCGGCGAATGCGTCGTAGACACGCTCGTGCACGTAAAAGCGATTGGCGCACACGCAAGTCTGGCCGCTGTTGCGGTATTTCGACGCAATGGCGCCGGCGACGGCCGCATCGAGGTCGGCGTCATCGAAGACGATGAACGGGGCATTGCCGCCGAGTTCGAGCGACACTTTCTTGACGGTTCCCGCGCATTGCGCCATCAACAAGCGCCCGACTGCCGTCGAGCCCGTGAACGAGAGCTTACGCACCAGCGCGTTGCCCGTCATTTCCGTGCCGATTTCCTTGGGTTCGCCCGTGACGATGCTCAGCACGCCGGCCGGCAGCCCGGCACGCTCGGCCAGCACCGCCAGCGCGAGCGCGGAAAGCGGTGTGGCCTCGGCGGGCTTGACGACGATCGGGCATCCAGCCGCCAGCGCGGGGCCGACTTTTCTCGTGATCATCGCAGCCGGGAAGTTCCACGGCGTAATCGCCACGCAGACCCCGACCGGCTCTTTCACGACGACGATGCGTTTATCGGCGGCCGGGCTTGGAATGGTGTCGCCATACACGCGCTTGGCTTCCTCGCCGAACCATTCGAGAAACGATGCGGCATATTGGATCTCGCCCTTCGATTCAGCGAGCGGCTTGCCCTGCTCGGCGGTCATGATGCGGGCGAGATCGTCCGCATTGTCGATCATCAACTCGTACCATTTGCGCAAGATGGCCGCGCGTGCCTTGGCAGGCTGCGCGCGCCAAGCCGGCCATGCCGCGTTCGCTGCCTCGATGGCGCGGCGCGTTTCGGCGGCGCCCATCTTCGGTACGTTGGCGAGCACCTGGCCCGTGGCGGGATTGCGCACTTCGAAGGTTGCGCTGTTGTCCGCGGTTTGCCATTCGCCTGCGATAAACGCCTTGCTTTTTAGCAGCGAAACGTCATTCAGATCAATCGATTCCATGTTCTGCATATGCACTCCAACGAAAACAAGCGGCGAAAGATGCGAAGCAGTCCTAAGCAATCGCGCCGACGCATTCCTTTAATACCTCGTCGAGCAGACCGAGCGCTTCCTCGAAAATAGGTTCCTCGACGGTGAGCGGAAACAGGAAGCGGATCACATTGGCATAACTGCCGCAAACGAGCAGCAGCAAGCCGCGCTCAAGCGCGCGTTGCTGTACGCGTTTGGCGAACGCTGCATCGGGTTCATGCGTGCCCGGTACGAGAAATTCGGCCGCGACCATCGCGCCCGGTCCACGCACGTCGGCGAGCTGAGGCACGTCGACCTTTAGCGCTTCCAACTGTGCCTTCAAACGGTCGCCGAGAACAGTGGCCCGTTCGCACAGGCGCTCCTCGTCGATGATGTCGAGCACAGCATGCGCGGCGGCAAGTGCGAGCGGGTTGCCCGCATAGGTGCCGCCGAGCCCGCCCGGCGCGGCCGCATCCATCACGTCGGCGCGGCCGACCACGCCCGAAAGCGGCATGCCGCCAGCGAGGCTCTTGGCCATCGTCGTCAGATCGGGAGCAACGTCATAGTGCTCCATCGCAAAGAGCTTGCCCGTACGCGCAAAACCGGTTTGCACTTCGTCGGCGATCAGCAAGATGCCGTGCATGTCGCAGATACGGCGCAGCCCGCGTACGAATTCGGCGGGGGCAGGGTAGAAGCCACCTTCGCCCTGCACAGGTTCGAAAATGATCGCTGCGACGCGGGCCGGATCGATATCGGCCTTGAACAGCGCTTCCACGGCGTGCAGCGCGTCGGCGCTCGACACGCCGTGCAGCGCGTTCGGAAACGGCGCATGGAAGACGTCGGACGGAAAGGGACCGAACCCGAGCTTATACGGCGCGACTTTGCCTGTCAGCGCCATGCCCATCATCGTGCGGCCGTGAAACCCGCCGGAGAAGGCGACCACGCCAGGGCGTCCCGTTGCGGCACGCGCGATTTTGATCGCGTTTTCGACGGCCTCGGCGCCGGTTGTGAAAAACGCGGTTTTCTTCGGATGATTGCCTGGCGCGCGGCGGTTGATTTTTTCCGCTAGCTCGACATAGGACGCGTAAGGCACGATCTGATACGCCGTATGCGTAAAACGCTCGAGCTGCTCGCGGATGGCGGCGACCACGCGCGGATGCCGATGTCCGGTGTTGACGACGGCGATGCCGGCCGCGAAATCGATGAACCGGCGGCCCTCGATGTCCCAAAGCTCCGCGTTTTCGGCGCGTGCCGCGTAAAAGTCGCACATCACGCCGACGCCGCGCGGCGTGGCGGCATCCTTACGGGCCTTCAGTTCGAGATTTGTCACGGTCTGCTCCTCGCGTTATCGATCAGGATACGGGGACTATAGCTATCTTTGGCTCTAATAATCAGAGCCATTTTCCAGAAAAGAACGGAGCCAATTTGACTTCGTGCGATAGCCATCGGCGAACGACAAAAATCGCTGCAAAGCGGCGTGTGCGATGGCTGATCCGACCTATATTGGTGACATCGCCGCCGCATGGCCGGTGACCCTTCGTTTCGATGCACGGACGTGGTGACGAGATGACTGCCGTTTTGAACGCCGTGCCGGAGACGAGCTTCGCCGAATACGAAGCGCTCAAAGCGGTGCTCGACACGGCCAGCCGGCGCATGGCGATTACGGTGGTGGGCGAAGTCAACACGCAAGGCCGCGCCTTCGCTGTTCATGTGGCGACGCTTGGCACAGCCGATCCGCTTGCGCCTGCGATCGGCTTTTTTGCCGGCATTCATGGGCTCGAGCGCATCGGCACGCAGTTACTGCTCGATTACATGCGCATTTTGCTGTGCCGGCTCGAATGGGATGAATTGCTGGTCGAGCAATTGCGCTCGATTCGGCTCGTGTTTATGCCAATCGTCAACCCGGGTGGCATGTGGTCGATGCGGCGTTCGAATCCGAACGGCATCGATCTGATGCGCAATGCGCCGCTTAGTGCCGAGGGGCAGGTGCCGTTTCTTGCCGGCGGTCAGCGCATTGGCCCATGGCTGCCGTGGTATCGCGGCCGCGTCGGCGCGCCGATGGAGCTGGAGGCTGCGTTGTTGCTGCGCGTCGTTGAAGAAGAACTGATCGCGCGGCCGGTGAGCTTCGCGCTCGATTGCCATTCAGGCTATGGGTTTCGCGACAGCATCTGGTTTCCCTACGCGAAGTCGACGCGGCATATCGCGCATTTGCCTGAGATGTATGCGCTAAAAGCCATGCTCGATGGCGCGTATCCGCATCACCGCTACGTGTTCGAACCGCAAAGCGTGCAGTATCTCGCGCATGGCGATTTGTGGGACTACGCGTACGATCGCGTGCGTGCGCCGTCGGTTTTTCTGCCGCTGACGCTTGAAATGGGGTCCTGGCTTTGGATTCGCAAGAATCCGATGCAGCTGCTCAAGCGCGAAGGCATGTTCAATCCGATCAAGGCACACCGCACCGAGCGCGTGTTGCGAAGGCATACCGATCTGCTCGATTTTCTCGCTCGCGCGGCCTACGGCGCGCCACGCTGGTTGCCGCAGGGCACAAGCCGGCAACACATGATGTCGCGTGCAATCGAGCTTTGGTACAGGAGGCGGCGAGCGTGAGCGCATGGGTTTTGCTGCGCGGCTTGACTCGCGAAGCGCGGCATTGGGCCGAACTGCCCGCGCAACTTCACGCGAGCGGGATCGAAGAGGAGATCGTATTCGCCGATTTGCCGGGCTGCGGCGAACACTTTCGCGTGAAAACGCCAGCAAGCGTGAATGCGATGGCCGAGTTCGTTCGCGCCGATCTTCTGTCGCGCGGCTATACACCGCCTTTTCGGATCATCGGGCTTTCGCTTGGCGCAATGGTGGCGGTGGCCTGGGCGCAAAGCCGGCCGGACGAACTCGCGCGGCTCGTACTGATCAACACGAGCATGCGGCCGTTTAGCGTGATGTTGCGCCGCATGCGTCCCGGGGCATGGCCCGCATTGCTGCGCGCGGCGCTGTACTGGCGCGGGCGGCGCGCGGCCGAAGCTGCGATTCACGATCTCACCTGCCGTCGTAACGAGAAGCGCGATACCGATCTGGCCATCTGGATCGCGATATATCGCAGCGCGCCGGTGAATCGGGCGAATGCGCTACGGCAATTGCTGGCGGCCGCCCGGTTCAAAGCTGGCGCGGCAGCACCGCGATGTCCTGTGCTCGTCGTGGCGTCGCGCGAGGATCGGCTCGTGCACCCCGCCTGCTCGCGCACGCTGGCTCGCGCGTGGGGGGCGACATACTGCGAACACGCATGGGCAGGCCACGATTTGCCGCACGACGATCCGTTATGGCTGGCCGAGACGATCGTAAAGTGGGCCGTTGGCGCGACGGCGTTGATCGATGACGTTGGCGACGGTTCAGGCGCGTAGCAGTTGCGATTCGAAGCTCAGAACGATTTCCGCCAACCGCACTGGCTGCTCGACGGGGCTGGCATGACCGCCTGGCAGCTCGACGTATTCGACCGCAAGCTTCTCGGCCAGCGCGCGGCCTTCTTGAGGCGTCGTCAGAATGTCGTCGGCCGACGAGACGACGAGCGTCGGATAGAGCCGCGGACGAACGAACGTGCGGGAGTCGAACGCATTGATCGCACTCAATTGACGTGCCTGATCGGCAATGGACTGCGGCGCGGCGCAAGTCTTCAATGCCGTTTTGAAGTTATCGACGTTCCCGGGTGCGCAAAGCCATGCGTTTCCCGACAGCCATGGCAGCGCCGCATCGGCCAGCAAATCGGCGTCGGCGTTATTCTTTCGGAGTGCTAACGAACATTGCAACGCCATTTGGGCGCGTGCGCTGAAGGTCATGGTCGAATTGACGATCATGCATGGGCCGCACATATCGGGATATTTCGCGAGCATCGTCTGCGCGATGGCGCCACCCATCGACTGACCCACGATAGTGGGGCGCGCGAGGCCCAGATGAGCGATCAGCGCTGCAGTATCGGCCGCCATGGTTTCGATCGAGAACGGCGCGCCGTTGTCTTTCGAGCGGCCGACCGCGCGATTATCGAAGACGATGACTTGCGCCTCGTCGGCAAGCGGCTTGCGAACTTGGTTCCAGAAGGTGTGATCGCACGTGTATCCTGCAATCAATACGATGGGCGAGCCGCTGCCATGAACTTCGTAGTACTGATCAATATCGCCGAGCTTTACGATGGGCATTGCACGTGCTCCTGGTTCTGCCGATGCGAAACATACATGCGGCGATGCTATGGCGGCACGGGATAAACGCGAACGCGATTTTTCTGATCGTCGGCGGATGTGCGGCGACGCAGCTACTCCATGAGGCGGAGGACGTATGCAAACGAAAAACGAAGAAGCAGTTGCGCACTTGTTGGCTGACCTGCTCGACTATGCGCGCGGACGCTGGCCCGCCGCGGCATTCGAAACGATCGAACCGTTTCTGCGCTTTTATTACGAGCTCGTCGATACGCAGGACGTCCATAGCCGCACGTTGGCCGACCTCTACGGTGCGGCAATGGCACATTGGCAAATCGCGCAGAAGTTCGTGTCGGGCTCGCACGTGTTGCGCGTCTATAACCCGGTGGTCGACGAGCACGGCTGGCATTCCGATCACACCGTCATCGAAATCGTCAACGACGACATGCCGTTTCTCGTCGATTCGGTGACGATGGAAGTCAACCGTTGCGGCTTGACGCTGCATTCGGCCATTCACCCGGTGTTTCGCGTCTGGCGCGATGCGAGCGGTGCGATCGTGCGAATCGAACCCGGTGTGGCAGAGCATCGCGAGGATGCTTCGGCGCAACAGTCGCGGCTCGAATCGTTCATTCACTTCGAAATCGATCGCTGCGGCGATGCGGCGCGGCTTACACAGTTGCGCGCGAACATTGCGCGCATATTGGGCGACGTGCGGGCAGCCGTGGAAGACTGGCCGCGCATGATCGAGGTCGCGCGGCAGACGATCAAGCGCATGGCGGCGCGCGAATCACAACTCGAATCGCAGCCCAATTCACAGCCCAATTCGCGCCCGAATGCGGCCGAGGCCCGCGCGTTTCTCGAATGGATGGTGGCCGATCATTTCACGTTTCTCGGCCACCGCGACTACGAGCTTGTGCCGCTCGGCGATGGGCTCGGACTGCGCGCGATGCCCGGTACCGGCGCGGGTATTTTGCGAGATGGGGCGCGCGATGCCGGTGCCCGTGCGGATTCGGATACCGTTAGTGCGGAGATCACGCCATTGCCGGCTGCCGCCATGCGAGTGATCGACGAGCCGATGCCGCTCTTTTTGACGAAGGCGAATTCTCGTGCCACCGTGCATCGGCCCGGCTATCTGGACTACGTGGGGGTGAAACGCTTCGACGATGCTGGCAAGCTTGTCGGCGAGCGGCGCTTTTTGGGGCTTTACACATCGACGGCTTACACCGATGCGAGTGCGGATATCCCTATCGTCCGGCGCAAGTGCGCGAATATCATGCAGCGCGTCGGCTTCCTCGCGAAGGGACATCTGCATAAATCGTTGGTGACCGTGCTCGAGCAATATCCACGCGATGAACTTTTCCAAGCCAACGAGGACGAACTCTACGATATCGCGCTCGGCATCTTGCGTTTGCAGGAGCATCAACGCACGCGTCTTTTCGTACGGCGCGATCGTTTCGAGCGCTTCGTGTCGTGTCTCGTGTTCGTGCCGCGCGAAAAGTACAACACCGATTTGCGGCAACGGATGGCCAAGTTGCTCGCAGACGCGTTCAACGGTACGAGTGTCGAATTCACGCCGCTGCTGTCCGAATCGCCGCTTGCGCGTATTCACATCGTCGTGCGCACCGCAGCACAGGCACTGCCGCAAGTCGATACGACCGAACTCGAAGCGCGCATCGTGCAGGCGACGCGCCGATGGCAGGACGATCTGGCCGATGCGTTGCTCGAGCGCTTCGGCGAAGAAGAGGGAAACCGGCTACTCCAGCGTTATGGGGAATCGTTTCCGGCCGGCTATCGGGAAGACTACGCTGCGCGCACGGCGGTGCGCGATATCGAGTTGATTGAAACGGCCCGCGACGGCAATGCGCTCGCCATGAACCTCTATCGACCGATCGAGGCAGCGGCGCGCGCGTTTCGATTCAAGGTTTATCGCGTCGGGCAATCGATCGCGCTGTCGCGCAGCTTGCCGATGCTCGAACATCTCGGCGTGCGCGTGGACGAGGAGCGCCCTTATTTGATCGAGCCGCGAGATGCCGAGCCCGCATGGGTGCACGACTTCGGACTCGAACTGACTGATGAAGTCGAATTCGACATCGAGCGCGTAAAGAAGCTTTTCGAAGAGGCGTTCGCATGCGTTTGGGCCGGCGAAATCGAGGACGACGACTTCAACCGGCTCGTCTTGCGTGCCCAACTCGGGGCGCGCGAAGTGTCGATTCTGCGCGCACTTGCGAAGTATCTGCGGCAAGTTGGCTCCACGTTCAGCGATGCCTATATTGAGCGGGCCGTAACAGGTAACCCGCCGCTTGCGCGCAAGCTCGTGGATTTGTTCATGACGCGCTTCGACCCTGCGCTCGATGCGGCACGCGCCTCTCGCACGGAGCAGTTGCTCGGTGAAATCGGCGCGGCGCTCGATCAAGTGCCGAACCTCGACGAGGATCGCATCTTGCGTCAATTCCTCGGCGTCATCAACGCGATGGTGCGGACCAATTACTTTCGCCGTGGCCCGCATGGACGGCCGCTGCCGTACGTCTCTTTCAAGCTCGACCCCGCGCTCGTGCCGGCATTGCCCGAGCCGAAGCCGATGTTTGAGATCTGGGTCTATTCACCGCGCGTCGAGGGCGTGCATTTGCGGGGCGGACGCGTCGCGCGAGGCGGCTTGCGCTGGTCTGATCGTCGCGAGGATTTTCGCACCGAAGTATTAGGCTTGATGAAGGCGCAGATGGTGAAGAATACGGTGATCGTGCCCGTCGGATCAAAAGGTGGGTTCGTCGTGAAGAATCCGCCGCTTGGGGGCGATCGCGAAACCATCTTGCGTGAAGGCATTGCCTGCTATCAGACGTTTTTGCGCGGGCTGCTCGATGTAACGGACAACCGCATCGCCGGTGCGATCTTTCCGCCGCAAGACGTCGTGCGTCACGATGTCGACGACCCCTACCTCGTGGTAGCAGCCGACAAAGGCACCGCCACGTTCTCCGACTACGCGAATGCGATCGCGCGCGAGTATGGTTTCTGGCTCGACGATGCATTCGCGTCTGGTGGCTCGGTCGGCTACGACCACAAGAAAATGGGCATCACCGCGCGCGGCGCGTGGGAATCCGTGAAGCGGCATTTCCGCGAGATGAGCATCGATACGCAGACGACGGATTTCACCGTGGTTGGCGTGGGCGACATGTCGGGCGATGTGTTCGGCAACGGCATGCTTTTATCGCGTCATATTCGGTTGATCGCGGCATTCGATCATCGTCATATCTTTCTCGATCCAAACCCGGACACCGAAGCGAGCTTTGTCGAAAGGGCGAGGCTTTTCGCATTGGAGCGATCGAGTTGGGCCGATTACGATGCCACGCTCATTTCGACGGGCGGCGGTATCTATCCGCGTACGGCGAAGACGATTGTCGTGTCGCCGGCGGTGCGGGCAGTGCTCGGTGTCGATGCAACCGCGCTTGCGCCTAACGAACTTATTCGCGCAATTTTGCTCGCGCCCGTCGATCTTCTTTATAACGGCGGCATTGGCACGTACGTGAAGGCAACGCGCGAAACGCACGCGCAAGTGGGCGACCGGACCAACGACGGCGTGCGCGTGAATGGCGCGGAGCTGCGCGCGAAGGTCGTCGCCGAAGGCGGCAATCTTGGGCTCACGCAGCTTGGGCGAATCGAATATGCGCTGAAAGGCGGACGCGTCAATACGGATGCCATCGACAACTCCGCGGGCGTGGATTGTTCGGACCATGAGGTCAACATCAAGATTCTGCTCGGGCTCGTCGTCACCGAGGGCGAGCTGACCGAGAAGCAGCGCAATGCTTTGCTCGCCGAGATGACGGATGAGGTTGGCGAACTGGTGCTGCGCGATAACTATCAGCAAACGCGGGCACTTTCGATAGCGGGGCGTTATTCGGCCGCATTGCTCGACGCCGAGATTCGGTTGATGCGCGCGCTCGAACGCGCGGGCCGGCTCAATCGTGTGATCGAATTTTTGCCGACCGATGAGGAAGTAACGGAGCGTCAGGCCGCAGGGCTCGGGCTCACGTCGCCCGAGCGCGCGGTGCTGCTCGCTTACAGCAAGATGTGGTTGTTCGATGAACTGCTGGGCTCCGATTTGCCGGAGGACCCGCTCGTCGCCGATTTCTTTCGCGATTATTTCCCGAAGCCGCTGCAAGTGCGCTTTGCCGCAGCAAGCGAGCATCATCCGCTCAAGCGCGAAATTCTCGCGACCCATTTGGCGAATGCACTCGTCAATCGCGTCGGTTGCACATTCGTGCATGGGCTGCAGGAGGAAACAGATGCGAAGGCGAGCGAGATCGTGCGCGCCGCAATCGTGGCCCGCGACGTGTTTCATATCGACGACATCTGGACGCGCATCGACGCACTCGGAAACGACGTGGCCGACGATGTGCAGGCGCGCATGTTCGTCGACGTCGCGCGCATGCTCGAGCGTTCCGCGCTCTGGTTCTTGCGGCATATGCAGGCTACCGACATGACGCGTGAAGGCGGCGATGCGATGGCGGCGTTGATCGAGCGATGCCGCGAAGCGGCCGAGCGGCTTTTGCCGCAGCTTGATCGACTGCTGCCCGAGGCTGACCTTGCGTCGCTGGCCGAGCGCAGGCAGTCGCTCGAAGCGGCTGGAGTCGATGCGGAGCTGGCCACGCGCGTCGCCAGTGGCGAGATTGCGGCATCGGTGCTGGATATCGCCGATATCGCTTCGACGACGGCGCGACCGCTTGAGCTCGTCGCAGGCGTTTATTTTGCGCTCGGCACCGCGCTCAACTATGCGTTCATCGCCGAACGCGTCGGCGCACTGCCAACGCCGACACATTGGGACGTGCTTGCGCGGGCCGCCGCGTTAGCGGAGCTCGCCCGGCTCAAGCGTGCGTTGACCGCAAGCGCGCTCCATGCCGAGCACGACACACCCGAATCGATCGCCGACGCATGGCAGACGAAACGGGCGGCGGCGCTTGCGCGTTACGGCCGCTTGCTCGCGGAACAACGGGCAACGGGCGGTGCGAGCCTCGCGATGCTGCTTGTGCTCGTGCGGGAAATGGCGGCGCTCGAACGCGCTTGAGACGCAGGCGGACATGGCCAGATACGAAAGGCAAATGTAAGCAGGCGCGATTATTGCTGCACCCCGCGCATCGCTTTTATGAACCGTTTGCGTGAGAGCGAGGTCGTAGGGAGTGTCGTGCTTCGAGCCGGCAACGGCTGGCGCCCCGCTTGCGCCTTATCTGCTCTTGTCCTTCGTTTCCCCACCGTTTTGTCCTATGCGCAAATTCATCGTTGTGGCGTTGTTCTTCTTATGTTTGACCGGCGCCGCCTATGGCCAACAGGCGGCCTCAGCGTCGGCGGCTTCGAATCCGTCACCTGTCACGCTGACGCCGGACCAAGCGAAGCGCGCGCTTGACGCGATCAACGACCCGAGGACGCGCGCCAAACTCACGGATACGTTGCGGGCCATTGCGGCTGCGGGTGCATTGAGTGCGCCGCCCGCGAGCAGCACCGCGGCTAGTGCGGCGCCGGCCAGCGGCGCATCGGCGGTGCTGGCTGCTATCACCGAAAACGGGCTCGTTTCGCAGGTGGCGCGCCAGACGGCCAAGACGCTACGTAATGCGGCGTTGTCAGTGCGGCGTTCGTCCGCGGCGCTGCTCGATGTGGGTTCGGTACGCGCGTGGTGGGGCTATGAGATCTCGAGCGTGAATGGACGAGCGCAGCTGCGCGAGCTCGCGGGCACGCTATCGGCGGCGCTGTTGCCGGCATGGCTGGTTGGCGTGCTTATCGCACGGTTGTTGAAGAATCGCATCGCCGCGCTTGGCGCGAATGGTGCCGATCGCGATACAGCGACGACGGCCGCCAACGATGCCGCGGATGAAGCCGCGGATGAAGCCGCAGATAAAGCCGCAGATAAAGCCGCAGATAAAGCAGCCAACGATGCGATCGACGCATCGCAAGCCATCGCCAAGCGGCCCGGTGCGCATGCAATCGATGCCGATGCCGAACGTGCCGCGCGCACTCAACGCAATGCAGCGCGCGCAGGTCAACACTGGTCGTTGCTGCAGCGGTTGCCGTTCGCGTTGTTGCATACGCTTTTGAAAGCGATTCCGCTCGTGGTGTCGGTTGCCATCGCCGTGCTTGCGATGTCACTGCTCACCGATGACGGAACGGCTGAGGAAGGCGTCCTCGATACGCTGATACAAATCTTCGCCATCGCTCGTGTCATCGCGCTTGCATGTGGGCTCTTGCTCGCGACGGACGCGCCCAAGCTGAGGCTCGTGCGGTTGTCGGACGAGTCCGCGACGTTCATCGAGCGATGGCTCGTCCGGCTGATCGCGGTGGTTGCGTTGGGCATCGCGCTTGCCGAAGCGCCTGTGCCGCTTGGGCTTTCCACCGAAGCGCACCTTGGCATTGTGAAAGCGGTCACGCTGATCGGTCACGTGATGATTGCCTTTTTGATTCTGCAAATTCGCGCGCCTGTTGCCGCATGGATTCGCGAGACCACCGGCAAGACGCGTGCGTTTGCATTCATCGGCCATTGGCTTGCCGATGCCTGGGCGTTCATCGCCGTTTTTGTCGTGATGGCCTTGTGGTTCGTTTGGGCGCTCGACGTACGGAGCGGCTATCGCGTGCTGCTCGGTCATGGCGGTATTTCGCTCGCTATCTTGATCGGGGCGCGGTTGGTCGCGATCGTCACATACGGTGTACTCGGTCGCATGTTCCGTTCGGCGAACGGCCCGGATGGCTCCATTGCCCTGCAGCACGCGCATCGCTACTATCCGTTGCTGCGTCGGGTGATCTCCCTCGCGATCGTGCTCGTGGCCGCCAATTTTGTCCTGTCGGTGTGGGGCATCCATATGTGGCAGGCGCTAGTGGAAAAAGACTTGGGGCGACGGTTCCTGTCGGCCTGTATCACGGTGGCGGTGGCAGCATTCGCCGCGATCGTCGTATGGGAAGCGATCAACGTGTCGATCGAGCGGCGGCTGATCAAATGGACCACGGCTGGAGACCTGATGCGCGCGGCGCGGTTGCGGACCTTGCTGCCGATGTTTCGCACGGCACTGTTCATCGGCATCGCGCTCGTCGTCGGGCTGACGGGCCTCAGCGAAATCGGCGTCAACATTGGCCCGTTACTCGCGGGCGCGAGCATCTTTGGCGTAGCGCTCGGTTTCGGATCGCAAAAGCTCGTACAAGACTTCATTACCGGCATGTTCCTGTTGATGGAGAATGCGATGCAGGTGGGCGACTGGGTGACGGTGGCCGGCGTGTCGGGCGTGGTCGAATATCTGTCGATTCGTACCGTGCGCCTGCGTGGTGGCGATGGCTCGCTGTACACGATTCCGTTCAGCTCGGTGACGACGGTCAACAATACGAATCGTGGCCTTGGCAATGCATCAGTCAAGATCAACATCGCGTACGGGCAAGACATCGATCTTGCTGTGCAGACCTTGTCGGAAATCGGGAAAGAGCTACGTGAAGACCCGAAGTTCAAGGACGGCATCGTGTCCGATTTCAGCTTCTGGGGCGTCGATCAGGTGGACGGCGCGATGGTGGCGCTGATCGGGCAGATGCAATGCCGCGATACGGCGCGCTGGCCCGTGCAACGCGAATTCAATCGGCGCATTTTCCAGCAATTCCGTGAACGCGGCATCGAGATCGCCAATCCGCTGCGCACCGTGGTGGTGTCGCCGGGCGATGCGGTCGCGCCGAATGGGCAGTCGGCGCAATCGTGATCTGAATATTTCGGAGTACTTATCAATAACGAGGGCAATCCAGGGGGAGCGGAGCGCTGTCCCGTCCGTGGCAATATGCGGCCTCAGGCACGCTATTCCGATCAGGCTTGTGCAGAACGCAAGGGGACGGTTGTTCATGGACGACGACGCGCATACCTTTAATGTGCTCTGCCCGCGGTTGCAGAAGATTGCCTATCGAATGCTGGGCTCCGTGGCGGAAGCCGAAGATATCGTGCAGGACGTCTGGCTGCGCTGGGATGCCGCGGCTCGCGAAAGCATCGACAACGCGGAAGCATGGCTCGTCGCGGTCACAACGCGGCTGTCCATCGACCGTCTGCGCGCGGCGAAGATTCAGCGCGAACACTACCGAGGCGTCTGGTTGCCCGAGCCGGAGATCACTGGCTTTCCGGCTACCCCCGAGGAGATAGCAGAGCGTACAGATGACGTTTCCGTCGCATTTCTGATGCTGCTCGAGCGGCTGACGCCCGAAGCTCGCGCAGCTTTCCTGTTGCGAGAGATCTTCGACGCTGACTACAGCGAAGTCGCCGCGGTTATCGGTAAGACGGAGGCGGCGTGTCGGCAACTGGTGAGTCGTGCAAAAGCCCAGCTACGCGACGAGCGCCCGCGTTATGCGGTACCGCGCGAGACGTACCACCGTCTGTTGCAGATGTTCGCGCAGGCGGTGGAGCGCGGCGACTTCCATGCGATCAACGCATTGCTGGCCGAAGACGCCACGCTGATCGGCGATGGTGGCGGAAAAGTGCCGAGCTTCCCGAAACCGATGGTGGGCGGCCGGCGAATTGCCCAGCTTTTCTATGCGTCGGCGCGGCGTTACGGCAGCGAGCTCAGCATCAAGCTCGCCGAACTCAATGGTCAGTGGGCGCTGCTGCGTTTCATCGGAGGAAAGCTCGAATCCGCCCAGTTGTTCGAAACGGACGGCGAACGCATCGAGCGCATCTTCGTGCAACTCAACCCCGACAAGCTCGCGCGCATTGCCGCGGCATACGCCAAAAGTTGAAGCTGCAATCGCCACCGGTGCCCATCGCTAAAAAAAACCGGCGAGCGATGTCACAAATGACCGTGCTGTTACGTCTAGCCGAGTTTGGACTTTACGACTCGCGCCTGTATGTCAGACTCCCGATCACATCGCCCCTTCGCAGGCAACAACGACCCGTTCGCGAGCAGCTTTGCGGCCAGCTATGCCGGGGTCCTTTCTTTTCTGGCTGTCGCGAATGAAGGCAGCTTCGCCCGCGCGGGCGACCGCCTCGGCATTGGCCGTTCATCGGTTAGCCGCAACGTGCAGAAACTCGAGGCCCAGCTCGAGGTGCGTCTGTTCCTGCGCACGACGCGCAGTACCTCGCTGACGCGCGAGGGCGATCTTTTCTACGAGAACTGTCAGCCTGGCATAGAGCGTATCGTCCAGGCGCTCGAGGACATGCGCGAACTGCGCAACGGCCCGCCTCGCGGCCATCTGCGCATCTCGTCGACGTCGGGCTTCGGCCGAAAGATCGTCGCGCCGCTGCTGCAAGGCTTTCATTCGAAATATCCCGACATCGCGCTGGAATTGTTGTTGAACGAGCGCCCCGCCGACTTCACCGCGGATCGCGTCGACGTTGCGTTTTGCGACGGACGCATGGAAGACAGCGGGATAGTCGCGCGACAACTCATTGCGATGCAGACGATCGTCTGCGCGTCGCCCGCTTATGCACGTATTAGCGGTTTGCCGCAAAACGTCGACGAACTCGTGGCGCATCGCTGCATTAATTTCCGCACGGCCTCTGGCCGCGTCACCGACTGGGAGTTCAAGGTCGACGGCCGTGCTGTGCGGCGCCAGCCTGTCGCGCAGCACACATTCAACGATGCAGAGCTGATCGTGCAGGCGGTGCTCGACGGCCTCGGCATCGCGCAGTTGCCGGCCTATCAAGTGTGCGATCTGCTTGGCAGCGGTCAGTTGATCAGTTGTCTCGCGCAGTACGCTCCCGACGATGGCGGCCACTACATCTGCTATCTCAGTCGTAAGCATCTTCCCGCGCGAATCCGCGTGTTCATCGACTATATGACCGAGCAGACGAGAGCGATGGATGTGCAATGCCCAGCGGGGCTCGCGACGCTATCGATAGTCGACTGAATCCCGCACTGCGCCGCGGTGGGTCCCACGCCGACGTTCCCCCGAGCACGGGGAACGTCGGCAAATCGCACGCAGCACAAGACAAGCGTGTTACGCCTACGAGAGATAGGGATTGCCTGCGGCGAGCGCTTGCTCGCGATCGGCCGCGGGTGGGTAGATCCATTGTGTGTTGATGAGCATCTTGCGTTCCTTGCCTTCCTTACGCGTGAGCTTGACCTGCCGGTCCCAGCCTTCCGTATAGACAGCTCCCCACACGCCGAGGTCCAGACACGTCGCGTAGAACGGCTGACGGTACTCGATGGTCGGCAAGCCCAGCAGATCGGCGGCTACGTTATGACCGGCGAATCGCCCCATGAATTGTGCGTGCTGGCACGACATCAGCGAGTAGTGCGCTTCATCGTCGGTGAGTGCGCGTACCACGTCGCCTGCGCCGAAGATGTCGTTAGCGCCTGTCACACGAAGGTCGGCGGCTACTTCCATGCGGCCTTGGCGATCCACGTTTGGCGACACCTGCGCAGTCAACCCGCTTGCCACCATGCCGCCGGTCCAGATGACGGTGTCGGCATCGATACGCTCGCCGGACGCAGTGACGACGCCGGTGGCATCCAGTGAGACCACGCCGGCGCCCACACGCGTTTCGATGCCGAGGTGGTCCAGTGCCTCGATGATCTCGGGACGCGGACCAGGCCCGAGATCGGGGCCGATGGCGTCGGCGCGCTCCACCACAACGATGCGCGGGCGCACGGTTTCGCCGAGGATGGCACGAAGCCGTTGCGGCAGTTCTGTTGCGACTTCGAGCCCGGTGAATCCACCGCCTACCACCACGAAGGTATTGCGCGCCGCGGTGTCCGGCTTCGATGCCAGGCTCTCCAGGTGTTCGCGCAGCGCAACGGCCTCGTTGAGCTGGTCCACCGCGAACGCGTGGTCGGCTAGTCCAGGCAGCGGCGGACGGAACAGACGGCTGCCGCTCGTCAGCACGAGGCGATCATAGCCGACAGATTGCGTCTCGCCGGTCGCCGTGGTGACATCCACGCAGCGATCGGCACGATGGATGCGCTCGACCGTGCCTTCGACGAAGTTCACATCGACGGCATTCAGCAACGGCAGGAACGGCACCGCCATCTGCTCGGGGTGAGCTTCATGCAAGCGCGGGCGTATGTGAAGCTCGGGTCGTGGGGACACCAGCGTTATCTCGACCGTCGAGCGGGCGTCGCCCTGCAGATCGACGACACGCGCGGCGCCCAGCGCTGTCCACAGGCCGGCAAAGCCGCCGCCGACAATCAGAATCCTGCGTTTCATAGCTGTTACCTCGTTTCTTGAGTGAGTGGGGCTGCCGGGCTTCACGGCGCGGCAGCGGGTGAAATGCATCAACCTGCGTTGCCCGTGCGGTCGCGCGAAGCAACTTTCTTCGCGGCCGCTTTTGGCGCTGCGTTTGCCACTGCCTTGGAGGCAATCTCGCGCGAAGCCGTCTTGTTCTGCTCGATGAGGCGAGCGATCTCGGCATCGGCCTCGGCGCCGTGCCGTGCGAAGACGTCGGTGCGATAACTCGTGTTGTTCGCCGCACCGAGCTGGGCGCCCGAAACATCATGCGTGTCGGCATCGACCTGCATCGACAGGCCGATACGCAGCGGATGGGCTTCAAGTTCGCGCTGATCCAACAGGATGCGCACCGGTAGACGCTGAACGATCTTGATCCAGTTACCCGTGGCGTTTTGCGCCGGCAGTGTCGCAAACGCGCCGCCCGTGCCGGCTGAGAAGCCTTCGATCCGGCCGTGATAGACGACGCTCGAACCGTACACGTCCGCTGTCAGCGTAACGGGCTGGCCGATGCGCATGTGCTTCAGTTGCACTTCCTTGAAGTTCGCATCGACCCACACGCCGTCGAGTGGCACGATTGCCATCAGCGGCGTGCCGGGCGACACCCGTTGGCCCACCTGAACCGAGCGCTTCGCGATATAGCCCGTCACCGGCGCAGGCAACGTGTTGCGGGCGTAGGCCAGATACGCGTCTCGCACTTTCGACGCGGCGGCCTGCACGTCGGGATGACGGTCGACCGTTGTGCGGTCAGTCAGCGCATGGTTTGCTTCATCCTGCTGGCGCGCAGCGTCGAGGGCCGCCTGCGCCGCGTTCACCGCATCGCGGGCGTGGGCAATGTCTTCGGCCGACACGGCGCCCGTATTCGCGACGGCCTCGCGCCGACGCAAGTCGTCCGCGACGCGCGCAAGCTCGGATTTACGTTGCGCGACGTTCGCTGCATAGAAGTCGTTATTCACATACAGACTGCTCACGCGACGCACTGTCTGACCAAGGGCCGCCTCGGCGTTGGTCAGTGCGATCTTCGCATCGGCGGGGTCGAGCGTCACGACCGCCTCGCCCGCCTTCACGATCTGCGTGTCGTCGGCGTTGACAGCGATTACCGTGCCTGTGACCTGCGGTGTCAACTGCACCAGATTGCCGCTCACATAGGCGTCGTCGGTGGACTCGTGATAGCGGCCGTACGTGTAGTAGTGGGCGCCATAGGCCGCACCCGCTACCACCACGGCGATTGCCAGGAGCGCAATCAGGGGCTTGCGTCGATTGGGGGGCGTTGCGCCCGCACTATTGACGGTGGTAGTGGTCTGCGCGCCACTGGTCGTTTCGCCACGTTGTTCCGCCCGCTCGCGGCCCGAAGTAATGGTATCGCTCATTTCAAATCTCCTGAGGGGTAGGCGAACTGCCGTTCAATGCGCGGCGCCGGTGGCGTTGGTTTGCGCAACCGCATCTGTGCGATGGATTGCCTGTGCCGAGGTGTCGACATAGCCGCCGCCGAGCGCTGATGCCAGTGCAATCTGCTGATCGCGGCGGTTCATCTTCAGGTTGGCCACGGCTAGATCGGCGTTCAATGCTGTGACATCCGCATTGAGCACGGTCAGCTGGTTGGCGAGACCGGCCTTGTACTGCGTGATCGCGAGTTGGTCTGCGCTCTGTGCCGCCCGCTGCGCCGTTTGTGCGTCGACAAGCTGCGCATCGCTTGAGCGGATCTCGCCAAGCTGCGTGGCAACGTTGGCAAGTACCGTCACGAGCGTCTGGTTGTAGGCGGCCACCGCATAATCGAACTCGGCATAGCGGCCCTTGAGCTGCGCACGCAGTGCACCTGCGTCGAAAATCGGCAAGTGGATCGCGGGGCCCACCGAAGCCGTGCGGCTCGCGGCGGTGAGGAAGCGGCCGAAACCGAGCGCGTCGAGGCCGATCGCTGCGCTCAGGTTGATGTCGGGATAGAACTCCGCCTTCGCTTCCTTCACTTCGTGTGTCATCGCATCGACACGCCAGCGGGCAGCGACGATGTCGGGGCGGCGGCCCAACAAATCCGCCGGCAGGTTGTCCGGCAGCCGCACGTCGTCGCCGGTGCCGAGTGCGGGACGCTCGATCGAGAGACCGCGATCAGGCCCGGCGCCGATCAAGACGGCCAACTGGTAGCGCGTCGTCAGGATGCGGCCGTCGAACGCGGCGACACTGGCGCGGCTCGTTGCCAGATTCGCCTGCGCCGTCTTACGCTCCACTTCGGTATCGAGGCCGGTTGCGATGCGGCCTGCGGTGATCCGATCGATCTGTTCGCGGCGCGCCACTTCCTGCAGTGCAACATCGCGCAGCACATAAAGGCGGGCCAACTCGTTGTAAGTGCGTGCGATCGCGGTACTCAGCGTTAGCTTCACCAATTCTTCGTCGGCCTTGCTCGCTTGCATCTGCGACACGGCCGCCCTCAGCGCTTCGCGATTCTTGCCCCAGAGGTCGAGGTCGTACGATGCGCTCAGCAGCCCCTTGTTTTCGGTCTGCCATGAGCCCGCATAGGGCGGCGGAATCATCGCGGTGCTGCTGAACTGCTGGCGCGTCAGCGCGTAGTTCGCGTCGACGCGCGGCATCGTAGCGGCCTTTGCGGTTTCGCTAAAGGCCTGTGCCGCGCTCACCCGTGCGCGTGCCTGCGCGAGCGTCGGGCTGCCATTCAGCGCTTCGGCGATCAGCCTCCTTAGCTGCGCATCGCCGAACTGTTCGGTCCAATCGGCAGCGGGCCAGTGGCCGTGCTCGGCGGGCAGGCTTCGAGACGTCTCGAGTTGTTGCGGCTGCGCGATCTGTTTGTCGCTATGGATGCCTGCGTAGTTTGCACATGCCGAAAGCGCCGCGGCACAGATTGCCGACGCACTCCGTTTCAGGGCGCGAGTGCCAATGCCCGAACTGCAAGTCTGCGATTTCATTTTCGACGAGCCCGATCAAATGAGTAATGGAAGCCGCATACGCACCAAGCCGAAACCCGAGGAGTGGCGTGCCGTGATCAGCATGAATCCGACGCTGCGTGCGAGGCACCGCTCAGTGGCCACCTGCAGCCGCCGCGCCCGCGCCTGCACCCTTGCCAGGCTTCGTCAACCAGATCAGCGGAATGATCGCGACAAAGATCACCGCCGACATCCAGAAAATGTCGTTCAGCCCAAGCATTGATGCCTGCGCGTTGAGTGACGATTCGAAGAAAGCGGTGGCTTTGGCAGCGCTCGTATTGAGCGTGGTTTGCAGGTTGGCAATCGTGCTGACGAAGTTTGGATTGTTCACGCTCGTCACTTCGACAAGCCTTGCGTGATGCAGGATCGTCCGGTCGTTCCAGCTGGTGGTGACCAGAGACGTCCCCACCGCGCCCGCGAAAATGCGCGCGAAGTTGGACAGGCCGGCCGCGGCAGGAATCTTCTCGGGCGGCAGCCCCGACAGGATGATGGCCGTGAGTGGCGTGAAGAAGAGCGCGGTGGGGATGCCTTGCAGCAGGGTTGGCAGAACCAGCGTGTAGGCGTCGACGTTCGTCGTGTAATGCGAGCGCATCAGGAACACCCCGGCAAATCCGATAAAGGCCAACGTGGCGAGCACCCGCGTGTCGGAGCGCGGCATGATCTTTCCCAGTACGGGCGCCAGCATTACCGAGAAGATGCCGAGCGGCGCGGTCACGAGCCCTGCATCTACTGAGCGATAGCCGAGATAGCCCTGAATCCACTGCGGCAGGACGA
This sequence comes from Trinickia sp. LjRoot230, assembly GCF_964253315.1. Lineage (NCBI taxonomy): Bacteria > Pseudomonadati > Pseudomonadota > Betaproteobacteria > Burkholderiales > Burkholderiaceae > Trinickia > Trinickia sp. LjRoot230. Next base: position 1,507,792 of record NZ_CAXUQX020000002.1, read on the forward strand.
CCAGATTCGCGAAGAAGATTGCGAACGCAACCGAAATCGCCACCGTGCCGCCGAGGAAATTGCGCCCCGCAAAGAGACGCAAATCGACAACCGGCTTTTCCGCCGTGAGTTCCCAGATAAGAAAGAACAGAAAGCTGACTGCCGCGACGATGGTCAACACCCAGATCACCGAAGAGTTGAACCAGTCGAGATCCTTGCCCTTGTCGAGCATGATCTGTAGCGATGCGACCCATACGATTAGCGAGAGCAACCCGATCTTGTCGATCGGAACCTTGCGCACAGGGGTTTCGCGGTCCCGGTAAATCGCCCAGATCACCCCGGCAGCGAAGAGGCCAACCGGGACGTTGATATAGAAGATCCAGGACCAGCTATAGCTGTCGGTGATCCAGCCGCCCAGCGCGGGACCTGCAATCGGCCCGACTGTCGCGGTCATCGCCCACAGCGACAGTGCGCCAGAACTCTTCTCCTTGGGAAAGGAGGAGAGAAGCAACGCCTGCGACAGCGGCACGAGCGGTCCTGCCACAGCACCCTGCACGATGCGGGCGGCGAGCAGCAGCGGCAAATTCGGAGCGAGTCCGCATGCTGCGGACGACAGCACGAACAGCAAGATCGCCCAGACAAACAGCCTGACCTGACCGACCCGTTGCGTGAGCCAGCCGGTCAGCGGAATCGACACTGCATTGGCCGCGGCGAACAGCGTAATGACCCACGTACCCTCGTCGACCGACACGCCTAGGTTGCCGGAGAGCGTCGGAATCGCGACGTTGGCAATCGACGAATCGAGCACGTTCATGAACGTGGCGAGCGCGACGGCGAACGTGCCGAGTGCGAACCTGGCGCCAGTCAATGGCGTGTGGGCGCTGGGGTTGTTCTGTGGGCTCATGTCAATTCCGTTAGGATTACTAAATAATGTGATCGGCTACCTGACGAAAATCGGCTCGAGAATATTGATTACTGCTGTCCGTCGACAGGCCTCGCGGGAAGATCGCGATGTGGGAGGCGGATGTCAGGCCTCAGAGAACGCCGCTGAACGAGACGGCAATGGCGAGCCCGACATTGACAGCGGATAGCATGATCCAGCCTACGAACAGCAGCAGCGGTCCGAGACGAAACATGATGTTCTCCTCCAACGCGCTCAACGATTCGTCAACTTGATGGAGCGGACGGCGTTGTGATGTCGGAATGGTAGGCGCGCGGTCTTAGCCGCGGTAGATACGCGTCGGAACACTCACTGTTTCCTCGCCAGCACCAATGGGTGCCACCGAGGTTAGTGCTCACGAAGTCAGCAGGAGGTGAGTCGCTTCACGCCTGAAGATCGGTTTTTGATTCTTCCGTATAGAAATTCGGCAGACAAAGCAGGTTGAGTGCGCGAATCTCGTCCGTCATGAAATCGACGAACACCCGAATGCGCGATGGCAAATGTTGCCGGCTTAGATAACAGATATAGTGGCCGCGATCATCCGGCACATACCGCGTTAAAGCCATGACGAGCTCATTGCGCGCGATGAGTTCGCACACCTGATAGCCGGGCATCTGCGCAATGCCGCGGCCTTGGAGCACCGCATTCAAGACCAGGTCGGCGTCGTTGAATGTGCGGCGAGACGTGGGCAGGTACTTCCGCACCTGACCATCGACCTTGAACTCCCATTCGCACACGCGGCCATTGGAGAAGCGGAAGTTGATGCATTCATGTTGAGACAGGTCTTCGAGGGCATTCGGCAGGCCATACGCTTGCACGTAGGAGGGTGCGGCGCAAAGCGCCATCTGCATCGGCACCAGTTGTTTGGCGATAATGCTGGAGTCTTCGATGCGCCCATCGCGAAAAGCCACGTCGATCTGATCGGAGACAAAGTCGGTCGGGCGATCGTCGAGCAACAGATCGACCGCGATCTCGGGGTAGGCCTTCATGAATTTTTCGAGTAGCGGCTCCACCACCTTTCTGCCGAATCCCACTGTCGAGCTGATGCGAACGAGGCCGCGTGGCGGGCCTTCACGAAGCTCGAGCATGTCATTCATCGCCTCGATGATACGGCTCACGCCCTGATCGCATTTCTCGAAGAATCGCTTGCCCTCCAGCGTCAGCTGGGTTGACCGGGTGGTTCTAAGGAAAAGGCGAGTGCTCAACTGCGTTTCGAGCTTCTGAACATTTCGGCAGACAGCCGAGCGCCCGATTCCCAATCGCTCCCCGGCTTTGACGAAGCTCCCCTCCGCGGCCACTGCCATGAACGCGATGATTCCTGTGTAACTCGTTGCGAAGACGTTAGACAAATCGTCAACGCGATTTGGGAAGCCGACGTTGAAGCCGTGCGGGGATATATCCGATTGATCCATTGCTGGTCCTAATTGGATTGGTGCCCAATTGGAAACACCGCGAGTCCGTGAATGACGCTTCCGTTACAATCCGCGCTCATCTACCATGGGCACGGCGTTGCCCCGTAGTCTAACCAGGAATTGAGGCGCGCGACGACGATCGCGGTTGTTGGTGACCGCTTTCGGGAAGAAATCGTTCGGGCAGTTTGCCATTTCCGAACGCTCGTTCGGTCCAGGTCCGAACAAGCGTCATAGAAATAGAGAATGCGTGATGGACAAGGAAAAACTGCAAGCTCCCCCGGCATCGCTCCTCGACAGATATCGAGGCCGGGATTTTCATCCGCTATACACAACGACAGTCACCGTTTCCGGCGGCGAAACGGGACATGGCCGCGCGTCCGGCGTCGCGCGTTCGGACGACGGCAATCTTAATATGGAACTGCGGTTGCCCCCGGAGCTCGGAGGGCCCGGAAACGGGACCAATCCCGAGCAATTGTTCGCGGCGGGCTTTGCTGCTTGCTTTCACGGCGCGCTGAATCTGCTCTGCCAACGCGCCAGACTGGAGACGAACGACACCGTCGTCGAAGCGCAGGTTTCGTTTGGTCGCGACCCCATGGATGGCGGATATGAGCTTGTCGTCGACCTGCGGGTCAAAATGCCGGGTGTCGAGCGGCGCGTGGCCGAAGAGCTGGTTCGAAACACAGAGCGCCTGTGCCCGTATGCAAAGATGGCCAGACAAGGGACTGTCAATATCGTGACCGTCGTTGACTGACGAGACCGGCGCATTTTTCGTGTGACCGGCGCTCGAGGGTGCTCGACTTCCGATTGGTGCCACAGAGGCAACACCGTGCGTCTGTGTACATGTCTACCGCGACAAGCCGCGTCCAACTACGATGACTTCATGCGGCACATCGCCGCTCACGACATCTGGAGTGAGAATCATGAAGATCGTTGTCATCGGCGGCACTGGCCTGATCGGCTCGAAGACGGTTGCCATTTTGCGCCAGGGCGGCCATGAGGTCGTCGCCGCCTCACCCAAAAGCGGCATCAACAGCATCACGGGCGAAGGACTTCAAGAGGCCATGAACGGCGCGCACGTGGTGATCGATCTCGCCAATTCGCCATCGTTTGAAGATAACGCGGTGATCGAGTTCTTCGAGGCCTCCGGCCGCAATATTCACGCAGCGGAGGCCGTAGCCGGCGTCAAGCATCATGTCGCGCTATCCATCGTCGGTACGGACCGGACGCCCGACAACGGCTATTTCCGCGCCAAGGTCGCGCAGGAGAAACTGGTCGAGAAGGCCGGCATTCCCTATACGATCATCCGCTCGACGCAGTTTCTGGAATTCCTGGGCGGCATCGCCGCGTCGAGCGTGCAGGGCAATACGGTCAGGGTCTCGCCCGGCCTGTTCCAACCGATCGCGGCAGATGACGTCGCTGCCATCGTTGCCGACGTTGCGCTTGCCGCGCCGCGAAACGGCATCGTCGAGATCGCGGGTGCGCAACGCGCGCCGTTCAACGAAATCATCGCTCGGTATCTGTCGGCTATCGGCGACCCGCGTGAGGTCGTGTGTGATCCTGAGGCCCGATACTTCGGCGGCCGCGTCGAGGAGCATTCGCTGGTGCCATTGGGCGAAGCGCGCCTGGGGCATATTGGCCTCGACGAATGGCTTCGCCGCTCACAGGCAGCCTGAAACCGTAACGCCAACCGTAAGCATCGCGCGAAAGCGCGCAGCGGACTTCACTGCTCCAGGCGAACGCATGTCATTCGTCTCGGCAGCAGCGCAGTTGCAACGCGTGTTCGCAGCACTTCACCAACCGAGGATCGACCCGTGACCGAAGAAGATATCCGCGAGAATGCCTTTGCGATGCCCGTGCACAATCCCGCATATCCGCGCCCGCCTTTTCGCTTCATCAATCGCGAGTACTTCATCGTCTCGTATGAGACGGATATGGATGCGCTCAAGGCCGTCGTTCCGGAACCCCTGATTGCCGACAATGCGACGGTGCATTATGAATTCATTCGCATGCCCGATTCGTCGGGGTTCGGCGACTACACGGAAAGCGGGCAGGTGATCTCGGTCCTCGATGAGGATGGGAACCGCGCCAACTTCACGCACGCTATGTATCTGGACGACGAAGGTCCTATTGCGGGCGGACGGGAAATCTGGGGATTTCCCAAGAAGCTCGCGTCACCGAAATTGTGCGTCGATGGCAAGGATACGCTGCTCGGTACGCTCGACTACGGCACGCAGCGCATCGCCACCGGAACGATGGGCTACAAGTATCGCGCAATCGATACGGCCGCCGAGCGTCGCAAGCTCGCCGACACACCGAATTATTTGCTCAAAGTGATTCCGCACGTCGATGGAACGGCGCGCATTTGCGAACTGGTGCGCTTCTTCTTGCGCGATGTCGAAGTCACCGGCGCGTGGGAAGGGCCCGCGGCGCTCGAGCTGCATCCGCACGCACTCGCATCGGTCGCTGATCTTCCCGTTCGCAAGGTAATCGGCGCACGCCATGTCATTGCAAATCTCACACTTGATATCGGCGAAGTGGCCTACGACTATCTCGCGCCGGCCGAGCCGATGAAACTCGCAGTCAACCAGTAATCTCTCGCGGAGGACCTATGTCATTGAACGATAAAGTTGCGCTCGTCACGGGTGCGGCAAGCGGTATTGGTGAGCAGTGCGCGCGCAAACTCGCGGCAGACGGCGCGACGGCCGTGATCGCGGATTTAAATCTCTCGAACGCCCAAAGAGTTGCTGACGACATCGTTGCAAAGGGCGGCAAAGCGATCGCCGTCGCCATGGACGTGACCAGCGAAGAAGCGGTCAATGCGGGCGTTGCCGAAACGGTCAGCCGGCTGGGCGGCCTCGATGTGCTCGTGTCCAATGCCGGTATCCAGATCGTCAACCGGATCGAAGACTACGCATTTTCCGACTGGAAGAAGATGCTGGCCATTCACCTCGACGGTGCGTTTCTCACGACCAAAGCCGCGCTCAAGCATATGTATGCGTCCAACAGATGTGGCGCAGTGATCTACATGGGCTCGGTTCACTCGCACGAGGCGTCGCAGCTCAAGTCCGCCTATGTGACTGCAAAACACGGGCTGCTCGGTCTCGCTCGTGTTGTCGCGAAGGAGGGGGGGCCGCGTGGTGTGCGCGCGAACGTCGTGTGTCCAGGGTTCGTCAGAACGCCGCTCGTCGACAAGCAGATTCCCGAACAGGCGAAGGCGCTGGGGATTTCCGAGCAGCAAGTGGTGAAGGACGTGATGTTGAGGGAGACGGTCGACGGTGGATTCACATCGCTCGCGGATGTCGCCAACACGGTTGCATTCCTCGCCGGTTTTGAGTCGAACGCGCTCACCGGACAGTCTATTGTGGTCAGCCACGGCTGGTTCATGCAGTAAGGAGACGAACATGTATGCGAGTCGGCGTAACAAGCTACGGCAGCCCCACCATCTGAAGCTGCCTCCTTACCATGAAATCGGGCTCGTGCTCCAAGGGGGCGGGGCACTGGGCTCATATCAGGCGGGCGTCTATGAAGGCCTCGCCGAAGTCGGTATCGAACCGACCCGGATCTCGGGGGTATCCATTGGTGCACTGAACACCGCGATCATCGCAGGCAATGCACCCGAGGACCGAGCGGAGGCACTGCGCGGCTTTTGGAACACCATCAGCCAACCAGCGGATGCCTTGTCGCACGTTGGCGCGTTTATTCCCGCATGGCTCGGGTTTGAAGACATCGGGCGCAAGTGGTCAGGCGCGTGGGCTGCCACGCGCACCCTGCTGGAAGGTCAGCAGGGGTTCTTTTCTCCACGCATGCCCGCGCCTTTTGCAGGTCTGATCAGGAAGCGTCCCGATCAGGTCAGTCATTACGACACCTCGGCATTGCGCGAAACGCTTTTGAAATATGCCAACTTCGATCGCATCAATGACGGCAACATTCGCGTGTCTGTTGGAGCGGTCAACGTGCGAACGGGCAATCTCGTCTATTTCGACAATTCGACGATGCGGCTGGCACCGGAACATTTCATTGCATCGGGTGCGTTGCCACCGGGTTTTCCGGCCGTTGAAATCGATGGAGAGTTTTACTGGGACGGAGGGCTTGTTTCCAATACCCCGCTCACAGAGATCATCAAAGAAAGCCAGCACAAGGACACGCTCGTTTTCCAGGTTGATCTGTGGAGCTCTCGAGGCAAACTGCCAGGCGACTTTCTGGACGTCAGCGAGCGTACCAAAGATATTCAGTACTCGAGCCGCACGCGGGCGATCACGGCATTCATGTCGCAGAACCAGAAGCATGCGCAGATGATCAAGGCGTTGCTCGAGCACATTCCCGAGAAGGTGCGGCTTGCTCATCCGTTGATTCGGGAGGCGCAGAAAACGGCCGATGGCAGCGCGGTGAACGTCGTGCATCTGATCTACAAGAACAAGTCGTTCGAGGGGCACTACAAGGACTATGAATTCAGCAAGGATACGATGCGCGAACATTGGGCGAGCGGTCTAGAGGATATTCGCCGTTCGTTAGGGCACCCCGAGTGGCTCGATATTCCCAGCCGCGAAATAGGCTTTGTCACGCGGGACGTGCACCGCTATCGACCGGAAATCGACGACACCGCTGGCCCCGTCAAGGAAGCTGTATCAGAAACGAGGCGTTCGCCCGAGGAAGAACTGTCAGGCGTCAGGTTGATGAAAGCCTGATCGCGCCTCTCGAGCCAGAAGGAGGGTGACCATGTTGTCGCATGAACTGATCGCGCGGTACGGAGTGTTGGTCGTCTTCCTCAATGTGCTTGGCGCTTCGCTAGGTTTGCCGCTGCCTGTCATGCCGACACTGATCACGGTTGGGGCCGGCGTTACGATAGCCACAACTGTTTTATCGTCGACGTTGTCGCATTTCGCCATGATGCTGGGCGCCGCTGTTATCGGTGGTGTGGTTGGGGATCTGATTTGGTTTCAGGGGGGTAGGCGATATGGTGAACGCACGCTTCATGCCGTTTGCAAACTGTCGCTGTCACGCGAAAAATGCGTCAGGAAGACGGAGCGATTCTTTGGGCGCTGGGGTGTCCGAGTCCTGATCGTCGCGCGATTCGTACCCGGCCTCTCACTCGTTGCAGTGCCGCTATGCGGTGCGATGGCGGTCAGATTGCGCTCCTTCGTTTCGCACGATTGTGTGGGCGTCGCGCTTTGGGCATCGGTTGGATTGGCCGTCGGCGGAATATTCGCTTCGCAAATCGACATGATATTTGCGCTGGTCCCCCGGCTTGGCCGGCCAGCATTCGGCTTGCTTGGCATCGTGCTCGCGTCGTATATCGCATATCGATATTGCCGGCGCATCCTGTTGGCAAAAGCGCTCGAAAAAGCGCGGATCAGCGCGGGCGAGTTGCATGCACTACTCGCGGGCAACCCGCGTCCCGTCGTCTTCGATATCCGCTCCCGCGAACGGCGCACGCTCGATCCGGTGGTCATCCCCGGCGCGGTGCTTGCCGATGAACGGAAGCTGCGGAAGCTGGTTGCGCGCTACGGCACAAATCGGACGCTAGTCATCTATTGTTCATGTCCAAATGACGTATCCGCGGCGCGGATGGCCAAGCGCTTGCGGCTAGCCGGCGTCAAGCTTGCACTGCCGCTTGCCGGCGGTATCGACGCGTGGCGCCTGGCGGGGTTCGGGGTCGAGTCGATGGTCGAAACAGAAGCCGCCGCGCTCAGTGATGAGCAACGGTCGATTGATGTCGAGACCGCTGCGCACGAGCCCGCATTCCTGACGGATTAGCCACTCCTATTCTGGGCGGTTTGCCGCTCCAATCGTCATGCATCTGGGAAAATCGTACAAGTTTTCTGAGTTCCTTATCTGGACCAGGAGGCAGATTTACGGGCTCGCTCTTTGGGCGAGCGTGCCAGTTATTCTCTATAAATTTTTTGGTCTTGCCTGGTTGTCCATACCGATGACGGTTGTTGCGTTGCTCGGCACCGCCACCTCGTTCGTGGTCGGATTCAAGAACGTCCAGACTTACAATCGCGCGATGGAAGCGCAAGCTGTTTGGACTTCGATCTTGAGCGCGAGTCGGGTCTGGGGCATGATCGCAAGAGATTTTCCCGACGATTTCGAACGCTCGAAAGAGCTGATATACCGGCATTTCGCGTGGCTGACGGCGTTACGTTATGAACTTAGGCAACCGCGCGTCTGGGAAAGTATGAACCGGTCATTCAATATCGAATATCAACGCTTCTATCGGATTCCCGAGCGGGAAGTGGCAATTGAAGACGTGTTGCCGGCGTATTTGCCGAAAGCCGAGCTTACGCAAGTTCTATCAAGTGTGAACAAGGCCGCCACGGTCATCAGCTTGCAGAGTGCCGCGATCAGCCGATTACTTGCATCCGGGCGGATCAGCAGCAACTTCTACATGGAAATGGAACGGGCGCTTCGGGATTTGATTACGCAGCAGGCCAAAGCCGAGCAACTCAAAAATTTTCCTTATCCTCGTCAGTACGCAACGGTGAACACATTGTTCGTGCGGTTCTTTTGCCTCATTTTTCCGTTTGGCTTGCTGCAAGAGTTCAACAAGCTTAACGATGGCGTCACCGGGCTCATGCATGGCAACATGATTTGGCTCGTCGTTCCTTTCAGTGTGATGGTGTCGTGGATGTACACCTCGCTGGAACAGGTCGGCTGTAGCACCGAGAACCCGTTCGAGGGCGGCGCCAATGACGTGCCGATTTCAATGCTTTGTCGCACCGTGGAGCGCGAGCTGAAGGAGGTCTTGGGCGAAGCCGGGGCATTTTCCGTGTTCGAGCCGCAGACCAGCGTCATCGTGTAGGCCAGCGTCGTAACTTGGAACTCAAGCGAATAGTGCTTTGTTGTCCAACTCAGTAGTACTCTGTGCCGGCTGACGTCTCCAAACGTCAGTGGTACCCGCAGTGGCTAGCGGTTTTCTTCTCAACATTTTCGAATCAGAAGGAACGTCTATGCTTACTCGCTCCATTTTGTCGATCGGCGCGTTGGCACTTGCAGCATGTGCTGCGACGGCCTCCAACGCGCAAGACAGTGCCGATAGTTTTTCCGAATCCGATTCCCATGGCCACCCAGTCAAGGTAATGATTATTTCGATGTTCGGGCCCGAAGGGCAGGTATGGCTCGATCATCTCGGCCCGTGGAAGGCGGTGAAGATCGCAGGGCTGTCGCCCGATTATCCCGACGTGCATTGCAATGCGCAGGCGGTTTGCGTGATGACGACGGGTATGGGCCACGCGAATGCGGCCGCGTCGATCATGGCATTGGCTTTCTCGCAACGTTTCGATTTGCGGCACACCTACTTCCTGGTGGCAGGTATTGCCGGCATCGACCCGGCCCAAGGCACGATTGGCTCCGCGGCATGGGCCAAATATCTCGTTGATTTCGGCATTCAATGGGAACTCGACGGCCGTGAAATCCCGGCCGGGTGGAAAACCGGTTATCTCGGCATCAATACGAAAAGTCCGACGCAAAAGCCGCCGCTCGACTATCGCACCGAAGTATTCAAGCTGAACACCGATCTTGCCGACGCCGCGTTTGCGTTATCGCGCAATGTCGTGCTGTCGGATAGCGCGCAAGCGCAGGCGGCGCGGGCCAAGTACAACTATGGTCCGGCAAATTGGCCACCGGCCGTCATTCAGTGCGATACCCTCGCGGGCGACACCTGGTGGTCCGGCACACTGCTCGGCGAGCGCGCGCGCGAATGGACGAAGATCATGACCGACCGCAAGGGCGTCTACTGCACGACGCAGCAGGAAGACAACGCAACCTATGAAGCGCTCAAGCGTGCGGCGAGCGCGCAGCGTGTCGATCTAAACCGCGTTGCGGTGCTGCGTTCCGGATCGGACTTCGATCGTCCCTACGCGGGGCAGACGAGCGCCGACAACCTGCTCAACTATCAAGACCAGGGCGGATTTGGTCCGGCTGTCGCGAACTTGTATCTGGCCGGTAATCCGCTCGTCCAGGACATCGTGACGCATTGGGAGCGGTGGCGCGACGGTGTTCCGCGTCGTTAGACGTCCTAGGCGTTCCGCTCGCCGCGGCGGATTGCAGCCGCGGCGAGAACGGAACCCAGAGCGGCGTGTCGGTGGCCCAATGATCGAGCAGCGATGAACTGTAGTCGAACATCGTGGCGCCTCTTGGTTCGCCGTGCATACCGGTTACTTATTGGCGAGCGATACGCCCGCGTTGCCTTCTTGCGCAGCGATACGAGCGGCTTGAGTTTGCCCTTCGAGCCCGATGTTCGGATAGCTTTGCTTGTTCATCGAAGGCAACGTGCCGTCGCGTTGTGCGGCAACCAACTCGGCGCGCACTTCCGCGCGGGTCTTTGCGCTCGTGCCAATCCATGCTTGATCGTTGTACGAGCCCGAGCGGCCAATGCTGCCGTCTGCAAATGCGGCGGTGCTGGCAGCGGCGAGGGAAATCAAAACTGCGGCGGTAAGCGTGCGTTTCATGGTGATGCTCCTGTCGATTGATTGCGGCGCTGACGATCAGTGCTGCGACAGGAGTAACTTTATGCGCCGGGGCAATCAGGATAAATACTGATTCTGTGAAATGATTTGTCGGCCGTGCAAAACAATCGAAATCGGGGCGGGCAACGCTGCTGGCACCGGTAGCACGTCGGTAACATTCAGTTCACCAGCCGATCGTGGCCGACCCAATGCGGCTCGCGCAGCACGCGCTTCAAGACTTTGCCGGTCGAGTTGCGCGGCAGGCGTTCGACAAGAAATACGTCATAAAGCATCTTGAACGAGGCGATATGCGCGCGCGCGTGCGCCATGACGTCGCCCTTGGTCAACCCAGAGTCCGGCTTGGTAACCACATACGCAACAGGGACTTCTCCCCAGCGCCGATCTGGAATGCCGATGACTGCGGCCTCTTCGATCTGCGGATGCATATGCAGCGCCTGCTCGAGTTCGGCCGGAGAAATGTTTTCGCCGGCCGAAATGATCAGGTCCTTGATGCGGTCGGTGATATGCAGATAGCCGTCAGCGTCGAGATAACCAGCATCGCCGGTAAATATCCATCCGTCCGACAGGGTTTCGGCTGTTTCCTTCGGGCGCTTCCAGTATTCGAGCATGCGGCTCGGCGTGTTAAACACGATCTCGCCGCGCTGCTGGGGCGCGACGTCTCGCCGCTCGCGGTCGACGATGCGCAATTGCACACCTCTGAGCGGTCGGCCCGCCGCACTCGCGCGCTCGCCGCTCATTGCCGCATGTTCGCTTGGCGGCATGAAAATGGCCATATTCGTCGTTTCCGATAAGCCATAGTTTTGCGCAAAGTCGCAGCGAAACACCGACTGCGCTTTCGCAAGCAGCGGCGCGGGCATCGGTGACCCGCCGTAGATGATGAGGTCCACCGATGACAGATTCGTCGATGCGACGGCAGGCTCCGAAAGCACGAATTGCAGCATGGCCGGCACGAATGCGAGCTTGGTGATGCGATGACGTTCTATCGCGGCGAGTGCAGCGGCGCCGCCGAATGCCTTGAGCACGACGCCCGCCGAAGCGTTGACGAGATTGTGAACGGTCCACCAGAGCCCGCCGACATGAAAGGTTGGCAGTGCTAACAAACCGACGTCGCCCGGGCGCCATGAAATGAATTCGTCACCGGCCCGCACGATCTCGCGTATCAGATCGAGGAAGCCGCGGTGCGCAAGCACGACGCCCTTCGGCCGGCCGCTGGTTCCACTCGTATAGACCTGCACGACTGGTGCGTCGGGCGTCGCGCTGAATGTCGGGCGTTCGGTCGACGCGGCATCGCGCCATGTCGAGTAATCGATGAACCCTTCCTGCGATGTGCTGCTGTCCATGACGATGGCCGTGCGCACGCGGCCAAGCTTCGAACACCACGTGCGCGCAGCTTCGACCAGCTCGGGCGTGACGAATAGCGCTTGTGTTTCGGCATCGTCGAGAACGAATGCAATTTCGTCCACACCCAGTTTCCAGTTGATCGGCACAAACACCATCCCGGCGCGGGCGCATCCGAACAGCAGTTCGTAGCTCTTTTCGCTATCGAGCCCGACGAACGCGATGCGCGCGCCAGGGGCAAGACCTAGATCGACGAGCGCGTTGGCAACACGGTTCGCGTTTGCTGAAAGTTCGTCATAGGTAGCCGTGCATTCCCCAAAGATCAGTGCGGGAGCGTTGCCATGCAGATCGGGCACGTCGGCCAGTGTCTGTATCGCATCGTAATAGTTATGCATGGTGTTATTCCTGCGTAAGTTTGTCGAAACGTGCATCGAAGCACGCGGCGATGTGCCCGGCGAGTGCCGTTGCCGCATCGGTGTGAAGGTTGTGGCCGCCCTCGATGAACACATGGCTCGAAGCAGGCAACGCGACAAGCGGAGCGAGCAGAGCCGGTGTGTCCGCGAACGCGCTCGATTTTCCGTAGATGCGGGTTGATGGCATACGCAGCGAGCGCAGCACCGCGAGATATTCGTCGAACGCAAGCGACAGATCGACGCCGAATTGATTGCGCAACCGGGCGTCCCACGCCCAGCTGACACCGCCCGGTACGTCGACAGCAATGCGGCGCGCCAATGCAAGCGCCGACGCTTCGTCGAGCTTTGGATGATTGATCGACAGCATGCGCGCGGCGCTTGGAAGGTCGGGGTAGACGGGGTGCTCCGGTGCGGTACGGAGGTAGCGCAAATCAGTGGCGATTCGTTCGAGCGGATCGAGCGTGCTGCGCAGCGTCGGTGCAATCGGTTCGATCATCACGAGATGCGCGACGCGTTCGGGATGCAATGCCGCATACAGTGCGCAGACGGCTGCGCCTGTTGAATGGCCGATCAGTATGAATGGCTCCGTCAGCGCTTCGCGCTCGAGCACATCGGCCAGATCGGTCACGAAGTCGAGCGCGGTCAGGCTCGCACCAGCCGGGGCATGGCTCGACCTGCCGTGGCCGCGCAAGTCCGGTGCGAGTACACCGATGCCGTGCGAAACGAGTTCGACCGCAACGTTGTTCCAGATCGCCGCCTGGTCGAGGATGCCGTGCACGCATACGGCCAGCGGTGCCGATTCGCTTGCTTGCCAACGGCAAATGCCAATTCGTCGGTGCGCGATGTCGATGACTTCATCGCTTAGTACACCTAACGATTCATCGGCGTAAGCGGGTGCCGCAGAACGGGCAGCAGGCTGTGGCTGCGCGCCAGCGAGTGCGACATCGAGCAGATAGGCGCACAGCGCGTCCAGCGTCGGATGCTCGACGAGCACAGCCGCTTCAAGGGTGCAATGCAGCGCCTGTTCGAGCTTGTGCTTGAGTTCGACGGCCATCAGAGAATCGATGCCAAGCGTGCGCAACGGGGTCGCGCTGTCGATCATTTGTGGCGATGGCAGCCCGACGACGGAAGCGATGAAGCCGCGCAATGCTTCGGTCAGCAGTGCGGCGCGCGCATCGGGCTCGGCTTGATGCAGCTTCGCGATCACGTTGCCGCTACTCGCCTGACCCGGTGCCGGAGGCTGGCCGACGAGCGCATAAAACGCCGCGGACTCGGGCTGGACGGCCGTGCGCATGAAACGCTCCCATGCGACGTCGGCGACGACGACTTGCGCGAGATCGCTAAGCGCCGCGTACTCGAGAATCTCTACGCCATCTGTCACCGACAGCCGTCTAAGGCCGACTGCCGCAAAGCGCGCTTCATTGGCCACGCGGGTGCGCTCGGCCATGCCGCCCGCGTCCCACGGGCCCCAATTGATCGATGTTGCCGGGAGCCCCTGTGCGCGGCGATAGTGCGCGAGCGCATCGAGGCTGGCGTTGGCGGCGGCGTAATTCGCTTGACCCGGCGCACCGAACACCGATGCGATCGAGGAAAACATCACGAATAAATCGAGTCGCAAGTGCTGCGTGGCGCGATGCAAATGCCACGCGCCGGCGGCCTTCGCGGTCAGTACGCGCTCGAATTGCGGCCAGCCCTGATTCGCAAGCGTGCCGTCTTCAAGCAGTCCTGCCGCGTGAACGATGCCTGCGAGCGGCAACAACTCGCGTTTCATGCGATCGATCAGCGATGCCACGCTTGCCGCATCCGCCACGTCCACTGGCCATGCGAATAGTTGAGCATCGCCCAGTTCGGTTGCGAGCGATTCAACTGCGCTTTCAACAGGGTGCCGGCTCGCCAGCACGATCTGGCGTGCGCCGCGCGCCGCGAGCCACTTGGCGACTTCGCGACCGAGTGTGCCGAGCCCGCCTGTCACGAGATAGCTGCGATCGGAACGGACCGTATCTGTCGACGGCGCCGATATTTCGTTAGGACTGCTAACAGTCAGTACGACCTTGCCGATTTGGTTGGCCTGCGCCAGGTATCGGAAGGCGGCGTCAGCACGCTCAATCGGGAACGCTTTGCTGGGTAGCGGGTGCAGTTCGCCGGCATCGATTCGACGCATGACTTCGCCGAGCAAGTCGGCTTGCAAGCCGCCGGCCGTGTCGTCGAGTTCGCCGAGATCGAACGACCGATAGACGATGTCCGGGCGATAGGCTGCCATCTGTTCGGCGCTCCAGATGCCGATTTTGCCGATCTCGATGAAACGTCCGCCCGGTGCCAGCACGTCGGCGCTCTTCTCTATGAACGGCCCACTCAAGCTATTGACGACGATATCGACGCCATGGCCTTGAGTGACGCGCATGATCTCGCCGGCGAACTCAACGTTGCGCGAGTGCATGACGTGCGCCACGCCCTGGCGTTTGAGGACATCCCATTTCGCGGGGCTTGCGGTGCCATAGACGATCGCACCGGCACGCTGCGCGATTTGCAGCGCAGCTTGGCCGACACCGCCCGCGCAAGCGTGAATCAATACGCGCTCGCCCGGTTGGATATGCGCGAGGCGCTCGAGGCTGTGGATCGCCGTCATGAATACGGTAGGCAACGCCGCTGCCGCTTCGAAGCTGATGGCAGCGGGCTTGCGATGCACGAGTCGGCTGTCGATGACGACATGGCTCGACATTGCCGATGGCGCCATCGCGACGACGTCGTCGCCCACGCGGAGATGCCGCACGCCAGCGCCGATGCGTACGATCTTTCCGGCGCATTCGAATCCGAGCGGCTGATCGAGCGCGGCAATAATGCCATGACGTTCGCTGAATTCGCGCAGCATGCCGAGGCTAAAGAGGACATCCTTGAAGTTCAGCGCCGATGCACAGACTTCGATCTCGACTTCCTGATCGCTCGGCGTGATACGTTCGAATGGAATCAACGCGAGCCGATCGAATGCGCCGTACTCGGTTGCCCGCAGACGGAAGGCGTCCTTGGGCCTCGTAAGCAGATGCGCGCGCGGCAGCGACTTAAGTGCCGCAAGTCGCGCGACATAGCGACGTGCACGTCGATATGCGATCTGCGGCTCGGCGGCGGGGGCCAGCAATTCGTCCACGAGATCGGACGGCAACGCGCTCTCGTGTGGCGGCAGATCGATGCAAGTGCAGCGGAGCGACGGATATTCGAGTGCTGCCGTGCGCGCGAGACCCCATAGCATCGCTTGTACGGCATCGGCTGGACCTTCGCCATCGACCGTCTGGGCGCCGGCGGTTACGAACCAAAGACGCGGGGCGGTGGCTTCGTGCTGGAGCGTGCCGAGCGCTTGCGTGAGGGCCAGCGCGCGCATACAGGTCTGGGCTTGCGCCCGCTCGAATGCGTCGGTTACTTCGTTGTCCTGAATATCGCGCCCGGCCTCGCTCTCTGTGGAAGACAGGAGAACCACGCCCGCAAGCGGTATTTTGTGCTGCGTGAAGCGTGCTTCGATCGTATGCGTGATGTCGCCGCGTGTCATTCGTTCGGACTCCTCACGATCGATCAGCACGACGATCTGATCGCGACGAGTCAATGCATCGGCAAGTTGCCGCGCACGCGGCGTGCGGTCGGCGAGTAACAGCCAACCGCCGCCAATGTCGGCTCGCTTCATTGAAGCAGGACGGGGCTGCGGCATCCAATTGCGGCTATAGAGCATCCGCTTCCATGCGGCCGTGGCGAACGTCAGTGCGCGGCGGTCCACCGGCACGGCCTGAAGGCCTTCGATCGACGCAATCAAGCGCCCACCGCCGTCGTACAAGCGGAGGTCGGCCGTGACGCGTGTGTCGCCTGGCGTGCGCTCGCGCGCGACGGCGTGGCTCCATAGTTCGCTGCCGACGGTGCCGTGCACGCTTAGGCGTTCGACAGCGACCGGAAGGTAAGCGATATCCGCGCCGAGATCGGGGAAGATCGCGCCAACGGCCTGAAAGCAACCGTCGAGTAGGGCCGGATGAATCACATGCCGGTTCAGGTCCGCCGCAGCGACCGCGACGCAAGCGAGGCTTGCACGCTCCGCCGCGATACGCGAAACGCTGCGTACGCTGCGAAA
This sequence comes from Trinickia sp. LjRoot230, assembly GCF_964253315.1. Lineage (NCBI taxonomy): Bacteria > Pseudomonadati > Pseudomonadota > Betaproteobacteria > Burkholderiales > Burkholderiaceae > Trinickia > Trinickia sp. LjRoot230. The sequence goes on from NZ_CAXUQX020000002.1 coordinate 1,524,444, forward strand.
CGCGGGGCCGTAGTCGAGCCCGAGCGCAGCGTAGCGTTCGTAAAAGGCATCGACGTCGATCGACGTGCCGGCACGCGCAAACCGTGACGATAACGCCGTCAAGTCGATCTGTGCTTGCGCGCGGTGGGTCTGGCTGTGCGCTGTCGATAGCGCCGGGTCGAGTTCGCCCGATACGTGTACCCGCCACTCAGCGGAGGCCGACGCATCGGTATCGCCGTCGTCGATGGACTCGCCCGGAAGGCTGACGATGCGCCACGCGAAGCGACGCGTATCGACGCTGCGCGTCAGCACCGTTTGTACGAGCGTTGGCCGCTCTTGTGCGAGCACCAACGCTGCCTGGATCGATACGTCGATCAGCGTTGTTTCGCGGTCTGGATACTGCGCTGCGGCTGCGGCAAGTGCCATGTCGAGATACGCGGCCGCCGGCACGACGATCTTGCCGTAGACGCGGTGATCGCGTAAAAACGCGCGCTCGCGCGTTGACAGCAGTGATTGAAAGAGCGCCTCGTCGGGCCCGATCACAGCGGCTCGAACAGGGTTCCCCAGCAGGGGGTGAGCGGCGCGTGCACTTGCGACGGTAAGCGCAAGCTCCGAGCCGGCGTGCGTTGCCGGTGTCTCGGGCAACCAATGCCGTACCCGTTCGAACGGATAACCGGGCAGTACCAGCCGCTGCGGCGCGGGCTGCTCGAGTCGGCCCGCGCGCCGCCAATCGGCGTGCACGCCAGCGACAAACAGTTGGCCGAGTGCCGCGAGCAGTGTCTGCCAGTCACCGCTGCCGCGACGCAGCGACGCGATTGCGTGAACGGGTTGCTCGATCGTGCAAGCGCGTGCCAGCGCGGCCAGCGTCGTACCGGGGCCGATTTCGAGCACGATAGCGGCCCGATGTTCGGCGAGTGTGGCCATTGCGCGCGCGAAGTCGACTGGCGCGAGCACGTGATCGACCCAATAGTTCGGTGTACTAACGATATCGGTTGCGAGCGCTCCGGTTACCGTGGACACAAAGCCGCAGTTTGCGGGTGCATACGAGACGGAATTGGCTACCTCGCGAAACGCCTCCAGCATCGGGCGCATCAGCGGCGAATGAAACGCGTGCGAGACATCGAGCAGCCGTGGCTCGTCGATGCCAAGCGTGTCCCGAAGGCGCTGGCAGGCGGTGAGCAGCGCCTCGCGCTTGCCGGAGAGGACCGTTTGCATTGGCGCATTGCACGCGGCAATTGACAACTCGCCCTCGAAGCCGATGATGGCTGCGGCGACGGCTTCACGCGGCGCCGCGAGCGCTGCCATCGCACCGCCCGCGGGCAATGCCTGCATCAGCCGGCCACGCGCGGCCACCAACCGTGCGCCGTCCTCGACGCTAAAGACATCGGCGATGCATGCGGCCGCGAATTCGCCGATGCTGTGACCGACGACGAAAGCGGGCTTCACGCCCCAGCTTTGCCATAGCCGTGCCAATGCATACTCGACTGCGAAAAGGCTTGGCTGCGTATAGCGAGTTTCCGAAAGCCGATGCGTTGCGCCGCCCCAGAGCACGTCGCATAACGGCACGTCGAGTTCATTGACAAGCGCCGCGGCGCATTGGTCGATCGCATCGCGGAAAACGGGATGGAATTCATAGAGGCTATGTGCCATCCCGCTGTACTGCGCGCCTTGGCCCGAAAACGCGAAAACGACGAACGGCTCGACTGCCGGGGCGATATTCCGGGCGAGCGCGGGTGGTGCGACCGCTTCGATGTGACGAAGATGCGCTGCGAACTCCGCAGCATTTGACGCTGTCACCGCGAGGCGATGTGGCAAATGCGCTCGGCCGTTCGCCGCCGTATAGCAGACTGCATCGATATCGAGCGTTGGCTCCTTGGTGAGATAGTCGGCGTACCGGTGTGCGAGTGCGGTCAGCGCCGTTTCACTGCGAGCGGAAAGGCAAAGCAAATGCAGGGGTTGCTGGGCGCTTTCGGTCGAAGTCGCGCCGTCAGCGTGCGCCATATACGGCGCGCCTTCGATCACGACATGGGCGTTGGTGCCGCTGAATCCAAAGCTGCTCACTCCGCCGATGCGGCGCGCGACCGGCCAGGCTACAGGTTCGCGCACGACCGACAACGGCAGTTGCTCCCACGCGACGCGGGAATTGAGTTGTCCTAACCGAGGGTAACCGGGAATCGTGTCGTGTTCGAGCGACAAGACAAGCTTGATGACGCCGGCCATGCCGGCCGCGAGTTCAAGGTGGCCGATCAGGCTTTTCACGGAGCCAAGGTACACCGGGTCACGCGGGCTATGGCTCGCACGGAACACGTCACCCAATGCCTGTACTTCGATTGGATCGCCAAGCGGCGTGCCGGTGCCGTGTGCCTCGATGTAGCCGACTTCCTCTGGTTTGACGCGGCCATCCTCGAGCGCGCGACGAATCAACGCGGCTTGGGCGAGACCATTGGGCACCGTCAATCCCGAACTTGCACCATCCTGATTGATCGCGCTGCCGCGGATGATGGCGTGTATGCGGTCACCGTCTGCGCGCGCACGTTGCAGTGTTTTGAGCACGAGCGCCGCGGCGCCTTCCGAGCGAACATAGCCGTTGGCGCGTTCGTCGAACGTCTGGCAGCGGCCGTCGGGCGACATCATGCGTGCTTTTGAGAATGCAATCGTCGCTTCGGGCGCGAGCACCAGGTTCGCACTGACCGCAAGCGCGATGCCGCATTCGCCGGTGCGCAAGCTTCGCACCGCATGATGAATGGCAACGAGCGCCGACGAACAGGCGGTATCGATCGAAACGCACGGTCCATGCAGCCCGAGCGTGTAGGCAATGCGCCCCGCGATAACGCTCGACACACTGCCAGTGCCCCAGTAGGCGTTCAGATTCGCCGGGTTCTGCGCGGCCATACGCATATAGTCGGAGCAGGTGACACCGGCGAACACACCTGCGTCCGAGCCTTCGAGGCTGGTGGGGGCAATGGCGGCGTGCTCGAGCGCGCTCCAGGACAGTTCGAGCAGCAAGCGCTGCTGCGGGTCCATCAATGCCGCTTCGCGAGGGGAAATATTAAAAAATGCTGCGTCGAACAGGTCGACGCCGTCGATGAAACCGCCTCGGCGTGTCGACATCTTGCCGGGTGCGTCGGGGTCGGCGTGATAGAGCGCGTCGATATCCCAGCGCTCTGGCGGCACGTCCGACACTGCTTCGCGTCCTTCGCAAAGCAAGTCCCAATAAGCATCGAGGTTCTCCGCACCGGGAAAGCGGCAGGCCATGCCGACGATGGCGATGGGTTGCGCGTGCGCTTCGCTGATGGCATCGAGTTTGTCTTCGAGCTGTTCGATGACCTTGAATGCGCGGACCAGATCGCTTGAATGAGATGTCATGGATCAATCGCCGGCTTACACGCCGTACTTGTTGAAGGTGTCTCGCAAACGTGACTCGAAGCCGTCGTCGGGTGCGTCGCGCGTTGGTTCGGACTCCTTAGCATCTGTTGTGGCCGACATCGTGTCGACGAGATGCGTGGCCAGCCGCTCGGGTGTCGGGTAATCGAACAGAAGCGTGACGGAAAGCATCTGGCCGAGGGCTTCCTCCAGATCTTCCTTCAGAGCGAGTGCACGTTTCGAATCGATGCCGAGGGCAGCAAAGCGCGAATGCGCGTGCACGACGGCAGCGTCGTTTTCGATAAACAAGGCTTCGCAGAGCTGCCCGACGATGTAGTCCGTCAAAAGCGGAACGCGCAGCGGCGCGGGCGTCTGTGCAAAGCGGCTTGCGAGAGGCGAGTCAGGCATGGCGATCTTCTCCGGTGTCTGATGACGTCAAGCGGGCAGAGCGGAAGGCTGCGTCGCCACGCTTGCTTCGTTTTCGATGAGTTTCGCAAGCAAATAGAGCCATCCATAGGCAAGCTCCGCGCTCAACAGATCGCTGTTGTAGTCGAGTTCGATACGGATGCCATCGGGCAGCAGAAAAACGTTGAACATCAGATCGAATTCGATCCACCGATTGACAGGGGCAACGAGAACAGGGGTACTGCCGCCGAACGATGGCATCTGCGTAAGCGGTTCGACGTTGAACGTGACTTCGACAGGTTGCCCGCTGCGATCGGGCGAATGCGTGCGATAAAGGTCGCAGAGCATGTGATACGGAAAACGCGAATGACTCATCAGCTCGCTCATGACTTTGCGGGCAGTGGCGAGCACGTCGTCGAACGGCGCGCTTGCATCCGACGTCGGTACGACGAAGGGGAGATTCACGCAATTGCCGATCAGCTCGCGCGATGCCGCCGTGCGGTTGGCAAACGGCAAGCCGATGATCGGCGCGCGGCCGGAATAGACGCGGCTCAGCAATGACTGAACGCAAGCGAGCAGCCAGGTGAACGTCGTCACGCCGCTGCGCTTCGCTTGCATCGAGACCTTCTCACTCAGCGTGGCGTCGAGCGTGACGTTCGCGCGTGCGCCCGGCCGCGCCGATATCGCATCGCTATGGCCAACTGGGCTTGATGCGGCCTGTGCACGGTAGGCAATCGCGCGTTCGACGGCCTCGGTCCAATAGTGCAGGTCCGCCGTGTATCGCTCGCTGGTGCGATAGGCCGCTTCCTGCGTGATCCATGCGTGGTAAGAGGCGGCCGGCTTCGGTTGCGCACCGTTGTAACGGCGTGCGATTTCATCGAGCAGCACGCCGAGGCTCCAGCCGTCGCAGGCCAGATGATGCAGCGACAGCGTCAGCAACGCTTCGCCACGTGCGAACGTATGCAACTGCGCGCGCGCGTTTTGCCCGTTTTCCATCAGTAGCGGACGGACTTGTTCGCGGTTCGCGAGGTCGATGGCAAATGCTGCGTCCGGTGCCCGGGTGTGACCGATGCGCTCGATTTCGAATGCGTTCGCCACACCGAGGGTTTGCACGCGCGAGTCGAGATCGAAGCGCGCGCCGAGCGCGTCATGCGCCCGAATCGCATCTTCGGTGCAGGCGACGAGTCGCTCGGCATCGACGGGTTCATCAAAGCGGAACGCGAACGACACGTTGTTCGCTATGCGCCCCTCCGGACGCGAGCGCTCGAGTGCGAAAAACCGCTGTTGCGCGTCTGATAGCGCAATGGGTTCGCTTTCCGGCACCGCGGACACCGCGGACACGTCGCGCGCGCCTTTCGCATCGACGGCGGCGGTCTTCGTTTCGACGAGTGGAATCAGTTCGAGCGGCGCCAGCGTGCGGCAGATGTCACGCACGGTGTCGACGAGTCGGTCGATGTCTTGCGCCGAATGCGCTGCCGACACGAAGCAGTTGCGACCTTCCCAGATATAGATGCCGTTGGCAAGCAGGTGGTAGAAGAACAGATCGAGGTTGCCGTTCGACGCGAAGCGAAAGAGCGAACTGAACTGCTCGATGGTGATATCGACACCGAGCTCTTCGAACACCGCGATCAAGCGCTCGGCCAACACGCGTGTGGCCTCGTTCAAGCGCGGATAAAAGTTCGGATCGGTCTGCTCTATCTGCGCGAGATGTTCGAGCACTGCAAGCGACGCTGCCATCGTCAATGGATGTTTCGAAAACGTGCCGGCGAAGAAGATCGTTGGCTTCTCGGGATAACTGTTGTCACCGAATTGCCACCAGCCTCCATCGATGCCGTCCATGCAGGCAGCCGTGCCAGCGACGACGCCAATCGGCATGCCGCCACCGATGATCTTGCCGTAGGTGCAAAGATCGGCGCGCACCCCGAAATATTCCTGTGCGCCGCCGCGCGCACAACGAAAGCCGCTAATCACCTCGTCGAAAATCAGCGCAATGCCATGCGCGCGCGTGATCTCACGCAACTGCGCAAGGAACGCCTTTGGATCGACGGACGGTGCGCGGCTTTGCACCGGCTCGACCATCACGACTCCGATTTGCTCATGATGCGCGGCGATGTAATCGAGCGATGCGCGCTCGCAGTAATCGAGGACGATCGTATCGGCCACGAGCGATTCCGGTGTGCCCGGGCTCGCGGGCCGCGTGATGCCGTGCGCCGCGCTGCGCGCGAGGAACGCATCGAAGCTGCCGTGGTAGGAGTGCTTGAAGATGACAAGCTTGTCGCGACCCGCCGCGAGCCGTGCCAATCGCACGGCGGTCATCGTCGCTTCGGTGCCCGAGTTGCAGAACACGACCCGCTCGTGACCGGTCAACTCGGCGATGAGTTCGGCTACTCGGCCCGCCATAGGGGACTGCGGACCGATGGGCATACCGCGATCGAGTTGCGAGCGCACGCGCTCCATGACGAACGAGGGTGCGTGTCCAAATAAATGCACGCCGAAGCCCATCGTGAAGTCGAGGTAACGGTTGCCATCGACATCGACGAGATGCGCGCCTTGCGCCGCCTCGGCCAGCACGGGATAGACAAGCTCCTTGAGCAACGGGCGAAAGCCTGCCGATACACGGTTGTCGGCCAGGCTGCGCCGGTAGTCTTGCGCAGCGCGTTTCGAGGTCGGAGTGCGAGCGTTGTGCTGCTCAGCCAACGCGGCGATATGCGCGACTTTTTTCGCATCCTCGCTGCGTTGATCGGCTTCCAGGCGCACAGCGAAGGCACTGAATCGATCGCGTCCCGTCGGCTCTGGCGGTGAGGCATCAGCCGGCATCGAAGCTGGCGCAGCAGGCGATACGGCAGGTGGTGCAGCGACACGTGTCGAAGCCGGCGCCCGCGCGATGACGGTCGGTGCCTTTGCCGTGCCGCTCAGTAGCGCGAGTTGGCGCTCCATCAGTTCGAGTTGGCGCCGGACGATTTGTTCGATCGGATCTGTTTCGGTTTCGGCTTGCGTCCCGGATTCGGTTTGCATTGCCATCGGCACCGCTTCGGCTTGCGCTTCGGCGCGCGTCGATACCACAACGTCAGTCGGAACGGAGGTCGACAGCGCCTCCTCGTATTGCCCGTTCGCATGCAGATAGCGGGCGACCTTATCGATCGTGTTCACGCTTTCATACATTTCGCCGACCGAAAGCATGACCCGATACCGGCGATTGATGTCCTGCAACGTTTCGGCGAGGATCAGCGAATCGGCGCCCATATCGACAAACGGGCAGTGCGGATCGATATGCGCCGCTTGCTGACCAAGACTGTGCGCGAGTTCGCCGACGATGTGCTCGACGATGCGTGCGATAGTGGTTTCGGGGTGCACGTCAGGCATGACTATCCTCTTTCGATTGCGCGGGCTGAGCGCGCTTCGACGCGAGCAAGGCCAATTGGCTTTGCATCACATCGAGTTGAAGCGCCACGACGCTGCGTTGCGTCGATGGCAGCGGCGATGAATTGGTTTGACTTGGACGACTTGTCGATACGTGTGCCGCTTTTTCCGCATCGACCTGCGTTGCCTGTGCGAATGCCCAGAAACGTTGCGAGCGCAACGTGCGGGCCGGCAAACTCGCATATGCGGTGCGCGGTACGATCGCATCAAGTTTTAAATCGCAACCACATGCGAAGAGCCGCCCGAACGCGGTGAGGCATTCGGTGACATCATCGTGGCCGCGTTGCAGCAGCGAAAATGCGTCGACGCCGGCCGCACGGTGATCGCGCGAAATGAGTTTGGACAACGAACGATCGGGGCCGAGTTCGACGAAAACATCGATCTTTTGTGCAATGAGCGTATCGATGCCCTGCGCGAAGGCGACGGGCGCGAGCAGTTGACGGCTCCAGTAGTCGGAACCCGGCGACAGCGTATCGAGCAGCGTCCCATCGAGGTTCGATACCACTGGCACGCGGGCGGGCCGCGCAGCGATCGATCGCGTGAATGCGCCGAGCGCTTGCGCTGCGGTGCCGAGCCCAGGCGTATGAAACGCATGGCGCGACGGCAGCCGCCGCGCAAGAATGCTTTGCGCGGCAAGCGTCGCTTCGAACGATTCGATCGCGCTCTGCTCACCGCTGATAGTGACCGACGTCGCGCCGTTGACCGCGCAAAGATGCACCGGCAAGCGCGAATGTGCAATCAACGAACGCACGGATGCCTCGGTGGCGAATACGCTCGTCATTGCGCCCGCTGGGCCATGCGCCTGCATCAGACGAGCGCGCTCGTGCACGAGCGCGACAGCGTCGCCCAGATCGAACATGCCGGCCACGGCCTGCGCGACGAGCTCGCCGAGGCTGTGTCCGATCATCGCCACGGGCTCGATTCCCGCGGACATCAGCAAACGCGCAAGCGCATGCTCGAGACAAAAGAGCGCGAGCTGGGCCAGATGCGTGTCCGCAAGCATGCGTTCGGCACCGGCTTCGCCACCATGAAGCAGCGCGTTGATGCCGAAGCCGGAGTGGCGTTCGATGTGCGTGGCGCACTCGTCATATGCGTCGCGAAACACTGCGTTGCAGGCGTACAATTGCGCGCCCATGCCTGCATACTGGCTGCCTTGTCCCGTGAACACGAAGGCGACGCGGGGTGCATGTGGCCGCGATGCGTGCACGTGTGCGACATCGAGCGCGCGCAGTTGCCGAATGGCACTCTCGCGATCGGCGGCGACAATTGCCGTGCGATGACGCAAAGCGTCGCGCCGATACGCCAGCGCACTGGCGACTCCCGAAAGCGGCACACGGCCAGCCTCGATCTGATCGGCGAGGCGCCGCGCATCGGCCTGTGCCAACTGGGCATCATGCGTCGATAACAGCAGCAATGCGGGATGCTGTTCACGCACTTCGTCATCGACCCTTCGCCCGGGTGCGCGAGCGAGAATCGCGTGCGCATTCGAGCCGCCGAAGCCGAACGAACTCACGCCGATACAGCCGCCTTCCCGAAGCGGCAACGACGACTGCGTGATCTGCAGTCGGCCTCGTGCCTGGTCGATGAATTCGTTATACGGCGGCTCGACGGCATGCGCCACGATGGTGCGGTGCTCGAGCATCAGCATCGCCTTGATAAGCCCGCCCATGCCTGCCGCCGCTTCCATGTGCCCGACGTTGGCTTTAGCCGAGCCCACATGGCACCGCGCGCTTGGCTCGGCCGCGAAGACATCGCGCAGCGCATTGAATTCGATCGCATCGCCGAGTTTCGTGCCGGTGCCGTGCGTTTCGACATAGGCAATGTCGGTAGGGCCGACGCCGGCGCGCTTCATCGCGGCGCAAATGACCTCGCGCTGGCTAACGCCGTTCGGCGCGGTGATGCCGTTACTGCGGCCATCCTGATTGACGGCGGCTGAAAGGATCAGGCATCGCGGCTGCGCGTCGGCGAGCAATGGGCTCCCGGCCGCGGCAAGCACGATGACGCCTACGCCTTCGGCTCGGCCATAGCCATCAGCATGCGCGCTGAATGTATTGCATCTGCCCGAGGGCGAAAGCATGCCCGCTTGCGAAAATGCAAGCGTCAGGTCGGGCGAGACGATGATGTTGACCCCACCGACGATTGCCAGATCAATGTCGTCATGCGCGAGCGCAAGCTGTGCCATATGCAGCGCAGAAAGCGATGAAGAGCAAGCGGTATCGACGGTGAAGCTCGGCCCTTTGAGGTTGTAGTAGTACGAAATGCGATTGGCAAGGAGGCTGTGCGAATTACCTATGCCATGATAGGCATCAATGGTGTCGCGGCTTCGGCTCGCCAGCATCATGTGGTCGTTGCTGCCCGCGCCGATGAACACACCCACCGACATCGCGCGCAGCGCAGCGCGCGTGAGCCCCGCGTCTTCGAGCGCATCGTGTGTGACGCTCAGCAACAAGCGCTGCTGCGGATCGAGCTTGGCCGCTTCACGCGGCGCGATGCCGAAATGATCGGCATCGAACCCCGCGATGTCGCGCAAGTAGCCGCCTTTGAGCGTGCTCACGCGCGAGGCAAGGCGGGCATCGCTCAGCGCCGACCAGAGATCGACCCGCTCGGCATCGGGATCGGCCGCAACGGCGCGGCCGGCCAGCAGCAACTGCCAGTATTCGTCGATAGAGTCCGCGCCGGGAAAGCGGCAGGCCGCGCCGATGATAGCGGCCGCCGGCGCATGCCCGTGATCGCGTGCCGACTCGTTCCGCGGCCCGGCAGCGTCGTTTCGCATTATTGCGCCGTGCCGCGTGCAAGCAGCGAATCGAAGAGTGTCGCCCAGGTATCGAGCAACGAGACGGTGAAGCGCTGGAGTTCATCGCGGCGTGTGGACGTGAGTGCTTGGCGCACGATGTACCAGCTGTCTTCGGAATGATCGTCGTCGACTGAATGGCCGTGCTCGTCTTCGATATGCACTGAGTGATAACCGTGTGGCGCGCTCAGCGCCGGGCAAACATGGATGCTGTTGTGCGCCCACGGCGTGTAGTACGGCATGAATACCGTTTCTATACAGGCAAGCAGTGTGGCGAGCAGCAGATGGTCGTTCTGATTGTTGTCGAGCGTCGCACGCGTGGCACGCGCTTCGGGAGACGGCACATGCTCGCGCCATTGCGCCTCGGTCAGGCCGAGCGTGTTCATCGCATCGGCCAGCAGCCAGTAATGCGCGAATGATGGATGGCCGACATATCGGCCATTGTCGGAGCCGCCGAGCTCGAAGCCGATTTCGTCGAGCACGTTCAGCTGAACGAGAAAGCGCGCCGATAACTTCGCTTTGTATCCGAGCGTCGGCTCCAGTTGCGAAGCGGTTTGCATCAGCCTCAACAGCGATTCGCTGAACACTTCGAGAAATGCCGCGCGCACTTCCATATGCACGAGACGGATGCCATCGAGCGTGAACTGATGATTGCGCCAAGCATCGAGAATCGGATGGCGGTGCAGATGATGCGTGAGGACCGTCTCTTTGACGAGCCGGCGTGTGAATGCCTCGTTGTCTTCCCAAAGGGCCGGGTCGATGCTTTCCTTGACCAATTGACGCGCGGCTTGGCGCGAGTCGATTTCGCGTGCTGTCATTTGTCGATGTCCTCGTGTGTGCGTGTAGAGAGAAATTAAGCTCGCGAGAAAAACGTTCGATACATTCGGTACGTTTAGCGAGGCTGGGGCCGGGCGCGCCTGTCTGCGCCCGAGAACTGGCTTCCCCACCGGTTGCCCTGCAATTGAGCGGGCATTCGATGTGCGAGTTCGGCATGAAAGGCGGGTAGCTCGCTCCAATGCAGCGCCTGGCGGATGTGATGCGCGGCGTGGTAACCGGCATTCCAGGTCAGCCAGTTATAGAGCTTGCCGGTGTTCGTACGCGACGCGGAGAAGTCATCGCCGATCGGCAAGCCGCTGTGATGCGCGTAGGCAGCGTACTTGAGCATGTAGAGCATCAACAGCATCGGAACGACGAAGACGATTAGCGCGGCAACCGGCTTGTAGGCGATCAGTGCGGCGAGCAGCAACACGCAGAGTACGGCATAGACAATGAACTTCGTGCGCAGCGCCAAGCGGCCGCGGCTGAGTGGGATGCACGACGGGTAGTGCCACAGCGCGGCTTTCAACGAAAACTCGTGGTGTCCCATCATCGAGCCATCGGCGCGGCGCCAATTGAGCGTGTCGAGTTCGGGTTCGAAGTAGTGTGCGTGATGGCCGACGATGTGATTGAGCGTGCTCGAAAACGGCGTCGTGCCGGTTTCGAAAAACATCATGATTTCGAGCAGACGGTTCGGGGCGGCGTCGACGAATGTCAGGCAATGGATGTGATTGTGGTTATAGCCGACCACCGATAGTCGCGCAGGCAATAGGAGAATGGAGAGGCCCATCATCAACCAGACGTTGTCGATGCCAAAATAGATGGCCAGCAATACGGCAAACAGCACGGCGATGAGCGCGGCCGGCCGCAGATCGATGGGATTCCGAAATATCTTGCTCAGCATGGTCGAGTTCCTCGTGTTCATCGTGTTCATTCAGTCATTCGTGCGATCAAGCAAGCCGGCTGTGGACGAAGTGCGCGAGCTCGCGTGTGTTGGGGTAGTTCCAAAAGACCGTCGGGTCGAGATCGACGCTAAAGCGTTCCGACAAGCTTTCGGCCAAGCTGCTCGAATCGATCGAGCTGAGCCCGAGCATCGCGAACTCGATGTCGAGGCCGGTTGCTTCACGCGCGATCGCGCAGCGCCGTGTAATCCAGTCGGTGATGAAATCGGCGATGTCAGCGGGTTGTGCGCTATGCACTGCGTTCGATCGCTGCGGTGTTCCGGGCGAAGCCACTGCGGCGGGCTCGGGCGGAGGCTCCTTTACCACGATGGCAAGCGGCTCGGGCGCGAGCCATGCATCGACGGCATGGTCGGGGTAGGGCGCCGCGCAATAATCGAGGCCTACCTGTGCGTCGACGCTGTGCGCGAACGCGCTGAGGGTATCGATTGACGCAGCTGACGAGCCGAGCCTGGTCGTGCGCTCGAATGTGTGCCGCGAGGCGGCGAGCCGTTCGTCGAGCCAGGTGCGCGATACCGATGGCACGGCGCAACCGGCCGCATAAAAAATCAACTCGCACACATGCGCACCCGCGGCGCTGGCGCGCAAGTTCATTACTTCCGAATCGCCGGACGCACGGTCATGTTGCGGTGGCTCGAATGCCTGATCGAAATGGTGCAGCAATGCGCTTGATTCATCGGGTGTCGCGAGACCGCTCAGATATGAGCGAATGACGTCGGGCATACGCTGCAGCGAGGTACCTAGAAAATGATGCAACGCCTCCGTTGGTCCTTCGAAGATGCGGAAGATGCGCGCATCGCGGAAGACTTGTGCAATCGGATTGCTCTCGATGTAACCGCGGCCGCCCATCATTTGCATCGTGGCATCGACGATTTTCCAAAGCCACTCGGTGGATAGGCACTTGCAAGCGGCGAGCACCTCCGGCGCGATGGCCAGGCCGGCATCGACGCGCGCGGCCGTGTCGGCAACGAGGCGCTCCAACGTGGCGATGCCGTACATCGCGTCGGTGAGCGTCGTTTGCGCATGCGGGTTGGCAATGAGCCGCCCGGTCGCGATCTCGCGACGCTCGGCGTAGCGAAGCATCATCCGGTAACAGCGTTTGGCAGCGCCGATACAGACAGCGGCTATCGCAAGGCGGCCGTAGCAGAGCGTGTCCTGTGCAATGCGCATGCCGTGATCGACATCGCCGAGCACTTGCTGTGCGGATGCCGGCACGTTCTCCAGCCATACAGTGTTCTGAATCATGCCGCGCATGCCCATCGTGAGCGCTTCGGGCCCGTGGCGCAGACCGGGGCTGTCCTGCGCGATGGCAAAGCCGGTGACGCCGGTCACGCGTCCTTGCGCGTCGAGCGTTTTGGCGAACACGTTGATGACACCGGCCCAGGCGGCCGAGCCGCTCCAATACTTCGTGCCGTTCAAACGGTAGCTGCCGTCGGCCATGCGTTGCGCTGTCGCGCTGATCGCGCCGGGGTTGGAGCCGGCACCGGGTTCCGTCAGTGCGAATGCACCAAGCTCGCGGCCGAGCGCGAGCGACCCGAGATGGCGGGCTTGCGTGTGCGTGCTGCCATGGAGCGCGATCGGGCGAATGCCCAGCGCGTTGTTGAGTCCGACGAAGAGCGCGATCGTCATGTCTTTCGCGCCGAGCGTTTCGAGTACGCGCAAGAAGTCTGTGGTTCGCAAGCCAAGGCCGCCCGCGGTGCGCGGCGCGATCATACCGAGCAGACCGCGATTGCCGAGATCGAGCACGACGTATGGCGGAATCGTCCGTCGCTCGTCGATCAGCAGTGAGTTCACGCGACGCGGAAAGTAGTCTTTGATCCAATCGATGATGGCGAGCGCTTCCGGTGCGGTCTTTGCCGCGGTCGCCTCATTGGCCCGCGCACCCTCCGCCCACGATGCGACAAAATTCAATTCGCCGTCGGTGAACCGGCGTGCAATCAACGAACGCTGTATCTTGCCGCTGCTCGTCTTCGCGATTTCACCGGGCTGCACGAGGCCAACGAAGGAGGGCGCAATGCCATGCACATCCCAAACCACGCGGCGAATCTGCTCGATCGTGGCTTCGAGTTCCGCAGGCGGGAGCTTCGTGCGGTCGAGACCTTGAACGATCGCGAGGCGTTCGTCCTGCATCGCGAATGCGGCGCTGCTGTGCGCGCGTAGCGGATCGCCGAGCGCTTCGGCCGTGGCTTCAATATCCTGAGGATAGTGGTTCACGCCGTTGATGATCACGAGCTCTTTGACGCGACCCGTGATATAGAGGCGGCCGTCGCGGCGAAAGCCCAAATCGCCGGTACGCAGGAACGGCCCCTTGCCGGTATCGGCGAGGTACGCGCGAAATGTCTCGGCCGTCTCGGCCGGCCGTTCCCAATATCCTCCCGCGATGCTCGAACCTTTGAGCCAGATTTCGCCAACGGTGCCGTCGGCACGCGCTTTCCATGTCGCAGCGTCGACGACGCATGCTTCGAGGTCGGCGGGCGGCACATGGACGCTTGCGACCTCAATGCGCGGCGCGTTAGCGCCGGCATCTGCATCGGTCGGGTCGTTCACCGGCACTGCTTGCCCGGCTGCAAGTGCGGCTCGCTCGAGCGTGAGCGCAGCGGTGCCGCCTTGCAGATGGGCGCCGGAAACGTACAGCGTCGCTTCGGCGAGGCCATAACATGGAAAGAACGCATCGGCGCGAAAACCGGCGCGCGAAAAGCGCTTGGTGAAACGTTCGAGCGTTGCCGGTCTGATCTGCTCCGAGCCATTGAATGCAGTACGCCAACTGCTCAAATCGAGCGTGTCGATCTCGGCGTCGGCGATCTTGTCGACGCATAGATCGTAGGCAAAGTTCGGTGCGCCGGAGATGGTGCCCGCATACTCGGAGATCGCGCGCAGCCAGTTGTCCGGCCTGCGCAAGAAGCTGAACGGCGACATCAGCACGGCGTGCGAGCCGAGACTGAGCGCCTGCAGGACGATGCCGATCAGCCCCATGTCGTGATGAAGCGGCAGCCAACTGATGTGAATCGAGCGTTCGTCGCTGCGCATCGCGCTCGCTTGTTGAGCGGCGTTATGAAGAATATTGGCGTGCGAGACCATGACGCCTTTCGGCTGGCCCGTGGAGCCCGACGTGTATTGCAAGAACGCAAGTCGTGCCGAGTCGAGTTCGCGAAACGGATCCGGCGCGTGGTGACGCGTTACCGATGGGTGCGCCGTTTGTGCTGTTTGCGCATCGACAACGATGATCGACACACGCTGCGAACCGAGCGCCGCGTCCAGTGCAGGGCCGATTAGTTCGGTGTCCTTACTATTTGCGAGCACCGCCTTCGGTTTGCAATTCGCGGCGACCGAGGCGAGCTTGTCCCAATCGCGGCGCGTCGAGGGCGAATACATCGGGACAGCGACCACGCCGGCTGCGAGGCAAGCGAGAAAGCTGACGACGTACTCGAGCCCGGAAGGCAACACGATCATGACGCGCTGGCCTTCGAGGTCCCGTGCAAGAAGGTCGGCCGCGCGCGCGGCCACGGCATCGTGCAGTTGCGCATACGTGAGGCTCGCATCGAGACTGCAGCGGTCCTTCAAAAACGTATAGGCTTGCGCGTCGGGCTTGAACGCACGCCAGTGGCGCAAGCGGTCGATGATGGTCCGGTGCGTATGGAGCGAGGAAATGTCGTTCATGCTTGCAATAAGTCGGTTGCGAAAACGCGTGGGTGGCGGCTCGCTGGTTCGGTCGGCGGAGGTATCTGCGGGATACGCGGTTGGATGCGCCAGCGGAGCGTGGATCTCGGGTCTCAGATCGGCAGTTCGCCCAGAACGATAAACGAGGCAGTGCCGGTCGCGACCAGTTCGCCATCGGCCGAATGGAGCGTCATCTCTGCGACGGCGAGCTTGCTGCCGCAGCGGACTACCCGCGCCGTCGCAACGAGATCGCGGGCACCCGCGGGCTGCAGCATTCGTACGTGCAAGTCGGACGTGACGACGTTTTTGGCGCACTGGGCGGCCACCGTGAACCATCCGGCGGTGTCGAGCAACGTCGCCAGTACGCCGCCATGCGTGTCGTTCATTCCATGGTCATAGTCGGGATCGCGGTGCCACGAGACGCGGGCATTGCTTTTATCGTCATAGCTCAACGTCATCCCCATCGTTTTCGCGATTGACGACGCTTTGAATCCGTTTTCTAAAAAAATTTGTGTGTTTTTCAAAGAATGCATAAATACCTCCCCCAATCTTCATAATTGAAGATTTGATGGGGGCCGATGCGGGAATGCGGCTTCCGGCTTTATCGGCTAATTAGGTTTCGAACCGAGGCGAAGCGCGCACGTCTCTTTGAGGTGGCACGATTCGATTTATTAGACAATGCGCGGAGAATATTGGGCAACTGCTAGAACTACTAGAAAATGGCGGGTATTCGCTACACGAACTACGTATCGGCCTGTGCAAAAGCCGCATGGCAGTGCGGCGGCCTTTAAAGGGCCGCCGCAATCGGGGAGAAGGGTAAAAAGGAATGGAAAGCGTGCAGGCCTTAAGCAACCCACTCCGACAGAACTGGCGTATCGAGCGGTGGCGCACTTTCGAGTTGCTCGAACGTTCGTTTGCTGCACGCCTTGTCCAAACTTTGACGGCCGCTCAACAGCGGGCAGCGGTCGAACACTTCCGCGATCCAGTCGACGAATACGCGCACTTTCGGTGACAAATGGCGGCTGTGCGGATAGACGGCAGAAATCGGCATCGGCAACGGCTTCCACTCGGGCAGCACCTCCTTGAGCGCGCCCGAGCGCAGATGCGGCAGGACCATGAATAGCGGCGCCTGAACGAGTCCGAAGCCTTCCAACGCACAGGTGACGTAGGCGTCAGCATCGTTGACGGAGATCGAGCCCTCCATTTTGATCTCGACTTCCTTGCCGTCCACGAGAAACGACCAGTTGATGATGCGACCGGTGCGGCTCGAAAAGTAGTTCACTGCCCTGTATTGGCTCAGTTCCTCGAGCGTATGCGGCACGCCAGTGTGCGCCAGATAATCGGGCGACGCGCAGGTGACGCCTTCGAAGAGCCCGATGCGGCGGGCGACGAGCGACGAATCCTGTAACGCGCCGACGCGAATCACGCAATCGACGCCTTCTTGCAGTAAATCGACCGGCCGGTCGGATAATCCGAGCTGCAGATCGATATCCGGATATCGCTCGCGGAATTCACAAAGAGCGGGAATGACGATCATGCGTCCAATCGAGCCCGGCATGTCGACGCGCAACTTGCCGTGCGGCTTCTTGCTGCCATTTTGCAGGCTGCTTTCCGTTTCGTCGACATCGGCTAGAATGCGCACGCACCGCTCGTAATAAGCGGCGCCGTCAGGGGTCAGGCTCAGGCGGCGCGTCGTTCGGTGCATCAAGCGCACGCCGAGGTAGCCTTCGAGGTTTTGAATGATTGTGGTGACCGAAGCACGCGGCAGATCGAGCGTTTCCGCGGCTTTAGTAAAGCTGTTCGTGTCGACCACGCGTATGAACACCTGCATGGCTTGAAGCCGATCCATCGTTGTTCTCCGGGGGAAAAGACACATCGCCGCCCTCGCGTCCTGCGTTGCTGTGCGAGTGCAATCAATTGTTCGGAAGCGGTGAATTGTGTTGCCGGATTATAGGCATTTATCGGAAATCCTGCCGAAGTCACAATTCGTCTCATTGTGAAAACTGCCGCGCTTTGCGCGTTCGATCCATGCGCACTACGTACTCTCGTAGCATTCCGGCCGGTGGCCCGTGTGCCGAGCCTTCGCTCGAGATTAGCGATATCCAGATTGCCGGCTACGAGCGCAATATCGGGTTGCGGCTTTATCGCCGTGCCGGTTCTCGCTCATTGCCCGTGATCCTTTATTTTCACGGCGGAGCGTTCGTACGCGGCTCGCTCGATGACGCGGATGTCGCCGCACGTCATTTCGCCGAGCATTTATCGGCATTGGTGATATCGGTGGATTATTCGCTTGCGCCGCAGTACCCATTTCCGGCGGCTCTTGAAGATGCCTACCGAGCTGCGCGCTGGGTTGATGCGGTTGGGCGAACCTATGGAGCGGGCGGCAAGAAACTGTTCGTGGTAGGGCATTGCGCGGGTGGTCATATCGCCAATGGCCTTGCCTTTGTCGCGCGCGATCGCGGCGACGTGCAAGTGGAAGCACAAGCGCTCTTTAGCCCCATGCTCGATCCGAGCATGACGTGTCTGGCTGACGAGCGGCGTGTAGCATCCGACATCAGTGCGCGCGATTGCGCGGCAAGTTACCGGGCCTATTTGCCGCAAGCCGCGCAGCGCATGCACCCGTATGCGGCACCGCTCGAATCGGCGCGGCTCGCCGGTTTGCCGCCGACGTTTATCGCGACGGCGCAAAACGATGTGCTGCACGTCGAGGCGGAACGGTATGCCGCGCGGCTGATCGGGGCCGGCGTGCCGACGCAGGTCGTCCGTTATCCGAGCGCCACACACGAACAGGTGGCCAATGAGCAGCAGGCGCTGCAAGACACGGTGCACTTTTTTCAAAGCCGTCTCGCGCCGCCCGCTGTCGCAATTCGCTAAGTCAAAACGTCATACAACAATCTACACACCGGAGCCTCATTATGTCCAAGCAGCGTTTTTCCCGTACCCGCATCGCCAGCGCGGCCGTTGCCGTCGTGGCGTTGGCTGGTATCGGCGCGTTTACTGCGATACGCGTCAATGCCAATGCCCCGGCTCAAGCTGCGCCGACGGCGCCGGAGGTCGATGTGGCCTCGGTTCTCAACAAGACTGTCACCGACTGGCAGGAATACTCGGGGCGTCTTGAGGCCGTCGACAAAGTGGACGTGCGGCCGCTCGTGTCCGGCACGATCGTCTCCGTCAATTTCAAGGACGGTTCGCTCGTGAAAAAGGGCGACGTGCTGTTCGTCATCGATCCGCGTCCCTATCAGGCTGAGGTCGACCGCGCGGCTGCGCAACTGGCGGCGGCGCAAGCACGCAGCGGCTATGCGCAAAGCGACTGGCAGCGCGCGCAGCGCCTGATCGAGGACAACGCGATCGCCAAGCGCGACTTCGACGAAAAGAAGAACGCCGCAGTCGAAGCCACGGCGAACGTGAAGGCGGCGCAAGCGGCGCTTGAAACCGCGCGCATCAATCTCGGCTATACGAAGATCACAGCGCCTGTTGCGGGCCGCGTCTCGCGCGCCGAGGTGACGCTCGGCAACGTCGTCTCCTCGGGTTCGAGCGCTCAGCCGCTGACGACGCTCGTGTCGGTCTCGCCGATTTACGCTTCGTTCGATGTCGATGAGCAGACCTACCTCAAGTACATCGGTCGCGCGCGCAACGGCGCGCGTGTGCCGGTCGAATTGGGGCTGGCCGACGAGCGCGGCTACTCACGCACGGGCGCCATTGCGTCGATCGATAACCGGCTCGATACCGGGTCGGGCACCATTCGCGTGCGCGCGCGGTTCGACAACCCCGAAGGCACGCTTGTGCCGGGGCTCTATGCGCGAATCAAGGTAGGCGGCGGCGCGCCGCATCGCGCGTTGCTGATCGATGAAGCGGCAATCGGGACGGATCAGGACAAGAAGTTCGTGCTAGCCGTCGACGCTCAGGGCCGCGTCGCATATCGGCCGGTGTCGCTCGGCGGGCTGCACGGCAACTTGCGTGTCATTACGGCCGGGCTTGCCGATGGCGATCGAATCGTCGTGCGCGGCGTGCAGCGTGTGCGTCCGGGCGAAACCGTGCGCCCGCACATGGTGGCGATGGGCAGCGGCGACGAGGGCGCGGGCGGCGACAACCAGACGGACGCCAACGCTTCCAACAAGAGCGATGCGTCGAATTCCTGAGCTGCCGAAACAGGGCATGCGAATGAAGCGCTCAATTAGACAGAACGCGATATGAACATTTCAAAATTCTTTATTGATCGGCCGATCTTTGCAGGGGTGCTATCGATCCTGATCTTGCTGGCAGGTGTGATTGCGCTCTTTCAACTGCCGATTTCCGAGTACCCGGAAGTCGTGCCGCCTTCGGTCATCGTGCACGCACAGTATCCGGGCGCGAATCCGAAAGTGATCGCCGAGACGGTGGCCTCGCCTCTCGAAGAGCAGATCAACGGTGTCGAGAACATGCTGTACATGCAGTCGCAGGCAAATAGCGACGGCAACATGACACTCACGATCACGTTCCGTCTTGGGACCGATCCCGACAAGGCGCAGCAGCTCGTGCAAAACCGTGTCTCGCAGG
Source organism: Trinickia sp. LjRoot230 (assembly GCF_964253315.1). Lineage (NCBI taxonomy): Bacteria > Pseudomonadati > Pseudomonadota > Betaproteobacteria > Burkholderiales > Burkholderiaceae > Trinickia > Trinickia sp. LjRoot230. The sequence continues at coordinate 1,544,370 of NZ_CAXUQX020000002.1, forward strand.
CCATGCCGCGTCTGCCCGACGACGTGCAGCGGCTCGGTGTAACGACGATCAAGTCTTCCCCGACGCTGACGATGGTCGTGCACTTGATCTCGCCGGATAACCGCTATGACATGACGTATCTGCGCAACTATGCGCTGCTCAACGTCAAAGACAGGTTGGAACGCATCGCCGGTGTCGGCCAGGTGCAGTTGTGGGGCGCGGGCGATTACGCCATGCGCGTGTGGCTCGATCCGCAAAAAGTGGCCGAGCACAACCTGACTGCAAATGATGTCGTGGCAGCCATTCGCGAACAAAACGTGCAGGTGGCGGCCGGTGTGATCGGCGGATCGCCTTCGGGAGCCGGTGTGCCGCTGCAGCTTTCCGTCAATGCGCGCGGGCGCTTGCAAACAGAAGAGCAGTTCGGCGCGATCGTCGTGAAATCGTCGCCTAACGGCGGCGTGACTTATTTGCGCGACGTGGCACGTGTGGAGCTGGCAGCGTCCGAGTATGGACTGCGCTCGCTGCTCGATAACAAGCCGGCTGTCGCGCTTGGTATCAACCAGCAGCCGGGTGCGAATTCGCTCGCGATCTCCGATCAGGTCCGCCGCGACATGGAAGATCTCAAGAAGGACTTCCCGGCAGGCGTGGACTACAGCATCGTCTACGACCCGACGCAGTTCGTGCGCTCGAGTATTGAAGCAGTCATTCATACCTTGCTCGAGGCGATTGCGCTCGTCGTTATCGTTGTGATCGTGTTCTTGCAGACCTGGCGTGCGTCGATCATCCCGCTCGTCGCCGTGCCGATTTCGATCGTCGGTACGTTCTCGCTGTTGCTGGCGTTCGGCTTCTCGATCAACGCGTTGTCACTGTTCGGTATGGTGCTGGCGATCGGTATCGTCGTCGACGATGCGATCGTCGTCGTCGAAAACGTCGAACGGAATATCGCGGAGGGGCTCAGTGCGCATGCCGCCACGGTACGTGCGATGCGAGAGGTGAGCGGGCCGATCATCGCGATTGCGTTGACGCTGGTGGCCGTGTTCGTGCCGCTCGCGTTCATGAGCGGCCTCACGGGCCAGTTCTACAAGCAGTTCGCGATGACGATCGCGATCTCGACGGTGATCTCGGCGTTCAACTCGCTCACGCTGTCGCCGGCACTGTGCGCGATTTTGTTGCGCAGCCACGACGCACCGGCGGATTTGCCGACCCGTGTGATGAACCGCATTTTCGGTGGATTCTTCCGGGGGTTCAACAAAGTCTTCAAGCGCGGCTCGACGGCGTATAGCAGCGGGGTCAAGAGCGTGCTCGGGCGCAAGTCGTTGATGCTCGGTATATATGTCGTGCTGGTCGTGGCGACCGTGCTCGTCACCCGCGCGGTGCCAGGCGGCTTCGTGCCGGCGCAGGACAAGGAGTACCTGATCGCGTTCGCGCAGTTGCCCAACGGTGCGACGCTGGACCGCACCGAGAAAGTGATGCGCGACATGGGCGACATCGTGGCGAAGCAGCCCGGTGTTCAGAGCGCGGTGGCATTCCCGGGGCTATCGGTAAACGGCTTCACGAACAGTTCGAGCGCAGGCATCGTGTTCGTGACGCTCAAGCCGTTCAAGGACCGTGGCTCGCGCAGCTTGTCCGCGGGGGCGATTGCCGGTGCGCTCAACCAGAAGTTCGGCGGTATCAAAGATGCTTTCGTTGCGGTGTTCCCGCCACCGCCGGTGCTCGGTCTCGGTACGCTCGGCGGGTTCAAGCTGCAGTTGGAGGACCGTGGTGCGCTGGGCTATACGCAACTCGACAAGGCAACGCAGGCGTTCATCAAACGCGCGCAACAGGCACCTGAACTCGGGCCGCTCTTCACCAGCTATCAGATCAACGTGCCGCAGCTCAATGTCGATCTCGATCGCGTGAAGGCGAAGCAGCTCGGCGTGCCTGTGACGGATGTCTTCAACACGATGCAGATTTATCTGGGCTCGCTCTATGTGAACGACTTCAACCGTTTCGGCCGTGTGTATCAAGTGCGCGTGCAAGCGGATGCACCGTTCCGTGCGCACGCCGACGACATCTTGCAGTTGAAGACGCGCACGGCATCGGGCGACATGGTGCCGCTCTCGTCGCTCGTGACGGTGTCGCCGACGTACGGCCCCGAAATGGTGGTTCGCTACAACGGCTATACGGCGGCCGACATCAACGGCGGTCCGGCACCGGGCTATTCATCGGGGCAAGCGCAGGCCACGATCGAGCGTATCGCGAAGGAAACGCTGCCGCGCGGCGTGAAATTCGAATGGACCGATCTGACCTATCAGCAAGTGTTGGCCGGCAATTCGGCGATCTGGGTATTCCCGATCAGTGTGCTGTTGGTGTTCCTCGTGTTGGCGGCGCTTTATGAAAGCCTCACGTTGCCGCTCGCGGTGATTCTGATTGTGCCGATGAGCGTGCTCTCCGCTTTGACTGGTGTGTGGCTCTTGCGTGGCGACAACAACATCTTCACGCAGATCGGGCTGATGGTGCTCGTCGGGCTCGCATCGAAGAATGCGATTCTGATCGTCGAGTTCGCGCGTGAGCTCGAGCACGATGGACGCACACCGCTGGCCGCGGCCATCGAGGCGAGCCGTCTTCGTCTGCGCCCGATTTTGATGACTTCGATTGCGTTCATCATGGGTGTGGTGCCGCTGGTGTTGTCGTCGGGGGCGGGCTCGGAGATGCGTCATGCGATGGGGATCGCCGTGTTCTTCGGAATGCTCGGTGTCACGTTGTTCGGCCTGATGTTGACGCCCGTGTTCTATGTCGTGCTGCGTACGTTGGCGGGCGGCAAATTGCATGTGGCCGGTAAGGACAGCCACGATGGCACGGAGGGCAGGGACGGTTCCAAGTCCAACGTGCGCGAACTGTCCTCCACCGATGCATGAGGCTTGGGAGAAAAAATGAAACGATTTGAAAAAACCCATGGTGCAACGGGCATCGCCGTGCGCGCGCTGGCAGGCAGCGTTTTGATCGCGCTCGTGGCGGCATGCTCGCTCGAGCCGACTTACAAGCGGCCCGATATGAACATCCCGACCGCATTCAAGGAAACGGGGCAGCCCGAAGCGGCGAGTACGACCGGGACGTGGAAAGAGGCACAGCCGTCGGAAGCGGTGTCGCGTGGCGAATGGTGGAAAGTGTTCGGTGATGACACGCTCGACAAGCTCGAGACCGAAGCGCTTGCTGCGAATCAGGACCTGCAGGCCGCTGCGGCACGCGTGCGGCAATCGCGTGCGGCGCTCGATTCGGCGCGTTCGGCATGGTTCCCCGAGCTCAATGCCGGTTTTGGACCGACACGCGAGCGTTCGTCGCCGGCCTCGCGGGGGTTGCCGCAAAACGCGAACGTGTCGCCGATCACACTGTGGCGCGCACAGGCGAGCGCGTCTTACGAGGCTGATCTGTTCGGTCGCGTGAGCTCGAACGTATCGGCTGCGCGTTCCGATTCGCAACAAAGCGAGGCGCTGTTTCGCTCGGTGCAGCTCGCGTTGCAAGCCGACGTGGCAGCGGCTTACTTCTCGTTGCGCGAGCTCGATGCCGAGCGCGCGCTTTATCAGCAGACCGTCGCGTTGCGCGAGGAGGGCGTGAAGCTCGTCAAGCGTCGCTTCGACGAGGGCGAGGTGAGCGAGCTCGATTTGTCGCAAGCCAACAACTCGCTGGCTACCGCGCGCGCCGAAGCGGTGGGTGTCGAGCGGCAGCGCGCGGCGGCTGAGCACAGCTTGGCGATCTTGCTGGGCAAGACGCCCGCGGAGTTCTCGTTTGCTCAGCAGCCGCTTGCGCCGGTGACGACGCGCGTGCCGCCCGGTTTGCCTTCCGCGTTGCTCGAGCGTCGCCCCGATATCGCGGCGGCCGAACGCGCGATGGCGGCAGCGAATGCACGGGTCGGGCTCGCGAAGTCGGCGTTTTTTCCGAAGCTCGACATTACGGGCGCGTTCGGATTCGAATCGGCTGGTTTGGGCGAGCTTTTCATGTGGTCGAGCCGCACGTTCCTGCTCGGGCCGTTCGTCGGCACGGCGCTGACGATGCCGCTGTTCGACGGGGGCCGCCGTAAGGCACAGCTTGCACAGGCGCGTGCGCAGTATGACGAGGACGTTGCGCTGTATCGATCGCAGGTGCTGTCGGCGTTTCGGGAAGTGGAGGACAACCTCGCCGATCTGAGGCTGCTCGACGATCAGATTCGCGCGCAGGGCGATGCTGTGAATTCGGCTCAGCGCGCGGCGCACTTGTCGCAAACGCAGTATCGCGAAGGCCAGGTCAGCTATCTGGACGTGCTCGACAGCGAGCGTTCGGTGTTGCTCGCGCAGCGTCAGGCGAGCCAACTCTCCGGTGCGCAGGCAGTCGCTACCGTCAATCTCATTCGCGCGCTCGGCGGCGGATGGGGCGATGCGAAGCCGGCGGGCACGGATCAGGTGGCCAAGCGGTAGTCGCAGCTTTTAGCGAAAGCGTTGGTGTTGGAATTCGTCGCTCTTGCCTTTGCGGGCAGAGCGGCGTTTTCTATTGGGTGGTTGCGTTCTGATTCGGAGATGGTTCGCAGTACTCAACGTCTTTAACTTTCGGCACACAGTTCAGCATTTCAAATCAAATTGGGTTTGCGTTTCGCTCCGTTCTTAGAAGCTGTTCGGCCGCGCGCGGCCCGCTTCGCATTCGGCGAACGTGATGCGATGGCCACGTGATAAAAGACTGATTGGTCAACTCAACAATGGCAGATCAGAGATGATGCTGAGAGCAACAAGTTTGGACGCCACGCGCGCGGATCATCGAATTGACAGTGCAGGCAGCGTCGAGCCGACGCGGTTGCGCCGACTCGTTACACGCGCACCATCGGCTGCTCTGGCGGGCTTGGCGCCACTAAAGGATCGTGCCCATGGCGCGTTGCGCGGTGCGATTCAGGTCTATAGCGTGCGTGGCGTGCCGCCGGCAACGCCGGGCGATGGGAGTGAATTCAGCAAGGCTCTCGAAGCGGCAGTCGACAAGAAGCTCGACGTTCTTTTGGAAGGCGTTGATAGTGGCCTCAGCCCTGAAGAGGCCGACGTGCAATCGGATAAGGCGCTTGGCAAGACGGACCCCACAAGCAACTTTGAGGCGTTGGACAACGCGGTAGTCCGTATTCGCTCGTTGATGAGGCCTAGAACCGCATTCGCGTGAGGGCCGCGTCGGAGCGTATGATCGTTCGCCATACCCACCGCAATCGGTAACGAACATCATGCTCGACGTGGCATCGACGATAGCCCAGTACAACGCCGGCCGGGACGGCGAGCGTTTGCGAATGAAGTACGAGCTGATGCGCAGATCGTCGTGGAGCTTCGTGCGCGGCACGTGCCACCTGTTTTATTCAAGGGTTGCACAAGAGAGCGTGTTGCGCGAAGGTCCAGTCGTATGGGTCAGCGGTGATCTGCATCTGCAGAATTTCGGTTCCTACAAGGGCGACAACGGTCTCGTCTATTTCGACATCAACGACTTCGACGAAGCGTGTCTCGCACCCTGTCTTTTCGAGCTTGTCCGTTTTCTGACAGGCACGCTGGTGGCAGCCGAAGACCTTGGGCTCAGTCGAGCCGAGGCGTTGGCGCTCTGCCATACGTCAGCCGATTCGTATGCTGGCGCGCTTCGCACCGGCAAAGCGCGGTGGATCGAAGCGGAATTGGCCGAGGGCATGGTGCGCGATCTGTTCGATGCGTTGAGCAAACGCTCGCGTGTCGATCACCTGAATCGACGCACGGTGCTCACCGGCAAGAAACGCGCGTTGAAGATCGACGGAAAAAGGGCACTTGCGGTCGACAAGAAAACTCGGGACCGTGTCCTCGCTTTCATGCACGCATTCGCAGCGGATCAAGACGACCCAAATTTCTATCGGCCACTAGATGTCGCGCGCCGCATCGCCGGCACCGGTAGCCTCGGCGTCGAACGGTATGTCGTGCTTGTCGAAGGAAAAGGTTCGCCCGACGGAAACTACGTCATCGATCTAAAGCGGGCGTTGCCGTCGTGTTTAGTCCCGCATCTGAAGGCACCACAGCCGCTCTGGCAGAGTGACGCCGAGCGTGTCGTCGAAGTGCAGCAGCGCTCGCAGGTGGTATCGCAAGCGCTGCTGCACGCGGTGGAGTTCGATGGACATCCTTACGTGCTCCGAAGTTTGCAGCCGTCTGAGGATCGCGTCGATTTGCACAATTGGAACGGCAAATTGCCGCGCTTTGAGACGGTCCTCACGAATATGGCGCAACTGAGCGCGTGGGCGCAGTTACGCAGCAGCGGCCGCCAAGGATCGGCGATTGCCGACGAGTTGATCGATTTCGGTGCACGCGGCGACTGGCAGGTTTCGATGATCGACCTGGCGACGCAAGCCGCGGCGCAAGTTCTCGCCGACTGGCGGGCATATTGCGCAGCCTATGACAAAGGCGCGTTCGAGATAGAAACGAAGGCGAGCTGAAATTCGCCAAACGAAACACCGCGCACTTATACGTTTTCCGATTTCAAAAACAACTCGTGGATCGGTGCGAAGTGCGCATAGAGCGGCAAAATCGCGCCGCCCATTGCGCGCGCATCGGCGCCGATCGTTCCTTCCAACAATTGCGGGCGCATCATGCCCTCCCATTCGATTCGATCGAGCTCGCGTTGTGTGCGCCGAATGATTTCGCGTACCAACTGTCGATCGATCTCGCCATCGATCACCGTGGCTTCCAAATCGATAAGCGCACTCGAGGTTGCCACCACGGAGGCGATGGCCGCGCAGGCCTCGTCGAGCCATCGGTCTGTGATCGGCCAGACCTGCGCGTCGAAGGCGCGATGATCGTGTGCACAGGCGGCGGCAGCGCCGGCTGCTTGCAGACGCTGTTCCAGCACGAACCCTGATGCGGCGTGCAGCAATTGGCGCGGCGTACTTCCATCTGCCGAGGGCAGCGGGATCGAACCAACGGCGCCTGCGTTGCCGTGCGGCCCGCTATGCAGACGGCCATCGACGACGAGCCCGCCGCCGATGAACGTGCCGACGAACAGGTATAGAAACGTGCGAATGCCGCGGCCTTGTCCCATCACGAGTTCGGCGGCGCACGCGGCGGTTGTGTCCTTCGCGAACTCGACCGGCAAGCCCGTCATCGCCGCAATACGCGAGCGGATGTCGATCGCATTCCATTCGTCGAGCACCCCTGGCGGCGCGCCGAGAAAATCGCGCCATCCGCCGAGCCACAACGGGGCAGCCACCCCGACGCCGACGACTTTCTCGGCATCATCGCCAAGCGCCGCAAGCACGCGCGCAAGATTGCGTTCGAGTGCGGGAAAGAGCACATGTGGGTCCGGGTACGCATACTCGAGCACCTCGCGGTTGCGTACCTGGCCGACGAAATCCATGGCCAGTACGTCGAGGCTGCGCCGCCCGACCTTGATGCCGATCGTGTAGGCCCCCTCGGGGCGCAGCGCGATCGGCACGGACGGCTGGCCGATGCGTCCGCGCACGCGCGCTTGTTTGGCGAGCAGGCCGTCGTCGATTAGCCGATCGACAATCATCGAGGCAGTCTGCATCGACAGGCGCGTGAGGCGGGCAACATCTGCTTTGGCAAGCGGCCCGTGCAGCCGGATGGCCTGCAGCACGATCCGCTCGTTGAATTGCCGCATGCCGACCTGATTCGATCCGCCCGGTCGAGCCGTCTGCGAAGGCGCACGCCCATTCATTGCTGTGCCGGCGTGTCAGCGCGTCGAGTACATCGCGCGGGCGGGCCGCCTGCTTTCGGCGTGGTTCTGATGCGAATGCTCATGTTTATGCCTATGCCTATGCTCATGCAATGGCCTTGACATCCGCTTGCTTCGCGCCGGTCATGATCGCCACTGCGTCGGACATATGAATGTCCTTCACATTGACGAGCGCGGCGCGGCGGCCGAGCCGCTGAATATGGATGCGATCGGCGATCTCGAAGACATGCGGCATGTTATGGCTGATCAGAATGACGGGCAGGCCACGATCGCGCACACGCCGGATCAGTTCGAGCACCATGTTGCCCTCCTTCACACCGAGTGCGGCGGTCGGCTCGTCGAGAATCACCACGTGTCGGGCGAACGCGGCACTGCGAGCGACAGCCACGCCTTGGCGCTGCCCGCCGGAAAGCGTTTCGACGGCTTGCCGCATCGAACGAATGCCGATCTGCAGATCTTTCATGTGAGCGGTGGCTTCCTCGAGCATGCGTCGCTTGTCGATCATCTTGAGAACCGACCCACGCCAGCCGGGCAAGCGGCGTTCGCGCCCGAGAAAGAGGTTTTCGGCAATCGTCATTGCCGGTGCAACGGCGAGTTCTTGATAGACGGTCTCGATGCCTTTTTCACGCGCATCGAGCGGGCTGCGGAAGTGCACGGGCCCGCCGTCGAGCAGAATCTCGCCTTCGTCGGGCACGAGCGCACCCGAGAGCGCTTTGATCAGCGACGATTTGCCTGCGCCGTTGTCGCCGATGACCGCGAGAATTTCGCCTGGCAGGACTTCGAAATCGCAGCCATCGAGCGCGGTCACTTGCCCGTAGCGCTTCACAAGGCCTCGAGCCTGCAGCACCGGCGTCGGGAAAACTGAAGAAGGTGTCGACATAGCGGCTCCTTGATGAACAGAGGGCATCACGTGCGGCGATGCGAAAGCTTGTCGGCTGCCACGGCCAGGATGACGAGAATGCCGGTAATCAGCACCTGGTACACCGACGACACGCCGATCAACGTCAATCCATTGCGAAACACGCCGACGATCAGCGCACCGAGCAAGGTGCCGACAATCGAGCCGCGGCCGCCGAACAGGCTCGTGCCGCCGAGGACGACTGCGGTAATGCTGTCGAGGTTTTCGGTCTGCCCGGCCTGCGGATCGCCGACACCGGTCCGCGATACGAGTAACAGTGCCGCGATGCCATAGATGGCGCCGGCAATCGTATAGACCGACACGAGAATGCGTTGCGACGACAGGCCCATGAGCCGCGCCGCTTCGGGGTTATTGCCGAGCGCATAGAGATGCCGGCCCGGTACTGTATTGCGGAGCACGAACCAGGTCACGAGATAAAGGAGCAGCGCGAGCACGGTGCCGTAAGTGACTTCGGCCGGACCCACCGCGAAAGTGTTGCCGAGAAACATCATCGCATCAGGCAGGTTCGACACCGTTTCGGCACTCGAATATATCTGTGTCAGCGCGAATGCGATGTTCAGTGTGCCGAGTGTGACGATGAATGACGGCAGCTTGACGCGCGTTACGAGCAAACCGTTTAGGAGTCCGAACGATGCGCTGGCTGCGAGACCGCACAAGATGGCGAGCACGGGCGGAACACCGAGGTTCATCGCGAATTTCGTCATGACGATGGAGCCGAAGGCCATCACCATGCCGCACGACAAATCGATGCCGGCGGTCAGCACAACAAGGGTTTGTCCGATCGCGATGACCGCTACAACCATCGTCTGCTGCAAAATCAGCGAGAAGTTTTGGAACGATAAAAACCGGTGGCTTTGCGTGATAAAAAACGCGCAAGCGGCAATCAGGGCGATCAGCGGGCCTGCTTCGGCAATCGTCGGCATGCGATGCCGCTGCGGCTGGGAGACGGGTGCCGGTGCGACCGGCGGAGCGGATCGAGTCGTCATAGTGCGTCTTCTCGTAAAAGCGGGAAATTCATGCGCGGGCTCGCAAGCCCGCGCCGGGCGTCAACGTTAGGGCCTGTTCGCGCTAATTACAGGCTTGCGAACGTGCCTTGCCGGGCGCAGTGCAAGGAGTGAGGAGGCGCAATAGCCATTGCTATTGCAACGACGAACGACGCCCCGAAGGAAGTCCCCTTGGGGGGCGCCGCAATGCGCCCGGCAAGGCACGTTCCCCTGATCTACAAAATCCTTCGCGGGGCTGGCCGCCAGAAGGGCCGATCGCCGCGTCATGCTCCTCGTGAATACGTCGAGTATTCCCTTCGTCCCCCAAGGGGATTTCCTGCGGGGCATCACATTCCTTGCGCTCGGCCCTTCTGGCGGCCAGCGCAAGCCTGTAATTAGCGTGAACAGGCCCTAACTGCCCCAGCAATTGGCAAGGCCGAATTTCGTGTCCTTGCCATCGACGCCGTTCATCGGCTTGTCGGTGATCAGCGTGACGCCGGTGTCCTTGTAGCCGGCCGCTTTCTTGCCGGTCTTCGCATACTCGACGCCCGCTTTGACGCCGAGTGCTGCCATCGTCAGCGGATATTGCTGAGCGGTCGCCGCGATCTGCCCGGCCTGCACATTTCGCACGCCTTCACAGCCGCCATCGACCGATACGATCAGCACGTCCTTTTCTTTGCCTGCTGCTTTGAGTGCGCGATAAGCGCCGGCCGCGGCGGGTTCGTTGATCGTGTACACGACGTTGATATCGGGCGCTTTTTGCAGGCAGTTTTCCATCGCGGTTTGTCCCTTGGCGCGGTCGCCTCGCGTGTCCTGACTGCACACGATGCTCGCGTCACCCTCCTTGACGCCAAAGCCTTTCAAGAAGCCGTTATGACGCAGCACACCCACCGAGATGCCTGGCGCGAGGTCGAGCGTCGCGATCTTCGCAGGTTTGCCGCCGAGTGCCGCTTTCGCATACTCGCCGATCAGCGTGCCGGCCTTGAAGTTGTCGGTGGCAAAGAGCGCGTCGGTTGCGTCTTGCGGGTCCGTCGGTGTATCGAGCGCAATCACCATCACGCCGGCAGCGCGCGCCTTTTTGATGGCGGGCACGATCGCCTTCGTGTCGCTCGGTGTGATCAGAATCGCTTTTGCGCCAGCGGCGGTCATGTTCTCCATGGCCGTCATCTGGCTGGCGTTGTCACCGTCGAACTTGCCCGCGGCGGTGCGCAGCTCGACGCCGTCTTTTTGCGCTTCGGCTTCGGCGCCCTGTTTCATCTTCACAAAAAACGGGTTGGTATCGGTCTTCGTAATCAAACCGACGACGACTTTGTCCGCGGCATGCGCATTCAATGCACCGAATACGCAAAGCGCGGCCGATGCGGTCAGCGACAACGCGGTCATGCGCGTAAGCGCGGCATAGGGACAGGTTTTCATCAACGCTCTATATGAACGCCTCCCGTTTGCGAAGGTTTTTCGTGTGTTGCGACTACGACAGGATGGGTTGCAGCTTTATATCCGGGCTTGTTGCAGCCCGATGCGCTGCGGCCCACCATGAAATCCGCTGACCCGCACCTCATTTCTCCGGCGAGCTTGAAGCTCGAGCGATGATTCAGGTTTAGCGAGTCCCGGTCCGACCTGTCTTGTCATTACATACGATTGCCAGCGCAACCTTTCGACGTGTCATCCTGTAAAAGTTGATCTTTCTGCGCGTCGTTCGCCATTCAAATCGGCTTCACGCTCACGTAACCTTTTTCATATGGCCGGTCATGTGCCAGGATTGCCCAGATCGTGCGGGCCATCTTGTTGGCCTGCGCCACGACCACTACATTCATCGGCCTGCGTGTCCTGATCTGCTCAAGCCACGGCCCCGGCTCCTTCGAGTGGAAGAGCACGCTGCGCGCACCGTGGATCAGCAGCTTGCGCAGATATGTATCGCCTCGCTTGCTGATGCCCAGCAACTGAACCTTGCCGCCCGACCCCGTTTGCCTCGGGACCAGCCCAATCCAGGCTGCGAACTCACGCCCGGATCTGAACGTCTTCGCGTCCCCCATCGTCGCGATCGCCGCAGTCGCCGTCAGCAGACCGACACCCGGTATCGCAACGATTGCCTTGCACGCCTTGTCCTCTTTCAGCCATGTCTGCAGGCGCCGTTCGATTTCGGCAATCTGCCGGTCCAGATCCGTCAAGCCGTTCCATTGCTCGCGCAGCGTGTCGATCAGAATCGTCGGCAGACGGTCCACCAGTCGCGCCAATACATCTGGTATCGCCTTGTCCAGCGCAGCTCGACCCTTGCCCATCACTTCACCGTATTCGGTCAGCAGGCCGCGCAGACTGTTGATCTGCATCGTGCGAAACTTCACCAGCTGTTCGCGCATCCGGTGCAGCCCCAGCACTGCCTGCTGCGTCTCGGTCTTCACCGCAACTGACTTGCCCGGTTGCTGCGCGGCCATCCAGATCGCTCGCGCATCAGCCGCATCATTCTTGTTACCCATCACGAACGCCTTGACGAACTTCGCCGGCATCAGCTTCACCTGGTGGCCCATCGCCGTGAGCTTGCGGGCCCAGTGCTGCGAACCGCCACACGCCTCCATCCCGACCAGGCACGGCGGCAGGTTCGCAAAATGCTCGAGAAACGCCGCCCGCTTTATCGGTTTGTTCACAATCTCGCCTGTCTCAGCGTCGATGTAATGGAGCTGGATCACGTTCTTTGCAATGTCCACACCAACTGTCGTAAGCTTCATTTCGGACCCTCCGGTTTGCCTGTGAAGACCTTGATGATCTTCCACCTTGGGCACTTCGATGCCGTCGGCCCGTGAGGGTCCACCCTCCTTCTTCGCTTCCACCTCTCACGGGTGGGAGGCGTTCATATCATTTCTCCTGCAATGGGCAACAGCGGCTCTTGTTGGAAATGATTTGGACTTCGGGACTAAATCAATCGATTTGATTTAGTACAGCAGGCGAGCTTGGCCAAGTCAAGAAAGGCGCTACGCTGCAATGCGTCAGATTCGACACGAGCCGTTAGCGTGCTATGCCATCTCAAAAGGCATGAGTGCATCTGCTGCATAGCAGCATGGCGAATGATGGGTTAGGGGTAATTCCCGAGGGAGAAAACAAAAGCGGCCGGCGCATTTCGCGTCGGCCGCTTGAAGATTTATTGGATGAAGCGCGGGGAAACCGTCAGGCAGCGCGCGCTGCGGCTTCGGCGAGTTCTTTATTGGCCGCCGCGGCTTTTTTGGTCTTGCCGGCACGCGAGGGCGGTTGGCAGGCACCACACACCACGTTGTGCTGCAGCTCATGCTTGTGGGCGATGAATTTGCCGCTGCAGCGGCAGCAGGGCGTCAGTTGCAGCATGTCGGCGTCGAAGAAGCGCACGAGCGTCCATGCGCGCGTCAAGTCGAGCACCGGCTCGCATTCGCCGTGTTTGCAGTGTTCGAGATAAAGCCGATAGCCCTTCGTCAACGCGTCGAGATGGGAGCAGCCGGCTTCGTTCTTCAAAAAGAGGTACGTGTTGTAGAACAGCGACGCATGAATATTAGCGAGCCACGTCATGTACCAGTCGGCCGAGAACGGCAGCATGCCCTTGGGCGGTGATGCCCCTTTGATCTCGCGATAAAGGCGAATCATCCGATCGCGCGAGAGCGACAACTCGCTTTCGAGCACTTGCATGCGAGCGCCCAGTTCGATCAGTGCGATGGCACGAAAGACTTCCTGCGCATCTTCGGTGAGGCTTTTCTTGAGAGCCATGGCATGCACCCCTTTAAGCAAACTGTTCGGCTGGCTGGCCCGCGAGCAAAATCGCGGTATGTGTTGCAGCGACGTCAGTGTTCTTCGCGGTTTGCGTGAGCGCAGTGAGCATCGAATGGTCGTTGAAGCGGAACTGGCACAGCAACTGGTCAGACGCTGCAAGCTTCACGCATTGCGCGAGCGAGAGGCCGGCAAGCAGATCGGCCAGTTGCCGCGACAAGCCAAGCCGGAACATACCGATGGCTTTGTCCTCACGCAGCATGCGCTGCGCAAGCATGATGTACGACAAATTAATTTCGCGGATTGATTCCTGCGTCTCGCCGTTGCGGTCCATTTTCTCGCGCTTCCGAAAGCCCCGTTGATCATTTCCGGTAGTTTGTACCGTGTAATTTCTTCTTGGTTGGCCGCGAACGTTTGCGCGACCTTTGATATCGATTTGATACAAGACGTTACATCTCGTAACAACCAATGGAAGCCATTGTACGAATGGGATTTGGGGAAATCAATCCCTTCCTCATAAAAAGTACGAAAAATTTATCCGTCCGATTTCGGCAATTTTTTCGCGCATTTGTAACAGGGAAAATTGACCGTATTTCTGTCGAACATTTGAATGAAAGGCGCGAAATCGGGTGGGGTGCCGCAAAGACGGCATGGCACTCACAGATAAAGGGGCCGCACATCGCACGCTTAAGCCAGGCGGCCCAGCCATCGCACAAAAATAGGGCCGGCGATAAGTCCCCATGCGAGCGCGCAAATAATCAAAGCGACTAGTACGGCGGCGCTACCGCAGTCTTTTGCGTGGCGCGACAGTTCATGGTGCTCGAGCGAAATGCGGTCGACGATGGCTTCGATCGCCGAATTCAACAATTCGACCATCAGCACAAGCAGAACGGCGGCAATGAGCGCGAAGCGTTCGATGGGCTGCACAGCGAGCATGCAGGCAGCAGGAATCAATACGAGTGCAGCGGCGGTTTCCTGGCGGAATGCGCTTTGCGTGCGCAGCGTTGCTGCAATGCCGTGGCATGAATAACGAAAGGCAAACAACGCTCGCAACGCCCCCGTGCGCTTTGGCGGCAGTGGCACATAGCCTTGCGAATCGTTGGAATCGGTCATAAAGACGAAGGTCGGATAGCGCAGCTAGAAAGTCACAAGTATGTCTCAAAAATCTGTTATGTTTGGACGCGCACATGCGCGTAAGCGCTTAACTTGTTGTAGGTCTTTTTCTTATTGGTTCGTCAGCATTCGCCTAGTCGGTCTGCAGGTCGCCGGTTTGCATACCGTCGACGCCGTCTGCGCCGGCAAGTGTGTCCGCCTCTGCGGCCCCAGGTTGTGGTTGGCTGCCGGTGCGCGGCCTGTTGCGCAGTGTGAACTTATCCAGTGAATTGCCGTTTTACGTGTTCGTATATGAAGCGAGGCAAACGTTTGCGTGTCGCCGAATGACCCACGTTCATGCGGAAAAAAGGCCGTACGGCCTGCTGATCGCGCAAGCTACGCGTAGCCATCGGTACTTAAGCGGGTTGTCGATGAAATCGGTCGTTACCTTCGTGCTTTGGCTGGCGGGCCTGTGCGGCGCCGCTTACTCCGTTGTCCTCGAAGCTGTGCAAACTGCGCCGCCCGCGCCGGTTGCCGCCGCGCCGGCTCAGGCGTCGACGCTCACGCTGCCATTCGCTGCGCTTGGCGCATATGCGCCGTTGCGAATGCACGGGCTCGACGATTCGCGCATCGTGAACGTGGGCGTGCGCCTCGATCGCGTCGTGACTGCTGCACATATGCGGCTGCGTTATACCTATTCGCCGGCGCTCGTATTCCCGCTTTCGCATTTGAAGATATCGATCAACGGCGAGGCGGTTGCCACCGTGCCTCTCGATCGCGAGCACGCCGGACAGCTGGTGACGCAAGAGATCCCGCTCGATCCGCGCTTCTTTACCGATTACAACCAGATCGGTATCCAACTGATTGCGCATTACACGCTCGATCACTGTGAAGACCCCGAGAACTCAGCGCTGTGGGCCGACGTGAGCCCGACCAGCGAAGTGGTGCTCGATACGGCGCCGATCCGGCTGCCGAACGACCTTGCGCTGGTGCCCGCACCGTTTTTCGATCGGCGCGACGTAACGCCGCTCCGTTTGCCGTTTGTATTGCCGGCCGCGCCCGATAACGACACGCTCAAGAGTGCCGGTGTCGTTGCATCGTGGTTCGGTTTGCTGGCCGACTATCGGCAGGCGCGGTTTCCCGCGCTATCCACGTTGCCCACCGACAGCGACGCGATTGTCGTAGGCACGCCGGCGCAGTGGCCCGTGCCGTTGCAAACGCCGCCGGTCGTTGTCTCCATGCTGACCGTGATCGACAATCCTGCTGCAGCGGGACGCAAGCTGCTAGTCGTGACGGGACGCAATGCAGCCGAGGTCGAGCAGGCCGCCGACGCGCTCGTACTGGGAAAAGCCGCGATGTCGGGCTCGTCGGTACAAGTGGCGCACGTCGATATCGGCTCGCCGCGCAAGCCTTACGACGCGCCCCGCTGGCTGCCGATCGGCCGGCCTGTTGCGTTCAAGGAGCTCGTCGACGATCCGCATCAACTGCAAGTGAGCGGCAGCCGTCCTGATGCGATTCGCTTGAACTTGCGCGTGCCGGCGGATCTCTACTCCTGGACCGGGCAAGGTGTGCCGCTCGACCTCAAGTATCGCTACACGGCACCGACCGTCGAAAACGATTCGACGCTCGCTGTTGCCGTCAACGACCAACTGGTGAAGTCGTTTCGTCTGTTGCCGGCAAGGGCGGAGGATTCGCAGGGCCGTCTGCGCCTGCCGCTGCTGCCGAGCACCGACGCGCGCTCCACGAACGCGCTCGATATCCCGGCGTTTCGAGTGGGCAGCAGCAATCAGTTGCAACTCAGTTTCGATCTCAGTTCGCAGAAGACGGGCTTGTGCCAGGGCGTGGCTAAAAACCCGGCACAGGCGGCGGTCGATCCTGATTCGACGATCGATTTTTCGCATTTCGTCCATTACGCGCGCATGCCCGACCTCGCGTTTTTTGCCAACAGCGGCTTTCCGTTCACGCGCTACGCAGACTTGGCGCAGACTGCGGTGATCATCCCCGAGCGTCCGTTGGCGCAAGACCTCGAAACGTTGCTGACGATGCTCGGGCACATGGGGCAATGGACTGGTTTGCCCGCGTTGCGCGTGCAAATCGCGCGCCCCGCGCAAGCCATGCAGTTGCAAAAGGACCTGCTTTTGATCGGCGACAGCACGTCGGGCGTCATTCCGGCCGCATGGGGCGACGCGCTGCCGCTCGCGATCAATGCGTCGCCCGCGGCGGGGTCTGTTGCGCGGGCGACCTTCTCTGTCAAAGAGTATTGGCGTGGAGCCGCGCGCGTGCCGCAAGGCAGCGCGCGGCTCGACGAAAGCGGTGCGCTGGCCGCGATCCTCGGCTTCGAGCTGCCCGGCAGTCACGGGCTCAGCGCTGTGGCGCTGACCGGTTCGGACGCCGAACACCTGCGAGCGCTGCTGAACGTGTTCGAAAAACCCGACACCGTAGCGCAGATGCAAGGCGACGTGACGCTGGTGCGCGGCGATCGCGTCGAAAGCATGCGCGTGGGCAATACCTATGTGGTTGGTTACGTGCCCTGGTATGCGCAGATCTGGGCGCGCGCGATGCGTCATCCGATCCTGCTTGGCGTGCTCGGCGCGTTGGCTGGACTGTTGCTCGCCATCGGCGCGTTCACAGCGCTGCAAGAACTGGCTGCACGCCGTCGGGGACTCTGAGCAATGACGTGCACGCGTACTACCCAGCCGCATGCGTGGCGCAATGCGTTGTGTTGGGTTAGGGTTTTTGTTTTTGCATTTTTTACTTTTGCATTTTCGATCACGATGGGCACCGCGCATGCGGCGTCAGCAACGACGCAGGCAGGCTCGTGCGAGCCGGCCGCATGGCCGCAATGGGCGCAATTCAAGCATGACTTTCTTTCGCCCGACGGTCGCGTGATCGATAGCAGCAGGCCCGATTTGCGCACCGTCTCCGAAGGGCAGTCATACGCACTTTTCTTCGCGCTCGTGGCCAATGATCGGCCAGCGTTTGACACCATCCTGCGTTGGACCGAAAACAACCTTGCCAACGGTGATTTGACCGCGCATCTGCCAGCATGGCTTTGGGGACGTGCGCCAAATGGCGATTGGCGTGTGCTCGATTCCAATGCCGCATCAGATGCGGACTTGTGGATTGCCTACGCGCTGCTCGAAGCCGGTGCGCTGTGGCAGGAACGCAGCTATACGGCGCGCGGCATGCGCTTGGCCAAACGCGTGCTCGACGAAGAGGCAGCGAATCTGCCGGGCCTTGGCCTTGCGTTGCTGCCTGGGCCGCAAGGCTTCCATCCGACGGCCGATGCCTGGCGCTTGAACCCGAGCTATGCGCCACTGCAGGTCGTGCGCGGTTTGGCTACGCGGCTTGATGACGACCCGCGCTGGCCGCGGCTTGCCGCCAGCAGCGCAAAGATGATCGAGGAGACGGCAACGCACGGCTTTGCCCCCGATTGGGTTCGCTTTCGCACGCGTGGCAGCTTTGCGCCCGATGACCAAACGCATGCGCAAGGCGGCTATGACGCGATTCGTATCTACCTGTGGGCCGGTATGCTGAACCCGGGCGAACCAGCAGCAAAAGCATTGCTCGCACGTTTCGCGCCGTTTGCTGAATTCATCGCTGCGCACGGTGCACCGCCCGAAATTGTCGACACGTCGACCGGCAACGCGGTCGGACCGAATCTCGGTAATGCCGGGTTTTCGGCCGCAGCCGTGCCGTTTCTGGTCGCACGCAATGAGACAGCTTTGGCGGATGCGCAGGCGGCACGCGTCGCATCGCTCAGTACGCAATCTGCCCCGGGCTACTACGGCAGTGTGCTGACGCTGTTCGGCATGGGCTGGCGCGATAGCCGCTATAAATTTGCGCTCGACGGAACGCTCGATGTCGCATGGAAGACATCATGCGGCGCGAGACGACATTGAGCGCGCTTATGCGGCCGACGTGGCGCAGGGTGTCCTGCGCGGCGCTGGCGCTTTGTGCGTGGCCGGTGTTGGCCGCGGCGGCGCATGCGCCGAAGGATACCGCGCCGTTGGCGCGCAGCGACGAGCCGAGCACGCCGCAGGCTCGGCTGATGGCCACGGCGCGGATGTGGTCCGCCAAGCATCGCGATGACCTGGCGCTGCAGGCTGTTGAAAAGGCGTTGCTCGTCGCGCCGTCCGATCCGGGTTTGCTCGTATTCGCCATGCAACTTCAACTGCGGCTGGGCAATGCGCGCGCAGCGCAGACCACACTGGCGCGCCTGCAAGCCGGCGCGGCCGGCACGCCCGCGGCACTCCAAGCGCAAGACGAATTCCGGGCCGCGACGAGTGGCCGCGAAGAGCTTGCGACCATTCGGCTCCTGGCGCGCAGCGGCAGAGGGCAAGAGGCGGCGCAGCGCTTGATGCGGCTCTTTCCCCATGGTGCGCCGCCTGGCGCGCCAGGCGCAGAGTACTACCGGATTCTGGCGGCCACGCCCAGCGGTTATGCATCGGCCGTGGCGGCGCTGCGCCAGCGCGTCACCGACGATTCATCCCACACCGACGCGGCGCTCGTGCTGGCCGAGTTGCTCAATCAACATGGCGAAACGCGCGCCGAAGCGAACCGCATTGCGTCGGCGCTGGCGCATCGCGACGACGTCGATCATGCCGCGGCAATGAACCTGTGGCGGCACGTGCTGCAATCGGCTGGCGAGGACGTTGCCTATGCCGATGCGTTGCGCGCCTATCTGCAGCTTTCGCCGGGCGATAGCGAATTCGAGCAGCGGCTCGCCCAACTCGATGCGCAGCTTGAAGCGCGCCGCAGGCTTGAACGCGATCCCGACTACGTTGCAGAACGCACGGGGCTGCGCGCACTCGCGCGCGGCGATGTCGCCGCGGCTGACCCACTGCTTGCACGTGCGGCGAACGCGCGTCCAACCGATGCCAACGCGGTTGGCGGGCTTGGCCTCGTGCGGTTGCGCGAAGGTCGGCATGACGAAGCGCGAGCCTTGTTCCAGCGCGCGGCGACGCTTGCCACGGACGAGCGCACGAAATGGCAGGGCTTGGCACGTACCGCGCTGCTGTGGGGGGCAATCGCACAAGGTCGCGAAGCGGCCGCGGCCGGGCGCGCGCAGGATGCCGAACGGGCGGCGCAAACCGCGCTGTCGATCGAGCCGGGCAACCCGCAGGCCAAAGCGTTGCTGGCCGACGCATGGCTCGCGCAGCGCAATTGGCGTGCCGCCGAGCCGCTCTTGCACGAGCTGCTGGCGGCGCGCGAACCGAGCCTGTCGGCCGTGCGCGGCATGGGGCAGCTGTTGCGCGAGACGGGGCGCGCGGGCGAAATTGCGCCGCTTTTCGACGCATTGGCAACGCGGTTTCGCTCGGCCGATGATCGCGCAGGGCTGGCACAGCTGCGCGCCGAAGTACTGGTGAGCGAAGCCGAGCGCTTGGCTGCGGCAAACCATATTGGCCAGGCCGCAGAGCGTTACGAACGCGCGCTGCGGCTTGCGCCCGATGCGCCGTGGACACGCTTCGCGCTCGCACGCATTTACCGCGATCTCGGTTTGCGACAGCTGGGTCGGGCGGTGATGAACGATGGCTTGGCCGTCGCAGCATCGCCCGAAATGCGTTATGCCACCGCGCTCTATCGTAATTCGATCGACGATACAGCCGGCGCGCAATCCGCGCTTGCGCCCGTGCCGGCCGACGCGCGCACCGACGGCATGCGCTCGCTTGCCCGACGGCTTGATGCCCAGCAGGCGCTTGATGAAGCGCACCGTCTGCTGGCGAGCGGCGATCGCGCGTCGGCGATGCGCTCGCTCGACGAGGCTCGCGCGCTGGGCGCCGATGATCCGTACGTGACGGCGTCCGTGGGCTCGGCTCTGATCGACGCGGGCGAAGCCGATCGCGGCCTTGCATTGATGCGTGATTGGATGACGACGCATCCGCGCGAAACCGATGCCGATGTTCGCCTGCGCTTTGGCGATTTGCTCGGTAGCGCCGGACGCGACGATGCGCTCGAGGCCTGGCTTGCCGAGCTTCGGCGAGATGACGATCTAAGCGGCGCGCAGACGGCACGTCTGGAAGACCAATCGCTGCGTCTGGTCCTCCGAAAAACCGACGCTTCAATCGATGTGGGTGATTACGCCCAGGCCCGCCGATTGCTCGATCGAGCGAGTGAAACGGGCAAGCGCGACAAGCGCTATGCATTTGAAATGGCGGATCTGGAGCGTGCGCAAGGGCATTACTCGGCAGCGCGTGCCGCGCTGGCGCCAGTGCTTGCGCGCACACCGGACGACCCCGATGCGCAACTCGCGCTCGCACGGGTGCTCGAGCAAAGTGGTGCGCGCAGCGAGGCGCTGGCGCTTGTGCGTCGCGTGCTGGATGAAGTCCCGCCCGACGATGTCGATCGACGCCTGTCCGCCGCACGTCGGCTCGCGGCGCTGCGTCGCCCGGAGCAAGCCGAGGATGTGACCGCGGCGCTGCGCGAGGCGTATCCGACGCGGCCTGATGTGACGCTCGAAGCGGGCAAGCTTGCGGAAGATTTCGGACGATACGAGCAGGCCGCATCGCTTTATCGGCAGTCGCAGCAACAAGAGCGAACGACGGGTGTCGTGGCGCGTGCACCCGACGGCACGCCGGCGCAGGCAGCGCTTGCTGATCTGGAGCAGCGCCGCGATCCCGAGATCGAGGCCGGTTGGATGCCGGCGTACAAGTCGGGTGACGCCGGCATCTCGGCGTACCACGCGCAACAGGTGCCTGTATACATCCAGGTGCCCTATCGCTACGACGGGCATTTTTTTGCTCAATTCGATGCGGTGCATCTCGATGCCGGCACGCTCGCGCTATCGAACCCGGCAAGCTACGCGTTGAGCACGTTCGGCACGTATTCGGCGTGGGCGACGCCGGGCAGCGCACCAGCATTGACGTTGCATCAGCACGCCACCGGGGTTGCTGTCGGCGTCGGCTATCGGTCCGACGCGTGGCGTTTCGACATCGGCACGACGCCGCTTGGTTTTCCGATCCATTACCTGGTCGGCGGTGTGCGTTACCGGTTCGATGCAGGTCCGGCGGGTTTTTCGATTAGCGCGTCGCGGCGCCCGGAGACGGGCAGCGAGCTTTCGTACGCAGGGCTACGCGATCCATGGACGAATGCGGTGTGGGGCGGCGTGCGACGAGATGGCATCGATTGGCACACCGGCATCGACATCGGCCGCGTGAACGTCTTTGCGGAGCTTGGCGCAGGTGTCCTGACGGGCGTCCATGTGGCGAGCAATCAGGAAGTGACGTTGCGCACGGGCTTCACGGTGCCGGTCTACGAACACGCGAACATGCGCGTTGCAACGGGGCTCGTAGGCAACGCCTGGCACTACACGAACAACCTGCGTTTTTACAGTTATGGGCAAGGCGGCTACTACAGCCCGCAGCGGTATTTATCGTTAGGCGTGCCAATTGAATGGAGCGGCCGGCGCGGCGGGTTGACGTGGGATTTGACGACGACCGTCGGCATATCGAGTTCGTACGAACGCGACTCTCCATACTTTCCGAACGGCTTGCCACGCGCGGTCGATGCCAACACGGCGCGAAGCCTCGGCTCGCTCGTCTATACGGGCGGATCGAGCGCCATCGGTTTTTCCTACGGCGTGAGCGGCACGGTGCAGTACCGTGTCAATTCGCGTCTTGTTGCGGGCGCGAGGGTCGAGATCGATCACGCTCACGACTACGCACCGAGTTCGGCGATGGTGTACGTCCGCTACTCGTTCGATGCGCGTAAGGAAGACCGCGGCCTGTCGCCTGCGCCTGTGCGTCTTTATTCGAGCTACTGATGACTGATCCCTTGGCCATCGAGACCTTTCCGAGGACACACCCATGAGCGCCGCGCCGAATCGTTCCGACCGTGCGCCCTCGAGCAGCTTGCTCGCGCGATTGCGTGCGGTGCTCGGGTCGCGCGAGTTGCGAGCTAGCCGACTTGCGATCGATGCGCTGCCCGACGATTTGACGCAACTCGCACTCGGTTGCGTCTACGTCGTCTATGCGATGCCTCGCTCGCCGGGCTGCGACGCGCTGATATGGGAAAGTGCGCGCAAGGCGAATACGCGCAACGTCACGGTCGTGCTCGCGCGCACGCGTGAGCAAACGATTGCGCGGATGCAGGAGCTTGGCTTTAGCGCCGGCAAACCAGTACCTGGTTGGCCGCGTAAGCTGAATGTGCTCGCCATGCCACCGCATACGGCGAAGGCGGCCGAGCAGCCTGCTGAAGAGGCAGACGAAGCGAATTCTTTGGCGAATGCGTGGGAGCATGCGCCGCCTGCCGCGCGGCTCGTCGGTGGGTTGCAGGCGCTCAAGCGCTTCGGCTTTCATTCGGGCGCATTGTATTTGGTGGAAGGCGCCGAGCGATGGTTGAGCTGGAGCGATCCGCACGCGCTTGCGCGAGAGGGGCGGCTGCTGGCGGACTGGTGTGCTTCGCGCAAACTGACGGTTGTGCTCTTCGCGCAGCCGGTGCCGAATGCGGCCGATGCGCAAGCCGCACCATCGCACGGTGATGCGATCAACGTCGACATCGATGTCGACGATGCCGTACAGCTTGGCCGCAGCGAGTTCCATGGTGCTTGCGCCGGTGTTGCTCGCATGCATCGCACTCATGGAGAGCTGCTGTGGCGCGTCGACTTCTGGCGCACGGGGCGCGCGCTCGTAACGGGCGAAGTGCATGCGCTGCGTTTTACCGGTCAAGGCGGTTTGACCGTTGCGCCCGAAACGGAAGCCATCTCCGGCCACAGTACCAACGCACTGTTGGCGCGCGACGAAGCGCGCGTCATCGCGACACGCGCGGTGGTTGCAAACGAAGCGTGGGTTCCGGATGAATGGACGGTCGTCGACAATCTCGCTGCAGCAGTGGCCGCGACGCGCGGGGCGATCGCGGCGACGGTCGTGCTCGATTACACCGACGCGGCCGGCCTCGAGCCGCTGTGCGCGGCCGTGCACACGCTGCGAAGACAGTGTGGCAAAGCGTTGAAGATCGTGGTCGTCGAAAGGCGGCAGGCGTTGCGCCATCAATATGAACTTCTGCTTCTCAGCCTCGGCGCGAATTTGCTGCTCGGCCGCGATATACCGTTTTCTCGTTTGCAATCGCTGCTGCGTTCGCTGCAAGGCCAGGTATACACGCGCGCGATCGCAAGCGACTACAAGACCTCGCTGGCCGCGGCGCTGACCGAGGCCGTGCGCGGTTATCTGCCGCTCGGTGCGTTTTGTGCGCGCGTGCAGGAAGTGCTGCAACGCGGCGCCATGCTGGAGTTGCCGCACGTTCTGGCCAGGCTGACGCTGTTGCCCGCTGTCACACATCTCGATGCGCTGAAGAGCTGTGTGCCGCGGCGATCCGGGGACGTGTTCACTGCCGACGCCGCGCATCTGTATGTGTTTCTCTTTGCTTGCCGCCTGCCCGATGCCAATGCGGCGCTTGCACGCATCTTCGACAGGCCGGTCGAGCGCTGGTCGGACAACATCGTTTTTTTCGCCGACGATGCGATTGGACGCGAAGTGCAAGCTCTCGCCGATGCAAGCCGGCGCGCACCCACTGCCGATTACAGCGATTTGATTCCGACGTACTCGGAGCAAAATGCAGCGGCCAGTGAAAATAGTAAGGACTCCGAAACAACGGTGACCGACGATGTGGCGTCGCCGGTCGAACCAGTCGAACCGGTCGGACTGCTAGAACGAACGCCCGCGCCGACGGCAGACGACGAAGCTATCGCACAAGCACGGACGCAGCCGACCAGGCCGCGTCGTTTTGTCGAACCGTACCCGATGCCGGTACGCGTGACCGAGGAGAAATAGCGAGATGACGGACTTTCTGCTGATGTCATTTGCAGCGGGTGTCGTGCTCGCTATACCGTTTTTGCTGGTGCGGCAACGCACCGGTTCGCGCCGCGGCGCTTCGCGAGTCTTGCGACACTTCGATCCCCGCGATGCGGTGCGTTGCGAGATCGAACCGGTAGCGCTTGACGGTCGATTGCTACCGCAATCGGATGTGGCATCGAGGAGGGCGCCGTGAAAAAGATTGCGATCATCTCGACGGTCGGCGGAAGCGGTCGCACGTCGTTGACGGGTGCACTCGCGGTATTGCTTGCCCGTCGGCGCCGTCCTGTTGTCGCGCTCGATCTCGATCCGCAAAACCTGCTCGGCGCCTACCTTGGTCTCGATGCCTTCGCTTCGACCGGGCTCGGCACGGCCATCGTCAAGGGCGAACATGCTTGGGACACGCAGACTTGGCGCAATGGCGACGGGGTGCTGTTCGCGCCATACGGAGCGCTGACAGGCGCGATGCGCAGCGAGGTCGACGTCCGGCTTACCCGCGAGCGGCAATGGCTTTCGAACGCGCTCATGCAACTCGATTTGCCGGCGCGCGGCGCCGTGCTGATCGACACGCCGCGCTACCCGGCGCCGCAAGCGGAACAGGCAGTGCGCTGCGCGGACCTCGTACTGTGTGTCACGCCGCCCGAGCCTGGTGCTTGCGCAACGCTCGTGCGAAACCTCGATGCGTTGCACCGTGCAAGCGGTCAAATCGTAGTCGTCATCAACCGCCTTAATCCCGTACGCGACATGCAGCGCGACGCGCTCGCCATGTTGCGGGCGGCGCTCGGCGACACGCCATTGCTTGCGCATCGCGTGCATCTCGATGCAGCCATGCCCGAGGCGTTCGCGCGCGGCAACTGGCTGTTCGACGATGCCCCACATTCGCAGTGTTCGCACGATCTGCAAGGCATTGCGAATTGGCTCGATGCTTGGCTCGATGCGCAGCATGTGGAGTGAAGAAGATGAATTCGCCGGCTGATCGTTCGAATCATTCGAATCGCCAAATACATACGCTGCGCGCGCGGCTGGTTGCCTGGATTGCCACCGGGCTCGGCGTACCGACCGAGCGCTCCTTGCTTGATTGGTTCGTGCGGATCTTCGTCAAGCCGCCCGAGCCGGGCTGCCCCGACATTGCCCGTCGCTGGATGCGCGCGGCGCTGTTGGAGGTAGCGCAGCAATGGGGCGTGCTCAATCCGCACGATGCGCGTGTATGGTTGTGGCGCGCGATGGTGCGTCCGCCCAGAGCGCACCGCGCGCCGGGGCGTTCGCGCGCGCGGCAATCGGTTCAATGGATCGGGACATGGCTCGTGCCCGTGTTTGTTTTTATTCGCGCGCTGCGGCGCCGCGTGGACACACACATTGCGATGCTGCCGTGGCAGCGATGGGGCGCGCGCGTTGAAACGGGCGCCGAGCACATTGGTCATTGGCGTTGGCTGCTGCCCGTTCTCGTGGTTGGGGGCGCGGTGCTCTGGATGATGGTGGGGCTTACGCCGCTGGAACCGGGCGGGCAGGTTCAGTTTTTCGTTGTGACCTTGGTGCTCGCGCTTGTCATCCGCCGCTTTCCTGGGCGCTTGCCGATTTTGCTGCTCGGCACACTGGCGTTGCTTGCGATGACGCGCTACATCTGGTGGCGCGTCACGCAAACGCTGGACTTTCGTACCCCCGGCGCGGCGATTGTCGGCTATTCGCTTGTCGGCGCGGAAGCTTATACATGGTTGATTCTGACGCTGGGTTTCATTCAGACGGCATGGCCGCTAAACCGCGAGATTTCACCCATGCCCGACGATCCCGCGACCTGGCCGACCGTCGATATCTACATTCCGACCTATAACGAGCCGCTTTCGGTTGTGCGTCCCGCGCTCTTTGCCGCGCAGGGCATCGACTGGCCGAGTGCGAAGCTGCGCGTCTATCTGCTTGACGATGGGCACCGCCCCGAGTTCGAAGCATTCGCTCGCGCGGCAGGCGTCGACTATTTGACGCGCGACGACAACCGCAATGCGAAAGCAGGCAATATCAATCGTGCACTCGCGCGGACGCATGGTGAATACATCGCCATTTTCGATTGCGATCACGTGCCAACGCGATCGTTCCTTCAAACGACGATGGGAACGTTTTTGCGCGATCCGCGCTGTGCGATGGTACAGACGCCGCATCATTTTTTCTCGCCCGATCCATTCGAGCGCAACTTGGACACATTTCGACGGGTTCCGAATGAAGGGCAGTTGTTCTATGGCCTCGTACAAACTGGCAACGATCTTTGGAATGCATCGTTTTTCTGCGGCTCGTGCGCGGTGATCAAGCGTGGGCCGCTCGAGGAAGTCGGCGGCATCGCGGTGGAGACCGTGACGGAGGACGCGCACACGGCCCTGCGGCTGCACAGGCGCGGCTATACGACAGCCTACTTGCCGACCATCCAGGCAGCGGGGCTCGCCACCGAGAACCTGGCAGGGCATATCAAACAACGCACGCGGTGGGCGCGCGGCATGGCGCAGATTTTCCGCATCGACAATCCGTTTTTGGGCCGCGGATTGAGCCTCTTTCAACGGATTTGTTACGGCAACGCGATGCTGCACTTCTTTTACGGTGTACCGCGGCTCGTATTCCTCGTCATGCCGATGGCGTATCTGTTTTTCCAGCTTTATTTCATCAATGCGTCGGCTACGGCAATTGCGAGTTTCGTCGTGCCGTATATCGCGCTCGCAAACATTGCGAATTCGCGCATACAGGGAAAATTCCGGCATTCATTCTGGGCCGAGGTCTATGAATCGGTATTGGCGTGGTACATCGCATTGCCGACCACCTTTGCGTTCGTGAGTCCGAAGCACGGCAAGTTCAACGTGACCGATAAAGGCGGACGCATCGATCGCGGCTATTTCGACTGGGCCGTGTCGAAGCCCTATCTCGTTTTGCTGCTGCTCAATGTCTGTGCGATGTCGGCAGGGATATATCGGTTTTTATTCAGCCCGGGTGAAGAGGTGCAGACCATCGCGCTGAATCTCGTGTGGACCACGTACAACTTGATCTTGCTTGGCGCTGCCGTGAGTGTTGCGAGCGAGGCGAAGCAGGTACGTGTGACACACCGCATCGAAATGCGTGTGCCCGCCACGCTATTGCTGCGCGACGGCACGACGCTCGCCTGTTCCACCAGCGACTATTCGACCGGCGGGCTCGGTCTTCAACTGCCGGCGGCTGGCCTACCGCTTGCCGTCGGCGATACGCTCGATGTGTCGCTAAGCCGCGGCGATCGTCTGTTTCATTTTCCTGTGCGTGTCAGCCGTTACGTCGGCCAGCATCTCGGCGTGCAATTCGAGGCACTGACGCTTGAGCAGGAGCGCCAACTGGTGCAGTGCACGTTCGGGCGCGCTGACGCGTGGCTCAGCTGGACCGAGCAGGCTGCCCACGACGTACCGCTCGCGGGCTTGAAGGAGGTACTGATGATGGGCATCGAAGGTTACCTGCGCCTGATCCGCGGAGCAGGAAAATTGCTGGTCGGGCTGCTGACGCTTGATCGCACGCGCACGTGATATAGCAAGGTCGATGAAGGAACTGCGTTCATGACATTTTGGAATCTCTACTTCATTCTTAAGCTGGCGCTCTACGCGGCAGGGCACTTGACGCCGCTTTGGCTCGCGAACCTGGCGTTCGTCGGCGCGCTGGCGCTGACAAGCCCGATCCGGCATCGTGGTGTGCGCGCGTTGCGGCTGGTGGTCGGCCTTGCAGTTGCCATCCCGTTGTTTTATCGCGAAGCTCACGTACCGCCGTTCGCTCGACTCGTTGAAGTATTGCGCGGACTCGAAAGCTTTTCGCTGCGCTATTGGATCGAGATTGTGCCGCGCGTCGTGCCACCCGCATTACTCGTTGCTGCCGCCATCGCGCTCATTGTTTACTTCATCGTCAACCGCTGGCTGCGGGTGGCATCGTTCGTTGTAATTGCGCTAGTTGCATGGCCGATCTGGAACGCCGTAAGCGTCGCGTTCACACCGGGACAAGCGCGTGCCGCGGTTGCGCACACTGCCGTCGTGGACCAACCGCTCGATCATCAGGCGGCGCTCGCGGCTTTTCGCACGCAAGAGGCGCAGCGCGAGGTCACGTTCGGCCACCTGAGTGGCGACTCGAATGCGCAATTCGATGTGATCGTGCTGCATATCTGCTCATTATCGTGGGACGATCTCGACGTGTCGAAAACGCGCAACAACCCTATGTTGAGCCACTTCGATTACCTGTTCACGAACTTCAGCGCGGCGGCGAGCTACAGCGGCCCGGCTGCCATTCGCGTGTTGCGCGCGACTTGCGGGCAAGAGGCGCACGCGGATCTTTACAAGGATGCACCGGCGCAATGCCATCTTTTTGCGCAGCTCGCGCAGGCTGGTTACACCCCACAGGTGCTGCTCAATCACGATGGTCATTTCGACAATTTTCTCGATGTCGTGAAGACGAACCTCGGCGTGCCCGACGTGCGATTCATGCCTAACGACAAGGCAGCGACGTCGATGCATGCGTTTGACGGCTCGCCGTTGAAAGACGATTACTCGACGTTGGCCGCCTGGTATGCGCAGCGCGCGAACACGCGTGGCCCCGTGGCGCTCTACTACAATACAATCAGCCTGCATGACGGCAACCGTTTGGTCAGCAATGAGCGTCTGTCGAGCATCGATTCCTATCCGTTGCGTGTGACGACATTGATGAACGAGATCGATGCGTTTGCAGACCTCGTCGCGAAATCAGGCCGCCGCGCGGCGATCATCGTCGTGCCGGAACATGGTGCGGCGTTGCGCGGCGATGGTAATCAGGTTGCGGGGCTGCGCGAAATTCCGACGCCGCGCATCATCCATGGGCCGGTTGGCATCCGCCTCGTCGGCTTGCAGGGCAGCCATGGTCCGACGATCGTCATCGATACGCCAACGAGCTTTCTCGCGGTTGCGCAACTGCTCTCGAATCTCGTCTCCAATAGCCCGTTCAAGCCAGGCGTCGTGCTCTCGCAATACGCCACCGGCTTGCCGCAGACACCGATGATCGGCGAAAACGAAGGCACCGTGACGATGAAGACCGCTTCGGGTTACGCGGTGAAGACGCCGGATGGCGTATGGGTGGAACAACAGTGAACGAAACAAAAAACGATGTCGGCAACCCGAGTGCCAATGATATCGAGGGCCTTGGGCGCCAATTGCCCGAACTCGATCCCACGCGCTATTTGGACGAACAGGCGCGCCTGGCCTATGAAGAGGCGCTCGTCAGGTGGCCGCTGCTGGCGCGGCTGATGGGTTTGTCCCGGACCGACGCGGATGCGGATGCCGATACTGGGGCTGATGCTCGGCCTTAGTGCGAGAGAAACCTCAATACCGCCTGGTTGAACGCCTGCGCGGATTCGACATTGGACAAATGCGAAGCAGGCAGCGTCACATGTTGTGCATCACGTATGTGCTCGACAATGAACTGCGCGTCAGCAACCGTCGTAACCGGATCGTATTCGCCCGCGATGACCAACGTGGGGCACCCAATGCGATCGATGCAATCACGCAGATCGGTGTTGGCAAGCACCTCGCAGCATGCTGCATAGCCTTTGGGCGAAAGCGTGCGCAGCCGTGCGATCAGCGCCTCGACCGCGGCTGGTTGCGCCGCTGCGAACCCGGGCGTGAACCACCTCGCGGGCGAGCCGCTCGCGATTGCATCCAACCCGTTCGAGCGCACGAGTGCTGCGCGTGTGCACCAGCCTTCTGTCGTGCCGAGCCGGGCAGCCGTATTGCTGAGCACGAGCTTGTCGATGCGCGACGGCGCGTGAACCGCGAGCCACTGCCCCGTCAGCCCACCCAGCGATAGCCCGATGTAGTGCACACGCTCGATGCCAAGCGAATCGAGCAGCGCGAGGACGTCGCCGCCGAGTTCGTCGATGGTGTAGGGCGGCTCGGGCACCTCGGAGGCACCATGGCCGCGTGTGTCATAGCGCAGCACGCGAAACGCATCTGACAGCGCGTCGACTTGCGGCGCCCACATGTCCAGCGTGGCACCGAGCGAGTTCGACAGCACGACCACTGGTGCATCGGTCGGACCTGAAAGAACGTAATGAAGTGTTGTCATGGCAGTCGACCGCGAAACGTGTGTGTAAGCCTGCGACTCAAACGCGCTCGATGATCAGCGCAATGCCTTGTCCAACGCCGATGCACATCGCGCACAGTGCATAGCGTCCACCGGTGCGCGCAAGTTGATACGCTGCTGTCGTCGCGAGGCGCGCGCCCGATGCGCCGAGAGGATGCCCCAACGCGATCGCACCGCCATTCGGATTGACGCGCGCGTCGTCGTCAGCGAGCCCGAGGCTGCGCGTCACGGCAAGCGCCTGCGCCGCGAATGCCTCGTTCAACTCGATGACATCGATACGGTCCAATTCGAGCGACGCCTTATCGAGCACCTTGCGCACTGCTTGAGCCGGGCCGAAGCCCATGATGCGAGGCGCGACTCCGCTCGTGGCCATCGCGACCACCCGGGCACGCGGAGTCAATCCGAAACGCGTCGCGCTGGATTCGTTCGCCAGCAGCAGCGCGCAAGCACCATCATTGACGCCTGACGAGTTGCCGGCGGTCACCGTGCCGTCTGCTCGTACGACGCCCTTAAGCTTGCTTAGCGCCTCGATCGACGTCGCGCGCGGATGTTCATCCTTGACGACGACGATCGGCTCGCCCTTTTTTTGCGGCACATGCACAGCGATAAGTTCGTCATCGAACCGTCCGGTTGCCTGCGCCGCTGCCGTGCGCTGTTGGCTGCGCAGCGCGAACGCGTCCTGATCTTCGCGGCTCACCGCGAATTCGGTCGCGACGTTTTCAGCCGTCTCGGGCATCGAATCGACACCGTAGCGCGCTTTCATGACAGGGTTGATGAAGCGCCATCCAATCGTCGTGTCTTCGATCTTCGTCGAACGGCTGAATGCGCTATCGGCCTTGCCCATCACAAACGGTGCACGGCTCATGCTCTCCACGCCACCTGCGATCATCAGCGCGGCTTCACCTGCTTTGATGGCGCGCGCGGCCGTGCCGAGCGCATCGAGCCCCGAGCCGCAGAGGCGATTGATGGTACCGCCTGGTACCTCAACAGGCAA
Organism: Trinickia sp. LjRoot230; assembly: GCF_964253315.1. NCBI lineage: Bacteria > Pseudomonadati > Pseudomonadota > Betaproteobacteria > Burkholderiales > Burkholderiaceae > Trinickia > Trinickia sp. LjRoot230. The sequence continues at coordinate 1,575,624 of NZ_CAXUQX020000002.1, forward strand.
TCCGGCCAGCAGCGCTGCCATGCGTGCTACGTTTCGGTTGTCTTCGCCCGCCTGATTCGCGCAGCCGTAGATGACATCGTCGAGCGCGCTCCATTCCACCCCAACGTTGCGTGCGACGAGCGCGCTAATCGGCAGGGCGGCGAGGTCGTCGGCCCGCACGCTGGCCAATGCGCCGCCGTAGCGGCCGAAGGGCGTGCGCACCGCATCGCAGATATATGCTTGGTTCATCGTAGTAGCCATGTTGCTGTTCGGTGTGTCACAGATGCACAGATGCTGATGGCAGCGTTCGAGTCAGCGGCACTGGCGTGACGCTTTGCAGCGCATCGAATGTGAGGCCCTCGACGATGTCGATGACTTCAAGCCCGCGCGGCGTGACGTCGATGACGGCCAGATCGGTGTAGATGCGATTAACGCAGCTAATACCTGTGAGTGGATACGTGCAGCGCTCGACAATCTTGCACTCACCGCTTTTCGTCAGATGATCGGTCATGACGAATACTTGCTTGGCACCAATTGCAAGATCCATCGCCCCGCCGACCGCCGGGATGGCATCGGGCGCACCGGTATGCCAGTTGGCGAGATCGCCGCGTGCCGATACCTGGAACGCGCCGAGTACGCAGACATCCAGATGCCCGCCGCGCATCATCGCGAACGAGTCGCCATGATGAAAGAAAGCGCCGCCTTCGAGCAACGTGACGGGCTCCTTGCCGGCGTTGATTAGTTCGGAGTCCTCACGACCGGGTGCGGGCGCGGGGCCCATGCCGAGCAGGCCATTTTCGCTGTGCAGAAAAATTTCGCGGTTCTGAGGCAAGTAGTTCGCGACCTTGGTCGGCAAGCCGATGCCTAGATTGACGTACGCGCCTTCGGGAATAGCAAGTGCGACGTGGCGCGCCATCTCATCGCGAGTCCATTTGTTCATTCGTTTGCTCCTCAGGTGGCCAGTGCCGCGTTGCCCGCAACGGCGACGACGCGTTGAACGAAGATGCCGGGCGTGACGATGACCTCGGGATCGAGCGCGCCGAGCGGCACGATTTCGCTAACTTGCGCGATTGTGGTGGAAGCCGCCATGGCCATGATCGGGCCGAAGTTTCGCGCGCTCTTGCGATAAACCAGGTTACCCCACCGGTCGCCGCGAAAGGCTTTGATTAGTGCGAAGTCGGCTTTGATCGGATATTCGAGGACGTAATGTCGGCCGTCGATCTCGCGCGTCTCCTTGCCTTCGGCCAACAGTGTGCCGTAGCCCGTCGGTGTGAAGACGGCACCGAGGCCCGCGCCTGCAGCTTGAATGCGAAGCGCGAGATTTCCCTGCGGCACGAGTTCGAGTTCGATGTCGCCGGCGCGATAAAGCGCGTCGAATACCTGCGAATCGGCTTGACGCGGGAATGAGCAGATGATTTTGCGTACGCGCCGCGCTTTGAGCAACGCGGCCAGGCCGAACTCGTCATTGCCCGCGTTATTGTTGACGATGGTGAGATTGGTGGCGCCTTGCGCAATGAGCGCGTCGATCAACTCCGTCGGCTGCCCGGCGGTACCGAAGCCGCCAATCATCACGGTCGCGCCATCGAAAATGCCGGCCACGGCTTGTTCGAACGAGGAAACGGTTTTGTCGATCATGGTGACTAAGTCGCGCTTCGGTCGCGCGTGTCGTGGCTGTTTGATTGCTCGTCAATGTAGAGGGGGGGCGGGTGAGCGTCAACGGCGATTATCGAAATATTGTTCGGTGATCGGACATTCGGCGAGAGAAGTGCTCTAGGTATATGGAAAACCGTTCGATTACCGAACGATTCGCCTAAAATACCGCTCAATCGGTTTGCGGGAATTATTGAGGAGAACTAAACGTGTCAGCAGACAAGCAGCCGGTGGTTGCCGCGCCACCTGGCGACGAAGCGGCGGCTGCGCCGTCCGATCCCGATTTCATGACCTCGCTCGCGCGCGGACTTTCGGTGATTCAGGCGTTTTCACCGCAACGGCGCGTATTGACGATCTCGCAGATCAGCCAGCGCACCGGCATTCCGCGCGCGGCCGTCCGGCGTTGTCTGCATACGCTTGGCAAGCTCGGCTTCGTTAGCGCGGAAGATGGGCGCAATTTCGCGCTGCGTCCGCGTATTCTCGCGCTCGGGCATGCATATCTCGCGTCCACGCCGCTCGCAAATGCTGCTCAGCCTGTGTTGCGTCACCTCAGCAACACGCTCAATGAGTCGAGTTCGGTTGCCATTCTCGATGGCGACGAGATTCTTTACATTGCCCGCGCGTTCACCTCGCGGATCATGACGATCGACCTGCATGTGGGTAGCCGGTTGCCGGCCTATTGCACTTCGATGGGCCGCGTGCTGCTCTCGAATATGCCGTCCGACGCGCTCGATGCCTACCTGGAGCGAGCAAAGCTGATCCAGCACACGCCGCGGACTATCGTGACGCGCGACGGATTGCGCGAGGCGCTCGAGTCGGTGCGCGCCAACGGCTACGCGATCAACGATCAGGAGCTGGAAATCGGTTTGCGTTCGATTGCGGTGCCGATCGCAGCCCCGGATGGCCGCGTGGTCGCGGCGCTCAACGTGGGCGTACAGGCCGCACGAATTTCCGTGGCTGAGATGGAGAGCCGGTTTTTGCCGGCCTTGAGGGACGGTGCGCGCGAATTGGGCTTGCTGCTCGCTTGAACGTGAAGCCGGGCCTGTGAAGGCCCAGCTTCGCTACATTCGATCACGTGCGGGTGCAAGCGGTTACTGGCCCGGCGCGTACAAATCGAGCAGCTTGAGCGTCACGCCGTTAGTCCAGCCGAAGCCGTCTTGCAGCGGATATTCGCCGCCGCCTCCGCCGCCGGCATTCGGGCCTTCGACCACGTACTTCTCCACCAGTTTGCCCTGTGCCGCATAGACTTGGTTCACGTCGGCCAAAAAGCGTGTGCCGACGTCTTTGGCCAGATCATCGCGGCCGTAGCGCCGCGCCGCCTCGATGGTCAGCCAATGCAATGGTGCCCAGCCGTTCGGCGCATCCCATTGCTGGCCGGTTTCGATTGTCGTCGTGGCGAGCCCTCTGTCCTTTAGCAAGTTTTCGCGCACGGCTTTGAGCGTGCGTTCGGCGCGGCCGGGCCACGCAGCACCTGCGAACACAGGGTAGATCGACGCTACCGAGATGTTGTCGCGTGGCTTGCCGAGCTGCCAATCGTAGTCGCCGTAGTAGCCATTGCGATTCCACAAGTATCGGTTGATACCTTCCACGCGACGCTTCGCTCGCCCGATGAATTCGGCCACGCAGGAATAATCGCGCGCGACGCCGCAGCCTTTGACGATTGTCAGTTCAAGCCCGAAGAGCAGGCTGTTCAGATCGACGGGAATGATCGAAGTCGTACGAATCGTAGCTAGGGTATGGCTATCTCCGAACCAGCGCGAGCTGAAATCCCAGCCCGATTCCGCCGCAGCCCGCAAGTTGCGATACACCTCGCTTGGCGGGCGTGAAGGCACCTGCTGCGCCGTTTTCACGTCCTCGATATACGATTCGTCGCGCGGCGTGTCGCGCTCGTCCCAATAGCGGTTGAGCGTCGTGCCATCGCCAAGCACCACGACATTGCGCGTGGCCTCGCCCCGCGGCGTCGAGTTTTCGCCGCGCATCCAATACGCGTACTCTTTGCGTAACTGCGGCAGATACTTTTGATAGACTCGGGCGCCCTCGTAATTCGCGGCGAGTGAAACCATGAGCCCGAAGAACGGTGGCTGCGAACGACTCAGGTAGTAAGTGCGGTTGCCATTCGGAATGTGGCCGAACCGATCGATCTCGTAAGCGAAATCGTCGAGCATGTTGTCGACGAGGTCCTCACGTCCTGATTCCTGGAGCCCCAGCATCGTGAAGTAGGTATCCCAGTAATAGCCTTCGCGAAAGCGTCCGCCCGGCACCACGTACGGTTTCGGTAGCGGAATCATCGAACTGTATGGCGGCGCGCTCGTGTTCGTGCGTGTCAGTTTGGGCCACAGCCAATTGATATGTTCGCGTAAGGTCTGGCCGCTGGGCGGTGTGATCGGCGGCTCGGACGGCAACGTGAAATTGGCGAGCACGAAGCTCTTCAGGTTGAAATTGGGCTGGTTCTTTTGCTGCGCGTAAAGCTGCAAGATCGTAGCGGGATCGCTGTTCGGTACAGCGTCGACGAACGTTTTCTGATCTTCGAAGATTTGCTGCGTTTGCACCGCGATGAAGAGATCGCCAAAGAGTTCGGATGGCGGCGGTGGCAGCGTGCTGAGACTGTCTGCGCGTGCGAGGCCAGCACCTGCCAAACCTGCCAGCAGCAGCAGGCTTGCGAGCCTCGCTCGGGCGAGTGGTTTGATGCGGCTTACCTGCGCGCCGCGACAACGGGATGCGGACGATTCGAACATTGCTCCTCCTGATCGGTAGGGAATAATCGCGTCTGGCCTCCTCTTTTTCGTAGTCGTACCCGTTATCGGGGCATGGCGATTTTGCCAGATATGGCGCGAAAATAAATCGATCGCATAGTGAAAAAAAACGGTGGAAGACGGGCCGTATCGATTGAGCCGATGTGCTTCTGCGGGACGCCGCAGTCGAACTGCCTCGCGACAAACCGCTCAATAACCACAATCAAAACATTTGTAACTACAGAGCGATAACTTACATAAATATCTGCGTGCTATCGTTATTCGTAGTAATTTGGCGCTATCTATAATGGTTATTGGAACGGGTGTGCTGAAGAAATTCTTGTGTTTTCAATGTGGCGCGCTTGCAAAATTTCAACCCTCATCTACAATGCGGCTGTCAATTTATTTAATGGCTTTAACAACCTGAGCATTGTCGATCTTCGTGTGCGCCGCAAAGACGCGCACTTCCCCGCTACTGTGCACGGTAGATAAAACCGCCATGAAAATGGCATTCTAAATCTGCTTTAAGGAGAGAAGACATGAGCATCAAGAAAGTCACCACCAAGACGATTGTGTTCGCCTACTTCTAAGCAGTAGTAAGCCGGCGGTTGGGGAGATTTTCTCTCCAACTGCCTTTGTGGGGAGATGCGATAAATGATTGACGAAATAACGTACATTCCATACGAGCAAACTGTTTTTTCGGCGACTCAAACCGGCATTAATGTATCGTCGCCCTGGCTTTCGCTCGACGTCGACGTCGAGGACACACGCAAGGCCGTCATAATGCAGGTGCTCGATCGCATCGCCTCGGGCGCAGAGTTGATTTCGGACGGCGAAATCCAGGAGTTTCTCGCCTTCTTCGCTGGATATCCGGTGCTGCATGCAACGCCGCGTGTGCTGGCTCCGGGTCGAACCATTACCTATTCGAGCGATGCGGGCGAACTGCTGCGCTCAGACGGGCCTCGTCAATTTCTCGAAGTGCTGAACCCGTTTCCGGATATCGATATCGCTGATGCATTCTCGTATTTTCCGGATACATGGGAATGGGATGTCGATGAAATTGCTTCCGAATCGCGTATTGCGGCCGCTGAAATGCTTTTTGATCCCATTTCCGCGTATACGGCGATACGCGCCAGGCGCCTGCAATTTCAAATCGAGCAATCCGGAATTGCACACACGCTACTCCGAAACATTGAAGCATTGCGCGAGCGCGATGAACCGAGATTTTTTAAAATTCTTGCGATTCTGCTTTCACAGCAGTTTTATGTTACCCGCGAATGTGGTTCATGTTTGGGTCCCGCAATCGAGCATCTTCCGCTAATCAGTGACCAGATTCGCGCATATGCGGACGAGGAAATTCATCATGATCGCCTAATCCTCAAGAGCATTCGAGAGCTGACTGATCAGCCAGAAGCGGAGTTTGCATTTACGCCGGAAATCAGATTGGAAATCGAGGTCATTAAATATGCTGCGAAAACGTGCGCATTAGGGTTTTCCGCCTTGGTTTCGATTATGGAAGGCACGGTTTACCCGGATAGCGATCCCGTTGGAGATATCCTTAAAAAGTCATCGAAGCCTTCTGCGCACATCGGTGTCGAAGCGCATTTCCAGATCAATAAGCGCGGCAATCACACGGCGATTCCGGAGACCTTCGTCAAAAAGTTGCCGCCGGTAACCGAAAGAACAGTGGCAATCGCCGCCCGGCTGGCGGAAGTGACGATCAGGTTGGATAGCGGGCTCGCCCGCACGGTGCTAAAGCATCTTTAGTGATCCGCGGCCGCACATCGGGCGGCTTGGGGGCATGAAGGCTGCTGCGTCACTCACGCGGGGCGCTAAGCCCTTGTCCGAACCACGGCACTTCCTGCCGCAGCGCGCGGATATAGCTGTCCCAACCGCGCGGGTTGTCCGCGAACAGATGCTGACGTACCGGCATAGCGAGCGCTTCACGATCGAGCCGTTCGGCGAGCAGCAACTGCGGCCAAAGACAAAACGCATGCAACAAGTTGGCGTTCAGTTCGCGCACGGTCATGCGTTCAAAGACGTATTCGACGAGCGGGACGTCGGACAGTAGCTGCTGGGTGGCAATGAGTTCGCGGACCGTTTCTTCGTTGCGCTCGTGTTCGAGGATATGGCTCAATGTCTGCAGCGCTGCGCCGAGATGAAGCAGCAGCGCGCGGCGTTCGGACGCATCGTTCATTTGATCTCTCTCTATTGGCGGGCGGGCTCGCGGTTACATAGGCGCACCACGAAGGCCATTCTAGGCCGAGTTCTCCCTTTCAGAAAGGGATCGAACGCACACGTGAGCTTTCCATCATTCGCGCGTTTCGCGCATCATTCGGGTGAATTTGGATTGCGGCGACCTGTCCGCTATTTCGCTTTCCAATGAACCCGACCGCATCGCCTTCCATAGAGTGCTCGCAATATCAGAAAATGGGCATGGCATGCATGGAAAATCGCATTGAAGGAGGCGGCAGCGAATCTCCGCAATTCGAGCCCGAAGCGGATAGGCAGCTGAGCAACTCGAACGTCGATGCGACTTTTTCTTCGAGACCTGCTAGCGGCGTTCTCGATGCGCTGGCCGATGTCGCCTCGGCAGACGTTCGGTTCGCGCACACCGCCGAGGCCAAGGCTCGTTCACTGCGGGCATCATCACACGCGTTCTCACCGGATTTCAATCCTCCACGGCAAGCGCGCGTTGCCGGATACCGCGTGGTTCCTCTAACCGAGGATCATCTCGAAGCCGATGTCGCCGCAATCAATTCGAGTCTCGCAAAAATCAAGGAATTGCGCGGCGGGACTTGGCCATCGGGGCCCATTGATCGCGACGAGGATCGCAACGATCTGATCGTGCATAGAGAGGAGTTCGAACGACGCGGGTCGTACGCGTACTGCATCATCAGCGAAGACGGGAAAACGAGCGCTGGCTGCATCTATATCTATCCTCCAAATCACTCGTTCGACGACAGTGACCGCTCTGCCATGCCGTCGGACGCGGATGCCGCCGTCAGTTGCTGGGTCACGCAGGCGGCATACGATCGTGGTTTATATCCAGTCGTCTATCGTTTCATCGAAGAATGGCTCCGTACGAGCTGGCCGTTCCAACGGCCCTATATTTCCAGCCGAAATCCGTTTTGACTTCCCTGCCTCCATCCAATTCGTTCGCACACCTAACCATCATTCCTTGCTTCGATGACCTGGGTGTCACACCGCTCGGCGTCCCTGCGCGCAAGTTCCTTGCGCAGACGGCGATTGTCCGCGATCAGCGAGACAAAAACGATCACGCCGAGGACGACGGTGCTTTCTTGGCCCGCGCCGATTGAGAAGAGCGTTATCGCGATGATTGCTCCGACGGCTGAGAGAAGCAGCAGGGCGCGATCTTTCCACCATTCCCGAGTACCGATGTTCCTGGTCATTTGTCGAAAGTCCGCGACGCGCGTAGATAAACCGGGCAGTAGCGCCAGTGTCGAATATTTCGGGATGCGTCTGTAGATGAAAGAGCAGACTAGTCGGCACGCGAATCGCTGCATCGAACTGAAATTGCCTGACAGCGTTTGCGGTGGTGAGAGGCGTTTCCCCGCACTTCGCATATTTGCTCATTGCAACCATCGCACTGCCGATCGCGGCGCCCCGCATACCAAGATGCGTAGAACGCACCGGCAGTGCATTGCATAATCTTGTCCGCAATTCGGAATGGCGTGAATTCTACACATTCTTCTGACAATTTTGGATTGCTGTAGCTGATGGTTGTTTCATTTCCTATGAAGGCTGCAACGTTGTCACCAGCGAAGATAGGAACGCTATCGCTTGCCTCCAACCTAACCGTCATTCCTTGTTTCAACAACCTGGATCGAATTTTGTATGTTGGCGGACGCGGTGTGCGAAGAGATAATGAACGCCCTTGATGCGGAAGCTGCGGATATGACCCGCGCTGCATCAGAACGGACACAATTCGTATGAACGGAGTTTTGAGGCTGGAGCAAATGACGATCGTCGTCGTGGACGACGATTTGTCGAGCAGGGAATCGTTGTCGATGATGCTTGAAATGGAGGGGGCGTGCGTCGTGACGGCGCACGATGCGGAAGAAGGTGTCGATGCGGTTTTGCGCACAAAACCCGATGCCGTGATTTGCGATATCGACTTACCCGGAATGGACGGCTTCTACCTGATCCAACGGCTGCGCGATGACGAAATTTGCAGCAATCGCGCCCCCGCTGTCGCAGTAGCCATCACTGGGCACACCGATGACGCGTACCGATTACGCAGCATTGGTGAAGGATTCCAGCATTTCATGATGAAGCCGGCCCATCCGCAGCGGCTCGTGGCATTGCTCGCGGACGCAGTCGGCGCGCGCGCCGCGGGCTAGGTTAAAAATGAACCGGCGAGGTCCGGGCAATCACACTCCGATCGATCGCCATTTAAGCGAGCCATCTCTCCAAGAACGTTTTATATGCGGTAGTTTTTGCAAATCTGTCTGTCAAAGTTGCGTCTTGCATATAAGCTCGGCCGTTAGAACTGGGCCGAGTTGTCTTGCCGCGCGTTTCGTATAGGTACCCGGCAATGGGCATATAACCTGCTTGCCAAGTCACCTGTTGCGGCGGGCTCCGCTGCTCATCAACGAATCGTTGCCATCGCTTATGCATCCGGACACCTTTGCTAGGGACGCGCGGTCGGCCCCCCGGCCGTCTGCGTCAATCGCGCCCCCTGAAGAGCATTTCCGGATTCTCGTCGAATCGGTCCAGGATTACGCGATCTTCATGCTCGATGTCGACGGGAACGTCGCGAGTTGGAATATCGGCGCACAGAAGATCAAAGGGTATTCGGCGCAGGAAATCATCGGCCGGCACTTTTCGACGTTCTACCCGCCCGAGGATGTGGCGAACGGCAAGCCGGCGGACGAACTCGTCACCGCTCAACGCGTCGGCCGCGTCGAAGACGAAGGCTGGCGGGTGCGCAAAGACGGCACCATGTTCTGGGCCAACGTCGTGATCACCGCGGTCTATACGACCGAGAATGGCGAGCGCAAATTGTGCGGCTATGCAAAGGTCACGCGCGATATGACCGATCGCAAGCGGTTACGCGATCTCGAGGCCGCGAGCCACCACATGAGCGCATTTCTCGCCACGCTTGCACACGAGCTGCGCAATCCGCTTGCACCGGTTAGCAATGCGCTCAGCGTAATGATGCTCGAGCCGCTCGTCAGTCCGACGCTGCGGCAATGCCGCGACATGATCGACCGCCAGATTTCGCATCTCACGCGCCTGGTCGACGATCTGCTCGACGCCGGCCGCATTACGACCGGCAAGATTGCGCTGCGTTTAGCACCGACCGATCTGCGCGATGTCGTGGCACGTAGTGTCGAAACGGTCCGGCCGTACCTCACGCTGCGCCAGCAGGCCATCAAGGTGCAGGCACCCGAGATGGCTGTGATCGTCAACGCGGACATGGCGCGCCTGCTGCAAGTGACACAGAACCTGCTGCATAACGCGTCGAAATTTTCTGAGCACGGTGGCCATATCACCGTGACGATTGCCGAAGAGAGCCATGCGTTCGCGACCATTCGTGTGACCGATGACGGGTGCGGCATCGAAGCGGACGCGCTTGAATCGATCTTCGATCTCTTTGTCCAAGCGGACAACCGGCTCGAGCGACGCGAAAGCGGGCTCGGCATCGGGCTGACGTTGTGCCGCTGGCTCGTCGAAATGCACGGGGGCGCGATCAGCGCGGCGAGCGATGGGCTCGGGCGCGGTGCAACGCTGACCGTTCGCTTACCGCTTTTCGTGGCCCAGGAGGCCGCGAACGACGATGCCCGCACCGGAAATGCGAGACCTGGCGCGCGCGCAGACGAAGGTCTCGTCGTGCTGATCGTGGACGATAACGGCGACTCGGCCGACAGCATGGCCATGGTGCTGCGCATGAAAGGCCACCGCGTTCACGTCGCGTATAGCGGCGACCAAGCCCTGGCGTTCGCACGGGAAGCTGCGCATGTCGACGTTGCGCTCGTCGATATAGCGATGCCGGGTGCTGACGGCTTCGCGGTCCTGCGGCAACTGAAAGCGTTGCCTGCATTGACGCGTTCGCTCTTTGCCGCGATGACGGGGTTCGGTCAGCAAAGCGATGTGTTGCGCTCGCTCGACCAGGGCTTCGATACGCATTTGACCAAGCCCGTGCAGTTACCGCTCATCGATGCGCTGCTGCAGCGCGCGAGCGAACGACGCCCCGCCGTGGGCGATTAGGTGGTCGCGTTGCTGGTCAGGTCAGCGGGTGGTCGATGTATTTCTTGAACGGTGCCCGCTGCGCAAGCCGTTGATACCAGCGCTCGAGGCTTGGCATCGTCGGACGCTCGATGCCGGTCAGCCCGAACCAGCGTTTGGCAAAAGCGCCGAGCACGATGTCAGCAATCGTGAATTTATCCCCTTCCACATGAAAACGCCCTCGTAAATGGGCATCCAGAAGCTTCCAGCGCTCGGCGACTGTTTGCACATGCGTGGCGAGTGCGGCCGTATCGCGCTTGTCAGGATCAGTGCGCACCAGGCTGATAAACACGGGGCGTTCGGCGGGTTGCAGCGCCGAGAGCGACCAGTCGAGCCAACGGTCGATGCTTGCGCGCCGCTTGGGGTCGGCCGGATACAGCGTGCTCGACGCACCGTATTGCAAAGCCAGATAGCGCAGAATCGAATTCGATTCCCATAGCACATAGGTGCCATCGACAAGCGTCGGAATTTGCCCATTGGGATTGAGCGAGCGATATTCGGGATCGTCGACGTGGCCGAATTGCATGCCGGCGTCGATGCGCTCGAACGAAAGGCCCAGTTCGTCGCAGCACCAGAGCACCTTTTGCACGTTGACCGAATTCGCGCGTCCCCAAATCTTCAGCATCTTGTCCTTCCTCCGATTAATCGATTTAAAAATGCAGCATGGCCATGACGAGCATGCACGTGCGGTTTGTACAATACGCCCAATCGAAACTTTGCCGCGAGGAATTCGCCCGCCATGGCCCGCCTGATCCCCGACGATTGGAAGAATCTGTCCGCCACCGGTGCGGCTGAACGCGAGCGCGAAACGCTGAGCTTGCTCGAGGCGATGCTCCCAGCGGGCTATACCGTCTATCATGGCGTGCACTGGACGCGATTGAATCGGAGTTTTTCCGTATTCGGCGAAGCGGACTTCGTGATCGTGAGCCCCGCGGGCCGCTTGATGCTCGTCGAGCAGAAAGCCGGTTTTTTGCGCGAGACGCCGAAAGGCCTCGTCAAGGTGTACTTGCAGACCGAACGTAATGTTGCCATCGAGCTTGCGCGTACGGTCGAAGGGATGCACCGACGCCTGACCGCCGCGTTCGGCGCGGGCACCTACTGCCTCGAGACGCTGCTGTATTGCCCGGACTATGTCGTCAAGGACACCGCGATTGCCGGCGTTGCGCCCGAGCGGATCGTCGACGCCACGCGCAAGGAGCGGCTCGTTTCGGTGATTCTCGACGCATTGCCGGCCGACGAGCCACGTCTGCAGTGCGCGCCAAAGATTCACCACTATCTCGCCGACGAACTTGCTTTGACGCCCGACGCAAGCGCCCTGGTCGGACAAGCGGGCACGCTCGTCACTCGTTTGTCGGGCGGGCTTGCCACGTGGGCGCGGCGGCTTGCATTCGAGCCCTTCAGGCTGCGCGTGAGCGGAACAGCCGGCTCGGGCAAGACTCAACTGGCCGTACAAGTCATGAGGGACGCCGCCGCGGCGGGGAAGCGCTCGCTTTATGTCTGCTTTAACCGTCCGCTCGCCGATCATATCGCTCGCGTTGCACCCGACGGCGCGAAGGTGGCCAATTATCACCAACTGTGCGATTGGGTGGCGCGCGACGTCGGACGCGCACCCGATTTCCAATCGGCCGATGTATTTAGCCGGCTCGAAGCGGTCTTTGCCGAAGCCCCGATCGCCGAACATTGGCAGTTCGATGTGCTCATCGTCGACGAGGGGCAAGATTTTCACGAGCCATGGGTCGATGCGCTCGCGAGGCTCGTAAAACCCCGCGGCGCATGGTGGTGGCTCGAGGACCCGCTGCAAAACCTCTATATGCGCGAGCCGGTTGCGTTGCCGGGATGGGTAGTGCTGACCGAGACGACGAACTATCGCAGCCCGCGCGACATTCTCGATTACGTGCGCGACCAGGTCGGCTCGGCCGTGCTGCACGCCGCAGGGCTTGTCTCGGGCAGCCCGTTCGACGGCTCGGAGATCGTGCTGACGCCCTATGACGAATCGGTCACGCAAGCTGCAATTGAAGCGACCAAGCGCGCGATTACTCAAGCACTTTCCTTTGGCTTTCGCAAGCAGGACATTGCGGTGCTTTCGTTTCGTGGCCGCGAAAGGTCGGTGTTGACGCCGGTCGAACAACTTGGGCCGCACCGGCTCAAGAGTTTTACCGGCAAGTACGATTTATTTGGCAGTCCTGAATATCGCGACGGCGACGTCCTGCTCGAGTCGATCTATCGCTTCAAGGGGCAATCCGCCCCATGCGTGATCTTGACCGAGGTCGATTTCGAAGCGTTCGACGAACGTGCGGCCCGCAAGCTGTTTGTCGGTGCGACGCGTGCGACGATGAAACTGATCGTGGTGGCCTCGCAGCGCGCCTCACAGCAATTACGGGCAAATAGATATGGCGAATGACAATTGATGCCGCAGGACCAATTGGAAACGTTACCAATTCCGGGCTGTAAATCTGCCGTTCACCTATGAAATAATTTTGACGGTGATCATTTGATCGCCGTCAAAACAAATGCATATCGTTAGGGCGGTATCTGCTGCAGTGCCGTATTATCCGCCTCGGCATATATGCGATCGAATTTGCATGTGAATACCTGAACATCGGCCTGCATAAAATAGTATTATTGCCAATCGATGATTATCGGGCCCTATTTTATGTCCTTTTATATAAAGGCGTTTGGCGGAATGGCGCAATGCGGCGAAGCTCAGGCGGATTGCCGCTCGCGGGTAACCACTGCCATCAGGTTTTCCCTAAAATTACTTGTGGAATAAATATTCTATTGTTAGTCTCTAACTGCCCTTGGATGATTATCGAAGGGCCCACACAGAAAGTTTAAATAATCCGTATTCCGTTCGCCGGCACACGTACCGGCTTAATCGATCGGATTCGGTGTTTTGATGGAGCGCACATGTATACGGGTACATACGATCGGCAGAGTCAATTTTGCGCGGGCGATGTCGTCACATTGAAGACGGGGGGAGCCCGTATGACCGTGACGCACGTGGGAACGGCAGACGACGGTGCGTGGTTGCTTTGCCAATGGTTCGACGAGCACGGCGAGCTGCGCCAGGAAAAATTTTTGCAAGATGCGTTGGCCGCCGAACCACGCTCCATTTCACCCGGGCTCGTGCATCTGCGCCACTACGCGGGTGTGCTCGGCTCGCAGTTGTAATCTCTTAACGGTCAACACGCCGGCGCGCGGCTCGCCGTTCGACGCGAGCTGCGAGCCCTTGCGAGAACGCACGCATGCTCATCGTCCGGCGCTTCGTCATGACCTCATGCACCAAACCGGCGGGCGGGTTCGGCAGCATGGCCCAGTAAAACGCGATTAGCCAGCCAATAGCGGTCCAGCCGAGGCAGGCATTGAAAAGCGCGATGACGAGCAGATCGCGCCGCTTGCGATGATCCGCAACGATTGCCGGTAAAAAATAGAGCGTGAGTGTGACGAACACCGCGATAGCTTGCACGAATTCATCCAGCATGACGCTCGCTCCCCGAACGTGATGGCATCGATTGTCGCGCGTTTGCCGCGACGCTGCACAACGGGGCGGTCCGCACTATCATGTGCGCTTTGATCGACCGTGCCATTAGCCATGACTGGACCCGATGCGACGCAACCGCAGCTCAATCGTGACGCGCTCGTCGCGTACGTCGATGCGAAGTGGGACGACGAGATCGTCCCGGCGCTGACCGATTACATTGCCATTCCGGCCAAGAGCCCGGCGTTCGATGCCGATTGGGCGAAACATGGTTATCTCGAGCGCGTGGTGGCCGATGCCGCTGCGTGGAGCAACACGCAGCGCGTGCGTGGACTCAAGCTCGAGATCGTGCGGTTGACGGGCCGCACGCCGGTGATTTTTTTCGAAGCGCCGGCGACGCGTGCCGGCAGCACCGAAACCATCGTCCTGTATGGCCACCTCGATAAGCAGCCCGAATTCGAAGGCTGGCGCAACGATCTCGGACCATGGCAGCCGAAATACGAAGACGGCAAGCTCTACGGACGCGGCGGTGCTGACGACGGCTATGCGATCTATGCGAGCATCTGCGCACTTGCCGCGCTCGACGCACAAGGCATCGAGCGCCCCCGTTGCGTCGGGCTCATCGAAACCTGCGAAGAATCGGGCAGCTACGATCTACTGCCTTATGTCGACGCTTTGCGCGGTCGGCTCGGCGATGTCGGCCTCGTCGTCTGCCTCGACTCGGGCGCCGGCAATTACGATCAACTCTGGTTGACCACATCGTTGCGGGGGCTCGTAGGCGGCTCGCTAGAAGTCGAAGTGCTCGACGAGGGCGTGCACTCGGGCTCGTATGGCGGCATCGTGCCTTCGAGCTTTCGCGTGATGCGACAGTTGTTCGAGCGGCTTGAAGATGCTGCCACCGGACAACTGCTGCCTGCAGGCTTTCACTGCGCGGTTCCCGATGCGCGTTTGCGCGAAGCGGATGCAACGGCGCGCATTCTCGGCGATGAAGTGTGGAAGCCGGCGCCATGGGCATGCGGGCAGGACGGCAAGCCGGTGCTGCCTGTCACGACCGATCCGCGCGAGGCGCTGCTCAACGCCACCTGGCGTCCGTCGCTGGCCGTGACGGGTGCGCGAGGGCTGCCGGCGCTGGCCAGCGCGGGCAACGTCTTGCGGCCCCGCACGGCATTCAAACTGTCATTGCGTTTGCCGCCGCTCGTCGATGCAGCGCAGGCCGTTGCCCATCTGAAGTCGCTGCTCGAACTCGATCCGCCTTACAACGCGAAGGTCACCTTCAAGCCCGAGACAAGCGCGGCCAACGGCTGGAACGCACCCGAGCTGGCGCCATGGCTTGGCGCGGCGCTGCAAGATGCTTCGCAGGCCTACTTCGGCGCACCGTGCGCGTTCATTGGTCAGGGCGGCACCATTCCTCTGATGAACATCTTGCAAGCGGGGTTTCCGCAATCGCAGTTCGTCGTATGCGGCGTACTCGGGCCCAAATCGAACGCACACGGGCCGAATGAATTTCTGCACGTTCCTTTTGCGAAGAAACTGACTGCGGCCATGGCACAGATCATCGCCGCGGCGCCGTGAGCGCGGCTGCCCCCGAACGCGGACAGCATCCGCTCAACGATCGATAACGAAGACGTAACCAAAGGAGCTAGATGTGGGGATATTGATTCTCGGCTTGATCATTTTTCTTGGGGTGCACTCGGTTCGCCTCTTGGCGCCGCATTGGCGCAACGCGCAGATGGCCAAATTCGGCGAGCGCCCGTGGAAGGGGACGTATGCGTTTGTCTCGGTGGTCGGCTTTGTGCTGATTGTCGTGGGATATGGCATCGCAAGACGCAGCCCTTCCGTTTTATGGACGCCGCCGCTCGGCATTCGTCACCTGAGCGGACTACTGGTACTCGTTGCATTCATTCTCATTACCGCGGCATATGTGCCGCGTAATCGCATCAAGCGTTTCGTCGGGCATCCGATGTATGCCGGCGTTGCGATCTGGGCGATTGGGCATTTGCTCGCGAACGGCACGGCCCCCGCCGTCATCCTGTTTGGTCCATTCTTTGTCTGGGCGAGTGCAGGGTTCGTCGTCTCGCGCGAACGCGATCGCGCGGCGGGTGTGCAATATCCGCCGGGCACAGTGCTCGCCGATGTCCTCACGATTGTTGGCGGTATCGTCGCATGGGCGGTTTTTGCCTTCGTGTTGCACAGTTTGCTGATCGGCGTGCGCCCGCTTTAGATGGGTTAGCCGTGAATCGGTAGGAAATGCCGTATGACGATATTATGTCAGATGAATCCTACCGATATCTGCCACTTCCTACGTTAAGTTGCTCCCACCGCTGATTTCTTGCACTACGTAAAACGGTAATACTTGTGGCGTCGTAAGGGGTGATCCGCCCCATGCTGCAAGGCTTACCGTTTTACGCTCATTGGTTCACCGCGCGTCATTCGGTCTCATCGCCCTCGGCTATCGCACCGCTCGTTGTTCAAGCGGCGACCTGTGGCGGATCAAGACGAAAACGTTTGGCAGTCCTAAGTAATTAAAAAGGGACGCCATCACGCGAGAAGACCATGAAACAGTTGATTCGCTGCGCGAAGACGCGGCGCGGGGATGCTTTTGTCAAAAAATCGGCACGGCGGTTGGCCGCGTCGCTAGTCTTAATTTCAGCGCTGGTGCCCGCTACGGCGTTTGCGCAAGTCTCGTCGTTGAAGTACACGACTTCCTGGATCGGCAACACCTTCGGCTTTGGCGACGGTAAGTGGGTACAGCTCGATGTCGAAGCCATGGCTGTCGGACAGGACGGCACCATCTATACCAATGCGCCGTGGGACGAAAGCGGTAGCGAAATCAGCGCTTACAAGGCGGGCTCTAAAGTCGCCTATGCCGGCCAGACGCATGGCTGGGGCAACACGGGCGGCGACGCAATTGCGGTCAACGCAACTTATCTTTATGCCGCGGTCTCGCTTGGCAATCAGAACGGCACGCTTGTCGGCAGCGGCTATCCGCCCAATGGGTCGACCTGGTTCGGCATTACGCGGCGCAGCGTCGCGAACATTGCCCAAGGTGCGCCGTTCACGGGGGGCATCGGCAATCTGCCCAATCCCGCCAAGAACAGCTTGTTGCTTCTGAACACGGTGCCAAACGGCACCGACGCAGGTGTTCGCGGTTTGGCTGCGACGAACACTGAGCTTTATGTGGCAAACACGTACACGAATCAGATCCAGGTTTTCGATGCGAACACCATGGCACCGGTGCGCGCCTGGGGGGTGCCGTCGCCGGGACGCATTCTTATCGATGCCGACGGTTCGCTGTGGGTGGTTCAAGGGCTCAAGGCAACGACAGGCCCGACCGTGAATCACTACTCGGCCACCGGCACCCTATTGTCGGGCGCTATCACGTTGCCGCATGGCGCCGTGCCTGTCGATCTGGCCATCGCGCCGTCGGGACAACTGCTGATCGCAGATGGCGGCCGCTCGCAACAAATTCTCGTCTATAACAAGACCACATCGGGCGGGGCGCAAGCCGCAACCGGCATGGGTGCGCAAGGCGGTATTTTCGCGGCCACACCTGGAATGCCTGGCAACTGGCGCTTCAATGGCATGACTGGCATCGGGTTCGACAAGAGCGGTAATTTTTATGTCGCGCAAAACGGCTTTGGCCCGCGCGCATTCGGTTCGGGCGAAACGGGCGAAGGTACCGTGCTCGAAAGCTACAACTGGTGGACCAAGGCGTTGAACTGGCGCCTGCAAGGTTTGCTCTTCGTCGACGGTGCAGCAATTGATCCCGCTTCGCCGAATGATGTCTTTAGCGGCTCGAAGCATTTCAAGCTGAACTATGCCGCGGGCCCGGGGCAGGAGTGGAGCTACGCGGGCTTCACGCTGAACCGCTTCCGCTATCCCGACGATCCCGCATTCCATACCACGCGCAACGTACGGGGCCAGCCGCTCGTACGGCGCATCAACGGCGCGCGCTACCTGTACACGCAGGACATGTACTCGCATTACCTGAGCATCTACCGCTTCAATGCGTCGACCGACGGTGAAGTCGCGATCCCATCCGGCCTGCTCTCGCAAAACCCGATACCGGGCACGTGGCCGGTGGGGCAGCCCACCTATGGCGAATGGATGTGGCGTGATCAGAGCGGCGATGGCGCGGTGCAGGCGACCGAGATCCAGTCGAACAAGGCCACGGGCAACAGCGTCTATAACGGCTACTGGTGGGTTGACGATGCGGCTAACGTGTGGCTTGCAACCGCGGGCAGCGGGATTCGCGAGATGCCGCTGCAGGGTATCGACTCGGTTGGCAATCCTATCTATCAGTACAGCACGGCCAAAGTGTTTCCGATGCCGCAACCGTTCACGCGGATTGCGCGGATTTCCTACGACTCGTCGAGCGACACGATGTACATCTCGGGCTACACGAGCACGGCGCCGTATGTCTCGGCGAATTGGAAGTCGATTGGCCGCGTGCTGGCTCGTTACAACAACTGGAGCTCCGGCTCGCCAAGCTTGCAATACGTGATTCCGCTCGCGTTCGATCCGACGCGTAACCCGCCGGTGTTTCCTGTCAGTCTCGCGCATGCCGGCAACTATGTGTTCGCGGCGGAAGGCGTGACGGCCAAGCTCGATATCTACGATGCCCGTACCGGCCAGGAAGTCGGCGTGTTGGCTCCCGGTGCGACTGTCGGCAACACGAGTGGCTGGATCGATACGCAAATGGGCATCAGTGCCACGGTGTTGCCGAGCGGCGAATACGCCATCCTGGCCGAAGAGGATGCGCGCGCGAAAGTGCTCATGTATCGCTGGACGCCGTGACGTTCGCTTGCATGCGCGGTGCGGGCCGGGGAAAGAACGGATAAACGATGCAGGCGACGGCGCCTGCCGTCAGCCACACTCCGGCCCACGACACTGCCAACAGCAAATGGGCAATCGCAATCGGGGCAACGAACAGGCCCGCATAGACGACCGTATTCGCCATGCCCAATGCGGTGCCCGCGCGAGCGGGGCCGGCCAGCGTGGCGAGTTCGGCATAGGCCACGCCATGCCATGCCGACACGCCGATACCGGCAATGACGACCATCGCGACGACGACCGCGACCGGTAGATAGCGGCCCGACTCGACTGCCGCCGCAAGCACGGCGAACGACGCCGCTGCCACGAGGGTCGAGCCGCGCAGATACGCGCGCCGGTTGCCGCGTCGATCCGTATACCGGCCGCTCCATACCCGCATCACCATCGCGCCGATCTGCACGGCGGCCATCGCGCAACTGATGCCCGCCGTGCCGAGTTTGCCGAAATCGTGCATGAAGACGGTGGCAAAAGTTAGGACTGCGAACTGTGGCAGACAGAGGATGCCGATGCCGATTGCCACGCGCCAAATCTGCCAGTCCGCCAGCGGGTCGCGTTGTGGTTTCGGTGCGGCGCCGCTGCGCACGCGTGTTTGCCCCGGCGAATGCAACCACCACCATGCCAGTACGGCGGATACCAGGCACATGATGCCGAGCGCACCATAAACGGCCGCGAAGCCGTGTGTCGATGCGAGCCACGGCAACAGCAACGCACCCATGCCGCCGCCAAGCGGCACAGCGGTTTGCCGAATGCTCATGGCCAGACCGCGCTCATCGTCACCGAACCAGCTCATGATCGCGCGTCCGCTTGAACCATTGACGCTGCCGCCGAACAGTCCGACGACGGCAAGCGCTGCCGTCAGCAGCAACAGCGCCGGCACGGCATGCCCGGATGGCACGGCAAACACCATCATCAAAAACAGCGCGAAGGCGGTCGCGGCGAGCCCCGTCAATAGCACCGGGCGATCGCCGAAGCGATCAGTCGCGACGCCCCACGGCAGTTCGGAAAGCGCAAGGCCGAGACCCATCGACCCGAGCACGAGACCGAGTTGCGGGTTGGTCAGGTGGTAGTCGGCGCGCATCCATACCGCCGTCGTCGGAATGCCAGCCGCAGCTGCTGAAAAACTCGCGTTGGCGGCGACGCCCGCGCCCAACACCTTCCATCGATGTGAAGCGGTAAAGCCGTTGACCGCTTGCCGCTGCGTTATCGCGAGAGCTTGCGTGTTCGTGTCCATCCGATTGCGCTCCATCAAGGTTTGTCTGCTTATCTGTTTGACGGGTGCAGTGTCCCACTCTATGATCATCTCGAAAATCGGAAATTTTTGAATCAATCATCCTGAAAAACAGGATGATTGGACAGGGGCAACGAGGCAACGATGAGCCAGATAAACTTTGATGTGGCTGCTTTGCGCAGCTTTGTGGTGGGCATGGAACTCGGCAGCTTTGCGAAGGCGGCCGACCGCGTGGGCCGATCGACCTCGGCAGTCAGCGCGCAGATTCGCAAGCTCGAAGAGCAAACCGGCACGCCGCTTTTTCGCAAGGCGGGCCGCGGTTTAGCACTGACCGATGCGGGCGACGTGCTGTTGCGCTACGCGCGTCGGCTCGTCGAGTTGAACGACGAAGCCATTGCAGCCGCACGGAGTACCGATCTCGAAGGCTGGGTCCGGCTCGGCCTGCAGGAGGATTTCGGCGAAGCGTTGTTGCCGGGTGTGCTGGGCCGGTTCGCGCGTGCGAATCCGAAGGTCCGCATCGAAGCGCGTGTCGCACGCAACACCGACCTGATTGCGCGGCTTACCGCCGGCGAACTCGATCTTGCGCTGATCTGGGATGACGTCGATGCCGGATCGCTTGCACGGCGTGCCGGCGGCACGAGCATCCAAGTTGCCGAGCCGATGATTCGCTGGATCGGTTCGGACGCCTTGCAGTGGCGCGCCGGGACAGGCGAGCCACTGCCGCTCGTGCTGTTCGACGGCCCGTGCATGCTTTGCAGCATTGCAACCGCTGCGCTCGATCGAGCCGGAATCGCATGGCGCATCGCGTTGACGAGCCCGAGTCTCGCAGGCCTGTGGGCCGCGGCCTCAGCGGGCCTCGGCGTAACGGTCCGCACATCATACGGGCTGCCATCGGGGCTGCACATGCTGGACGCTGAAACCTACGGCTTGCCGAACCTGCCGAGCTTGCCGCTCGCGCTGGTACGTTCAGTGGCCGCGCCTGCGCCGCCCATCGAGCGGCTCGCATCGATTCTGCTGGATGCGGTGCGCGGCTATGCGAGCCCGCTTAGCTTGGCGGCTTGACATTACGGGTGCGTATGCATCTACGTCAGCGTTTGACAAGTCGTTAGGACTGCCAAGTAAATCGTCACGCGGGGCGCGCGCGTTCGACCGGGGGCGTCCCATCGTGAAAGAGCGTTGTCAATTGCGCCCGCAATTCCGGCGAATCCACGTGATGGTGTATCGACACGGCATGCTGCACGGCGGCTTCGACGAGTTCCTGCTCGGAATCGGCCGATAGCGCCACGGTGCAGTTCATCTCGCTTGGGAACTCGCGGCAGTCGATGTATTTGCGTGTCATGGCATGGCTCCTCATTAAAGGTTGGATGATGGCGCTGCATCGCGCCGGCGCCCGCGGCTAGTGCGCCGAAGGCTGGATGTTCTGATTGTGTCGAAAGAGATTGTCCGGGTCGTACCGTGTCTTGACGGCAACGAGCCGCTCATAGTTCGGACCGTACGCAGCGCCAATGCGCGCGGTTTCGTCCCGCGTCAGGAAATTCACGTAGACGCTGCCGAGTGCGAACGGTGCCGACGCCGCGAAGTACGCGCGCGCCCACTCGATACAGCGCGCGTCGTCTTCGGCTTCGCTCCAGCGCGCATGCACGTTCATCACGTATTGCGCGTCGCGGCCGCAATAGGCTGTCGCATCCACGGGCACATCAAACGTCTTGCCGCCGATCTGCCCGAAAAAAATTTCGCATTGGGGTGACGGCAGACATTCGAGCGCTGCTAGCGCCGCATCGAGCAGGCCGTCCGGCAACGTGTCGAAGTTGTGTGATTTCCAGTAGTTTCGCGCGCCGGGAGCGAGCAGCGGATCGAATGCCTTTTGCCACACGGCATACGGCATTGGGCCCAGGTGCTCGCCGTACGGCTCGCCGAAGGTGCGTACGATCTCCACGGCGCTTGGCGCGTTTTCGAGCGGGCCCGCGTAACACGTTGCGAAGACCACCACCGGTTTGCCGTGGACCTCGGTTGGTAGAAATGGCAAGGGTGGCGCAAGCCGCAGTACGGTCCAGACCGAAAGGTCATTCGGCATTTCACGGGTTGCCGCACGATACTTCGCGAGCGCATCCTTTGCCGCTGCGATCGGTAATACCACGAGGCCGCCATACACCTGCGGGCCGACGTGATGCAGTTGGAACTCGAACATCGTGACCACGCCGAAGTTGCCGCCCCCACCGCGAATGGCCCAAAAAAGGTCTTCGTTCGTATTTGCGCTGGCGTGCACGAGCTTGCCGTCCGCAGTGACGATGTCCGCCGACAGCAGATTGTCGACCGACATGCCGTACTGGCGGCTCAGCCATCCGAATCCGCCGCCAAGCGTAAGCCCGGCCACACCGGTCGTGGAGTTGATGCCGAGCGGCGTCGCGAGCCCGAACGCCTGCGTTTCATGATCGAATTCTCCGAGCGTGACGCCGGGCTCGGCATAGGCGCGGCACGAACGCGGGTCGACGCGCACCGATTTCATCGGCGACAGGTCGATCACGAGACCGCCATCGCAGATGGCACTGCCGGCAATGTTATGGCCACCACCGCGCACTGCAAGGAGCAATCCGTGATCGCGCGCAACGTCTACAGCACGCATGACATCGGCGACACCGGCGCAACGGACGATGACGGCCGGTCTGAGGTCGATCATCGCGTTCCAGATGTGGCGTGCCTCCTCGTAACCCGGCTCACCGGGTTGCAATACCTGCCCGCGGATCGAGCCTTTCAGGTCATCGATCGCATGATTTGCCGCATTGTTCACGGAAGGCCTCCGCGCACGGGTGAGCACAAGCCGAAGATCAACTCATGCCATTTGTCGTAGGGATGAAAGACACTTGAAAGATTTCGCTCTGACTCAGTAATAGAACGTGCGGCGCCTGCACAGAAAGAACGTAAACCCGTAGTCGGTTAGCCGCGCGAGCCGCGCGCGATTTCGTCGCCGGCATTCGGTGCAAGCCGGCGCGTGATCGGAATGGAGCCGAACGAGAAGAGGCCGACCACGACAAACGCGGGCCAGAAGTCCGACCAGGTCGCATGGGTATGGCCATGCGCCGCGCGCGCGATCTGCAACACGATGCCGCCAACGGTTACACCGAGGCCAAGCGACATTTGCTGCACGACGCTGCCGAGACTCGTCGCGCGGCCGACGTCGCGGCTTGCGATATCGGCGTAGATCATCGAATTGAGGCTCGTGAATTGGAGCGCGGGAAAAAAGCCGCCGAGCAGCACGACGATCCAGATCAGCCAGACAGGCGTGCCGGGAAAGAAGGTGCCATACGCGGCAATCGCAATGCCGGCAAACACGGCGTTGTAGATCAGCACGGTTCGAAAACCGAAGGTTCGGAGTGCTAACGATGTGAGCGAGCGCATGAACATGCTGCCGAAGGCCGAGGCGCAGGTAATGAGGCCCGATTGAAACGCCGACATGCCGAGTCCTTCCTGCAGTGCGAGCGGCAGCAAAAACGGGACGGCACCGAGCCCGATGCGAAACATCGAACCGCCGAGCACACTCGCCCGAAAAGTCGGTATCCGCAAGAAGCGCAACTCGAGCACGGGCCGCGCGGCACGCTGCGCATACAGCACATACAAGACGACGAGCAGCACACCGGTCAGACACATTTCATACGCGGTGCGATCGGCAATCAGCTCGCTGCCCACGAGCGACATGCCGAGCAGCAGGAGCGATGCACCCAACGCCGACAGGACGAAGCCGATCCAATCGAGCGGCCCGGGATGCGCTTCATGCGTGTTGGCGATGTAACGATTCGTCAGGTATATGCCGAGTATGCCGATCGGCGCGTTGATGAAAAAGATCAGTCGCCAGTGCAGATAAGTGGTGATGAACCCCCCCAGCAGCGGCGCGGCAGCCGGTGCGAACATCGCCGGCAGACTCAGATAGTTCATCGCCCGCACGAACTCGCTCTTCGGCACCGAGCGAAAAATAATGATGCGTCCGACAGGCACCATCATCGCGCCGCCGATGCCTTGCAAAAACCGGGCGAGCGTAAATAGCGGCAGTGAGCGCGACGCCGCGCACAACAACGAGCCCGCGATGAAAATGCAGATGGCCGTGCGAAACACCGTGCGCGCACCGAACCGGTCGGCCAGCCAGCCACAGATCGGAATAAAAACGCCGAGGCCAACGACATAGCTCGTAATAGCCACTTTCAACGCGATCGGATCGACGCCGAAATCGCGAGCCATCGAAGGAAGCGCAGTGACGATGATGTTGGCGTCGGCGCTTTCCATAAACATCGCGCAGGCGACGATGAGCGGTGAAATAAACGGTGTGATGGCGAGCGGCATGGACCAAGCAGCGCTTTTGCGGCAGCGGGCGCAAAGGGCAAATTATGCGCCCACTTTGCCACGAGCGTGCGTAGCAGTGCGCAACCGTACGCTCAAATTGGTTGCGCACGCAACTAGATCGTTGCTGCGTTCCGGCTAGCGCGCGAACGGATGGCTCTTGACGTAGGCGGCAAGCTTCGCCATGTCGAAGCTGCCCCAGCCGGTGGGATAATCCCAGCCGCGGCGCGCTCGATAGCCATATCGGCCATAACCGTTGTTGCCCGAGGTTACGTCATGGACGAGCGAGGGCGTCGATGCGACGGCCGCATAGATGCTGGACGCGGGAAAGCCGAGTGAGTTGCCGTTCGCGGATTGCAGTCTTGCCATGAAGCCGACGAAAAGCGGCGATGACAGGCTCGTGCCGCCCACTTGCATCGACTGGCCCGCCGCGTAGATGATGGCGCCCGTGCTTTGCGCGCCGTCGAATGAGACATCGGGCACGGCGCGGCCGGTGGGAGCCGGGCTGATATTGAGCGAATGCTGCCACGACGGCTTCGGCAAATAGGCGCTAAAGCCGCCCGTCGATGCCCACAGCTTGCCGTTTTGATCGAGGCCTTCGTTCCAGACCGTCTCGTTGGCATAGCCGCCGCTGCTGTTGGTGTAAAGCGTCGTGCCGCCCACTGCAATCACGTTCGGCGAAGACGCGGGCCAGGACAGCGAGTATGTGCTGCCGTCGGGATAGCCGCGGTTGTTGCATTCATAGGCTCCTTCATCGCCCGACGACACTGAAAACGTCTGGCCTTGCGCCACCGCCGCGGTGAAGATCTGCTCCTCGGCGGCAACGGTTCCGTCCGAATAGGCGTCTGCTTCGCACCAGCCTAGCGAAACGTTGATGAGCCTGACGCGGTTGTCGGTCACCGCCTGATTGAATGCCTGAGTAAGCCCGCTATTACCGGAGGCGGCGAGGTCGGCGGCATAGAAGACTAATTCCTTGATTTCGCCGCCAGCCGCACCGACGATGCTTTGGCTGTCGAGGTCCCACTCGACTTGTCCCTCTTGATCATCGCTATAGTCGCCGCCGGGGTTGCCGGTGCGCACCGTCGACGCCTTGATCGTGGGCAGGTTGTTCATGCTGGTGAAGTGGGCGAGGTCGTCGCTGGCTTGCGCGGCGCCGCCGATGGTAATGATGCCGACGCTCGTTTGCGCAGCCGTCGGCAAATCGCTTGCGTGATAGAGCGCGGCGAACTCGAGCGGGGCATGGCCTTGCTCGACGCCGGCTGCAGCGCTTTTCGGCGCGGTCCGCGGCCCGGGGCGCGCCATCGTGTGAGCGCGCGTCACATTTTGCAGCCCGAGCACCGATAACACCGAATCGCTCAATGTATCGGGTACTTGCGCGGGCGCGGCATTGGCATGCATCAGACGGCCGTTCCGGCTAATGTGCGTGAGCGGTGTGTTGAACGCTGCCTTGACTGTGCCGGCCGTGCCGTCGGCCGAAATCAGCATCCGGTTCTTGGACACCTCGATATTGACGAACCCGTTTTGCCGCAAATAGGCGACTACGCGCTCGACTTGCCGCGCTGTTGGCGCAAACTTTTCGAGGAACACTTCCGGTGTTAGAAATTGGTGATAACTCGGCTCCGAGGGTCTCGTCACCGCGGCAGCGAGGTCTCTTAACTTGCCGAAGTCCCGGACTTTCATGCTGACGACAACATGTGCGGGTTCGCCTGCAGCGGCTTCGAGCTGCGGGCGCTCGGCGAACGCGCGCAGTTGCGTCGATGTCAGGAACGCGTGCGTTGCGGTGGGGACCCATCTCGTGGTCGCGTTTGCAGCATACGTGGGTAGTGCGGCGACGGCGAGCGGTATGGCGAGCAGTGCCGCTTTCAATGTCGATTTCAATTAGAACTCCTAATGAGTTATAAAACTCAATGAACTCTTGAGTGCTTTTACCGTAAGAGACAAAGGCGCGCGCGTATAGCTGTCAGGTATAAGAGGGGAAGTGATTTGTTATGTCGAGCAAAGCGCATTTTTTCGAACGTATAAATCGTATGTTTGATACGTTCTATCGCTGTACTGATCGCGTCGCCGCGTCGTAGAAGTGGGCGAGGTCTGCTTTAAGCGCCTGCAGCGCGGCATCGTCCACATAGATCATGTGCCCGCTTGCGTAATGGGTGATTGTGATATTTGCACGCAACGTCGAATCGAGGCCCATGTGGGCGAGGTCGTATTCGGTTGAGAAGAACGGCGTGGCTACATCGAAATAACCGTTTGCCGAAAACACGCGAAGCTGCGGATTTTGCCGCATTGCCTCCGCCAGGTCGCCCGCCGGGTAGGGCAATTCGAGACTCTCGCCCCACCATTCGTGGTGCTTCCAAACCCACGAGTCGAGCACGGTGTCGCTAAAGACGCGGTAGGACAAGGACACTTGATAGCGCAGATCGTGCGCAAGGTGGTCATGAAACGCGGCATCGAACGCGCTCGTAATATATTTTTCCGAAGCATCGTAATCGCTTGAGTCCGATGCAGGGTCCGACTCGATGCCTTCGAAGCGGCCATCGTAACGCCCCACGCTGCGTGCTTCGTCGCGCAGCAGTTGCTTGCGAAAATGCGAAGGTCGAATGCGCAGGTGCGAGGCAATCACATAGCGTTCGTCAAGGCCGGTGTAGCGAGCGACCTGTGCGGCAATGGCATTACGCTCGTTATCGGGCAATGCATCGCCTTTTGCCAACGCGCTCTTGTAGGGGCCGGCCGCGAAGCTGCGGACCTCGTCGAGAAACGCGGGCAGATCGGGCGGACGCGGTTCGCCGAGTTTGTGGTGATACCAGGCGACGGCCGCATACGAAGGCAAGTAACCCACGTCCGCGAGATCGTAGCCGGGCGCGTGCACATAGGCGTTGAGCACCGAGGAAAGCAGCGCGACACCATTGAGCGCGATCTGCTGTTGTCCGAGCCGGTATGCAAGCATGGCCGCGCGCGATGCGCCGTACGATTCGCCAAGCAGAAATTTCGGCGAATTCCAGCGCTGGTTGACGCTCAGATAACGCTCGATGAAGCGAACGAACGCATCGAGGTCACCGTCGACGCTGTAAAAGCGTTTGCCTGATGTGTTTCCTGCCGGCCTGGAAAAGCCCGTGCCGACCGCGTCGACGAAGACGAGGTCCGTTTTGTCGAGCAGACTGTCGGGGTTGTCCGCAAGCGTGTACGGTGCCGGTGGGGTGGCCGCCGGGCTTTGCGTCTGTACCCGTTTCGGCCCGAGCGAGCCGATCAGTAAAAACATGCTGCCGGCACCGGGGCCGCCGTTGAACAGAAATGTGAGCGGGCGCGGCGCGCCATGGTGGGGCTGCACGGTATAGGCCACATAGAACATGCTGGCGTCGGGCTCGCCTTTGGCGTTGCGCAGCAGCAGCGTGCCGGCCGTGGCGGTGTATCTCAAACGTTCGTTGCCGATGCGTGCCGTATGTTCCGTTACGCTCGCTGTTTCCTTCTCGACTATGGTTTGCGTGGCGCGCGCCGGCGTGGGCGCTGCTGCTGCCGATGCCTCCGCCGTCTCCGATGCTGTCATGGATGCATGCGGATCGTCCTGCGCAAGCGCCGCGAGCGGCGTCAGCGTCGAGAGAGTAAGCGCCGCGACGATTGCGGCGACGGGGCATGCCGGCGAGCGTAAGCGAAAGCGAAAGCGCATGAGCGTCCAGAGCATTTCGTGACCGAGCCTTCGATATAGTCGGCGCAATTCGCTTCGAGTGCAATGTACAGTTGACAACCTCCCCTCCCTAAAGGTCCCTAAAAGGGAGGGGATTCCTACGGCGTTATGCGATGAGTTGCGTAGTCGCTTCGGTGGGTTCCTGCTTCGTCGGGTGGCCTGAGCGCGCCATCCCTCCACAGGCAAGCACGGCATGTCCCGCCGCTAAAATGTTGATCGCGCCGACGTGATCGGCATTTGCTTCGTGACCGCACGCGACGCATTTGAACTGCGCTTGCGTTTTGCGATTGTCGGCCGATATGTGCCCGCAGCAAGGGCATGTGCGGCTGGTATTGCGCGGCGCGATGGCAACAAAGTAGCCGCCGTTCCACGTCGTTTTGTACTCAAGCTGGCGGCGAAACTCGCCCCAGCCTTGGTCCAAGATGGCCTTGTTCAAGCCTGACTTCTGGCGAACATTGCGCCCCGGCGCATCGACCGTGCCGCTGGCCGACTTGCTCATGTTGCTGACTTTCAAATCCTCGACAGCGACCATTGCGTGGTTTTTGCTGATCGTGTGGGGGGCTTTGTGCAGAAAGTCTTGGCGGGCGTCGGCGATGCGCGCGTGGATACGCTGCACGTGAGCCTTCGCCTTCTTCCAGTTGTTGCTGAACTTCACTTTGCGCGACATGCGGCGCTGATACTTCGCAAGGCGCTGTTCGTGTTTCTTGAAACTTGCCAACGGCGCGATGAATGTGCCGTCGCTCAGGGTCGCGAAGCGGGCGATGCCTACGTCAATGCCGACGGATGAACCTTGCGCAATGGGCTGTTCGACGTCGCGCTTGGTAAGAACTGAGACGAACCACTTCCCGGCGCGCAGCGAAATCGTTGCGCGACGCACTTCGCCGAGTGGCACGCGGCTGTTGCGGTAGCGCAGCCAGCCGAGCTTCGGGACGCAAATGCGTCCGTTCTCGCTGTCGACCTTGATCTGCTTGGCGTCCGGGTAGCGAAACGAATCGCCCATACCCTTACGCTTAAAGCGCGGGAAGTCCGCGCGCTTCTGAAAGAAATTGACGAACGCGCGCTCCAAGTCTTTCAGCGCCTGTTGCGACGTATGGACCGGAGCATCTTTGAGCCACGGCGTGTCGTTGCTGCCGCGCCACACGGTCAGATGCTTCGCCATTGCGACGTAGTTGATGAACTTGCCACCCGCCGCATGGGTTTCTTTCTGCAACGCCAACGCCTTGTTATAGACGAACCGGCACGCGCCTGCAAACTGGCGCATCTTGCGCTGTTGTTCGCCATTGGGCATCAGCTCGAATTTGAAGGCTTGGAGACGTTCCATAGGCAATAGTATAATTTGGTCTATGAGCGAAGATAACGAGATTAGACGAGGACGTCACTGTGTTTTCCGGATGCATGTGCATTTGGTCTTCATGACTAAATGCAGGCACGGTGTATTCACAAGCGAGATTCTTGGCGATTTGCACACCTTATTCGCAGGCGTGTGCGCTGACTTCGAGGCCGAACTGGTGGAGTTCGATGGAGACGATGACCACGTACACCTGCTGGTGAACTATCCACCCAAAGTCGCGGTTTCGGCACTTGTGAATAGCCTAAAGGGCGTCTCCAGTCGCATGATCCGCAAGAAGAACTACCCGAGCATCCGCAAAAAACTGTGGGGCGGCGCGCTGTGGTCGCCGTCCTACTTCGCCGGAAGCTGCGGCGGCGCACCTATCGAGATCATCCGCCAGTACATCGAACAGCAGCAGACGCCCCACTGACCGCCGAAAGGACGCCTACGGCATCCGCGCTATCCTTCCCCCGTCCCGTAGGACGGGGTTTGCCGCGCCTCCGATCATTCGCGCGCAGCCCAATACACTGCCGGTTGCGGTTCGATCCTATAACATGTGGGCTGCTTTTCACCGTCGGCCAACCGTCCGTTGCGAGTGCACCTGACATGCCATCCCTTCCTCCCGCCTCACCCGTGCGACCCGAGAAGCGCAAAGCGCAACGCGTTGCCTGGTTAGCGCTGAACGTCGTTCTGATCGGGTTGGCGCTTTGGATCATCCGCGAGTTCATCGTACCGACCATCTGGGCTGGGGTCATCACGATCGCGCTTTGGCCTGCGCTGCTGCGCTTGACCGGCCCCGGGCACGATACGCGCAGCGCCACACTGATCGCGTTTGGGCTGACGTTCGTGGTTGGGCTCTTCGTTGCGCTGCCGATCTTGTTCGTGGTCGTGCAAACGCTACGCGAGGCCCACGATCTGCTGGCTTGGTTCAAGGCGGTCGAGGCGAACGGTATTCCCGTGCCCGACGTGTTGCCGCGCTTGCCGTTGGGTGCACAGTTGATCGACTGGTGGCAAACCAACCTCGCCCATCCTTTGCACAGTTCGCCGGCCGTGGTGGGTATGAACGGAACGAGCACCGTCGCCACCGTCAGCCGCCATTTCGGCCTCGTCGCTTTGCGCAGTTTCGTGCACTTCGGCTTTATGCTGCTGGTTTTGTTCGTACTCCTAAGGACTGGGCCGCGTCTTGCCGATCAGTCGCTGCGGGCCGTACGACGTTTGTTCGGCGCGGCGGGCGCAAAGCTTGCGGCAAACATGGCCGCGGCCGTGCGCGGCACAGTGACCGGCTTGGTCGTCGTAGGGCTCGGCGAGGGGTTGTTGATCGGCAGTGCGTATGAGGTGGCAGGGCTGCCGCGCGCGGGCGCATTCGGTCTTCTAACCGCGATTGCGGCCATGTTGCCGTTTTGTGCGCCAATCGTCTTTTGCGTGGCGGCGTTATGGTTGTTCAGCCAGGGCGAGACAGGCGGCGCGATCACCGTGCTGGCCACCGGGACCATCGTCGTGTTCGTGGCTGAGCATTTCGTGCGCCCGATGATGATCGGCAACACCACGCGGCTGCCGTTTTTGCTCGTGTTGTTCGGCATTCTCGGCGGCGCGCAAACCTTCGGTCTCGTCGGAATTTTTATCGGACCGTCATTGATGACGGCGCTAGCGGTGATGTGGCGCGAGGCGGCACGTTAGGCACATTAGGCACGGCGTTCGCGGCCCGCATCTTGTTTTCGGCCGCTGAGAACAGGTCTTTGATGTTGCCGGCGCCGAACCCCTGCGAGCCTTTGCGCTCGATGAATTCGAAGAACAGGCTAGCCGTATCGCCACCGAACGGCGTGACGAACGCCTGCGCGAGTTGACCATCGCCGTCTTCGTCGAGCATCACGCTCGATTCGCTCGCCATCGGTAACGCGCTCACGTCGGTCAAGCGGCGCGCCATCGATACATACACCTCCTCCGGAGGCCTAAGAAAATGAAAGGCCGTGCCTCGCAAACGCCGGGCGAACCCGTAGATATCGCTCACGCCAAAGGCGATGTGTTGCACGCCGGCGCCGTGCTTATCGACGAACGCGTCAATGTGGCTGTGTCGGCTGTGCGGCAGCGCGCTATTGAGCACATAGGTGATCGCGCCATTGCGCGATCGCAGCACGCGCGTGGCAAGGCCGAAGCCGCCCGTTTCGATGATGTCGACATAGACTGTCGAAAACCCGAATGCGCTGCGTAAAAACTCGGCTGCGACATCGAGTTGGTGCAGCGGCAAGCAAAACGCGACGTGATCGACGCTCGACAGCACCGCATCGATCGCGATTGCACCGCATTCGCACGGTGCGCTCGAATTCGCGCTGGTGGGGGGACGCCGCTGAATCAGCGTATGCGGTGGCAGGCCTATCGGTTGCAGCCGGGCCATGCGGATCTCGTTGCCGTGCGGCTCCTGCAACACGGTGGCGCCGTAGCATCGCGCCTTGCGGTAGGTCTCGTCGAAGTCGTCGGTCGCAATGGCAATATCGTGAACGGCTACTTCAACGCCGGCACCGCAACCATTCATTTGCGCAGCGGCGTCCTCGATCGTCAGACGCGTATTGCCGATGGCGAACTCGACACCATCGTCGGCAAGGTTCGATGCGCGGCGCGCCTCGAGCCCGAACAACGCGCGCAGATGGTCGGCTGTTTGATGGGGAACGGCTGATCGCAATGTGATTCGCTCGCAGTGCACGTTGCCTCCGCTTGAATCGGGTTGCACGGCCCCCGCAGCGAGGCGCACGATTCGTGCGCCCGCGACCGTTGTCATCGACGATGGGATTCAATTTGCATCGATGCTAACGGCAGCAGGAATCGGTACCATGCGACATGCGAAGCAACATAGCGAAACGCGAAACGGCGCACGAAATGATGCTCAAGAAAGCGATGTCCGCCGGTTCACGCGCTCAATGGAATCTAG
Source organism: Trinickia sp. LjRoot230 (assembly GCF_964253315.1). NCBI lineage: Bacteria > Pseudomonadati > Pseudomonadota > Betaproteobacteria > Burkholderiales > Burkholderiaceae > Trinickia > Trinickia sp. LjRoot230. The sequence continues at coordinate 1,608,037 of NZ_CAXUQX020000002.1, forward strand.
ATTACTGCGGCATGACAAGGCCGAATTCGCGCAGCAGCACGGCTTCGCGCTCGTCCTGTGCTATGGCGCACTGCTCGGTGCGGCCACGTGCAATCACCTTGAACGTATTGTCGAACAGGATCTTGCGCCCTTCATCGGTTTGCTGAACGACTACGAGGTGCTGTACAAAGATTGCATCGGGATGCGTGGAGTTCAGATGGTTGGCCGGCACAAAGTCGATCCATTCCTGTGAAGAAAGATCGAATTCATATTGATTGACCCACGTGCCATCTACAATGGTTCGTAGTAGATGGACTCCCTCGTCGGCTTGCACGAGCGAATAAGTATCGTAATCCTGACGTATCTCCACGCCCAATGTGTCGAGGCTGAGCGGCGCGCGAATTCCATGGCTACCGAAGCCGAGGTCGCAGAGCCAACGCTTGCCGTCGAGCGTCAGCGCGAGCACCATATGGGTTTTCGGCCGTCTCGTGGGATAGGTCCTCGGCCGCGCGGCAACCAGTTGGTATGGCACGCCAAGCGCCTGCATCGCCATTGCGAAGAGCCCGTTGACCTCATAGCAATAGCCGCCGCGCCGGCGATACACAATCTTTTCGACAATCTCTTCCGGCACGAGCGAGACAATCTTGCCGGCCTGCACGTCGAGATTCTCGAACGGCACTGTGCGTAGCTGCCGTTGCATGATCGCGGTGACGGTCGCAATATCGGCGTTTATTTCTCCCGCATAGCCGATGCGTTCGAAATAATCGCGCAAAGAAAAGTTGTTGGCTTGCTCGATGATCGGCACCACTTTTCATCTCCTTTGATCACGCTTGCCGAGCGAAGAAATCCTGAGCGGTGGCAAGCGCATATTCGATTGCGCGTTCATCGACATCGAGATGCGTGACCCATCGTTGGCGCGTTGCGCCGTAGGCCGACGTAATGCCGATGCCATGTTGCTCGAGGTGCGCCGCAAACGCATTCGCGTAACGTTGCTCGACGTCGACGAACACGATGTTGGTGTCGGGCGCGACCACACTGAGCCCGGGCAATGCATGAAGGCCCTCGGCGAGGGCACGTGCGTTCGCATGATCGTCGGCAAGCCGCGTCACGTTGTGCTCGAGCGCATAGAGGCCGGCGGCCGCGAGAATGCCGACTTGCCGCAGGCCGCCGCCCAGCATCTTGCGCAGACGGCGCCCTTTGGCAATCAGCGCTGCTGTGCCGACAAGCACCGATCCGACCGGTGCGCCGAGCCCTTTCGACAGGCAGACCGATACGGTATCAAACGGGTGCGCCAGCGTCGCCACCGGTTGACCGAGCGCGACGGCCGCGTTAAACACGCGTGCGCCGTCGAGATGGCATGCCAACCCATGGCGGCGCGCGAGCGCCGTGGCCTGCTCGACATAGGCTAGCGGCAAAATTTTGCCCCCGAACGTGTTTTCGAGTGCGAGTAGACGCGTGCGCGCGAAGTGCGGATCGTCCGCCTTGATCGCCGCTTCGATTTGCGCGAGGGCGAGCGTGCCGTCGGGCTGGTGCTCGATCGGCTGCGGCTGAATACTGCCCAGCACTGCTGCGCCGCCTGCTTCCCAGCGGTAGCAATGGGCCTGCTGCCCCACGATGTATTCATCGCCGCGCTCGCAATGCGCCATCAGCGCTACCAGATTCGATTGCGTGCCCGAGGGCACAAAAAGGCCGGCTTCCTTGCCGAGCCACTCGGCCAGGCGTTGTTCGAGACGCTTGACGGTTGGATCGTCGCCGAAAACGTCGTCGCCTACTTCCGCTTGCGCCATGGCAGCGCGCATCGCTGCCGTGGGGCGGGTGACGGTATCGCTACGAAAGTCGTATTGCAGTGCTGCGCTCATCAGCTATTTCTCCTCGAAGTGCGCTCATAGTGGCATGTCGTACACGCCCGACCTATACACAACACGGGCAAATCTGTTACATAACAGATTCTGCGTAACGACGAATGAGGATCATGCGCACGCCCGAGGCTGAACTACCGCTTTATCGACGTCTTGCGCAGCGGCTTTGGGACGACATCGATCAAGCAGGACTGGTCGAGGGCAGCCGCTTGCCGTCGGTGCGCAGGCTCGCATTGCAGCATGGCGTGAGCCTGACGACGGCGTTGCAGGCGCTGCGCTGGCTCGAGACACAAGGACGCATCGAGGCGCGTCCGCGTGCCGGCTATTTCGTGGCAAAACGCGCCAAGCGCACGAAGCGCTCGATGGCGGGGCGCGACGATGCTTCCGCAACGTCCCATTGGACCGGGCCCGTGCCGATAGTGGACGAGCAGACGCGAGATCATCTCGCGATGGTCGGGGAGCCCTGCGCGGTGCAGCTCGACCTTGCATCGGGCGAGCCAACGCTATATCCCGTTGAGCGGCTCGGCGTGCTGCTGCGCCGGCTCGCATATCAGCATCGCGACCTCGTCGGTTCGCACGTGCGCGGTGCCGGGCACCCCGGGCTGCGCGGTGAAATCGCGCGACGCGCGCTGCAATATGCATGCGCGCTCGATCCCGAGGAGATCGTCGTCACCAACGGCTGCGTCGAGGCGCTGAATCTCGCGCTGCGCGCAGTGGCGCGGCCCGGTGCCGTCGTCGCGGTGGAGTCGCCGACTTACTTCGTACTCCTACAGATGTTGCGAGCACTCGAGATGACGGCTTATCCGATTCCATGTCGGCCGGTGACCGGCATGGACCTCGACGCGCTCGAAAGCGCGTTGCGTACGGTGCCGATCAAAGCAGTCGTGACCATCGCAAATGCGAACAATCCGATGGGCAGCGTGACGAGCGATGCGGCCAAGCGTGCGCTTGCGCGCATGGCGAGCGAGCATGGCGTGCCGCTGATCGAAGATGACATCTTCGGGGACCTTTGTTTCGGCGATGCTCGTGCGGCGCCGGTTCGTGCGTTTGATTCTGACGGCAACGTTTTGCTGTGTGGCGGGTTTTCGAAAAGTTTGTGTCCGGGCTTGCGGCTCGGATGGATTGCGGCAGGCCGTTATACGGAGCGTGTGAAGGCGCTCAAGTACACGACCAGCATGGCGACGGCCGAGCTGCAGCAGGCCGCTGTTGCCGAAATGCTGGCGAGCGGCGGCTACGCGTTGCATTTGCGGCGATTGAAGGCTGCGCTTGATGGACAGCAACGGGCTATGCGCGATGCCGTGTTGCGCTATTTTCCGGCGGGCACCGTGGTCACCGATCCCGCCGGCGGGTTTGTGCTTTGGGTGAAGCTGCCCGAAGCCGGCGGACGCCGGGCCAGTACACGAGTGCTCTTCGAGCAGGCGCGAGCAGAAGGAATCGGCTTTGCGCCGGGGCATCTATTTGGATCGGGCAGCGAGTTCGACGATTGTTTGCGGTTGAACGCGGGGTATCGATGGAGCGATACGCTCGAGGCGGCGATTAAGCGGCTCGGTGTATTGGCGAGCGGGGCGCTTGGCTGATTAATACCGAGGAAAGGCCAACGGCTGGAACGCGTTCCTATAGAACATCAGTACGGACATCCGATCGAGTCTTCGCGCGGCATGTGAAGCGCATGTGTTGATACGGCTACAGTGCCGCATCTCCTCATTCATGTCAGTGCCGAATCCGATGTTCCCCGACCGCATCAGGCCAGCAGGTTCTTTTCATTATTTGTCGCCCGAAAGCGATGCCCCGCCTCGGGCCGGACGACCGGATCCTAGATTTGCTCCGCCCTCGCCGATGATGCTGGATGCGCTGGGGCAGTTGGCCCGCTTGCCCTACACGAGGGCGTTGTTTCGCAAGGCCGACGGCGCAGGCCCCGAACTGTCTGCGCCGCAGCAGCAACTTCGGCTAACCATGCAGGCGCGCAATGTCGGCCGTCGACCCGAGTCTGAACAGATCACGGCTTTCAATGATGTTCTCGGTGCAATTTACCAGTTGCCTAGGCAGGATCGGTGGCATCCGCTCGAATGTCTTGCCAAGCAAATAAGTGCGTTACCGGAAGTGCCGAGCGGGGCCCGTGACGCGGCATTCAGAAGTGTCGCTAATGCAATTGACAGGCTATTAGCCAAGCATCGGGTCGCTCCGCTGACCGCACTCGCAAGCCAAGTCAGTAGTCTTCCCAAGGATGAGCGATTGAGTGTGGTCGATCGTGTGATCGAGCAGGCTGGCGAGTTGTACGACGAACACGCGTCGGACGTACTTTCAGCGCTTGTCCGTGATTTCCGCGGATCAAGACAGGCCATGCTGGGATTGTTCGAGCGAGTTGAAGGCGCAGCTACGTCGTTGGAGGCTGATCATCGCGCCGGGCCGATCATGGCACTTGCCGAGAAACTCGTGAAATTGTCCCAAGCCAAGCGTCCGCATGCAGCTGTCCGCTTGATCGATTTGAACCGCCCCGGGAATCGTGGAGGCTGGTTGGTTTAAGTTAATGCTGGCTCAGCGGCAGGTATTTCAAGTTGCCGATGGTAGTTTGCCTCAGCTTCAGCGGGCGGGATATAGCCGAGAGGTTCCATCAGCCGATGGTGATTGAACCAGGCGACCCATTCCAGCGTTGCCAGTTCGACGGACTCCCGCGTTTTCCAGGTGCGCCGATGAATCAGTTCAGCCTTGTACAAGCCGTTGATCGTTTCGGCCAGCGCGTTGTCGTAGCTGTCGCCTCGGCTGCCGACCGATGGTTCGATGCCCGCTTCGGCCAACCGCTCGCTGTAGCGAATGCTCACGTATTGGGACCCTCTATCCGAGTGGTGTATCAGCGTTCCGTCGCCGCCAGGTCGCCGCGCGTAAAGCGCCTGTTCAAGTGCGTCCAAGACGAAGTCTGTAGTCATCGAGGAGCTGACGCGCCAGCCGACGATGCGACGGGCGAACACGTCGATCACGAAGGCCACATAAAGCCAGCCCTGCCACGTCGAAACGTAGGTGAAGTCCGAAACCCAGAGCTGGTTCGGCCGGTCAGCCTTGAACTGGCGATTGACCCGATCCAGCGGACGAGGAGCTGTGGCGTCGGGCGTGGTCGTGCGAACACGCTTGCCACGCATCACGCCGCGCAAACCCAGTTGCTTCATCAGCCGTTCGACGGTGCAACGCGCTACCTCGATGCGCTCCCGGTTCATCTGCTTCCAGACTTTATCCGCACCATAGACTTGCATGTTGGCCTGCCAGACACGCTTGATCTCGGACCGCAGACGTTCATCGCGTATCGCACGGGCGCAGCGGCGCGACGGATCGCGCAGCTGCGCAGCGTGGCGCCGGTAGCCCGACGGGGCAATCTGCAAAACCTTGCAGATCGGCTCGACCCCGAAGGTATCGCGATGCTGATCGACGAAGGCCTTCAGGACTTCAGACGGCGGTCGAGCTCCGCCTGGGCGAAAAATGCGCTCGCCAGCTTCAGGATTTCATTGGCACGGCGCAGTTCCTTAACCTCACGCTCCAGTGCCTTGAGGCGCTCACGTTCCGACGTGGTGACGCCCTCACGTTCACCGCTATCGACTTCTTCTCGCTTGACCCATCCCAACAGCGTCTGGCTCGTACAGCCGATCTTGGGTGCGATGGATTCAATCGCGGCCCACTGCGAGGGATACTCGCCCCGATGCTCTTGCACCATGCGCACAGCACGTTCGCGCACTTCAGCAGAAAACTTGTTCGACTTGTTCATAGCTCCATTGTCTCAAGAGTTGGAGCCTCCACCAAATCCGGGGCGGTTCATTCTTGATGATCGCGGTCGCCTGTAGGCCTGTGACACGGTAAGGCCAGCGTGCATCGTCATGCTTTCGCCGCAGGGCCTTGTCTTGATGAAATCGATCGTCCTGCCTCGAGCAAAGAATCGTCGTTTTAATTCTGAGGATTTTTGAAGAAATTCTCATCGATATGATGTGGAGCCTACCCGCTCCGCATCATAGAAAACGACGCATATGCTCAAGACAAAGATTCGGATGGCGCTCTTCGGCGTCATCATCGCGATTGCTGCCCCATCGTGTAGCGCAGGATATACCACCGACTGGCTGGCAAATTCTTACGGCTCGCTTGCCGGTCATGTCGGCAACGCTGCGCGCTCGATGTGGGTCGCCCCCGAGGGCACGGTCTATACAGCTTCGATGTGGGATGAGAGCGCAGGTGGAATCGGCATCTACCGCGACGGTAAAACGGTCGGATCGATCGGTCATCACAGCGAGGTTCAAGGCGGGGCGATAACGGGCAATGCCACTTCGATCTTTGCCGAAGTGCAGTCGAGTGCGCGCGGCGGCAGTGGAGCGGTGGGGCGCTACGATCGCAAAACGGGCGTGCGCGACCGGTTTTTTCAAGTCAGCAATGCGAGCGTCGGCGTGCATGCGGACCGGATCACCGGTCTCGCCACGTCGAATTCGTTAGTCTATGCGAGCGATTTTCCCGGCAGTCGCGTCCGTATCTATACCACCGACGGAATATGGCAACACGATATTAACGTCAGTGACCCAGGTGCGCTGGCAGCCGACGCCCGCGGCAACGTTTGGGTCGCACGAAAAGACGAGGGTGAAATCGTCGAGTTCAGCGCGTCCGGGCGCCAAATGAAGACCATACGTATGCCAGAAGGGTCTCGGCCCTCGGCGCTCTATTGGGATGCGGCGGAGAATCAGCTGCTTGTCGGCGATGAAGGCCCGGACTTGAATATCAAGCAATATGCGTTTTCTGGCGGGCATCCCCGACTCGCGGGTTCATTCGGTGTGCGGGGCGGCTACCTCGATACAACGACAGGCATCAAAGGGCAAACGAGCGATAAGCGCTTCACGCGCATTGTAGGCATCGGACGCGATGCAGCCGGCAATCTCTATGTTCTCAACAACCCGTGGGGCAGGGGATGGGATCTCGCCCGCACGGGGGGGACCGATATCTATGCGTATGACGGGACCGGCCGACTACGATGGAACCTGCATTCGTTGAATTTCGAAGCCGTTGCGGCGCCGGACCCAGGTAACGATGGTACCGATTTCTATAGCGGCACGAACATCTATCGCGGCACCGCGGGCGGGATCTTGTTTGCCAACACGGTCGATCCGTTCGAGTTTCCCTCCGACCCGCGCCTGGACCCCGTACAACGCGGGGAGCATTTTGGCCAAGTGGCCCGCGTGGGGGGAAATCTGATTCTGGTAGCAACAGATCAGAACCCCAGAACGTTCCATTTCTTTCATTTCAACGCGGCGCACGGTTATATCGCCGTACCGGACGGCTCGTTGCCGGGCGCGTTGTTCGATACCGTTCTCCAAGTTACCGGCGGCTTTTGCTTGGACAGCAAAGGGGACGTATGGGCAGTGCTGGACAAGACCAATGCGATCTCCCATTACCCGCTGCGCGGCTTCGACGCGGATGGCAAGCCGAGGTGGGGCTCGCCCGACATCACCCCAATTCCGGCCAACGTTCGCCCAGTCGTGCGGATGGTCTATTTGCCCGAGAGCGACACGATGATCCTTGCGCAGGGAAGCGGCAGTCTGCTCGACTGGACGCAGATGAATACGCGCATCTCGATCTTCCACGGTTGGCGTGCCGGGAACACGGATGCGCCGAATCCGGTCATCGAGCTCGACAACGCCAGCGCCAAGTCGATCGCGGCCGCCGGAGACTACCTCTTTGTCGGCTATGTTCATACGGTGCCGAACATCGACATATTCAGCCTGAGCGGCGGCAATCATGTAGAGACGTTGATCAATAGCAGCGAAGGCAAGATCGAAGTCGGCAACGACGTCGATTCGATGTACGGTTTGCGAGCCTACCGGCGAACGAACGGGGAATATCTGATCACCAAGGATAACTACAACGAGTCCAACGTCGTCGTTTATCGCTGGCGGCCTTGAGCGATATCCAGTGCAATGCGGCGCGTAGTGGAATCGACAACACGACACCACTACCGCGTCACTTCACCGATCTCTCGCAAAAGGCGATCGATATCCGCCGCCTGAATTGCACCCATTGTCGAAATACGAAACAAGCGGCTGGACAATCCTCCTTGCCCCGCGTAGATCACGAACCCGCGCGCTTTTAGCGCATCGTGCAATTGCTCGTACGTCATCGCACCGGGCAACTCGTAAGCGCGCAACACCACTGACGATTGTTCGGGCGGCAACACCGCGCGAATCCCGAGCGCGGCAAGCCCCTCCCGTACTTGCTCAGCGAGCGCCGCATAACGCGCATGGCGCGCTTGCCATCCGCCTTCATCGTTGAATTCGCGCAGCGCTTCGACGAGTGCGTAATAGGCGTGCACAGCAGGCGTAAACGGCGTATTACGCTGCGCCTGAAGCCGCGCAAGCCGTGCAAGATCGAGATAGTAAGTGCGGCTGACCGCCTCGTCGAGCGCGTCGCGGCGAGCAACGACGAACGCGGCGCCAGGCACGCCGTGCAAGCACTTGTTCGCTGTCGCAGCGACGGCCGCGATCGCCCCGTCGGCAAAATCGATCGCTTCAGCACCAAAACTGCTGACCGTGTCGACAAGCAGGCGCACGCCGCGTTCGCGGCAAAGTCGACCGAGCGCTGCGAGGTCGTTCAGGCGCCCCGTCGTTGTCTCGTGGTGAACGACGGCTACATGCGAAAACGACGTGTCGTCCTGAAGCCTCGCTGCAATACGATCGAGCTCCGGCGCCGCCATCCAGTCATGCACGAGTGCTTCGTGAGCGATGCCATATTGTTTAGCAATGCTAACGATACGCTCGCCATAGATGCCGTTTTGCACGACGAGCACTTTGCCGTTCTGCGGCACGAGCGCCGCAATCATGCTCTCCACCGCAGCCGTCCCGGAACCGGTCATTAGGACTGCTGACCATTGCGCGGCATCGAGCGCATAAACATCGAGCAGGCGCGCGCGCGCTTCGTCCTGCAAGTCGTAGAACTCGCTTTCGCGGTGGCACAGGTCGGTCTGCAACAAACTATTGCGTACGCGCTCAGTCAGCGTAACGGGGCCGGGATTGAGCAGCAGCATCACACAACTCCTGGTTCGGTACCGAGATGGCGCATCAACCGCGTTTTCACCTCGGTCGGGGAAATGGTCGGGCGCGGCAGGCCGTCGGGCGTGCCGCGCCGAATCGTCAAACGCGCGAAATGCGGACCGTCGACCGACCCGCTGTGCTCAGCCGCGCCAAGCAATTCGTCGATGATGCCAATTTCGTCGCCTTCGATCGCCGATGCATAGCCGCAGGCGGCGGCGACGCCGGCGAACGATACGTGCGGCGACACGGTGGCCTGTGCGCCCGTCGACTCGTGTGCGCCGTTATCGAGCAACAAATGAAAGAGATTGCCGCGACCGTAAGCGCCAAGCGTTGCAAACACGCCCATGCGCATCAGTGCGGCACCGTCGCCGTCGAGTGCGACGACGCGCAGATCGGGCCGCGCGAGCGAAAGGCCCAGCGCGAGTGGCGTGACGCAGCCCATCGATCCGACCATGTAAAGCTGATTCGGCCGATCGGCAAGCGCATAAAGCTCGCGTCCGCAATATCCCGTCGACGCGAGCACGACCGTCGATGCCGGCGGCGTCAGTTCGATGACGCGCCGCAGCGAGTGTTCGCGCGAAGGCAGCGCGTCGGCCGGCACGCCATGCCATTTCGCAGCAGGCGTACACGCGGCCGCTGGTGCTGCCGTCACGTTTTTCAGCGGATAGGGCGCCACGCTGCCTTTTTGCATGACGAGTGCATAAGGCCGGCCGGTGCTGTCCATGTGGGCAACCGCACGCGTGAGCGCAGGCTCGATTGCATCCGCCTCGCGCGGAAACGGTTCCCATGGAATTTCCATGGTTTCGAGCAAAGCCGGTGTGATCGGCCCCATCAACGCATGCTGCGGCTCGTCGGCCACGCCCGGTTCGCCGCGCCACGTGACGATCAACAATTGCGGCAGGCGGAATGTCCATGTCAGCGACGTTAGTGGGCTCACCGCGTTGCCGAGCCCGGAATTTTGCATCATCGTGACACCGCGCGCGCCGTTGCGCGCGCCGAGCGCGACGCCAGCGATAAACGCAACTGCATCGCCTTCATTCGCTGCGCTCACGTAATGCAGCGCCGGGTCTTGCAAGACATAGTTGATGAACGGCGTGAGAAAAGAGCAGGGCACGCCGGCATACCAACTGAACCCGTGACAGCGCGCCGCATCGACAAACTGAGCGGCCTCGATCATTGCGTGTCTGTCCTGCCGTTACCCGGCAGCGCGAAAGGCGCTTGAGCATGAGCGAAGTCGCCTGCGCGGCGGAAGTCTTCGAGGTCGTTGACGCCGCACCAATGCCCGTGCACGTATTGCACCTCGATGCGTTCGCCCGCATCGATGAGCGCGTTGATCAGCGCGGGCATGTCGAGTGTGTCGAAGTCGGGCTGCAGACGGAGTTCGTCGAGCATCGCCTTCAAGCGCGCACAACCCGCGCCGCGCACACTTAGGAGTCCTATCCATCGGCCTTGCGCAGGCGCGTCGATACGCGAGTCGCTGCGGATGCGCTCGAGCAGCGTTTTGCGGCCGAATAGCGCCCGATCGTCAGATGCCGAACAGCACGCAAAATCGCGCACGCTCTGATTCGAGGGATGTGTCAGCGATGAATCGACCACCACCGTGAATGGTGCTTCGCTTTCGACGAGGTCGCGCAAGATGTAGTGGCGAAACAGCAAGTCGCCGTAGGAGATGATCGCGTCGCCTGTGAGCGAATCGATTGCACAGGCGAGCGATGCGAGTTCGCCCGTTTGCACGTGCCGGTCGTTCACGACGAGCCGGATGCCGGCTGTGTCGATTGCATCGGCACGATAACCGCCGACGACGGTAATGTCGTTGACGCCTTGCTGCTTGAACGCATCGACTAGCCAACGCAAAAGGGGCTTGCCGGCCACCGGCAGCATGACTTTTGGCCGGTCCGCCGTCACGGCCTCGAGCCCTGAGCCGCGGCTGGCGGCCAGCACGACGGCACTGCTCGAACGGCGCGCGGACGAGAGGTAAAGCCGTTCGGCCGTCGAATACTCATCGGCATCTTGAAGCCGAAAAATCTCGTCGACAGTGGCGATGCGTTCCTCGACGTTGACGAGTGTCTCGCTGCTGTGAATCTCGCGAGCAACGGCTTGCATCGACGAAGCCGCGGCGCGAACCAGATGATTGGCCCAGATGACGGTGCTGATGCCCGCTTTGCGGAAGACTTCGGTGGGTGTGCTGTAGTACTTCGTCGGCACGATCACGAGCGGCGCGCGGCCGGCCCACTCGCGCGCGAAACTCAGAATTTCGTCGGGACGCGACAGCTTGCTGTGAATCAGAATCGCGTCTGCCCCTGCCTGACGATAAGCTTCGGCGCGTGTCAGCGCCTCGTCCATGCCCCAGCCCGCGATCAACGCCTCGACGCGCGCGACAACCACAAAATCTGCTTCGGACTGCGAATCTTTTCCTGCTTTGATCTTCCCGCAGAACTCGTCCATGTCGGCAAGCGGTTGACGCTCGCCGCCGATGAAACTGTTCGTCTTCGGAAATTGCTTGTCCTCGATGCATACGCCGGCAATGCCGCGCTGTTCGAGTTTGCGCACGAGCCGACGCACGTTATTGAAATTTCCGTAGCCCGTATCGCCATCGAGCAGGATCGGCAGATCGCTCGCATCGGCCATGAATTCGAGTGTGTCGACGACCTGCGTCCAACTCGCCTCGTTGTTGTCACGTACGCCAAATTGCGCGGAAATAGCGAGCCCCGAGGCCCAAATGCCTTTGAAGCCCGCTTCGCGCACGATGCGCGCAGACAAGCCGTTATGCGCTTCCATCAGGAATTCCAGCTCGGCGCTGACGAGCATGTCGCGCAACCGCGTAAAGCGAGAGCGCGGGGAAATGATCGGGTCGCTTGCATTCATCGCAGCACTCCATGAGCAAAGGTCAAGCGCGGCAATATTTGATCGGCGGCGCGCTGCACATCGTTAGGGAAATCAATTTCGATCCAGGGCGTGCCGGTTACGTCGGCCACTTCGAAGGCGTGTTGCCCTTCGAGCAGCAGATCGCGCACGGCTTCCTCATGCGGCATATTCGAGCGGCCCTCGTCGACATAGCGCGCAACGATTTGCGCAAGCCGTTGCGCCGTTTCCTGGCGGAATCGAAAAAAACCGATCGACTCGCCGATGGTGTCATACGAAAGGTCCACCGCTAGCTGCTTGCGCAACTCGACGGGCACCCCGCTACGCACGCACAGTTTGACCGGTTCGTCACCCGCTTCGAAGCCGCGATCGAGCAGCAAACGGTTGGTACTTGGGCCCGCCACGAGCGTGCGAATAAGGGCTTCGTCATAGAGCACGTCGGCATCCATCAGCAACACATCGCCACCGCGCGTCAACGCATCGGCCACCGTATGCACGGTGAGCACGCTGCCGAGGTCGTAGCGGGGATTGATCACGATCTCGGGCAGTGGCTGCCAGTCGATGCGCGCAAGCTCGGCTTGCACTTGTTGAGGCTCGAATCCGAGCGCGAGGACGATGTCGGTTACGCCCGCCGCGCGCAACGCACGCAAATGGCGCTCGAGCAGCGTGATGCCGTCAAAGCGCAGCAGGCATTTCGGAAATTGTTGTTCGGGCGGAAGCTGCAGGCGCAGCCCGAGACCCGCGGCGAGAATGACCGCTCGCATCGTTGAGGCTCCTTGCAAGGGAAAAGGTGCCGCGGCTGGCAACACACATTGCTAAACAATATGCCCGCGCTGCCGGCGGCCTGAAAGCTCGAATGCCGCATTGCCTCGCGACCGGTTCGCTCGACGCCGCCATCTGCGCTCGCTCCAATGCAGATATGCAATGCCCGGCAGGCCCAACGCCAACTCGCGCGCCCGCTTGGCGAGCGAAAGCGCCAGGCCGGCATCGGGCGGCAGACCGACGAGCGGTGCCAGCAGCAGATAGCCCCCCTCTTGTGCGCCGAGCGAGCCGGGAATGGCAAACGCGGCACCACGGATGGCTTGGCCTGCGCTTTCGAGCAGCAATGCAGCGAGCCAACTGACCGGATGGCCGAGAAAATAGAGCGCGAGCCACACTTCGCCGGTGCCGACGATCCACCCGACGAGGCTCAAAGCGAACGTTGCCCCGACGCGGCCGCGTTGGCAATAAAGCCGGCGAACATGATTGTCGATCGCGTCGGCACGCGCGGTCAGCGCGCTCGCGTCGCGCTTGCCGAATACTTTTGACGCGATACGGACGAAACCGCCGAACAGGCCGCGTCGCTGCGCGATACAAAACGCCACGATGGCGAGCCCGAGCACCGTGCTTCCCACGAGCGCCGCGACCTGCACACCGTGTGCGGTGTCTCCCGGCCGCGCGCTGGCTACTGCCGCAAAAGCCGCGAGGCCGAGCAGTGCGAAGACGATCTGCGCGAGCGCTTGCATGGTTGTGCTGACCGTGATCGCGGCCGCTGCGCGCGGCATTGGAATGCCGCGTTGCGAGAGGTGGCGCGCCACCAACACGGGACCACCGAGTTGCCCGGCCGGCAGCAAACTATTGACGGACTCGCCGACCCAGCGCGAGCAGACGGCATCGACAAAACGTGAGTGGCGTGCGAACAGCACGCGAATCGCCGCGGCGTCGATCAAGAGCGGCACGACATGAAACGCGGCGACGAGCGCCAGGCCCCATCCTGCCGCGGCCAGCGCACTCGCAACGGCACCGACACCCTGCCATGCAAGCAGCGCAACAAAGACCGCTGTACCGAGCGACAGTAAGACCGCAGTAGCCGCGCGCGTCATATCGCTTTCCGTGGTGCACGGCTGCGCGCCGCGAGCTTGCCGAACACTTGTCGAAAGCCGAAATAAGCAACCGCGTCTTTCATGTTCGAGATAAAACGCCGCCATGGTCGCATATGCGCATTGGTGACATATTCAAAGGTCAGCGAGACCCGCATTTCGTTCGGGCCAAGCGGTGTGATTCGATGCCGCAGCTTGTCGCCGTCGAACAATACGATCGCGCCCGGTGCGTACTGAATCGAGCCGGCCTCGGGGGTTATGCCCGCGGTGCGTGTATGCAGTTCGTAATCGAGCCGGCATGACGAATCGTCGATTACGCCGAGCAAAAGCGTATAGCGGCGGCCGTCGTAGTAAGAGGTGTCGTAATGCCAGCCGATATGGTCGCCTGGTCGCGTGTAGTAATAGAGCGCATAGGCGTGAGGATCGTCCTCGGGCGAGAGCAGAAGCGTTTCGCCCACAATCGCTTGAAGCCAGCGCACGAGCGCGCGCGACCGATATAGCTCGCTAATCAAAGGCGCGAGCTTGTCGATCGCATGGCGGCTCACGCTGCCGCCTTGCTTATGGCCCGGCAAATAGTTGCGATTGACCGCGGGCATCAGCGTGCGCGCAAGATCGGCGAGTTGCGCGGTGACGTCGCGAGGCAGGACATCGTCGAGATAAAGAAACGCCCCTTGACGAGCAAACGTGCTTGCGAACTGCGCCGGATCGAGGCTGGCAACGCGCGCGGCGATCTTGGCGTCGAGCGAATCGGATGCGGCAGGCATGCTCCCGCTCGGGGGCGCTTCGTAGCCTGCGAACATGTCGCGCTCAGGCGCTTGCCCGATCATCGAGACATCCGCAGTTCGGCAGCTTGCTGCGCAGGACGCGTCCGGCGCACGATGCGCCAATAATCGAAGGCTACCCACACGGCAAAAAGCGGAGCGCCAATCGATGCCGTCACGACAAACGGACCGACGCCGTGCAGGAGCGTGACGAGCGGCAGCAGATACAGCACGTCTTCGGTTTCGAAGCCGGCCGCAAACGCCTGGCGCGTGCCGACTTTGCCCGCGATCGATTCAATCCGCATGCGCAGATAAAAGATCAGTGCCACGGCGAAACCGGCAACGGTGCCCAGCAAAACCGGCGGCGCGAACGTCGACGCGCCCTGGGCTGTGAGGCCCAGGCCCATCGAAACGAAAAGCGCCACGGTCACCAGCGCATCGCTCGCGAGGTCGTAGCAATGGCCGAGCTTGCTCGACTTGCCGCTGATGCGCGCGAGCTCGCCGTCGGTATGGTCGATGAAGTTCGAAAGCACGATGAACAGCGCCCCGATGTTGCTCCACGTAAAGCCGCCTTCGGCCAGGCACGCCGCGCCTGCGAGCCCCGTTATCAGACGCAGCGTCGTCAAATGGTTGGGTACGATGCGCGTGTTCTTGAGCGGCGTAACCAGCCAGCGTGCAAGGCGTGCATCCCACGTACGTGGGGGAGCAATTGGCGGAAGATGGCGAGCGGTTGTCGTTGCGTGTTCGTTCATCCCCGGAAATATATACGGTTTTGAGACAGAATGCGCTGAACTCGACGTATTCCGGTTGCGCCTGATTGCCGGCTTCATCGGCGTGCAGCTGCAAAAGGCGGTAAAGTGCGAGCCGGTCGAGATGAACGCGGTAGCACATCGAAGTTGTACTATCCGCCGCGCATCGCATGCCGCGCATCATATGTGCCTCATCCGTCGAGATTGAACCATCGGGCCCGAATCGAATCGACGCCGTCTGCTCCCATGAAAACAACGCTTGTGGCCGCCTCGGTTGCGGCATGCGCCGCTATCCTGCCCGTTGCCAGTCACGCTGCTTCGCTCGACGATCCACTAACTTGTAATGTTTCCGCGCACACCTTCATCGGCAAGCTGATCGGCGACGGGCTGATCGAGCCGCAGCCTTCGCGCGTCGAATCGAATTCGATCAACGCTTTCAATCCGATACGAGGCGTGGATTTGCAAGCGTTTGGCTATCACGTATTTGCAATCGTCGGCTATTACGAGGGCGATCCGATCTTTCGCAAAGGCAGCGGCAAGCGCCTTTCCCAAAACGCGTACGGCGCGGTGGTATGGGGCTCGACGCCGAAAGTGCAAGCCGCGGTCGAAGCGGCGCACAGCCCTGCCATCGTGCATCACGTTGCCCCGTTCATTACCGCCATTTTTTGCGACCGCGATTGACGAAAAACGTCGCGAGGGCTACAACGCATTTAAGGCGCATACCTAATACCGGTGCAATGTTTCGGACTCCTGAATTTCGGGGTTGATCCTGATTGCGCACTGTTTTTTGCCATTTTATGCGCCAATTTGGCGCATATCGAACTGCCTTTTGAACAGTTGTTCGATCGCCGCGTGGGCGGCAAGCAACGAACGACCGTGCCGGGAACGTTTTACGATGGACGCGTCGGTTTTGGCCGTGTAAATATTCTGGCAGTGGCAGCAAACCATAAGAACTCGATCGGGCCGTTGGGATGGGAGGCGGTATGAAAAAGCATGTCGCAGTGCTCACAATTGCGAGCGCATGCGTGACGCCGGCGTTTGCGCAAAACAGCGTGACGTTGTATGGCCTGATCGACGAGGGCTTCGATTTCACGAACAACGTGCTCGGCCATCACAACTACGAATTGCAAAGCGGTTTTGTGCAGGGTAGCCGCTGGGGGCTGAAAGGCTCCGAAGCGCTCGGTGGCGGCCTCAAGGCCGTGTTTCAGTTGGAAAACGGATTCAATGTGAACAACGGCCGCCTTGGGCAGGGCGGTCTCCAATTCGGCCGCCAAGCTTACGTCGGTCTTGCGAGTGATTCATTCGGCACCATCACGCTCGGGCGTCAATACGATTCGCTCGTCGACTTCCTCGCACCGACCACGGCCAATGGCAATTGGGCCGGCTATATGTTTTCGCACCCGTACGATAACGACAACACCGACAATACGTTTCGCGTCAACAATACCGTCAAGTACATGAGCCCTGATTTCGCGGGCTTTCAATTTGGCGGAACCTACAGCTTTAGCAACAGCACCAACTTTGCCAATAATCGCCAGTACAGCGTGGGCGGACAATATGCGAATGGCGGCTTGCTCGTTGCAGCAGCCTATTTGCAGGCGAATAATCCGTCGGCGACGGCGGGCGGCGCAATCAACAACGGCGGCGATACCGATTTTGTTGCGAACCGCTTGCGCATTTTTGGCGGCGGCGTCAATTACACATTCGGTCCCGCTACGGCGGGCTTCGTCTACACCAATACCGACGTGCGCGATCCAACCGGCAACGGCTATCTGAACCAAACGACGACAGGCGAAACGGTGGCGCCGATAACGGGGCCGCTTGCCGGCGCCACGGTGACGTCGGTCCGCTTTCAGAACTTCGAAATCAACGGCAAATATCAACTGACGTCCGCGCTATATGTCGGCGCGCAATACGTCTATACACTCGAGCGCTACAACACCTCGCTTGGCAGCGCGAAGCCAAAAATCCATTCGTTCGGATTGATGGCCGATTACAACCTCTCGAAGCGAACCGACGTTTATATCCAAGGCGCGTTCCAAAAAGTGGCCGGCGATTCGACCGGCTCCAGCCTCGATCAGGCCTATGTACCCGGAGCGGCCGATTTGTCGAGCAGTTCGAAGCAGGTGGTGGGCCGCGTCGGCATTCGCCACAAGTTCTGAATTCCGAGCGTGCCGCGTCCGCCCGAGGCGCTGCCGCATGCATGGCAAGCATGGCCCATTGTTTGCAAGGGGCGTATCCTGACATGGCGTTTGGCCGGCCGAATATGGCCGAACGCTGGCCATTCGAATCCAGGAGACGCAACGCCATGACCCCGACGCAATCGCTCGCCACGCAACTGATCGACGCCCATCACACTCACACGTTGATCGATTCCGCACGAACGAGCGAGCTAAAGCTCGCCGACGTTGAAGAGGCCCGCGTCGTGCAGCAGTTGGTGCTCGCTGAACTCGGCACATGCGCCGGCTACAAGATCGGTGCCGGCTCGCCCGAGGCCGAGCCGCAGTACGCGCCCCTGCCTGCTTCCAGAGTGTTCGGTGCGGCAACGGGCATCCGCTTGGCGGACTATGCACGCGTTGGGCTCGAACTCGAGATTGCATTCAGCTTCGCTCAGGATATCGATCAGTCCTTCGCTGAACGGACCGAAGACGCACTCGACTTCATCGATACGATGTCGGTCGTCGTCGAAGTGGTCGACAGCCGCTTCGAAGCGTGGCCGAAGGTCAACCCACTGCTGCAACTGGCCGATTTGCAGAACAATGGCGCACTCGTGATCGGTGACACTCGGCCTTACGATCGCACGTTCGATTTTGCTTCGCCGCAGGTCACGTTTCGTTGCGGCGATCACGAGATATTCAGCGGCCGCGCGCGACACCCTGCCGGCGATCCGCGCCGCCTCGTCGCGTGGCTCGTTGCACAGACATTGCGCTCCGGGCACACCATCGCCGCTCGTACGGTGCTGACGACAGGTTCTTATACGCCGCTTTATATGGCGAAGGCGCCAGGTACGGTGCGCGGCGAGATCGAAGGGTTTGGGTCGATCGAGTTCAAGATCGCTTGATTGATCGTTAGGAGTACGAAGCAAGCGTCCCCGAGCGAATCATTACGTTACGATCAGCTCAAGCGGCCGTCACTGGCGCCACCGGCGCCACCTTGTTGCGGCCAGTGGCCTTCGCCATGTAGAGCGCCTCGTCGGCGGCTTTGATCATCTTGCTCACGTCGGCGTCGGTCTCGGCGCTGCTATCCGCGCCGGGCTCCCAGGTGGCAAGGCCGATGCTAGCCGTGACACGGCCGAACTCGCTGCCCGCGTGCTCGATGCCGAGGTTTGTGATCGCATTGCGAATGCGCTCGGCAATTTGCGCCGCGCCGCTTGCCGGTGTATCGGGCAGCACGACGATGAATTCCTCGCCGCCATAGCGGGCTGCACTGTCGTTCGGCAGCCGGATATTCGCGCTGATGCAGCGGGCCACTTCGAGCAACGCATTGTCTCCCGCCTGATGCCCGTAGGTATCGTTGTACGCCTTGAAGTGATCGATATCGGCAAACAGCAGCGAAAAGGCGCGGCGGGTGCGGCGCGCTTGCCGCCATTCGCGGTCGAGAATTTCACCGAGCGTGCGCCGGTTGTTGAGCCCCGTCAGGCCGTCGACGCGTGCCAGCAACTGCAGCTCGGATTCGGCAACGAGGCGCCGCCGCAGTTGTCGGCTCAAGATGATCGACAGTGCAACGAACGACAATGCCAGCACCACCATGAGGCCCACGAGCGGAAGCGCGCGGCGCTGCCACCTCGCGTATATGTCTTGCTCGCCTTGCGCCACCATCAGGATCAACGGTAGACCGTGCAAGTGTTTGAAGTAATAGAGCCGACGCACGCCATCGATGGAGGCGGTTTCCGAAAAGCTGCCTTCGGTCGCCTGCATGAATCTGCGGAAGGTGCTGGCATTACGGATATTGCGGCCGATGATTTTGTCATCGTACGGTTGCCGCATGATCATCACGCCGTCGTCGCGTATCAACGACATCGAACCGTGTGGCCCAAGGGCAAGCCCCGCGAACAAGTTATGAAAATATTCGAGGTCCACCGCAATCAACGCGACGCCGGCAAACGAACCGTCTGGGCGCGAAATGCGCCGAGTCAAAGCGATGCTCGGCGATTGCGCGCGCAGCCGCGAACGAAATGGGTCACTGATATAGAGGCCAGCGTTCGGATTATCGCGTTGAGCCACAAAATACGGGCGATCGGCAAAATTTCCCTTTCGCGGTATTTCGTGAGCCGCGTCCATGACGATATTGCCGCTTGCATCGAGCACGAGCAGCGAGCCGAGGTACTGCGCCGTCGCTGCGCGATCGAACAGCATCTCCTGGCGTATGCGCGGTGGCAATGCCATCAGGTCCGGTTCGTTCATGCCGTCGACGACGGCCTGCAGCGATAATGAATAGAGTTCAAAATTGCGCTTGATATCGCGCTCCGCGATCAACGCCAGACTTTTCGATATCTCTTCTGCTCGTTGTTGTGCGTCGACGCGGCCTTCATATAGCACGGTCATACAAAGCACGACCATCACGGCCGCAACGACCGTTGCTCCCAGCACGAGTGCGCGCGGGCCGGCCCAGCGCAAGATGCGCCGCGTGAATTGCGCGATAGTATCGGTCCTTACGCTATTACTTTTTGTCTCCGCCATTTATTACGTGCCTCGATGCCGCGCTTGCCGTCCCGACGAGCCCTACGATAGTGAAAGACGCTCATGCGCGTCAAGCGCGGGAGCCTTGGCAGCCATACCGCAGACAAGTTTCGCCCGGGTACGGTCCGCAGCGAGTGTACCTTGGCTGGCAACGAATCCGCCATAGGGCAGTGATGGCAGAGGGATAGGAGCGCTTAGGCGGTATCGAGGCGCCGCTTGAGAATCGGGATCAGGCGATCATCGGCGATGGCGCATGCGCTCAACGCGGTGACCCCGGGATACGCGGCCGTCGCGATCGAGGTCAGCACCTGGCCCGGCGGTGCTTCGACGAGTACCGTCGCACCGAGCTCGATCATTGCCGTTAGCGCATCGAACCAGCGCACCGTATAACGCATATTGGTTGCGAGGTCGGCGCGAACAGCCTCCGGCGAGCGCAGAGCGCGCGCGCTACGGTTGCCGATGTAGACGGCGCGTGGTGCCTGAAACGGTATCCCGGCCGCGAAGTCGACCAGCTCGTCCGCTGCCGCTGCGAGCAGTTCGCAATGCGACGGTACGCTAACGGCAAGGCGTTTGGCGCGGTGCGCACCCGCAGCAAGCGCGCGTGCGGCGAATGCCGCGAGGGCCGCATCCGAGCCGGCCACGACGATCTGCCTCGGCGCATTGACATTGCCGATGTAGACGTGTTCGGCCGCGTCGCTCGATGAATCGTCGTTCGCGAGGGTTTCGATTTGCTGCTCGGTCAGGCCGTCGATGGCGGCAAGCCCGTAGCCGGTGGGATAGGCGTTTTCCATCAGCTCCGCTCGTTTCTTTACGAGCCGAAGTGCATCGGGGAACGACAGCGCGCCACATGTAACCGCAGCCGCATACGCACCCACCGATAGCCCCGCCGACTGTTCGATATCGAACCCCGCATCGGCCAATCGACGCGCGGTGGCAACGCCCGCCACGACCAGACCGATCTGAACGGCCACATTCAAGCGCAGCGCCTGTTGGGTATCGAGCGTTAGCACGTCAACCGAGAGCACGTCGGACGCTTCGGCGAGGGTGGCGTCCACAACGGGATGCGCGGGCAGACGATGCAAGAAGCCGGGGCTTTGCGAACCTTGCCCGGGAAATTGGCAGGCGAGCATCAGGCAGCCCCCGGCGTGCAGTGATCGACACTGTCGATGGTCCATGGATCGGCGATCAGGCGCGGACCGTTAGGAGTGCGAAGCATCACGCGCGGCGTATCCGTTGCCCACTCGGCAAGCGCGATTGCACCGGCGGGCGTTTCCAACTGCGCATCGATGCGAATGCCGACGGACGCGGCATGCGCTTGCAGATGCGCATGCAACGCGGCCGCGGTGCCGCGCTGCAACGCGCAACGGGTGCGGATCACCAAGTCCAGATCGCTCGATGCGCTGACGGTTGCGACGCCCGTCGCAAGCTCGAAACCCGTGCTGCCCGTCGGCCCCCATTCATAGCTGGCGAGGCACGCCGCTTTCGCGAGGTGGCGCAGCAGTACGAACGGAGCGAGTCCATGGCGAGCGAGTGGGGGGGCGAGCGCGCGCAGGTCTTCGGGCGTAATAATCGTTTCGATGTCCTGAATATCGGCCCACGCGCCGAGCCGCTCATGGCGCGCGGTGCCGCGCAGGCCGATCGCGATCTGCCCCGCGGTGGGCGGCGCGCGGCGCACAACCGCGTAAGGACTGGCCGAAAACGCATCTTGCGCCCATGCGGGCGCTTGCGCGGCCAGCGGCGAACGCCGCAGCTTCAGCAGATCGTGCGGGCGAATCAGCGGTGGCGTGTCAACCGGCATCGACATGATTGTGATCAGCGTCCTTCGCTTAGGACTCCTTATTAAGCATCCCATTGCATGGCCAGCCGGCGTCGCACCTCGATCGATGCGGCGCGTGTCGTCTTCGCGGCTTCGTTCGCAAGCCGGTGCGAGAGATCGCGCGGGCCGGCGCGCGCACTGGACACTGCGTCGATCAGCGCGCTTCGCACGCGCGCGATGTGCTCCTCGGTCGGCGCATCGGCATTGACGCCGTCGATCAAGTGGTCGAGCAAGCCGAGCTTGGCGAACGACGCCAGCGAGTAGGACATCGGCGTAATCGTTTCGCCGAGCGCATCGAGCGCCTCGGTGGAGCGGCGTGTGACGCGTGCGGCCGCGTCCTTGCCCATGGCGTGGACCATCGTTCCCGGAGCGTCGAGCGCGAGAATGCGGTTGGCCTGATAGCCGTGCGCGAGAAACGCACCGGACATCGCCGGGCCGACGATCAGTGCGACGACCGGATGCCCGGCGTACCGCGCCGTGGCGTAGGCATCGACGGCTGCGGCGCAGGCCAGATGAATGCCGAGCATTTCCTCGCGATAGCCGTAAGCCTGGCTTTTTACATCGACGATCGCCACAATGGGCCGCCGTTGCGCGGCATTCGCGTCTTGCTCGATAACCTGGCGCACGACTTTCGCGAGCCGCCAGCCCTGTTCGAGCCCAACGACATTTTCTTTTGCGCGCGGAAAACGCTGGCGCGCATCGGGGACGATGGCGACGAAACGCGCGAGTGTATCGCCGAGCGGTGCGTCGGCAGACCACACCGGAGCCGCAGTGGCCGATTCGCCGGCAAGCGCATGCAGCCAGCGTTCACCGCGCGTCGTCGTCGTATCGTTCATTAGCAGTCCTTACTATTGGAGGATTCGATGCCGCATGCGCTGCCGCCGCTGCCGTCGGCGCCCGTGCCGTCACTATCACCAGCGCAGGAGCGGAATATTGCGCGCATCGCCCCGGGCGTGATCGTTGCCGGATCGATCTGTGCAAGCTTGGCGACGTAGCCGTCCACTGCCTCGCTACGGTGTTCGGGCGGCACACCTCGCGCGAACGCCACATGCACGGCGGTAGCGATTGCGCTCGCGTCATCCTCGACGAGCATATCGGCGAGGCCCGACGCCACGCGCTGCGCACCGCCAATCAATTGCCAGATACGCAGCCGATCGCCGGCATCGAGTTCCTCGATGCCGGCTTCCTGTTCGATGACTTCCGGGCCGTTCATGCCCAGGCGTCCCTGACGCGTCATCACAAGCCGCGTGCAAAGCGCCGCCGCGAGCGACATGCCGCCAAAACACCCGACCATGCCTGCGATGACGCCGATCACGGGAACATGTCGACGCAACGCAATGATGGCCGATTGGATTTCGGCAATCACGGCAAGACCGAGGTTGGCTTCCTGTAGGCGTACGCCGCCGGTTTCGAAGACGAGCAGCGCGCGCATGGGCCGCCCTTGCTCGCACTCGCGCAGCGCGAGTTCGAGCGCGGCCGCAATCTTGCTGCCGGATACCTCGCCGATGCTGCCACCTTGGAATGCCGATTCGATAGCGGCCACCACGGCCGGCTGGCCGTCGATCGTGCCGCGTGCAATCACAGCACCGTCATCGGCCTGGCACACGATGCCTTGCATCGGCAACCACGGCGAGGTGAGCCGGTCGAACGGACCGAGCAACTCGCGGAACGAGCCCGCGTCGAGCAACGCGCGCGCGCGCTCGCGTGCGGTCAACTCGATAAAACTTTCGCGCGCAATGAAGGCCGGTGTATCGGCTGCGCGGTGCGTCATTGCGTGTCTCCTGGTTCGATAGCATCGGACGCCTCGACTGCTTCCACCGCTTCGGCCAAACGCAAAGCCACGACGCCCGGCGTCGCACCGAAATCGTTGATTTCGATGATGGCGGCGCCGTCATAGCGGGTGAAAAATCTGTCGAGCACACTTTTCCAGATGTGCCCGTAGCCGTCGACACTCGTATTGATGGTGACCTGCGCGCGCATCGCATCATTTGGCGAGAGCAGGACTTCGAGATCGCCCGAACCGACCACGCCGACATGCGCGCGCGCCGTCACGGCGCGTTGCGCGCGATAGTCGAACTTCAGCTGTTCCATTTACGAGGGCTCCCACTGGCGCCATATCGCACCAGTTTGTCGATGAATAAGGTAGCGGCGAGCAAGTCGGCCGCGCCGCCCGGCGATGCGTTCATCGCGAGCAGTGCGCGTTCGAGCCTGTAAAGCGCCGCGCGTCCAGCCAACGTCGCACTGCCGCCATTTGCAAGCACTTCGCTCGCGCCGCGCTTGGCAGTGTCGAGCGCAGGCTCGCCTGCGCGGTGCAGCAAACAGGTGTCGTCGAGTGTCGCCATGATGGCGAGCAGCGCATCGATGCGCGCGGCACTTTCGCCATGGCCGCGGCGCCGAGATGCAACGAGCGTGGGCAAACCGGCCCCGATGACATGCGGAAAACCGTCTTGCGCTTCGCGGCGTGCGCCGCCCACGCCGTAACGCTCGCGTACGCGCGAGCCATTGCTTTGAGAAACGATCGACGCAGTTGCGCTTGCACAATCGGGAAAGCAGGCGACTTGCGCGGCCAGTGCGGACACCTGACGAGGACACCATGCGCCCGGCGCGGTATCGAAACGAGCACGAGAAATCGTTGCGCCCGCAACTAACAGTCCGACGATCCAGATCGCACCGCGATGCGCATTACTGCCGCCAGTCGCTTCCATCATCGCGGCTTCGCCGGCGCGCCCGATGGCCGCGAGTTCGGTGCGAAGCCGAGCCGAGGGGCGCTGTCCGCGCGATGCGCGCGCCAATTCGGCAAACGTTGTTTCGAGCGCGTGTGCGGAGCGGATCATGCGTTCGAGGTCGAGGTCGCGATGCGCACCGCTGCCGCGCCGATCGACTAGCGCGGGCTTCGGGGTGAGGTGGGCCTCTTCGACGAGCGCATCGACGGCGAATGCTGCGAGGCACCGGCTCAGATCGTCGGCATCGTTCGCCGGCGTATGCTGCGCCGCGTGAGTGGGATGGCGTATCGTCGTCGCGTGCATCGGCTACCAGCTCCTGAAACGCGCAGGCGGTGCGTACAGGCCGCCCGACCATGCCACGAGATCGTCGATGCTGCGCGCGGCGAGCAGCGAGCGCTTCGCTTGCGCGCGCTTGATGCCGAGATCTTCGGGATAGGCAACGATACCGCGCCGACGCAATTCGGCCGTGCGCGCGGGCTGCGCGCGCAAGCCGACTGGCGTGACGCCTGCGACTGCCGCCACGGCTGCGCGACGTTCTTCGAAACCCTGCGCCTTATGCAAATACGCGATCCCTTCTTCCGTCACGACATGACTGACGTCGTCGCCATAAATCATCACAGGGGCGATCGGCATGCCGTTTTTAATGCCCACCGCAACTGCATCGAGTTCGTCGACGAACGTCGGCTCGCCGCCTTTCTTATAGGTCTCCGCCAGTTGCACGACGAGCTTGTGGCCTCGCGCGATGTTCGCATTGGTCGCGCCGCTAGCCTGTGCTTCTGACGTGAGCAACTCGAGCCACGGCGCACTCGCATGTCTGCGTCCGCGCGGATCATGGCCCATGTTCGGCGCGCCGCCGAAACCGGCCAGACGTCCGTGTGTGACCGTCGATGAGTTCGCATCCGCATCGATTTGCAATGTCGAACCGATGAACAGATCGACACCATACTGGCCCGCCAACTGGCACAGCACACGGTTCGAGCGCAGGCTGCCGTCACGGCCCGTGAAAAAGATATCGGAGCGTGCGGCGATATAGTTTTCCATGCCGACTTCGCTACCGAAGCAGTGCACGCTGTCGACCCAGCCCGATTCGATCGCGGGGATCAGCGTGGGGTGGGGGTTCAGCGTCCAGTTGCGGCAGATCTTGCCTTTGAGTCCGAGTTCGGCTCCGTACGTCGGCAAAATCAGCTCGATTGCCGCGGTATCGAAACCGATGCCGTGGTTGAGCGACGTCACGCCGTACGCTTCGTAGATGCCGCGAATGACCATCATCGCGGTCAACACTTGCAAGTCGCCGATATGGCGCGGGTCGCGCGTGAACAACGGCTCGACCGCGAACGGCCGGTCCGCTTCGACGACGATGTCGACCCACGAGCCGGGGATGTCCACGCGCGGCAGCACATCAACTATTTCGTTCACCTGAACAATGACGATGCCGTGTCGAAAGGCCGCGGCTTCGGCAATGGTCGGCGTGTCTTCGGTATTCGGTCCTGTATAAAGATTGCCGTCACGGTCCGCTTTATCGGCGCATAGCAGTGCGACGCGCGGTGAAAGGTCGACGAACATACGCGCGTACAACTCGACGTAGGTATTGATCGCACCGATTTCGAGCTGCTTGTCTTCGAGCAGTTGCGCGACGCGCAGGCTTTGCGGCCCGGCGAACGAGAAATCGACGGTGCGCGCAATGCCGCGTTCGAACAGCGTCAAATGTTCGGGCCGACTGATGCTCGAGATCAGCAGATGCACGTCGTGCACCTCGCTCGGGTCCACTTGTGCGAGCGAACGCGAGAGAAAATCCGCTTGCTTCTGGTTGTCGCCCTCGAGCGCTACTCGATCGCCGGGGCGAATCAGTAGTTCAAGCGCATCGACGATACGCGTGCGCGGCAGCACGCCCGCCTCGAGCCAGGGCGCAACAGCGGCCAGACGTCGGGCCTTTTCGTCGCGCATGGTGGTCCAGCAGCGTGCGGCGGGCATATCGGATCGAGAGGTCATCGGGGCATCGGCTCGTGTATCGGTTCTTGAAGCAACGCTCATAAAGCAACGTGTGCCCGCTCATGCCTTGAAGGAAGTGAACGGGGACGCGTCGCGCGGTACGCGTGTTGTTTTGCCCTTGCGCGCGAGCGCATCCGTTGCGCTCTCTTGCAGCAGCCGATAAAGCAGCTCGCCCGTGCCGAGCAAATGTTCAGTGAGCAATTTCTGCGCCGTTTGCACATCGCGGCGGCGCACCGCCCGCATCAATGCCGCATGTTCGCGATCCGACACGGTCTTGTGATCGGGCAAACCGAATTTCACGCGCAAGTAGCGTTCGCCTCGACGATGCAGCGTAGTAATGAGTTCGAGCAGTTGAGGACGCGCCGCTGGCGCATACAAACTCATATGAAACGCCTCATTGCGCGCGACATAAAGCGCGGGGTCGGCCTCGGAGCGCGCGGCGTCGCAAAACGCCTGCGCCTCGCGCAACGTTGCATCCGTATGAGCAGCAATGGCACACGCAACGGCAAGGCTTTCGAGTGCGGCACGGATCTCGTAGATCTCGCGGGCTTCATCGGCCGATAGTGGCGCCACGGTGGCGCCTTTATGCATTTCGACCTTCGTCCAACCTTCGCTTTCGAGCTGCCGCAACGCCTCGCGCACGGGAATCGCACTGACCGAAAAGTGTCGCGCAACGGCGTCTTGCCGTAACGGCGCACCGGGCGCCAACGTGCCGTCGACAATCGCCGAGCGCAATGCGTCCGCCACCATTTTCGATGCGCTGGTACGGGGCGCGACCGAAATGGCCGCGAGCGGCAACGCATTGCCGACGCCTAAGGGAAAACGATCCGTTGCTTCATTCATGATGGTCGATATTATATACAAAATATTCGATAGGAAATCGGGCAAACCCTGCTTCATTGCCGGTCCGGTCACCGGTCAGTTGTGAAACCGCATCTCTGGAGGATTCAGATGAGTTCAATGATAGAAAGTGCCCGTGCAGCGCGGCGCCGCACGCCGCTCAACCGCTCGCAGATCGCGGGCTTTTGGGGTGCTTGGGCAGGATGGACGCTCGATGGAATGGATTCGTTCATCTACGCGCTCGTGCTCACGCCCGCGCTGACTGAGTTGTTGCCGCGCTCCGGCTATGCGGCGACGCCAGCCAATATCGGGCTTGCTGGTTCGATTCTCTTCGCACTCTTTCTCGTCGGTTGGGGGCTATCGTTCATCTGGGGACCGTTGGCCGACCGCTTTGGCCGCACGAAAGTGCTGGCGAGCACCATCTTCATGTTTGCGATTTTCACAGGCCTCGCGGCTACTGCCCACGATGTCTGGCAACTGGGCATCTATCGGTTCCTCGCCGGTATCGGCATTGGCGGCGAATGGGCGCTTGCCGGCACCTATGTGGCCGAGGCTTGGCCGGAGGACCGCCGCAAGATGGGAGCCGGCTATTTGCAAACGGGCTACTACGCCGGATTTTTCCTGGCTGCCGCGCTCAACTACACGGTGGGCGTGCATTTCGGCTGGCGCGCGATGTTTTTGACGGGTGCGGTGCCGGTTGTCGTTGCCATCTTTATTCTGATGCGTGTGAAAGAGCCCGAAAAATGGCAGAAGGCCGAAGCGAATGCGGTGCGCGCGCGGCCGCTGCGCGAAATTCTTGGCACGGGTTATCGGCGCCGCACCTGGGTGGCCTGCGCACTGCTGACGATTGCCATCGTTGGGCTGTGGGCCGGCGCGGTCTATGAGCCGTCCGCCGTCATCCAGCTCGCGCTCAAGGCCGGCATGAGTAAGGGAGAAGCGATCAAGACGGCGTCGCTCGCAACGGGGCTGCTGTCGATCGGCACAATTCTCGGCTGCCTTGCGTTGCCGCCGCTTGCGGAACGCATTGGTCGCAAGAAGACACTTGCGGTGTATTTCAGTGGCATGGCTGTTTCGATCGTTGCGAGTTTCGGCTGGGCGTTTTATTTGCCGAACGGGCTCGCGCCTTTCATCGCCTGGCTTTTTGCGCTTGGATTTTTTGGCGGCAACTTTGCGCTCTTCAGCCTGTGGCTACCCGAGCAATTCGAAACGCGCGTGCGTGCAACCGCATTCGCGTTTTGCACATCGATTGGCCGCTTCGTCGGTGCGGGTGTCAATTTCCTGCTTGGCGCAGCCGTGCTCCAGATGCATACGCTCGGAATACCTGTCGCGCTGACGGCGATTGCCTTCGTCATCGGGCTCTTCATCATTCCATTTGCACCCGAGACGCGCGGCGAGGCCTTGCCTCAATAACGTCGGAGCCAATGGTCAGTTCGCCGGATGCGCCTCATCGGGAGCGGGCGAACTGCCGCTAGGCGCGCCGAGGATGCTGATCTGGAAGACGGGTGTCGCTGCAAGCGATTGCAGTGACGAATCCTCAGGAATCCTAAGTAAAAGCGGAAAGATCACCGAGCCGCCGATCACGGCGCGCCGGCTGTCATTGGCAGGACGCAGGCCCCAGATATCCTGATAGACGAGCGGCACCGTATGGCCGTCGCGAATTACATTGCCGAGATAGAGCATGATGTGGCCGCGGATATAGACGAGGGTGCGCATCGGCGCGCCATGCTGCACGAGGTAGGCGATACGTTTGTCTGGCGGCGCGTCGGACAAATCCGTTACGCTGCCGGCGCTGACCTGCGTCGACGAATGGCGCGGCAGCCAGACCCCGAACGCCGCGAAGATGCTTTGCAGCTCGGAAGAGCAGTCGTTATAAAAACCGGCATTACCCCATCCGTATGGGCGCCCGATCAGCGATTTGATTAGGAGTGCCAAGTGTCTGGGCGTGGCAGCGAACGGCATCGGTGCGACCTGCGCGGCAGGCATGCGCGCTTGGCGAATCACGGCATGAGCGTCGATATCGCGGGCGGGTAGGAGCACGTCATAACTGCCGGGCGCACCTGCCGGCGCTTGCGTGGCGAGCGGCAGCAGTGTGCCCGCTGGTGCGTTGAAGCGGAAGATGCCCGCGTCATCACGGACCGGCGCTATGGCAGCGATTACCGCCGCCCATGCAGTGCGTGCATGCGCGCGCCAGCTATTGGCGAAAGCATCGTCTATTAGAGCAACACCGCCGGTCTGAACCCATCCCTGCACGTCCGGCGTCTGCACATAGTCCCATGCGCGGTCGGCACTGTGTCCGAGAAGATAGAGCGGCGTGCCCGGGCGAACCGCCGTGATTTGCAGGTTATCGAACGGATAGCCTTCGCCGGCCAAGCGCCGCGAATAGAACGACGGGTCGGCTGTCGGCAACTCTCGCACGAGCAGGTTGTCCGTTGCAATGGCACGTGCCGCCGCGGCATACCGAGGAGCGCGCGCGAATTGTGCGACGTCCATGTTTGCTTCGATGGCATCGATCCACGCCGATGTGTGCGGACGATAGTTCTGCCCATAGCCGATACGCTCGGGTCGCTTGCCCTCGTTGTCGTAGCCGCCGATTCGGCGCAACTGCAAATCGACGATGTCGCGGCCGCCTTGTCCGTAGACATGCTCGGCGATGAACGCCGGATTCCATGGTGACGCGTCGTGCGGTTGCAGGCCGAAATAGTGCGCGTAGAGCGAGTCGAGATGTGCACGCTGCTGTTGCTCGCTGAAAAACGGTGTGTCGTAGCCGGGGCTTGCAGGGTCGGTCCAATGATCGACGGTCTGATCGTACGCATCCATCGGAAAGAGCTCGATCGGATCGCGGTACGGCGCACTATGCGTGGTGGGGGTGTGCGCGGCGCATGCCGCCAACCCGAGGCAAAGTGCGGCGAGTGCTAACCGCTTGCAGGCGGCAAGACCAAGGTGGGGCAACGACATTGATAAGGAGTCCGTAGTAAATGAAGCGGCTATACCTGAAACCAGTCGACGTTCGCTACGGTCACGTTAGCGTCCGCGCGCAACGCGCTGCAGCAGCGTCATCGGCCCCAGCTTCCGAACGTGGTCCATTTGCGCGACATTGTGCACAAAAAGTGAGCCCGCAAAGCCCAGCGCATTGATTGAAATCGCGTCGACGCTTTCCATTGTGCGGGGTACCGCCAGCATCCAGTGTCGCGTTAGCAGCAAGTTATAGGGGCCACGCTGGCGCGCTGCCGCACCGCCGCTACGGTCGTGCAGATCGAGCGCTTCCATCAAGCGCAAGTAGCAATCAAGCGAAACGCGCGCAGCTTGCTCGTGCGAGCCGCTGGGTTGCAGCCGGGCGAAGGCGTGCGCAAACGGCAGTGCAGGTAGCTTGCCGATGCCGTTGACCGTTTGCGCCGCGGCGATCAGCGGCGCGATAGGCAGCAGCACCTGCCCATCGCCGATCGGCAGCGGCACGATCTGCATGTGCTTGTGCCGTTGACTGGCGCCGGCTTCCACGCCGCCGTTATAAAACCCGAGCCCATCGAATTCGGCAAGACAAGCACACCATGCCTCGAAGTCGACCAAACCGAGCAGCGTTTGTTGTTCCTCGAACGCACGCGTAACGACCAACAAGTGATAATCGATCACGTTGAACTTGTTCAACAGCGCAATATGGGTAGGCGAAATATCGGCCACGAAAAGATCGGGCTCATATGGCGCGAACGGGTCGGACGATACGTGGAGGCCAGTGTTGGGTCCCGCCGCGCGCCGCTGCGCCTTGCGAGCCAGACTGGAAACTTGCCGGACGATGAATGACACGCCGCCGTCTTCGATGGTCGTGGACACCGTTTCGATCGAATGCAATGCGCCCGTTGCCAGCGCGTGCCGCGATCGATCGACGATGGTGGCCCAGAGCGTACCGGGGCGGAAGAAAGCGAAGGGCATGTTCGTAATAGCGACGAAAAGGCAACGAATTCCGCCATTGTCTCGCAAATGCGTCGCTCGGCTGATCAGGCAGCCCCGCACATTGGGCGTTCGATAGCGAAAACATGGCGAATAGGGGAAGGCGAAGATGCCGATAATCGTTGCGAAGAACTGTCTGCGCACGAGGTCGCACGAGGCCGGTGCAACAAGCAAGCACGGACGGCGGGCACACGCCTTGCGGTCATCATGAAGCCGGGGCGGCAAAAACAAGCGCAAATGACGATGAACACACGTGATTCTTGGCTCGCTCAGGAGCGGCGGCGAACGGCTTTGTCGGCGCTTGTTCCGTCTGCGCTCGTCTATCTCGACAGCGCCGCTGCCAGCAGCCCGAATTGTCGCGCCAAGGATCCGAGCACGTACGTCCGGCAAGCCGTGTGTTTGAATCGCTCTTTGCTACGTGCCGGCATGCCGCGCCTGAATATCTATACGAATGCAATCGATGCGGTGAACGCTGTGCTCGCTGACATCCCCGACGTCGTGCCGCCGGCGGTCCACATGCTGCAAGTCTCGCGTAGCGATTTGCCCAAAAGTACGCCGTTTTACGCCGCACATTTCAAGCTCGATCTGATGACGCAGGCGGCGCGAAGCCTACCGCGCAATGCGCTGTTTCTGCTGCTCGATACCGATATGGTGGCGATGCGGCCACTGAGCCCGGAGTTGCTCGATCGCGTGGCGAGCCTCGGTGCTGGTGTTTTCGATATTTCCGACCAAGTATTTCCTGCATACGGCAGCGATAGGGTTATTGCGGATCTTGACCGCGTCGCGGGCCGCACGCTGCTCAATCCGCGCTGGTACGGCGGCGAGTTCTTGCTTTGCACGCCCGCTTTTCTCGACCGGCTCGTCGAACGAGGCAAAGCATGTTTCGGCCGATACGTCGGCGAAATCGGCCACTTGCACCACAACGGCGACGAAGCGTTTATTTCGTCCGCGTTATCGCTGATGGCGGAAGACGGATGCCCGTTGGTCGAGGTCGGGGCCTATCAGGCGGTCGGGCGGCATTGGCCCGGCAACACGTATCGGAACCTTTATTGGTTCAGCCGATGCGCGTTTTTGCATCTACCGGGTAGTAAATCGCTGATCGACGACGAAGCGCATTACGCCGATTTCGATGCGGCACGCTTATGGCGTGCGCTCTCGTTCGGGCATCGGATGGGGCAACTGCGTACGGCCGTCAAACTGTTGCTGCACGGTTTCCCGCAGGTTCACGTTCGCCCCGCACCCGCGCGGATACGTCGGCCCGGCACTGAGACCAAGCTTGAAGCACCGAAGAGCGATGCATCGACGAACGTGTGAACAGGCCCGAGAGGCGCGCTCGTTGCCCGCGAAATACTACTCACCGAAAAGACTGTTGATGTCTTTGGCATTGTCCGCATCGCCAAGGTTGTATTCGGCACGCACGGCTTTCAGCACTTCATCGACGACACGCTCGTAACCGATCGCATTGCCGAAATGCTTCATCGTCCAATTGCATCCAGATGCATCGGGCGGTTGCTTTTGTGGGCGCGGCACGCGAATCTTGACCCCGTCCTCGACGATTTCATGAACGCGATGAATGCGGCGGTTGACCTCGTTCTGCAAACGGGACGCATTGAGCGTTTTGCGAATCACGGCAGGCTCCTTGTTACATGCATGGCACGAACGGCACCGCATGAATATGCCATGCGTTACGCGTTCGTGCTACGCCGTGCGCCCGTTATGCCCGATGCTCAGAACGTGATATTGGTGCGCACGCCGACGACAAAGGTATTACGCAGCGCCTGTGTCGGCACGTTCGGATTTTGCCCCGCGCCTGCATTGAACGTATATTGCAGATCTCCCTGAACGACCCACCATGGCGCGACTTGATATTGATACGTTGCCTCAAGCGCGGTTTCGCTACCGCGGGGCACGTAGCCCTGATCAATGTCGAACGCTCGCGCATGGCTGCCCACCTTGATGTAGGCCAGACCGAGACCGACGCTGTCGTTATCGCGACCCGCAAAAGGCGCCTTCATGACCACCCCCACGTTCGCGCTGACGCTCGCGAGGTTGCGATCGCCGGGCGCTGCCATCACGCGCGCGAACACGCCGACGCTGCGTGCCCCGCCAGGATCGGGGCGCCAGACCATTTGATCGGCCACCGCATAGAAGCTGTAGTTGCCGAGATGCTGTCCGCTCGTGTCGGAACGCTGGTCGGCGAAGCGTTCGTTGTTGTACCAGACGCCGAGCTTATAGGTGCCGGGCAGGCCGCTGGGCTTCGCGCTGCCGGGCGCGCTGTCGCCTTCTGCCGGCTGATTAATCGCATATTGCAGCTCGCCGATATAGAGCGCACCGTTATGCAGATTGAAATTCGTGCCGCGCAGATTGTCTGGATTGTTGCCGAGCGGATCGCCGTCGAAGACGCCCGCCATGGCCGTCAGCGATGGCGTAATGCGGCCACGTACGCGTACGCCAAGCGCGGCCAACGGATAAGCCGGGCCGCCGCTCGGCATGTCGTAGGACGGCACGCCCGGCCAGCCGAACATCGTGCCGATGAACGTGCTCGCGTATTGGCTCGTCATGAACTCTTGATCGATCGCTTGCTGGCCGACCTTCACGTCGACACGCTCGTTCAACAGCGATTGCTGGTACCAGAGCTCCCAGAGCCGCGTCGTGTCCTGTGCTTCGATTCCGCTTGCTGTATTGAGCGTGCCGAGGTTGTGTTGACTCAGATGTCGGCCGTGAATCTGCAATGCACTGATATTGAATTGGCCGCCTTTGAGGCCGAAAGCCTTATCGGTATCGACACCGAGCGTCATCGTCGTGACGCCGTCGTAAGTGCCGCCGCGCTTCAAGCCGCCGCGCAGATTCGCTAGATATTCGCTCGTTTCCACGAGGTTCAGCGTCACGCCATAGTTGCCGAGCCACGGACGCAAGCCGCCCATGTCGCCGAGCAAGGTGTCGCGCGTCCAGAGCGTCTTGGGTTGATCGACGGCGGATGGTGAGGCTGATGCCGACGCTGCTGCTGAGTCGGAGGCAGGCGTGGCATCGGCTGCATGCACTTGGGTGGTTGCGAACGATGCGCAGGCAAGCGCGACCGACGCCGCGCAGCGGCGCAGTGACCAAGCGCAGATGCGTCGCTCGGCCCAGGGGCTAATGTTCATCAGGCGTCCTTATTAATTTGTATCAGCGCTGCGATGCGGCTGGCAATACTTCGCGTTCACGCGCGGCTCGGCGGTGAGTCGCGGCGAAACCCCGGGCATCGTACTGAGGCTTATCTCGTTAGTCAATGCAAATAAGAATGATCCGCATCTGCATTCGTAATAAAACATCAGCTTTGCTGCGGTACACAAGGGGGAAGGGCGACCCTCGTTTCTCCGAAAGCTAAGAAAATCTAGCCGGGTCTAGTCTATTTTCGTTAGACTTCGCTAGATATTTTTAGATTAGGCCATCGAGCTATGGACCCAAACCGCAACCCCTTTAACCCTGGCGCGGGCATTCAGCCCCCGGAGTTGGCCGGTCGTAAGGATCAACTCGACGGCGCCCTGCTCACGCTCAATCGCATCAAGAACGGTCGCTACGAGCGGTCGTTTATCTATTACGGCCTTCGCGGAGTGGGCAAAACGGTTTTGCTGGCGGACATCAAGGAAAAGGCTGAGAACCTCAATTACCTGACCGAGATGCTCGAGGCCCAGGACGGGCAGAGCCTCGTCGACATGATCACGCCCACACTAC
Source organism: Trinickia sp. LjRoot230 (assembly GCF_964253315.1). NCBI lineage: Bacteria > Pseudomonadati > Pseudomonadota > Betaproteobacteria > Burkholderiales > Burkholderiaceae > Trinickia > Trinickia sp. LjRoot230. The sequence goes on from NZ_CAXUQX020000002.1 coordinate 1,642,855, forward strand.
GCGCAGCTTTGCTACAACTGGATAGCGTGGCTAAGTCCGTCGATGCGGTAAAGCGTGGCCTGCGGATACTCCGCAGCTTCATCGGCAAAGTGAAAATCGAATTTGGCGACGGTGCGCTTAGCATCGATGTGGATCCCGAGCCCGGCAAGGCCGATTCCGGCAATCTCGAACGGGATCTCTCCGACCTGCTCAAAGCGCTCGGAGAGGCGGCTAAAAGTGTGGGCCGCCCTCTCGCGTTTCTCATCGATGAAATGCAGTACCTCGATAAAAAAGATCTCGGCATCCTCTATCGAGCTGTACACAGCATTACCCAGGCGAACTTACCGTTGGTGTTTTTCGGTGCGGGGCTCCCGCAGCTACCGGGCATGTCCGGCGAAGCGAAGAGCTATGCGGAGCGCCTATTTGATTTTGTTCCTCTCGATCGACTCGCAGAAAGTGACGCGTGCGAAGCGATCCGCGCGCCCGTGCACGAAGAAGGTGCGACTATCAGCGATGATGCTCTGGCCGAAATCGTCAACGAAACCAAGGGCTATCCGTACTTTTTGCAAGAGTGGGGTTATAACGCGTGGTCCGCGGCGCCAGGTTCGGAAATCACGGTCAACGACGCTAAAGAAGCAACGGCACGTTCTATTACGAAGTTGGACAAGTCGTTCTTTCGCGTCCGCTTCGATCGCACTACGCCTGCGGAGCGCGAGTATATGTTTGCGCTGGCCCAAATGGGTGACGGTACTTACAAGTCTGCCGATGTTGCCAAACGTGCGAAGAAGAGTGCCAAGTCGCTTGGGCCAGTGCGCGACAGCCTCATCAAAAAGGGCATGATTTACTCACCCGAACACGGTCTCATCGCGTTCTCGGTGCCTCTGTTTGACGAGTTTATGATTCGCCAGATGTGAGATCACGTCCCTCGGTCCATCATGAAACAAGCTACGTTCGCCTAGCTGGCCTTCGACCGGAAGCATACGTCCGGCGAGCGGCGCGCAAAACGCAGCCGGCCCGGGCAATGCCGGGCCGGAACGAGCGAAAGAGAAGATTGCTGCAGAAGCCTTACGAGGCGCTAACCACCGCCTGCGCCTGTCATCGTCGGCAGCAAAATCCGATAGACGTGAATGAAGGCCGGGCCGAGCAATACGGTCAGCAGCGCCGGGAAAATACAGAACGCGAGCGGCAGCAGCAATTTCAGCGCGATCTTGGCTGCCTGCTCTTCTGCCCGCATGCGTCGCCGCGTGCGCAGCGTATCGGAAAGCACGCGTAGCGAGTCAGCGATACTCGTACCGAAACGTTCGGCTTGAATCAGCATCGTTGCGAATGAATCGATGTCCTCGACGCCGGTGCGCAGCGAAAGATTGCGCAGCGCTTTTTCGCGAGTGAAGCCCGAGCGCATTTCCAACAGCAGCAAGTCGAGTTCGCTTGCCACCACTTCGCTTCTGAGTTTGATTTCCTCGCTGACTTTCATCAGGCCGGCGTCAAGGCTGAGCCCTGCCTCGATGCAGACGGTCAGAAGATCGAGTGCATCGGGGAAGTCTTCAAACATCGCGCGTTTGCGCCATTTCACACGCCGCTTGAGGACCACATTCGGCAAGTAGTAACCGATGCCGCCCAGCCCGACCAGCACCGCGGATAGCGTCATCGGCGTCGCGGCCAATGAGGAACCGGCGAGCCATGGAAGAGCGATCATCGGCAGCAGGAGTGCGAGCGCGGTTTTTGCGGCGAAATAAACGGCCGCCGCGTTGGGCGAGCGCCAGCCTGCGTTCATCAACTGAACGTGCAGCAGCGAGTTTTCCCAACCTTCCTTAGGAATGGAAAGCTTCGCGATTGGCTGAGAGATGTCGGCGATCTTCTGGAGCCAGACGCTGCCCGTGGAGGCGGTGTCCGTGCCCGCCGCGGCGGCTGCACGTACTTTGCCGCCTGCTTGTTCGATGCGCTTCGTCAAATCGCGCGGTGCGAAGATCAACATGACGCCGAAGACGCTCGCACAGACGAAAGCGAACAGCCCGATCAGCAGCAAAAGGTTTACGGCGTTAGGCGATTGCATGATGAATTCTCCTTCCCCTTCGTAACATGAGCATGCTGCTATACGCGAATGCGAATGATGCGCCGCATCGAATAGATGCCGATCAACATCAGCGCCGCCATCACGCCTATCACTTTCAGCCCGGCCGGATCGGTCCACAGCACCTCGAGGAACGCGCGATTCAAGACCAACATCGCGCCGCCCGTCACGAATGGCAGCAGCCCTAACACCCACGCCGACATCTTGCCTTCGGCCGACAGCACGCGGACTTTGTCGAAAAGTTTGAACCGCTCGCGGATCAGCATCGCGATGCCGTCGAGCACTTCCGCGAGATTGCCGCCGGTTTCACGCTGGATCAGCACGGCGATGACGAAGTAGCGTAAGTCGCGAATCGGCACGCGTTTGGCCAGATTCATCAATGCGTCGTTAAGCGGCACGCCGTAGTTGATCTCGTCGAACATGATGCGAAATTCGCCGGCCATCGGTTCCGCGAATTCGGCGCTCACCATGCCGATCGCACTCGGGAATGAATGGCCCGCACGCAGTGCGCGGCTGATCGTGTCCGCGGCGTCGGGCAACTGCTTTTCGAGCTTGAGGAGCCGCTTCGCGCGGCGACGACTCACAAGAAAGTAGGGCAGTGCGCCGCACGGGAGCGCTGCCGCGGCGGCAAAGACGATAGGCACCGGCAACACCATGACGCCCGCGAGCACGACGAGCGGGAGGGCGATACTGGCCACCACCAGCTTCGATACGGACCAGCTCATGCCCGATTGCTGGATCATCAGATCGAGCGTTTGCATGCGCGGCATGCGCATCAGCAGCTTTTCCAGCGGAGCCGCATCGCGCAACATGCGTTCTTTGAGAATCGTCAGCCGCTCTTTTGCAACCTGCCCACCGGCCGACAGCGCGCGAATACGCGATTCGATGCGCTGCGCGGCGGGACCATGGCGGCTGTTCCACCAAAGGTACGAGCTTTCGATCGCCAGCACGACAGCTACGAAGAGCAAGATGATGAAAGTGTAAAAAATCGAATCCATAAGGCCTCCTAAGCATCGGGCCGGGTCGGGATAGTGACTCAGGTCGTCTCGAAGCGACGCGCCGGGTCGTAGAGTTCGTCGGGCAGGCTGATGCCGAATGCCTGCAGGCGCTCGGCAAACTTCGGCCTCACACCGGTCGCGCAGAAATGGCCTTGCACCGTGCCGCTTTTATCGACACCGGTACGCTTGAACGTGAATATTTCCTGCATGTTGATGATCTCGCCCTCCATGCCGGTCAATTCCTGAATGCTGATGATCTTGCGTCGGCCATCGGTGAGACGCGTCGCTTGAATCACCACCGATATCGCGGAGGCGATTTGCTGGCGCATCGTCTTCGGTGGCAGGCCCATGCCGCCGAGGTTGATCATGTTTTCCAACCGGCTTAGTGCGTCGCGTGGCGTATTGGCGTGGATCGTCGCAAGCGAACCTTCGTGACCCGTGTTCATCGCTGCAAGCATGTCGAGCGCTTCAGCACCTCGCACTTCGCCGAGGATGATGCGATCAGGGCGCATGCGCAGCGCGTTGCGCACGAGCGTGCGCTGCGTGATCTCGCCCCGTCCTTCGATGTTCGGCGGACGTGTCTCCAGCCGCAGCACATGAGGCTGGCGCAGCTGCAGTTCTGCCGCGTCTTCGATGGTGACGATGCGTTCATCGGCCGGAATAAAGCCCGACAAAATATTGAGGAGTGTGGTCTTGCCGCTGCCCGTGCCGCCGGAGACAAGAATGTTGACCTTCGCGCGCGCGAGAGCATCAAGCAGATCGGCCATTGGCGGTGTCAACGTTTGCAGGTTGACGAGGTCCGACATCTGCAGCGGGTTGACGGCGAAACGCCGGATGGAGACAAGCGGGCCGTCGATGGCGGATGGCGGAATGATCGCGTTGACACGCGAGCCATCGGGCAAGCGCGCATCGACCATCGGGCTCGATTCGTCGATACGCCGGCCTACGCGCGATACGATCTTCTCGATCACCTTCATCAAATGCGCGTCGTCGTAAAACGTGATGTCGGTCAGTTCGAGCCGCCCCTTGCGTTCTACGTAGGTCTGCTTCGACGTATTGACGAGAATGTCCGAGACGGTTGGGTCGCGCAGCAGTGCTTCGAGCGGGCCGAAGCCGAACATTTCGTCGTATACGTCGGTGACGAGCTGCTTGCGTTCGAGGTCGTTGACGGGGGCGCGGCCCTCTTCGAGGATACGCCCGATCAGTGCGCTAATTTCTTGACGAACCTGGTCAACCGGAAGCCGCGAGATCCGTTCGAGTTCGACTCGATCGAGCACCGTCAGGTGTACCTCGCGCTTCAGTGTCTGGTAGGCGGCACGCGCCATTCCGCCTGGCGCGGCCGGCGCCCCGTTGCGTTCGCCAAACGATTGTACGAACTGGCCGGATATCTGTTCACGCAGCGACATGATGTTCTCCTTGTCCTTATGCCCGCTTACATTGTCTTGAGCTTGGGTGTGGCGCTTCGGCCAAAGAACCGGATCGGATTCGCCTCGCTGCGCACGCGTCCGCGTATGGCGGCCGGGCTGCGGTTGGAGATGCTTTCCGCCAGTTGCTGCAGCGCGCGGGACACCGCGCAACTGCGTTTGATCTGCGACACGGGTACGCCTTCATTCAGGGCTTGCACTGTCACGTTGGTGTCTTCCGGAATCACTTGATAGGGCGACATGCCGAGCACCTCTTCGAGTGCGGTTCGAGCGCGCTCGGCGTCGCGGCTATAGCGGTTCAGCACGAGGCGCAGGCGCTCTGGGCCATAACCGAGCGAACCGAGGATTTCGCGCAGGCGCCGTCCAGCGCGCACATGCGGCATGCTGGCTTGCAGCACGATATGGATTTCCTCGCTGCGATCGAGTGCGAGCATCGAAATCGGGTTGATCGACTGGCCGAGATCGAAGACGACGAAGTCGTAGCGCGGGATCGCAATGCCGAGAATCCATTCGAGCCGCTCCTGGTTGACGTCGGCTGCTTTCACCGGGTCGCCGGCGCCGGCCAACACATCGAGGTTCTTGCTGACGTGCAGGAGGCTCGCATCGAGGAAAGCCGAATCCATCCGTTCGATCTGCGCGCACATCTGCGGTAGCGTCGACGGCGGGTTGTCGCTTGTCAGCAGAAATGCGGCATCGCCGTAGAGTTGATCGATGTCGACCAGCAGCACGCGCTTTTGTTGATCCGCCGAAAGGGCATGCGCGACATTGCTTGCGACAAACGTTGTGCCGGTTCCGCCTTTGCACGAGATGAACGAGATGATTCGCGTGTCGTGCGCGCTGGATACGGCGCGCTTTGTTTCGGCTCTCGACAGCGCGTCGGTTAATGAGCGTTGCTCGAGCGGCCAGCCGAGTACGTCGCGAAAGCCGGCGCGCATCGCTGCAATCAGCGTTTGCGGCGATGCGTCGGCCGTCAGCAAAATGCAGGTGATTCGTTCGTGCCGCTGGCTGAGATCGGCAATGATGGCGAGTTCGGTTTCTTCGAGCGAGAACGCGTCGACGATCAGGACATCGAACGAATCGAGGCTATTGCCGCGCTGAGCCAAAAGCGTAGGACTGCCCAGTGTTCTTGTGGCCCGATAGTTGCCGCACTCGCTGATCAACCGCATGATCTGCGTGAGCCGCGCAGGGTCTTTCGAGATGCTGAGGATATCGATCATGATGATGTACGCCGAGCGTTTCGAGAGTTATTGACAGACTGTTCCGCCCGTCGACGTCGCCAGGCTTTCGCGTGGCAACGTGGTGGCAAGCGGGGGCATGGTGAGCGTAAGCGGAACAAATGGAATCATCGTCTGCACACTGACATTGGTGACGCTGACCGTCACGAACGTGCAGCTGTTGCGTGCGGTGTCCGGGTCGGAATCGCAACCGGACGGCGTGTAGCTGAGGGTCACGTTCGACGAAGCCAGCATGGGCAGCATGGCCGCGATCTTGGTTTTGATGATCGTCGCATCGGCATCGCATACGACGGCCGTGCGCGCGCCGAGGCGCACGGCTTCGCTCGCTGTGTTCCAGTAATAGAGCACGCGCGAAAATTCGAAGATGCCGATGAGCAGCGTGCAAAAGACAGCAGCGACGATGCCGAATTCGACGATGGCGGCGCCGCGCTGCTTGCGGCGCGAAGACCGCAGCTGAGGTATGCGCGCGTTCATGACACTTGCCTCATCACGGTGAAGATGTTGCCGAACGTAAATGCCTGCAGATTGAAGAACGGCTCGATCGGTGTGTACGGGAAGCTCTTGATCTTCACTTCGACGATGTTGATGCTGCCCGATTGAGCGCCGCCCGGGGCGCCGTTGGTCGTGTCGTAGGTTGCCACGTTGGCGAACTGGGGCGGGTCTGATGTATCGGTGCAGCCTGCCGAGCTCGACGCGTCGCAGACGACCACCATCGAAGTCGTCAGGCCGCTGACCAGCGGCGTGCCGTTGTTCCCGGGGCACGATGTCGTGCCGTATACGACGAGGCATTGCGCCGATGCAATGGGGTAGCTTGGGTCGCTCGGCAAGTAGGTCGACAAATAGCGTGCGGCATCGCGCGTCGATTTCGTGAGCGCTTCGTATTGCCAAATTGCATGGCCGAATTCCGCTACGCCCATGACGAGCGTGATCAACGGAATCAGCAAAATGGCGAACTCAACCATCGCGGCGCCGCGTGTTTGCTTGCGCTTTGCGATCGATAGCTTGAAATGGCGCGGATTCATGATGGCCTCGTTCATTGCACAAGGACTGGGACGAGTGGGCCGGCCGAGTTGCTGTTGCCGGGAACACCGTGGGTTGCGCAGGGCACGCTTGCGTCGGTGGACTTGCCTTCATACTCAAGATGGACTGGGCCGGCGCTGCCGCCCTTTTCCATCGGATCAAGCATCAACACGCAATCCCACACGAGAATCGGGGCGGAGTGGCCGCTGAGAAGCTGGCTGCAATCCACTTCGGGCGCGAGTGCGAGCCGTCGGTCGGCTCCGGCGGTATAGACCGTTCCGGTGGCCGAACCGGCTGTGCTAAGTCCCGCCGCTGCGTCGCCTTGATAAGCGGTGAACGTCGAGCGCTTGGTGACGAAATCGCTGTACGCGTTGCTTAGCGACGGCCAGTTCGTACTTGTGTAGGTGTATCCGGTAAAGTCGGGCGTGCCATCCGCTTGATGGTAGGGATTCGCATAGATGCCGAAGCGCGTATTCCATGCGCCGGAATCGGTAATCTTGTTTCCGGGCGACCCGATGCTTGATCCGGTGGCGGGCAGATTGCAGTAGTTGCCGGTCAGTTCGTTGCGGATCGACACCGCGTTGTTGCTGCCATCGAGCGCCGCCCATCCGAAATTGCCCGGCCCGTAGCCCGGCGGCGAGCCTGCTTTCGAGGAAATCCACTGCCCCTTCGTATAACTCAAACCCGCAACAGGCGGGCTCACATCGGTCCCAGCCTTGCAAACGAAAACGGGAATCGCACAAGTAGTCTGCGCAGGGCTGATCGTCGCGACGGCAAACGCCGACACCGCAGCATTGGCCATCGTGACACCGGGCAACATACTAAGCACCTGCATGAACCAGTTCGGTATGTTCGTCAGCGACGTGTTGCACTTCACGTACTTGATGGTCGACGGCGATGAAACCGCGCTCTTTGGCAAAAACGCGTTGTTGAGCGAATCGGTGAACAAGACGTCGCTTTCGACTGCGAGCTGCACAGGTGCATTCTGGAAGTAGGCGTAGTTGTAGTGGCCAGCTGTAATGCCGGCCGCTTCGGCCACGGAGAGATCGATCGTGGCGCCCGTGATATCGCGTGCAGCGGCGAGCGCACACGAATCCGCACTGTTTTGCAGCTCGCTCTTGACCACATAAAGCTTGCCGAGGTCGAGCGCAAGCCCAACGAACCCGATCAGCGCGACGAGCGACAGGGCGACCAGAATCGCCACTGCACCGCGCTCTTTTCGGCGCATTCCAACGTGCTTACCGGATGGGCAGTTACCACGCATGATGATCTCCCGCTTGATGTTCAAGTTCGCTTACCGAGCACCGGAGCCGATGCCGATCACAAACGGATTCACTGTCTGTGTAGGCACCTCGTACAACTTGTCGTAGCGGTTCATCGCGGATACGGCTGCTTTTCCGTCGACACCTTGTGTCGACGGGTTGTGCTCGGCTGCATGCGGATCGATGATTTGCGCCTGTGCAACGGCTCGGGCCGCTTCGCCGAAGTGTGCATCCCAGATTGGCGTGCTGGTCATGCAGCCGCCGAGTGCCGCGCAAATCGGTGCCAGGACGAGAGCGCGGCGCAAGAAAGTGATGTGATCGAATTTCATGAGTTTCCCCTTTGGGTTGCCCCTTTGGTATCGCGTCAGTGCCGCACCGAATGCTTCGATGTGCTTGCCACTGTGTTTGCTTGTGCTTGCGTCGCCGCAATGCGGGTAGCCGCGGCTTCGATGCGCGCTACGCGCGCCGCTTGCGCATCCGTTGACGGCGTGCTTGTCGTTCCGCTGCTTGCGCTGGTCGTTGCGACGAGGGCTGGCGTCGGTATCGAACTATCGTGCGACGTATCAGGCCGCAACAGCGTCGTCTCGACCGGTGCAGCCGCTTTGCGCGGTTCCGGTGTCGGGGCCGGCGCGGGCGCAGGCGAGGGCACGTTCGTTTGAGCAGCAGCCGGTGGGGGCGGGGGCAAGGCTTGCGTGCTCGCCGCCGGTGCCGCAGGCGGTGCTTTCGCATGTGCCGCACCGCGGCCTTCCATATTGCCCGTCGCATAGACATCGATTTCACGCGGTTGCGTAAAGCTGTCTGTCGGCAGCGGATACTGGCCGCTCGGCAATGGTTTGACGAGATGCGGGGTGATGATGAACACGAGCTCGGTGCGATCCTGCTGGAACGATGTGCTGCGCATCAGCGCACCGATGATAGGCAGCTCGCCGAGCCCCGGGAATGCTTTGAGCGAACCCGTGATGTTGTTGCTGATGAGCCCGCCGATGGCGAACGATTCGCCGTCGTTCATCTGCACCGTGGTCGACGCGCGCCGAGTCGTAATGAGTGGCAAGATGGCCGAAGTATTCGAACCGGTGGCGCTGACCGTGACACCGGTTGGCGACAGTTGCGAAACTTCGGGGGCCACTTTCAGATTGATGCGGCCATTGCCAAGCACGGTCGGCGTGAACTTGAGCCCGACGCCGAATTCCTCTTCTTGCAGTGTGATCGTCGTGGCGCCGGTCGTATTGCTTTGCGGAATTGGGATAAAGACCTTGCCGCCCGCGAGGAACGACGCTTCCTGCCCGCTGATGGTCACGAGGTTAGGCTCAGCAAGGATCTTTGTCAGCTCATCGGTTTTCTGCGCGTCGATGGCCGCATGCAGCGGCAGCTTGTTCGCCTTGCTGGCGGCAACAATGCTTTGCACCCCGCTCAACAGGCCGGTGACGAGCGCACCGGTCCACGAGCCGAACCCGCCTTGCAGATTCAATGCGGAGCCCATCTGATCCATCAACGTTTTCGATACTTCGACGACTTTGACTTCGAGCATCACCTGCTGAGGCGAGTCGAGGGCCATCATGTTGATGATGCCGCCCGTCGACGATGTACTCGAGAACGCCTCGCTGCCGCCACCGGTGCCATTGCCCGATGGCGCCGAGGTCGACTGCGATTGCTGTGCTGGCTGCGCGATTGCATAAGCCCTGGCGATTTCCATCGCCTGTTGCGCAGCGCCCGCGCTCGAGACGCTGCCGCCGAGAACCAGGTTGCCGGCCGCGGTCGAAACGCGAATGCCGCGCTCAGCGGGCATCAGCTGCGAGATCGATTGCTGCAACCCGGCCGCATCGACGCCGACCATCACATCGATGATCTGGCAGGCGCCGCTCGCACCCTGCACGATCATGTTCGTGGTGCCGACCGACATGCCGACCAAATAAAGCGTGCGTGGGGACACGAGCGTAGCCATGACGACGCTCGGATTGCCGAGCGTGCGGTTGCGTGCCGGCTCCGCCAACTGCACGAGCGTTGATTTACCGACAGGCACGGCGATGTTTGTCTGGTTATTGATATCGCCTTTGCAGTTCGGCCCGCGCAACGGCTGCGCGGCGGCAGCGGCGGCCCCGGCCGCGCCGGCTGCCGGAACGGCGGCCATGCTGATGGTCATTTGCATCGGCGTGCCGGCTTGTGCCGCGCCACCGTTATTGGCGTTACGCTGGGCGATAGCCGGTTGTGCGGCCGCGAGGCCTGCGCCGAGCAGCGCCACCACGATGGCGCTGCTCATCTTGCCGAGCCGCGGCGCGCGTAGCGCCGAATCCTTCCGTTTCGTATTCATTTGGTGTTGCTCCCCGTTGTAACGCTTGAATCCTTAGTTATGACTTGGCTGCCGTGCTGCGCTGTGCGGCATTCGGCGCGCGTCGGTCCTCGCGCGCGACTGCCTAAGCGACGTCAGAAACATTCCATGCCGCCTGAGATGCCCGAAAGCACGCCGACGCAATCGCGCTTGGCCGGTGCACGCGCCGCGGCGTAGTGCACGCGAGTTGGCTTGGCCGCAGCGGCGGGTGCGGATGCCGGCACCGGTGCAGCCGCGCCAAACAACGTGGTCTTCGTAGCGCCGGCCGTTTTAAAGGTCTCGCCATCCACTTGGCTACGCAATACGAGCGACAACGTGCCGACGCTGCGTGCGAGATCGAGTTTTTCGGCTTGATCTGGCGTGACTTCGAGCGTCACCGCATTGACGACTTTCGGCTGCGTATCGTCGCGGCTCACTTGCTGCGCGACCGCAAGCACGAGAATCTTTTCGAGCACGATCTTCGAAATGCTGTGTTGATCGCTGCCGCTGCCGCTGCCGCTGCCGGGTGCTTGCGTGTTCACGATGACGTCGACATAGTTGCCGGGCAGCGCGAAACCTGCGACACCGATTACATCGTTGACGCGAACCGTAATCGCCCGATCGCCTTTGTTGATGACGGCAGACAAACCACCTTTTGTCCCGATGGGCGATAGTCTCGATTCGAGCACCGGCTCGCCACGCGTAAGGCTCGTTCGAACGACGCGCCCTTCGAGTGCCTTCGTATCGGCGAACGCACCGGGCGGTACGCTCGATGTCGGCCAGTTGACGATGCGAACCAGGTTGGTATTGATCGGTTGCCCGAGATTGATGTCGTCGATGGCGACCGCGACGGGCGTCACGGCACTCGAGGACGTATGTACCAGCCAGCGTGAGGCGAATACAACGGCGGCCAAGCCAGCCAGTATGGCTATCGCCAACATGATGAGAGCGCGACTGCTTTTCATGGAAGGACTCCTAACTAAACGTCAAATGCCGGCCGCAAACCCTGCGGCTAGTGTGTTGCCCGGATGGACGATCGCGGGGGCGGGCGGAAAACTGTTGTCGGGTGCGCCATCGGCAAAGTAGCTTTGCCACGCTTGCCAAAGCTCTTGTGGTGTCACCTCGGGCAGCGCATCGCGGTATTGCACCGATGCACTGACGAGGCTCAGCAAATCGCGCGGGTAGCAGGCTAAAAGCGGCTTGCCGTTTTTTTGGTGCAGGTCGTGTAGCAGGTAATCGAATGCGTTCGACGAAATATCCAAGCCGTACGACGCCGCACACGCCTCGAACACCGCGCGATAGTTTTCGAGCGACATCGGTCCCATGCGCAGCTTCGAACCGAGGCGGCGCAGAAATGCTTCGTCGCCGATGGCAGCAGGGTCGAGATTGGTCGAGAACACAGGCCACACTTCGAACGGCGCGGAAAAACGCATGCCCGAGTGCAGTGTGAAAAGATCGACACGGCGATCGAGCGGCATGATCCAGCGGTTCAATAGGTCTTGTGCGGCGACACGCTGGCGGCCGAGATCGTCAACGATGTAAAGACCCATGTTCGCCTTCATGTGCGGCGGCGCCTGGTAGAAACCGGCGGATGGGTCGTAGCGAAGATCGAGACCGTCGAGTGTCAGCTCTCCGCCGGAGATCACCACGGGTCGTTGGCAAAGGCGCCAGCGTTTGTCGCCGATGGGCGCGCTCGCCGCATCGTCCACGTCGTGATGCAGCAGCGGGTCGTACACCTGCACGATCTCGCCGCTGACATAGATCGCATAGGGGATAGGCACGTCGCCTCGCAGCAATCGGCCGAGTCGTTCCGCGAAGTACGTCTTGCCGCAGCCAGCCGGGCCATAGAGCATCAGCGGCCGCGCCGCATTGAGCGCCGCGCCCGCGGCATCGAGCAACGCCGACTCGACGCGAATATCGGCGAATGCGGCATGCACGTCCGATTGGCTGATGCGCTGTTGCCGAATGGAATGGGCTCGCACAACTTCCACGTAGCTCTCGTACGAAACCGGAGCTGGACCGCAGTAGCTGCAGCGTCCAATTTCTTCGGTCGCAACATCGCGGCCTGCCTCCGTCAAACGAAAACGTACGTCGATGTCGGTCGCGCCGCGATGCGTGATTTCGGCCAGTCGTTCGCGTACGAGAAACGCGAGGATGTCGTCGAGCACGGCAACGGGCAGCCGGTGCCGCTGCGAGAGATCGGAGAAGGTAGAGGTGCCGTTGAGCAAGGTCGATTTCAGCACGAGTCTGCCAACAAAGATGGGCGGCAGGCCCGTATCGGCAACACAACGAGGCGTACGCAACGTTGCATGCGGGGGCGTCTCGCTCGTTTGCTGCACGCGCAGGACCTGCGTCGTGTCGCTATCCTCGATGTTGCATTCGCTCATGCTGGCTCTCCATCCTTCCCGGACGATTCCTGAAGGGTTCGATGTCTGCTCGTCGTGTGGGGCGCTCATACTGCTACTGCTGCTGCGAACAGCACACCCACTGTTCCTGCTGCAATCGCCACGCCGTAAGGCAGCGATCCGATCGATACCAACTGCTGTTTCGTTCCGGCCCCGCCCGCCCGTGCTGCGCTCAGTCCGCCTTGCATGATGATTCGGAGATTCAACAGCAGCTGCGTGCCGCGACGATTCAGCACTGCGAACGCAACGGACCACGCGCCGCCGATGACGAACGTGGCCAGCGTCACCGCGAGAATCATTTCAGGGCCGACCCAGGTGCCGATCATCAGCAGAAGCTTCACATCGCCGGCCGAGGTGCCGCGGACCAGATACAACGGAATCAGCAGCGCAAAGCCGGTCATGCCGCCGGCGAGCCAGCCTCCCGCGCCCATGACAATGCCCTGCAGCCAGAGATGTACGACCAGCGATGCAGCGAGGCCAAACAGGATCAGCGCGTTCGGAATGCGGCGCGCGACGATGTCCGTGCTCGCAGCGATAACAGCGATGGCTGCGGCGCAAAGCGGAATGGGCTGGGACGGCAAAGGCGGGATGAACATGGCTGGTCTCGCGTTCGTTCTCGTTCGGTGGATGCCGATCAATTGATGGCGGCGACGATGTCGTCGAGGACGTTTTCGTAAAGGGCTTCGAGCGATGTGCCGAAATAGACCACCGCAGCAAACGTTGCAATGGCGATGAGCGAAATCATCAATCCGTATTCGACGAACGTGGCTCCTCGCTCTTCCTGCCAGAATCGCAATAGATGTGTGCGTGCGGTGTGCATTTCAGTCCCCAATACCTTTTGTTAGCGGCTCCGCATCTTGTGCGGCGCCTTCTTTTTTGCAGGAGGGCAAACCGATGTCGACGAGTTTGCCCGTACCGCAGATCACAAACTGCCGGCGATGTCGCTGAAAACCGAGTTCAGATTCGTGCCGATAGAAGTCACTGCCGTGATACAGACAATCGCAATCAATGCGACCATCAAGCCATACTCGACCATCGTGGCGCCCCGGTTTTCGCGCAGAAAAGGTGTTAGCTCTTTGGCGCCATATTGCAAAAACTGATAGATACCCTTGGTCATGATGCATCTCCCCCAAATTACGTTAGAAAGAAGCGCGGACGATGCGACGAAGCGAATCGTCCGCTTTGCCTCATCAAAGCTTGCCCGCGATATCGCTGAATACCGAATTGAGGTTGTTGCCGATTGCCGTGACAGCAGTGATACAAACAATGGCAATCAGCGCGACCATGAGTCCGTACTCGACCATGGTTGCGCCGTCTTCTTCCCGGCTGAAGTGCTTGACTCGTGCGATGAATTTCAGCATTTGGATTTCTCCCTTAGGACTACTAAGTAAATTCCCTGGGCGCGCGGCTTCGGGACCTGACTACAAGGTGCTGCTGGAACTACAGGTGCTGCAAAAAGAAGAGCAAAGGCTTGCCCTGCGACGGGTACATTGCGAATTTTCGCTATGGCTGAACGCGCGAGAGGCGCGGCGCCGACCGTCCGGATGATCTCGGATGTACCCGCGCAAAGCGCGATGCCGTTGTTGGGGCTGGTGCGTGATGAGCGCGCAGGAAGTGGGAATGGGCACTGCCGCTGATTGCGGAGCGCGATGCGCTGATCCAACTTGCGTTGCCACAAGCAGACCGCCGCTCAAAGATATTTTCCATGACTAAGCCCCCCGGCTTATTGTTGCGCTTCTATGCGTCGACTCGCGTCGGCGTCACGGTTAATCGACGATGTTTTATATCGACCCCTGCGTTCGCTGCCGCGATTGAATGTCGCGGCAGAAAACGACTGGGGCACCCCCCGTGGTTCACGTCCTCCGCCATTTCTGCTGCCCCTCATGGAGCGATTCGAATGGCTGGTGACGTTTCCTCGTCGACTTCCGTGCAGGACCACATCGCAAGCGATATGCCAATGGCCATGCGCGCCTTGCCACGTAAGGAGTCGTCCATTTCGCATGACGCGCCGCCAACGGGTTGGCGCCCCAGATGTCTCAACGTTGAGACAGCCGGCGAGCCTGCCGAGGGCGTTCGGTTTGCATGTCAAAGCATGCTGCGTATTACCTTTGGGGCGATTAGCAGGTGGCGATGATTCGGCCGAAACTGTCGCACATTTCGGCATAACAATCGGCGAATCGTGCAATCGAACCGTGCCAAGCGTTTCAACTTTGATACGTGGGGTTTTTTGCTTTAAGAATCGCTCGATTGCGTTGTGTGGGACGGCGCACGTTCGCGTACAGATAAGCCGTCATTTGAGGACAACACCGACTTGAAAGTCACATCGTTTTGTCTCAACAATGGGCCGTGGGGAATGCATCGGAGCATTGACACTCCCCATAGGCAAACAAAAAAGCAAAAACAAGAAACAATGAAGCACGCAAATAATCGATGTACGACAAGGCCGACATAACTTATGTGATCGGCTAAACCGGGGTGGTGCTATGTATATTTTGAATCGGGGGGCGAGCAGGGGCTTCGTCAGCTGCTCATTAATTTGGATGACGCCGCGGCGGCTCATGATGTCGAGTGTCGCAACGGTCGTTTCCTACGTGGCGTTCCTCGCCATCTGGGCCTGGGCCGGACATGGATTCACCTCTGCGGATGCCGGGCGGCCTGGCATCGATTTCGCGACTTTCTGGACGGCATCGCACGTCGCGTTGCAAGGCTCGCCGCTCCAGGTATACAACCACCTGACCTTCGCGAATGCTGCTCATGCATTGTTTGGCGGCTTTGCCGACGTGAATGCTTTGCCCTGGGCTTATCCGCCTGCGTTCTTGATGGCGGTGTCGCCGCTGGCCTTGCTCCCGTTTGCCGTTGGCTATCTGTTGTTTGTCGTCGGGACGGCTGCGCTCTATGTGGTGACGACCGTACGCGTGTCCGGTCTTGACAAGAGCATCGGTTCGTCGCAGCTCGCGGCGTTCATCGTGGCGGCTTCACCTTGCGTGTTCGTTACCGCCATCGTCGGGCAGAACTCGCTGCTGACCGCGGCATTGGCAGCGCTCGCGCTCGGTTCGATGACGAGAAAGCCTGTATTGGCCGGCATCTGCATTGGCCTGCTTGCAATCAAGCCGCAAATGGCGGTCGTGTTTCCGTTCGTGCTGATTGCAACGCGTGAATGGAAAGTATTTGCGATTGCGGCGTTGAGCGCTTTGGTCGTGACCGTCGCAGGCGTGCTTTTCTGCGGCACCGCCTCGCTGCACGGTTTCTTCCTCGACGCCGGCCTCTTGCGCACGACGCTGCTCGAACACGATGGCCAACGCTTCTGGTTTGCCTCGCCCACACCGTTTTCGGCGTTGCGCGCGGCCGGCATGCCGATCGTTGCCGCTTACATCGCGCATGCCTGCGTTGCCGCAGTTGCGATTGGGGCTGCGTGCAGCGTCTGCAAGCACTCCGCCGATGTGCGGCTGCGTAGTGCGGCTGTGGTCGTGGCGGCATTGTTGGTCAGCCCGTACGTATGGCACTACGAATTGGTCTGGCTCGGCGTTGCGCTTGCCTGCCTCTGCGCAGTAGCACTTTCGAGCCAGTGGTTGCGCGGCGAGCAGGCGGCGCTCGCGGCCGGCTGGCTGCTGCCGATCTACGAACATTTCAATCGCGTGATGATGTTGCCGCAATTCGGGCCGGTGGTGCTGCTGATCGTCATGTGGATGGTGTTGCGACGTGCGCGTTTGGGGACGAGGGCCAGATCATGAGCGTGGGCCTGAGAAGCCATGCATCGGCGGCGCATGCGCGCACGATAACGCCGACGCTCGAGCGTGGGCTGAGAGCGCTGCGGGCGGTGCGCGGCGTAGACGCACCGCACTGGCTCACGGCCCATCGCCTGCGGTTCTATGCAACTGGCGTACTGATTTGCTACGTCCTATGGCTGGCGATTTACTTCGTCAAAGCGGTCTGGATGCCGCGGGCATACATCAGCCCGCTTTCGATGGACTTTCTGCCGTTCTGGAGCGCGTCGCATCTCGCGCTCAGCGGGCACGCTGTCGACGCGTACAACTTGATCGCGCTCGAAAAAATCGAGACCGCAGCGATAGCACATCCGGTTGGCATCTTGCCGTGGCTGTATCCACCGACGTTCCTGCTCGTCGTCTATCCGTTCGCGTTGTTGCCATGGAAGATCGCCGCGGCGCTTTTTCTCGGTGGCACTTACTTGCTGTTTGCAAAAGCAATGCACACCATCGTGCCGCGCAAGGAGACGATATTCCTCGCGCTTGCGTTTCCTGGTGCGGCGCTTGTCGAGGTGTCGGGGCAAAACGGCTTGTTGACTGCCGCGTTAGCAGCATTCGGCCTTGCGTTGCTTGCGCGGCGTCCGGTGATCGCGGGGATTTGTTTAGGTATCCTAAGCGTAAAGCCGCAGCTTGCCGTGCTGATTCCATTGGCACTGTTGTGCTCGCGTTCGTGGCGCGCGCTTGCGGCGTTCGGCATCGTCGCCGTCGCGATGCTGCTGGTTTCGGTGATGGCGTTCGGCACCGATACGCTCGCGGCATTCATTCATAACATGGGCATGGCGGCGGGTTATGTGGAATCCGGCCGCGCGGCGCTGGCGCGCATACCGTCCGCGTTTTCCCTGGTGAAGCTGGCGCACGGGACGAGCCTACTCGCATCCGTTGCACAGGGTCTATCGCTTGTCTTCGCCGCGGCAACTGTCTGCTATGCGTGGTATCGGTCAGCGCCGCATGCGCTGCGCGCGGCGACGCTCGCCTGCGCCAGCTTGATGGTGAGCCCTTATCTGTACGATTACGACCTGACATGGCTTGGCGTCGTGATCGCGTGGTACGCCAGCTATGCGATGGAGCGCGGATGGAAGCCCGGCGAACGTGAATGGCTCATTGTGCTGTGGCTGATGCCGCTCGCCGGCATTCTGGTCGTCACACGAATTCATTTTCAATTCATGCCGTTGGTTTTCGCAATGACGCTCGCGCTGTTATCGAGGCGGATCTGGATGGCGCGGCGCGACGAAGCTTGAGAAAAATGCCTGACGTGCGGTATGAGCGTGGGCGAGCACGCACCAGGCAATAACACGAGTGTCCCGGGGGGCATCATGTCGTTACGAATCAATAAGCCGCTGGTTTCGCTGGTGGTGCCGTTTTATAACGAGGAACCGGCGATCGATGCCTTTTTTACCACGATCGTTCCGGTGCTCGAAAGCATTGCAACCGTCCGATTTGAAATTGTCTGCATCAACGATGGCAGCAGCGACGGCACGCTCGATAAGCTGGTGCGCGCGAGTGGAAGGGATGCGCGCATACGCGTGATCGACCTCACGCGAAACTTCGGCAAAGAGGCTGCGTTGACGGCCGGGCTCGACGAAGCGTTGGGCGACGCCGTCATTCCGATCGATGCCGATCTGCAAGACCCGCCCGGCTTGATTCCGGTGATGATCGAGCACTGGTTCGACGGTGCCGAGGTAGTGGCCGCCAAGCGCAGCAGCCGTGCCTGCGACACGATGATGAAGCGCGTCAGTGCGGGGCTCTACTACCGGGTCCATAACGCGCTGTCCGAAGTGAAGTTGCCGGAAAACGTGGGCGACTTTCGATTGATGGATCGTGCGGTGGTTAATGCACTGCGCAGCCTGCCGGAACGCCAGCGTTTCATGAAGGGGCTGTTCGCATGGGTTGGTTTCAAGACGGTCCTTGTCGAATACGAGCGCGAGGCGCGCTGTGCCGGACACTCGAAGTTCTCGGGCTGGCGGCTCTGGAACTTCGCGCTCGAGGGCATTACCAGCTTCAGCACCGTGCCGCTGCGAAGCTGGACCTACATTGGCCTGGCGATTGCGCTGCTCGCGTTTTGTTATGGCGGGTTCATCATCAGCCGCACGGTGCTGTTCGGCAATCCGGTGTCGGGCTACGCGTCGCTGCTGTCGGTGATGTTGTTCCTGGGCGGGATCGAACTGATCGGAGTGGGGGTGGTTGGCGAATATGTCGGGCGGATTTATCACGAGACCAAGGAGCGGCCCGTGTATCTGGTGCGCCGCCGGTATCAGGCAAGAAAGAAGGTAACGGCGCTGCCGCTCGGACGCGCGACGTCGCGTGCGTTGCATGCGCCGCATGTGGGGCGGGCCGATCATTCGCGCCGGCAGCTCGTGCAGCGTATGCGCGTGGCCGCGCGTTGAACGGCGCGGAGCTCACGCCGGAGCGGCATATGATCGAGCAATCGGACTTATCGAGAATCGCGCGATTCGGCGTCTCGGGCTTGCTTGCCACCGGGTGTCATGTCGCCGTTGCCGCGTGGGCTATCGACTATGCAGGATGGTCGTCGATGCCGGCGAATACATTTGCATTCGTTTGCGCAACGGTTGGCTCGTATCTGCTGCAGACCCTCTGGAGTTTTTCGAGCCGCGTTGGCAGAAAGACGTTGTTGCGGTTTCTCGTCGTCTCCATTGGAGGCGTAACGCTGACAGCGCTCGTTTCCCACGCGGCGGAGCGCGCCGGCATCGGCCCGTGGCTCGGCATTGCGATGGTGATTTGCGTCGTGCCGCCGTTTACGTTCGTCGCTCACCGATCATGGACTTACCGTTGACGACGACGTAGCCAAATGCCGGTATAAACACATGCCGAGCAGCGCAATCAGAACGAGCGGGGCAACGTCGCACGGTACACCGATCAGCACAGCCACAATGCCTTGCGCGGGCATCAACCATGCGGCGCCGAGAATAGCCCATTCGACACGGCCGATAGGTGCGGCCTTGCCGTCGCGAATCAAAAACACGAGCGGCAGTACGATCCAGCAGAGGTCGTAATACATGAAATACGGCAGTACCAGCAATGTGGCGATAACGAGCGCGGCGGCGCGCAATTCGAACCGCGCTTGTCGTAGCCACAGGAACGCCATGATGCCCACGGCCGGAATCGCAACCAGCGCCTGTATGCCATAGGCGATTGCGACCGGCAGGCCGACAAGCCGCGCCGCTGCGAACGCGGTAGGCATGCCCGTCCATAGATGCATGCCTTGTTCAACGTTGAATCGACTGAATACGGGTAGATACGCAGCGAATGCAGTCCATGCTTGATGACCGAGCATGGCTACCGTTATCGCGACGAAAATAACGCTGCATAAAGCAGACGCAGCAAGTATTTTCCACTTCCGGGCGCAAATAAGCGCCAGTGGAAACAAAATAGCCAATTGCGGTTTGATAGCTAAAGCGGCAATTGCCACGCCCGCGAGCGCCGAATTCGATTGCACGAGCACTAGTGCGGCGCCCGCTGCGGCCACGGTGAACAACGAATTTTGTCCGGCCGCGAGGGCGACGGCTACGCCAGGAAAAGCCGCTATAAAAAACAGTAGCGTGCGCTTCATGTCGCCGGAAAGGCGTTTGATAACGGCCGCATAACAAGCCACGCCGGCGACCGAATAAACTGCGAACGCTGTGCCGAACGACAGCAGGCCGATGGGAATGACTGTCAACAAGAACGTCGGCGGGTACGGCCACGGCGCCACGCCGCCGAAATGCACGATGCGCGCTTCCATGGCGTACATCAACTCAGGCGAAAAAACCATCGCGGCGCCGTATTCCAGCGCGACGCGTGCGGCCGACCAAAATACGACGAAGTCCCATCCCAGCATGGGTGCATTCAATTGGTGCAGCACGTAATAGCGCACGGCCCAAGCCGTAATAAGTATCAATTGCATGGCGAGCGCGGTCATCGCATAGAGCGTGATCCGGTCAATGCCATTTCGCGATTCCGAAACGATTGCCATGCGTCCCCCGATTTTTATTGCCAGGCTTTTGCTGTTTCCGCACTGCAAACCCTTCTGACTGCAACGCCTGCGCGAGTGCTGTCATTTTTTCCGATTTCCAGGCGTGCTTCACATCTGAGGTTAAGAATCGGCATTGGATTGGTATGTCGGCTAGCGCACATGGCGCGTGCGCCGTTGGTGTTTTGCCCCATCGTAATTTTTCCTATGGTAATTCTGTCCGGTGTCGTCTATGTTGCAGTGCATGCAGGTACGAAACGCGCGATGTGCGTCAAGCTCGAAGCGGGCAGGCGTTACATCTAAAGCGCAGTAAAAAATGCCGAGGGACAAAGGGCAGGTACAAAGCGAGCCTTAAGTCCAAGCGTAATGCGCCGGATTGCTTGCTTTGGTGAAATTGGACGTCCTTTCCAATCAGGTCAGGACGAACGGGCAGAGCCGCATTAGATGGCTCGCCGAAGCAGGTCGATATCGGCCATGAATCGGATAACCGCAAGAGCGGGTAGGCTCCGGAATTGATCGATATCAAACATTGCATCGATGCGGTGCCTTATGGTGCCCTTGAGGCACGCGCGCTTCGATACGGGGAGTTGGACCATGTCACACAGTTTGAATCCGCTACGCGCTGAGCGTACCGCGCTGTTCGTTTCGTTGAAGCCCGATCCTTCAAGCGTCGATAGTCTGGTTACGGCGGGTTGGCATGTTGTGCACGCGAAGGCCGCTCATCAGGTGGAGCGGTTGCTCGAGCGAGGGGCCATTCGTCTAGGTGTCGTCGTCTTGCCGCCGCAACCGACCGAAGAGCAATTGGCGGAACTCGAAAGCTGCGTATCGCACACGGAGGCGACCTGGGTTGCCCTCGTTCAACGTGGTCAGGCGGAGGAGCCGGCCATTCGCCGTTTTATTGTCGACTATTGTTTCGACTTCGTGACGATGCCCTGTGGCGACGAGCGGCTCGCCATCGTGCTCGGTCACGCGCACGGATTGTCGACGTTGCGCGAAAAAGTCGCGATCGTTCCGCCGGTGCCTGGATGCAGCACGATGATTGGCAGCTCGGCGCCGATGCAGCAGCTTTTTCGCGGCCTCGAAAAGTGTGCGCGCAACGATGCGCCGGTTTTTATTGCCGGGGAGTCAGGCACGGGCAAAGAACTGACCGTGCGTGCCATTCACGATCACTCGTCGCGCTCTGGCAAGCCGTTTGTGGCAATCAACTGCGCGGCTATTCCGCCGACATTGCTGCAATCGGAGCTTTTTGGTCACGAGCGCGGCGCATTCACCGGCGCGTTGCAACGCAAGATCGGCCGTATTGAAGCGGCGGACGGCGGC
This sequence comes from Trinickia sp. LjRoot230, assembly GCF_964253315.1. Lineage (NCBI taxonomy): Bacteria > Pseudomonadati > Pseudomonadota > Betaproteobacteria > Burkholderiales > Burkholderiaceae > Trinickia > Trinickia sp. LjRoot230. The sequence continues at coordinate 1,664,605 of NZ_CAXUQX020000002.1, forward strand.
ACACTCTTCCTGGATGAGATCGGCGACATGCCGCACGAATGCCAAGCCGTGTTGCTGCGCTTCTTGCAAGAAGGAACCATCGAGCGCCTTGGCGGCACGGGGCCTGTGAAGGTCGATGTCCGGATTATTTCGGCTACGCATGTCGATTTGTCGCAAGCCATTGAAAGCGGGCGTTTCCGTGCGGACCTCTTTCATCGCTTATGTGTGCTGCGTCTCGATGAACCGCCGCTACGCGAACGCGGACACGACATCAAGCTACTGGCTTATCACGCGCTTGCTGTGCATAAACGCGATGGCGCTCGGAAGATCCGCGGTTTCTCGAGCGACGCCGTTGCCGCGATGTTCAATTATTCGTGGCCGGGCAATGTGCGCGAACTCATCAATTGCGTTAGACGTGCGGTTGTCATGGCTGAAGGGCGTTTCATTACTGCAGCCGATCTAGGGTTGCCCGGGGCTGGGCCAAGGGCGGGGCGCACGTTGGCCGACATTCGCTGCGAAGCCGAGCGCAATGCCGTACGCGATGCGCTCGGACGGCATGCTTACAGTCTTTCCGGTGCAGCGGCCGAGTTGGGCGTTTCGCGCGCAACCTTGTATCGGTTGCTCAATTCGATGGGGCTGCGCTCCGAAGGGTCGCTTGCGCGCCATCTCGGGATCATCGACGACGTTGCGCATCCAGACGGCGAAGCCGCGTGCCCGCAGCAAGCCGCGTAACGCAGTCCTAACAGACAGGGCTGTTTCGTAGGCCCTGTATTTACATTTGCTTTCCGCCTTTACCGCTTCGGCACGCGTCGCGCTTGGAAAAGCGTGGCGCAGCGCATATCCTGAGCATCGATGCGAGCGCCGCGCGGCGCTCGCTTTCATTCGTCGATAACAAGGAGGAAGGTATTCATGACGCGTCCCGTCGATTCCGGCGTCATTCTCATCGCGCGTCTTGCGCTTGCCGTTCTGTTTTTATGGGGCGGAGTCATGAAGCTGCTTGGCTATGCGGGTTTCGTTGGCTATTTGCAAGCGAAGGGTGTGCCATTCGTGCAAATCAGCGCGCCCATTGCGACGGCGATCGAAGCGCTGGGCGGGCTGATGCTCGTGATCGGTTTTCTGACGCGGCCGCTCGCGCTTGTGATGGCGGCTTATACGATCCTGACCGCAGTGCTCGGGCATGACTTCTGGAACGTGGCCGATCCGACCATTCAGCACGATATGGTGATTCACTTCTGGAAGAATGTTTGTATCGCCGGCGGTTTCCTTTTGCTGTTCGTGACTGGCGCGGGTGGGGTCAGTGTCGATGCCGCCCGCAAACCCAAACGCCACCTGCTTTGATCGTTGCACCGTCGCATGAAGCGAGCACGTTGTTTGCTTTACTTCATGGATGTTTCGGCGCGACGAGGGAGGGCAACGCGATGATCGAGAACTTCGAGCAGATGATCGACGGGCAGAAAATGCGTTTTTGCGCGAGCCTGGGCGAGGATGAATCGGCGCATCGCGTCATCATCAGCCGCGACGATTCGGCAGAGACGTTGGTTGTATTCGATACCGGGGGGTTGCTTGGCGCGCTCAAAGCCGAACTCGAGCCTCCCGGCAAATTAATCGAAAAAGCCATTAACAAGGCTCGGGATGATGGGCTGATCGAACGTGCGCTGGATACCGGCACGATCCAGACGGCGACGCTCTAACCGCTAATGTGAATATTGCTTCGTTGTCCTAAGCTTTCGGCTCAGTGTTCGGCCTGTGCCGTGGCTTCGTTGGCTGCATCGTTGCGCGCGTGCGATTCCGGGTGAATCAGACATGCCAGCAGCACGCCCGTCACGAGCAGCCCTGTGGCGATTGCGGCCGATATCTGCAAACCCTGCACCACCGTCTCGGGGCGCGAGCCGGCCACCAATGCGCCGAATGCGGCGACCCCGACCGCTCCCCCTGCTTGGCGAGCCGTATTAAGGATCGCCGACGCCGTACCGGCGCGTTTTGGTTCAACGGATGCAAGAATCGCGGTAGTCATCGCGGGCACCGCGAGCCCCATGCCGGCAGGAATCAGCAAAAATGGCACGACTAGCGCAAGAAACGGCGTGTCGGCTCGCGCCGCATGCAGCAGAGCGTAGCCGAGCGCACCGATTGCCGCGCCAAGCATCATCGGGAAACGCGGTCCGCGGCGCGCGACGACCCAGCCACTTGCCACATTCGAAATCAAGAAGCCTCCTGTAAGCGGTAAAAACGCGAGGCCTGCCTGGAGCGGTGTGTCGCCGTGAACATGCTGCAGAAAAAGACTCAGCACGAATACGCTTCCGTAATAGGCCATATTCACGCAGACACCGAAAATCACAGCGGCGCTGAATGTCGCATCGCGCAGTAATACCAGCGGCAGCATCGGCGCGGTGCTTTTTGCTTCGATGGTCACGAAGGCTAACGTGGCCAGCACCGCGGTTGCGAAGCCGCCGATGATTAGCGGATGCATGATGCCGAGTGAGCGCAGCTCGATGACCGCACCGGTAAAAGCCGTGAGTGCGACGATTGCCATACATTGGCCGGGAAGGTCGATGCCGATCTTTTCGCCCTTGTGCTCGCGTGCGGTTTCGTCGAACTGGCGGGGCACCCAGGCAAACGTAGCGAGCATCCCCGCGGCGCAAATCGGCAAGTTCACGAGAAAAATGCTGCGCCAACCGAAGGCCGCGATCAGCACGCCACCGAGAACCGGGCCCGCGGCAATGGCTACAGCGCCCGAGGCCGTCCATAGACCGACGGCATGGGCGCGTAATTTCGGCTCATGACCGCATGCCCGATTGAGCAGCGCGAGTGAATTCGGCAGCATGGCGGCGGCGCTCACCCCTTGCACCGCGCGCGCGGCAATCAACATCGAGGCATTGGGCGCAAGCCCGCACGCGAGCGACGCCGCCGCAAAAAGTGCAAGGCCAAAAGCGAACAAGCGCCGTGGGCCGAAGCGATCGCCGAGTACGCCGGCGGATAGCATCAACACTGCGAACGCCAGTGTGTAGGCGTCGACGATCCATTGCAGCCCCGAGACTGGCGCGTGGAGTTGCGAGCCGATGCTGGGCAGTGCGATGTTGACGATCGTGACATCGAGTTGGGTCACGACGAACGCAATGCTGACGGTTGAAAGGACGCGCGCGATGGCGGGCGTGAACGTTGGGGCGGAAGGGTTCGTGATCATGACTTGATCGTAGTGGTTCGCTGCTCGCTGACGTTTCTGTGCCTCGTGAAGTGTCGGTTGCATCGAACGCGCCTGGATGCCGCCAATTCGTATCGAGGCATCAGCGCTTCCTTAAGTCTTGGAATAGGGAAATATTTCCGGTCAGCCATCACGCATCAGTAAAAACGGGCAAGCCAGTAATTAACGTCGGCATGACATTTTCAACAATCGTTAATTTAGAGCGGCCATGCCTTTTTCTTGTCTGTGGCGCTTTGATATAGTGACGGCCTTCCTGCGGTGACCTTAATCATGCAATGCCGATTGGCGCATACAGGCCAATACCAATGCCAATACCGTTAAGCCGGGGTTAATGATGCTGATGCGTTTTGCAGGCCACTCATGAGCCAGCCCGCTGCGCGCGAGCACGATCCGATCGAGCACACTTCGTTGGCGGGGGACTTGATTGGCATGGGCGGCTCCCTGCTCGGGGGCATTGCCGTGGGCTGGGCGTTGACCGCGGCGGTCACCGCGGGCTTGGCGCTGCTGGAGATCGGCACTGCGGGTTTGGCCACACCACTCGTGATTGGCATCGGCATTGGCGTGGCCGCGCTGATGGAAGGCTCTGGGATCAACGAAGAGATCGATCGCGGTGCGCACGCGCTTGGTAACGCGATTGCGCCGCCCGAGGTCAAAGGGTTCATCAGTAACGGTTCACCGAACGTGTTTGTGAACGGCCAGCATGCAGCCCGCGCCGCTGCCCCGGCCGATCTCGATACGGCCCATTGCGACAACCACTCCGGCCCGCAGATGATTGCGCAAGGTTCGGACAGCGTGTTCATCAATGGTCAGCCCGCAGCACGCGTGAAGGATCAGACCACGTGTCAGGCAGCGATTGCAAAAGGCTCCAATAACGTATTTATCGGCGGCGGCACGCTGACCGTGCGCGAGATCGAGCCCGCGCGTAAATGGGTGAGCACGTTGGGCATGGCGATTGGCATCGCGTTGGCGCTGTGCGGGCGCGGCAAGATGAATTGGAGCGCCTTGAAGGGCGCACTGCCGTGTCTGGCGATGAACCTCGGCGCGGGACTGCTCGGTGGGTGGATTGGGCACGAGATCAGAACCTTGGTGGGACATCCAGTCAACCTGATCACCGGTGGCAAGATTCTCGACGGCGAGCACGATACCGATTTCGTGCTGCCGGGCCTGTTGCCGATCGTCTGGCGGCGTTTTTATAGCAGTCACGATGATCGCGCCGATAGTGTGTTCGGTCCGGGCTGGAGTGTGCCGATCAGCGTTGAGTTGAAGCTGGTGCGCGATGCGGCCGGTGCGATCGACTCCATTGCGTATTGGGATGAGCAAGGCCGCGAGATCGTGTTTCCGCCCGTGCCGGCCGGCCAAAGCCATTTGAGCGTGGCCGAGGGCGTGTATTTGATCTGCACGGTGGGCGGACATTATCTTGTCGAAACAGTCGATGGCGTCTATCGCGATTTCGGCCCCGCGCGCAATAGCGAAACGGCCCGTGAGACATTGAAGCTGCGCCGCCTCGAAGATCGCAACGGCAATTGGATCGACGTGCAGTGGCAAGCGGCGGGCGAGGTGGTTCGACCGACGCGCTTGCTCGACGGCAGCGGCCGGGTGCTGCGCTTTGGCTATACCGAGGCGCTGCCTGAGCGCATCGCGAGCATCACCCTTGTGCGCGGTGTCGAAGGCGAGCCCGAGGAAACCTTGGTCAGCTACGGCTATACCGATGCCGGTGAATTGCAAAGCGTGACGGATCGGGCAAGACACACGACGCGGCGTTTCGCCTATGAACAGGGCTTGATGACCGCCCATACGCTGCCCGGCGGTTTGCAGTGTGGCTATGCCTGGCAAGGAACCGGTAAGGATGCGCGCGTCATCCGGCACTGGACCGATGACGGGGAAGCGTATGTATTCGATGCCGACGTTGGCCAACGCACCGTTGCGGTCACCGACCAGCTCGGACGTGTGACACGCTGCGAGTGGAACGAGGATGGCCAGCCCACCGCGTTCACCGATGCCGAGGGCCACGTGTGGCGGCTCGAGTGGAATGACCTCCGACAATTGCTCAGTTGCACCGATCCGACGGGCGGGGTCACCCGATTCAGTTACGACCGTCTCGGCCGGCTGACCGAACGAACCGATGCGTTAGGCGCCGTCGAAAAAACCGAATGGAACGGTTACTTCGATTTGCCGGTAGCGGAAACGAATGCGGCGAATCATCGATACGGCTACCGATACGACAAACGCGGAAACTTAGTCGTCCTAATTGATCCGGATGGCTTTCAAACGCATTACTACTACGATGAGCAAGGCCTGCTGCATACGATCAAGGATGCGCGCGGCGGCTATAAGCATCTGGCGTGGAATCGACGCGCTCAGCTCACGGCCTATACCGATTGCTCGGGTAAGACGACACGGTTTGCGTATGACGCGCGCGGTGCGTTGATCCGCGTGGTCGATGCGGCGCAACACGAGACCGCGTACGAAGTGGATGTGCTTGGCCGGGTCAGCGCGATCGTTACGGCCGATGGGGCGCGTCAGTCGTTTCGCTATGACGCGGCGGGACGATTGGTCGAACTCACCGATGCGAACGGACGACGCACGCATTACGAGTTGAACCCACGCGGATTGCTGCTCGCGCGCACCGATGCGGCCGGGCGTGTGGTGCGCTATGGCTATGACGCGGCGCATCGGCTGGCTGCGTTGACCAACGAAAACCGCGAGACGTATCGCTTCGCGTACAGCGCGACGGACCGGCTCGTCGAAGAGCGCGGGCTGGACGGCATCACGCGCACGTATGGCTATGACGCGCGTGGACTCGCGGTGCGTGTGACCGACGCGGCGAATACTGAGTCAGCCTTGGTCGCGTCCTATGAACGCGATGCGCTCGGGCGGATCGTCGCGAAAGACGTCGAGGGTCAGCGCTGGAAGTACGCGTACAGCAAGGCCGGCCAATTGGCGAGAGCCGAAACGTACATCCGCTATGGCGAGTCGTTGAGCCTGCAAAGCCGCATCGAGCTGACGTATGGGCCGCGCGGTGAACTGCTGGTCGAGCGCGGGCCGATGGGCGGGTTGGCGCACCGCTACGATGAACTGGGTAACCGGATTGCTACCACCCTGCCCGACGAACGCACGATCAATTGGCTGTATTACGGCTCGGGGCATCTGCATCAGATCAATCTCGATGGCACGGTGGTGACCGACATCGAGCGTGACGATTTACATCGTGAAGTGCTGCGCACGCAAGGCCGGCTCGTGAGCCGCTATGGGTATGACGCGCTGGGCCGGCGCGTGTCGCAT